>JAURFD010000010.1 GCA_030827125.1 Candidatus Nanopelagicales bacterium
ACTGCTCGCGCGTATCCCCGCGGAGATCCGCCTGCAGGAAGGCCTCGGTCTCGGGGATCGCCAGATGCACGTCGCTGACCTGGTGGATATCGACGTTCAGCGATGTTGCAGTAGCGCCGAGCACGTGGCCACCGTGACGGCGGTCATCACTGATGAAGTGCAGGTGGTAACCAGCGATGCTGATCGCCTGCGCGTACTCCGGGCTCCAGAAGCCCAGCATTGTGCCGGTGATGTTTGTGAAGTCGAACAGGCCCTGATCCGCTGTCGCCTCGACAAGGCCGGTCCCGGACTCGTGCTTGCATGCCGCCCGGAGGCTGAGCGTGTCGAAGGTCCCGGTGATGCGGAAGGCGACGATCGTGTTGTCGGAGGTCCGCAGCCGATCAAGATCTGCAGTGAGCGCCTCCAGGCTGGCGATCGGGCCGATCGCGGCCGACGTGTCGGCGACAAAGGCAACGACCGCAGCGAACGGAGTGAGGGCGTCATCGGGCGCCTCCGTCACAGACCCATCGGCGCGAGCTCGGAAGCAGTGACCGTCGATGAGGATCATTTCCCCGTCAAGGTCCTCGAAGGTGCCCAGCCCGAGATCGCCGTGTCGCCGAAGATCGGCGACCGAAACGCAGCCCTGGTAGAGGCCCTGGACGATGGCCCCGGAGGTCGACACCTGAAAGATCGAATGGTGCTGGATGTCCAACGCCTCGGCGAGCGCCGCCTGAACGATGTGGTGCACGCTCTGGCCGCTGCTCTCGGCTCGGTCGTGTAGGGCGGTCCACAGGGAATCTGATAGCCGGATATCGAGGGAACGGGCCACCGCAGCAGCCTAGGCTGTGCGGGCAGGTAGGGAGAGGGACATGAATCTCACCGTCGAGGAAATCGTCGCGTCGCCGGAGTTCGCCGCGCGCGTCTCGGCGCTGGCTGAGGCGACAGGGCGGACACCGGCCGATATCGAGGCAGATGCCAAGGGCTGCCTGGAGGAGTTGGTCGCCACTGTCGAGCCGCGGAGCACCAAGGCCTGGGATCGGTTCGGTGCCTGGCTCTCCCGTTCCTACTCCGTGGATGCCTCGACCGAAAATCTCGCGAGTATCCGCGCGCTCGGCTTGAAGCACTCCCTCGTTTTCCTGCCGAACCACCGCTCCTATCTTGATCCGCTGGTCCTGCGCCGGGTGCTGAGCCGGCACGGCTTCCCGCCGGACTTCATCCTGGGCGGCATGAACCTCGCGATGTGGCCAGCGTCGAAGTTGGCGAAGCGCGCGGGGCTCGTCTTCATCCGACGCAGTACGCGTGACGATCCGGTCTACCCGGCGATGATGCGTCTCTACCTCGGTTGCCTGCTCAACGTGCACGCGAATCTGGAGTGGTACTTCGAGGGTGGCCGCACCCGCACCGGCAAGTTGCGGCCGCCACGCATGGGGGTGCTTCGCTATCTGCTTGATGCCTTCGTCGAAAACGAGGCCGAGCGCCCGGCCGGTGCGCCTCCCGAGGACGTGTACGTCGTACCGGTGTCGATCGTGTACGACCAGCAGCACGAGGTTGAGGCCATTTCCTTCGAGGATGGCGGTGGCAAGAAGACGCCGGAGAGCTTCCGCTGGCTCTACGGCTTCGCCAAGGCGCAGTCGATCCGGCGTGGCCAGGTGCATGTGCGGTTCGGTGAGCCACTCTCCCTGCAGAGCGTCGTCGACGATGCTCGCGAGAGGGCTGGGTCGGCCGATCCCACGACCGTCGTGCCCCGCGTAGCCTTCGAGATCGCCAACCGCATCAACGACGCCACTCCCATCACGCCGTCGGCACTCATCACCTTCGCGCTCCTCGACAACGACGGCCGGGCGCTCACCCTCGGGGAATTGCTCGATGTCCTCGAGCCGCTGCTCGTCTACGTCCACCAGCGTGGTCTGCCCATGACGTCGAATATCGATCTGGCTCGGCCGGACGGCCTACGGCAGGCGCTGCGCACCTTGGAACAGGAGGGCGTCGTCGAGATGTACGACGGCGGCACAGAGGCGGTTTATGCGGTTGCCCCGGACCGCTTCCACGAGGCGGCCTTCTATCGCAACACCCTCGCCCATTGGTTCGTCTACCGGGCGATCGCGGAGAACTCGTTGCTTGCAGGTGCCGAGACCGGCGGTGACGTCGTGGAACGCACCTGGCAGGAGGCGCTACGTCTGCGGGATCTGCTGAAATTCGAATTCTTCTTCCCGCGCAAGCGTGAGTTCGCCGAGCAGATCCGGCGGGAGGTTGACCTTGCGCGTCCCGGCTGGGAGTCGGAGGACATGGGGCGTGACCAGGTCCTCGACGCGCTCGACCAATCGCACCTCTATGTGTCGCATCGCATCATTGGCCCATTCCTCGAGGCGTATCTCGTGGTGGCGCGACGGCTGGCCGAGTGCGAGCCCGGTGCTCCCATCGACCAGGACGCTTTCGTGCAGGAGTGCCTCGGCATTGCTCGGCAGTCGTGGCTCATGCACCGACTGCATAGTCCTGAGTCCATCTCTCGTGATCTCATGCAGGGCGCGATGAAGTTGGCTGACAACCGCGGTCTTCTCGGGGTCGGAGGTGCGGACCTGCGCAAGGCACGCGAGGATTTCCGAGACGAATTGCAGAAGGCGGTCGAGCGCATCGGCGTGGTGCGGCGTGCTGCCATGGCCCAGATTGAGGGTGACGGTCGCCGTACCGTCTCCCGCATCTTGCAAAGGGGTTGAGAAGTGCCGGACATTGACGGCCTGCTCTCCGAGATCGACCAGTCACCTGAGGGACCGCACATTGCAGCCTTCTTTGACTTCGACGGCACATTGATCGACGGGTACTCCGCCGTTGCCTATTTCCGGGACCGCCTCATGGCCCGTGACGTCGGCACGCAGGAACTGCTGAAGTCTGTGGCGGAGAGCGTCAACGTGGAGATGCGTGGTCGTGATGTGCACCGGCTCGTGGAGATCGCGGTGGGTGCGCTCGGTGGCCGGTCTGTCGATGACGTCGACAAGATGGGGGAGCGGCTCTTCCGCAAGAGCATTGCGGCGATGATCTTCCCTGAGGCGCGGCTGCTCGTCGAGGCGCACAAGCGGCGTGGTCATACGGTCGTCATGGCCTCTTCGGCCCTCACCTTCCAAACGACCGCGTCGGCGCGTGATCTGGGGATCGACGACGTGCTGTGTACGCGCCTGGAGAGTCGGGACGGCGTACTCACCGGTCTGGTCGATGGGCCGATCCTGTGGGGGGAGGCCAAGGCCACGGCGGTGCGAGAGTTCGCCGCCGAGCGCGGTATCGACCTTGCGCAGTCGTTCGCCTACGGCAATGGCACCGAGGATCTGATCTATCTGGCAACAGTGGGACGTCCACGCCCGCTCAATCCCACTGACGAGTTGGCGGCTGCTGCGACGGAGCGCGGTTGGCCCATGGCGCGTTTGAGCAGGCCGCAGCATGTGTCTCCGGAGTTAGTGATCCGCAGTGCGGCCGCGTATGCCGGGGCGGCGGCGGGACTGGTGGCGGGGCTGGCCCTCGGCGCGGTGAACCGCGACCGGAGCACGGCGATCGGCGTCACCGCATCGGTGGGGTCGGAGTTGGCGCTCGCGGCCGCCGGTGTCGAGATGGATGTCGTCGGTGCAGAGAACCTCTGGGCGGCGCGCCCGGCCGTCTTCATCTTCAACCATCAAAGCCAGTTGGACGTCATCATCCTCGCCGCGCTCCTGCGTGAGGACTTCACGGGAGTGGCGAAGAAGGAGCTCAAGAACGATCCGGTGTTCGCGCCACTGGGCTGGCTCGCTGATGTGGCCTTCGTTGATCGGACCAACACCGAGGAGGCCAAGAAGGCCCTCGAGCCAGCGGTCAAGGCGCTGCGCGAAGGGCGCTCGCTCGCGATGGCCCCGGAGGGCACGCGCTCGGCCACGCCGCGGCTCGGGCCATTCAAGAAGGGTGCCTTCCACGTGGCGATGCAGGCCGGCGTGCCCATCGTGCCCATCGTCATCCGCAATGCCGGTGAGTTGATGCCGTCGCACGGCGTGCTGATCTCATCGGGCCGGCTCGATGTTGCCGTGCTGCCGCCGATTCCGACCGATGAGTGGACCCGTGAGGACATCAGTCCGGAGGTCGAACGGGTGCGTCAGATGTTCCTCGACACCCTCGCCGACTGGCCCCGTTAGGTGGCGGAGGTCCGTGCGACGGTGATGCCGGGGGGTTGCTCCGGCGTACCGATGAGGGCGAACGCTGCCGGCACCTCCTCCAGACCGATGGTGCGTCCGATCATGAGGTCAGGGCGCAGTCGCCTCGACGCCACTAACTCCAGTAGCTCCGGATAGTCGTGCGCCGCGAGCCCATGGCTGCCCAGCACTTCGAGTTCGCGCGCCACCACACGATGCATTGGCACCGGATCGATGGCTGTGCCCTCGGGCAGGAGACCAACCTGCACGTGACGGCCACGCGGCCGCAGACTCTCGATCGACGTCCTGCATGTCGTCGAGTCCCCGATCGCATCGAGGGACAACGTCGGACCACCATCGGTGGCTTCGCGCAGATCCTCGAGGAGGGCATCCCCGGGCGCCAGCGCAACCGCTGCTCCCATCCGGAGGGCGACCTCGCGCGCCTGCGCTGACGGGTCTACGACAACGACGCGACCGCCTAGGGCGCGCGCGATCATGACGGCGGCCAGACCCACACCACCGGCCCCGTGAACGACGACGGAGTCTCCGGCGGTCGCACGCCCGATGGTGGCCACCGCCCGGTACGCCGTTGCCACCCGACAGCCGAGGGCCGCGGCCACCTCGAAGCCGATCGTCGGTGGCAACCGGACGAGGTTCACGTCCGCTGCAGGAAGGGCGACGTACTCGGCGAATCCACCCCAGCCATCGAAACCGGGCTGCCACTGGTGCGGGCACACCTGGTGGTTGCCGGACTCGCAGACCAGACAGCGCCCGCAGGCGCACACGAAGGGGACGGCGACGCGGTCCCCCACGCGCCAGCGCGTGACGTCTGGGCCAATGGCGGCAACCGTCCCCGCGAACTCATGTCCAGGCACATGGGGAAACTCGGAGATGTTGTCGTGCCCGTGCCAGCCGTGCCAGTCACTGCGGCACAGTCCCGCCACCTCCACCTTGAGGACGACGCCGTCATCCGGGGGAGTGGGATCGGCGACATCGCCAACATGCCACGGAGCGCCGAGGGCGTCGTAGAGGACTGCGCGCACGCGGGCAGCCTAGAGGGATCAGCGACCGTGAGTGCCGGCGAGGCGCTTGGCCATCTGATCGACCTGATTGACGAGGGCGCCGCCGAGGAGCAGAGCGCCGGTGTCGTCCATGCCCTTGAGCTCGGCCACCGAACGAGTCCGCTCCTCCTTGACGACGACGAGCGCCTCCAGTACGCCGGTCGGCGGGTCATCCGAGGCAATCGCGCGGTCGAGTGAGTCGGCGTGAACGGCAATGGCGGCGCCGGTCGAGGAGAGCATCTGGCCCACGCCCTCGGGCAGGCGTACCGAGCCACCGGAGGTGGCATCGAAAAGCCCGCGAGCGATGGTGTTGACGTGATCGCTGGTTTGCTGCAGCAGAGCGAACTGGTCCTGGATTGCGCGCCCGACATTGCGCTCGCTGCCGACGCTGAAGCGCCGGCCAAGGCCGAGCTCCTCAATCTCTTCGCCGAGTTGGCGCGTCTCCACCGCAAGCTTGCGGGCTTCGGTGAGCCACTCGGTCGCCTGGCGACGTCCCAGGGAAACCTCGGACACCTCACCCATGGCGACCAGGAGTCCGCCAAGGCGATTGCCGAGTTCGGCGAGCCGCTCGGTCATGCGTTCCTCGGGGCGCTCGGGGTGCGCGACGAAGGAGAAGACGAGTCCGATGGCGACACCAAGAAGGGTGGCGACGATTCGGCTGATGATGAGGTCATCGGTCAAGGCCTCGCCCATGACGTAGACGAAGAGGGCCGTAGCGGGGATCTGCAGTGATCCCTCGGGCCCGAGGCGCATGAGTCGACCCACGACAAGCGAGACGATGACGAGTACGCCGACCGTCCAAACGTGTAGGCCCCAGACCTGGTAGAGGACGAAGGCCACGACGAGTGCGACGGCGGTTGCGCCGACGAGCGATAGGCCGGTGCGCATTGAGCGGTTCAACGACAGCGCGACAGTGATGACGGCACCGACGGCTGCCGGCACGGGGCTGCTCAGGTCAAGAAGAAGAGCACCGACCCAGGCGCTGCAGGCCGCAATCGCGGTGATGCCGATGAGCCAGACCGTCGCCCAGGTGAGGGCGATAGAGCGAAGGACGCGCTGGGCGACCGAGCCCGACGGAGCGCGCCGGACGGCACCATCGAGGGTGTCCTGGACGGTGCGCGAAATATCCCGGACGAGGGTGCCGGGCGTTCGGGTGCCCTTGGCAGGGGCGGCGTTGTACACGTTCGAAAGGATCCTCTTGTCTCGCTGGCCCGTTGGGCGGGCCCTCCCCAGAAGGTGACGGCGCTCACCCTGTTCCGGTTCCACCGTTGAGCGGTGGATGTGGACGGGTGTGGAGTGCCTCCCCCTATGGTCCGGCATTGGTGAGATCCATCTCACCAAACAACTACTTTTCCCAGCCGAATCCGTGCTTTGGCGAACCTGGCCCTTACCTGGCCGGCTAGCGCAGCAGACGACCGTGGCGGTGGCGCGTCACCGAGATCGCCTGCTCCTTGAGCCAGCGCGGCAACTCCACATCGCCGAGGTCGGTCACCGGCTGCCGGTCAACCGCTACGCCGACCGCATGGGCAGCAGTCAGGAGCTCATCGGAGGCCGGAGCAAGTAGGCGCAGCCGCTCGACACCCAGGGAGCCAAGGAGCGCGGCCAATTCGGCATCGGATTCGGTCCGTGGATCGGACCAGATCACCGGTGTGCCGGTGGTCTCGGCCGCTGCCTGCAGAACGTCGTACGCCGTTCCCTCGAGTTCGGTACGGACGACGACACCGTCGAGTCGGTGGTAGCGCAGGGCGTTGCGCTCGCAGGCCAGGCCCGTCGGGTCCAACTCTTGGCTGAAGCGCACCAGCCACGCGCGATCGAAGTCGGCGTAGGCCCGGGCACGATCGAGGTCGCGGGGAATCCATCGACCGTAGGTGTGCAGGTGACTTGGACCGCCGGGCTTGGAGCCGCCACCGATCGAGGAACGCTTCCACCCGCCAAACGGTTGGCGCTGCACGACCGCGCCGGTGATGTGCCGATTGACATAGGCATTGCCGACCTGGACGTTGGCAAGCCAGTGCTCGATCTCCAGCGGATCCAGGCTGTGGAGCCCACCGGTCAGACCGTATTCCGGGGCGTTCTGAATCGCGATGGCGTGCTCGAGATTGTCCGCGCGGATGACGCCGAGCACCGGACCAAAGCACTCGGTGAGGTGGAACCACGCACCGGGCTGGACATCCCAGACCACGCCGGGCGACCACAGGCGACCGGACTCGTCGAGTTCACGGGGCTCGACCAGCCACGTCTCGCCCGGAGCCAACTTCGTGAGCGCGTGCGCCAGCGGACCGCTCGGCGGATTGATGACCGGACCCATGATCGTGGCCGGGTCGGTCGCCCAGCCGACACGCAGCGAGCGCACCGCGTCAGCGAGCCGGCGCTTGAACGACGGGTCGTCGTACACGCTGGCCTCAACGACCGCCAGCGATGCAGCGGAACACTTCTGACCAGCGTGACCGAAGGCCGACTTCACCAGGTCCTTAATGGCCAGGTCGATATCGGCGGCAGCGGTGATGATGAGGGAGTTCTTGCCGCTCGTCTCGGCGTGCAGGTGCAGGTCGGGCTTCCAGCCCAGGAAGAGTTCTGCGGTGGCGAGGCTGCCGGTGAGGATGACCTCGTCGACGCCCTCGTGGGTGACCAGGTGCTGGCCGACCTCGTCGTCCGGGGTGCAGATGAGTTGGATGAGGTCGGGATCAACGCCGGCCTCGTGCAACTGCGCGACGAGCACTGCGCCGACCGCGCGTGCCTCCGGCGCTGGCTTGAGCAGGGCGGCACTGCCGGAGGCCAGGGCGTGCACCAAGCCGGATGCGGGGATGGCGTAGGGGAAGTTCCACGGCCCGGCGATGAGGATGACCTCGTGCGGCTCCCACTCGGCACGCTCGGCCAAGCGCTCATGCTGCAGGGTCAGGTGCGAGGCGAAGAGCGCGAAGTCGATGGCCTCGCTGATCTCCGGGTCACCCTCGCGCAAGGTCTTGCCGGTCGTGGTGGCCATCGCCGTGAGGGTCTCGGCGCGATGCTGCTCCATGACCTCCGCTACGCGCGCGAGGACGTCGCGTCGCTCCTGCCACGAGGTCGCGGCCCAACGCTCCTGAGCAGCGCGAGCCCGCGCGATGGCGTCGTCGACACCGGTGACGGTCGTTACCAACTCGGGGTCGGCCGGTGCGGCGGCCGCGAGGATCGCATCAGCCCATGCGCGGTTGCCGGGGGTGGTGAAGTCGGTGTCGGCGACGTTGTGGAAGGTGCCGTCCGCCGGGTAGGTGATGGCTTCGGTACGCCGATCCTGCGTGCGGTGGCTGGTGATCTCGATGGCATCGCGATTGGCGAGCGAACGACGGAATCGCTCAGCCTCGCGTTCCCAGGCAGGTGAGCCGGGCGTGAGATCGAAGAGTGTGCGCAGAAAGTTCTCCGGCCCGGAGTTCTCGTCAAGGCGACGCGAGAGGTAGGCGATGGAGGCATCCCGGTCGGACTTCTCGACGACGGGGGCGTAGAGCAGCAGGGAGCCGGCGGCATCGCGCACGGCGCGCGCCTGGGCTGGCGCCATGCCCTCGAGCATCTCGATCTCCACCATCGTCGGATCATCGAGCTCATCGCGCAGAGTCAATGCCCAAGCGACGTCGAAGAGGTTGTGCGAGGCGATGCCTAGGCGCAGCGCACCCGGATCGGCATCTCGGATCGCGGTGTCGAGCATGCGCTTGTACGACGCGTCGACGTTGGACTTGGAGTAGTAGGGCGCCTGGGGCCAGTCGTGCAGCTCGGCCTCGACCTGCTCCATCGCGAGGTTGGCGCCCTTCACCAGTCGGATCTTGATGGGAGCGCCGCCAGCGGCGTGCCGCGCGTTGGCCCAGGCGATCAGGCGATCAAGCGCGTCGTGCGAGTCCGGGATGTAGGCCTGGAGCACAATGCCGGCCGGCATCTGCTGGAACTCCGGCATGTCGAGCACCTGGATGAAGGCCTCGACCGACAGATCGAGGTCGCGGTGCTCCTCCATGTCGAGGTTGACGAAGGTGTTGTTCGCTTGCGCGATGCGGTAGAGCGCGGCGAGTCGTTCGGTAACGCGCTCCATGGAGTCGTCCCACGCGAGGACATCAAGATTGGCGCAGAGTGCGGAGATCTTGATCGAGACGTAGTCGACGTCCGGTCGTGCAATGCGCGATGCAACGAGATCAAAACGCGCTGCGGCTTCGTCGTCACCGAGGATGGCTTCACCCAGGACGTTCACATTGAGCCGGAAGCCGTCCGAGCGACGCTTGCGCAGGTACTTCGTGAGCGGGCCGTCCTCGCCGGGCAGGATGACGCCCTCGGTCTCGCTACTGACGCGCCAGTCGACCGCACGCTCTGCCAACCGCGGGACGTAGGGCGCGATGGCACCGAGTGCGCGTAGGCCAAAGCCGTCGATGACGCCGAGAGATCGGGGGACACCACCGCGGACCAAGTCGCGGAGACGTCGAGCCGCACGCCGACGATCTCGGATGCGTAGGACCTGATCGGTGAGATCAAGCAGCAGATCGCGACCGTCATCGTCAGCAAGGAGCCGCCCGAGCCGCTGGGCGCTGCGGCGCTCCTTGCGCGTGGTGCGGGCAAGGGCGTGGGTGAGCAGGTCGGCTGCTCGATCCTCGGCCACGGGGGTGAGGTCGGCGGTGGCCGTGGGTGCCGTGGCGGCATTGCGGTCGGGTGCGATCGTCATGGGAGTAGTGGACCGCCTCACTCCATGGGTCGTCTTGTGTCACCCTGGCTGCGTGAGTGTCGAATCGATACCAAAAGCACGTTCCAGCGCCGCATTGACAGCCTTCATTGACCTCGTGGATGGCCTGCCCCAGGTCATGGCAGCGGCCAAGGACGTTCACGGCCGCTATGTCTATGTAAACCGCGGGTTTGCTGATCGGGTAGGCAAGAGGGCCCGGGACGTCGTGGGTGGGAGCGTCGGCGACCTCTTCGCGAAGGAACTCGCCTCGTCGTACGCGGCACAGGATGCTGAGGTCCTGCGATCGGGGAAGCCGCTGCAGGGACACCTGGAGTTGATCGTGCGGGCCGACGGGCGGCTGGGCTGGTACCTCACGTCCAAGACGCGACTACTCGATGACGACGGTGACGTGTTGGGTGTCGCGGTCGCATCGGTGGACCTTCAGTCGCAGATGGATAGCGCGCATTTGGGACTGGCGACCGCCCTCGAGGCGGTGCGGTCGGACATGGCTCACCCCTGGCGGGTCACAGAGATTGCCAATCTCGCCGATCTATCGACCACTCAGCTCGAGCGCCTGTGCCGGCGAACGCTCGGGATGTCCCCGCGCGGCGTACTCCAGCGCTTGCGCCTTGAACACGCCGTACGCCTGCTTTCGACGACGTCTATGTCGGCCGGTGAGGTGGCCGCTGCGTGCGGCTTCTATGACCAGAGTTCGTTCACGCGGCAATTTCGCTCGGTGCTGGGCCTGACTCCGGGTGCGTACCGTCGGTCATCACACTGACCCCACACTCGGGGATGAAGGGCGGGGGTTGACGTCGGAGTGTCATATGTAATATTTTACTGAGACACACCACCCAAGGAGAGTCATGACCACCACGCCCTGGCGCGGGATCCTCACCGCGACCGCCCTGCCCTTCACCGCCGACGGCGCCGTCGACTTCGATCGCTACGGCGAGCACGTCGCGTGGCTGTGCCAGAACGGCAGCGATGGTGTGGTCTGCAACGGCTCCCTCGGCGAATACCAAACCCTGACCACCGAGGAGCGCGCCAAGGTCGTCGAGACGGCTGTCGCCGCCGCCTCCGCCAACGGCGGTGTCGTTGTGCCGGGTGTGGCCGCGTATGGCGCCCAGGAGTCGCGGCGCTGGACCGAGCAGGCCGCCGAGGCCGGTGCCGTCGCCGTCATGCTGCTGCCGCCGAATGCCTACCGCGCGGACGATCGCATCGTCGTGGAGCACTACCGCGAGGTAGCGAAAGCAGGCATGCCGATCGTGGCCTACAACAACCCCTACGACACCAAGGTCGACCTCACCCCGCGTCTGCTCGGCGAGATTTACGGCGAGGGCCTCATCGTGGCCGTCAAGGAGTTCAGTGGCGACCCCCGTCGCGCCTACGAGATCGCCGAGTACGCCCCGGGACTCGATGTCATCATCGGCTCCGACGATGTCGTTCTCGAACTCGCGATGGCCGGTGCCCAGGGTTGGATTGCCGGCTACACCAACGCCTTCCCGTCTGCCTCGCGCACGCTTTACGACGCCTGCATGGAGATGGATCTCGATACGGCTCTGCCGCTCTACCGGCTCATGCACCCGCTGCTGCGCTGGGATTCCAAGACCGAGTTCGTCCAGGCGATCAAACTGTCGATGGACATGGTGGGCCAGTACGGCGGCCCGTGCCGTCCGCCGCGTCTGCCGCTCACGGCCGAGCAGGAGTCCGTCGTTCGCGCGGCCACACAGGCCGCGATCGACGCGGGCCTGGCCACCGCCTGACATGCGCGCCAAGCGCGTCCTGCATGCCGTCGACTCCCACACGGAGGGCATGCCGGCACGTGTGATTGTGGGTGGGGTGGGGGTCGTCCCCGGTGCCACGATGGCCGAGCGCCGCGTGCACTTCATGGAGCACATGGACGACCTCCGCACCCTCCTCATGTACGAACCCCGCGGACATGCGGCGATGAGCGGCGCGATCTTGCAGCCGCCGGCGCGTGCCGACGCGGACTGGGGCGTCCTCTACATCGAGGTCAGTGGCTGCCTGCCGATGTGCGGCCACGGCACGATGGGGGTGGCGACCGTCCTGGTCGAGACCGGCATGGTCGAGGTGACCGAGCCGGTGACGACCATCCGCCTCGACACCCCGGCCGGACTTGTT
Organism: Candidatus Nanopelagicales bacterium; assembly: GCA_030827125.1. Taxonomy (GTDB): domain Bacteria; phylum Actinomycetota; class Actinomycetes; order S36-B12; family S36-B12; genus Mxb001. The sequence continues at coordinate 12,003 of JAURFD010000010.1, forward strand.
GTCGCTGAGGTCGCGGTGCAGGACGGGTCGGCGAAGTCGGTGACGCTCCGCAACGTCGACTCCTTCTCGGTCGGTCTCGATCAGACGGTCGAGGTGCCCGGCATCGGCGCGGTCACGTACGACATCGCCTACGGCGGCAACTTCTACGTCATGGTCGATGCCGAGCAACTCGGCGTCGAGTTCGACCGAACCAACGGCGACGCCATCATCGACGCCGGCATGAAATTGATGACGGCCATAAACGAAGCTGCCCCGCCACAGCATCCGCTCGATGCCGACATCCGCGGTGTCCGCCATGTGCAGGTCATTGCACCGGGTTCGACCGCGCAGCACTCACGCCACGCGATGGTCATCAGCCCCGGCTGGTTCGACCGGTCGCCGTGCGGCACCGGCACCTCGGCGCGCCTGGCTCAACTTCACGCTCGCGGGCTCATTGGTGTCGGCGACGAGTTCGTCAACGAGTCCTTCATCGGTACCCGATTCACGGCGCGCATCGCCGAGGAAACCTCGGTGGCCGGATTCCCGGCGATCGTGCCCATCATCACCGGTCGCGCCTGGGTGACCGGGACGGCGCAGTTCATGCTCAGTGATGACGACCCCTTCCCGGCGGGTTTCCTCCTGTGACGAGCGGCGTCGAAGGCATCGCGGAGATCGGCGATCGTGTCTCCCTGCGCGAGCGCGTCGCCGAATCGCTGCGCGCGGCCCTCGTATCCGGGCGCATGGCTCCGGGTACGACCTACAGCATCCCCGCGCTGGCCGAACAGTTCGGTGTGAGCGCCACTCCGGTGCGTGAAGCAATGCTCGACCTCGTCAACGAGGGCATCGTCACGCCGGTGCCCAACAAGGGCTTCCGCGTGGTCGAGCTGTCGGATGACGAATTGGATCAGATCACCGAGTTGCGCCGACTGCTCGAGGTCCCCACGGTGCGCGGGCTCGCGGGCAATCTCGATGCCTCGAGGATCAAGGACCTGCGCAAGCGCGCGGAGGACATCGGTCGCCACGCGCGGGCTGGTGATGTCGTCGCCTACGTCGAAGCCGATCGTGACCTGCATCTCGCTTTGCTCGCGGCTGCCGGCAATCAGCGGCTGGTCGAACTCGTCGGTCGCCTCCGCGACCAGAGCCGGCTCTACGGCCTGGAGCAACTCGCCGCCGATGGCGTCCTCGCCGAGTCAGCGGATGAGCACCTTGATCTCCTCGACGCACTGGAACGCGGCGACGCCGAGGCGGTGGAGAAGTTCATCTCGCACCATCTCGACCACGTGCGGGGCATCTGGGCGCAGAGTCGGGAGTCCCGCGGATGAACGCCGACGTCATCGTCATTGGTGCCGGCATCGTCGGAGCGTGTTGCGCCCACTACTGCGCCCAGGCTGGTCTTTCCGTCATCGTGGTCGATCGGGGTTCGGTCGCCGGGGGCACCACGGGTGCCGGTGAGGGCAACATTCTTGTCTCGGACAAGGAGCCCGGACCCGAGCTCGATCTCGCCCTGCTGAGCCGCGAACTCTGGGCTCAGATGGCCGGAGAACTCGGCGATTCCTTCGAATTAGATGCCAAGGGTGGGCTGGTTGTTGCGACGCGTGCGGCGACGCTCGAGCATCTGCACCGCTTCGCTGCAGAGCAGGCGGAGGCGGGCGTCATCGCCGAGCCCGTGACGGCCAAGGGTCTGCGTGATCACGAGCCGCACATCGCGCGCGATCTTCTCGGTGGTGTCTTCTACCCCCAGGACATGCAGGTCCAGCCGATGCTGGCTGCCGCCCGCCTGCTGCAGCACGCGCGGTCCACGGGTCGAGTAACCGTCCTGCCCGAGACCGAGGTGCTGGAGATTGAACGTGACGGCAGCGGTGCCGTCACCGGCGTCCGCACACCCACCGAGCGGATCAGCGCCCCGCATGTCGTCAACGCCGCCGGGACCTGGGGCGGAGTTGTTGCGGGACTGGCCCGTGTCGACCTGCCGATCCTCCCGCGGCGTGGATTCATCCTGGTGACTGAGCCGCTGCCGCCCATGATTCGGCACAAGGTTTACGCCGCGGACTACGTCGCCAACGTGGCCTCCGACAACGCTGGGCTAGAGACATCCGCGGTGATCGAGGGCACCCACTCGGGCACCGTGCTGATTGGCTCGAGTCGTGAGCGCGTCGGGTTCGACAAGACCCTCGACTGGGAGGTCATTCGGCAAGAGGCCCAGCAGGCTGTGGCGATCTTCCCCTTCCTCGCCGATGTCCAACTCATGCGCACCTACGGCGGATTCCGCCCCTACTGCCCTGATCATCTGCCGGTCATCGGTCCAGATTCGCGGGCACCGGGATTTCTGCACGCCTGTGGCCACGAAGGTGCGGGCATTGGCTTGGCCGCGGCTACAGGTCTCCTCATCGCCCAGGCGATTGCGGGTACGAACCTGGCCATGGACATCGCGCCCTTCGCCCCGAACCGATTCGAGGGCGCACATGTCGCGTGAGACTTCCTTCACCTTCGACGGCGCCCCCATGGCGGCAGTCGAGGGTCAGACCATCGCGGCCGCTCTGATCGAAAACGGTGTGATGTCGTGGCGCACGACGCGCTTCGGTGATCGGCCTCGCGGGCTCTTCTGCGGTATCGGGGTGTGCTTTGACTGCCTCATCACGGTCAACGGTGAGCCGAATGTCCGGGCCTGTCTCAGCGCGGTCGAGCCTGGTGACGACGTTCGCACCCAGGCCGGTGATGGCCATGTCTGACATCGCGGCACCGACCGTTGACGTCGTCATCCTCGGCGCCGGTGCTGCTGGTGTTGCCGCTGCTGTGGTTGCTGCGCGCTCGGGATGCCGCGTGACGGTCATTGATAACGGTCCGACACCGGGTGGTCAGTACTACCGCGGCGCCCCTCCGATCGACAGCGAGCCCTCATCCGGCCCACGTGACCTCTCCTACGCCGAATTGCGTGCCGAGTTCGACCGGCTGACCGGCTCGGGCGTGATCGACTACCGGTCGCGGCGTACGGCGTATGCCATCTCACGGCATGACGATGACTTCGTCATCCGTCTGCGCGGTGATGACCGACATCGCGGGGAGATCGCGGATTTCCGTGCGCGCGCGGTGATCGTGGCCACCGGTGCCTTCGATCGACACCTGCCCTTCCCCGGTTGGGAACTACCCGGAGTGATGTCCGGTGGTGGTGCGCAGTTGCTCGTCAAGGGCAGCGGGGTCATCCCCGGTCAGCGTGCTGTTGTCGCCGGCACAGGTCCGTTCCTCCTCGCGGTGTCCGGAACCCTCCTCGAGCACGGCGCGCACGTCCCGGCAATCGTCGAAGCCAACAACCCGAGCCGCTTCATCACCCGGGCGTCGGCGATTCGCGGCGGCCTCAGCAAGTCGGGTGAATTCCTGGGCTATGTGAGTCGTCTCGCGCGCCACCGTGTCCCCTACCTGCATCGCCACCGCGTGATCGAGGCCATCGGCGTCGATCGTGTCGAGGCTGTCCGGATTGCGCGTGTCGACGCGGACTGGCGCGTCGTCGAGGGCACCGATCGCGTAATCGAGTGCGACGCTCTGGCGATCGGCTACGGCTTCGTTGCGCAGACCGACCTCGCGGGTCAACTTGGCGCACAGATGGTGCTCGGTGCGGATGGCGGCTTGGTCGTCGACGTCGATCCGAACCTGTCCACGAGCGTTCCCGGCCTCTTCGCCGCGGGTGAGACCACCGGGGTCGGCGGGGTGGAGGCGGCGCGTGTGGAAGGCCTGCTCGCCGGGGCGTCTGTCGCGGATCACCTCGGCCGACCGCCCGCGCTGACGCGTCGCGGCCTGGACGTCGTACGCCGTGACATCGCAACGTGGCAGGGGTTTGCCGAGGCCCTCCACGCCACCTTCCCCGTCCGCGACGGCTGGCGGGACCAGGTGCGTGACGACACGATGATGTGCCGCTGTGAGGAAGTCCGCGCGGGGCAGGTCCGCGAGGCCATCGACGATCTGGGAGCCCGGGATACTCGCGCGGTCAAACTCTTCACGCGCGCCGGCATGGGCTGGTGCCAGGGCCGCATCTGCTCCTCCGCGGTGGACAGCCTGTGCGGGTTTGGCACGACGCAATCGCTCGGTGATGCGGCCGTGCGACCCCTTGTGGTCCCGGTACCCCTCGGCGCACTCGCCAACGGCCAGATGGAAGGGTGAGCCCGCGATGACAGTGAGATTCCTCGACGAGAAGCAGACGTATGCGGCGGCCACGATCGGCCAATGCGCTGATGCGCTCGAAGAAGCCCTCCGGGCGGGCCTGCCTGGCGAGCCCGACCCCCCGCGCATCTTCATCGACCTGCCACCGGGAGAGATGCTTCTCATGCCGAGCCGTATGACAGGCACGCCCACGGTCAAGCTCGTCACCATCCACCACGATGCGGACCGGCCCGATCCTCGGATCAAGGGCGTCCATGTCGTCTTCGATCCTGAGTCACTCGCGCCCACGGTGATCATGGATGCGGCCGCCCTCACGGTGATGCGCACCACCGCGGTCACGATTGTCGGCCTTCGCGGGATCGCCCCCGCCGACTGTGACTCCCTGCTGGTCTTCGGCGCCGGCCCGCAGGGACGCGCGCACATTGACGCGATCATCGCCGAGTGGCCGATCCGCGAAGTATTCGTGGCCGCGCGACGCAAGGCGAATGCCGAAGCGCTGGTGGCCGATGCTGCGGCCCGTCACCCGGACGTGGCATTCACCGCGGTCGAGGGAGAGGCCGTCCGTGACGCCGTCCGGAAGGCGCGGATCATCATCTGCGCGACGACCGCCTCCGACGCCCTCTTCGATGCGGCCGACTGCCGTCCCGATGTCGTGGCGGCCGCCGTGGGCACCCACTCGCCCGACTGTCGTGAGATGCCGAGTGAATTGGTGGCCCGGTCCTTCGTCGCGGTCGAGGAGCGTGTCTCGGCGCTTCGCGAAGCCGGCGACGTCGTCATGGCCATCAATGCGGGCCTCATGACTGCCGACGACATCGATGCGGACCTGGAACAGATCGCCAAAGGCACGGTCCGCCCGGCCGAGGGTGGATCGCGCGTCTTCAAGAGCATGGGCATGGGTTGGGAAGACGCCGTCGTTAGTGCACGCATCGCGGAAGGAACATCATGAGCACCGTCATGTCAGTGGAGCAGGCCTGCGCGGCAGCAAAGGAGGTCGCACAGTGGTACGCCGATACCGATCTGCCGACGCGAGCCGGACTGCTCGAGGCCATTGCCGATGCGATGGACGCGGCGCGCGACGACCTCGTGCCGATTGCGGTGGACGAAAGCCGTCTCGGCGTTGACCGACTCACCGGTGAGGTTGGTCGGACAACGGGGCAACTGCGCCTCATGGCGCAGGTCGTGCGTGAGGGTGCCTATCTCGGGGTGGTCCTCGACACGGCCCTTCCCGAGGCGACGCCGCCGCGTCCTGATCTGCGACGCATGCGCGTGCCGCTCGGCCCCGTTGCGGTCTTCGCGGCGTCCAACTTCCCCTTCGCCTTTTCCACGCTGGGTGGCGACACCGCCTCCGCCCTTGCTGCCGGGTGCCCAGTCGTGGTCAAGCCCAATCCCGGTCATCCGCGGCTCAGTGACGCGGTGATGGCGATCGCGCAGGAGGCACTGCGTGCGGCCGGTGCGCCGGACGGCGTACTCACCATGGTGTCCCATGAACTCCAGGACGGCATCGACCTCGTCAACGACGATCGAATCGAGGCGGTGGCCTTCACCGGTAGCCAGCGCGGTGGGCTCGCGCTGGCCCGTCTGGCCGCCGACCGTCCGCGTCCCATCCCGTTCTTCGGTGAGTTGGGTAGCGTCAATCCGATCTTCGTCACACCCGAGGCCGCCGCCGATCGCGGCGCGTCAATTGCCGAGGGATGGGTGGGTTCCTTCACGCTCGGCGCCGGTCAGTTCTGCACCAAGCCGGGCTTGCTCATCGCCCCCCGCGATGAGGCGATTCGCGCGGCTGCCGTCGCCGCGGTCGGTGGTGTCGCCGGCCAAGGCATGCTCACCTCGGCGATTCGCGATGCTTTCCTGCGCGGCGTTGGCGAGCGGACCGACATCAGCAGCGTCGAGGTCCTGCATGAGGGTGGTTGGGATGCCGACACCGACACGGTGCGGGCCACGCTCTTCGCCGTGCCGGCCGATGTCGTCCTGGCTGATCCACGCCTACTCGAGGAGTGCTTCGGTCCCATGTCCCTCCTCGTGGAGTACGACGACCCGCAGCAAATGCTCGCGCTCGCCGATGTGCTGCCCGGCCTCCTTGCCGCGGGGGTTCAGGGGCAGGAGAACGACGCGATTGTGGGTGACCTCATGCCCAAGCTGGTGGCCCATGCGGGGCGCGTGCTGTGGAACGGCTGGCCCACCGGTGTTGCCGTCACCTGGTCCATGCAGCACGGCGGACCCTTCCCCGCGACCACCGCTCCGGCGACGACGAGTGTCGGCGCGGCAGCGGTCGATCGCTTCGTGCGCCCGGTGACCTGGCAGGGCATGCCCCAGTCGGTCCTGCCGCCTGCGCTTCGTGACGGCAATCCCTGGGGAGTGCCCCGCCGCGTTGATGGCTTGATGGAGTTGTCGTAGGGGACGTCGCGTCGGTATGAACTGGCTCGCGCGGCGTCGCTATCCGCGGTGGTCGGCGCGATGCCATGCGGACACCCGTCTGCGGGACCTGTCGTGTGTGGTGCTCGATTGCGAGACCACGGGCCTGCACCCCTTCGACGGCGATCGCCTCGTCTCCGTCTCCGCGATCTCCGTGTCCTCCCTAGCCATCACGGAGCGGGTATTCGACGCGCTCGTGAGTCCCGGAGTCCCTATCCCGGCGGAGGCAACGGCCATCCACGGCATCAGTGACGCGATGGTCGTGGATGCGCTGCCCTCTGACGTCGTCGTGGCCGGACTGCGGGACTTCATCGGGGATGACGTGGCCGTCGGTCAGGTGGTCGCGTTCGACCTCGCCTTCCTTGATCCAGTCGTCCGACGGAACCGCTTGGTTCCCTTCCCGTTGACGCTCGACACGCTGCTGATGTCGTTGGTCCTGTGGCCCGAAGACGGTGTCAGGCATGGGCTGGACGCGCTGACCGAGCGACTCAACATTGAGGTGACCGATCGCCACACGGCGCATGGCGACGCCCTGGCAACCGCCCGGGTATTCGTCGCCCTGGTGCCGATGCTGGAGGAGCGCGGGCTGGTGACGGTGCGGGACGTGGCCGCCGCGTGTCAGGCAACCCCGCGTGCGGCCCAACTCGCTAAGCGATACCGGCGCTAACCGAGCATCGTCTGGATCTCCTGCGCGGTGCGGCGTACTCGCTCAGCGAGATCAGTGAGGTCCCGACCATCGGTCGCGCGAACAGTCAGACCGACTGACGCGATCGGTTGGTCGCGTCGATCAACGGCGGCCGCAGCGACCGACGCGAAGCCAGCCATCACCTCGCCCTCCTCGACCGAGTAGCCGAGTCGCCGCTCGTGTGTGAGTGTCCGCTGGAGGGCCGACAGGTTGGTCGGCCCGCGATCCGTGCGAGCAGCGAATGCCGTGTCAGTCGACATGAGGGCGCGGACCTGTTGGGTGGGCAGACAGGCGAGCAGGGCGCGACCGGAGGCCGTCGTGGCGGCGGGCAGGCGAACGCCCACGCCGGTGATGAGGGTCGGTGCTGGCCTGCCTGTGCGCGCCGACTCCTTGGCGAGGTAGAGCACCTCGGTCCCGTGGAGGACACCGAGGTGGGCGGTCGCCCCCGTCTCCTCGGCCAAGGCGATCAGGGCCGGGCGGGTGAGCTCCTCGCGCGGATCGTGGCGTAGGAATCCCTGGCCCACGAAGAAGGCGGTCGGACCGAGGGCCCACCGTTTGCGCTCCGTCAGATGGATGACGTAGCCGTCATCGCGCAAGACCGCGAGCAGGTGGTACGTCGTACTCCGCGGGGCGTCGATGACCCGAGCCAGCGCGGTGGCCGTCGATGGACCCCGCTCGGCGAGGGCGCGCAGGAGGGCGCCGGCCTGACTCACGGCGGGTACCCGGCTCATGGGTCTGGGATACCAGACAAATACCTGTCGCGGGGCCTCCTTCGGGCAGTCGAGAGGCGATTGGGTTGCGCCATGACCGTCGAGATCGGTATCGCCCCCCTCACCATGGCCGAGGTGGTGGCCGTCGCTCGCGAGGGCGCCCCCGTTCGGCTCACCGAGGAGTCCCTCGCCGAGATGGCCCGCAGCCGCGCGGTGATCGATGCCCTCGCGTCGTCACCGGAGCCGGCGTACGGCGTATCCACCGGTTTCGGCGCTCTCGCCACGGTGCACATTCCGCCGGAGCAGCGCGCCCACCTGCAGGAGTCACTGGTGCGTTCGCATGCGGCGGGTACCGGTCCGGAAGTAGAGGACGAGGTCGTGCGCGCCACGATGCTGTTGCGCTTGCACACCCTGGCGACCGGACGCACCGGTGTGCGCCCGGTCACCGCGCAGATCTACGCCGACATGCTGAACGCCGGCATCAGCCCGGTCATCTACGAGTACGGCTCGCTGGGCTGCTCCGGCGACCTTGCTCCGCTCTCGCATATTGCGCTCGCCCTGATCGGTGAGGGAGAGGTGCGTGATCGTGACGGCGTCCGGATGCCTGCGGTCCAGGCCCTCGCCGATGCCGGGATCACGCCGGTGCGTCTGGCGGAGAAGGAGGGCCTCGCACTCATCAACGGCACCGACGGCATGCTCGGCATGCTCATCCTCGCGCTCGCCGACCTGCAGATGTTGGTGACCACCGCCGATATCTCAGCGGCGATGTCGATCGAGGCACTCCTGGGCACCGACCGCGTGCTCGCCGATGATCTGCAACGACTGCGGCCACATCCCGGGCAGCGCATGAGTGCCGCGAACATGCGTCGCGTCCTGCGTGACTCACCCATCGTGGCCAGCCATGCCGGCCCTGATGACACACGCGTGCAGGACGCCTACTCGCTGCGCTGCGCACCGCAGGTCAATGGCGCGGCCCGTGACACCGTGGACTACTGCGCTGTCGTGGCCGATCGTGAGTTGGCCGCTGCGATCGACAATCCCGTGGTGACCCTCGACGGTCGAGTGGAGAGCAACGGCAACTTCCATGGTGCTCCGGTGGCCTACGCCCTGGACTTTGTGGCGATCCCCGTGGCCGATGTCGCCAGCATGAGCGAACGGCGTACCGATCGGATGCTGGACCGACACCGCAGTCACGGTCTGCCACCCTTCCTCGCGCATGAAGCCGGCGTCGACAGCGGCCACATGATCGCGCAGTACACCTCGGCCGGCATCGTGCACGAGTTGAAACGCCTCGCGGTCCCGGCGAGCGTCGACTCGATTCCCTCGAGTGCGATGCAGGAAGACCACGTCTCCATGGGATGGTCGGCGGCGCGCAAACTGCGCACCGCGGTCGATGGCCTCGCTCGCGTATTGGCGATCGAGATCCTTACGTCGGCTCGCGCACTTGACCTGCGTGCGCCCATCTCTCCTGCAGACGCCACGGGTGCCGTGGTCGCACTGCTCCGTGAGCAGATCGCCGGCCCCGGCCCTGATCGCCACCTCGCTCCCGAGATCGCGGCGGCCACAGAGTTGGTGCGCTCCGGCGCCGTACTCCGCGCGGTCCAGTCCGTGACCGGACCCCTCAACACACTCCCCACCGAACACACGGAGAACTGACATGTCCGACGCACTCCCCGGCGCCCGCCCCGTCTCCGCTCCCCGCGGCACCACGCTCACCGCCCGCGGCTGGCCCCAGGAGGCGGCACTGCGCATGCTGCAGAACAACCTCGACCCCGAGGTGGCCGAGCACCCGGACAAACTCGTCGTGTACGGCGGCACCGGTCGCGCGGCACGCGACTGGGCGTCGTTCGATGCGATGGTGCGCACGCTCACCACGCTCGCCGACGACGAGACGATGCTCGTGCAGTCGGGGCGTCCGGTTGGCGTGTTCCGCACGCATGAGTGGGCGCCCCGCGTTCTCATCGCCAACTCCAATCTTGTCGGCGACTGGGCGAACTGGCCGGAATTCCGTCGGTTGGAGCAGATGGGGTTGACGATGTACGGCCAAATGACGGCCGGCTCGTGGATCTACATCGGCACCCAGGGCATCCTCCAGGGCACCTACGAGACGTTTGCCGCGGTGGCGGCCCGGAAGTTCGGCGGCACGCTGGCGGGCACGCTGACCCTGACGGCGGGCAGCGGCGGCATGGGTGGAGCACAGCCGCTCGCCGTCACGATGAACGAGGGCGTCTGTCTCCTCGTCGATGTCGATCCCACCCGCCTCGCCAAGCGCGTCAAGGACCGCTACCTCGATGAGATTGCGCTCGATCTTGATGACGCCATCGAGCGGGTTACAGCGGCCAAGCGTGAGCGGCGTGCGCTGAGCGTCGGCGTGGTCGGCAATGCGGCCGTGGTCTTCCCCGAGTTGCTGCGTCGTGGTGTCGAGATCGACATCGTCACCGATCAGACGAGTGCACACGATCCGCTGAGCTATCTCCCGGAGGGGATTGACCTGGGAGATGCGCCCGACTACGCGGCGAAGAAGCCGGATGAGTTCACCGACCGTGCGCGTGTCTCCATGGCCAAGCATGTGGAGGCGATGGTGGGCTTTATGGATGAAGGTGCCGAGGTCTTCGACTACGGCAATTCGATTCGCGATGAGGCCCGGCTCGGTGGCTTTGGTCGCGCCTTCGAGTTCCCCGGCTTCATCCCGGCGTACATCCGACCGCTCTTCTGCGAGGGCAAGGGCCCGTTCCGCTGGGTGGCGCTGAGCGGTGATCCCAAGGACATCTGGGCGACCGACCGTGCCGTGCTCGACCTCTTCCCCGACAACGACCACCTGCGCCGCTGGATCACCATGGCGTCCGAACGCGTGGCCTTCCAGGGCCTGCCCGCGCGTATCTGCTGGCTGGGCTACGGCGAGCGCGACAAGGCTGGCGAACGCTTCAACGACATGGTGGCCAGCGGCGAGGTGTCCGCCCCGATCGTCATCGGACGCGATCACCTCGACTGTGGCTCGGTCGCGTCGCCGTACCGCGAGACAGAGGCGATGGCGGATGGCTCCGATGCCATCGCGGACTGGCCGTTGCTCAACGCGCTGCTGAACACCGCCTCGGGCGCAAGCTGGGTCTCGCTCCACCACGGTGGGGGCGTCGGTATCGGTCGCTCGATCCATGCCGGTCAGGTGAGCGTCGCCGACGGCACCGAACTGGCGGCGGAGAAACTGCGTCGCGTCCTCACCAATGACCCGGGCACGGGAGTCATTCGTCACTGCGATGCCGGCTATGAGTTGGCCGATGAGGTGGCGGACGAGCGCGGCGTACGCGTGCCGATGCGCGAGGGCTGATCGTGGCCTCGGTCGCCTGGACCAATATTGGCGAGCTCGCCACGGCGGACTCGTCGATGGGCGAGGGCGTTCTCGGCGTGCTGTCCGACGCCGCCGTCGTGGCGCAGGATGGTGTCATCACCTGGGTGGGGCCTTCGGCGGCGTGCCCGGCTGCGGATGAGTCGATTGACGTGGGCGGAGCGGCGGTCATCCCGGGCTTCGTCGATGCACACACCCATCCGGTCTTCGCGGGGGAGCGGTCTGCTGAGTTCGCAGCGAGGATGACCGGCACGCCGTACGCCGCCGGTGGGATCCGCACGACGGTGGCGGCGACGCGTGCGGCGAGCGATGCCGAATTGCGGGCCAACGTCGAGCGGCTCGCCGCCGAAGCGTTGCGACAGGGCACGACGACGCTGGAGGCCAAGTCGGGTTATGGCCTCACGGTGCATGACGAGCAGCGGTCGCTCGTGGCCGCGGGGACCGTGACCGATGAGACGACGTTCCTCGGCGCGCACGTCGTGCCGGCGGAGTACGCCGATCGACCCGATGACTACGTCGCCCTCGTGGCCGGGGACATGTTGCAGGCGTGCGCCCCGCATGCGCGGTGGGCCGATGTCTTCGTGGAGCGCGGTGCCTTCGATGTCGATCAGGGGCGCGCGATCTTGAGTGCGGCGCGCGATGCCGGGCTTGGACTGCGGGTGCACGGCAATCAATTGGGTTTCGGTGGGGGTGTGGCGCTGGCGGTGGAGATGGAGGCGGCCTCGGTCGATCACTGCACGCACCTGTCAGACGAGGACATCGAAGCGTTGGCGGCTTCGTCGACGGTGGCGACGCTCGTGCCGGGGGCGGAGTTCTCGACGCGGTCGAGTTACGCGCCGGCCAGGCGGCTAGTCGACGCGGGGGTGACCGTCGCGATCGCCTCGGACTGCAATCCAGGGTCGTCGTACACAACGTCGATGCCGTTGATGGTCGCCCTTGCGGTGCGAGAGATGGGGTTGTCACCCGCGGAGGCGGTGTGGGCGGCGACCGCCGGTGGCGCCGCGTCACTGCAGCGCAGCGACATCGGGGTGATAGGCGTTGGACGTCGAGCCGATCTCGTGGCGCTGGATGCGCCGTCGTTCATCCACCTGGCCTATCGCCCGGGCGTTCCCCTGGTCACCCACGTCTGGCGCGCCTAACTTCCTTGCAGTTACCGCGATTTTGTGGGCGATTTGCCCGCGGTAACGGCAAGGAAGGCGGAAAGTGATTGGCACACTGTGACTTTCGGCATGGCTCCTCACACCTTGCGAGTTGGGTGACGACCACCAGGGCTTACTTCGTGTGCGACCTCGGGCGTGGCGAACGTTCAGTCTGCGTTCGGGATGGTCTGCAGAGTATGAGCGACGCGCTCGTCGAGGGATCCGGTGAGACGAGTCAGCGGCAGCACGGGATTGATCAACTCCGCGATGACGTGATCAACGCGCGATCGGTAGTCCGGCCCGTCGCGCTGCTCGCCGTCCGGCACCCACTCAATGTCTGGAGCAGACCACAGGAGGACGTCATACGCCGCGGCGTTCGCAAGACCGGTATTCAACAACGAGTCGTCGTTGAAGTAGACGACGCTGTAGACGGCGGTCATGAGAGGGAGCGGATCGGCGATCACCCACGGGACCTGCGCGTGAGCGGCCGCCCGCATCACGGTCTGCACGGTCATCTGCTGGGTCAGGAAGATGCCCTCCTGGTCGGCGAGGGTCGGCACTCGCCCGAAGTCCCGCACGAAGTCACGGAGGTACTCCTCAGCGACGAAGCCGGGGAGCGCATCGGCAAGGGCCATGGCCAACGTCGTCTTGCCGGTGGATTCACCGCCGAGCAAGCCGATCCGACGGGGATGCATCCGCCCATCATGACCACACACCCAGTGTTGAGTGGCGCGTTGTGGACGGTTTTGGCGCCCAAAACCGTCCACAACCCGCCACTCAACGGGGAGGGGAGAGGGGTTGCCACCGTCATTACCGGCGAGTAACGTTTGTTGACAGATGCTCAACAAGGCAGCAACGGCAAGGAGGCCGGTATGACCGAGGCATTCATCTACGAGGCGATTCGCACCCCGCGTGGGCGCGGCAAGGCCAACGGTTCCCTGCACGGGGTCAAGCCCGTATCCCTGGTGACCGGCCTGCTCAACGAACTCCAAGCTCGCCATCCGGGCCTGGACCCGGCGGAGGTCGACGATGTGATCCTCGGCTGCGTGACGCCGGTGGGCGACCAGGGCGCCGACATTGCCAAGACGGCGGCGATCGCAGCCGGCCTGCCCGACACCGTTGCCGGAACTCAGATCAATCGCTTCTGCGCCTCGGGTCTGGAGGCCATCAATATGGCCGCCCAGAAGGTGCGCGCCGGTTGGGATGACCTTGTCATCGCCGGTGGTGTCGAGTCCATGAGCCGTGTGCCTCTCGGCAGTGACGGTGGACCGTGGGCGATGGATCCCGAGACGGCCTACGACTCCTACTTCGTCCCCCAGGGCATCAGCGCCGATCTCATCGCCACCGTCGAAGGCTTCTCGCGCGACGACGTCGACGCGTACGCACTCCGCTCACAGGAGCGCGCAGCTGCGGCCTGGAGCAGTGGCAACTTCGCCAAGTCCGTGGTGCCCGTGCGCGATCAGAACGGCGTACTCATCCTCGATCACGACGAGCACATGCGTCCCGACACAACGGTGGAGTCGCTCTCCAAGCTCAACCCGTCGTTCGCGGGCATGGGCGAGATGGGTGGCTTCGACGCGGTCGCTCTCCAGAAGTTCCACTGGATCGAGCGCATCAATCACGTCCACACGGCGGGCAACTCCAGCGGCATCGTCGATGGTGCCGCTCTCGTCCTCGTCGGCAGTGAAGAAGCGGGTAAAGCCGCGGGGCTCACCCCCCGCGGTCGTGTCGTCGCCACCGCGGTGAGCGGCGCTGATCCCACGATCATGCTCACCGGTCCCACGCCAGCCACCGAGAAGGTGTTGAAGGCTGCCGGACTCACCCCGGCCGATATTGATGTCTGGGAACTCAACGAGGCATTCGCCGCCGTCGTACTGAAGTGGATGAAGGACTTCAACCTCGATATCGAGCAGGTCAACGTCAACGGTGGATCGATCGCCATGGGCCACCCTCTCGGTGCGACCGGCGCGATCATCACCGGCATCGTGCTCGATGAACTCGAGCGCACCGGAGGTCGCTACGGCCTCATCACCCTGTGCATCGGCGGTGGCATGGGCCTCGCCACCATCATCGAGCGGGTTTGAGGGAGTACGCCGTGAGCGACGTGAACATGTTCCAGTGGGATAAGGACGCCGACGGCGTTGTCACCCTGACGATGGATGACCCCGGCGGCAGCGCCAACACGATGAACAGCACCTTCATCGAATCCCTCGAGAAGACTCTCGAGCGACTCGAGGCCGAGCGAGATGACATCGCCGGCGTCGTCATCACCAGTGCGAAGAAGACCTTCTTCGCCGGCGCCGACCTGAACATGATCATCCAGGCGACGCCGGCCGATGCCGAGCGTCTCGAGGCCGAGGTCAGCCGGATCAAGGCGGCGTTCCGTCGACTCGAGACCCTCGGCAAGCCGGTTGCGGCCGCCATCAACGGAGCGGCGCTCGGCGGTGGCTACGAGATCACCCTCGCCTGCCATCACCGAGTCGCCCTCGACGTTCGCGGCAGTGAGATCGGCCTACCCGAAGTGACCCTCGGTCTGCTCCCCGGAGCCGGTGGCGTCGTACGCACGAGCCGCATGTTCGGTCTGCAGAAGGCGCTCATGGAGGTTCTTCTCCAGGGGCAGCGACGCAAGCCAGCGGACGCCCTCGCCAAGGGCCTCGTCGATGAACTCGCCGCGAGCCCTGAGGAGATGCTGGCCAAGGCCAAGGCGTGGGTCCTCGCGAACCCCGAGGCGGTGCAGCCGTGGGACGCGCAGGGCTACAAGATGCCCGGGGGCACACCGAGCAATCCGAAGCTCGCCATGATGCTGCCGGCCTTCCCCGCCAACCTGCGCAAGCAGATCAAGGGTGCGCCGATGCCTGCACCACTGGCCATCATGTCAGCGGCCGTCGAAGGTGCCCAGGTGGACTTCGCGACGGCGGAGAAGATCGAGGGGCGCTACTTCACCAGTCTTGCGACGGGTCAGGTCGCCAAGAACATGACACAGGCATTCTTCTTCGACCTGCAGCACATCACCAAGGGTGGGGCTCGTCCCGACGGCCATGCGAAATACGAGCCGCAGCGTGCTCTCGTCATGGGCGCCGGAATGATGGGCGCGGGCATCGCCTACGTCTGTGCTCGCAACGGCATCGAGGTCGTCCTGGTGGACACCTCGTTGGAGTCCGCCGAGAAGGGCAAGGCCTACTCGCAGACGATTCTCGACAAGGCTGTTTCGCGCGGCAAGATGACAGAGGCGCAGCGCGATGATGTGCTTGCCCGGATCACGCCGACCGACAACATCGAGCAGGCCAAGGGCGTCGATCTCGTCATCGAGGCGGTCTTCGAGAACCAGGAGTTGAAGGAGGAGGTCTTCGGCCGCATCGAGCAGGTCGCCGCCGCGGATGCCCTCCTTGGCTCCAACACCTCGACCCTGCCCATCTCCGGGCTCGCCACCGCGGTGTCACGCCCTGAGGACTTCATCGGTCTGCACTTCTTCTCGCCCGTTGACAAGATGCCGCTGCTGGAAATCGTCGTTGGCGACAAGACCTCCGATGCCACGATCGCCAAGGCCCTCGACGTTGCGGCCAAGATCAAGAAGACCCCGATCGTTGTCAACGACAGCCGAGGCTTCTTCACCAGCCGCGTCATCGGCACCTTCATGGGCGAGGCCGTCGCCATGCTCGCCGAGGGTGTACCCGCGCCCTCAATCGAGCAGGCAGGCTTGCAGGCGGGCTACCCGACCGGGCCGCTCGCACTCTTCGACGAGGTGAGTCTCACCCTCGGCCGCCGTATCCGCGAGGAAGCGCGAGCCGCCGCGGCTGCTGCCGGTCAAGAGTTTCCCGACCATCCGTCGAATGCGGCGGTGGATCGCATGGTCCTGGAGTTCGAGCGTGGCGGACGTGCCGCCGGAGCCGGCTTCTACGAGTACGGCGAGGGCAAGCGCCTCGGCCTGTGGGACGGTCTGGCGGAGAACTTCGGCGGTGAAAACCTCGACATTCCCTTCGAGGACATGAAGGAGCGGATGCTCTTCGCCGAAGCGATTGAGTCGATCAAGTGCTACGACGAAGGCGTCCTGCGCTCGGTGCCGGAGGCGAACATTGGCTCCATCTTCGGCATCGGCTTCCCGCCGTGGACCGGTGGTGTCCTGCAGTTCGTCAACGGCTACCCGGGTGGTCCGGCTGGTTTTGTGGCGCGTGCCCGTGAACTCGCGGACCGCTACGGCGACCGCTTCACGCCGCCCGCCTCCGTCGTCGCTCTCGCCGAGTCGGGTGGTCGCTACGTCTGAGTCGGTGGGTACCACCACGGTGCCCACCGCTCGCATGAGCGCGGACGCTCGTCGTGCCCAACTCATCGAGATCGGATGGGATCTCCTGCAGGAACGTCCGATCCATGAGTTGGCGCTCGATGAGGTGGCGGCGCGCGCGGGGATCTCGCGCACGCTGCTGTTCCACTACTTCCCAACGAAGGCGGACTTCTACGTCGCCGTGGTGAGCGCCGCGAGTGACCAGTTGCTGCGACCTCCGCGGGTTCCTGACGACGCTGCTCCACCGGAGCGGATCCGGCGACTGGTCGAGGGCTTCGTCCGGCTGGTCGAGCGCAATCGGGGGAGCTACACCACCCTCGTCCGCGCTGCTGGGGGAGGCGATCAACGAGTCGTGGACCTCATTGCGCGTACGCGCGATGCCCTGGTTCCGCGCTGGCTCGATGCCGCCGGCAATCCCGATGTGGGTCCGCTCGCCCACCTCGTCGTACGCGGGTGGCTCGTGGGGATGGAAGAAACCGTGCTGTCCTGGGACCCACTGTTGGTGCCCCGCGAGGAGCTCATCGACCACCTCGTTGCGTCGTTCATCGCCGAACTTGGCCTGGCGAACGCCGCCGCACGCTAACGCCGCGAAACCGTCAGCGACCGGAGAGCTCCGCGACACGCCCTGTTCACGGCGAGTTTTCCGCGTATTCGGCGCTACTGTCACGCCATGACCGAGGCTGATCTTCGGGACATCACCGGGCTCGCTGTGTCGGCGCGTCTTGCGCGGATCTCCCTCGCGGTCGGATCGGTCACCCTCCTCATCTCCGGACTCGTGATGCTCGCCGACCCGGTGCGCATTGCCGAGTCTCTCGGGCTGGCTCACCTCGATCCGACGGAGTGGGCGCTGCGGGTGGCCGGGGCGGTGCTCGTGGGCTACGCCGGACAATGCTGGCTGGTGCGTCGCGCCGGCGACCATCCGGTCATGGGGGCCAGCGCCGTCGCGCTCATCACCTACGGTCTGCTCGGCGTCATCCTCGTCACTATGCCGGGTGACTGGGGCTGGCTGCGCATCGCATCATTGGCCTTCTGCGCGCTCATGGCAGCGTCCTTCGTGCTCATCTTGACGTCCAGTCGCCGCGCCTGATCGAGCCGTCAGGCGCTTGCCGCTTCGTCGTAGATACGCAACAGGTGCGGGAGCGCCTGAGCAAAGGGTGGGAATAGCGGCAGCGAATCCACTTCGTCGAGGTGCCACCAGCGGGCCTCGTCGTTCTCGGTCGTCCCGAGTTCGGTGTACGTCGGCCGCTCATCGACGAGTGCGCAGCAGGTGTGGTAGCTCCACACATCGGCTTCGATGACCACCGTATGGATGCCGACGATGCGCAGTCCGCGGGGCACCGGGCCGATCTCCTCGTCGAACTCGCGCAGCGCCGCGTGCTCGGGCATCTCATCCTTGTCGATTGCGCCGCCGGGAACCGACCACTGACCATTGCCTCCGTGCACCCACTCGGCTCGACGCGCCAAGAGCACGGCGTCATCGTGGCGCAGGAGCATGCCCGCGGCACCAAATAATCCCCACTTCACCTGACCGGAGGAGAGCGTGACCCACCCGTCACCTGATCCGCGCGGCGGCGGTGGACGGTGGTGGGTCATGGGGAAATCTTCCTTCAACTCGGCAGATCCGCACGCTTGTGGGTCTTCGTCGCTCACTCCGCGACGTAGCGACTACAACCCACGAGGGTGCTAATGCTCGAGGGCCTGGTAGCGGGCCCAGGACTCCCTAATTTCGATCTCGGCGTCCTCGCGACCTACCCAGGTCGCACCCTCCACCGACTTGCCCGGCTCAAGGTCCTTGTAGACCTCGAAGAAGTGCTGGATCTCGAGGCGGTCGAACTCCGACACGTGGTAGATGTCGCGCATGTGTTCCTGGCGCGGATCACTTGACGGTACGCAGAGCACCTTGTCATCCCCACCGGCCTCGTCGGTCATTCGGAACATGCCCACCGCCCGGCAGCGAATCACCACTCCGGGAAACGTCGGCTCAGCGACCATGACGAGCGCGTCGAGTGGGTCACCGTCCAACCCGAGGGTGTCGTCGACGAAGCCGTAGTCATGCGGGTAGCGGGTCGCCGTGAAGAGCATGCGATCGAGCCGAATCCGGCCGGTCACGTGATCCATCTCATACTTGTTGCGACTGCCCGTCGGGATTTCGATTGTTACGTCGAATTCCAGTGGCTGCGGTGTCACGTCCCCTCCTGGCATGGTGGAAGATGCAAGCAATATGGACACCGCCCGGAGACCCTCCCGCATCGGCTCGGTCGAGCCGGGAGAATCGTTGCGCGATTCCGTGTCCATCGAGATCATGCCACCGCTGAAGGGCCAGGGTGCAGGAACGCTTGTGGAGTTCCTCGAGGGCCTTGGTGATTGGCGGCCTCGCTTCGTCAGCGTGACCTACCACCAGGCCGAGCAAATGGAGGTGACTTCCCCCGAGGGTGAGATGCGGCGCATCACCCGTCGCAAGAAGCCTGGAAGCATGGGTATCTGCTCGATGATTCGCGATCGCTTTGATCTTGAGGTGCTCCCACATGTCATCTGTGGCGGTTTTAGTCGGCTCGATTCCGAGGATTACCTCATCGACCTCGACTACGTCGGCATGCGCACCCTGCTGGTCATCCGCGGCGACGGCCAGATGGGCGGTCCCTTCCGACCGGCCACCGGAGGGCATGAGCACGCCGTCGACCTCGTCGAGCAGATCATGGCGTTGAATCGAGGTGAGTACGTTGAGGAAGTTGCCGAGCCGGCCACCACGGCATTCCGCGTGGGAGTGGGTGCCTACCCCGAAGTTCACGCCGAGGCTCGTGACCTTGAGCACGACCTGGAAACGCTCGCACGCAAGGAGAGGGCGGGTGCATCCTTCGCGATCACTCAGATGTTCTTCGACAATGACGCCTACTTCGACTTCGTGGAAGCGGCCCGCGGCGTCGGCATCACCATGCCCATCATCCCCGGGCTGAAGGTCGTCACCCGGCGTTCCCACGTGGAGCGATTGCCGGAAATCTTCTCCATCCGCATGCCGCCGGCGCTGGTCGAGGCCGTGGCTTCCTGCGCGGATGACGAGGAGGTCCGCTCCATCGGGATCGACCACACGCTCGCTCAGGCCAGCGAACTCCATCAATCCGGGGTCCCCGGCGTTCACCTCTTTACGATGAATGACCTGGACACCACGAAGCGCGTGGTGGCAGGGCTCCAGGGAGGCATCGCCTGATGAATCCCCGACGGTGGACCGTCATCGCGGGTGTCGCAGTCATGGCACTCGTGGCCGCCCCCGCCCTTGCTGCTGCACCCCTCGGGCCGGCTCCGGCGGTGTTGCCAGCCACGGAGTCCGCCCCGGATGGGATCCCGCGCGGCATTGACGCGGTGCTCGATCCGCTCCTCGGCGATGCCACTTTGGGCGAGTCCGTGGGAGCGGTGGTGATCGACGTCGCCAGCGGGGAGATCGTCTACCAGCGCGAGCCAGCGACACCGCGGTCGCTTGCTTCCAACGACAAGATGCTCACGGCTCTCGCCGTTCTCGATGTACTCGGCCCAGAGGCACAGATCGAGACGACGGTGGTGGCCACGGCTGGCGCCGTCACCTTGGTGGGCGCAGGCGATCCGACGTTGGCGACCGTGAGCGCCGACGGCTCCTCCCTCACCGCTCTCGCGGACCAGGTGGCGGCGGCTGCTGGAGGACCGGTGGCCGTGCAGTACGACACGTCACTGTTTGCCGGTCCCGGCCTCGCACCCGGTTGGGACGGCAACTACCCGGCGCTCGGTGTGGCCGCGGTGGTGTCACCCCTCACGGTCGACCGCTCGCGACTCCCCGATGGCGACGGCCGGGTCGAGGACCCGGCGTACGCCGCCGCTCAGCGCTTCGCGGAGTTGCTCGGTGAGCGTGGCGTAGCCGTCACGGGAATCGCGCAGGCGACCGCGAGCGGTGACGTCATCGCCAGCACTCGCTCCGTGCCCATCGCCACGATGATCGAGACGATGCTCACGGAGTCGGACAACGACATGGCCGAGATCCTGGCCCACCTGGCTGGCGCCCGTCTCACTGGCGTGGGCACCTTCGAGTCCGGCGCGCAGGCAACGATCGAGACGTTGCAGTCGCTTGGATTACCGACAAGCGCAACGGTCATCGTCGACGGCAGCGGCCTGTCCTACGCCAACGTGGCCTCGCCCAATCTGCTGGCGTCCGCAGTGGCCCTGTGCGCCGGCGATGCGGCTCCTTCGTGGACCTGGCCCGTGCTCGTCGGACTGCCCGTCGCTGGGCTCACGGGCACGCTTGCTGAGCGATTCACTACGCCAGATACCGAAGCGGCGGCCGGCTTTGTTCGGGCCAAGACCGGGACGTTGATCGAGGTGTCCACGCTGGCTGGGACGGTGGTCGACCGAGACGGCCGCCTGTTGTCCTTCGCCTTCATGTCCGATGCCACCACGGGCATCCCGGAGTCACGCGCGGCCCTCGACCGCGCAGCGGCCGCACTCGCGGCGTGCGGCTGCCTCACCTGATCGGGCGACGTAGAGTCAAGTGGTGACCGACATCGTCGACTGGGACCTCGCCGTTGCCACCGGTGTTCGGTTGGCGCCACGAGGACCGGATGTCACCGAGGACGATGTCGACCGAGCCGTCCGCCAGTTGCGGCGTGCGAGCGAGCGCGCCGTTCAACCCGTGGCCGACGTGACCGGACTCGAGGCACCCTTCGATGAGCATCGCGCCGTGGTCGTGGGACGACCAGAGTGGCTTCGCTCCAACGTCGCGCAGTTCCGGGTGGCGGTGGAGCCGATCGCGGAAGAGTTGCGCGACCCGGACGGATCGTCCCTGGGTCGTGCGATTGGGTCCCGGGTGACCGCGCTCCAGATGGGCGGGGTGCTGTCCTGGCTCTCCGGCAAGGTCCTGGGCCAGTACGAGGCGTTCGGTGAGCACGGACGACTTCTCCTCGTGGCGCCGAACATCGTTCACGCCGAACGCCAACTCGATGTCGATCCGACCGACTTCCGACTATGGGTATGCCTGCACGAGGAAACACACCGCGTGCAGTTCGGTGCCGTGCCCTGGCTGTCGGCGCACTTCACCGCAGAGGTCCACGAGTACCTCACGGCATCGGAGTCGGATGTCGGTGAGGCCATCTCCCGCGCATTGGCGCGTGTGCGGCGTCGGACCCTGGGAGATGCGGGACTACTCGACCTGGTGCAGACCGATCAACAGCGGGAGGTTCTCGACCGCTTGACCGCGCTCATGTCCCTGCTGGAAGGGCATGCGGACGTCGTGATGGATGCGGTGGGCCCCCAGGTGGTCCCCACCGTCGATGTCATCCGCGGTCGCTTCGACCAGCGGCGTCGACAGTCGGGCACCCTGGACGGCGCGCTGAAGCGCCTGCTCGGACTCGATGCCAAGTTGCGCCAGTACACCGAGGGAGCCGCTTTCGTCCGCGGAGTCCTCGACCGCGTCGGCATGTCCGGCTTCAACGCCGTCTGGACGTCCCCGGACACGTTGCCGCGCCTTGCCGAGTTATCGGATCCCCATGCCTGGGTACGCCGGGTACACGCATGAGCGACCCACGCGCCGTGGTGCGTCGAGCGATCGAGGCCAGCCTCGCCGATCTCGGAAGTGATGAGCGGGTCATCGTGGCCGTTTCGGGTGGGGCCGACTCGCTGGCGCTCGCTCGCGGTGTCGCCGATCTGGGACGCCCGGCGACGGCGGTCATCGTGGACCACGGCCTGCAGGCTGATTCGGCGTCGACGGCCGAACGTGCGGCCGAGGCCTGCCGCGCGCTCGGCTTCGCCGATGTTCGGGTGATTGCCGTGCAGGTCTCGCTCGGCCCCGGCACGGGCGGTCTCGAGGCGGCTGCGCGCCGTGAGCGTCGCGCAGCCTTGGAGTCGGTGGCGCAGGAGTTGGGCGCCCCCGCCGTGCTCCTCGGCCATACGCGTGAGGATCAGGCGGAGACCGTGTTGCTGCGCTTGGCGCGAGGGTCCGGCGCCCGCAGCCTCTCCGGCATGTCGACGCGGTCGGGCCTGTGGCGCCGGCCTCTGTTGGACCTGCCGCGCCGCGTGGTGCGCGCCAGCGTGAGCGACCTCGAGCCATGGTCGGATCCGCACAATGACGATGAGCGCTTCGCTCGCGTTCGGGTGCGGCACAGTGCTCTGCCCGCTGTGGTGGACGCGGTCGGCCCCGCGGCTGTCGATGGGCTCGCTCGATCGGCAGCGCTACTCAGGGACGATGCGGACGCCCTCGATGAGTGGGCGCGGACCGCGTTCCAAGAGGCTCAATCAGTCGACGGGGGTTTCATCGTTGCGGCTCTCGAGGCACTTCCGCGGGCGGTGCGCACCCGAATCCTTCGGACGGCCGCGATCGAGGCGGGATGCCCACCGACGGATCTCACCGCGGCGCACGTTGACGGACTTGATGCTCTCATCACTCGGTGGCACGGCCAGGGTGCGATTGATTTGCCAGGAGGTGTCGCTGGTCGACGCGAGTATGGAAGGCTGGTCCTTGCCCGCATCCCCCCCGTCGCGATGCGACGACAACAGCGCGAGGAGACCTAGTGGACGCTGACCACGTGCCGTCCGAGATCGTGGAAACGTTGCTCACTGAGGACCAGCTCCAGGCGCGGCTCGCGGAGGTGGCCGCACAGGTCGATGCGGACTATGCGGGGAGCAATCTGCTCATCGTGGGGGTTCTCAAGGGCGCCACCATGGTGATGGCTGACTTCGCGCGCCACCTCCGATCGCACGTGACGATGGACTGGATGGCGGTGTCCTCCTACGGCTCGGGCACCCAGTCCTCTGGCGTCGTACGCATTCTCAAGGACCTGGACTCTGACCTGGCTGGCCGCCACGTCCTCGTCGTCGAGGACATCCTGGATACCGGCCTCACGCTGTCCTGGCTCCTGCGCAACCTCGGCTCCCGCGGAGCTGCCTCCATCGAGGTCTTCACCCTCCTGCGCAAACCGGAAGCGCTCACGGTGCCGATCAATCCCCGCTACGTCGGCTTCGACATCCCGAACGTCTTCGTCGTGGGCTACGGACTGGACTATGACGAGCGCTACCGCAATCTGCGGCAGGTCGCCGTCCTCGATCCACGCGTCTACGGCGGCTGAGCGTCCCCCCGGGGATCCGGTGTAACGTCTAGGAGCCGGGAATCCCGGAAACCCCGGGCTGGTTGAGGTGCCGGGAAGGCGGAAAGTCCGCCGCACGCCGAGCAGGGGATGCCGACCATGAACGCCAAGCGCTTCTTCCGCGGGCCGCTGTTCTGGGTCCTGGTGGCGGTCCTCGTCGCGATCATCGCGTCCAGTTTCATCTCCGGTGTCGGAGGTCCCGAGCGGGTCGACACCAGCCAGGCAATTGCTGACATCGAGAGCAACCAGGTCGAGTCGGCCATCATCACCGACGGTGACCAAGTCCTTGAACTCACACTCAAGGATGGATCGGTCATCACCAGCCAGTACGTCACCGGACAGGGCGTCGAACTTCAGCGGCTACTGCAGGAGAAGGCGTCGGCCGGTCAACTCCCGGGCGGCTACGACGTCATCGTGCCGCAGGACAACCTGCTCGTCAGCCTCCTGTTCACCCTGCTTCCCTTCGCACTTCTTGTCCTGCTGCTCTTCTTCTTTATGAGTCAGATGCAAGGCGGCGGCTCGCGCCTGATGAACTTCGGGAAGTCCAAGGCCAAGGCCGTGTCCAAGGACATGCCGAAGACGACCTTCGCGGATGTGGCCGGGGCTGATGAGGCCGTGGAAGAACTCCACGAGATCAAGGACTTCCTCTCTGAGCCGGCCAAGTTCCAGGCGGTGGGCGCCAAGATCCCCAAAGGTGTGCTGCTCTACGGTCCACCCGGCACGGGAAAGACGCTCCTCGCGCGCGCGGTTGCCGGTGAAGCGGGCGTCCCCTTCTTCTCCATCTCGGGCTCGGACTTCGTCGAGATGTTCGTCGGCGTCGGTGCCAGTCGTGTGCGAGACCTGTTCGAGCAGGCCAAGGCCAATGCTCCGGCGATTATCTTCGTCGACGAGATCGATGCGGTAGGTCGTCATCGTGGTGCTGGACTCGGCGGCGGCCATGATGAACGCGAGCAGACGCTGAACCAGATGCTCGTGGAGATGGATGGCTTTGATGTGTCGTCCGGCGTCATTCTCATCGCGGCCACCAACCGACCGGACATCTTGGACCCGGCCCTGCTACGCCCTGGCCGATTCGACCGCCAGATCGCGGTCGAGCGCCCGGACCTCGAGGGTCGGTACGCCGTCCTGCAGGTGCATGCCCGCGGCAAGCCGTTGGCCGATGATGTGGACCTACGTGCCGTGGCTCGGCGAACCCCCGGATTCACGGGCGCTGATCTGGCCAACGTCCTCAACGAGGCGGCCCTGCTCACAGCCCGGACGAATCGTCAACTGATCGACGATGAGGCCCTCGATGAGGCCATCGACCGTGTCATCGCCGGGCCGCAGAAGCGCACGCGGGTCATGGACGATCACGAGAAGCTCATCACCGCCTACCACGAGGGTGGCCACGCACTCGTGGCTGCTGCGCTCCCCGACAACGACCCGGTGCACAAGATCACCATCATGCCCCGCGGCCGGGCGCTCGGCTACACGATGGTCCTGCCGGACCAGGACAAGTACTCGATGCCGCGCAGCCAGATGCTCAACCAGTTGGCATACATGCTCGGTGGTCGCGCGGCGGAAGAACTTATCTTCCACGACCCGACAACGGGTGCCTCGAACGACATCGAGAAGGCCACGTCTCTGGCGCGCGCGATGGTGACGCAGTACGGGATGACGGAACGCCTCGGTGCCATCCGCTACGGCCAGGAGCAGAGCGAGGTATTCCTCGGACGCGACATGGGGCACATGCGCGACTACTCAGAAGAGATCGCGGCTGCTATCGACGAGGAGGTGCGCGTGCTCATCGAGACGGCGCACCAGGAGGCCTACGACATTCTGGTCATCAACCGCGACGTCCTTGACCGGCTCGTCCTCGAACTCCTGGAGAAGGAGACCCTGGACAAGGCCGAGGTCGAGGCGGTCTTTGCTGATCTCCGCCTTCGCGATCCGCGCCCGGCCTGGACCGGCTCAGCCCTGCGCAAGCCGGACACCCGCGGACCCGTGGACACCCCCGCGCCCTCGCCGAATGGCCACCTCAACGGCCACCATCCTGAGAAGATCGCGGTCGAACCTGCGATTGACCAAGGAGAGGCGTGACACCGGGAGACATCTCGAGAATCAGCCTGGACCGTGAGCCACCGGCCGTGGCGGAGTTCGACGCGGAACGTGCCGAGCGAGCCGTGCGAGAACTCCTCATCGCGGTGGGGGAGGATCCCGATCGCGAGGGGCTCGCGGACACTCCGGCCCGGGTCGCCCGGGCCTACGCCGAGATGTTCTGGGGCATGTACCGCACCGCCGAAGACGTACTCACAACGACCTTCGATCTCAATCACGACGAACTCATCATCGTCAAAGACATTGAGGTCTACAGCACGTGCGAGCACCACCTCGTCCCCTTCCACGGTGTCGCTCACGTGGGCTACATCCCTGGTGAGGACGGCCGCATCACCGGGCTGTCCAAGCTCGCGAGGCTGGTCGACGTCTTCGCCAAGCGGCCCCAGGTACAAGAAAGGCTTACGACGCAGATTGCCGACTCGCTGATGCGCATCCTCCAACCGCGGGGATCGATTGTCGTTCTCGAGTGTGAGCACATGTGCATGTCCATGCGCGGAGTGCGCAAGCCGGGTGCCAAGACCGTGACAAGTGCGGTCCGCGGGGTGATGACGCACGCGGCCACGAGGGCCGAGGCGATGGCCCTGCTTCGAGGCTGACGGCGAGCACCCGCGATGACCCGTCACCCCATCGGACTGCCCGCGGTCCTGGCTGACCTCGACCGCACCGTCGTCATGGGAATCCTCAATGTCACACCGGACTCTTTTTCCGACGGGGGTCGCTGGGCTTCGGTACAGGAGGCGATCGCTCGGGGACGTCAGCTCTCTGCGGAGGGCGCTGACATCGTGGATGTCGGTGGTGAGTCCACCCGGCCCGGAGCTCAGCGCATTGAGGTCGCGGAGGAGAGCGCGCGGGTTGTCCCGGTCGTGGAGGCGCTGAGCGCTGAAGGCATCCCGGTCAGCATCGACACCATGCGTGCCGAGGTCGCGGCGGCGTGCCTTGAAGTCGGCGCGGTGATGGTCAATGACGTCTCCGGGGGCATGTCGGACCCTGCAATGCTGCCGTGGCTCGCGAGCGTCTCGGTGCCCTACATCGCGATGCACTGGCGAGGGCCGAGTTCGGTCATGGATGAACTTGCGCGCTATGACGACGTGGTAGCAGAGGTCACCGCCGAGTTGCGGTCCCGCCTGGTGGCCCTGGCCGAGGCCGGGGTCGACCCCTTGCGTGTCGTTCTCGATCCGGGGCTCGGCTTCGCGAAGCGATCCGAGCACAACTGGCCGTTGCTGGCGCACCTCGGTCGCCTGCAAGACCTGGGTTGTCCCCTGCTCGTGGGTGCCTCGCGCAAGCGCTTCCTCGGCGATGTGCTGGGCAATCAGGGCGGCGCGAGGCCGCTGGCCGAACGCGACGCCGCCGGTGATGCCGTTACCGCTTTGGCCGCAGCGGCGGGGGCTTGGGGTGTGCGCGTCCACGAGGTCCGCGCCAGTCGGGATGCGGTGCTGGTCGCTCGTGCCTGGCAGGGTGCGCGATGACCGCGCTCGTGCCCGGTGAGGGACGGGACATCATCGAGGTAGTCGGCATTCGAGGGCTGGGCTATCACGGAGTGCTGCCGGAGGAGCGCCGGTCGGGGCAACTCTTCATCGCCGATGTTGCGGTCGCTGTCGACACGCGCTCGGCTGCCGCGACCGATGAGCTCGACCGCACTGTCGACTACGGCGTGATTGCCCAGGGTGTGCACGGTGTGCTTATCGGGGAGCCGGTGGACCTCATCGAAACCCTGGCCCAGCGGATCGCGGAGCTGTGCCTGGGACTGCCCGGGGTTGCCGCCGTGGAAGTGTCCCTGCACAAGCCCGGCGCTCCCGTCGGCGTCCCGGTGTCGGATGTGGTGCTGCGCATCGTGCGGGAGCGAGGGTGACGTCGCGCGTCGTGCTCGGGTTGGGCTCAAATCTCGGAGACAGTCTCGATCACCTGCAGGCAGGGGTGGATCTGCTGGACGCCTTCGGGGTGTCGATCACCGCGATTTCCGCGGTCTACGAAACGGCCCCAATCGGTGGCCCGGAGCAGGGCCGCTTCATGAACGTCATTGCGCTCGCTGAGACCGACCTTGAGCCGCGGGAGATTCTCGCGGTGTGTCAGCGGGTCGAGGCCGAGCGTCATCGTGTTCGGCGTGAACGCTGGGGACCGCGAACCCTGGACGTCGACGTGATCGCCATCGACGACCTGCGCAGCGATGACCCGGATCTGACGTTGCCCCATCCGCGTGCCGCTGATCGCGGCTTCGTCTGCATCCCGTGGCTCGACGTCGATGTGCAGGCGCACCTCCCCGGCGGTGCTTCGGTGGCCGAGATCGTTGCGGACCTCGGCGAGCAGGATGTCGTGCGGCGCTCCGATGTCAGCCTTGCGCTTCCGAGGAATGACCCGTGAAGCCGACGAGGTGGGTGCCCCTCACCATCTTGTTGGCCGTCGGCGTCGGCATCGGGTGGATCGCTGTCGACCTCGTGGAGCGCTTCGCCGGCCGCGTCCTCGTCGTGCCCTCCCTCGCCGCCATCGGTCTGTGGATCTTGGCGCTCGGCGTGCTCATCTGGGCCCTTGTGAGTCGCGGCGCGCTGATCGGTAACGGGCGCCGCCCGGATTCATCGTCCGTTGCTCCCATCGGGCGGGACCCGCGTCACCGGTCGATGCCACCGCTCGTGGCCGCGCGCACGGCCGCACTGGCGTTGGCTGCCTCGCGCACCGGTGCCCTCATCGGGGGCTTCTATCTCGGCATCGCCCTCGCGCTCACCTCCGTGCTGGGCACATCGAACGGATCCGCCTCCTTCGCCGCGTCGATTGCCGGACTGCTTGCCTGCGCGGTCCTGGTGGGCGCCGCCGTCTGGCTGGAGTCGATGTGTCGCATTGACGAGGACGACCGGGACTGAGCGAAGCCGTCGCGGGCGATAGAGTCCAGACATGGCCGACGACGTCGTTTACGAGGACCTCCCCTTCGACGAACTGCGTGACAAGGCCTTCCACGTGGCCGAGCGACATCTCGACCTGGGCTTCTTCACGAGCGTGTTCTCCCACATGCCCGGCATGGTGGCGATCGAAGGGGAAGGTGGTGACCTCGGTTCGACCGGCGGCACCATCATCGAATCGATCAAGGCATTCCGGCAGATGTTCGGTGACAGCCCCGAACTCGACGCCGACACCGAGGCGCTGCTGCGGGCACGATTCGCCACCTACCTGCGCGAACACGACCGCTCCTAGCGGCCGATGTCCTAGTGGTCGAGGTCGCCCACAATGAACAAGAACGACCCCACCGCAGCGGCCAGATCATCGACGCGGGTGCCGGGCAGTGCCGCCGACATCGCCTGCACGTTCGCGTAGGAGGCTGTGCGCCAACGCACCCGCCATGGTGTGACGCCACCGGCAGAGACCAGGTAGGCGCCGTTGGCTCCGATGGCCGACTCCATCCGCGCATACGCCGCACCCTCAGGTGCCCGCACCACCTTCGGGAGCGGCACGTTGACCGGGCCATCCGGTAGACGTGCCAACAGTTCCTCAATCAGTGGAAGGTCGGCGAGGATCTGTTCGGCCATGACTCGGTAGCGCTCACGTGCATCGCCGGCCGCTCCGGTGACTATCCGGATCTGGTCGCGCATCTGCGGATAGGCCACCACGGGCACATCGCGACGAAGATCGAGATCGAGTGCGCTGGCCCTCGCGACCGGCCCGCTGACGGCCCACACCTGTGCGTCATGGGGCTCAAGGACGGCAACACCGGCGGGGACGACGGTGTTGATGGCATCAAGAAGTTCCGGTACCTCCACCCGCGTGAGATCAATAGCCCGCGCGACCGTGGCATCCCAATCGTTGGGTGCGTCGTTCGCCAGGCCGCCGATGCGCGTCGTCATCGCATGAACACGGTTGCCGCTGAAGGCCTCCACGCAGTCGAGCCATGCCTCGCGGGCCCGCATACCCGGGACTGCGGATGCGCGGAGCCCATCCGGAGGGAGCGCTGCCGCTCCGGCGAGGTGCAGCAGAGCTGCCGACGCGCGGGATATTTCGGCGAGAACCGTGCGCAACCACACTGCGCGCGGAGGCACCTCGAGTCCGAGGAGTTCTTCGGTGGCGAGGGCAAGGGTGATTTCGGAGGTGAGAGAACTCAGCCAGTCGTGTCGATCCGCGAGCGCAAGGGCCTGGCGGTAGTCACGAACCTCCATGAGCTTTTCGACTCCGCGATGCAGCAGTCCGGGGCGGGGGCGAGCACCGACGATGACGTCACCTTCGACCTCCACGTCGAGGCGGAAAGCACCGTGCCCGGATGGGTGTAGTTCACCGAGGTCCAGCGTCACCTCGCCGTGCGCAGCACCGATGCCGACCTCCCGCCACTGCGCCACGGGAGGAGCATGCCACGCGAGACGGCGTGCAGGCAGCCGCCGTGTGCCTAGCGGCTGTGACACAGTGATGCCATGCGCGGATACGACGTCGAGCCTGCGTTTGCCGCCCCTCAGGGCTCGTGGACTCCGGTCTCGCCGCGCCTCGCGTCGGCAAGGCGGACCCTGCTGCTCCTGGGCCTTATCCCGCTCGTCATCGGGGGTGTCATCCTCGCGGTGATCGGCGTCGCTCCCGCGTGGATCGGCGTGTATGCCGTCGCGGTAGTGGTGCTCATGGTCTGGGGTTGGTGGATCATCGGCCGCCGCGTGGGCTCCTTCGGTTACGCCGAGCGAGCCGATGACCTCTTGGTGGTGAGCGGCATTCTGGTCCGACGACTGGTCATCGTGCCGTACGGGCGGATGCAGTTGGTCGACCTACGAGCCGGGCCGCTGGACCGATCCCTGGGGATCACCACCGTGCAGTTGCATACGGCTGCGGCAACCACGGACGCCACCATCCCGGGCCTCTTGCCGCAGGAGGCCGCCGCCCTGCGGGACCGCCTCGCGGCCCGAGGCGAGGAGCGGTCGGCGGGGCTGTGAGCGGTCAGGAATTCGACAAGGTCGGCGCGGCTGGGGTGGGCGGTGGCGATGTCGGGCCGCGCCATGTGGCACCGCGTCGTACCGCGCCGTTGACTCCGCTGTTGCAGGGCGCTCCAGCCGTCCCCTTCTTTGTCATCTTCGCCATCGGTCCGGCTGGCTCCCTGTTCGGCGACCTGGGACTTCCGATGCTCCTCGTGGGTGTACTCGGCGCCGTCCTGGGATACGCGATAGCCACGCTTTTCGCCTGGTTCTCCTGGCTCAAGCGCACCTACTACTTCGATGATGAAGGTGACCTCCGGGTCGACTCCGGTGTCCTGCAGAGGTCATCTCGACGACTTCAGCTGTCTCGCCTGCAGAGTGTCGACGTCGTCGCGCCGCTCCTCCCTCGCCTGGTGGGTTTGGTCGAGGTACGCGTTGAGGTGGCCGGAGCCGGGGACTCCCGCATCGTCCTGCGCTATGTCACCGCGGCCGAGGGTGATCGACTGCGTCGCGAGATCTTGGCGAAGTCGACACAGGAGACCGAGTCCACGCCACTGAGGTTCGGACCCGGTGAAACGGGTGATCCGATGCTGTCGGCCTCGGCGGATGTGATTGCGCGGGTGCCGACCGGACGGCTGCTCGGCGGACTGCTCTTGCGCACCGTGACCGCCGGTCTGCTCGCCGCGTCCTTGTTCTTCATCGCCATCACGGTGCTGACCCAGGGGCCGGTCGGACTCGTCTTCGCGCTCGCCACCGGCGGCCTGCCGATTTTGATCGTGGTCGGGGAATTCCTCACCTACTACGGATTCACCGTCGCTCGGTCCAACGAGGGCCTTCGGCTGACCTTCGGTCTGCTATCGACGCAGCGGCGCACGGTGCCTGCCGACCGAGTGCACGCCATCGCTCTGATCTCACCGCTGCTGTGGCGCGGTCGAGGCTGGGTGCGGGTGCAACTCACGATCGCGGGGCTGGGCACCGACTCGACTCGCGGCGGACGTGACATCCTCCTCCCGGTCGCCCCCCGGCAGGAGGCCCTTCGAGTCGTGGCTGAGGTGCTCCCCGGAGTGGATCTCGATGCCCTGCCGTGGATCAGCGTCCCTCGGCGATCTCGATGGCGGTCACCGATTCAATGGCGGTTCCTCGCCTACGCCGTGACCGACCGTGTTGTGGCCGCACGCACCGGGCGCATCACGCGGCGTGTTCAGGTGGCGCCGCACGCGCGAGTCCAATCGGTCCGCGTCAGTCAGGGGCCGTGGGAGCGTTCCCTGAGCCTCGCCTCGGTTCATGCCGATCTCGCACCCGGACCCGTCCAGATCGTGGCGCACCACCTCGACATTGGCGAGGCTCGACCACTGGCGGATCGCGAGGCTGATTTGGCGCGCGCCGCACGGTTCCGGGATCTCCCGGGATGAGGCCCTGGTCGGTGGCGTGGTCATCGGCCGCCGACCTGTTCTGGCGACGTGAATCACCGGGTGACCACTTCCGCACGTCCGTCAGCGATCTGCTGGCGGAGCGCATGATCGATGAACTCCACCTGATCGATCGTCGGCTCGCTAACCCGCCGGAGTTGACCGTTCTCGATGTCGGTGCCGGCAACGGTGAACTGTTGCGCGCCATTCGCGCGTGCGCGCCACCGGACCTCCTACCTCGCCTTCGCCTGATGGGCCTTGATCTGCGGCCCTGCCCGGACGCGGACCTGGAATGGATCGTGGCGCGAACACCGACGGCGAGCCTGCCCCTTGGACCCGTTGTGGGGCTGGTCATGGCCCACGAGTGGCTCGATGAGGTCCCGTGCGATGTCGTCGAACGGGACGGCGACGGTCACGACCGGCTCGTGTTGGTGGACGACGGGGGCGTCGAGGAACTTGGTCCATCGCTCACCGACGTTGCGGCCTGCGCGGACCTCGGCGTTGACTCGGTTGCGGCCGTTGATTGGGTTGCGCGCTGGTGGCCGCTCCGCGAGGTGGGGGATCGCGCAGAGGTGGGTGTTGGTCGAGATCGAGCCTGGCGCTGGCTGACGACCCTCATCGCGGACGGCACCGCACTCGCCAGCGACTATGGGCACCTCGTCACGCAGCGGCTCACGGATCAGCGGGCGGGCACCCTGGTCGGCTACCGGCATGGCCGGGTCGTTCACCCCGTCCCGGACGGGCGTGTCAATCTCACGGCACATGTGGCGGTCGATTCCTGTGCGGCGCAGGTCCCGGGTTCCACGTTCCACACACAGCGCGAGATGCTGTCGTTTGTGAGCACATCGCCTCCCGTGGGTGCGACCGGGCCGGATCGTGCCCGCCATGTGGCCCGGATGTCGACTCTTGCTCGCCTGCGCGATCCCGCTGGCCCCGGCGCTTTCTACTGGTTGCGATGGGATCGATTCGCGTGACCGCCTTCCCGGATGACCTGGTGAGTCCACCGCCGCGGCTGCGCGTGGGCATCGTGGGCAGTGGCCGGGTGGGAGCTGTCCTCGGCGCCGCGCTTCGACGGACTGGACACGACGTCACCGCGGTGTCCGCACGGAGCGACCTGTCTCGTGTCCGCGCAGAGGCATTGCTCCCCGGTGTGCCCATCGTCGCGCCCACGGAGGTGCCGGCCGGCGCCGATCTGGTGATGGTGGCGGTGCCCGACGATCACCTGGCGCGCGTCGTCAACGACCTGCGGCCAGTGGTCGCGGCAGGGCAGATCGTCATGCACGTCTCGGGACGTCACGGTCTGGATATCTTGGCACCGCTTGTGGGTGCGGTGCCGATTGCCGCTCACCCCGTCATGACGTTCACCGGGACCAGCCTGGACCTCGGCCGCCTCGAGGACTGTCCGTTCGGGGTGACCGCTTCCGATGCCGCCTACCCCATTGCCGCGGCGCTCGTCGTCGAGATGGGTGGCGACCCAATCCGCGTCGACGATGCTGAGCGCATCGCCTACCACGCGGCCCTGGCGCACGGTGCGAACCACCTGGTCACGCTGGTCGCGCAGACCCTCGACCTCCTGGACGAGGCGGGCGTGGAGGACCCGGCCCGGATGGCTCGACCACTCCTCGCGGCGGCCTTGGACAATGCACTACGCGAAGGAGATCGTGCGTTGACGGGCCCGGTAGCGCGCGGCGATGTCGCGACCGTTCGCGCGCATCTGCAGCAGTTGACCGATCCGGACCTCGCCGCGGCGTACCGGGCCATGGCACGAGCGACGGTGCGTCGCGCGGTAGCCTCCGGCATGCTCAGCCCGGCGGCCGCGGAGCCCCTCATCGATCTCTTCGACACGCGCCTCCCTGACGAGGACGCCGCCGAGTGATCAGCGTTGTTACGACGAAGGTCGAGGTCCTTGGTCTGCTCCCCATCGCCGGTCGTACCGCCGTGGTGCCGACGATGGGGGCCTTGCATCGGGGCCATGCTGCCCTGATCGAGGGTGCGCGGGACGCAGTCGGATCGCAGGGCCGCGTCATCGTCACGGTGTTCGTCAACCCCACGCAGTTCGGGGAGGGCGAAGACTTCGAGCGGTATCCACGAACACTTGAGTCCGACTTGCGCATGGCGGAAAGCGCCGGTGCTGATGTCGTCTGGGCGCCGACGACCGATGAGGTCTATGACACCGACGGTGTCGCGGCAGCCATCACCGTGGATCCCGGACCCCTCGGCACACAACTGGAAGGTGCGAGTCGGCCTGGGCACTTCGCCGGGGTCCTCACGGTCGTCGCCAAACTGCTCCTCGTGACTCGCGCGGACGTGGCTTACTTCGGTGAGAAGGACTACCAGCAACTCACGTTGATTCGCGCGATGGCCACGGCTCTGGATCTGCCTGTCGAGATCGTCGGCCTCCCGACCGTGCGCGATGACGATGGC
The DNA here is from genome assembly GCA_030827125.1 of Candidatus Nanopelagicales bacterium. Classification (GTDB taxonomy): domain Bacteria; phylum Actinomycetota; class Actinomycetes; order S36-B12; family S36-B12; genus Mxb001. The sequence goes on from JAURFD010000010.1 coordinate 46,597, forward strand.
CTGGCCCTGAGTAGTCGCAATCGCTACCTCAGTGCTGAACAGCGCGTGCTGGCAAGTCGTATTCCCACGGCGATGGAGTCGGGCACACGGGCCGCAACGCATGGTGCGGAGGCGGTGATCGACGCGGTCACGGCAGCCCTGGACGATCCCGGTCTTGATATCGACTACATCGAGGTACGTGACACCGACCTGTCGCCCGCCCCACCGTTTGGGGCCGCGCGACTGCTCCTCGCGGTACGTGTTGGTGACACCCGCCTCATCGACAACGTCGCGATCACCCTGGGCGGGGCTTCGTGACGACACTGCGCGCGCCGGCTCCCGGGTGGTCGGTCGAAGCCGATGCCGTCATCGTGGGATCCGGGGTCGCCGGGTTGACCGCCGCACTTCATGTACGTCGTACCGGTCGACGTGTCGTCCTCGTCACGAAGAGCAAGGTCGAGGAGGGCTCGACGCGATGGGCGCAGGGCGGGATCGCCGCCGCGCTCGCCGAGGATGACTCTCCGGAGGAGCATCTGCGCGACACTCTCGTGGCCGGCGCTGGACTCTGCGACGTCGCTGCCGTCAGGGCGCTCGTCACCGAGGGCCCTGATGCCGTGCGCGCCCTTATCGCCTGGGGTGCCGCCTTCGATCGGGATCTCACCGGCGCCCTGAGCCTCACGCGCGAAGGCGGCCACCTCCGCGACCGCATCGCGCACGCGGGTGGCGACGCGACCGGAGCGGAGGTTTCGCGCGCCCTTGTCGCCGCCGTCGCTCAGGACCCCGGGATCGAGTTGATCGAGGACGCGCTGGCCCTTGACCTGCTGCGCGACGACACCGGCGCCGCCCAGGGGGTATCGCTGCACGTCATGGGCCAGGGCACCCGCGATGGCGTCGGCGCGGCACTGGCACCCGTCGTCATCTTGGCTACGGGCGGTTTCGGTCAGGTCTTCGCGCAGACGACCAATCCCGCGGTGGCCACCGGTGATGGCGTGGCGCTGGCCCTGCGTGCGGGGGCGGAAGTCGCGGACCTGGAGTTCGTGCAGTTCCATCCGACCGTGCTCTGGCTGGGACCTGAGGCGCGTGGGCAGCAGCCGCTCGTCTCCGAAGCGGTGCGCGGCGAGGGCGCCCTCCTCCGGGATCTCGACGGGGACCGCTTCATGGTCGACGTTCATCCCCTCGCCGAACTTGCCCCGCGGGATGTCGTTTCTCGGGCAATCAAGCGACGCATGATGGAGACGGGCGCACCGCACGTGTGGCTCGATGGGCGTGACTTCGGTCATGAGGTCTGGCAGGCACGATTCCCAACCATCCTGGCCAGCTGTCGACATCACGGCATCGATCCGGTGACCGAGCTCATCCCCGTCGCGCCCGCCTCCCACTATGTCTCGGGAGGCGTGCTCACGGATCTCGATGGCCGCGCATCGATTCAGGGATTGTTTGCGTGCGGCGAGGTCGCGTGTACCGGAGTTCATGGGGCCAATCGACTGGCAAGCAACTCTCTCCTCGAAGGGTTGGTCTTCGCGGCACGCATCGGTCGCGTCCTCGAGCGGGAGACCTTCGAGGTGCGCCCTGTCAACGTGAGCGCGCAGCCGGGTCGACTTATTGCGCAGGCCGACCTCAGGACCATCCAGCAAACGATGACGGACGAAGCGAGTGTCATTCGTAGTGCAGACTCGCTGGCCCGTGCCCGGACCGTGCTGGACGAGCTGCCCGATTCGGGGCAGCCGAGCACGGAGGACTGGGAGACGACGAACCTGCACGCGGTGGCGCGGGTTCTGCTTGACCAGGCGCTGGTGCGCGAGGAGACGCGTGGCTCCCACTGGCGCGAAGACTTCCCCGAACGCAACGACGAACGATGGCGGGTCCGCCTGGTCTCGCGGCTCACCCCCGAAGGCGATGTCGTCGTCCGTCGTGAGACGGTGACGGGCGGAGGACATGACGATGCCCAGTAGCCCCACGTCGGAGATGACGTCGCTGTTGAGCGAGGCCGGTCTCGATGTCGGCGCGGTGACCGACCTGGTGGACCGTGCCCTGGCCGAAGACCTCGACGGTGGCGTGGACGTGACGTCTGCGGCCACCGTCCCGCCGGAGCAGCGCGGTGAACTTGACCTCGTCGCCCGGGCCGGCGGCGTTGCCGCCGGCATCCCGGTCGCAGCCCTCGTCTTCGATCGGGCCAGCGAAGGGCGGGTCACGGTGAGCCTTCGCTGCGCCGATGGTGCAGCCGTGGTCCCCGGTGATGTGCTTCTGGCCGCCACGGGTCCGGTGCGCGACCTCCTCCTTGCCGAGCGGACCGCGCTGAATCTGCTCTGTCACCTCTCGGGCATCGCGACCGCCACGCGCGCCTGGGTGGAGGCCCTCGGGACCACCGCCACGAAGGTTCGGGACACGCGCAAGACGACACCGGGGCTGCGCAAACTCGAGAAGTACGCCGTGCGATGTGGTGGTGGCGTCAACCACCGGATGTCGCTCAGCGACGCCGCTCTGGTCAAGGACAACCATGTTGTCGCTGCGGGGGGAGTCGCACAGGCTTTCCGCGCGGTGCGCGCCTTGGACCCCGACATTCCCCTCGAGGTCGAGGTGGATTCGCTGGACCAGCTCGACGAGGTCCTCCGGGCCGGTGCCGACCTCGTCCTGCTCGACAATTTCACCCCCGAGCAGATGTCCGAGGCGGTACGTCGTACGGCGGGCCGCGCTCGACTCGAAGCCTCGGGTGGTCTCACATTGGAGTCGGCGCGGGCCGTGGGGCAGACAGGCGTCGACTTCGTGGCCGTTGGGGCCCTCACCCACTCCGCTCCGATTCTCGACATCGGTGCTGACCTTCGGGAGTCATCGTGACCCTTCTCGCCATAGACATCGGCAACACCAACACGGTGCTGGGCATGTTCGACGGCGCCAACCTCGTGCGGTCGTGGCGTGTGACGACGCACCCGCGGGCTACTGCCGATGAGATTGCGTTGACCTTCCACGGTCTGCTTGAGGGTTGCGATCCGGTAACCGGCATTGCGATGTGCTCGACGGTCCCCTCGGTACTGCGGGAAATGCGCACGATGCTCGACCGCTATTTCGACGACCTCCCCAAGGTAATCGTCGAGCCGGGGACAAAGACCGGCGTGCCCATCCTCACTGACAATCCGCGAGAGGTGGGGGCGGATCGCATCGTCAACACGATGGCGGCCTTCCACCTCTACGGTGGCCCGTCCATCGTGGTCGACTTCGGCACGTCGACGAATCTGGACTGCGTGTCCGCGAACGGCGAGTTCCTCGGCGGGGCGCTCGCCCCCGGGATTGAGATCTCCCTCGACGCTCTCGCGTCGCGTGCGGCACAACTGCGCAAGGTCGAGCTCGTCCCGCCGCGGTCGGTGATCGGCAAGAACACGGTGGAGGCGCTGCAGTCCGGGGCGCTCTACGGATTTGCGGGCCAGGTGGATGGATTGGTGCGCCGGCTAAACGTGGAGTTGGGCGGCGTGAAGGCGGTTATCGCGACTGGCGGGCTCGCCCCCATCGTTGTCCCAGAGTCCGAGACGATCACCGATCATGACCCGGACCTCACCCTCGTGGGGCTGCGCCTGGTGTACGAGCGGAACGTCCCCTGATGGTCGGGCAGAAGTGCGCGACTACCCTTGCCTCCCGTGACGGAGGAATTGCAGGACGATCTACCCGAGCAGATGCGGATTCGCCGGGAGAAGCGTGATCGACTGCTGGAAATGGGTCAGCACCCTTATCCCGTGCGCCTGCCCCTGACACACACCATCGCGCAGATTCGCGCGGCGCACGAGGGGCTCGAACCCGATGTGACCACGGGGGAGTTGGTGGGCATCGCGGGGCGTGTCATCTTCCTGCGCAACACCGGCAAACTGTGCTTCGCCACGCTGCGTGCCGGGGACGGGACCGAGATCCAAGCGATGGTCTCGCTCGCCTCGGTGGGCGAGGAGGCACTCGAGGACTTCAAACGCTTAGTCGACCTCGGGGACCATCTCTTCGTCCACGGTGAGGTGATCACGTCGCGCAGGGGTGAACTGTCGGTCATGGCTGACGAATGGCGTATGGCGAGCAAGTCGCTGCGACCACTCCCGGTCGCCCATAAGCCACTCAGTGAAGAGACGCGTGTGCGGCAACGCTATGTGGATCTCATCGTCCGGCCCGAGGCGCGAGAGATGGCGCGAATTCGGGTCCTCGTCCTGGCGAGCATCAGGCGCAGCCTGGCCAAGCGCGGATACCTGGAGATCGAGACGCCGCTCCTGCAGACGCAGCAGGGTGGAGCGACAGCGCGCCCGTTCATCACGCACTCCCACGCCTTTGACCTTGACCTCTACCTGCGCATTGCGCCAGAGCTCTTCCTCAAGCGCGCCCTCGTCGGTGGACTCGAGCGTGTCTTCGAGGTCAATCGCAACTTCCGCAACGAAGGGGCGGACTCGACCCACTCACCGGAGTACGTCGCCCTTGAGTTCTATGCGGCGTACGAGGACTACCGGGATGTCGCGCGGACAACGCGCGAGATCATTCAGGCGGCGGCGGTCGCGGCCACGGGGAGCATGGTGGTCACCCACGCCGACGGCAGCGTTCACGATCTGTCCGGCGAGTGGCCCGAGATCGATCTGTTTGAGGCTGTCTCCGCCGCGGTGGGCCGCGACATCACGCCCGCCACGCCGCTAGAAGAACTCGATGCGCTGGTGCGCGCGGCAGGGATTGAGCCGGCTCCCACCTGGATTGCGGGCAAGTACGTCGAGGAACTCCTCGAGCACTACGTCGTTCCCGGCTTCACCGGCCCCACCTTTGTCATGAACTATCCGGAGGACACGTCGCCGTTGACGCGCCAACACCCGGATCGTCCCGGCGTGGTCGAGAAGTGGGATCTCTACATCAACGGATACGAGCAGGCGACGGGTTATTCGGAGTTGGCCGATCCGGTGATTCAGCGCGAGCGCCTCGTCGCTCAGGCGGAGTTGGCTGACCGCGGTGATGACGAGGCGATGCCGGTGGATGAGGACTTCCTGCGGGCCCTGGAGATCGGCATGCCTCCCGCCGGCGGCGTCGGTGTCGGCGTTGATCGACTGCTGATGTCTCTGACCGGACTCGGAATCCGCGAGACGATCCTTTTCCCGCTCGTGAAGCCGGAGGCCCGCGGGTGAGCGGTCACATCCGGCCGGCCCGGACGCCCGATGTCGCCGCGATCCATGACCTCATCGCGGCGTACACCGAGGATCGCCGGATGCTGGCCAAAGCCATGGTCACGCTCTATGAGGACGTGCAGGAGTTCGTTGTCGTCGAGCGAGACGACACGATCGTCGCCTGCGGCGCTCTTCACGTGATGTGGGAGGACCTCGCGGAGGTGCGCTCGCTCGCGGTCCACCCCGATGCTGTTCGCGAAGGTCTGGGTTCCCAGGTCTTGCAGGTGCTGCTTGGTCGCGCCCGAGCCCTGGGCATCGAGCGTGTCTTCTGTCTCACCTTCGAGACAGATTTCTTCGGTCGCTACGGCTTCAAGGAGTTTGAGGGCACCCCGGTTGAGCACGAGGTGTTCGAACAACTGCTGCAGAGTTTCGACGAGGGTGTCGCGGAGTTCTTGGATCTGGAGCGGGTCAAGCCGAATACCCTCGGCAACCGTCGAATGCTTATGCTCCTGCGGTGAAGAGAGCACTGTTCCTCGCCAGCGGTCTCGCGGCAATCGGACTGACCGTGGGAATGCTGACCTCACCGGCTTCGGGCGCCCCCGTGACCGATGGCCCGCTCAGCGGCGTCGTCATTGCCCTCGATGCCGGGCATCAACTCGGCAACTCAAATCCAGAGTTCTTCGATGAGCTGTCGCGTACCCACTTCAACGGCGTCGAGACGAAGTCGTGCAACACCACCGGCACGGCGACGAACGGCGGCTATCCCGAGGCGACCTTCAACTGGAAGGTGACCAAGCAGGTCAAGAAGCGTCTGCGGGCACTGGGCGCCACCGTGAAGATGACTCGACACTCCAACTCGTATTCCAAGTGGGGACCGTGTGTCGACAAGCGCGGCAGTTTCGGGCAAAAGGTCGGCGCTGACCTCATGCTGAGCGTTCATGCTGACGGGGCGGCGTCGTCCGGGTATGGCTTCTATGTCATGGCTCCGGCGGTGGTGCCCGGGTGGACCGATGACATTGCCAAGGCATCCGGACGGGCGGCCAAACGATTCGTCTCGGCGATGGCGGCCGCGGGTGCGCCCCGCTCGACGTACATCTCCGGGCAGATCCTGGTCACGAGCAGCATCTCGACGCTCAATTTCTCCGACGTGCCGGTCCTGCTGCTGGAGTCAGGCAATATGCGCAATGCCAGTGATGCCGCCCGCATGACCTCCCGATCCGGGCAGGCCCAGTACGCCGACTGGATTGTGGCCGGCGTCCGAGCAGCCGTGAAGCGGTAGCGATCCGGGAACAAAAAGCGAGTCCCTCGGCGTTGGTTCCCTCTACGAGGGAAATGACCCCCTCCACGAGGGAATCGGGCGCGAACAGGTGCTCCGGAGCCCTCGGTACTAGCATCGAACCAGTCCGGTCCGGCGTGCGTCGGAGCCGTGAGGCACGCCGTTGCCCCGCGGGGGCGAGTGAGGAGAGTTGAGCATGTTCGAGAGGTTCACCGACCGGGCCCGCCGGGTCGTCGTCCTGGCCCAGGAAGAGGCTCGGATGCTCAACCACAACTACATCGGTACCGAGCACATCCTGCTCGGCCTGATCCACGAGGGCGAGGGCGTTGCTGCCAAGGCTCTCGAGAGTCTGGGCATCTCCCTCGAAGCCGTTCGCTCCCAGGTGGAGGAGATCATCGGCCAGGGCCAGCAGGCTCCCAGCGGTCACATCCCCTTCACCCCGCGCGCCAAGAAGGTGCTCGAGTTGTCACTGCGCGAGGCGCTGCAGCTCGGACACAACTACATCGGTACCGAGCACATCCTGCTCGGCCTGATTCGTGAGGGTGAGGGCGTCGCCGCCCAGGTCCTCGTCAAGTTGGGTGCCGACCTCAATCGCGTTCGTCAGCAGGTCATCCAGTTGCTGTCCGGCTACCAGGGCAAGGAGCCGGCCACCTCCGGCGGTCCTGCCGAGGGCACGCCGTCGACGTCGCTGGTGCTTGATCAATTCGGTCGCAACCTCACCCAGGCGGCCCGCGAGGCCAAGCTCGATCCGGTCATCGGTCGCGAGAAGGAGATCGAGCGCGTCATGCAGGTGCTGTCGCGGCGCACCAAGAACAACCCCGTTCTCATTGGTGAGCCCGGCGTGGGCAAGACCGCGATCGTGGAGGGCCTGGCCCAAAACATCATTCGCGGCGAGGTTCCCGAGACCCTCAAGGACAAGCAGCTCTACACCCTCGACCTCGGCGCGTTGGTAGCCGGAAGCCGTTACCGCGGCGACTTCGAAGAGCGCCTGAAGAAGGTGCTCAAGGAGATTCGTACGCGCGGTGACATCATCTTGTTCATCGACGAGATGCACACCCTGGTCGGAGCGGGCGCCGCCGAGGGCGCCATTGATGCCGCGAGCATCCTCAAGCCCATGCTGGCCCGCGGCGAACTGCAGACGATCGGCGCCACCACGCTCGACGAATACCGCAAGTACGTCGAGAAGGACGCCGCCCTTGAGCGTCGCTTCGCGCCGGTGCAGGTCAACGCACCCGATGTCAGCGACACAGTGGAGATTCTCAAGGGACTTCGTGACCGCTACGAGTCGCATCACCGCGTCTCGATCACCGATAGCGCGCTCGACGCCGCCGCCCGCCTGTCTGATCGCTACATTTCCGACCGGCAACTGCCCGACAAGGCCATCGATCTCATTGACGAGGCCGGCTCGCGCCTGCGCATTCGCCGGATGACCGCCCCGCCGGATCTCCGCGAGTTCGATGAGCGCATCGCCGACGTGCGTCGCGCCAAGGAGTCGGCCATCGACGAGCAGGACTTCGAGAAGGCCGCGTCCCTGCGCGATGACGAGAAGAACCTGCTGGCCGAGAAGGCCCAGCGTGAGCGCGAGTGGAAGGCCGGCGACATGGACGTCGTGGCCGAGGTCGACGAGAAGCTCATCGCCGAGGTGCTCGCTTTGATGACGGGCATTCCGGTGACCGACCTGTCTGAGGACGACGCCCAGCGCCTTATCCGCATGGAGGAGGAGTTGCACCGCCGCGTCATCGGCCAAGAGCAGGCCATTAAGGCCCTGTCCAAGTCGATTCGCCGTACCCGCGCGGGGCTGAAGGATCCCAAGCGCCCCTCGGGTTCCTTCATCTTCGCTGGCCCCTCGGGCGTCGGAAAGACCGAGTTGTCCAAGACGCTCGCGGAGTTCCTCTTCGGCGACGAAAATGCCCTGATCGCTCTCGACATGAGCGAGTACTCCGAGAAGCACACGGCATCGCGGCTCTTCGGTTCACCGCCCGGATACGTCGGCTACGAAGAGGGTGGCCAGCTCACCGAGAAGGTTCGCCGCAAGCCGTTCTCCGTTGTGCTCTTCGACGAGGTCGAGAAGGCTCACCCAGACATCTTCAACTCGCTGCTGCAGGTCCTCGAAGAGGGCCGTCTCACCGACGCCCAGGGCCGCGAGGTCGACTTCAAGAACACCGTCATCATCATGACGACGAACCTGGGCAGCCGCGATGTTTCCAAGGGCGTCATGCTCGGCTTCGCGCCGGAGAACGATGACCTGTCGGCCTACGAGCGGATGAAGACCAAGGTGCAGCAGGAACTCAAGCAGCACTTCCGCCCGGAGTTCCTCAACCGCATCGACGACGTCATCGTCTTCCACCAGTTGAGCAAGAGCGAGATCGTCCAGATCGTCGACCTCATGGTCAACCACCTCGATGAGCGACTCAAGGATCGGGATATCTCCCTCGATCTCACTCAGGCGGCTCGCGAGCTCCTGGCTGAGCGTGGCTACGACTCAAGCATGGGTGCCCGTCCCCTGCGACGCACCATCCAGCGAGAGGTGGAGGACCCGCTGAGCGAGAGGATGCTCTTCGGCGAGATCACTCCTGGGTCGGCTGTGCTCGTCGACGTCGTCACCGGTGAGGATGGTCCGGAGTTCACCTTCACCACGACTCCCAAGGCCGACGTGCCGGATATTCCTCCGATGGAGCCGGCCGGTCCCCCGGCGGGTTCGGGCGAGACCGACTAGCGCGATAGGGGTCGCAGGTGCCGAACGGTCCCCTGATTCCCGGACTTCGCGAGTACGACGCGCCACGGCGTCGACGCGCCCGGGGGTTTTGGCTTGGGCTGGTCGGCGTCGTTGCGGTCCTCGCTGCCCTCGTGGTGGTCGGGGGGTTGGTCGCGGGGATCGGCCCGTTGCGAGCGTTGGGGACGTCCGAAGCACCGCTGACACCGGTGGCGTGGCGCGCAACCGATCAGCCCAACGTGATCCAGGTGTCCGTAGGGCTGCCGGACTCCGGCCTGTGCACCGGCGACGAGGTCGTCGTTCGAGCACTCGAGCATCCGGACATCGTGGAGATCTCAGCGGCACGCACCTCACCTCGCGGCTCGGAGGAGTGCGCGGGTATCGGGATCGCTGGCGATTCCACGTGGATCGATCTTGTCCTCGACCAGCCGATGGGTGCGCGGATGGCGATCCGTCAAGATGACCGGGTTCCGCTCACGGCCGATCAGGCTGCCACGCCGTAGCTAGCCGGACTCGTCCGGTAGTGCCCATCGCCCGCGGGAGGCGGGGACGACCAGCCCGTCGGCGACCAACCCGTCCAGGGCTCGGGCGCGCTGAGCGGGCTCCGGCCAAGCCAGGTCCAGCCGTTGTGCCGTGACCGGACCGTCGGATTGCCGCAGAACCGTCAGCAGGGCACCCCGGGCCTGACGGTCCGAGCCCTCGTAGCGCGGCTGACGTCGCGCCGGAGTGCCTGCCGGGTAGCCCAAGGCTCGCCATCGACAACTCGAGGACACCGGGCACTCGGCACACAGGGGGTTGCGCGCTGTACAGACGAGGGCCCCCAGTTCCATGACCGCGGCCATCCAGGCGGCGCCGTGGCGTCGTGGGAGGACGTCGTAGGCATGGGAGCGCTCGGCTGCCGTGATGGAAGGGGCTGGGCCCGCCTGACCGAGGTCGTGTCGGGCGAGGACCCGCCGGACGTTGGTGTCGAGGGCGAGGGCGGGTTGATCGAACGCGAAGGCCAAGATCGCCCCGGCGGTGTATTCCCCGATCCCGGGGAGGGCGCGTAGCGACTCTGGATTGTTGGGCACCCGGCCCCCGTGGGACCGCGTGATCTCGCCCGCGGCGGCATGCAAACGCACGGCGCGCCGTGGATAGCCCAGGCGTCCCCACGCCCGGAGCGCGGCCGCGGCGGGCTCGGCGGCGAGGAGATCCGGGCTCGGCCAGCGGTCCCACCATTGGCGCCAGATCGGCAGCACTCGGTCCACCGGCGTCTGCTGAAGCATGAATTCCGACACCAAAACCCCCCAGGGTCGGCCCGGTCCGGACAGTTCCCGCCAGGGCAAAGATCGACCTAGGTGGGTGAACCATCGACGAATATCGGCACTTTTGTTCCCCAGGTGGGGCGACTCTTCCGCCGTAGTCGCTGTCTTTGGCCGCTCAGGGAGGAGAGGCGATTGTCCCACCCGCGTCGTTGCCATGTCCCGATGCTGCCATGCCCGGCCCGCGGAGGGAGTACGGTGCTGACCCGTGAGCACGATGATGTACCCCGTGGGGCCCGAGCCGCCCGGCGTCTATTGGCGCCGGCGGATCATTGTGTTGGTCGTGTTGATCGCCATCCTGGCGCTGCTGTGGTGGTTGATCTTTGGCCGCGGCGGCGATGCGGATGGCGGCGCCGAGCCGACACCCGTACCTACCGAAACAGGGAGTAGTACGCCGACCCCGCAGCCAACGTCGCCAAGTCCGACCCCATCGCCGACACCCACGGAGATCACCGACTGCTCCGACGAGGACATCCTTGTCGAGGCTTCGGCCGAGGAGGCCATCTATCCGGTGGGATCTACACCCAACCTCACCCTCACCGTGACGAATATCGGAACCCGGCCCTGCAAGCGTGATGTAGGGCCTGGCGCCAATGAACTCCTGATCACCGCCGGCGACATCTCCATCTGGTCGAGTGACGACTGCAATCCCAGCGATGACAAGGATGTAGTCACGCTCGACCGAGGTGACGCCTTCCAGACACAGCTTGTGTGGGATGGCTACCTGAGCGAGCCCGGCTGTCCGCCTGATATGCCCATGGCCGATGCTGGCGAGTACACCGTCAACGGGCGCAATGGGGACCTCTACAGCGCACCGTCCGCGCTGCGCCTGGAGTAGCCGAGCAGGCCTGCCCGACATGGGCGGCTTGGCCGACCCGCCGGGCCTAACCGCCCTCGTCGGCGATGCGCTGAACGGAGCCGAGCGCACGGGAGAGGTGCCGGACCTCGATGACATTGTCGAGGCGGTCACGCGATCCTGCGGGCACCAGGATGCGCCGGAAGCCCAAGCGTCGAGCCTCCGCCACGCGTTGTGCAAGGAAAGGCACCGGGCGGATGTCGCCGGAGAGGGCGACCTCCCCGATGGCGAGGACGTCGGCGGGGATCGGAGTGTTCAACCGGGCCGACGCAATGGCGAGGCAGATGGCGAGGTCAGCGGCGGGATCGGCAATCTGGGCGCCGCCGACAGTAGCCACGAAGATGTCACGTTGCGAGAGGTCCTGCCCCTTGGCCCCGGCGCGGTCGGTGACGGCAGCCAGGGTGATGACACGGGTTGTGTCGAGGCCGGTGACCGTGCGCCTGGGCGCCGCGGCCGTTCCCGTCGCCACCAGGGCCTGGACCTCGGCCAAAAGTGCGCGACGTCCCTCCATCGTGACGGTGACGCAGGTGCCGGCCACCGGCGTCTCCCGCTGACCACGGAAGAGTTCGGAGGGGTCGAGGACCTCGGCGAGGCCCCGGTCTGTTTGTTCGAAGGCGACGATCTCGTCCGCGGGGCCATATCGGTTCTTGACCGCCCGCAGTAGCCGCAGGGCACTGGAGCGATCGCCGTCGAACGTGAGGACGGTGTCGACCAGGTGCTCCAGGGCACGGGGGCCGGCAATCGAGTTCTCCTTGGTTGATTGGCCGATCAGCAGCATGGGGATACCACGTTGCTTCGCGGTGCGCGTGAGCGCTTGCGTCACCTCGAGTACTTGCGCGACCCCACCGGCCCTGCCCTCGAGTTCGGGCGAGGCAATCGTTTGGACCGAGTCCACCACGATGAGCACGGGACGGTGGTGTTCGATCTGTCCCAGCACCGTGAACAGGTCGTTGTCATCGGCGACGAGAAGATGCTCCGACACCGCGTGGATACGCCGCGCGCGCAGGGCGATCTGATCGGCTGACTCCTCACCGGAGACATAGAGCACGACCCCGGCATGCCTGTCTGCATAGGAGTGAGCCACCGAGAGCAGCAGGGTGGACTTGCCGACCCCCGGTTCACCCGCGAGGAGCACGACCTGCCCCGGGACGAGTCCCCCACCCACGACGCGGTCAAACTCCCCAGCACCGGTCGGGCTGCGGCGGATCCGCTCCTCGGCGATGTCCGCGACAGGTTGGGCCGGTCGGATCCGGGCCGCGGCACGGCCCGCCTTGCCGGACGTCGTCGTGGGGGCGGGGGCCACCTCGGTCACCGTGCCGAATTCCTGGCACTTCGGGCAGCGGCCCACCCAGCGCAAGGATGTGGCGCCGCAGGCACTGCACTGGTAACTCACCGCGGACTTGGCCATGCGCTGCACCCTACGCAGGGGCGCCGACATCGGTGGGGGAGCCCGTGGTTGTCGGTCGCATGGCGTCCCCCGCGGGTGGCTCTACGCCGTCGAGACGCGCTGGCCGAACGCCGACTTCTGGTCCAGGCGTGCTCCCCCCTGGGTGAACCGGTGATCCGGTGATGCTCGGCGATACACGCCACCGGTTGGGCGGGACCAACGCGGCTGGCTGACTGGCCTGTTTTGCTAGCGGGGACCGATGGTCGTGTCCGACTGCGCGGGCCTCGTTCTACTCCGGATCGGCGGGATGGGGTGCTAGCCCCTGGCGTGTGGCACCCGTTGCCTCGGCCAGCGCCTGCACGCGGGCATCGCAGTACTCGACGAGGACCGCGTAGGCCTTCTTGCCCATCAGTCCAACCAGTTCATCCCGGTTGGTGACGTAGACCGGCTCGACGGCGACATGAGCCTCGGTGTTGCCGCTGCAGTACCAGTCGAGTTCGTGGCCTCCCTCGCCCCAGCCGCGACGGTCGAACTCAGCGATGGTGACGACTTGCACATGGGAGTCATCCGGTCGCTCCACGTTGTCGAAGGAGCGGCGAATCGGGAGTTGCCAGCAGACCTCGGGCTTGGTCTCGACGAAGGAAATCCCCTCTCGCATCGCCAGGGCATGAAGCGCGCAACCCTCGCCACCGGCGAATCCAGGTCGGTTCAAAAAGATGCAGGCTCCGTCGACCACGCGGGTCTTGCGCTCCGCGTCCTTGCCTTTGCCCTCCTTGATCGTGGCCCCCTTGCGTTCGGCGACGCCGTGGAGCTGCCAGTCCTCCGGCGTCAACTTCTTTGCCCACTTGAGGGTGTTCTTCTCGTCGGCCTTGTCGGTGAAGTGAGCGCCGAGCGTGCAGCACCCGTCGTGCGGCCGGTCGGCGTAGATGCCCTTGCAGCCTCGACCGAAGATGCAGGTCCATCGCGACGTGAGCCAGGTGAGGTCGCAGCGGAACCGGCGACCCTTGGTCGCTGGGTCGTCGAACTCGACCCAGGCGCGGGGAAAATCGAGAGGAACTTCAGCCACCCGAGGACCCTAGCGCGAGTCAGCGTTCATCACGTGTGCCGCATGCCCGGAACGGGTACGGTGATTGTGTGCGGCTCGGAGTCCTTGATATCGGTTCGAACACCGTTCACCTGCTCATCGTGGACGCCCATGCTGGCGCTGCGCCGCTTCCGGCATGGAAGTCGAAGATCGCCCTGCGCCTTGCTGAGCACCTCGAGCCGGATGGCTCCATCGACGCTGATGCCGCCGAGCGCCTGGTCGACTTCATTCGCGAGGCCCAACTCACCGCCGAGGATCTTGGCGCGGCCGAGTTCTTGGCCTTCGCCACATCGGCCATCCGCGAGGCCCCCAACGGAGCACGCGTCCTGGCCGACGTGCGGGATCGCACCGGGGTCGAGGTCGAGGTCCTCAGCGGGTCGGATGAGGCGCGACTCACCTTCCTCGCCGTCCGACGGTGGTTCGGCTGGTCGGCCGGCCGGCTCCTCGTACTCGACATCGGCGGCGGCTCACTCGAACTCGCGGCGGGCGATGACGAGGAGCCCGAGGTGGCGGTCTCGGTCCCGCTCGGCGCCGGTCGACTCACCCGGGAGTTCCTCGGCGCCAATCCGCCGAGCAGTGACGACGTTCGTGAGGTGCGCCGCATCGCCCGAGCGTCCCTCGGATCGGTCGTCGGTCGACTGCTGCGCTCGGGTGACCCGCGCATCTCGGTGGCGACCTCCAAGACGTTCCGTCAACTCGCTCGCATCGCGGGCGCCGCCCCCTCCAGCGAGGGATTCCATGTACGGCGAACCCTGTCGCGGGATGATCTGCGGACCTGGGTGCCCAAGCTGGCCGACATGTCGACGGCCGAGCGTTCTCGGTTGCCGGGAGTTTCGGAATCGCGCGCCCCGCAACTGCTCGCCGGGGCCATCGTGGCGGAGGCGGCGATGGATCTGCTCGGAGTCGACGAGGTGGAGATCGGGCCCTGGGCACTTCGCGAAGGAGTCATCCTGCGCAGGATTGACTCGATGGAACCATGACCGTCACGACAACGGCGGGGCTCACTGCCGCCGAGGTAGCCGAGCGCGTAGCCCGCGGGCAGGTCAACGACGCCCCGGATCCCCATAGCCGCAGCCTGGCCAGCATCATCCGCGCCAACACGCTGACCTGGTTCAACTTCGTGATCGGGTCGCTGTGGGTCGTCATGTGGTTCGTCGCGCCGTTCCAAGACTCACTCTTTGGATTTGTGATCGTCTTCAACGCGCTGATCGGCATCATTCAGGAGTACCGCGCGAGTCGGGCGTTGGAAAAACTGTCGGTCATCGGGGAGGCACGCCCCGTGGTCCGTCGTGATGGCGTCGACCAGGAGATCCGGCCGCCGGAGGTCGTGCTCGACGACCTCGTGATTCTGCGTCCCGGCGATCAACTGGTAGTCGATGGCGAGATCGTGCAATCCGACGGACTCGAGATCGACGAGAGCCTTCTCACCGGTGAGGCCGATCCCGTCGACAAGGCCGTCGGTGACGTCGCCATGTCCGGCTCGTTCGTCGTGGCGGGAAGTGGCAGTTACGTCGCGACCTCGATCGGCGGTGACTCCTTCGCCGCGAAGCTGACGGAACAGGCCAAGCAGTTCGCGGTGACGCGATCGGAACTGCGCGATGACATCGCCAAGTTCATCCGACTCGCGTCGTTCCTTATCCCGCCCATCGGGCTCCTCCTGCTGATCTCGCAACTGCGCGCGGACCAGCCGGTCAACGACGCCATTCGCGGCACGATCGCCGGAGTGGTCACGATGGTGCCCGAAGGCCTCGTCCTCCTCACCAGCATCGCCATGGCGGTTGCCGTCGTTCGCCTGGCTCGTCGCCGGGTGCTCGTCCAAGACCTTCCAGCCGTCGAGGTCCTCGCCCGTGTCGATGTGGTCTGCGCTGACAAGACGGGCACCCTCACCGAGCCGGGCATGGCCGTCACCGATGTGCAGGTACTGGACGACACGGTCGACGTCGAGGCACTTCTCGCCGCGCTCGGCGCAGCGGAAGACAGCCCCAACCCGACCCTTCAGGCGATTGCCACGGCGTATCCCGCGGCGAGTTGGACATTGCTCGACACCATCGCCTTCTCGAGTGCCCGCAAGTGGTCTGCTGCCACCTTCGATGGCCACGGCACGTGGATCCTCGGCGCGCCTGAGGTGGTCCTCGGTGCGACCCATCCGGATGTGCTCGAGCGGGCGGAGCAACTGTCCTCGGCGGGCTCGCGCGTGCTCCTGGTCGGGCGGAATACCGGTTCGGCACCGGATCCGGAGACCGGTCCGGGTGGGGTGGAACCCGCCGCCCTTGTCGTCATCGATCAGCGGTTGCGACCTGACGCCGCGGACACCGTGGCCTACTTCCTCGAGCAGGGCGTTGAGGTCAAAGTGATCTCCGGCGACAACCCGGCCACCGTCGGGGCGATCGCTCACCAGGCGGGTGTCCCCGGCGCCACCAACCCCGTGGACGCGCGCGAACTCGGGGAAGAGCCGGGCGAGCTCGAGCAGCCCGTTGCCGACGGCAGTGTCTTCGGTCGGGTGACGCCCGCACAGAAACAGGGCATGGTGGGGGCCCTCCATCTGCGCGAACGCACTGTGGCGATGACCGGCGACGGTGTCAACGACGTTCTCGCCCTCAAGAAGGCCGACCTCGGCATCGCCATGGGTTCAGGTGCGGCCGCCACCAGGGCAGTTGCTCAACTCGTGCTGCTCAACAACAAGTTTTCCGTGATGCCTCATGTAGTCGCCGAGGGACGACGCGTTCTTGGCAACATCGAACGCGTCTCCGACGTGTTCCTCACCAAGACGTTCTACTCCGCCATCATCTCGGCCTTTATCGGCCTCACCGTCCTGTTCACGTTCACCGCCAACGGTCAGGCCCTGGACTTCCCCTTCCTGCCGCGGCACTTCACCTTGATCAGCAGCCTCACCATCGGCATTCCCGGCTTCTTCCTAGCCCTCATGCCCAATACCGAGCGGTTCCGGCCAGGATTCCTGCGGCGCGTGCTCCTGTTCGCCGTCCCGGCCGGGGTCATCTGCGCCGCCACCGGATTGGGGACCTACATCCTCGTCCTCGAATTGGGGGAGCCACTGGAGGATGCACGCTCGGCGGCCACCATCGCGCTGTTCCTCGCGGCGTTCGCCGTGCTCGTCCAGTCCGCCCGCCCCCTGAATTGGCTGCGCTTAGGGGTCTGCGCAGCCATGCTGCTCAGCTTTGTCGTGGTTCTCGCGGTCCCGTGGTTGGCCAAGTTCTTCGCCCTGGTGGTCCATCCGGAGGTCGATACCGCCATCGCCGTGGCCCTCGGCATCGTCGGTGGGATTCTCGTGGGTGTGGCGGCGCGTGTCACGGACCGGTGGCGGGCCCCCAAGGCACACGCGTGATCGGGCCGCGGGTAGCCCTCTCAAGTTCATCGGTCTTCCCCGAGGGCACCGCTGCCGCCTTCGAGATCGCGGCGCGATTGGGCTACGACGGGGTCGAGGTCATGGTGATGACCGACGCGGTGAGCCAGGACCCGGTGGCGCTCCGTCGGTTGAGTGACCACTACGCCGTGCCAATCCTGGCGATTCACGCACCGTGCCTGCTTGTGACACAGCGTGTCTGGGGCACGGACCCCTGGGGCAAGCTTCAGCGTGCTCACGACGCGGCCGTCGAACTCGGGGCCGCGACCGTGGTGGTCCATCCCCCCTTCCGGTGGCAGCGGGAGTATGCGCGGGAGTTCGTCACCGGCCTGGAGCGCATGACGCAGGAGACGCACATCCGCTTTGCCGTGGAAAACATGTACCCCTGGCGGGCGCGCTCGCGGGAGATTGCCGCCTACGCGCCGGGCTGGGACATTCGCGATGAGGACTACCCACACACGACCCTGGATCTCTCGCACACCTCGGTCTCCGGGACGGACGCTCAGGAGATGGCCCGCGACCTTGCCGATCGCCTGGTCCATGTTCACCTCGCCGACGGCACCGGCTCCAACCGCGATGAGCATTTGGTGCCGGGCCGCGGCAACCAGCCGTGCGCCGAGGTGCTCGAACTCGTGTCCGCCTTCGACGGAACGGTGGTCGTTGAGGTGACCACGCGCCGCGCCGCATCACGCGCCGAACGTGAGGCCGATCTTGCCGAGGCACTGGCCTTCGCCCGGCGTCACCTTGCCGGCCCCGCGACGGATGCCCCGGCCTAGAGTGGTGCCGATGGCCGAAAACGGAAGTTCAGATCAGGTGCGTGAGGCCGCGGTGGCGGCCGCACGCAACGCCTTTGCGGCGGGCAGTTATGCGCGGACGACCTTCAAGGGACTCGCTGCCGCAGCCGGAGTGGCCCCGACCGTCCTCCGTAAGTACTACGACAACAAAGAAGCAATTTTTGCCGCCGCCCTGCGCCTCCCAACGGATCCGACTTCGGCGGTACCGGAGATCCTTGCCCCCGGACTTGATGGTCTGGGCGAACGGCTTGTGCGGGCAACCTTGGACATCCTCGAAGATCCCGAGGTGCGCAACGACCTCCTCGCGATGGGCCGGACGGGGGCCTCGGCCGCAGCGCTCACCCGCTCCATGCAGTCCTACCTCGAGGTTGCGGTGATTGACCGGGTGGTCGCCGCCATCGGGGTTCCGGATGCGCGGATGCGGGCTGCGCTGATCTCCTCCTACCTGATGGGCATCGTCGCGGGACGCTACGTCGCGCGGATCGAGCCTTTGGCATCCGCGAGTGAAGAGCACGTTGTTCGCATGGTCGCGCCCACGATTCAGGCACTGCTCGATCCGCGCGTGCCACTGGCTCCAGCGAAGGGATGAACTCATGATCGCGATCCTTGGCGCCGGCGCCATGGGCGAGGCCTATGTTGCGGGGTTGCTGCACTCGGGGATCGAGCCGGCTCGGGTGGCCATCGTGGAGAAGAATGCCGAGCGAGCGGCGGCGATCAGTGACCGGTACGGCGTACACACCATGGACCTCGACGCAGCGGTGCGTGAATCCGCCACCGTGTTGATTCTGGTCAAACCGCAGGACGTCCATGATCTGCTGGAGCGGGTTGCCCCCGACCTCAACGATGGCGCCATTGTCGTGTCACTCGTGGCGGGCGTCCGACTCGAGCGCCTTGAGGAGACCCTCGGCTCGGGTACCCCGGTTGTGCGTGCCATGCCGAACACGCCCGCGCTCATCGGCCAGGGCACCACGGCGATCTCCCCGGGCCGGTGGTGCTCCGACGACCAGCGGGACTACATCGTGAGCCTGTTGTCGGCGGTCGGCCCAGTGGTGGAGGTTCCCGAGGCGCTTCAGGATGCCGTCACGGCGACGTCGGGCAGTGGTCCGGCCTACGCCTTCCTCCTCATCGAGTCGATGATGGCCGCCGCGGTGGATCTTGGACTCGATCGCGACACCGCTCGCCTTCTCGTGACGCAGACGGTTCTCGGGGCGGCGCTCATGGCTGCCGAGCCCGGCGCGGACGCCGCCGCTCTGCGGCGACAGGTGACATCGCCGCAGGGGACGACGGCTGCCGCGCTTGACGTCTTCGACGCGGCGGGATTCCCGGCCTTGGTGGCGAGGGCGATGACCGCGGCGCGGGACCGCAGCGTCGAGTTGGGGGCACCCACCGTATGAGTGATGCCGTGACCGTGGTGTGGGATGACGACCTGCGCACCTACGACTTCGGTCCGGGACATCCGCTGGCCCCCATCCGGGTGCAGTTGGCGATGCGGCTAGCTCTCGAATTCGGCCTCCTTGAGCCGGACCACGTCTTCGTGCATACCCCCGTCCGGCCAGCGACGACGCAAGAGATCCTCGCCGTGCATACCTCCGACTACGTGGATGCGGTCGTTGCTGCGTCGACCGATCCGCTCTATCGAGACCCGAAGCGGGGGTTGGGCACGGCCGATGATCCGGTGTTCCTCGGCATGCACGAGGCCGCCGCACTGGTCTGTGGCGCCACACTGGCGGCCGCTCGGGCCGTGCACTCCGGGATGGCCCAGCATGCGGTCAATATCGCGGGAGGATTGCATCACGCGATGCCTGATTCGGCGTCGGGATTCTGCGTATACAACGACATCGCGGTCGCGATCGCCTGGCTTCTGGATCAGGGGGTGGAGCGCATCGCCTACGTCGACGTTGACGTGCACCACGGCGACGGCGTTCAGGCGATGTTCTACGAAGATCCCCGGGTCCTGACCGTCTCGATTCATGAAAGCCCGCGGTCCCTCTTCCCCGGTACCGGATTTGCCCATGAATCCGGGGGGCCGGCGGCACCGGGCAGTGCAGTCAACATCGCCCTTCCCGCAGGGACCGATGACCAGGGATGGCTGCGTGCGTTCCATGCCGTGGTGCCCCAGGTTCTCGAGGCCTTCGCGCCGCAGATCATCATCAGCCAGCACGGGTGCGACTCCCACCTGGAAGACCCGCTCGCACATCTTGCGCTCTCACTCGATGGACAGCGCATGTCCTATGAGGCGATCCACACGTGGGCGCATCGTTACAGCGATGGTCGGTGGATCGCCGTCGGCGGTGGTGGCTACGAGTGGGTCGACGTTGTTCCGCGAGCGTGGACGCACCTCATCGCGGAAATGTCCGGGAGTTCCATCGATCCGCAGACGCCGGTTCCGGCTGGCTTCCGGGAATTCGTGATGGAACGCCTCGGGCGGTCCGGTCCGGCGCTCATGACCGATGGCCGCACGCCGTGGCCGAAGCCCTTCGATCAGGGCTTCGATCCGGGCAACCCCATCGACGAAGCGGTGCTCGACACGCGGGCGGCGGTTTTCCCGCACCATGGGCTGATCGCCGACCCGGACCCCTGGTTCTAGGTCCGCTGGTCCTGCGAGGGGATGCCCACTACGCTCATTTGGGAATAGGGTGACGCCGAGTGGTCCTGTGCAGTAACGTCACCGCGTTGTCACCGGCGGGCCATCTCCCGTTGGTGCAGGAGTCAGGAGCAGGGAGCGTCGAATGAGCGGTAGCAACGAACGCCCGTTGGCCGAGGTGAAGTTCCTCACCGTGGCCGAGGTGGCATCCCTGATGCGGGTGTCCAAGATGACGGTCTATCGACTGGTGCACGCGGGGGACCTCCCCGCTGTGCGTGTTGGGCGTTCGTTCCGCGTTCCCGAGCAGGCGGTCCACGACTACCTGCGCACCTCGTTCATTGAGGCCGGCTGAGCGTTCCCGCTTCGGGTCGTCAGGCGCTTCGCCGGGACTTCCCGAATCACATCAGCGGTTGCCCGAATCACGATCGATTCTGCCGATCAGGTAGGGTCAAGGTCTTCCCGGAATGAATGAGGTATTCGATGGGCTCGGTGGTCAAGAAGCGCCGCAAGCGCATGGCCAAGAAGAAGCACCGCAAGCTGCTGAAGCGCACGCGCGTGCAGCGCCGCAATAAGAAGTAGCCCTCCGGGAGCTAGAGCGAGGGGGTCGCCGTGGGCCGCGTCGTGCTCGTGACGGGAGCCGCTCGCCATCTGGGTGGCCAGATGGTCAAGGCGCTCTCCCGGGATCCCCAAGTGGAGCGGGTCGTCGGCGTCGACGTCGTCCCCCCACGCCGGCCCGTGGCGGCCGCCGAATTCATTAGGGCCGACATTCGCAATCCCGTGATCGGGAAGGTCCTTCAGGCGACCGAGGCTGACACGGTCGTGCACATGGGCGTCATTGCCACCTCTGTTCAGGCGGGCGGCCGGGCCTCGATGAAGGAAATCAACGTCATCGGGACGATGCAGCTGCTCGCGGCATGCCAGAAGGCTCCAGCTCTCCAGCAGCTCGTGGTGAAATCAACGTCCTCTGTATACGGCGCGGGTCCGCGCGACCCGGCGCTTTTCACCGAGGACATGTCGCCCAAGCATCCGCCCACGAGCGGTTGGGCCAAGGACTCCGTCGAGGTGGAGGGCTTCGTGCGCGGCTTCGCCCGGCGACGTCCCGACGTGTCGGTGTCCATCCTGCGTCTGGCCAACTTCATTGGCCCCCATGTCGAGACCGCCATGACCGAGTACTTCTCGCTGCCCTTGGTGCCGACCGTCCTGGGTTTTGACGCTCGGATGCAGTTCATCCATGAGGAGGACGGCATCGAAGCGCTGCGGCGAGCCACGGTTCAGGGCGTGGCCGGCGTCTTCAACATTGCCGGCGACGGCATGTTGGTGCTCTCCCAAGCGGTCCGCCGAACCGGACGTCCGTCACTCGCGGTGCCGGGAGTCCTCCTGCCCGTTGTCGGGCGTGCGCTCGCTCCGGCCCGACTCGTGGACTTCTCCAAGGAGCAGGTGCGCTTCTTGACCTATGGCCGCGGTATCGACACCTCGCGCGCCGAGGAGGTGCTCGGATTTCGCGCCCAGCGTTCGACGGCTGAGGCTTTCGCAGACTTCCTGGACGGACACGGCCTTGGCCCGTCACTGGCCGAGTCCGTGTTCGATGGGGCGGACAACACCGTGAAGGCTCTCTCAGGCGGCGGCCGTGCCTGACGCCCAGATCATTCCCATCGATGGGGAGCGGGGTCGGCAACCGGAGTCGCCGAGTTCTCCGGCCCTGCTGCGTGCCTTGGACTTCGTGCGCCGTCGCCTCACCGGGGACTACGAGGTCGATGAGTTCGGCTTCGATCCGGAATTCACCGACACCGTCATGCTCGCACCGCTTCGCCCTCTCTTCGAGTCCTGGTTCCGCGTGGAACTCCGCGGCATGGAAAACGTCCCGGAGGAGGGTGGCGCGCTTCTCGTCGCAAACCATTCCGGCACCATCGCTGTCGACGCGCTGATGACCCAATTGGCGATCCATGATCACCACCCGCGGCATCGGTACCTTCGCATGCTGGGTGCGGATCTCGTGTTCGAGACGCCCTTCATCGGTGAGATCGCGCGCAAGGCCGGCCACACCCTCGCCTGCATGCCCGATGCGGAGAGACTGCTGCTGGCCGATCAACTTGTCGGTGTCTGGCCCGAAGGATTCAAGGGCATTGGCAAGCCCTTCAGCGAACGCTACAAACTCCAGCGCTTCGGGCGCGGTGGGTTCGTCACGGCGGCGGTGCGGACCGGTCGTCCGATCATTCCAACGGCGATCGTCGGCGCGGAGGAGATCTATCCCATCCTCGGCAACGTCCCCCTCGCGGCCCGCCTTCTTGGGTTGCCCTACTTCCCGCTCACGCCGACGTTCCCGTGGCTCGGTCCGCTGGGCATGGTGCCGCTCCCCAGCAAGTGGATCATCGCTTTCGGTGAACCCATCGCCACGGATGATCTCGCAGAGGCGGCGGCCGACGACCCGATGACTGTTCTCGAACTTACCGATGTCGTCCGCGAGCGAATCCAGCAGTCGCTCTACCGTCTGCTCGTGGAGCGCGAGTCGGTCTTCGGCTAGCGACGTCCGGCGCGCGCTAGCGCGTAGCCGGCACCCACTCCCACGGCGAGACCGAGCGCGCCCATCGTCGTGGGTACGGCGACACGCATGACCTGGGTCCGTCGACGGAACTCGTACACGGGCCAGTGGTGCTCATGGGCGTGCGCGCGAAGCAGTGGGTCCGGGTTCACCGCGGCCGGGTGACCCACCATTGAGAGCATGGGGATGTCGTTGGCGGAGTCCGAGTACGCCGAGCATCGACGAAGGTCGAGCCCCTCACGCTCGGCGAGAGCGCGAACCGCCTCGGCCTTGGCGAGTCCGTGCAACGGCGCTCCCACGAGTCGCCCGGTGTAGCGGCCACCGCGCACCTCCGCAACCGTTCCTAAGGCGCCGGTGAGACCCAGGTCGCGAGCGATAATGGTGGCGAGTTCGACCGGAGTCGCGGTGACGAGCCACACCCGCTCACCCTTGTCCAAGTGCTCCTGCGCCAAGCCCAACGTGCCGGGAATCAGTTTGTCGGCCATCTCGTCGACGAAGATCTCCTCGCCGAGCTCATTGAGTTCCTTGACCGTACGGTTCTCGACGAAGGAAAGCGCGGCCTCGGTGGCTGACGCCATGTCCTCAAGATCCTCGGATCCGCTGAGGACGAATTTCAATTGGCGGCGACCGAAACCGATGATCTCTCCGGTACTGAAGAACTTGCGTCGGGCCAGTCCCACGGCGAAGTGGAAGATGCTGGCCCCGCGCATGATGGTGTTGTCCACATCGAAGAAGGCAGCGGCATGCGGGTCGGGTGCGGTGTCGTCGCCCTGCTGGACCTCCGCCGCTGCCGCCGCGGCCTCGCCGGCTCGCCGGTACGCGGGCAGGACCGCCGAGTCTCGGCTACCCCTCGCGGTGTCCCTTGTCACCCCCACAGCGTACGGGGACCGCTCTGTCTGGTCGGGTGCGTGGCGTCTGACGGAGGTTCCTAGGGCACACTCGATGGGTGACTGATCCGCGCGTGGTGCTCGTCGGCAAACCGGGCTGTCACCTCTGCGAGGAGGCCCGGGTGATCGTGGCGCGCGCGTGTGCCGATGCCGGAGTCGACTGGATCGAGAGGTCGACCGAGGACGATCCCGAACTGGCCGATGCCTACTGGGAGCACATTCCGGTCATTCTCATCGACGGCGAGATTCATTCGCGCTGGTTCGTCGACCCCGTTGCCCTAGCGTCGGCGCTATCCAACCGATAATCGGATATTCGCGTCCGGTCAACTTTGTTGAGATGTCCCGGTCGTCCCTACCCTTACACGGTCACCCGCCTGTCATGAGGTCCCAACGTGTCCCTGCACATCGCCCCCGAGCGCACCCGGTCCGTGGTGCCCGGTGCCACCGTGCAGCGACTCCCTGTCTATCTTCACGTCCTTGCTGGTTTGCGTGATCGGGGGGTCGCCACCGTTTCCTCCGCGGAGCTTGCCGCTGTCAGCGGAGTGACCAGCGCCAAGTTGCGCAAGGACCTGTCCTACCTCGGCTCGTTTGGCCGACGCGGTGTCGGCTACGACGTCGACTACCTGCACTCGGTCATCGCCGGCTGGCTCGGGATCCAGCAGGAAATCGCCGTCGTCATCGTTGGGGTCGGCAATCTGGGCCATGCCCTTGCCAGCTACCCGGGTTTCGCTCAGCGCGGTTTTTCGGTGGCGGGACTTGTCGACATCGATCCAGACCTCGTGGGACAACGCGTCCAGACCGGCGATGGCATGGTCCTCGTCGAGCCCTACGACCGACTCACCGCGCTCGCGCAACGCTGTCAGATCGGCATCATTGCCACGCCGGATGCTTCGGCCCAAGGCGTGTGCGATCAACTCGTTCAGGCGGGCATTCGCGAGATCCTGTCCTTTGCCTCCCGAGTCCTCGTCGTTCCAGACGACGTCCAGGTACGACACATCGACCTCGGCGCCGAACTCTCGGTGCTGGCCTCCCGACCGCGACGAACCACGGCGGTGAGCGCCTGACCGTCGCACCTCGACGGGCCGGCCAGGCCGTGTCCGTCAAAACTTCCCGCAGACCGACCGCACACCAACGACAACGAGGGGAATTCGCCCCGTGACCACCTCCCGCACCAAGAAGAAGCTCGGCACCGTCGCCTTTGTCTTCGCCGGCCCCGGCGATCCAGAGTTGCTGACGCTGCGCGCTGCCGACCTGCTTCGCGCCGCCGACCGCGTCATCACTGACGCGACGGTGGCTGCACTCGCCGAGCACATCATTCGTGAGGACGCGATCATCGTGACCTGCGTCGATGACAAGGGCTTGCCGCTTGATCACTCGGCGCGCGCCAAACTTGTCGTCGACGCTGCGCGCGACGGACAGCGCACCGTGCGATTGCTGGCTGGTGATCCACTGTTCGACGGCGCACTAAACGCCGAGTCTTCGGTCCTTCGCAAGGCGAAGGTGCCGTTCGAGCTGGCGCCCGGAGTCAGCCCGATCACGGCCGTGCCGGCCTACGCCGGGTTTGGTCTGACCGGACGCAAGGCTCGCGAGGTGCACATCTTGAGCGCGGCCGATGCCGGGACCGACTGGACCAGCCTGGCCGATGATCGCGTCAGCGTCATGGTTCCGGATGGGGCCGAAGCTGCGGCCAGTATCGCGAAGTCACTTCTCGGGGCGGGGCGCTCGCCCCAGACACCGATGGCGATCACACGCGGCGGCACAACGGTGGAGCAGCGCACGATCGTCACCACCTTGGAGTCAGCCGCCGAGGACATCAAGGTGGCGAAGCAGGCCGGTCCGGGGATGGTCGTGGTCGGCGAGATCGTCGGTCAGCGTGAGCGTCTCGGTTGGTTCGAGGTCAAGCCGTTGTTCGGCTGGCGCGTCCTCGTGCCGCGCACCCAGGATCGCAGCGACGACCTCCTCGATCGACTGGTCCGCATGGGCTCGATTCCCGTCGAGGTTCCGACCATTTCGGTGGAGCCCCCGCGCACTCCGCAGCAGATGGAGCG
The DNA here is from genome assembly GCA_030827125.1 of Candidatus Nanopelagicales bacterium. Lineage (GTDB taxonomy): Bacteria > Actinomycetota > Actinomycetes > S36-B12 > S36-B12 > Mxb001. Next base: position 72,514 of record JAURFD010000010.1, read on the forward strand.
CGCTATCCATGGCCTGGTCTCCGGTCGCTACGAGTGGATCGGTTTCACCAGTGTGAACGCCGTGCGTGCGGTGCGAGAGAAGCTCGAGGAGTACGGCCTGGACGCCCGCTCCTTCGCTGGGCTCAAGGTCGCCGCCGTGGGCCCGGATACCGCCGAGGCGCTGATCACGTTCGGGGTACAGCCGGACCTGGTGCCCGAGGCCGAGCAGACGACCCAGGCGTTGCTGGAGGAGTGGCCGCCGTTCGACTCCCTGGTTGATCCGATCAACCGGGTCTTCCTGCCGCGTGCGGATATCGCCACCGAGACCCTCGCTGCGGGCCTGACCGAGTTGGGCTGGGAGGTGGAGGACGTCACCGCCTACCGCACCGTGCGCGCGGCACCGCCGCCCGCCGAGACGCGTGAAGCCATTAAGACCGGTGGCTTCGATGCGGTGCTGTTCACCTCGAGCAGCACGGTGCGCAACCTGGTGGGAATCGCTGGCAAGCCGCACGCCACCACCGTGGTGGCCTGCATCGGCCCGCAGACAGCCAAGACCGCCGAGGAGCATGGACTGCGGGTTGATGTCCTCGCAGAGGCACCCAATGTCATGGCACTCGCGGAGGGGCTGGCCCTGCATGGCGAGCAACTGCGCCTCGCGGCCGAGGGCAATGGAGAGGCCACCTGGCGACCGAGCCGTCGTCGCGCGGCCGCACGTCGCAAGGCCACCTGAGCATGTCCGGCTCCGAGCGCACGACGGTCCATGTGCTTCGCCACGGTGAAGTACACAACCCCACCGGTGTGCTCTATGGCCGTTTGCCGGACTTCCACCTGTCCGATCGCGGTCGCGCCATGGCCGACCGAGTCGCCGACGCGCTCGCCGATCACGATGTCGTGCGCGTGGTCGCATCACCACTAGATCGCGCCCAGGAGACCGCCTCGCCCATCGCGCAGGCACACGGCCTAGAGATCGTGAGCGATCCGCGGGTGATCGAAGCAGACAACGTGTTCGAAGGTGAACGGGTGGGTGTCGGGGACGGCGTCCTGCGCCAGCCTCGGGCCTGGCGCCACCTGTGGAATCCCTTTACCCCCTCCTGGGGGGAGCCGTACGACGAGTTGGCCGGCCGCATGAGCGAGGCCATTCGAGACGCGCGTGACGCGGCTCGCGGGCACGAGACGGTCGTGGTGAGCCACCAGTTGCCCATCTGGATCGCGCGCCTGCATGCGGAGAACCGTCGCCTGTGGCACGACCCGCGCAAGCGTGAATGTTCCCTGGCCTCGTTGACGTCCTTCGAATTCGACGGAGACCGATTGGCCCAGGTGAGTTACCGCGAGCCCGCGGCGGACCTGCTCCCGGGAGCCAAGGGGCGCGGTGCCTAGAGGCCGTCGCATCGGATGCGTCATCAGCGCCGCCGCGCTTGTGATGACGCTTGCGGCCTGCGGTGGCGGGGCCGCCGACTCGGGGACCGGCTTCGTCGCCGGTGATGGGTCGATCGTCCTGCTCGATGAGTCAGCACGACAGCCCGCACCCGCACTGGAAGGGCCGACGCTTGAGGGAGGGACCTTCTCGCTGGCGGATTATCGCGGCGATGTGGCGGTGCTCAATGTCTGGGCGTCCTGGTGTGCCCCATGCCGCGCGGAGGCACCGGAACTCCAGTCGCTGTGGGAGGAGTTTGAGGGGCAGGGCGTGCAGTTCGTCGGACTTGATACCCGGGACACGGACGCGGCCGCACTGGCATTCATCGAGGCCTACGGCATCACCTATCCCAACGTCATCGACACCGATGGCAGACTGCAGCTCCTTTTTGCCGACACCCTTCCGCCACAGGCCATCCCGTCCACCCTGGTCATCGACGCCGACGGTCGAGTCGCCGGCCGGATCCTTGGTCGGGCCAGCGAGGCGACGCTGCGGGGTTTGATCGAGGGAGCCCTGAACTCGGCGGGTTCTGGATCGGGTGCTTAGAGTGTCAACGTGGGCGGAGCAACCGGATTCGTCGCCGTGGGCGGAATAACGGAGACCGTCGCCAGTGGCAGCCTCGTCCTCGCGATGGTGCTCGCCTTTGCCGCGGGTGTCGTGAGTTTCATCAGCCCCTGCGTCCTGCCTCTCGCCCCTGGCTACCTGTCATACATCACCGGACTCACCGGCGCCGAGATCGCCGGTGACGACTCCACGGAGTCCGATCGGGGCTGGAGCCTCAAGGTGGCCGTCAAGAGCAGGGTGCTGCTCGGCAGTGTGCTCTTTGTCCTCGGCTTCTCCGTGGTCTTCGTTTCCTACGGCGTCCTCTTCGGGAGTCTCGGCGCCCTTCTGCTGGAGTGGCAGGACGTCATCACACGCATCCTCGGCGTCGTTGTCATCGTCATGGGTCTGGGGTTCATGGGCCTGATTCCCGAACTTCAGCGCGAATGGCGTATGCATCGCATGCCGTCGTACTCCGTCTGGGGTGCACCCGTCCTCGGGGTGCTCTTCGGTATTGGGTGGTCCCCATGCATCGGTCCGGCGCTCACCGCCGTGCAAAGCCTGGCCTTCACCGAGGCGAGTGCGGCCCGCGGTGCTCTGCTGTCGCTGGTCTACTGCCTCGGCCTGGGATTGCCCTTCATCCTCCTCGGCCTGGCGTTCCGTCAGGCTGCAGGGACCTTGGCCTGGGTGCGCCGTCACTACGCGGTCATCATGCGCGTCGGTGGCGGACTGCTCGTGCTCATCGGCGTACTCCTGGTTACGGGTGTGTGGAATGACGTGACCATCTGGATGCGTACGATCGCCCCGAACTTCGAGACGCCGCTATGACGCAGACGATGACAGGCGAGAAGGCGGCTCCACTGCCCCCCATGGGCACCGGCGGTTTCCTGCGGTGGGCTTGGCGCCAACTCACGAGCATGCGTGTTGCGCTCATCCTGCTCTTCCTCCTGGCGATCGCTTCGATCCCCGGGTCGGTCCTTCCGCAGAACGGCACCGACCCCGTGCGCGTTGATGACTGGATCGAGAACAACCCCACCTGGGGTCCGCTTCTTGAGCGGTTCGGCTTCTTTGATGTCTATGCCGCACCGTGGTTTGCGGCCGTCTACCTCCTGCTCTTCGTGTCCCTGATCGGATGTGTGCTCCCGCGCTCGCTGACGCACCTGCGCGCCCTGCGGAGCGTGCCGCCGGCGGCGCCGCGACGCCTCGATCGACTGGCCGGGTTCCAGAGCATGACCGACTCCCGGTCACCGGATGAGGTCCTCGAGGCGGCCAGCGAGGGGCTGCGGGGTCGACGTTGGCGCGTCGCCCGCGGCGACGGGTGGGTGGCTGCGGAGAAGGGCTACCTCAGGGAAACGGGAAATCTGCTCTTCCACGTCGCCCTCGTGGCCCTGCTCATCTCCGTCGCCTACGGCGCCCTCTTTGGTTGGCGCGGCAACGTCATCGTGCGTCAGGGCACGGGCTTTTCCGACACGCTCACCCAGTACGACGCGTGGGGCGGTGGCCGACTGGTCAACCCCGATAACCTGCCGCCCTTTGCCTTCACCCTCGATGAATTCCTCGTTGAGTTCGAGCGCGACTCGTCACAACGGGGTGCGCCCCGACTGTTCGAGGCCAACGTGACCGTCTACCCCAGTCCCGGAGCGGAGTCCGAGGCCCAGACGATCCGGGTCAACGAGCCCCTCGTCGTCGATGGCGCGAAGGTCTTCCTCGTCGGGCACGGCTACTCACCAGTCCTCATCGTGCGCGATGCGCTCGGTCGCGTGGTCAACGACCAGGGTGTGGTCTTCCTCCCGCAGGACGGCAACTTCACCTCCACCGGCGTGGTCAAGGCTCCAGATGCTCGCCCGGCTCTCGGGATCCAGGGCCTCTTCCTGCCCACGGCCGCGGTCGACGAGATCCGCGGGCCGCACTCCACCTTCCCCGCTCCGGACGACCCGGCGGTGTTCCTGTCCGCCTGGACCGGGGACCTCGGACTTGACTCGGGCGTGCCCCAAAGCATTTACCGCCTGGACACGGCAAACATGACGCAGTTGGGTCTGGAGTCGCTGCGCCAGGGGCAGACCTGGGACTTGCCCGAGGGCATCGGCTCGGTGGAGTTCGCCGGGATCGAACGGTGGGCGTCCTTCCAGATTGCCCACGACCCGGGCAAGGAGCCAGCCCTCATCAGCGCGATGCTGGCCCTGGGCGGCCTCATGCTGTCTCTCTTTGTCAGAAGGCGCCGAGTCTGGGTCCGGGTCTCGCCGTCGGAAACGGGGGATACCGTGGTTCACGTCGCTGGACTGATGCGTAGCGACGACGCGGACCTACAGCCCGATGTCACCGAGTTGGTGGACATCCTCACCGAAGGGAGGCCGGTGTCGCGATGAGTGCGACCACATTGGCGCAGTGGAGCAACATGGCGGTCTACGCGGCCATGTTCATCCTCATCATGGCCCTCGTTGCCTTCGCCGTGAGTTTTGCGGCCCGTGGTCGTCGCGCGGGAGTGACCGCCACCTCCCCACAGCCGGTGTCCGTGGGAGCCGCGGGTCCCATGGCGAAGGACAACCCCGAGGCGCCAGCGTCAGCCGCCGTCATTGACGAATCCGGACGACGGGCGGGCAACATCGGCATGTCACTCACCTGGCTCGCGACCGGGGTGCTGCTCGTGGGCGTCGTCCTGCGCGGCATCTGGGCTGAGCGGGTGCCGTGGGGGAACATGTATGAGTTTTCGCTCACGATGTCGCTCGGCATCCTGGCGGTCTTCCTCATCGTGTCGCTTCAGCGCGACGTCCGGTGGCTGGGGTTGCCCGTGGTGGGAATCACGCTGCTGAGCCTCGGTCTCGCGGTCACGGTGCTCTACACCGAAGCGGCCCAATTGGTGCCGGCCTTGAAATCGTGGTGGCTCGTCATTCACGTCTCAGCCGCGGTGATTTGTGCCGGCGCGTTCACGGTCTCGACGATGATCACCCTGCTCTACCTGTGGCGTGACCGTGCTGAACGGCGGGACGTGGTGCGCGGCATGGTGGCGAAGCTGCCCGATGCTCAGCGCCTGGACACGTTGGCGTATCGCATCATCGCCTTCGCCTTCCCGCTGTGGACCTTCGCCGTCATCAGTGGTGCGATCTGGGCGGAGAACGCCTGGGGCCGATACTGGGGCTGGGACCCCAAGGAGACGTGGGCTTTCATCACCTGGGTGGTCTACGCCGGCTACCTGCATGCCCGCGCAACGGCGGGATGGCGAGGACGTCGGGCGGCGTACATCTCGATCCTGGGGTACGTCTCACTGATGATCAACTACTTCGGCGTGAACCTCTTCGTGAACTCGCTGCACTCCTACTCGGGCATGTAGCGCGCTGCGCTGAAGCCCAGATGTGCTGAAGTAGAGGTAAGGCGAGTCGTCAGGCTGGTGTCTGGCCGTCCGTCTCGCGACGGCGGCGCATTTTTTCGGCCCAGGCGTCGTCGCCGATTTGGCGCAGGAAAGCCGGATTGTCGTCCGGGGCGATGGGACCCCGCCGGCGACGCCGGCCGGGACGATCAAGCTTGGGTCGTCCGGCGAGCAGCCAGATGAGGCCGCCGAGGAACGGCAGCAGGATGACGATGAGCAGCCAGACGAACTTGGGCAGCGTCCTCGTAGTCGACCCCGGGGTGCGCAGCACGTCGACGATGAACCAGATGTAGACGGCGAGGCCGAGCAGCACAAGGGCAACCCTGAGCATTCGCGCCTCCTCGAACCCGGGACTGTCTGGCCAGGCCCCCACGATAACCCCACTTGCCCGGTCTGCGCCTGCGCTGCCTACCGTGGAGGGGTGCGGGATATTGCCATCTACACCGGTCTGCGTCTGGCCCTGCTCGCCGGCGTGTGGCTGCTCCTCCAGGCTGTGACCCCATTTCGCGGGCTGGTCGCCGTCATCATCGCCCTGCTGATCTCCGGTGTCATCAGCGTGGTGCTCCTGGACCGGCCCCGTGATCGCGCGGGGAGCCGTGTTGCCGGTGTCTTCCGGCGCATCGACGAGCGCATCGAGCGCAGCCGCACCGCGGAGGATTTCGACGACGATCCGCTGCCCCCGGCCCCGCCCTCAGGACAGGCCGGTTCCGATGCCGAGCAGCAGCCCGTAGGCGAGGGTGAGCAGCCCGGTCATCTGCAGGACGGGGACGAGGGCCCGGCCACTCACCCCGCGTAGCACCGCGAGAGTCGGCGGCACGCCAAGCGGGAAGGCGAGTAGCCCGAGCCAGGCATAGGTGAACCCGAGCCCGTGGGGCACGGCCATCACCGGCACAACGACAAAGGCCGCGATGATCAGCGCCACGAAGAGCATCCGGGTATTGCGGTCCCCGATCCGTACCGCGAGGGTGTTCTTGCCGACCTCACGATCGGTCGGGATATCGCGCAGGTTGTTCGCCACGAGGATTGCGCAGGACAGCGCACCCACTCCGATGCCCCCGAGCCATGCCCCGGCGGGGAAGGTGCCCGTCTGGACATATGTCGTCCCGAGCACCGGCACCAGACCGAAGAAGATGAACACCGCCAACTCGCCGAGCCCGAGGTACCCGTAGGGCTTGGGACCGCCGGTATAGAGCCACGCCGCAGCGATAGAGATCCCACCGGGGAGAAGAAGCCACCAGTGCCCGCTGAGACCGACGAGCGCGAGACCGCAGACCGCGCTGAGCAGCAGTGCGCCCAGCGCAGCGGCCTTCACCTGCGGGGCCGCGGCCAGGCCCTGCCCCACCAACCGCACCGGACCGACACGGGCCTGATCGGTCCCCCGCACCCCGTCGGAGTAGTCGTTGGCGTAGTTCACGCCGACCTGGGCGGCCACCATGACGATGAACGCCAGCACAGCGAAGCCGATGTTGAGGGAGTCCTCGGCGGCCGCCACCCCCGTGCCGATGAAGATGGGCGCGGCCGCAGCTCCGAGGGTGCGCGGCCTGGCGCCTTGCACCCACTCGGCGAGTGTGGCCACCGTTACCCCTTCCCTGGTTCGCGCGCAGAACGCAACGCGAGACGGTCGATCTTGCCATTCGGCAGGTGGGGCAGCGCATCGAGCACGATGACCTCGGGCCGCGCCGCGCCACCTAACTGGGTGCGCACGAGGTTAGCGAGGTCCGTGGACGTGGCGGACTGCTCGCCGTCGAGGGCGACGTAGGCCACCAGTCGGTGGCCGCTCGTCGCGTCGGGGAGGGCAACGACGGCGGCCTCATGGACGTCGACGACGGCCCGAAGGATCCGCTCGATCTCGCCCAGGGCCACGTTGACACCGTGAACGGTCACGATGTCGTCGGCGCGCCCCAGCACGGTGAGCCGCTCACCATCCCAAGCCCCGACATCGGAGGTGAGGAATCGGTGATCGCCGTCCTCGACGGCAAAGCCGTCGGTCGGCTCCGGATCGGCGTAGCCTGCCGCGACCACCGGTCCACTGATGCTGATTCTTCCGTCGTCGCGCACGCCCGTGGTGACCCCGGGGAAGGGGATCCCATCGAAGACGCATCCGCCGGTGGTTTCGGTCATCCCGTACGTCGACACTGCCGCGATGCCCACCGCTCGAGCCCGCGACATCACGTCCTCGGGGGCGGCTGCACCACCCACGAGAACCGTGTGAGCCGCGGCAAGCCATCGCGTGGCATCGTCGTTGTCCAGGATCGCGCGCAGTTGTCCGGGGACGAGCGACACCGCCATGGGGCCTGACGCGATGAGGCCAATGAGATCCGCGGGGTCGAAGGGTAATGCGCCACCGATGCTGGGCAGCGCGGTCAGGTCAGTTCCACTGAGCAGCGACCGGGCGATGACGTTCAGGCCCCCGATGGACGTCGCCGGGAGCGCGAGGATCCAGCTGCACTGGGCGAGTCCCGGACGCGCCAGGTCCGCGAGGGCGGCACTCTGCTCGAGGTTAGCCCGGGTGAGGAGCACCCCGCGGGGTCGACCGGTGGAGCCACTGGTGGGCAGGACCGCGGCGACGTCATCGGGAACCTCGGCCGGGAGGGTGGACAGCGCGCGGCGGACCGAGTCGACGTAGGCGGTGGTGACGTGACGGGAGACAGTGGGGAGCGGCACAACCGCGGCGCCGTCGTCGAGGAACCGCTGGCGCAGGGCGGCCTGCAGCGCCCCGGCACCCTCGATCCCGGGTGGGACATCGACGAACTGCAGGCCGCGCATGCACCTGAGCGTAGGCCTCACTAGGTTGGACGCATTGCGACGATCGGAGGGAGGCGCCCCGTGGCGCAGGAGTTCGACTCACGGACGAGGTACTCGCTGCCACCCGTGGTGCCTGAGGGCAGCCCCGCACTGCAGGATCCGGCCTACTCCAGCATCGAGCCTGGATGCGACTGGGAGAGTGTTGGAGACTACGGCGACATCCGCTACGAGGTCTCCACGGGCGACGCGGCCGGGATCGCCAAGATCACCATCAATCGGCCGCAAAAGCGCAACGCCTTCCGCCCGCAGACCCTCTTCGAAATCTCCGACGCGATGAATCGGGCCCGCGACGACGACAGCGTGGGAGTCATCATCCTCACCGGCCAGGGGGACTTCGCCTTCTGCAGCGGCGGCGATCAAATGATCCGCGGCGATGACGGCTACATCGGCGACGACGAGGTTGCGGCGAAGGGAATCGGCCGTCTCAACGTGCTCGATCTGCAGATTCAGATCCGGCGTACCCCGAAGCCCGTCATCGCGATGGTGGCCGGATACGCCATCGGGGGCGGCCACGTCCTGCATGTGGTCTGCGATCTCACCATCGCGGCGTCCAATGCCAGATTCGGTCAGACCGGACCGATGGTGGGTTCCTTCGATGGAGGCTACGGGTCGGGACTGCTCGCGCGCAGCATCGGTCAGAAGCGTTCCCGCGAGGTCTGGATGCTGTGCCACCAGTATGGCGCCGAGCAGGCCTACGACTGGGGGCTCGTCAACGCCGTCGTCCCCATCGCCGACTTGGAGAAGGAGACGGTCGACTGGGCGCGGCGCATGCTCACACTCTCGCCGATCGCACTACGCATGCTGAAGGCGTCTCACAACGCCGCCGATGATGGTCTCGCCGGTGTCCAGCAACTCGCCGGCGATGCCACCTTGCTCTTCTACATGACCGAAGAAGCGCAGGAGGGGCGCAACGCCTACGCGCAACGCCGCAAGCCGGACTTCAGCAGTTTCCCGAAGCGTCCCTAGCCTTGGACGTCACCCTCGCCGAGATCCTGCGGGACGCGGTGCCGTATTCGTTGCCGTTGCTCCAGCCCTTCCGGCGTATCACCGACCGGGAGGGATTGCTGATCCGCGGCCCGAGCGGCTGGGGTGAGTTCGCGCCCTTCGACGACTATTCGGCTACTCGTGCGGCGCCGTGGCTTGCCTCGGCCGTCGAGTCGGCGTTCGGTGTGTGGCCCGAACCGCTGCGTGAGCGCGTTCCCGTCAACGCCATCGTTCCCGGCCTGTCGGCCAACGATGCCGGTGCGCTTGCTCGCCGAGCGGTGTTGGAGCAGGGGTGTTCCACCTTCAAGATCAAGGTGGCAGCGCTCGGTGGGATGCTCGCCGACGACGAGGCCCGCGTGGTTGCCGTGCGGGATGCCGCCGACAGCGCCCTACGGTCCATCGGCGACGACCGTCCCGCCCGCCTGCGGCTCGATGCCAACGGTGGCTGGTCGGCCGAGGCTGCCGAACGCGCCCTTGGTCGCCTTGCCGCCTATGACGTCGAGTACGTCGAGCAGCCCTGCCCGACGGTGGAGGAGACCGCAGAACTCCGTGGACGAGTCGATGTGCCGATCGCGATGGATGAGTCGGTGCGTTTCGGTGAGGCGCGGGCCTTCGAGGTGGCCGACATCGTCGTCGTCAAGGTGGCTCCGCTCGGCGGCGTGGCAGCATCCCTCGACCTTGCCCGACGGTGGGGCGGTCCGGTCGTGGTGAGCGGGGCCCTGGATTCGGCCGTCGGACTGGCGGCGGGAGTGGCCCTCGCTGCTGCTCTCGGCGGCGAACCATCCGCCGCAGGCCTGGGCACCGGCGCCCTCCTTGAGCGTGATGTCGTCAGCCCGCCGCTGGTGCCCCACGATGGCCACCTGCCGGTCGGGCGGGTTGCCCCTGACCTCGACGCCCTCATGGCGGCTCGGGATCGTCTCGGTGACGATCGAGCGCGGTGGTGGCGCCAACGACTCGTGGACGCGTGGGAGGCCGGAGGAGCAGAACTCGTGGCCAAGCTCGCGGCGTGAGATTCTTCCCGGTGTGAGTCAGTCCTCGGCGAGCCGCGGCGTCCACATCATCGAGGCGCTCATCGCGTCGGGTGTGGCCGACATCGTTGCGGCTCCGGGCTCCCGGTCGGCCCCACTCCTGCTGGCCGCTGCCGACGCCGAGCGTCAGGGCTTGGTCCGGCTCCATGTCCGCATCGATGAACGATCGGCGGGCTTCCTGGCACTCGGGCTCGCACGCATGTCGGGCACGCCCGTGGCCATCCTCACCACCTCGGGAACGGCGGCGGTGAACCTGCACCCGGCCATGGTCGAGGCGGCGTACCTGGGAATCCCCGTCGTCGCCGTCACGGCGGACCGACCCAGCCTGCTGCGGGGGAGCGGAGCGAACCAAACCATCGACCAGCGGGCGCTGTTCGGCGTGGATGCCCCGACCGTGGACCTCGACGGTCACGATCCGGACGAGGTTGACACGGTCCGCGACGCGGTTCTGGCTTCCTGTGCCCGTCACCGGCCCCTGCATCTCAATGTCGCGTTCGAGGAGCCCCTCGTCGAGGCTGGTCACCACCGCGTCACTCGACCGGGTCAGCCCGACAGGGGCGGCTTGGCCGACCCGCCGGGTCAGCCCGACAGGGGCGGCTTGGCCGACCCGCCGGGCCCAGAGGTGCCGACCGTGCGAGCGCCATCCCCGTTGATGGACCTTGCACCCGGGGTCGATCTGCGGCGCGGCCTCGTCATCGTGGGTGATGGCCCCTCGCCCCAGATGTGCGCCGAGATCGTCGATCTGGCCGAGGCTCTGGGTTGGCCGATCATCAGTGAGCCCAGTGGCAATCTCACGGCCACCGATCACTCACTACGTCACGGCCCGCTGGTCCTCGGCACGCCGGAGGTGCTGGATTCGCTCCTGCCAGAGGTTGTTCTCACGGTCGGACGTGTCGGCCTGCATCGCAGTGTGATGCGCGTGCTGCGAGGCACGGGAGTTCACATCGCCATTGATGTGCCGCCCTATCTCGGTCGCGTTGACCCGGCTCGGACAGCCACGATCATCATCGACGCCGTGCCCACCACCGGGGGTCCATCGCCTGATGACTCGTGGATGCGCTCCTGGCGGGCGGTCGATGGCCGGATAGCCGACCGGGTCGCGCAATCCCTGGACGATTCGCCGCTCTCCGGACCGGTCGTGGCGCGCACTCTGGCCGGGGTCCTCGACTCTGAGGACCTGCTTGTCGTGGGTCCCTCCTGGCCGATTCGACACGTAAGCGAGTTCGCCGGTCCCATCGCTGGGCACTGCCTGGCCAATCGTGGGACCTCGGGTATCGACGGTGTCGTCTCAACCGCCTGGGGCGCGGCTCTTGCCCATCGGGGTGGGGGAACGACGTATGCCCTCGTCGGCGACTTGACTGCGTTGTACGACCGAAACGGGTTGCTGACTCCGCGAATCGAGGAACGGCCGCGCTTGGTCTATGTCGTGATTGATAACGACGGAGGCGGCATCTTCGGTTCCCTTGAGCAGGGTGCCGAGGAATTCAGCACCGACTTCGAACGCGTCTTCGGCACGCCCCTCGGTGTCGATCTGGAAGGAGCGCTGTCAGCACCGGGTGTTGCCGTCGAAACCGTGGTGGACGCGGAGGGACTCCGCGACGCTCTGCGGACGGGTGACGGTGTTCGAGTGGTCATCGCTCGATGTGTTGATCGGCAGCGCGAGAAGGAGATCGCCGACCTCGCCCGCACCTAGTGCGAGTCGTCCAGCGAGGCCGTCATCCGGACGATGCCCGAGCCGAGTTCCGGGTCAGTTTGCTTCGCCCAGATGAGGTCGAGACGTTCCAGCAGACGAATCATCCCGGTGTTGGTCGCGAGCACAAGCGCCACGAGAACGGTGAAGTGTTGACGTCGCGCGAGTTCGATGAGGTGTTGCAGCAGGAGCGTGCCGAGACCAAGGCCTTGCCAGGCGTCTTCGACGATGACGGCGATCTCGGCGGTCCGGGAGTCATCAGGGTGTTCGGGGAAGAGGTTGCCGAGGCCAATGACCTGACCGGTGGCGTCCTCGGCCACCAGGGTGGCGCCACGATGACCTCCGGAGATGCGATTGAGTTGATCGGCGCGCCAATCGTTCATCGGGGCGAAGTAGCGCTGATAACGCGTCGACTCCGAGGATCGCTCGTGCATGAGTGCGACGTCCTGGGAGTCCTCGGGCCTGGCGAGGCGGATCTCCACACGGGAGCCGTCGCGAAGGTGCTCGACCCAGCCGAAGCCACCGGCTCCCGCCGGCGCGCTCGCAATCTGCTCAACCAGGCGAAGCAGTGCTGAGGCACGCGCGCGTTCGACGGCAACAAAGGGAGCGCCGGAGCGACGCAGGACCACGTGATGATCGGGCGTCCACTGCAGGCGCATCACATGTGGGCCGGCGTCTTCGCCCGAGGTCGCTGGCTCCACCGTCCACGAGTCCGCCATGACCAAATCCGCGGCGGCGCGCGGAGCGCGTTGCGGGTGTGCGACGAGTCCCGCGGCCGCATCGAGGATGCGGGCGACGAGGTCATCCTCGTCCTCCATGATCCCGCGCCGGACGCTGGAGCGGTGTGCCACGGTGGCGAGTGACTGGCGCAGAGTTGCTCGGTCCATGCCTGCGGGAACCAGCACAATCATGTCCACAAGTTGTGAGTCGTCCTCCTGCGCGTGCGTGAATAGTGAGACAACGTCGACGCGCATGAGCGCGAGCACGCGCAGGATGCGTGCCGTTGCCGCGGGACTGTCCGGAGCCACCACCCGAACCCGCATGGGACGGGTGGGTCCGTCGTAGTCGAGGTCAGGCGGATCCGCTGCGGCCAGGGATTCCAGGAGTCGTGCCGTAAGGCGCGACCACGCCTCGGCATCGCCGGATCTCGGTGTCAGCCCGTCGAGGAGTGCCAAGCCGGCTCCCACGGCCACGAGCAGGAGCGTCGCCGCGTCATCGTCGATGGCCTCGTCCACGGCGCCCTCGCCGCGAAGTCTTCCTACGACGGTCCGTGCTGCTTCCCAGCGCATGCGCAGCCGATCGCGCACCACCTCGGCCAAATCGTCATCGAAGGGGGCGAGGGCCACGGCCTGCAACTCAATGTCATCCCACACGGATGCGGGGGCACCGAAGGCGTCCCGCGCTGCCGCGAGGATGGTGGTCGTCGGTGACTCGACCTCGGCGGACTGCTGAATGCGCTGTGACGTGGGCGGGAACGGCAGCGCCTTGACGACCTCGGCGAGGACGTCCGTGCGTGACTCCGTCCAGGAGGTCACCGACCGCGTAGCGACGTCGGCAGCGTGGGCAATGTCGCGTCGGGACGTCTCGGCCACACCGACCGTTTCGAAGAGTTCGGTCGCGGCGGCGAGAATCCGCTCGCGCCGTTCGCGCTCCACCCGCGCCATCGGACGTTCGCGGGGCGCATCCTCCGACATGTCCTCAGCCTAGGTGGTCGAGGGCGGCCGAATCTGCTGACCGTGGTGGCTAATCGCTCAAGGCTTGACGGATGGGAACGAACTTCGCCCTCGACTCAGCGAGTTCAGCCTCGGGGTCCGAGCCAGCCACGATGCCGCACCCGGCAAACAGCCGTAGCTGGTTCGAACCGATCTCGGCGCAGCGCAGGGCGATGCCGAACTCGCCATCGCCGCGCGCGTCGAACCAGCCGATCGGTCCGGCGTAGCGGCCTCGATCCATCCCCTCGATTTCGCGGATCGTGGCGAGGGCGCGCTCGGTCGGCGTCCCACACACCGCGGCCGTGGGATGCAGTGATGCGGCGAGGGCGACGGCGGGGGCGTCGTCGGCCAAGCGCCCGGTGACGTCGGTCGCGAGATGCTGCACGTTGGCCAGGCGCAACACATGCGGACGCTCGGGGACATCAAGGTCGGTGCAGTGCGCGGCCAGAGCCCGGGCGACTGAGTGAACGGCGTACTCGTGTTCCTCGAGGTCCTTGCCACTGCCCAGCAAAGCCTGGGCGAGGGACGCATCGACGGTGGCGTCTCCACGTCGTTTGACTGTTCCGGCAAGCACGCGCGAGAGCACGTCGTCTCCCGTGCGGCGCACCAAGAGTTCCGGAGTCGCGCCGATCATGTTGCCGACGCGGAAGGTCCAACATTCGGGGTAGGCATCCTCGAGTCGCAGCAGGAGGTAGCGCGGATCGAAGTCGGTGCCGACCTCGGCCACGATGTCCCGGGCGAGGACCACCTTGTCGAGTTCGCCACGGCCGATGCGGTTGATGACCTCGGCAACGGAGTCCTGCCACTCCTGCGATGTTCGAGTTCCCCGCGACCAGTCGACCTGGGTGGGCGGTTCGGGCACCGTCACCGGAGGGATGGTGGGCTCACCATCGCCGACCACGGTGATCCAAGAGCGCCCGTCGCGTCGACCGACAAGCACCCGCGGGACGACGACCAGTGAGCGCGAGCCCGATGCAGGATTGGGGTCGAAGGTGAACGTGCCGAAGGCCACCGGTCCGCTGCCCGGAATCTCCAGGGGATCTTCGATGTGTGCGCGCTGGCACCATTCACCCCACTGGCGCTGGGTGCGGCTGAACCGCTCGTCACCGGTGACCTCCCATGAGGCCGCCACTCCCCAGCCGACAAGGCCCTCGCCACGGTGCACCCACGCGGCACTGGTCTCCGCCGGCAGTCGCTCCAGGAGGCGCCCGGGGTCGGGGATGGGGTAGGTGCGCACTCGGGGTCCGGCCGGTGCGGCCGCCAGGGGAGTGGACACCCCTTGAGCGTAGGGGGTGACTACGCGTTCGGCAGCCGGACCCGCGCCGATCACGTCCCGTGGGACGAACGGGTGGGCAGCGGCCGAGGGTGAGAGGATGCGCCCATGGCTCGAGCCGACCTGGAAAAGCGTCCTGACGAGGTCGCCGCCATGTTTGACGACGTGGCCGCGCGCTACGACCTCACCAACGACGTGCTTGCCCTGGGCCAGACGCGCCTGTGGCGTCGCGCCGTTCTGAACGCGGTGGCCCCTAGGCCGGGGGAGCGCATCTTGGACCTTGCCGCGGGCACCGGTACCTCAAGTGCGCCCTTTGCGGAGCGTGGCGCCCTCGTCGTCCCGTGCGATTTCTCCCTGGGGATGCTCGAGGTGGGGCGCCAGCGCCAGCCGGAACTGCCGTTCGTTGCGGGGGACGCCCTCCGGCTGCCATTCGCTGACGCTTCGTTCGACGCCGTCACCATGTCCTTCGGACTGCGCAACACCGCGGATCCCGGCCAGGCCCTGGGCGAGATGCTGCGCGTGACGCGTCCAGGCGGCCGCGTGGTGGTCTGTGAGTTCTCACACCCCACCTGGGGTCCTTTCCGCACGGTGTACTCGCAGTACCTCATGGGCCTACTGCCTGAGATCGCCCGTCGTACGGCGTCCAACCCCGATGCCTACGTCTACCTCGCGGAGTCCATTCGGGCCTGGCCCGATCAGGCCGGCCTCGCCGCGCGAATGCTGTCGGTGGGCTGGCGTGATGTCGCCTGGCTGGACCTGTCGGGGGGCATCGTTGCGCTCCACCGGGGGTGGCGTTGAGCACTCTGGGCCGTCGGTAGACTTCCGAGCGGTCGGACCGCCTGAGTCCGTCGGCTCAGAGATCGGCCCCTGAGCCCGATGTAGTGCCCGTGAGGAGTGTGGTGAGCGCCTACGCCCCGATCCTCGTCCTAGGCATCCTTGCTGCGGGCTTCGCGATCTTCAGCGTCACAGCGACAACCTTCACCGGCCCGAAGCGCTACAACCGGGCCAAAATGGACGCCTACGAGTGCGGCATCGAGCCGACCCCGCAGCCCATGGGCGGCGGACGATTCCCGGTCAAGTACTACCTGACCGCGATGATGTTCATCATTTTCGACATCGAGATCGTCTTCCTCTATCCGTGGGCGGTCGCCTTCGACCAATTGCCGCTCTTCGTGTTCCTCGCGATGATGCTGTTCCTGTTCAACCTCACCGTGCCGTACGTCTACGAGTGGCGTCGCGGCGGACTGGATTGGGACTAGCGCATGGGTCTTGAAGAGAAACTCCCCAGTGGAGTCCTGCTCACCACCGTCGAGAAGGTTGCCGGCTATGCCCGCAAGGGCTCGCTGTGGCCCGCGACCTTCGGGTTGGCCTGCTGCGCCATCGAGATGATGGCGACCGGCGGTCCGCGCTACGACATCGCGCGCTTCGGTATGGAGGTCTTCCGCGCCTCGCCACGGCAGGCGGATCTGATGATCGTGGCCGGCCGGGTGAGCCAAAAGATGGCACCGGTCCTACGGCAGATTTACGACCAGATGCCTAATCCCAAGTGGGTCCTCGCCATGGGTGTGTGTGCTTCCAGCGGTGGCATGTTCAACAACTACGCAATCGTGCAAGGCGTGGACCATGTCGTCCCCGTCGACATGTACTTGCCGGGTTGCCCGCCGCGGCCAGAAATGCTCATCGATGCCATCTTGAAGATCCACGACCAGATTCAAGACACCAAGCTTGGCGCTGACGCTCTGCGCGTCCAGGACGCTGAGGAGCTCGCCGCTTTGACGGCCGCGCCGACCCTGGAGATGAAGGGCCTGCTGCGGTGAGCGACGATCAGACTCCCGTGACACCGGCCGAGGCTGGTATTGAGGTCGCGGCGCACACCACGTCGATGGCGGAGCGACCCGAACTCGAGATCGTTGGTGTACGTCATGGCGCCTTCTCCGCGGTCGACGGTGGCGACACCTCCGGTTTTGGTGGGCTTGTCGCGCCCATTGTCATGCCGGGTCCGACGCTGCCGCCCTACGGTGACTGGTTCGACGACGCTGCCGAAGAGTTGGCTCTCGCGCTTGCGGATCGCGGCATCCCGATGGAGTCGGCGGTGGAGAAGGTCGTCGTCTACCGCGGTGAGATCACCTTCTTCGTACGCCGCGAGAACCTGCTCACCTTCGTCGGCACTCTGCGAGATGAGCCGGCGCTGCGCTTCGAGATGTGCATGGGAGTGAACGGCGTGCACTACCCGGGCGATGCCGGCCGCGAGCTACACGCGGTTTACCCCTTCTTGTCCATCACACACAATCGGCGCGTGCGTGTCGAGGTCACCTGTCCGGATGCGGACCCGCACATCCCGTCAATCACCTCGGTATACCCGGCGAATGACTGGCACGAGCGGGAGACCTACGACTTCTTCGGCATCATTTTCGACGGCCATCCCTCGCTCACTCGGATCGAGATGCCAGATGACTGGCCCGGACATCCCCAGCGCAAGGACTACCCCCTTGGCGGAATTCCCGTGGAGTACAAGGGCGCCGAGGTTCCGCCGCCCGATCAGCGGAGGTCGTACACCTGATGTCTGACATGACTGAAGAGGCCCTGACGGCCGAGGATGTCGCCTTCGAGGGCGCCGACGAGTTCTTCGACCCATATGCGCTCTCTTACGAAACCACCGAGGGCACCGTTTACACCGTCTCCGGAGGCGACTGGGACAGCATCGAGGCTCCTGACGAGGGCCAGAAGGAACGCATCGTCGTCAACATGGGTCCGCAGCACCCGTCCACGCACGGGGTGCTGCGCCTGATTCTCGAACTTGAAGGTGAGACAGTCACCGAGACCCGATGCGGCATCGGCTACCTGCACACCGGCATCGAAAAGAACATGGAGTTCCGCACCTGGACCCAGGGTGTCACCTTCGCGACCCGCATGGACTACCTCACGCCGTTCTACAACGAGGCCGCCTATTGCCTCGCGGTGGAGAAGCTCCTCGACGTCACTGACGAGATCCCTGAACGTGCCAGTGTGATCCGTGTCCTGATGATGGAACTCAATCGAATCTCCTCCCACCTCGTGGCGCTGGCCACCGGCGGCATGGAGCTCGGCGCGCTGACCGCGATGACGTTCGGGTTCCGCGAGCGTGAACTCGTGCTCGACATCTTCGAGATGGTGACGGGTCTGCGGATGAACAGCGCCTTCATTCGCCCGGGCGGTGTGGCCCAGGACATCACGGATGACCAGGTCCAGCGCATTCGCGAGACCCTGCCGCTGCTGAAGAAGCGTATGAAGGACACGGCGGATCTGTTGGTTGACAACGCCATCTGGATGGGGCGCACCGTCGGCATCGGCTACCTCGACCTCGCCGGCTGCATGGCTCTCGGTGTGACCGGGCCGATCTTGCGCTCCACCGGACTGCCGCACGATCTGCGCAAGGTGCAGCCCTACTGCGGCTACGAGAACTACGAGTTTGATGTGGCCACCGCGGACACCTGCGACGTCTACGGCCGGTTCCTTATCCGCATCCAGGAGATGCACGAGTCGATGAAGATCGTCGAGCAGGCGCTCGATCGGCTCCAGCCCGGCCCGGTGATGATCGAGGACAAGCGCGTGGGCTGGCCGGCCCGACTTTCGATCGGCAGCGACGGCCAGGGCAATTCGCCCGAGCACATCAAGGCGATCATGACCGAGTCCATGGAGGCGCTGATCCACCACTTCAAGTTGGTGACCGAAGGTTTCAGCGTCCCCGCCGGTCAGGTCTATGCGGCGGTCGAGTCTCCGCGCGGCGAACTTGGAGTGCACCTCGTCAGCGATGGCGGCACCCGTCCCTACCGCGCCCACTTCCGTGACCCGTCGTTCAACAATCTGCAGTCGACCGCCGCGATGTGCGACGGCAGCATGGTCTCCGATGTGGTCGCTGCGGTGGCCAGCATTGACCCCGTCATGGGCGGAGTTGATCGCTGATGGAGGTCACCCCGGAGGTCCGCTCGCAGATGAGCGAGATCATCGACCGCTACCCCAACTCGCGTTCCGCTCTGATGCCGCTGCTGCATCTTGCGCAGAGCATCGACGACGAGGTGACGCCCGAGGCGATGGAGGTCATCGCTGACGCACTCGGACTTACGACCGCCGAAGTGGCGGCTGTTGCCACCTTCTACACGATGTACAAGCGCAAGCCGGTGGGCAGGCATCACATCGGTGTGTGCACCAACACCCTGTGTGCCCTGCTCGGCGGTGACGCCGTCTACGACGCAGTGTCGGAGCGGCTGGGCGCGGGCCACGACCAGACCGATGTCGATGGCACCTTCTGGCTCGAGCGCATTGAGTGCCAAGCCGCCTGCACGCACGCACCGGTCATGACGGTCGACTGGGAGTTCATGGACAACCAGACCCCCGCGAGCGCCGTGGACATCATCGATCGACTTGCCCGAGGCGAACAGGTGCAGTCGACGCGAGGCCCGGTCATCCGGGACTTCCAGGCCACCGAACACACTCTCGCCTTTCCCGTCGACGGCCTAGCCGGTGAGGGTGGAGAGGCTGACGACATCATGTTGGCGGGGCTCACCTACGCCCGCGAACACGGCATGTCTGCCCCTGCGGCCCCGGGAGGCGACGCGTGACCCCGCTGACTCCGGTCATCACCGAACACTGGGATGTCCCCGACCTATTCACTCTGGACGGCTACCGACGCAAGGGTGGCTACCGCGCCCTGCCCAAGGCCCTGGCGATGGATCCCGACGCCATCATCGGCATGGTCAAGGAGACCGGGCTGCGGGGACGCGGCGGTGCCGGATTCCCGACCGGCCTCAAGTGGAGCTTCGTCCCGCAGAACGACGGCAAGCCGCACTACCTGGTGGTGAACGCGGACGAATCCGAGCCGGGCGCGTGCAAGGACGTCCCGATCATGATCGCGAATCCGCACGCCCTCATCGAGGGCGTCATCATCGCCTCCTACGCGATCCGGGCGAGCCACGCATTCATCTACATCCGTGGCGAGGTGCCGCAGGCGATCCGTCGCGTGGCGACCGCTGTGCGCGAGGCGGAGCAGGCCGGCCTGATCGGCGACAACATCTCCGGCTCGGGATTCTCTTTGCGGGTGACCGTGCACTCCGGAGCTGGCGCCTACATCTGTGGCGAGGAAACCGCGCTGCTCAACTCCCTTGAGGGACTGCGCGGTCAACCGCGGCTGAAGCCGCCGTTCCCCGCGACACACGGGCTGTATTCATTGCCGACCGTTGTCAACAACGTCGAAACCATCACCAACGTCCCGTGGATCATCAACAATGGCGTCGACTGGTTCCGTCAGTTCGGCACCGAGAAGTCGCCGGGCTTTAAGGTCTTCGCGGTCTCCGGTCACGTCGAGCGCCCGGGAATCTACGAGGCGCCCCTCGGCATCACGATGGGCGAGTTGCTCGAGTACGCCGGTGGCGTGCGCGGGGGTGGTCCGGTGAAGTTCTGGCTTCCTGGCGGCTCGTCGGTGCCCATGCTCACCGCGGACTATCTCGACACCCCGCTCACGTACGAGGCGATGGTTGAGGCCGGTTCAATGCTCGGCACGGGCACTCCGATGGTCTTCAACAACACCATCAGTGTGGTGAAGTCCGTGACACGGTGGCTGGAGTTCTACAAGCACGAGTCGTGCGGCAAGTGCACGCCGTGTCGTGAGGGCACCTACTGGATCACCGGTCTGCTGGAGAAGTTCGAGGCTGGTCATGGCACCGATCCGGACATGGATCTGCTGAACGAGGTCTGCGGCCACATCATGGGTCGCTCCTTCTGCGCGCTCGGCGACGCAGCCGCGACACCTTTCCCGGCCGCGGTGAAGTACTTCCGGGATGAGTTCCAAACGGCGACGACAGTGCCGGTCGACGTGTCGTTCCCGCCGAGCGCGGGCTACGTGTTCGAAGGAGTGGCTGCCCGATGACCGTCGCACCCCAAGCCCCCGCGGGTGTGGAGCTGACCGACCCGAACTCGGTGATCGTCACCGTGGACGGGATCGCCGTGCGCGTTCCCAAGGGCGCCCTCGTGATTCGAGTCGCCGAGATGATGGGCATCGAGATCCCGCGCTTCTGCGACCATCCGCTGTTGGATCCGGTGGCGGCATGCCGCATGTGCCTGGTGGAGATCGAGGGGCAACCCAAGCCACAGCCCGCCTGCGCCATTCCGGTCACCGACGGCATGGTCATCCGGACCCAGCGCACCTCGGAGGTTGCGCAGGTGGCGCAAGAGGGTGTCATGGAGTTCCTCCTCCTCAACCACCCGCTCGACTGCCCCATCTGCGACAAGGGCGGTGAGTGCCCCCTACAGAACCAGGCGATGAGCGCGGGCAGCGGTGTGTCGCGGTTCGATCTGAAGAAGCGCACCTTCCCAAAGCCCATCAGCATTAGCGCCCAGGTTCTCCTGGATCGCGAGCGCTGCGTTTCGTGTGCCCGCTGTACGCGATTCGCCGACGAGATCGCCGGCGATCCGATGATCGAGTTGCTCGAGCGTGGCGCCAAGCAGCAGGTCGGCGTCGGACCCGACGAGCCCTTTGACTCCTACTACTCCGGCAACACGATTCAAATTTGCCCGGTGGGCGCGCTCACCAGTGCGGACTATCGCTTCCGCGCCCGTCCCTTCGACCTCGTGAGTACGCCGACCACCTGCGAGCATTGCGCGTCGGGCTGCTCGCTGCGCACCGATGTGCGCCGAGGTGTGATCACGCGACGCTTGGCCTGGGATGACCCGCAGGTCAATGAGGAGTGGAACTGCGACAAGGGCCGCTTCGCCTTCCGCTACACGACCGAGGGTCGCGTCGACTCACCGCTCGTGCGTGATGGCGGCGAGTTGCGCCCCGCCTCATGGCCCGAGGCGCTCGATCGTGCGGCGCGCGGGCTGGCCGAGGCTCGTGGTCGCGTGGGAGTTCTCACCGGCGGTCGCCTCACCCGTGAGGATGCGTACGCCTACGCGAAGTTCGCGCGGGTTGTCCTGGGGACAGACGACATCGACTTCCGCACCCGCGTCGCAAGCGATGAGGAGGCGGACTTCCTCGCGGCACATGTGGCCGGGAAGCCCATGGGGCCAACCTATGCAGACCTCGACGCCGCACCTGTAGTTCTGCTGGTGGGGCTTGAGCCCGAGGACGAGTCGCCGATCGTTCTGCTCCGCCTGCGCAAGGCAGCCCGCAAGTCGGGCACCTCAGTGGTGTCGATCTCGCCGGTTCGCACGCGCGGTATCGACAAGATGAACGCCCAGTGGTGGGCTTGCCGAGCCGGCGACGAAGCCTCGGTGCTTCGCCGCATTGGACAGGGTGAGGACACCCACCTTCTTGAGCAACTCCGCAGTGATGGAGCGGTCATTCTGGTCGGCGAGCGCATGGCTGCTGTCCCCGGCGCGCTCTCCCAGGTTGCTGCCTTGGCGGCGGATGCGGGTGCGCGGCTCGGGTGGGTGCCCCGTCGGGCCGGAGAGCGCGGAGCCGCGGACACAGGTGCCCTCGCGGGGCTGCTTCCCGGTGGACGTCCCATCACCAATGCGCAGGCTCGTGCCGAGGTGGCGCAGGTATGGGGCGTGGATCCGAACTCGCTGCCCGAGGGACCGGGTATGACCACGCAGGGCATGGTCAACGAAGTGCTCGCCGATCACGGGCGAGCAGAGAGCGATCAGGCCCGTCGCTTCGGTGCGCTGCTCGTGGCTGGTCTTCAACTTGCGGACGATCCTCGCGCCGACGATCTGCGCAAGGCTCTCGACGAAATTCCCTTCCTCGTGGCCCTTTCCACGCATCACAACGAGGTGACCGCGGCTGCCGATGTCGTGTTCCCCGTGGCCGTGGTCGCTGAGAAGGCCGGTTCGTTCACCGATTGGGAGGGCCGCACCAAAGCCTTCTCCGCGGCCATTCATGGCGCGCAGACGAGCACCGATGGTCGAGTTCTCGCCATGGTGGCCGACACCATGGGCGTGAGTTTTGGCACCGGCGACGTAAGCGCCCTGCGCAGCGAGTTGGACACCCTGGGATCCTGGCCTGGCGCACGCCCGGAGTTCGCGCCGCGCGACGCGGCCGAGGCGGCTGATCTCACCTTGGCGACCTGGCGCCTGCTTCTCGACGACGCCGCTCTCCAGGAGGGTGAACCGCACCTGGCCGCCACGGCTCGACCGACCGAAGCCCTGATGAGCGCGACCACCGCGCAAGAGCACGGGCTGGGCCAGGCCCGGAGCGTCGTCATCTCCACCGATCGCGGCTCCGTGGAACTGCCTTTGCGGCTCGCTGAGGTTGCCGCGGGCACCGTCTGGGTTCCCATGCACTCGGAAGGATCGGATGTACTCAGCCTGGGGGCAGCGCATGGCTCTCGCGTGCGAGTGAGCGGGGGTGCCGTATGAGCGAGATGGTGTTCAACGATCCCTGGTGGCTGATCATCCTGAAGGTCCTCGCGATCTTCGTCATGCTCGTCCTACTCACGCTGTTCACCATCTGGTGGGAGCGCCGAGTTGTTGGTCGCATGCAGAACCGCATCGGTCCCAATCGCGTGGGTCCCTTCGGTCTCCTGCAGTCCCTCATGGACGGCCTGAAGCTGGCGTTGAAGGAAGAGATCATCCCCAAGACGGCACATCGCGCCGTCTATTGGATCGCGCCGGTCATCTCCGCGACCATGGCATTCCTCGCCTTTGCGGTCATCCCATTCGGGCCGATGGTGTCGATCTTCGGTGTCGAGACCCCGCTGCAACTCACCGACTTCCCTGTCTCGGTCCTCTACGTCCTGGCGATCGCTTCCATCGGCATCTACGGCATCGTGCTTGCTGGCTGGTCATCGGGGTCGACGTACCCGCTGCTCGGTGGGTTGCGCTCCTCGGCGCAGATGATCTCCTACGAACTCGCCATGTCGATGTCCTTCGTGGCGGTCTTTCTCTATGCGGGCTCGATGTCGACCTCCGCCATCGTCGCCGCCCAGGAGCCCATCTGGTACGCCGTGATCCTGTTGCCGTCCTTCCTCATCTACGTGACGGCCATGGTGGGGGAGACCAACCGAGCTCCCTTCGACCTTCCCGAGGCCGAGGGTGAACTGGTGGGCGGATTCCACACGGAGTACTCGTCGCTGAAGTTCGCACTGTTCTTCCTCGCCGAGTACATCAACATGGTGACGGTCTCCGCGCTGGCCACGACCCTGTTCCTGGGCGGATGGCGTGCACCGTGGCCGATCTCGCTGTGGGAGAGCGCCAACACCGGCTGGTGGCCGCTGTTGTGGTGGCTCGTCAAGGTTCAGCTCTTCATCTTCGTGTTCATCTGGCTACGTGGCACGCTGCCACGGTTGCGCTACGACCAATTCATGCGCTTCGGCTGGAAGGTACTCATCCCGGCATCGCTGGTGTGGATCGTCGTGGTGGCTGCTGCTCGGGTCATCCGCAACGAGTACTCCGCATCGACGCAGGAACTTCTGCTCGTCGGTGCGGGGGCACTGGTGGTGATCGTCGTGGGCTCCTGGGTCGTTCAGATTCGCAGCGACCGCAAGGAGCAGCGTGAGATCGAGCGGGCCAAGGCGGAGATGAGGAAGCCCTTCGATCCCTATGAGGGTGGCTACCCCGTGCCGCCTCTTCCCGGTCAGGAGTTCACCTACTCCTCGCGCCGCTCGGCCGCCGGCGCCGTGGTCGCGGGAACGGTGACGAGCGAGGCGTCGCAGGGTGACGACGCGTCGGAGGAGAGTACCGATGCCTGAGTTGCCCGCCGCCGTTCGCGGATTTGGCGTGACCTTCGCGACGATGTTCAAGAAGGTCGTCACCGAGCAGTACCCCGAGCAGGCCGACCGCTTCCCCCCGAAGCCGCGCTTCCACGGGCGGCATCAGCTGAACCGCTGGCCCGACGGACTCGAGAAGTGCATCGGCTGCGAGTTGTGCGCCTGGGCCTGCCCGGCCGATGCCATCTTGGTCGAGGCGGCCGACAACACCGACGGGGAGCGCTTCTCGCCCGGCGAGCGCTACGGCCGCACCTACCAGATCAACTACCTGCGCTGTATCTTCTGCGGCCTGTGCATCGAGGCGTGCCCCACGCGGGCCCTCACCATGACCAACGAGTTCGAACTCGCCGACGACAACCGCGCGGACCTGATCTATGAGAAGTCCGACCTCCTCGCGCCGTTGCTGCCCGGCATGATCGCGCCACCGCATCCGATGGTGCCCGGCACGACTGATCGCAACTACTACGCCGGAGAGGTCACCGGTGCCGTGCCCGAGCAGGAGCCGCCCGGCGATGAAGGGCTCCTGCGGTTGACCGAGGGAGAGTCCGCGTGACTGAGACTGAGCCCAGTACCGCCGAGGCGATCGTGTTCTGGGTCTGCGCCATCTTCTCGGTGGCGGGGGCTCTGGGTTTGATCCTGTCGCGCCGCGCGGTGCACAGCGCCCTCTGGGTCGCGTTCACCATGATCAACCTCGCCGTTCTCTACCTTGCGAATGCGGCCCCGTTCCTCGGCATGGTGCAGATCATCGTCTACACCGGCGCCGTCATGATGCTCTTCCTCTTCGTCCTCATGGTGGTCGGCGTAGATTCCTCGGACTCCCTGGTCGAGACGCTGCGCGGTCAGCGAGTCGTGGGCATTTTGCTCGCCGTGGGCTTCGGCATCCTGCTGATCGTCGGTGTCGGTGGGGCGCTTTCCGGCATGCCCGCAGTTGGCCTCGATGCGGCCAACGCGGAGTACGGCGGCAATGTCGAGGGCATTGCTCGGTTGCTGTTCTCGGAGTACCTCCTCGCGTTTGAGGTCGTTGCTGCCCTCCTCATTAGTGCCGCGCTGGGAGCGCTGGTGCTGGCCCATCGGGAGCGCTGGGCACCCAAGCGCACCCAGCGTGAAATCTCCGAGGAGCGGATCCGCGAGGGCATTCACCCGACCCCGCTCCCGGCTCCCGGTGTCTACGCGCGACACAACGCGGTCGACACCCCCGGTCTGCTGCCGGACGGCTCGGTGGCGGAGATCTCCGTCCCGGGTCCGCTGCGCGCCCGCGGCGATCTGCGGCCGGTGGACACCGCGGCGTTGGCCGAGACCATCGCCCTGTCCGAAGGCGAGAACGTCCTCGGACCTCAGGACCACCCCGTCGCCGATGACCCCGGCACGTCTCCTGGGGAGCCGAAGTGAGCCCTGACCACTACATCCTGCTGTCGGTCGTGCTCTTCACGATCGGCACGATTGGGGTTCTCGTCCGACGCAACGCCATCGTGGTGTTCATGTCGATCGAACTCATGCTCAACTCGGCCAACCTCGCCTTCGTGGCGTTTGCGCGAATGCACGGCAACCTCGACGGCCAGGTGATCGCCTTCTTCGTCATGGTGGTGGCCGCCGCTGAAGTCGTTGTCGGCCTCGCCATCATCGTGGCGCTCTACCGTTCTCGTCGGTCGGCCTCGATCGACGAGCCAAATCTGCTCAAGTACTGAACACCGCCCCGCGGGGCATGACGCAAGGACGTGACGTGACGAAGAAGGAGGCGCCGTGATCGGGACCGGCGCAGCCGTGATGACGGATACCGCACCCGTCGTCGCTCCCTTGGCGGAGGCGACGGGTGTGTTCTCCTACCTATGGCTGCTCATCGCCCTCCCCCTATTCGGAGCGGCCGTCCTGCTGCTCGGTGGACGTCGCACGAATCGTTGGGGTCACCTCCTGGGGTCGACCACCGTGGTCCTCGCGGCCGTCTACGCCGTGATCCTGCTGGTCAACCTCATGGCCCGTCCTGAGGATGACCGCGCAATCGGACAAACCCTCTTCGAGTGGGTCTTCGTCGGAGGGTTCACCGCTCCCGCGGCCTTGCAGCTCGACCAGTTGTCCATGGTGTTTGTCCTACTCATCACCATCGTCGGCTCGCTGATCCACATCTACTCAATCGGCTACATGGATCACGATCCTGACCGCCGCAAGTTCTTCGGGTTCCTCAACCTGTTCGTGGCGGCGATGCTGCTGCTCGTCCTCGCCGACAACTATCTCCTGCTGTACGTCGGCTGGGAGGGTGTTGGCCTCGCGTCCTATCTGCTGATCGGCTTCTGGCAGTGGAAGCCGAGCGCTGCCGCCGCGGCAAAGAAGGCCTTCGTGATGAACCGCGTGGGCGATGTGGGCCTCAGCCTCGCGATCATGCTCATCTTCATCACGTTCGGCACAGTCACCTTCGATGAGGTCTTCACCGAAGCTGGGCAGGCCAGCGAGAGCACCCTCACGTGGATCGGCCTGCTGCTCTTGCTGGCTGCAGCCGGCAAGTCGGCCCAGTTCCCGCTCCAGGCCTGGTTGCTCGATGCCATGGAAGGCCCGACCCCGGTCTCGGCCCTCATCCACGCTGCCACAATGGTGACCGCCGGTGTCTACCTCATCGTCCGCAGCAATGCGATCTACGACGGCACGATCTTCGCGCTCACTACCGTACTGGTCATCGGTGTCATCACGATGTTCCTCGGCGCGATCATCGCCAGCGCGAAGGACGACATCAAGAAGTCTCTCGCCGGATCCACGATGAGCCAGATCGGCTACATGGTGCTCGCCGCGGGCCTCGGTCCCGTGGGATATGTCTTCGCCATCTTCCACCTGCTGACGCACGGAGTTTTCAAGGCCAACCTCTTCCTCGGTGCCGGATCGGTTATCCACGCGATGAAGGACCAGCAGGATATGCGCCGCTATGGCGCCCTCCGTGCGGTCATGATCATCACGTTCCTCAGTTTTGCCTCGGCCACCCTGGCGATCATGGGCATCCCGCCGTTCTCCGGATTCTGGTCCAAGGACTCGATCATTCACGCGGCCTTTGAGGTCAGCCTGGTGGCGGGTATCAGTGGCATGCTGGCCGCCGGCCTCACCGGCTTCTACATGACTCGTATGTTCACCATGACGTTCCTCGGCAAGGCGCGCTGGGAGGACGACCAGCATCCGCACGAGTCCAAGCCGGTGATGACGATCCCGCTCATCATCTTGGGCATCGGGTCGGCCTTCACCGGCATGGCGCTGCTCTTCTGGGGCGACATCGTGAGCTGGCTTACGCCGGTCACCGGGCTGCAGGAAAACGAACTGCCGTTGCCGACCATTGCCTACGAGGGCATGACCCTGGCCCTGGTGCTTATCGGCGCTGGCTGGGCCTATGCGATGTACCGCCGCGATGTCCCCATCGAGGCCCCCCAAGATGTCAACATCCTCACGAAGGCGGCACGCAATAGCATGTACGACGACGCCATCAACGACGTGCTCGTCGTTCAGCCCACCTACAGCGTGTCTCGCGCGTTCGTTGGCCTGGATAACAAGGGCATTGACGGTGTCGTGAACGGCCTCGCCGCCCTTGTTGGCGGTACGGGCGCCAAGCTGCGCCGCTGGCAGACCGGTTTTGCCCGGTCCTACGCCCTGGCGATGGTCGGCGGCGCCGTCTTGGTGGTCGTGGTGCTCGCGGTGGTGAGGCTCCCATGACAACGATCCCCTGGTTGACCATCCTTATGGTCGTGCCGCTCGTCGGCAGCCTGCTCATGATCTTCCTGCCCCGTGGCAACGCTCGTCTCATCAAGCAGACGGCCCTGGTCTTCGCTCTGGCGACCCTCGTGCTCACCATCGCCATGGGCCTGCAGTTCGACGGACAGTCCACCGCGGCGTTCCAGTTCACCGAGAGCTACGCCTGGATCCCGGCCTTCGGAATTTCCTACAGCGTCGGCGTCGATGGAATCGGTCTCGTGCTGGTGGCGCTGGCGGCCACGCTGGTGCCCGTCGTCATCCTCGCCGGGTGGCGGGATGTGCCCGACGAGTCGGCCAAGGGCTACTTCGCGCTCCTGCTCGTCCTCGACACCCTCATGATCGGCGTCTTTGCCGCGACCGACGTCTTCTTGTTCTACGTGTTGTTCGAGGTCATGCTCATCCCGATCTATTTCCTGATCGGACGCTACGGCGGCGCCAACCGCGCCTACGCGGCAGTCAAGTTCCTCATCTACAGCCTCGTCGGTGGCCTGCTGATGCTTGCGGCCCTTATCGGGCTGTACGTCGTGTCGGCGAACGAGTTGGGCCAGGGGACGTTTGACTTCGCCACCTTGGTGGGCCTCGACATCGACCCGAACACCCAGAAGGTGCTCTTCCTCGGCTTCTTCATCGCCTTCGCGATCAAGGCACCCCTGTGGCCGTTCCACACCTGGCTGCCCGACGCTGCCAAGGAGTCCACCCCGGCCACCGCCGTGCTTCTCATCGGCGTACTCGACAAGGTCGGCACCTTCGGCATGATCCGATATTTGCTGCCGATCTTCCCGGCTGCCTCAGAGTTCTACGCGCCACTCATCATCGCGTTGGCCGTCATCGGCATCATCTACGGCGCGCTTGTTGCCCTCGGCCAGACCGATATGAAGCGACTCTTCGCCTACAGTTCGATGTCGCACTTCGGCTTCATCGCCCTCGGCATCTTCGTCTTCACCTCCTGGGGAGCGAGCGGCTCGACGATCTACATGCTCGCCCACGGACTGTCGACCGCGGCCCTGTTCCTTGCCGCCGGTTTCCTCATGTCGCGGTCCGGCGGTTCGAGTGCGATCGCGGCCTACGGCGGTGTCAACAAGAAGGCACCGATCCTTGCCGGCTTCCTGCTGTTCGGCACGATGTCGTCCCTCGCGCTGCCGGGCCTGGCAAGCTTCGTCGGTGAGTTCCTCGTGCTGCTCGGCACGTTCGCCCGCTACATCGCGGTGGGTGTCATCGCCACCATTGGCATCGTGCTCACGGCCGCCTATGCGCTGCGGCTTTACCAGAAGGTGGCGACAGGTCCGGCGTCCCCAGCGGTGGAGGGAATCACCGATCTCAAGGGGCGCGAGGTCACCGCGCTTGCCCCGATCGTCCTGCTTACCATCGTGCTCGGTGTCTTCCCGGCGCCGGTGTTCAACGTCGTCAATCCTGCGGTTGAACGAACACTGGAGATCGTGGGAGTGACCGACCCACCCCCGGTGATCGGCGTGCAGGGGGGTGAGCAGTGAACACCGACATGTTGACCGCCCCTTCTGTGGACTACATGGCGATCCTGCCCCTCCTCATCGTTGCGGGGGCGGCCGTCATCGGCGTGATCGTCGAGACATTCGCACCGCGGGGTGCCCGCCGTACCATCCAGCTCTTCTTGGCCTTCGGATCACTAGTCGCGGCCTTCGTTGCGCTGGTGAGCGAAGCCGGTCTCCGTTCGCTCGAGGTTGAGGGCGCAATCGCCTTCGACGGGCCGGGCATGCTGCTCATGGGCCTCATCCTGCTCGCCTCTTTCGTTGCGGCCATGCTCATCGCGGAGCGGCAACTCGATCCTGCGGGTGACTCCTTCGCACCGAGGGCATCGGCACTGCCGGGCTCGCGCGATGAGCGTGAACTCACGGCGCGGGGCTACCTCCAGACCGAGGTCTGGCCGCTGTTCCTCTTCGCCGTCCTGGGCATGATGCTGTTCGTCATTTCGAACAACCTGCTCATGATGTTCATCTCGCTCGAGGTCATGTCGTTGCCGCTGTACCTGCTGGCCGGGATGGCGCGTCGCCGCCGCCTGCTATCGCAGGAGGCCGCGATGAAGTACTTCATCCTTGGTGCGTTCTCGTCCGCGTTCTTCCTCTTCGGCTCCGCTCTGGTCTACGGCTTCACCGGCAGCGTTGAGTTCGCGGCCATCTCCGACGCGCTCGCCGCCCAGCCCGGCCAGACCTATCTCGTCATCGGTGGCGTCGGACTCATTTCGGTCGGGCTGCTGTTCAAGATCGGCGCGGTGCCGTTCCACCAGTGGGTTCCGGACGTCTACCAGGGCTCGCCCTCGGCAGTGACCGCCTTCATGGCGGCCACCGTCAAGGTCGCAGCCTTCGGCGCGATCCTGCGGATCTTCTACGTCGCCTTCGGCGGCCTGCGCTGGGACTGGGAGATCCTGCTATGGATCATCGCCGGCCTCACGATGGTCGTGGGATCGATCGTGGCGGTGGTACAGACCGACATCAAGCGCATGATTGCGTACTCCTCGATCGCTCAGGCCGGCTTCATCCTCATGGGTGTGGCGTCCGCCACCCCGGAGGGCCTCGGCGCGTCGATCTTCTACCTCACCGCCTACGCCTTTACGACCCTCGGCATCTTCGCCGTGATCATGATCGTGCGGGACGGCAGCGGTGAGGCGGGTCGTCTGTCGCAGTGGGCGGGTCTGGGCCGGCGATCCCCTGTTGTCGGTGCCGCCTTCGCCATCTTCATGCTGTCGCTCGCAGGCATCCCGCTGACGAGTGGCTTCATCGCGAAGTTCGCGGTTTTCTCCTCGGCCCTCGCGGTCGACCAGGTGATCCCGGTGATCATCGCGGTGATCTCCAGCGTCATTGCCGCCTTCTTCTATGGCCGTGTCATCGTCATCATGTACTTCCGGGAACCGGAGTCTGATGGCGCCACCGTCACCGTCCCGTCGGCGTTCACAACCCTCGCCCTGGCCATTTCGGTGGCCGTGACAGTCCTCCTCGGCGTCCTGCCGCAACCGGTCCTCGACTTGATCGAGCAGGCCGGGGTCTTCATCCGATAGTCGAATGACATGACCATGTCCTCGGGCCGGCTACCCGACCTCGGTGTACTGGACCCGGCCCTTGCCGTGCGACTCACGGAGGGCATGGAGCGTGTGGAAGTCGGGCTGTTGGATGCGGTTCGCAGTGACTACCCCTTCGTGACCGAGGCCTCGCGCTACCTCGTCGAGGCTGGTGGCAAGCGGTTCCGGCCACTTCTGGTGCTCCTGGCGGCGGAGTTCGGTGACCCTGAGGCACCCGGTGTGGTGCCGTCGGCCGTGGTCGCTGAGCTGACGCACCTGGCAACGCTCTACCACGACGACGTCATGGATGAGGCGGACCTACGGCGCGGTGCCGCCTCGGCCAACGCGCGATGGGACAACAGCGTCGCGATCCTCACGGGCGACTTCCTCTTCGCTAAGTCGTCGGGCATCCTGGCCGATCTCGGGCCCGAGGCGGTGCGCATTCAAGCGCATACCTTCGAGCGTCTGTGCACCGGTCAGATTCGCGAGACCATCGGTCCTGAGGACGGGCTTGATCCGGTGGAGCACCACATCCAGGTCATCGCGGACAAGACCGCCTCACTTATCGCGACATCGGGCCGCTACGGGTCCCTCATGGCGGGTTGTGATGCCACGACGATCGAACTTCTGACGAATTTCGGCGAGCGCATCGGGATTGCCTTCCAGCTCGCCGATGACATCGTCGACATCACCAGCGACTCGCGGGATTCCGGCAAAGTTCCGGGCACCGACCTGCGTGAGGGGGTTCCCACTCTCGCGGCCCTGATTGCCCTGTCCGGTGATCTCGATCCGCGCCTGCGGGATCTGCTGACCCGTTCGCTGCCCGATGACACCGAGCATGCCGAGGCCCTGGCGCTGTTGCGTGGCCATGAGGCACTGGCGCAGGCCAGGGCCGAAGCTCGCCGCTGGGCTGATCTGGCCCGCGAGTCACTCGATCCCCTGCCACCCATTCCGGCACGTGACGCTCTCGCCGTTCTCTGTGACTACGTGGTGACGCGAACCGGCTAGAGCCCCATGAGTCGGGCGGAGAGATCGGTCATCACTTCGGTGGCCCCGCCACCGATCCCGAGCACGCGAGCATCGCGGTAGTGGCGCTCCACCTCGCTCTCCCGCATGTAGCCCATTCCGCCGTGCAACTGAACCGCTTGGTCAACGACGTACATGCAGGCGTCGACAGCGGTCTTCTTGGCGTAGACCGCTTCAAGGGTCACCGGTTCGCCAGCCGCGTGCCGTGCGGCGATATCCCGTGTGTAGGTCCGTGCCACGGCAGTCTGGCGCTGCATCTCCACCAGGGTGTGGCGCACCACCTGTCGGGTGATGAGTGGGCGACCGAAGGTGGCGCGATCACGGGCCCACTGCACGGTGAGATCGAGGGCTCGCTGCGCTGTCGAATACGCCGTCGCGGCGATGCTGATGCGTTCGGAGACAAAGTGCCGTGCCAAAGAAGCGAAGCCTTCGCCCGGTGCGATGAGGTGGTCTGCGCCCACCGGAACGTTGTCGAAGCTCAACTCGGCCGTGTCGCTGCAGAGCCAGCCCATCTTGGCCAGCGGGCGAGGTGTGGCGTAGCCGGGTGCGGTCGGATCGAGCAGGGCCAACGAGATGCCCGCGGCGCCCTCGGCCCCGGTGCGCACGGCGGCGACGACGGTGTCCGCGCGGACCCCCGAGGTGATGTAGGTCTTCGATCCTGTGACGCACCAGGACCCGTCGTCTTGCTGGGTGGCGCGCGTGCGGAGGTGGGCGACATCTGAGCCACCGTCCGGCTCCGTGACACCGAGGGCGATGATGTGCTCCCCGCGGAGCACCGGGCCGATGATCGCGTCAATGAGATAGTCGGCGCCGGCGGTATCGCCGCGCTCGCGCCGCCGCGTGGCTTCATCCACGACATGGGGCAGTGCAATGCCGTGGCTGAAGAGACCGGAGATCACGCCGCCGCTCGCGCCGTTCTCGAGGAGCGCCTCCGTCATGACGACGACGTCGATCAGATCCCCGCCCGATCCGCCAACGTCGGCGGGAAACCCGATGCCTAGGAGGCCCCCTTGCGCGGCCGCTCGGTGCAGGGATCGAGGGAGCTGACCCTCCTCCTCCCAACGCGCCAGGTGGGGCGCGACATCGCGCTGGGTGAAGTCTGCGACGAGGTGACGCAGGGCTCGGCGCTCGTCCGTCTGGTAGGGATCGAAGGTCACGTCGCGAGTCTAGGGCTGCGGCAATGTCCCCGGTCGGAGGCGAAATCGGGCCGCCGTCTCGTCGATTCCCCCCGACACGAGACGACGGCCCGAAGCCGTTCCGCCACCCCCTCGACTGGCAGACAAGACATGTCTAGTGGTTGACAGGCCCTTTTGGGGGTCGTCCGGGAGGCTATAGCCCGGCTATGACCGTTTTGTGCCCACAGCCTCCTCCGCCGAGTGTGCACTGGCGCGCACGCTCTGGGCGATTTTCATGCGCGGGAGTGCACACTCGGCGAGAGTATGCGGCGGGAGGCGAGGGTAGTGGCCGAGAGCAAGGGGCGACGCAGCGGCGATCGGCACGCTCCCGACGCGGCCCCGCTGCTGTCCTTCCTCGCGACCCTGCGGGACTTCCCCGACGGGGACACCGTCGCCTACGCCATGGTCCGCGGACTCCTCGCCCCGTACAGCGCGGAGGCGGCGTTGATCTACTCCGTGCGTGCCGACGGAACAACCCTGGATCTGGTCGGCTCTCACGGAGTCGGGCCCCGCGAGACGCGCGTCTACCAAGCCGTGACGGCGCCTATGCACCTACCAGGAGCTGAGACCTTCCGCACCGGGGTCGAGAAGTTCA
>JAURFD010000011.1:0-87208 GCA_030827125.1 Candidatus Nanopelagicales bacterium
GCTCATCGCTCTCCCCCTTGTTGGGCCACAGCGCCATGGCCCGCTCCGCCTGGGCGGTGATGGTGAGCGAGGGGTTCACCCCGAGGTTGGCCGTGATGGCCGAACCGTCGACGATGTGCAAACCCGGGTAGTTGTAGACACGGTGATAGGGATCGACGACCCCAGAGTCCTCGGAGTCGCCGATCGCGCAGCCGCCGACAAAGTGCGCGGTCATCACCGCGTCGAAGTTGTCGAAGACGTTGCCGCCAGCAATGCCGTCGACCTTCTCCGCCATCCGCGTCACGACTTCCTCGGAGACGGGGATGTACGTCGGAGCGGGATTGGACTCGTCCTGTCGCGTCGTGAGCCGCCAACCGAGGCGGCCACGCTTGCCGGTCAGGGTCAACGAATTGTCTACGGGCTGCATCACCAGGGAGATGACCGCCCGCTCACTCCACTTGCGCACATTGACG
Organism: Candidatus Nanopelagicales bacterium; assembly: GCA_030827125.1. GTDB lineage: Bacteria > Actinomycetota > Actinomycetes > S36-B12 > S36-B12 > Mxb001. The sequence continues at coordinate 453 of JAURFD010000011.1, forward strand.
AGTTGGGAAGCGACGGCGCGCTGTCGCCAGAGTTCCTTCGTCCAAGTGCGCCAGCGGGGCACGCCGGGCTCAGGCCGGGTCAACACCGACTGCAGCAGCCCCATGGAGTTGCTGCCCTTGCCGTAGCGGCAAGGCTCGACATGCGTGCCGACATCATCGGGGAAGAAGCTTGAGGTGATCGCGACCCCGCGGGAGTAGTCCGCATCGGCGGACCGCGCAACCGCCCCGAGGATCGACTCTGAGTTCGTCCGCGAGAGGCGACCTAACATGCCGGAGAGACGCGGCAACCGCCCCTCGTCCTTCATCCGGTGCAACAACTTCTGCGTGTTGTATGTGCCGGCCGCCATGATGACGTGCTCGGCGGTGAGCGTCCGCGTACGTCGTCCCCACGAACCGGTGCGCTTGGTCGTGACGGAATACCCGCCACCGTCTATCGGGTCGACGCCCGTGACGGTCGTCAGCGGCAGGACCACCGCACCAGCCGCTTCGGCCAGACCGAGGTAGTTCTTTGGCAGGGTGTTCTTGGCATTGTGCCGACAGCCCGTCATGCACTCACCGCACTCCGTGCAGCCAGTCCGATCCGGTCCGACGCCGCCGAAGAAGGGATCCTCGCGCGTCACCCCGGGACCATCGCCGAAGTAGACGCCGACCGGAGTCATGCGGAACGTGTGGCCGACACCCATGTCGTCGGCGACCGCCTTCATCACCACATCACTCGGGGTCATGGTCGGGTTCTCGACCACCCCGAGCATGCGGCTGGCCTGGTCGTAGTACGGCGCGAGTTCGTCGGCCCAGTCGGTGATGTGCGCCCACTGGCGATCCTCGAAGAAGCGCTTCGGGGGGACGTAGAGCGTGTTGGCGTACACCAAAGACCCGCCGCCCACGCCAGCACCGGCGAGGACGACGACATCCTTGAGGATGTGGATCCGCTGGATGCCGGTGCAGCCGAGCGCCGGCGCCCAGAGGAAGCGCGGCAGCCGCCACGAAGTCTTGGGATAGTCCGCCTCGGTGAAGCGCCGCCCCGCCTCGACCACCGCGACTCGATAGCCCTTCTCAGTCAGGCGCAGGGCGGCCACTGAGCCGCCGAAGCCTGAACCGACGACGAGGACGTCGACATCGAATCCACTCATCTTCATCAGTCCCCTCAGATACGCAGTCGACCCATGGCGCCCACGGACGCGGCGAGCACACCACCCCACTTTTGCCGATCCAGCCCGAGTTGGGGGCCGAATCCGAGGAGTCGCTGCGTCGCGATCGTCTGCGGCTCGGTGTAGTTGAGCAGGCCCTGGTCCCCGTGACGGCTGCCCAGTCCGGACTCGCCGACTCCGCCCATCGGGGCCCCCATCGATCCCCACGACGCGGCGTAGCCCTCATTGACATTGACCGAACCGGTGTTCAATCGGCGTGCCATCGCGCGCCCCGCGCGCAGATCCGACGTGAGGATCGAGGCATTGAGGCCGTACGTCGTGTCGTTGGCGAGGGCAATGGCCTCGTCGTCGCTGAAAACCCGGTAGAGCGAGGCCACCGGCCCGAAGGTCTCCTCTCGGCACACCGCCATCGACTCATCCACTCCCTCAAGGAGCGTGGGCTCGAAGGCGAGCGGACCGATGTCAGGTCGCGCCCGACCACCGGCGAGTACGCGGGCCCCCATCTTCACCGCATCGTCCACATGCGCCTTCACGCGTTCCAGATGAGCCGGGGAGATCAAGCACCCGACGTCCCCATCCCAGCCAATGTCACTCGCGATTGTTAGCCCGCTCACCCGACGCGCGAACTCAGCGACGAACTCCTCGTACACCGCGTCGTTGACGTAGAGGCGCTCCATGGAGATGCAGAGCTCACCCGCGTTGGAAAAGCAGGCGCGCACCGCGGTGTCCGCGGCCTTGATCGGATTGGCATCGGCACGCACGATCATCGCGTTCTTGCCGCCGAGCTCGAGCGTGCAACCGATGAGTCGACGTGCACACTGCTCGGCCACCCGTCGACCCGTGGCCGTCGAGCCGGTGAACATGACGTGGTCGACCTCATCAACGACGGCAGGGCCCACCTCGGGACCCTCACCAGTCACCACGGCATAGAGCCCGTCGGGCAGTCCCGCTTCACGCAACAGCGAGCCGGCCCATGCGGCCACGAGACTCGTTTGCACATCGGGTTTGATCACCGCGGCGTTGCCCGCCAGGAGTGCGGGAATCGCATCGCTGACACTCAACGACAGCGGATAGTTCCATGGGGCGATGATCCCGACGACACCGACGGGCTTCGGCACGACCTCGACGCCAACCAAGAGCGGAAGGGCACCGCGGGAGCGACGGCGCTTGAGCACTCGACCGGCCCTTCGGCCGTAGTACTGACACACGAGCGCGACGTCCAAGATCTCCTCAAGGGCATCAGGTCGAGACTTGCCCGTCTCCGACTGCAACAGATCCAGGGCCTCGTTGCGGCGCCGCAGAACGAGGTCGTGGAATCGATGGATGATGCGGACACGATCACGGATGGACGTGTCGGCCCACGAGCGTTGTGCCTCGCGGGCCGCGGCTACGACACGGCGTACGTCGGCCAGCGTCGACAGGGGCAGGTCGTGGAGGTGTGCTCCACTCAAGGGAGCGGTGACCGGCCTCGTTGCTGAAGTCGGCCCCGCCGCGAATTCCGCGGCGAGTGGATGCAGGACGAGTTCCGGAGCAGCGGTCACTCGGGCGATGCTACGCCGGGTCGGCGGCCACCGCTTGGCTCTCGTGCCGATCGACGTATCGCGACAATTCCGCCTCAGCCCGTGCGTCATCCCACCCGAGGAGGGGCGCCACGTAGGGCAGGATCGCCTCGGCGGCCGCGCGACCACCGTCGGCAGACTCTGGGGCGATCCTCAACCGGCGGACCAGAATGTCCTCGAGATCCAGCGCTCCCTGCTCCGTGACGGCCACGATCGCCTCAGCGGGCAAGTGCCACCCGCCGGGCACGATCGGTGTGCCCAGTCGCGGGTCTTCCTTGATCAGCCCGAGGACCACGCCGATCCGCGAGCCGTGCCGCCGGAGCAGTCGATCCAAGAGCGGCTGCGGGATGCCGGAGCGCTTCGCGATGGCCTCCCGATCAGCCCACAGGTCAGTGAATCCCACCGCTCCGGTGAGCGGGATGTCGGCTGTCGTTGAGGCGGGCACTTCCTCGCGTTCAAGATCACCCACCGCAACATCGACGGCATCCTCAGCCATGACGCGATACGTCGTGTACTTGCCCCCGGCGATCGCGACGAGGCCCGGAACCGGATGGAACACCACATGTTCACGGGAGACCTGGGTCGTCTCCTCGCCCTCGCCCTCAGCGACGAGCGGACGGTAGCCCGCGTAGGTCGCCACGACGTCGGCGCGGGCCAGTGGTCGCTCCAGCCAGCGGTTCGCCTGCTCGAGCAGGTAGTCAATCTCCTCCTCGGTGGCCTGTGGGTCGGCAAGGTCCTCGTCGACGCGTGGCGTGTCCGTGGTGCCGATGATCCAGGTCCCAGACCAGGGCAGAAGGAAGAGAACGCTGTGCGGAGTGCGGGCGATGATCGCCATCGACGAGCGAATCGCATCACCGCGCACGACGAGGTGCACACCCTTGCTCTGGGTGACGCGTGCCGGACTGTCGGGGTCTACCATGCGCAGCAGTTCATCGGTCCAGATACCCACGGCCGCGATGATGACGCGGCATCGAATGACGTAGTCCTCGCCCGTGAGGTCGTCGTGCACGTGCGCCCCCACCACAGCCGCACCGTCGCGGAGTAGGCCGACCACACGCGTGCGCGTCACGATGTGCGCACCGTGCGCTGCTGCACTGCGCGCAACGGCGACAGTGTGACGCGCGTCATCGATTTGCGCGTCGTAGAACCGCACCGCTCCCGCCACCTCGTCGGACGCAAGGTCAGGCACTCGCTCCTTGGCTTCGGCCGCGTTGAGGCTCTGTGAGCGCGGCATCTCGCCGCCGTATCCACCGACCCGGCTCAGGAGGTCGTAGAGGCGAACACCCGAAGCGACGTACGGCCGCTCCCACTGCTTGCTGAGGGGGAAGAGGAAGGGCAGCGGACGCACGAGATGGGGCGCGAGTCGGTTGAGCAGCAGGCCGCGCTCGGTCAGTGCCTCGCGAACCAGTCCGAACTCGCGCTGCTCGAGATAGCGCAGGCCACCATGGGCGAGCCGAGAGGAGCGCGATGACGTGCCGGCCGCGAGGTCAGCCTGCTCCACAAGGCCCACGGACAGGCCGCGAGCGGCTGCATCGAGAGCGGCCCCCGCACCGACGACGCCACCACCGATCACAAGGATGTCGAGTTCGGTGGACCGCAGTGCCTCCACTGCGGAACGTCGTTGATCCGGCCCGAGGCGATCGTCATGCTCCCCCGGCGGCGCGGGTTGCATGAGTTCGGTCGTCGATTCCTCGGTGCTCACCACACCATTTTCCCCACTCGGGTGCCACCTTGCTTGTCGAGAACCGGCGATCGAGGAGTTCCGTCACGGACCTATTCGGGATCGAGCACGACGTCAATGCGCTGGAAGGCCTTGATATCGGAATATCCGGTCGTCGCCATCGCCTTGCGGAGAGCACCGATGAGGTTCGCCGAACCATCGGCGGTGGTCGATGGCCCAAGGAGGATCTGCTCGAAGGAGCCCACCACACCGAGTTGCTTGCGCTCACCACGCGGCAGGCGAGCATGCCAGGCTTCGGCGCCCCAGTGCGCACCCCGCCCGGGCGCATCGCTGGCACGGGCCAGCATGGAACCCACCATGACGGCGTCCGCCCCGCAGGCGATGGCCTTGACCAGCGCGCCACTCGAGCCCACAGAACCATCCGCGATGACGTGGACGTAGCGCCCTCCCGACTCGTCGAGGTAGTCGCGGCGTGCTTCAGCAACATCGGCCACCGCACTGGCCATGGGTACTCGAATCCCGAGGACATCGGATGTCGTATGAGCTGCACCGCCGCCGAAACCGACGAGCACACCCGCAGCACCGGTGCGCATGAGGTGAAGGGCGGCCTGATACGTCGCGCAACCGCCGACAATGACCGGCACTTCTAAGTCGTGGATGAAAGTCTTGAGATTGAGTGGCTCGTGGGCCGTCGACACGTGCTCGGCGGAAACGGTAGTTCCGCGAATGACCAGGAGGTCGGTCCCAGCCGCCGCGGCGATCGGAGCAAGGGTTGCCGCCGAGGAAGGTGAGACACCGACCGCAACAGTCACTCCAGCCTCTCGGATAAAGGCGATGCGTTCACGAATCAGGTCCGGGTTGACCTCACGCTCGTGGTAGATCCGCTGCAGGAAAGGGATGGCTTCGTGATCGGGAAGTTCGTCAATCTGCTCCAGCAGGGACGTGGGATCGGCATAGCGAGTCCACAGACCATCAAGATTGAGTACCGCCGGAATCCCCAGCGCGCCGAGCGTGACAGCGCTGGTCGGCGATACGACAGAGTCCATGGGCGCGGCGATGATGGGCGCCTCGAAGCGGTAGGCGTCGATCTGCCACGCGGTGGAGACCTCGTCGGCGTCGCGCGTGCGACGACTCGGAGCAACCGCAACCTCGTCGAAGGAGTAGGCGACACGTCCTCGCTTGCCCCGCCCGATCTCGATTTCTGACACCGCACCTGTCCTATCGGGAGTGGTAGTTGGGAGCTTCAACCGTCATCACGACGTCATGCGGGTGACTCTCCTTGAGTCCCGCGGCCGTGATCCGTACGAACCGTCCCTTGGCATGCAATTGCGGGATCGTCGCCGCGCCCGAGTAGCCCATTGAGGCTCGCAAGCCGCCGATGAGTTGATGTGCGACAACGGCGAGAGGACCGCGATACGGCACCATCCCCTCAATGCCCTCGGGAACCAACTTGTCATCACTGAGGACGTCGTCCTGGAAGTAGCGATCCTTGGAGTAGGAGCGCGCCTGGCCGCGTGACTGCATAGCACCGAGCGAACCCATGCCGCGGTAGGCCTTGAACTGCTTGCCGTTGACGAAAACGACGTCACCGGGTGCTTCTTCACAGCCCGCGAGCAGGCTGCCGAGCATCACGGTGTCGGCGCCGGCAACCAAAGCCTTCGCGATGTCGCCAGAGAATTGCACACCGCCATCACCGATGATCGGGACACCCGCGGGCCGCGCCGCCAGGCTGGCCTCATAGATGGCCGACACCTGCGGGACACCGACCCCAGCGACGACGCGCGTCGTACAGATGGAACCAGGACCCACGCCGACCTTCACGCCGTCGGCACCGGCATCAATGAGTGCCTGAGCGCCTTCGCGCGTCGCAACATTGCCCCCCACCACATCGACCGATGAATTGGCCTTCAGCAGGGCGACCATGGCGGCGACAGCGCGTGAGTGACCGTGCGCCGTGTCCACCACGAGGAGGTCGACGCCTGCCTCGATCAACGTCCGCGCTCGTTTTTCTGCGTCCTCACCGACCCCGACGGCGGCACCGACCATGAGACGACCATCGGCATCCTTGGTCGCCAGCGGGTACTTGTCGGACTTAACGAAGTCCTTGACGGTGAAGAGTCCACCGAGACGGCCATCCGGATGAACCAGCGGCAACTTCTCAACCTTGTGCTGTGCCAGGAGGCGAAGGGCATCCTCCGGATCGACACCGACCGGGGCCGTCACGAGCGGCATGGGAGTCATTGCGTCACGCACCGGCCGGGACATGTCCTCCTCGAAGCGCATATCCCGATTCGTCACGATGCCCAGCAGGAGACCGGCCGCATCCACGACCGGCACTCCGCTGATGCGGTAGCGAGCACAGAGCCCGTCAACATCGGCCAGGGTGTCCTCGGGACCGCAGGTGATGGGGTTGCCCACCATGCCCGCTTCCGACCGCTTGACCATGTCGACCTGGGTCGCCTGATCCTCGATCGACAGATTGCGGTGCAAGATCCCGACACCACCCTGGCGCGCCATGGCAATCGCCATCCGCCCTTCCGTCACGGTATCCATCGCGCTGGACAGCAGGGGCACGCGCACGTTGATATTGCGCGACAGTCGACTACTCGTGTCGACCTCGCTGGGTACGACGTCCGACTCTGCAGGCAGAAGCAGAACGTCGTCGAAGGTGAGCCCGAGGTAGGCAAACGGCTCGGGGATCGATGAGGGAGATCCAGCCATGGCCTCAGGCTACCGGGCCGTCGAGGAGGCGCCGCACCCCTGGATGGTTGTGCCAGGAGTCGTTGAGATCGACGGGGAGGTCAGCAGCAATGCGCTCCACGGCCCGGCGGGCGGTGTTGATGAGATCGCTGAGGAGACCATCCCTTCCCGCCGCAGCCGTCCAGGCAGCAAATCCACCCTGCGCATCGGCCACGACAAGCGCCAGCGGCCACTGCAGCGACGCCCAGCCACGCCGACTCAGGACCTGAGCGACGGCGTCCACCTGACCCAGCGCGAAGTCATCACCGGCGGCCATCGCCACGATCATGGACTTGGCCTCGTGGCGAGCGGATCGACCCGCACAGGAGAGACGCGCAGCCCGAGATTCCACAATGGCGATGTCCATGCGACCCTCGAGAAGCGCCGTCTCGGCGCTGACCCAGTGCCACCGCGTGAGGCTGCGCCAATGACCGTCGCCGAGGCGATCGAGTTCCGCCCCCGCTGCTGCGAGAAGCTCGTGCGCCGTTCGTGCATCCTGAGCGACCACGGCGTCCGCCGCGAGGCCAACGATCGCGTCGAGCCTCGACTCAGCGTCTTCAGCGCAATCCAGCGCTGCGCGGTCCCACTCGATGCCCGACGCACCGACCTGGCGAGCGTGACTGCCCAGCGTGGACAGCGCGAGGGAGTACGACGCAGCGCTTGACGGGATCGACTCCAGCACGACGCGCGCCGCCCCATAGCGACCTTCCGCGCCGAGTTCGACGGCCTCGCGCCACGGCGTGACCGGATCGAGGGACAGCACACAGACATTGTGGCTGTCGGGTGGATCTGTCCGAGGTCCGGTCAGGCTCCCGCGGCACGGGCGAGGGCGGTAATGGCCTCGGTGAGGTCCTCCACCCTGCGGGCGCGACCCGAGTCGCCGGGCCACCAGCCAGGACCAGCGAGCAGGACTGTGGGCTCGGGGCGGACTTCGGGTAGCTCATCGATGACCGAGGGGTCGCCGTTCTGCGGCAACTGCGCCCAGACGAGTACACCTCCCGGACCCACGCGACGTATGGCTGAGCCGAGCGCCTCCATCGGCAGTCGAGCCCCGAGCATCCGCACCGACACGTGACGCTCTGCAAGACCGGCAGCGATCGCCCACAGCGGGAGGATGTGCATTTCGTCAGGCGCCGCACACAAGATCACCGATGCCGGTGACGTGACCTGGGCGCGCGAGACGCAGTCGCTCAACTCCGAGGAGATGGATTCGGACAGGACGTGCTCGACCTCAATGCCCTTGCTGGACGTTTCCCACTTTTGGCCGACACCGATCAGGACCGGGACAAGCAGGTGATCCCAGGTCCAGACGACGCCGCGCCGGTCCAAGGTCTGCGCCACGATTTCGCGACACCCTCGTCCGTCGAGCGCCAGTGCCGCCCGTGCCAAGCCTCGCGCGTTAGGAGTGCCCCCGGGAATCGCGACGACCTGACCGCCACCGGGACGTATCGCGGGCTCGCCCGAGATTTCCGTGATGGCGCCGGCATCTTCCGGCGAGTCGGGGAAGGAGGGCTGATCCGAGGTGACAACCCGCGCCGCTTCGGAGAGGGGAACGCCACCGAGCATGAGCCGGCGCAAGTGCTCAAGCCGAGCGATATCGGTCGGTGAATAGCGACGATGGGCCCCAGCCGAATGCTGGCTCGGCCCGAGGCCATAGCGGCGATCCCAGGTCCGCAAGGTGGCAGGGGCCACGCCGAGGCGGCGAGCAACAGCGGCCACGGTGAGTCCTGGCGCCGCGGCCATGCCGCTGGACTCCGGACCGCTGCTCATGACGCCCATTGTTGTCCTCTGCGAGCAGAGCGCATCTTGGGCGGCCACCTGGGGGACGAAGGGGGTTCTTCGGGCCCGTGACCAACCCGGCACCGTCACCGGCCTGAAGCGGTTCGCCGTCATAAGAACACCAATTGAAGCGATTCATAAATTGTTCAACTGAACCTCTTGACCAACCTTTGGCGCGATTACTATGGTGGAGGCACCAACTCGGTAGGAGGACACCATGGCGGACATCTCCCGGCTTCCCGGACCCAACGCCGACACGTGGGACTGGCAGCTCCGCGGCGCCTGTCGCGGCGAAGATCCCGATACGTTCTTCCACCCGGAGGGCGAGCGCGGCGCCGCCCGCGAGGCACGGGAGCGGGCCGCCAAAGCGGTATGCGCCTCCTGCCCCGTCATCGCCCAGTGCGCCGCACATGCCCTCGCCGTGCGTGAGCCCTACGGCGTCTGGGGCGGCATGACCGAGGAAGAGCGTGAAGCCGTGCGCTCCGGACGTCGCTTCGCCTACGCGGTCTGACCCCGCTACGACCCCGAACGCAAAAGGCCCCACCCGCGATCCGGGTGGGGCCTTTTGATGCTTCCGAGCCTGTGGCTCGATCAGCGCTTGTGATTAGTGGCTGTGGCCGTGATGGGAGTGCCCGTGGCCGTGCTCGGCCTCATCCTCGTCCTCTGGCTTGTCAACAACAAGGACCTCGGTCGTGAGCAGCATGCCGGCGATCGACGAGGCATTGGACAGCGCAGACTTCGTGACCTTCACGGGATCGATGACGCCGGCCGCAATGAGGTTCTCATAAACCCCCGACGCCGCATTTAGGCCTTCGCCCTCGGGTAGATCACCCACCTTGCTCACGACAACGTAGCCCTGATGGCCCGCGTTCTCCGCAATCCAGCGCAGCGGCTCAACAGCTGCCTTGGCCACCACCGAAATCCCGGTGGCCTCATCGCCGGAACGACCCAGGTCACCACTGAGCGCCTTCGTCGCGTGGACGAGCGCGGTACCGCCACCGGCAACGATGCCTTCCTCAATGGCCGCACGAGTCGCTGAGACCGCATCCTCGACGCGATGCTTCTTCTCCTTGAGCTCCACCTCGGTGTGCGCGCCGACCTTGATGACGACGACGCCCCCGGAGAGCTTGGCAAGTCGCTCTTGCAGCTTCTCCCGATCCCAGTCCGAATCAGTGCGCTCGATCTCCTGCTTCAACTGCGAGATGCGATCCTCGACCGCCTGCTTGTCGCCGCCACCATCGACGATGGTGGTGTCGTCCTTGGTCACCACGACGCGACGAGCGTGGCCGAGGACCTCAAGGCCGACCTGATCGAGCTTCAGACCGACCTCGGGGGCGACGACCTGCGCGCCGGTGAGGATGGCGATGTCCTGCAGGATGGCCTTCCGGCGGTCGCCGAATGCGGGCGCCTTCACGGCGCAGGAAGCGAAGGTTCCGCGGATGCGGTTGACCACCAGGGTGGAGAGTGCTTCACCATCGACGTCCTCAGCGATGATGAGCAGCGGCTTGCCCGTCTGGGCCACCTTCTCGAGCACCGGGAGGAGTTCGTTGACAGCCGACACCTTGCCCTGAACGAGCAGAATGTTGGGGTCGTCGAGGATCGCCTCCATGCGCTCGGAGTCAGTGACGAAGTACGGGGAGATGTAGCCCTTGTCGAACTGCATTCCCTCGGTGAATTCCAGGCCCATCTCGGCCACCGAGGACTCCTCGACGCTGATGACGCCGTCCTTGCCGACCTTGTCGAAGGCATCGGCGATGAGAGATCCGACCTCAGCATCCTGGGACGAGATTGTGGCGACCTGCGCGATTTCATCGCGGCCGTCGACCTCACGGGCGGCCGAGTCGAGGGACTCGCTCATTGCGGCGACAGCCGCATCCATGCCGCGCTTGAGTGCCATGGGGTTGGCGCCTGCCGCAACCTGGCGTAGGCCTTCCTTCACCATCGCCTGGGCAAGCACGGTCGCGGTCGTGGTGCCGTCGCCGGCGATGTCGTTGGTCTTGGTGGCAACCTCTTTGACCAGTTGCGCGCCGAGATTCTCGTAGGGGTCCTCGAGCTCCACCTCGCGGGCAATAGTCACACCGTCGTTGGTGATGGTGGGCGAGCCCCACTTCTTGTCGATGACGACATTGCGTCCGCGCGGTCCGAGGGTCACCTTGACGGTGTCGGCCAACGCGTTGACGCCGCGCTCAAGGCTACGCCGAGCGTCCTCGTCGAATTCCAAAATCTTGGGCATGGGGGTCCTTTGCATGCAGAGGTTTCAGGGTTGACGCAGATGTGCGAACGTGCCGCGATCTCCGGCTTCAGTGCCAGAGTCCGCGCCGCCCGGCCGGACTCGCGCGCGGCGGTCCGGCCGGATCAGCACGTGGGGTGTGAAGACCTACTTCTCGACGACCGCGAGCACGTCGCGGGCCGAGAGGATGAGGTACTCCTCGTTGTTGTACTTGACCTCGGTACCGCCGTACTTCGAGTAGATGACGACGTCGCCGACCTTGATGTCGAGCGGAATGCGCTTGTCGCCGTCCTCGTCGAAGCGCCCCGGACCCACCGCAAGGACCTTGCCCTCCTGGGGCTTCTCCTTAGCGGTGTCAGGGATGACCAGGCCAGAGGCCGTGGTCTGCTCGGCGTCGAGGGTCTGCACGAGGATGCGATCCTCGAGCGGCTTGATGGAGACCGACACGGTGATGTCCTCCGAGTTTCATGGGATGGATGATCGAGTCGCCCCGTCGTCGCGGTGCCGGTTTGACCCAGGGGGCGCAAGCCCCCACGCTCGCACCCGTCGGCTGCCGGACTGAACTAGCAGTCGCCGGGCGTGAGTGCTAGGTCTAAGCGTAGGGGGGAATTAGCACTCCGTCAATTCGAGTGCCAGCCTGCGCGACCCGACTAGGGGCGCAGTCGCACCGTGTACGACGTCCCCCAGCCCAGCGCGTTGCGGGCTTGGATCTGCACCCGATACGTGCGGCCGACCCGGAGGTTCGATGCTGCGATCACGGTCTTGCGCGTCTGGACCCACGACCCGTAGCTCGCCCCCACCAGTGCCATGCGGGCGCGATAGCGCGTCACGGCGGCGCCGCCGTCATCGGCGGGAGCGGCCCACCGCAGGATGGCCTTCGCCCCGGTTGAGGTGTACTTCCACCGGACGCGGACCGACCGGACAACACCGGGCACGGTGTGCCCGGACGGGGTCACCGTGATCGGCTCAGAGGCGGCCGAGGTGAACCCATCGGCATTCGTCGCGGTGACGACCACGGTGTACGTCGTCCCGTTCGCCAAGTTCTCCACCGCGCACGACGTGACCGCGGTGATGCAGGTGACGCCGGGCGAGCCGCTCGCCGAGAGGGACGCCGTGTAGCCCACGATCGTCGACCCGCCAGTGTCACTCGGTGCCGTCCACGTGATCGCCGCGCTCCCGTCGCCCGGGGTTGCCGTCACATCGGTCGGCGCCCCCGGTGCGCGGACGTCACCGAGACGGACGTCGCCCGTGGCAGTCGACCAGGGACCCAGCCCGACGTCATTGCGAGCAGCCACGCGGAAGCGATAGGTGACTCCGGGCGACAGGACGACCCGGGCCCATGTCCACGGAGACGAACCCGCCGTCTCCCAGGTGCTGCCGCCATCGGTCGATGAGGCAATGTCATAGGAAGTGATGGCAGAACCGCCGTCATCCGGTGCGGACCACGTCAGCGTGATTTCCGTCGTACCCGTCTGCGACCACGCGAGATCGGTGGGTGTGCCAGGAACACCGGAGGCCACCAACTTCGAGACATCGAGCAAGCCGGCACCGCAGGCAATGGTCGAGCAATTGCCACCGGCAGGGAACGGACGCACGGCGCCGAGCACCATCGACTCGGCCTGGGCGGCATTAGTCGCCCCGAGTGAGTACGCCAGAGCAAACGCCGCGGAGACGTGCGGGGCCGCCATGGAGGTCCCGTTGTAGAACGCGTATCCCGTGCCACCCGGGCCGAAGGCGCCCAGGTTCATGGTTGACAGAATCGCGCTCGGTGACCCCGTCCCCCCGCTGCCGCCCGGTGCACTGATGTCGATCGCGCCCGGAGCTGTGCCGTAGTTCGAATAGTCCGCGCGGTTCCCCGAGCGCGTGCTCGCGGCGACCGACACGACTCCGGGACAGTTCGCCGGCCACGAGGTCGCGACGTCGACTCCCTCGTTGCCCGCCGCGGCGACCACCGTGGTCCCGCGGGCACGGGCCTCGGCGAAGATCACCTGACTCAGCTCAACGTCGCAGGTGCCCGCTCCGCCGAGCGAGAGGTTGAGTACCCGCGCCGGTGTGGCGTTCACGCCGGGATCGGCGCCAGGATAGGCACCCCACCACGCACTCAGGTCGCCGCCCGATCCCCAGATGACGGCCGACAAGATGTCGGCCGATGTTCCCATACCGCAGGCGCCAAGGACCCGAAGATGCTGCACACGGACACCGGGGGCCAGACCCGAGATTCCCGTGGCGTTGTTCTGAATCCCATTAATGATTCCGGCCACGTGGGTGCCGTGCCAGTCCGAGGGGGATCCGTCGTCATCGCACCAGGTGCCCATGTCCGCCGGGTCGCTATCCCAGGCATTCCCGTCACGCGCATCGACCACGTCCGCGATGAAGTCAAACCCCGGAACCGTTTGTCCCTGCAGATCCGGATGTGACGTCTGTCCCGTGTCGACCACACCGACGACGACCGACGCGGCACCCGTCGTGGTCCCCCACAGCAGCGGTGCTCGCACGCTGTAATCCGCAGCACCCCCGCCATCCCACAGACCCCACTGGTCGGAGAAGTAGGGATCGTTGGGAATCACCGGAGTCGCCGTCGGACTCGCCTGAGCGAACACGATGCGGTTGGGCTCAACGCCGAGGACGCCCGGTTCACGGGCCACCGCGCGCTCGATGGACTCCGCCTCGGCGAAGGTCATCGGGTCCGCGAAGTTCAACACCGTGATGTCCCGCGTCAGCGATCGAACCGAAGCGACGTCCACCCCGGCGCGCTCCACCGTGGTCGCCAGCGTGCGCGCCGACGTCCCGTTGGGTGCGCGACGCACGATGAGACCGAAGACGACGTCGTAGCGTCCATCCGCCATGCCCGGGTTGCTCGACGCCGCCTGGGCTGGCGCCGCAAAGGTGAGCAGGCCCGCAATCAGCCCGACGATGGCGACGAGCGCGCCGGACGCGACCACGGAAGCACCTCGAGAACCTGCACTGCGCTGCCTCATGGCTGCCCCCTTGGCACTCCGTTGTCACCCTACGATGCCGACCATCGACCTCTCCCTCGAAGTCTCAACCTCGGCCCACCGGCCCCACCAGGGTCGGACGTCCCGTGCACATCCTGGGCCGGGTACTACGCTGACGGCTTATTCGCGGCGACGGCCGCCGGTCATGGCGTGAGGACCGCGCGGTGATGGAGAGGTGGAGACCACGGTGTTGATCGGAGTGCCTCGCGAGACCAAGCCCGGGGAAACGCGCGTCGCCGCCACCCCAGCCACGGTTCTCCAACTGCTCAAACTCGGCTACGAGGTCGCCGTGGAGGCCGGCGCTGGCGCCGGCTCGTCATTCCCCGACGAGGCCTACATCGAGGCAGGGGCCGCTATCACGACCGCCGAGGCCGCGTGGGGAGCCCCCATCGTCTTCCATGTGAACGCTCCGGACGACGCACAGATTGCCCTACTCCAGCCGGGCGCCTACCTCATCTCCATGATGGCGCCGGCGCAGAACCCGGACCTCCTCGCCGCCCTGGCTGGGCGGGGAGTCACGGCCCTGGCCATGGAGGCCGTGCCCCGCATCTCCCGAGCGCAGTCGATGGACGTCCTTAGCTCGATGGCCAACATCGCCGGCTATCGCGCGGTGGTGGAGGCCGCCAATGCCTTCGGGCGGTTCTTTACCGGGCAGGTCACGGCCGCGGGCAAGGTCCCTCCGGCCAAGGTCCTCGTGGCTGGCGCCGGAGTGGCCGGTCTGGCCGCCATCGGCGCTGCCGGATCCATGGGCGCCATCGTCCGGGCGACCGATCCCCGGCCCGAGGTCGCCGACCAGGTGAAATCCCTCGGCGGCGAGTACCTCTCGATTGAGTCACCGGAGGCGGAGGTCAGCGCGACCGGCTACGCGAAGGAGATGGGTGACGACTACAAGGCCCGCGAAGCACAGTTGTACGCCGACCAGGCCAAGGACGTCGACATCGTCATCACCACGGCGCTGATTCCGGGGCGGCCCGCTCCCCGCCTGCTCACCGCCGACATGGTGGCCTCCATGAAACCGGGATCGGTCATCGTGGATCTGGCCGCCGCGAATGGCGGAAACGTCGAGGGCTCACAGCCGGATGAGGTCGTCGTTACTCCCAACGGGGTGACCATCATTGGCTACACCGACCTCGCCGGCCGGCTTCCCGCGCAGGCCTCGCAGCTGTACTCGACCAATCTCGTCAACCTGATGAAACTGCTCACCCCAGGCAAGGACGGCGAGTTGGTGCTCACCTGGGACGACGTCGTTCAGCGTGCGATCACGGTGGCCAAGGACGGCGAGGTCACCTGGCCGCCGCCGGCGGTGGAGGTCTCCGCCGCTCCCAAGATCGCTCCCGCCACAGCCCCCTCGGCCGTGCCGAAGGATGAATCGCCACCAGATCCCAGACGGCGCTACGCCCTTGTCGGTGTGGCCGCGGCCGTCCTCCTGCTGATCACTGCGGCGGCTCCGGCTCAACTCACCTCAAACATCACCGTCTTCGTGCTCGCCATCGTCATCGGCTTCTACGTGATCGGCAACGTGCACCACGCACTCCACACGCCGCTCATGTCCATCACCAACGCGATCTCCGGCATCATCATCGTCGGCGCACTGCTACAGATCGGCACGGGCAACACGATCGTGACGATCCTCGCCGCGATCGCGATCCTGATCGCAAGCATCAACATCTTCGGAGGCTTCGCGGTGACGCGTCGGATGCTGGAGATGTTCCAGCGATGAGCATCGAATCCCTCGCCACCGGCGCATACCTCGTCGCAGCACTGCTCTTCATCATGAGCCTTGCCGGACTCAGCAAGCACGAGACCGGCAAGCAAGGCATCTGGTACGGCATCGTGGGCATGGGCATTGCCCTCATTGCCACGGTGGCCCTCGCCATTGAAGGCGGCCACCACGGCGGCATGACCACCATCGGCATTGCCCTGATGATCATCGCCGTCATCCTCGGCGCCGCGGTCGGCCTGTGGCGGGCCCGCGTCGTCGAGATGACTGGCATGCCCGAACTCATCGCCCTACTGCACAGCTTCGTCGGTCTCGCCGCCGTCCTTGTGGCCTGGAACGGCTACATCATGGTCGAGGCTCAGGGCGATGCCCAGACTGAGATCGCCCCAGACCTACTCGGCATCCATCACGGCGAGGTGATCGTCGGCCTGTTCATCGGCGCGGTCACCTTTACCGGTTCGATCGTGGCGTACCTGAAACTGTCGGCCAAGATCTCGTCCAAGCCGATGATGCTGCCGGGCAAGAACGCCCTGAATATCGGTGCGTTGGTAGTGCTCCTCGGCCTGACCGTGTGGTTCGTCATCACACCCGACCTGTGGATCCTCATCGTCGCCACGGTCGTGGCGCTGCTACTCGGCTGGCACCTGGTCGCCTCGATCGGCGGCGGTGACATGCCCGTCGTGGTGTCGATGCTCAACAGCTACTCCGGCTGGGCCGCGGCGGCATCGGGGTTCCTGCTCAACAACAACCTGCTCATCATCACCGGCGCTCTCGTGGGATCGTCCGGTGCCTACCTGAGCTACATCATGTGCCAGGCGATGAATCGCTCCTTCATCTCCGTCATCGCCGGTGGCTTCGGCATGGAAGCGCCGTCCTCGGGCGGTGATGCCGAGACCGGCGAGTACCGCGAGGTCACGGCCGAGGAGGTGGCCGAGATGCTGGCGGGCGCATCATCGGTCGTCATCACCCCCGGCTACGGCATGGCGGTGGCCCAGGCGCAGTATCCGGTCGCGGAAATCACCCGGGTCCTCCGGGAAAAGGGTGTCAACGTCCGATTCGGCATTCACCCCGTCGCCGGTCGCCTGCCCGGACACATGAACGTCCTCCTTGCCGAGGCCAAGGTCCCCTACGACATCGTGCTCGAGATGGACGAGATCAACGACGATCTCTCGGACACCGACGTCGTGCTCGTCATCGGCGCCAACGACACGGTGAATCCGGCCGCCGAGGACGACCCGACATCTCCCATCGCCGGTATGCCCGTGCTGCGCGTCTGGGAAGCGGGCAATGTCATCGTGTTCAAGCGCTCGATGGCCGTCGGCTACGCCGGTGTGCAGAACCCGCTGTTCTTCCGGGACAACACCTCGATGCTCTTCGGCGACGCCAAGGAGCGCGTCGAGGACATCCTCAAGGCTCTGTGACCCGGACCCCGTCGGTCTCCCCGATCGATCTTCGCTCGGCCACGGCGTTGGCCCTGCGGGCCCACCTCACCGCTGCGGATGACACCGACCCACTCCGCCGCATCAGCCAGGCGCGGGCCGCCTTCCCCGAAGCGTCGCCCGACCTCATCTCAGCGGTCATGACCCAGGTGACCCTTGCCCAGCGCGGCGCGCGGCGACTCGGTGACTGGGCCGACGACATGGTGCTGGAGACCGCCGCCCTCGAACAGGCAACTCGACGCGACGTCGCCCGCTATCGGGCGGCGGAACTTCGCGCGCGACTTGCGAACTACCTCCCCGACACACCACACCCGGCGATCGTGGACCTCGGCTGTGGCATCGGGGTCGATGCTCGAGCGTTGGCCGAGACCGGAAGTCCCGTCACGGTCGTCGATATCGATCCGTGGCGCTGCGCCGCCGCAGCCGACAATGCGCGCCTCGCGGGCACTGTCCACATGTGGATCGGCGACATTGCCGACTGCGACACGTCGGGTTTTGCGGCCGCGTTCGTCGATCCGGCCCGCCGTCCGCCCGGTGACATTCGCTCGGCGCAAGGCACCCGATCCGTGCGCGCTTCCGGTCCTGAGGACTGGTCACCACCCTGGACCGCGGTCCGCACCTTGGCGCAACGCCTACCGCTGGTGGCCAAAGTAGCTCCCGGGATCCCCCTGAGCCTCATCCCGGATTCGGCCGAGGTGGAGTGGATCGACCACGACGGTGACACCGTCGAGGCCTGTATCTGGTTCGCTCCACTCGCCACCGCGCGACGACGGGCCACCGTCGTCCCCCCCGATCGGCCTCGCGAGGCCGAATCGCTCGTCGAGACGGGGGCACCCCCCGCACCGGTGGCTGCCCAACTCGGTCGACTGATCATCGAGCCCTCCCCTGCGGTGCGCCACGCCGGTCTCCTCGACGAACTGGCTGACTACCTCGATGCTCAGCGCCTGTCCCCCGACAGCAACTGGCTCACGGCGGACGCCGTGCGGGCCACGGGGCTCGCGCGCGCCTGGCACGTCGTTCACGAGTTGCCCCACGCACCGAAGCAGTTGCGCGCCGCCCTCACCGGGCGAGGGTCGGTGACGTGGAAGACGAACGACGTGACCGCGAGTGCAGGAACCCAGGATGCCCGCGTAGGCCATCGACCGACGTCCGGAGGGCGACCAGCGACCGTCGTCCTCACCGCGGACGGTCGGGTTATCGAGGTTGAGCCGTAGCCAGACGCTCAGCCATGTATCCCACGGTGGTCGGCCCAACGCCGCAGCATCCGCCGAGCAATCCGAGGTTCGGTTGTGCGCACCACTGACCCAGCAGATCCACCGCCTGGTTCTCGGCGGCGCCCCGCCCGCCATGAAAGGGATCCCAGTCACCGCCCGCGTTCGGGTAGGCGACGAGGGGCAGGTCGCAGGACGCCGACAACGCGGTGAGAGCGCCGCTGACATGCACAGGAGCCGTGCAGTTGACCCCGACCGCAGACACCTGTGACGACGTCGCTACCGCAGCGGCTACCTCATCGAGGCGTTGCCCGGCACTGGTGTGCGACGTGTCGGCGCAGGTCACCGTCACCCAGCCGGTGAGATGAGGCACGGTCGCCAGCGCCTCCATGAGCGCATCAATCTCTTCCACGTCGGGAATCGTCTCGATCGCGAGCACGTCCGGTTGTGCCTCGTTGATGACCGCGAGGCGCTCCGCGTGGAAGTCGACGAGGCGATCCCGGCTCACGCCGTAGCGCCCGCGGTATTCACTGCCGTCGTGGAGGATGGCGCCGTAGGGCCCGATACTTGCGGCGACGAGCACGGGCCGGTTCGCGACCGCCTCGCGTGCGATAAGCACGCTGGCACGAAGAGCATTGTCGGCTTCGCGCGCTGTCCGTCCCGCGGCGACGAAGCCTTCCCGCGAAACCTGATAGCTCGCCGTCACTACGACACGTGCTCCCGCGTCAACGTACGACTCGTGTACGGCGCGAATCTCCTGTGGCTGGTCGGCCAGGATGCGCGCCGACCACAACGAGTCTGCGAGGTCATGCCCGCGACGTTCGAGTTCGCTCGCCAGGCCACCGTCGATCGCATGGGGACCCGAGGCGAGGAGATCCGTCAGCGCGCCGCCCTCACTCAGATGTAGTCCTCAAGTGGCGCGGGCCGGAGCCCCTGCTCACGGCCCAGTTCCAGGATCTTCTCCAGTCCGACCTCAAGGTCATCAACGAAGTGGAAGAGCACGATGTCTCCGGCGCGCAGTGGCGCATCCCAGTATTCGACCTCATTGGTGTCGGTGACGAGGACGTTCCACAGCACGATGCGATTGATGCCGCATTCCTCGGCGTACTGGAGCACCCGCGGATCCTTGGGGCCAGCACCATAGGGCGGGCGCAGCATCCACGGACGTGTCCCGAACTGCGTCTCGAACCGATCCTGCGTCTCGCAGATCTCCCACTGCACGTCGGTCTCGGGATCGTTGAAGGCACCGTGGACCATGGAGTGGTTCTGGATCGAACCGCCGTACGCCGTCACATCCTGGAAGTAGTCCGTGTGATTGCGAACGGCGTACTCGGTGAGGAACGCCGTGACCGGGATTTGATTGGCGGCGATGAAGTCGCGGACCGCCGCAGACTTCTTCAGCCCATCATCGATGGTGATGAAGAAGACCGGATCCTCTGTCTCGACCCAGTTGAGGACCTCCACCTCACCGGACGCGAGGTTGTTCTCGCTGCGCCCGGACTGACCCTCGGCAAGGGTCTCGGAGCCGATGGACATCTCCGCACCCATCTCCGTCTCGGTGCCCGCGTCTGTCGTCGCGTCGGTGGGGAGCGGGGTCGGCGATGACACCACCGGCTCGGGGGTCGCCGTCATGGCGATCGGCGTGGGAGCCGCAGCCTCCGCCGACGGCGAGGAGCTGGCGATGCCAAAGACGTAGCCGGTGATCCCCGACAGGACGAGCGCCAGGCTCACGAGGATGCCGGCGGTTACCGATCCTCCGCGGCGACGGCTCCGAGGGGTGCGACCCCCTCGAGGAGCAGCGTCTGGTTGTCCATGGCGCATCGAGTCAGGATACCTGCGCAGTGGCATCGAAGCCGATCACGACAGTCCCAGCATCTGGACGGTGCCCACCGGGAGTGAGGAGTCCGCCCCCACGCCGGGGTTTGAGGGCGGGCGCCCCTGAGCTACGAGAGCCGAGCCCAGAGCAGCGACCATGGCACCGTTGTCGGTGCACAGGCGCGCCGGCGGGATGCGCAGGTCAAGCCCCGTGGCGCGCTCGGCGGCCATGGCCCGCAGCCGAGAATTCGCCGCCACTCCGCCACCGAGGATGAGCGTCTCGATGCCCTCCTCGCGACACGCGCGCACCGCCTTGCTGGTGAGGACATCGACCACCGCCTCCTGGAAGGAGGCCGCGACATCGGCCACGGGGATCTCGTGACCATCGCGTCGGCACGCCTCGATCCAGCGCACCACGGCGGTCTTGAGGCCGGAGAACGAGAAGTCGTGCCGGTGCTTCTCGTCGTCTCGCGCGGATGTGAGGCCGCGAGGGAAGGCAATGGCTCCGGCATCGCCTTCCACTGCGATGCGATCGATGTGCGGGCCACCAGGGAACGGCAGGCCAAGAAGGCGAGCAACCTTGTCGAAGGCCTCCCCCGCGGCGTCATCCAGCGTCGCACCCAGGGGTGTGATCTCGGCGGTGACATCGTCGACCCTCAGCAACGACGTGTGCCCTCCGGACACCAACAGGGCGATCGCCGGTGACGGGAGGTCGCCGTCGACAAGTCGGCCAACCGCCACATGAGCGGCCAGGTGGTTGACCCCGAAGAGGGGCCGATCCGCAGCAAGGGCGAGGCCCTCGGCCGCACTGACTCCCACCAGGAGAGCACCGGCGAGTCCCGGACCCGAGGTCACTGCGATGGCGTCAAGGTCCCGCACCGTGACCCGCGCATCACGGAGTGCTCGGTCGATCGTGGGCGACATCGCCTCAAGGTGCGCGCGACTCGCAACCTCGGGCACCACGCCGCCGAAGCGCTCGTGCTCGGTGACGCTCGAAGCGATCACATCCGCGAGGAGCGTAGTGCCGCGGACAACCGCCACACCGGTTTCATCACACGAAGTCTCGATACCGAGCACGAGGGGCTCATCGTTCACGCTGGCCTCCGACGCATCACCAACGCGTCCTCGCCCGGACCGTAATAGCCCGAACGTCGGGCGATCATGTCAAATCCCTCATCGGCGTATAGGGCTACCGCCGATGCGTTGTCCGCGCGAACCTCCAAGAGCACCTCTGTGCATTCGGCGCGTCGGGCGGCAGTGAGCAGCTCCTGGAGCAGGGCGCGACCCACTCCCCGTCGCTGCGCTCGCGATGCCACGGCAATCGTTTGGACATCAGCGGTCGGGGGAATGCAGAGGAGGCCCGCGTACCCAACGATTTCTGCCTCATCTTCGGCGACGACGTAGACCCGGTTGCCCTGCGCGAGCTCGCCCCAGAACTGTGCCGGTGACCACGCCGTCGAGCCGAAGAGGTCGGTCTCCAGCGGCATGATTGTGGCGATATCCCACCAGCGCATGGGCCTCGTGCGCATCATCGCTGTGCCGTCGGGATCGCGTCGGGGCGGCGCAGGTAGAGCGGCACCGCGGGCAGAAGCACCCGATCGGCGTGCCTCAATCGGGTCAACACCTCCGCGGTCGGCGACCCGCTGCCAGCGGCCTCATCCTCGGGGAGCAGGAGTTCCGCCGGCGGCCGCTCCCCCAGCGCGAGGCGCGCTCGGACGAGTGATGCCACGTCCGTACCGGACGGTCGGCGTTCACTATCGACATCGGCACAGTCACCCACCGTGCGCCCGACCGCGCGCCCATCGTCGTCACGGCTCACGAGGGGCCCGGTCGTGCGTACGCCGTCGCCGTCGTAAGTCGCCCACGCGTGCTCCGCGCGACGCACGCGAATCCGTACCGTGAAGGGCTCTCCGTCAGCAACACTCGCGGCAAGCGCGTCAAGGCTGCAAACCCCCACCACCGGGATCGAGAGAGCCTGCGCCATCGCTCGACCGAAGGTGATCCCGACGCGAAGTCCAGTGAAGGGACCTGGCCCGACGCCGCAGCCCACCACCGCGAGATCCCGCGGCGTCGCCGACGCCTCAGCGAGGACCGATCGCACAAGTCCGGGCAGCATCTCGGCGTGCCTTCGCGCGTCGACGTGCGCCCGCGACGCGAGGACGCCGTCATCGTTGACGAGGCCTACCGACGTCGCGGCGGTGGAGGTATCGATCCCAAGGACGAGCACGCCGACACCCTAGGCGTCGATGGCGAGGTCAGCGATGGTCGCGTCCGTCCAGCGCGGCCCCACCCCCTGGATCGTGGCCCGCCGGCCGTCACCATCGGGGCCCAACGCAATGTGCAGTCGACTCTCGGCGAGGTGCTCGACCCGGTTCTCCCCCCACTCGACGATGGTGACGCAATCCTCGACGGGTAGGTCGAGATCGTCGATCTCCTGAGGGCCGTTCAGCCGGTAGGCATCGACGTGCATGAGGGCAGGACCGCCACTGACTGACGGGTGCTCACGCGCAAGCACGAACGTGGGACTCGACACGGCACCGCGCACGCCAAGTCCCTCTCCGATGCCTCGCGTCAGCGTCGTCTTGCCAGCCCCAAGATCGCCGGTAAGGACAACGAGGTCGCCACGCTGCAGTCTCGCTCCCAGGTGCCTTCCCCAGATGATCGTGGTCTCCACGTCGGGAAGGTCCTGCTCGAACCCCGTCATGACGTCGACCGCTCGATCAGCCTCAGCAGGTGACGGTTGACCTGTTCGGGAGCCTCGAGGGTCAGCATGTGACCCACCCCCGGCAGGATCACCAATTCCGCGGTGGGGGTACGCCGAACAATCTCGATGCTGTGACCGGGCGGAGTGAGCAGGTCGGCATCGCCGACCATCACAAGCAGTTCAACCGATCCCAGAGCCTGCAGGGCCTCGCGCTTGTCATGCGCCTGCAGTGCGGGCAGGAGGTCGGCGAGGACATCAACGGGGGTGCCGGCGATGAGATCGGACACCAGGCGCGTGCCGTCAGTGGGCGGGGTCGAACCGAAGGCGTAGGCCCGGGTGATGAGCAGACCGAGGTCGTTTGATGCTCGACGGGCCCGCTCCACGAGAGCGGACACCGGCCCCTCCGATTCCAGTGCCGCACCGATGGCGGGTGCCATCCGATGGGCGAGGCGGGCAACGGGCTGCGGGAGTCCGAGGTCAACATCGGCAATGCCCCCGGCGGAAGTGGCCAGCAGCGCCACGCCACGCACGCGCGGGCCGAAGATCTCCGGCCGCTGATCCGCGAGCGCCATGACCGTCATGCCACCCATGGAGTGACCGACAAGCACAACCGGACCGGACGGGGCCACGGCGTCGAGCACACAGCCCAAGTCACGCCCCAACCGATCGATCGAGGTTCCCGCGGGCCCCTTCGTCGAACGTCCGTGGCCACGCTGATCCCACAGCACAAGGCGAGCGTGGCGGCCGAGTGATCCCCGTTGATCGGGCCACGAGTCCAGGGACAGTGCGTAGCCGTGGGTGAAGATGACCGTCGGAAGGTCGTCATCGTGTTCCGGTGGATCATCGATGACGACGGCGAGTTCCACACCGTCGTCGGTCGTCACAACGGACCGAACTCCTGCGTCGCGTCGAGCGACGGGTCCCTCACCGCGGCGAAGGTTCCGAGTGGCGAGACGCTCAGCCGCGGCACCCACGGCAACGCCCGCGGCCAAGGCGCCCAACGCGGCGAGCCCCTTCGCTGTCGCGGGCCACGCCACCATCAGACGTCACCGAGGTACCGCCGGGGCACCCGTGAACCGAGGCGCGTCACGATCTCGTAGCCGATGGTGCCGTCCCACGTGGCCCAATCCTGGGCCGTGGGCTCACCCGCGTCACCGGGGCCCCACACGAGGACCTCATCACCGGGGGCGACATCGCGATCCCCCACATCGACGACGAACTGATCCATGGCTATCCGCCCGACCACGGGAACCCGCTCACCGCCCACGGACACTTGCGGGTCTACGGCGGTACGGGGAATGCCATCGGCATATCCGAGGGGCACCAACGCAAGAGTCGTCTCGGTCGCGGCGCGCCAGGTGAGCCCGTAGGACACACCATGACCGGGCGGCACGCGCTTCACCGACGCGAGCGATGCCCGCAACGTCATCGCCGGACGTAGCCCCGCCATGTCCACCTGCGGTCCCGGCGGTACGCCGTACATCGCAATACCGAGTCGCACGAGGTCGAAGTGGGTGCCGGCATTGGTCAGCGTGCCGCCACTGTTGGCCAGGTGCCGTAGTGGAGGCTCGATTCCTCGACGCTGCGCGAGGGACAGCGCCTCGTCGAAAGCCGCGATCTGTTCGCTCGTCTCGACGGCGCCCGCGACTTCACCGGAGGCAAGGTGTGACCATATGCCGACGACATCGACATCGGAACGGTGCGCCAGGACCGCGGTGAGGATGTCGTCGAAGGTGTGGGGAAGCGCACCGCCACGCCCCAGGCCGGTGTCCACCTTGAGGTGAACGCGTGCGCGCTTGCCTGCCGCACGCGCCGCCGCCGCGACCTCGTCGACGGCCCAAACGGCACCGACGTTGAGGTCGACGTCAGCGCGCACGCATGCGACGAGGTTCGGGTCGCCCGGGGGGTAGAGCCAGGCGAGTATCGGCCCCGTGTCGCCCGCCCGTCGTAGGGCGAGGGCCTCACTGGGCAGCGCCACACCCAGCCATTCGGCACCGGCACGTCGAGCGGCGCGCGCCACCGGAATCGCCCCATGCCCATAGGCATCCGCCTTCACCACGGCCATGGTGAGGACACCGGGCCGCTGCAGGCTGCGCAGATTGGCCTCGATGACGGTCAGATCGACGATGGCCTCCGCACGCTCACTCATTCGATTACTCCGCGCCGGACACCCGCAATGGCGGCCGGGAGCGCCTTGATGAGATCCGGTGCCGTCACCGGGCGTCCGTCGGCGCTGGCCAGACGCCCCGCGATGCCGTGCAGTCCCACCGCCGCCGCGGCCACCAGTGCAGCCGCCTCATCATTGGGGCATTGCTCGCGCGCGACCGCACCCGACAGCAGAGCGCCGATGAGTCCGGCAAGGACATCACCACTCCCGGCGGTCCCAAGTTCGGGTCCACCCCACGTGTCGACATAGGCGATCCCACTCGGTGACGCGATCACGGTGCCCGGCCCCTTGAGGACGACGACGACGCCGAGGTCGCGGGCAGCGGCACGCGCGGCGCCGAGTCGGTCCTCTTCGGCACCGCTGCCGGCCTGATAGCCGAGCGCGGCAAATTCACCCGCATGGGGAGTGATGACGGTGGGCCACGTCCGTTCCTCGAGCGCCTGCCATGGCTCGCTCTCACGGAGCATGTGCAACGCGTCCGCATCCACGACGACCGGGGCAGGAGCTCCGAGAACAGATCGCAGGATGGCGCGGCCATCAGCATCCACCCCTAGGCCCGGCCCGACCGTCCATGCCGTGGTGCGTCGGACAGCTCCGGGGGACTCGGTCGACACCACGACGTCCCAGAAGCGGTCGACGATGGCAGCCGCGAGGCCATCACCGCGATCAAGGACGTGAACCATGCCCACATTGCCCTGGCGAGCGCTCCCGGTCACCATGAAGGCCGCCCCTCGGTACCGCGCACTTCCTGCCGCGATGCCGACCACACCGCGCGAATACTTATAGTCCTCGCTCGCCGGCTCGGGAACCGCGGCGGCGAGTGCGTCGGCATCCAGGGAGAACAACGTCGGCTCGGGTAGGGCATCGTCCAGGCCGATGTCGACGAGGACCACGGCCCCCGCATGATCGCGCCCCGGCGAAAGGAGCAATCCCGGCTTCACGGCACCGAAGGTCACGGTCATGTCTGCGCTGACCACAGCGTCCGAATCGGCCACGGCCCCGCTGTCGGCATCCACCCCGGAGGGAACGTCCACGGCCACGACCAGCGCCCCTGAGGTCATGGCTATGTTCACCACCGCACTCGCGTCGGCACGCAGGGCACCACGCCCACCGATCCCGACAATGCCGTCAAGCACGAGATCTGCCCGATCCAGCGCGGATGCGTGGTCACTGCCTGACACAAGCCGTCCGCCGGCCGCTCGCAAGGCTGCGAGGCCACCCTCGTGGCAGGAATCACCGAGAAGGACAGCCCGGACCTGCGCACCCCGACCCGCGAGTCGGGCACCGGCGTACAGAGCATCGCCACCGTTGTTGCCACTCCCCACCAGTAGGACGATGCGACTGCCGACTAGGTCGACACCGGACTCCCGAAGCAGCGCCGCGCATGCGTCCGCTAGCCCGGTGGCCGCGCGCTCCATGAGGGCACCGTCAGGCAACATCGCCATGACGGACTCCTCGGCCCGGCGCACGGTGGCGACGTCATATATGCCCGCCATCACGCCTCCCCGATCGCCTGCGCCACCGCGTTGTCACCATCATGCGTCAGTGACAGATGCCAGCGCCGAATGCCGATTCGCTCGGCTGCAGCAGCAACCGTGTCCCGCGTCTCCACATGGGGACGCCCAGTCTCATCGACCACGATCTCGCAGTCGTGCCAGGCCATGCCCGCAGGAGCTCCCAGTGCTTTGGCAATGGCCTCCTTGGCCGCGAAGCGCGCAGCCAGCGACCCCGGTCCCCGGAGATCTCCACTCGGAAGACGCGACTCACGCTCGGTGAAGAGCCGCTCCACCATGCCGGGGCGTCGCTCCATCATTCCCGCGAACCTCGCGATCACGACGATGTCGATACCAATGCCGACAATCATCGCTACTCCACGGTGACGGACTTGGCGAGGTTCCGCGGTTGATCGACGTCGTGGCCCTTCACGGTGGCCATGGCACACGCGAAGATCTGCAACGGAACACTCGCGACCAGCGGTTGCATCAGCGTGGGCACCGCGGGAACGCGAATGATCTCGTCGGCAAACGGCACGACCGACTCATCACCCTCCTCAGCGATGACGATGGTGCGCGCACCTCGGGCCCGGACCTCTTGAATATTCGAAATCATCTTGCCGTGCAGGACCGCACGACCCTGCGGCGACGGCACAATGCAGATAACCGGCACGCCGTCCTCAATGAGGGCGATCGGCCCGTGCTTGAGTTCCCCTGCCGGGAAGCCCTCCGCGTGCATGTACGCGAGCTCCTTGAGTTTGAGTGCCCCTTCAAGGGCGACCGGGTAGCCCACGTGGCGACCGAGGAAGAGCACCGACTTCGCGTCCACGAGTTCCCGGGCGAGAGCCTGGACACCCTCGCTGGTGTCCAGGACGAGATCCACCGCCTGGGGCATGTCGGACAGGTCTGTGAGCACGCTGCGGATTTCGTCACCGAACATGTTGCCGCGCACCTGGGCCAGGTAGAGGCCGACGAGGTACGCCGCAATGATCTGCGTGAGGAACGCCTTGGTCGATGCGACCGCCACCTCGGGACCGGCGTAGGTGTACAACACGGCATCGCATTCACGCGGGATGGTCGATCCGACGGTGTTGCAGATGGCCAAGGCGCGAGAACCCTGTTCGCGGGCATGGCGGAGAGCCATGAGGGTGTCCATCGTCTCGCCGGACTGCGAGATGGCGATGGTGAGCGTGCGGGCATCGACGATGGGATCGCGGTAGCGGAATTCGCTCGCGAGTTCGACGTCGACCGGGATTCGGGTCCAGTGTTCGATCGCGTACTTGGCCACGAGTCCCGCGTGATAGGCCGTGCCGCACGCGACGACGATGATCTTGTCGACCTCGCGGAGTTCAGCGTCGGTGAGACGCATCTCGTCAAGGTGCAGGCGCCCGTCGCGTCCCACGCGTCCGCGTTGAGCATCCGCGACGGCCTTCGGCTGTTCATTGATCTCCTTGAGCATGAACAGGTCGTAGCCGCCCTTCTCGGCGGCCGAGGCATCCCAGGTCACGGTAAAGGGTGTGGCTTCGACATCGTTGCCATCGAAGTCGGTGACCACGACCGAGTCCCGGGAGATCTGGACGACCTGGTCCTGGCCGAGTTCGAGGGCCTCGCGCGTGTGGGAGACGAAGGCTGCCACGTCGGAGGCAAGGAAATTCTCGCCGTCCCCGAGCCCCACGACGAGCGGAGAGTTGCGGCGCGCCGCCACGACGACGTCCACGTGATCGGCCACGACGGCGACGAGCGTGAAGGCGCCCTCGAGTTGCCGACACGTCCGACGCATCGCCTCAGCGAGGTCACCGTCGCAACGGGGCAATTCTGCCGCCAGCAGGTGCGCCACCACTTCGGTGTCGGTCTCTGACGAGAGTTCAATACCGGCACTGATCAACTCATCGCGGATGACGGCAAAGTTCTCGATGATGCCGTTGTGGATGACCGCCACCGTGCCGTCGGCACTTACGTGGGGATGCGCATTGGCATCGGTCGGGCCGCCATGGGTGGCCCACCGCGTGTGGCCGATGCCGATGGTCGCCGCCGCCAGGGGGTCCGAGCCGAGGAGGCTTTCGAGGTTGGCGAGTTTGCCGGCCTTCTTGCGCACGTCGAGTTGGTCGCCGGTGACGACCGCGACCCCGGCGGAGTCGTACCCCCGATACTCCAGCCGCCGCAATCCCTCGACGACGACCTCGAGGGCCTGCTTCTCGCCGACGTAGCCCACGATGCCGCACATGGGGGCCAGCGTACGCGCTCGCGCCGTGTCAATCGGCCACCCCATGGCCCAGAAGCGGACAGAATCAGCCCATGTTGAGCCTTCGGGTCTTCTGCCCGGCGGACCTCTCGGCCGAGGCCGAACAAATCCTCGCCGAGGAGCCCTCCGTGTCGTCGCTCGCAGTGATCCCCGGCGGCAGTCGTGAGCCGGTCGGGGATCTCATCATCGCTTCCGTGCCACGAACGACGGCGGACAGGGTGATCGAACGACTCACCGCGTTGGGAGTTCCCGCCCGGGGCGCCATCGAGACGACGCCGGTGAGCGGCTGGACATCCCAGCGAGCGCTTGACATTCAGCACTCCGACGCGCCGGACGATCAGGACGCCGTGGTCTGGATGGACGTCGTTCGAGATGCCTACGACTCGTCGAGTCTCACCTGGGGATTCCTTGCCTTCATGTCGATGGCCACCTTCATTGCTGCGATTGCCATCGTCCTCGACTCGCAGGTGCTCATCATCGGCGCCATGGTCCTGGGGCCCGAGTTCGGCGCCATCGCCGCGCTCGGCGTCGCCCTGGTCACGCACCGTCCGCATCTGCTCTGGTCAGCCCTGCGCACCCTCCTGCTCGGCTTCGCGATTGCCATTGCCCTGTCTACGGCCGTTTTTGCTCTGCTCGCCCAGGTGGGCTGGGTAACCATGGCGCAGGTCAGTGGTCCACGTCCGTTGACCGAGTTCATCTACCGGCCTGACAACTGGTCCGTCGTCATCGCCATCGTGGCTGGCATCGCCGGTGTCCTGGCCCTGGTGACCGGTCGCTCCGCCACGCTCACCGGCGTCTTCATCTCGGTCACGACAATTCCGGCCGCCGGCAACATCGCGCTGGCCCTGCCCTTCCGAGATTGGCCGGAGGTCCTCGGCAGCGCTCTGCAACTCGGCATCAACATCACCGGCATGGCCGTGGCCGGATCCCTCACCCTGCTGGTGCTGCGCCGGGTCCGAGCGGCCCGTCGACGCGCCCGACAACGGCGTTAACGCGGGTACCGGCTAAGACAGGGACAGGCAGGACCGCACAGTGGCGGCGATCGCCTCGGCGGCGGCCGTGGCTTCGTCGTGCGTCGGTGCCTCGACCATGACCCGTACGATCGGCTCGGTGCCGGAGGGGCGCAGAAGAACTCGCCCGGTTGATCCGAGTCGCCCCTCCACGGCGGCGACGGCAGCCAACACGTCGGGATGTTCGTTCACACGATTGCGGTCGACTCCCGACACGTTGATGAGCACCTGCGGTAGGCGTTCCACCACGCCGGCAAGTTCCGCGAGTGAGCGGCCCGTCCGCGCCATCTCCCCGAGAAGCGCCAGCGCCGTGAGCGTGCCATCACCGGTAGTGGCGTGTTCGAGCAAGATCACGTGGCCGCTCTGCTCACCGCCGAGACGCAGGCCACCTGCGCGCATCGCCTCGAGGACGTATCGATCCCCCACCGCCGTCTCGATCACCTCGATGCCAGCAGCCTGCATCGCAAGCTTGAAGCCGAGGTTGGACATGACCGTGGCCACCACAGTGTCTCCCACCAGCGAGCCGGCCTCACGCATCCCGAGCGCCAAGACCGCCAAGATTTGATCGCCATCGACGATCTCACCATCGGCGGCCACCGCCAGGCATCGATCGGCGTCGCCATCATGGGCGATGCCGACATCAGCACCGTGCTCAACCACCGCGGCGACGAGGTCCTCCAGATGGGTGCTCCCGCAACCGGCGTTGATGTTGAGGCCGTCGGGAGAGGAGTGAATCGCCAAGACCTCCGCGCCGGCTCGACGCATCGCCTCCGGCGACACCTCAGCCGCGGCTCCGTTCGCCGTGTCGACGACGACGCGCAGCCCCGCTAACGACGTGGGGCAGGCGGCGAGGAGGTGGTCGATGTAGCGGGCCCGCGCATCGGCCATCACACGGACGCGTCCTACGGCCGCCCCCGTGGGCCTATCCCATGCCTCGGCCATGCGGGCTTCGATAGCGTCCTCGACGGCATCGGGCAGTTTGTGCCCGGCGGCATCGAAGAACTTGATGCCGTTGTCCGGCATCGGATTGTGCGACGCCGAGAGCATCACGCCCAGACTCGCACCCGCGGACGCGGTGAGGTAGGCGACAGCTGGTGTGGGGACAACACCGACCAGAAGGACGTCGACACCGGCACTGGCCAGCCCAGCCACGACGGCGGCTTCGAGGAACTCCCCGCTGGCACGCGGGTCACGTCCGACCACGGCGAGGGGCCGACCAGAGCCAGCTGCGCTCAGCGCTCCGGCATCCCCCAGCACATGCGCGGCGGACGCCGCGAGACGTAGCGCCAATTCCGCGGTGAGATCGCGGTTGGCTAGGCCCCGAACGCCGTCGGTACCGAAGAGGCGCCCGCCCACGGCCGTCGAACTAGCGCTTGCT
Source organism: Candidatus Nanopelagicales bacterium (assembly GCA_030827125.1). Lineage (GTDB taxonomy): Bacteria > Actinomycetota > Actinomycetes > S36-B12 > S36-B12 > Mxb001. The sequence goes on from JAURFD010000011.1 coordinate 31,764, forward strand.
GTACTGGGGCGCCTTGCGGGCCTTCTTCAGGCCGTACTTCTTGCGCTCCTTCGCCCGGGCGTCGCGCGTGAGGAACCCGGCCTTCTTCAGCGCCGGACGGTTGCCCTCTTCGTCGATTTCGTTGAGCGCGCGCGCAATGCCGAGACGCAGCGCACCAGCCTGACCGGAGATGCCGCCACCGGACATCCGCGCGATCACGTCGTAGCGACCCTCGAGGCCGAGCGTGACGAACGGCTCGTTGACCTCCTGCTGGTGCACGCGGTTGGGGAAGTAGGAGTCGAGGTCACGCCCATTGATGGTCCAACGACCGGTGCCGGGCACCAGGCGGACGCGGGCGATGGCCTCCTTGCGACGACCGGTCGCTCCGCCGGGGGCGGTGACGACAGGACGGTCCGCGGCGGCCGGAGCCGACGAAGGAGTCTCGGTCGTGTACTCCGACGGGACGTCCTCGTCAAGGAGTTCGGTTTCGCTAACGCTCACTTGTGTATTCCTTTCCTACGCCGTGCCCGCTACTGCGCGACCTGCGTGATGGTGTACGGCGTGGGCTTCTGCGCGGCGTGCGGATGATCCGGGCCGGAGTAGACCTTGAGCTTGGACATCTGCTGGCGCCCGAGCTTGTTGTGCGGCAGCATCCCGCGAACAGCCTTTTCAACGGCGCGACGCGGGTCGCTCTCGAGCAGGTCGGCGTACGAGGTCGCGCGTAGGCCGCCCGGGTAACCCGAGTGGCGGTAGTCCATCTTCTGCTCGCGCTTGCTGCCGGTCAGGGCGACCTTGTCGGCATTGATGATGATGACGAAGTCACCGGTGTCCACGTGCGGCGCGAAGACCGGCTTGTGCTTGCCACGCAGGAGGGTGGCGGTCTGCGAAGCCAGGCGGCCCAGGACGACATCGGTCGCGTCAATGACGAGCCACTCGCGGGTGACCTCACCGGTCTTTGGGGTGTACGTGCGCACGGGAACCTCTTGTTTCGAAAGCGCCCGGGTCCGGGCACAACGACCGCTTAGACTACCCGCGCCCGGCACGGGGGGTCAAAACGCCCCCTCGAGGCCCCACACGGGCTCGTCGGAGGTCGTGACGGCGCCGTCCTCCCCCACGATGACAAACCGGTCAAAACCCCGGGTGAACCACCGATCATGGGTCACCGCCAGCACCGTCCCGGTGAACTGCTCCAGGGCCCCCTCGAGCGCCTCAGCGCTCTCTAGATCAAGGTTGTCCGTGGGCTCGTCCAGGCACAGCAGTGTGGCTCCGGACAACTCCAGCAACAGGATCTGGAAGCGGGCCTGCTGACCCCCTGACAGGGTCGAGAAGGGGCGCTCGGCCGCTCCGGCCAACCCATACCGATCCAGAGCGCGACTCGCAGGTTCGCGCCCCATCCCGGCTCGGTCGCCGTCGCCCCGATGCAGGATCTCCAGCAGGGTGCGGCCGGCGAGATCCGGACGAGTGTGCGTCTGGGCGAACCATCCGGCGCGAACCCGGGAGCCGAGCCGCGCGATCCCAGTGTGGGCGACCGGAGCGATGGGGACATCGCCCAGGGGCGGGAGATCGGGATCGGTGCCCCCCAGCGCAAGCAGCCTGAGCAGGTGCGACTTGCCGGCGCCGTTGCGCCCGAGGATGCCGACCCGCTCACCGAACCAGACCTCGAGGTCGAAGGGGTCGGTTAATCCGGTGAGGGCAAGGTTTTCGCAGATCACCGCGCGCTTCGCCGTACGTCCGCCCCCAAGCCGCATCTTCAGCGACTGGCGCAGCGGGATCGCCTGCGGCGGGCCCGCCTCCTCGAACATTCGTAGACGCGTCTGCGCGGCCTGATAGCGAGATGCCAGGCCATCGTTGTAGGCGGCCTTCGTTTTGTACATCTGCACGAGGTCCTTGAGTTTGCGATGCTCCTCGTCCCAGCGTCTGCGCAGCTCTTCCAGCCGGCTAAAACGATCGGCGCGAGCATCGGCATAGGTCGAGAAGCGACCGCCGTGCACCCAGACCGAGTTCCCCGCCGCGCCGAGTTCGACGGTGATGATGGAGTTCGCGGCGTTGTCGAGCAGTTCACGATCGTGGCTAACGAGCAGCACGGTCTTGGGGGTGTCTCGCAGTTGCTGCTCAAGCCATACCTTGGCAGGTACGTCGAGGAAGTTGTCGGGCTCGTCAAGGAGCAGTACCTCGTCAGGACCGCGTAGCAAGGCTTCGAGGACCAAACGCTTGCGCTCTCCACCGGAGAGCGTCTCGGCGTCGCGGTACCGGACGGATTCGAAAGGCAACCCGAGAGCGGCAGTACACACGACATCCCACTGCACCTCCGCCTCGTACCCGCCCGCGTCCGCATAGTCCGCAAGGGCATGCGCGTAGCGCATGTGCACGGCCTCGTCATCGGTGTCCATCAGATCAAGCTCACACGCGTCGACCAGCGCGGCGGCTTCCTGCAAGGCCGGGGAGGCGGTCGATAGGAGCAACCCCCGTACGTCGAGACCAAGACCCTGGCCGACGAACTGACGCATGACCCCGACACCCCCGGTGGTCACCACACTGCCCTGGTCAGGTGCGAGATCGCCGGCCATCATGCGCAGCAACGTCGTCTTGCCTGCGCCGTTCGCGCCGATGAGCGCTGCGGTGGTGCCCTCTCCGACGCGGAAGGAGACATCGTCGAGGAGCACGCGCCCGTCAGGCAGGGAGTAGGTCACGTGCTGGACGTCGATATGCCCCATCAGGTGTCCCGTCGCACTCGGGTGCGCTGCTGCCGCTCGGCCCACTCCTCCGGTGGTGGGTAGCCGACCTGCTCCAGGACAAGGGGATAGGCCGGCATCACGGTCACGCCCGAGTCCTTGACACCGGAGTGCAGCACCTGCCCCGGCCAGTCAACGGTCCTGCGCCCATCCCCGACGGGGAGCAGGGCGCCGACCAGCGAACGCACCATCGAGTGGCAGAAGGCGTCGGCCTGGATGTCCATGACCGCGAGCCCAGCCTCATCGCGATACCACCGCAGGCGCTCGAGACCGCGCACCGTGGTGGCGAACTCACGTTGCTTGCAGAACGGCGCGAAGTCATGTTCGCCATGCAGGGGCTCCGCGGCCTCGTTCATCCGGTCAACGTCTAGCCATCGCGGCCACGGCAGTACGAGGTGGCGTGCCAACGGATCAGGTCCCACTCCCCCATCGCAGACACGGTAGGAATATCGCCGCCACAGGGCCGAGAAGCGCGCATCGAACTGTGGCGATACCTCTTCCATGCGGAGGATCCGCAGGTCAGCGGGCAGGGCGCGATTGATGCGGCGCACGTCGATGTCGGTGGTGGCGGCCATCGGAGCATCGACATGGGCTACCTGGCCGCGTGCGTGCACCCCCGCATCCGTGCGGCCGGCGCACTGCACCGGCATCGGCACGCCGTACAGATGCCCGAGGACACGCTCCAACTCACCCTGCACCGTGCGCAGTCCGGCAGCCTGCGGTTGCGCGGCCCAGCCATGGAAGTCACGACCGTCGTAGGCGATGTCGAGGCGCAGACGAAACAGCCCGTCACCGGAGGATCCGGCGACGGGCTGAGTCGATGACGATGCGTCGGTCAGGACTCGTCCTTCTTGTCCGTCTCGGCCGTATCCGCGTCAGTCTCACCGTCGGCGTCAGTCTCACCGTCGGCCATGACATCGGCGTCAGCCTCGACATCGGCGTCAGCGGCGGCCTCAACCTCAGCCGCCTCTTCCGGAGTATCTCCGGCAGCCTCCGCGGCAACTTCCGCCTCATCGGCGACAACCTCGGCGGCCGCCGTCTCCTCAGCGGCCGGGGCCGCAGGCGCGGCGGCAGCCTTCTCCTTGGCCGCGCGCTTGGTGGCACCGGTGGCCTCAGCGACGACCTGCTCGGCAAGCGGTTCCACAAGCTCGATGACCACCATGGGCGCGTTGTCGCCCTTGCGCGGGCCGAGCTTGACGATGCGGGTGTAGCCACCGTGGCGGTTCTCGTAGCGCGGCCCGATCTCGGTGAAGAGAACGTGCACGACACCCTTGTCGCGCACAACGGTGAGGACACGGCGACGGGCGGCGAGGTCACCGCGCTTGGCGAAGGTGATCAGGCGCTCCGCGAGGGGACGCAGGCGCTTGGCCTTGGCCTCCGTCGTGGTGATGCGGCCGTGCTCGAACAGCGCCGTCGCCAGATTGGCGAGCATGAGGCGCTCGTGGGCGGGACCGCCACCCAGGCGGGCACCTTTAGTAGGCGTAGGCATGATGAAAGAACTCCTTGTTCGGGTGGCGTGGTTAGAGCTGCTCGTCCTCGACCAGGTCCAGGTCCTCGTCGTCGTCTTCATCGCTGAAGTACACGGCGGCACCGGGGTCGAATCCGGGCGGGCTGTCCTTGAGCGCCAGTCCGAGGCCGACCAGCTTGACCTTGACCTCGTCGATGGACTTGGCGCCGAAGTTGCGGATGTCGAGCAGGTCCGCCTCAGAACGGCCGATGAGTTCACCCACGGTGTGGATGCCCTCGCGCTTGAGGCAGTTGTACGAGCGGACGGTGAGGTCCAGCTGCTCGATGGGGGTCGACAGCTGCTCCGCGACGAACGCGTCCGCCGGTGAGGGGCCGATGTCGATGCCCTCAGCATCGACGTTGAGCTCACGGGCCAGGCCGAAGAGTTCAACGAGCGTCTTGCCGGCTGACGCCACAGCATCGCGCGGCAGCATGCACGGCTTGGTCTCGACGTCGATGACGAGCTTGTCGAAGTCCGTGCGCTGCTCGACGCGGGTCGCCTCGACCTTGTAGGTGACCTTGAGCACGGGCGAGTAGATCGAGTCGACCGGGATCCGGCCGATCTCCTGTCCCGGCTGCTTGTTAAGAGCGGCCGACACGTATCCCCGGCCACGCTCGACCACGAACTCCATCTCCAACTTGCCCTTGTCGTTCAAGGTGGCGATGTGCAGATCGGGGTTGTGGATCTCGACACCCGCGGGGGGCGCAATATCAGCCGCGACGACCGGTCCAGGGCCCTGCTTGCGCAGGTACATGACAACCGGCTCGTCATGATCAGACGACACGACGAGTTGCTTGATGTTGAGGATGAGCTCGGTGACGTCCTCCTTCACCCCCGGGATGGTGGTGAACTCGTGGAGGACACCGTCGATACGGATGCTGGTAACCGCAGCACCGGGAATCGACGACAGGAGCGTGCGGCGCATGGAGTTGCCCAGGGTGTAACCGAATCCGGGCTCTAGGGGCTCGAGGACGAACCGCGAGCGGAACTCGCTAATCGGTTCCTCGGTGAGAATGGGGCGCTGCGTGATGAGCACGTGCTGTCCTTTCGGCGACGACCGCTATATGACGTCGGGTTTAGGTGTGGACTACTAGGAAAAAGGACTACTTGGAGTAGAGCTCGACGATCAACTGCTCCTGGACCGGGGTGTCGATGACCTGGCGCGAGGGCAGCGAGTGCACGAGGATGCGCATCTTGGAGGGGATGACCTCCAGCCACGGGGGCACCGGACGCTCACCGATCTCGGCATGGGCGACAACGAAGGGTGTCATCTCACGCGAGCCAGGACGGACCTCAATGATGTCGTTCGCCTGCACGCGGTACGACGGAATGTCGACCTTGTGGCCATTCACGGTGAAGTGGCCGTGCGTCACCAGCTGGCGCGCCATGTCGCGGGACTTGGCGAAGCCGGCACGATAGACGACGTTGTCCAGGCGGGACTCCAGGATGCGCATCAGGTTGTCACCGGTCTTGCCGGTGCGCCGGTGCGCCTCCTCGTAGTAGTTGCGGAACTGCTTCTCGAGGACGCCGTAGATCCGGGTCGCCTTCTGCTTCTCGCGCAACTGCAACAGGTACTCGCTGTCCTTGGATCGACCGCGGCCGTGCTGACCGGGCGGGTAGGGACGCTTCTCGAAGGGGCACTTGGGGGACTCGCACTTGGCGCCCTTGAGGAAGAGCTTGGTCTTCTCACGGCGACAGCGCTTGCAGTCCGCGTCGGTATAACGAGCCATGGTGTGTCAGTTCTCCGTTCTCAGACGCGGCGGCGCTTGGGTGGGCGGCACCCATTGAAGGGGACCGGGGTGACGTCCTGGATGGAGCCCACTTCAAGGCCCGTGGCCTGGAGCGAGCGGATGGCGGTCTCGCGGCCGGAACCGGGACCCTTGACGAACACGTCGACCTTGCGCATGCCGTGCTCCATGGCACGACGCGCAGCGGCCTCGGCGGCCAACTGCGCCGCGAACGGCGTCGACTTGCGGCTGCCCTTGAACCCGACCTGACCGGAGCTCGACCAGGCGACGACGGCGCCGTTCGGGTCGGTGATGGACACGATCGTGTTGTTGAACGTGCTCTTGATGTGAGCTTGCCCGTGGGCGATGTTCTTCTTTTCCTTGCGGCGCACCTTCTTGGCGCCGGCCTTGCTACCACTCTTGGGAGGCATATGTCCTTCGTTCTCCTGAGGTCATCGGTCCGCTGGTCCGGAAGTTTCCGGCGCAGACCCGCGGACTACTACTTGCCGGCCTTCTTCTTGCCGGCGACGGTCTTGCGGGGACCCTTGCGGGTGCGTGCATTGGTGTGCGTGCGCTGACCGTGCACGGGCAGACCACGGCGGTGCCGGATGCCCTGGTAGCAGCCGATCTCGATCTTGCGGCGGATATCGCCGGCAACCTCACGACGCAGGTCACCCTCGACCTGCAGGTTCGCCTCGATCCAGTCGCGCAGGGCAACTGCCTGCTCATCGGTCAGATCGCGGGCGCGCAGGTCCGGGCTGATGCCGGTGGCCTCGAGGGCCTGAGCGGCGCGGGTGCGTCCTACGCCGTAGATGTAGGTGAGCGCAACCGCCATCCGCTTGTCGCGGGGCAGGTCAACGCCAACGATGCGTGCCATGGGTGTCCTCTTCTTGTCCTCGTTGCCCAAGGTGTGGTGCGGTACCGGTCCCACCACCCGGGGTGGGTCCTCGGCCTTGAGTCCGAGGGTGGCGTCCCGCGGTCTGCACGAGGCTGCCGCGGGGGTCGGGTATCGCAGTCCACGAATCGGTTGATCCGTGGTGTGCGTGGTCCGGTTGTCTCTCCGTCGCACGCGTGCGTCAGGAGTTAACCCTGACGCTGCTTGTGTCGAACGTTGTCGCAGATCACCATGACGCGGCCGTGGCGACGGATCACCTTGCACTTGTCACAGATGGGCTTAACGCTGGGCTTAACCTTCACCGGAATCTCACCTCACTTGTACCTGTAGACGATGCGACCCCGGGTTAGGTCGTAGGGCGACAACTCCACGACGACACGATCGTCGGGAAGGATTCGGATGTAGTGCATCCGCATCTTTCCGCTGATGTGCGCCAGAACCTTGTGTCCGTTGTCGAGTTCAACGCGGAACATGGCGTTGGGCAGCGACTCGGTGATCGTGCCCTCAAGCTCGATCGCGCCGTCCTTTTTGGCCATGTTCGACGTCTTCCCTTCCCTTTGGACTCCACGCGCGCGCACGACCCCACCAGCAAAAAATCGGCGGGGTGCGGACGAACGGGAGAGCCCGATGATCAGCCCGTCAAGTGTACGCGCGGGGAGCCGATCAACCTAATCGCCCCCTACCGCCCGCATAACGGACGCTAGAGCCGGACGTCATCCAGCGCGGTGAGCACCCAGGGTCCGTCCTCGGTGACCGCCACGGTGTGCTCCCAGTGCGCCGCCATGCTGCCGTCGCTGGCCACCACGGTCCAGTCGTCGTCGAGCACCTGGACCTCCGGGGAGCCCAGGATCACCATGGGCTCGACCGCTAGGGCCATGCCGGGTACCAACCGCGGCCCCTTGCCGGGCTTGCCGTAGTTCGGCACGGCCGGATCCATGTGCATGCTCGAACCGATGCCGTGCCCGACGTACTCCTCCACGATGCCGAAGTGGGGGCCGGCTTCGCGCACGACCGTCTCGACCGCGTGACCGATGTCCGAAAGGCGCCCGCCGGGCCGTGCTGCTGCCAGACCGGCCCAGAGGGCGCGCTCCGTGACATGACTGAGTTCAGCGATATCGGCAGGCACCTCCCCCACCAGAATGCTGATCGCCGCATCCCCATGCCACCCGTCAACGATGGCGCCACAGTCGATGGAGACGACGTCACCGAGGCCGATGCGTCGCTCACCGGGGATGCCGTGGACGACCTCGTCGTTGACGGACACGCAGATGTGGGCCGGGAACCCGTGATAGCCGAGGAAGGATGGGGTGGCTCCTGCGTCACGGATGCTGGCCGCGGCAATGTCGTCCAACTCGGCGGTGCTCACGCCCTCGCGCACGGCTGCGGCAACGCAGTGGAGGGTTTGCGCGACCACCAGGCCCGCGGCACGCATGACGTGCAATTGATCGATGGACTTGACCTCAATGCGGTCCCGGCCGCGGAACATCTCAGGCGCCGATAGCGGTGAGGATGCGCGCGGTGACCTCGTCGACCTCACCCATCCCGTCGACCTGGACCAGCACCCCGCGCTCGGCGTAGACGGCGATGAGCGGCGCGGTCTGGTCGGCATAAACCTCCAGGCGACGGCGGATCACCTCCGCTGTGTCGTCAGCCCGGTCCTGCTCCTCTGCGCGCTTGAGCAGGCGGTCTACGACCACGTCCGTGTCGACCGTGAGTTCGATGGCCCGATCGACATGCAGTCCGTCAGCGAGCAGCATCATGTCGAGTTCGTTGACCTGCTCAAGCGTGCGCGGATAGCCGTCGAGGAGGAAGCCCGGTCGGCAGTCGTCCTGGCTAATACGGTCACGCACCATCGCGTTAGTCACCGAGTCAGGCACGTACTCGCCGGCGTCCATGTATCGCTGGGCCTCACGCCCAAGGTCGGTTCCCGCGCTGACGTTGGCGCGGAAGATGTCACCCGTCGAGATGTGCGGCACGCCCAGCGCAGCGGCGACCACAACAGCCTGAGTCCCCTTGCCCGCCCCCGGAGGTCCCATGATGACGAGCCTCATTAGCGCAAGAACCCTTCGTAGTTGCGCTGCTGGAGTTGCGAGTCAATCTGCTTGACCGTGTCGAGGCCCACGCCCACCACGATGAGCAGGCTGATGCCGCCGAAGACGAACTGATCACCGATGCCGAGCAGGTTAAAGGCAAAGACCGGCAGGACGGCGATCAGGCCGAGGTAGACCGATCCGGGTGCGGTCAGGCGATTAAGCACATAGGCGAGGTACTCAGCGGTGGGCTTGCCCGCGCGAATGCCGGGAATGAAGCCGCCGTACTTCTTCATGTTGTCCGCGACGTCGACCGGATTAAAGGTGATCGAGACGTAGAAGTAGGTGAAGAAGACCGTGAGGGTGAAGAACAGCAGGAGGTACCAGGTGGAGGTGCCTGTCGACAGGTTGGTGGCGATCCACTGGGCCCAGTCGGCCTGGCTGCCGGTCAGCTGGACGAGCAGCGTCGGCAGGAAGAGCAGAGACGAGGCGAAGATGACCGGGATGACGCCGGCCATGTTCACCTTGAGCGGGATGTAGGTCGAGGTCCCGCCGTACATCTTGCGGCCCACCATCCGCTTGGCGTACTGGACCGGGATTCGCCGCTGGCCCTGCTCGACGAAGACGACCAGGGTCAAGATGACCAGCGCCACCGCGAAGGTGAGGATGAGCTGGAAGGTGCCCCGGGTCACGAACACGTTGATGAACTGAGCCGGGATCGACGCGATGATCGAGGTGAAGATGAGCAGGGACATACCGTTGCCCACGCCACGTTCGGTGATGAGCTCGCCCAGCCACATGATCACGGCGGTACCAGCCGTCATCACGATGACCATGGTGATGATGACGAGCGCGTTCTGGTTGGGGATCAGCTCCTCGTTACAGCCGCTGAAGAGCTGACCCGGGGTACGCGCGAGCGACAAGATGGCCGTCGACTGAAGGATGGCCAGACCGATGGTGAGGTAGCGCGTGTACTGCGTGATCTTGGCCTGGCCGGACTGGCCTTCCTTCTTCAGCATTTCCAGTCGCGGGATAACCACCGTGAGCAACTGAATGATGATGCTCGAGGTGATGTACGGCATGATGCCGAGCGCGAAGACGGACAACTGCAGCAGCGCGCCACCGCTGAAGAGGTTGATGACCGCGTAGACCGAGTTGTCCGAGGTCTGGTCGATGCATCGCTGAATCGCCGAGTAGTCCACGCCCGGAGTCGGGACCACTGATCCGATCCGGAAGATGGTGATCATCCCCAGCGTGAAGAGCAGCTTCTTGCGCAGGTCCGGGGTCCGGAATGCTGCGACGAAAGCGCTGAGGTGCACGCCATACCTCCTGGGCGGATCCGCACGCGGATCGCTCGATCGTGGACATTGTCGGCTGTAGGAGCCTCGCAGGAGCCTAACGCAGGCCCCCGATGGGACTCCCGCCGCGACCCTGGGAGTCCCCTGGGCCTCGTCCGGGGACTAAACCTTCTCGATGCTCCCGCCCGCGGCGGCGATCTTGCTCTGCGCCGAGGCCGAGTAGGCATTCGCCTGGACCCGGACCGCCACGGAGATATCACCCTGACCCAGCACCTTGACCGGCTGGCCCTTGCGGACGGCGCCGGCTGAGACCAGATCGGCGATGCTCACGGCGCCGCCCTCGGGGAACAACTTCTGCAACGTGGCGACGTTCACGACCTGGAAGGTCACCTCGTTGGGGTTGGTGAACCCCTTCAACTTCGGCAGACGCATGTGCAGCGGCATCTGGCCGCCCTCGAAGCTCGCCGGGACGGTATTGCGGGCCTTGGTGCCTTTGGTGCCACGACCCGAGGTCTTGCCCTTGGAGGCCTCACCGCGACCCTTGCGGGTCTTGGGCGTCTTGGCGCCGGGCGCCGGGCGCAAGTGATGAACCTTGAGCGCCATGTCAGTCAACCTCCTCGACAGCAACCAGGTGCGAGACGGTGTTGATCATCCCGCGGATTTCCGGGCGGTCTTCCTTGACCACCGTGTCGCCGATGCGCTTGAGACCGAGCGAGCGCAACGTGTCGCGCTGGCCCTGGGTCCCACCGATGGGCGACTTCTTCTGCGTTACCTGGAGTCGGACGCTCATGACGCACCCGCCGCCCGTGCGCGAAGGAGCGCTGCCGGGGCAACGTCCTCGAGGGGCAGTCCGCGACGTGCCGCGACCTCTTCGGGTCGTTCGAGACCGCGAAGGGCAGCTACCGTCGCGTGAACGATATTGATGGCGTTGTCCGAGCCCAGGGACTTGGACAGGACATCGTGGACGCCCGCGCACTCAAGGACCGCGCGCACCGGGCCGCCGGCGATGACGCCGGTACCGGGAGCGGCGGGCCGCAGCATGACCACACCCGCGGCGGCCTCACCCGTGATCGGATGGGGAATGGTGCCCTGGATGCGGGGAACCTTGAAGAAGTGCTTCTTGGCCTCCTCAACACCCTTGGCGATGGCGGCCGGCACCTCCTTAGCCTTGCCGTAGCCCACGCCGACGGTGCCGTCGCCATCGCCAACGACCACGAGGGCCGTGAAGCTGAAGCGGCGGCCACCCTTGACCACCTTGGCAACGCGGTTGATCGTGACGACGCGCTCGAGGAAGGCAGACTTCTCTTCGCGCGGGGCACGGTCACGTCGCTCGCGGCGGTCGCCGGAGCGACCTCCGCGGTCAGCGGTTGCGGAGCCGGTATTCCGGCGATCCGTTGTCGTCATTAGTCTTCAACCTCTCCTGCAACCGTCAGAACTCGAGGCCGCCCTCACGGGCGCCCTCTGCTAGGGCCGCGACGCGACCATGGAACTTGTTGCCACCTCGGTCGAAGACCACGGTGTCGATGCCAGCCTTCTTCGCGCGGTCGGCGACCAATTCGCCGACCCGACGTGCCTGAGCCGTCTTATCCGTGCCCGTGCCACGCACGTCAGCTTCCATCGTGGAAGCCGAGGCGAGGGTACGGCGGGAGTCGTCGTCGATGACCTGGGCGACAACGTGACGCGCTGACCGGGTGACCACCAGACGCGGCCGCGCCGCGGTGCCGGTGACCTTCTTGCGGACGCGAAGATGGCGCCGATCGCGCGCTGTGCGCTTCGGGTTGCCTGATCCGATCTTCGGGGCGATGGAACTCACTTCTTGCCCGCCTTTCCGGCCTTGCGCCGCACGACCTCGTTCTCGTAGCGCACACCCTTGCCCTTGAAGGGCTCAGGCTTGCGCAGCTTGCGAATATTGGCCGCCACCTCGCCGACCTGCTGCTTGTCGATGCCGATGACCTTGAACTTGGTCGGAGTCTCGACCGCGAAGCTGATGCCGTCCGGAGCCGGGAAGACGATCGGGTGGCTGTAACCGAGAGCGAACTCAAGGGCGTTGCCCTTGGCTTGCACGCGGTAGCCGGTGCCCACGATCTCCAGGCCCTTCTCATAGCCCTCGGTGACGCCCGTGACCATGTTTGCGATCAGCGTGCGGGTCAAGCCGTGGCGCGAGCGCGACTCACGCTCGTCGTCGGGGCGCTCAACGAGGACGGAGCCATCCTCACCCTTGCTGACCGTGATGGGCTCGACGACCGAGTGGGTCAAGGTGCCCTTCGGGCCCTTGACGGTCACGGCGCTGCCATTGATGGTGACCTCGACACCCGAGGGCACGGGAACGGGAAGTCGTCCAATACGAGACATGACCTACCCCTCACCAGACGTAGGCGAGGACTTCCCCACCCACGCCCTTCTTTGCAGCCTGACGGTCGGTCAGGAGTCCGGATGACGTCGACAAGATGGCCACGCCGAGACCACCGAGGACCTTCGGCAAAGCGGTGCTCTTCGCGTAGACGCGCAGACCGGGCTTGGACACCCGGCGCAGGCCCGCGATGGAGCGCTCACGGCTCGGGCCGTACTTGAGTTCGAGCACGAGGTTCTTGCCGACGGGGGCCTCCTCCTCGTGCCAGCCACCGATGTAACCCTCCTGCTTGAGGATTTCGGCGATTCCCACCTTGATCTTGGAGTGCGGCATCGACACGGAGTCGTGGTACGCCGAATTCGCATTGCGCAGACGGGCGAGCATGTCTGCGATGGGGTCGGTCATGGTCATGGCCATCGGGCCTTTCTCACCGTGGTATCCCGTGGGGACCTACGGCGTAGTGGTTTACCAGCTGCTCTTGGTGATTCCGGGGAGCTGACCTGCATGGGCCATCTCGCGCACGCAGATACGGCAGAGGCCGAACTTGCGGTACACCGAGTGGGGCCGGCCGCAACGGGTGCAGCGCGTGTAGGCGCGCACCGCGTACTTCGGCTTGCGCTTGCTCTTGGCAATCAGTGCCTTCTTGGCCACGGTCACATCTCCTTGAAGGGGAAACCGAGGAGACGAAGCAGGGCCCGCCCTTCCTCGTCGTTCTCGGCGGTGGTCACCACGGTGATGTCCATACCCCGCACGCGGTCAATCTTGTCCTGGTCGATTTCGGGGAACATCGACTGCTCGGAGAGCCCGAAGGTGAAGTTGCCCCGACCGTCGAACTGCTTCGGGGAGAGCCCGCGGAAGTCACGGATGCGCGGGAGAGCCACCGACAGAAGTCGATCGAGGAACTCCCACATGCGGTCACCGCGCAGCGTCACGTGGGCGCCGATCGGCATCCCTTCGCGAAGCTTGAACTGGGCGATGGACTTGCGTGCTTTGGTCACCTGGGGGCGCTGACCGGTGATCTCGGCCAGGTCCCGGATGGCACCCTCAATGAGCTTGGAGTCCCGGGCTGCTTCACCCACGCCCATGTTCACGACGACCTTGGTGACGCCCGGTACCTGCATGATGTTCGCGATATCGAACTCCTCACGCAGCGCCGGAATCACCTCCGCGCGGTAGCGGGACTTCAAGCGCGGCATATCGCGCTCAGTGCTCGTGGCAGTCATCAGATTTCCTTACCGGTTCGCTTCGAGATGCGGACGCTGCGCTCAGCCTCGTAGGTGCTGCCATCGGGGCGACGCTTCTCGACCTTCTCCTTGCGGAAGCCAACACGGGTCGGTCGGTCATCCTCCGGGTCGACGACCATCACGTTGGACACGTGGATGGGAGCCTCCTGGGTGATGATGCCGCCGGTCTTGGCACCGCGATTGTTCTGGCCGACCTTGGTGTGCTTCTTGATGCGGTTAACGCCCTCGACGATGATGCGCTCGGACTCGGGATAGACCTCGATGACCTTGCCGGTGATGCCGCGGTCCTTACCGCTGATGACCTGCACCAGATCGCCCTTGCGTACAAAAAGGCTCGCCATGTCAGAGCACCTCCGGAGCCAGCGAAATGATCTTCATGAAGCGCTTCTCGCGCAGCTCGCGGCCGACCGGGCCGAAGATGCGCGTGCCGCGAGGCTCGCCGTCGCCCTTGAGGATGACGGCAGCGTTCTCATCGAACTTGATGTACGAGCCATCGGGGCGGCGGTGCTCCTTGCGAGTGCGCACGACGACGGCCTTGACGACCTCGCCCTTCTTCACGTTGCCACCGGGGATCGCGTCCTTGACCGTCGCCACGATGATGTCGCCGATGCCGGCGTACCGACGGCCGGAGCCGCCGAGCACGCGGATGCACAGCAACTCCTTGGCACCGGTGTTGTCCGCCACCCGAAGGCGGGACTCTTGCTGGATCACGTCGTCTCCCCTACTTCGCCTTCTCGAGGATCTCGACGACGCGCCAGCGCTTGGTGGCCGACAGCGGTCGAGTCTCCATGAGCAGCACGCGGTCGCCGACGCCGCAGGAGTTCTGCTCGTCGTGCGCCTTGAGCTTGCTCGTACGCCGCACGACCTTGCCGTACAGCGGATGCTTGAAACGGTCCTCAACGGCAACGACGACGGTCTTGTCCATCTTGTCGCTGACGACGAGGCCCTCGCGGACCTTGCGTGCGCCGCGTTCCACAGTGCTCACATTCACCTTCTCGTCGCTCATGCCGCACCGCCCGTGATGCCGAGCTCGCGCTCCCGCATCACCGTGTAGAGACGGGCGATGTCCTTGCGCACGGCGCGGAGTCGGCCGTGGTTCTCCAGCTGGCCCGTGGCCCCCTGGAACCGGAGGTTAAACAGCTCCTCCTTCGCCTCGCGCAGTCGCGTGACGAGTTCCTCATCGGTGAGACCGCGGAATTCCTGCGGTGACGTCCCGGCAGCCATCAGACCTCCGCAATATCGTCGCGGCGCACGATGCGGCACTTCATGGGCAACTTGTGCATGGCCCGGGTCAGTGCCTGGATCGCGACCTTCTCATTGGGGTAAGCGAGCTCGAACATCACACGTCCGGGCTTCACATTGGCCACCCACCACTCCGGTGAGCCCTTGCCCGAACCCATGCGGGTCTCGGCGGGCTTCTTGGTCAGCGGGCGGTCCGGGTAGATGTTGATCCAGACCTTGCCACCGCGCTTGATATGGCGCGTCATGGCAATACGAGCAGCTTCGATCTGACGGTTGGTGACGTAGGCAGGCTCGACAGCCTGCAGGCCGTAGTCGCCAAACGTCACCTGGGTGCCACCCTTGGCCGCACCCGTCCGCTTCGGATGGTGCTGCTTGCGGTGCTTGACCCGTCGGGGAATCAGCATGATCAGACCTCGCCCTCGGTTGCAGCGGGAGCCGCAGTCTCGGCGGCCGGAGCCACCTCCACTGCCTCGTCCTCGCGGCGCGAAGCACGACGGGGACGCTCGGGGCGGCGGGTGCCCTGCCCCAGACGGGCCGCCGCCGCGGCCGCCTCGCGCTCAGCGCGGGTGGTCGGAGCATCGCCCTTGTAGATCCAGACCTTGACGCCGATGCGACCGAACGTCGTACGCGCCTCGTAGAAGCCGTAGTCGATGTCCGCACGCAGCGTGTGCAGCGGGACGCGCCCCTCACGGTAGAACTCGGTGCGGCTCATCTCTGCGCCGCCAAGGCGACCGGAGACCTGGACACGGATGCCCTTGGCCCCAGCCTTCATCGTGCTCTGCATGCCCTTGCGCATCGCACGTCGGAAGGACACCCGGCTGGAAAGTTGCTCGGCGATGCCCTGAGCGACCAGTTGCGCATCCATCTCCGGGTTCTTGACCTCGAGGATGTTGAGCTGAACCTGCTTGCCCGTCAACTGCTCCAGGTCGGCGCGAATGCGATCAGCCTCTGCGCCGCGGCGGCCGATGACGATGCCCGGGCGAGCCGTGTGAATGTCGACACGCACGCGATCTCGGGTCCGCTCGATCTCCACCTTGCTGATGCCTGCGCGCTCCATGCCGGTCGACAGCAACTTGCGAATGGCGACATCCTCTTGGACGTAGTCGCGGTAGCGCTGACCCGGCTTGGACGAGTCGGCGAACCACCGCGACGTGAAGTCCGTCGTGATGCCCAGCCGGAAGCCGTGCGGATTGACCTTCTGGCCCATGTCAGGCCCCCTTCTTCCGGCCCTTGCCGGCGCTGGCCGGCTCGCGGTCCTCGACCGACTCCAGGACCACCGTGATGTGGCTGGTGCGCTTGCGGATCCGAAAGGCGCGACCCTGAGCACGCGGACGGAATCGCTTCATCGTCGGGCCCTCGTCAACGAAGGCCTCCGCCACAACCAGCGAATCCGGGTTGAGGTTGTGGTTGTTGGTCGCGTTGGCAATCGCGCTATCGAGAACCTTGCCGACCGGAACGCTCGCATCCTGCGGAGCGAAACGCAGCACCGCCTGGGCGTCGGCTGCCGGCAGCCCTCGGATGAGGTCAACCACACGCCGCGCCTTCATGGGCGTGACACGGACAAACCGCGCCTGGGCCCTGGCTTCCATCGCTATCCCCTTGCTTCTCGTGATGCTTCTCGTACCGGTGGACTACTTGCGCTTTGCTTTGCGGTCTTCTTTGACGTGACCCTTGAAGGTGCGCGTCGGGGCGAACTCGCCGAGCTTGTGCCCGACCATGTTCTCGGTGATGAAGACCGGGACGTGCTTGCGTCCATCGTGAACGGCGATGGTGTGACCGAGCATGGCGGGCACAATCATCGACCGACGCGACCAGGTCTTGATGACCTGCTGGCTCTTGGCCTCGTTGGCGGCATCCACCTTCTTGATCAGGTGGTCGTCCACGAACGGACCCTTCTTAAGGCTCCTGGGCACAGTCGTCTCCTAGCGCTTCTTGCCGGTCTTGCGTCGGCGAACAATGAACTTGTCGCTGGCCTTCTTGGCCTTGCGGGTGCGGCCCTCGGGCTTGCCGGCCGGGTTGACCGGGTGACGGCCACCGGAGGTCTTGCCCTCGCCACCACCATGCGGGTGATCGACCGGGTTCATGGCGACACCGCGGACGGTCGGACGGCGGCCCTTCCAGCGCATGCGGCCGGCCTTGCCCCAGTTGATGTTGGACTGCTCAGCGTTGCCGACCTCACCGATCGTGGCGCGTGAGCGAAGGTCCACGTTGCGGATCTCACCGGACGGCATACGCAACTGGGCGTAGGGGCCATCCTTGGCGACCAGCTGCACGCTGGAACCTGCCGCGCGAGCGATCTTGGCGCCACCGCCGGGGCGGATCTCGACGGCGTGGATCACGGTGCCGACGGGGATATTGCGCAGGGGCAGGTTGTTGCCCGGCTTGATGTCGGCTGCCGGGCCGGTCTCCACCATGTCACCCTGCCCGAGCTTGTTCGGCGCGAGGATGTAGCGCTTCTCGCCGTCGGCGTAGTGCAGCAGGGCGATGCGCGCGGTGCGGTTCGGGTCGTACTCGATGTGCGCGACCTTGGCGGGCACGCCGTCCTTGTCGCCGCGGCGGAAGTCGATCACGCGGTAGGCGCGCTTATGGCCACCACCTTGGTGACGGGTCGTGATCCGGCCCTGGTTGTTGCGGCCGCCCTTGTTCGGCAGCGGCTCCACCAGAGACTTCTCCGGCGTCGAACGCGTGACCTCAACGAAGTCAGCGACGCTCGAGCCACGACGACCCGGTGTCGTCGGCTTGTACTTGCGGATACCCATGGTGTTCGTCCCTCGCCCTAGCTAACCGGTCCGCCGAAGATGTCGATGCGGTCGCCCTGCGCCACGGACACGATGGCCCGCTTGGTGGCATTACGACGGCCCCATCCGCGACGGGTGCGGATGCGCTTGCCCTCGCGGTTCTGCGTGTTCACAGCGAGCACGCGAACGCCGAAGACCTGCTCGACGGCAATCTTGATCTGCGTCTTGTTGGCGTCCGGAGCGACGAGGAACGTGTACTTGTTCTCGTCGAGGAGGCCGTAGCTCTTCTCGGAGATGACCGGGGCGAGCAGGACGTCGCGGGGATCGTCGATCCTCATGCCGACACCTCCGATTCCGTGGCAACAGCCTTGGCGCCGCGGCCCTTGACGGGGCCGGCGACGAAGGCGTCGTACGACTCTTGCGTGAAGACGACGTCATCACTGATGAGCACGTCGTAGGTATTGAGCTGGTCCGGGGCAATAACGCTCACGGACGGCAGGTTGCGGACGCTGAGCCACGACACCTCATCCTCACGCGTCAGCACCACGAGCACGTTCGGGCGCTCGGTGACCTTAAGGAGGAAATCCTGCGCGGTCTTCGTCGACGGCGTATCACCTTCGACCAGTCCGGTGACGATGTGCACGCGACCCTCACGAGCCCGATCCGACAGGGCGCCACGCAGAGCGGCAGCCTTCATCTTCTTCGGGGTGCGCTGATCGTAGTTGCGCGGAGTCGGGCCATGGACCACGCCGCCGCCAACGAACTGCGGTGCACGCGTCGAACCCTGACGGGCGCGACCGGTGCCCTTCTGCTTGAAAGGCTTACGACCAGCTCCAGAGACCTCACCGCGACCCTTGGTGTCGTGCGTGCCCTGGCGTGCTGCTGCCAGCTGAGCCACCACGACCTGGTGGATCAGCGGGACGTTCACCTGGACGTCGAAGATCTCAGCGGGCAGATCAACCGAGCCGGCGGACTTGCCGGCCGGGCTCTGGATGTCTACGGAGGTCATGCCGTCACCGCCTTCGCCGTAGAGCGGAGGAAGACCACGCCGCCCTTGGGACCGGGGACGGCCCCCTTGATGAGGATCAGGCCGCGCTCGGCATCAACCGCGTGCACCTTCAAGCCCTGGGTGGTCTGGCGGACCGTGCCCATGCGACCGGCCATCCGCAGGCCCTTGAACACACGGGCCGGGGTGGCGCAGGCACCGATGGAACCGGGCTTGCGGTGGTTGCGGTGCGCACCGTGGGAAGCGCTCACGCCAGCGAAGCCGTGCCGCTTCATCGTGCCGGCGAAGCCCTTGCCCTTCGTGGTGCCGGTGATGTCGACGACGTCACCCGCCTCGAAAGTCTCGGCGCCGACCTCCTGGCCGAGGGTGTAGTCACCCGCGTCCAAGGTGCGCAGCTCCACGAGGTGCCGACGCGGGGCAACTCCGGCCTTGGCGAAATGACCGGCGTCCGGCTTGTTCACCCGTCGCGGGTCAACCGAACCGAAGCCGAGCTGCACCGCGGAGTAGCCGTCGGTGTCGGGCGTGCGCACCTGCGTGACCACGCAGGGGCCTGCCTTGACCACGGTCACGGGAACAACGCGGTTGTTCTCGTCCCATACCTGGGTCATGCCGAGCTTCTCGCCCAACACTCCCTTGACTGTCCTGTCCATTCGTCGCGTCCTAGAGCTTGATCTCGATGTCGACGCCGGCCGGGAGATCCAGGCGCATCAGCGAATCGACGGTCTTGGGCGTGGGGTCAAGGATGTCGATGAGCCGCTTGTGCGTGCGCATCTCAAAGTGCTCTCGACTGTCCTTGTACTTGTGCGGCGACCGGATGACGCAGTAGACGTTCTTCTCGGTCGGCAGCGGCACCGGTCCTGCGACCTGCGCACCCGTACGGGTCACGGTATCGACGATCTTGCGCGCCGATGAATCGATGACCTCGTGGTCGTAGGCCTTTAGCCGGATTCGGATCTTCTGTCCCGCCATGGTGGCTTCGCCTGTCCTTCGTCTCAGTACCGCTGTCTTGGGGTGGTATCGGGGGAGGTGCTGGGCACCTCCCCCGAACCGGAACTACTTGATGATCTTGGTGACGCGACCCGCGCCGACCGTGCGGCCACCCTCGCGGATGGCGAAGCGGAGACCGTCCTCCATGGCGATGGGCTGGATGAGGTCGACCTTCATCTCAGTGTTGTCGCCGGGCATGACCATGTCCTTGCCCTCGGGAAGGGTCACAACGCCCGTCACGTCCGTGGTCCGGAAGTAGAACTGCGGACGGTAGTTGTTGAAGAACGGCGTGTGACGGCCACCCTCGTCCTTGGACAGGATGTAGACCTGAGCCTCGAACTCGGTGTGCGGAGTGATCGAGCCGGGCTTGCACATGACCTGGCCGCGCTCGACGTCCTCACGCTTGGTGCCACGCAGCAGCAGGCCGACGTTCTCACCAGCCTGGCCCTCGTCGAGGAGCTTGCGGAACATCTCAACGCCGGTGACGGTGGTCTTGGACGACGTCGGACGGATGCCGACGATCTCGACCTCTTCGTTGACCTTGACGATGCCGCGCTCGATACGACCGGTGACGACGGTGCCGCGACCGGTGATGGTGAACACGTCCTCGACGGGCATGAGGAACGGCTTGTCGACCTCACGCTCGGGGGTGGCGATGTAGCTGTCCACCGCACCCATGAGCTCCATGATCGACTCGCCCCACTTCTCGTCGCCATTCAGCGCCGGGAAGGCAGCAACGCGGACGACGGGAATGTCGTCGCCGGGGAACTCATAGGCCGACAGCAGCTCGCGGACCTCCATCTCGACGAGCTCGAGGAGATCCTCGTCGTCGACCATGTCGCACTTGTTGAGCGCAACGACGATGGCGGGGACGCCAACCTGGCGAGCCAGGAGGACGTGCTCCTTCGTCTGCGGCATCGGGCCGTCGGTGGCGGCAACCACGAGGATCGCGCCGTCCATCTGAGCCGCACCGGTGATCATGTTCTTGATGTAGTCAGCGTGACCGGGGCAGTCGACGTGCGCGTAGTGACGCGCCTCGGTCTGGTACTCCACGTGTGCAATGGAGATCGTGATGCCGCGCTGACGCTCCTCCGGGGCCTTGTCGATCATGTCGAAAGGCGTGAAGGGGTTGAGATCCGGCATCTTGTCGTGCAGGACCTTGGTGATCGCCGCGGTCAGCGTCGTCTTGCCATGGTCGATGTGCCCGATCGTGCCGATGTTCACGTGCGGCTTGGTCCGCTCGAACTTCGCCTTAGCCACTGTGGGCTCCTCCTGTTTCGGTCCGTCCGTCTGTCGCGGATCGGGATCTCTTCGTGGGTTATTCCGTTGTACTTCGATCCGCGACTATTCGCCGCGAGCCTTCGCGATGATCTCCGTTGCCACGTTTTGCGGAACCTGGGCATAGGAGTCGAATTGCATGGTGTAGCTGGCCCGGCCCTGGGTCCTGCTTCGCAGGTCGCCCACATAGCCGAACATCTCCGACAGCGGCACCAGTGCACGCACGACGCGGGCGCCGGCCCGCTCGTCCATGGACTGGATCTGTCCGCGACGGGAGTTCAGGTCGCCGATGACGTCACCCATGAAGTCCTCGGGTGTGGTCACCTCCACGGCCATCATCGGCTCGAGGAGCACAGGAGCGGCCCGGCGGGCAGCATCCTTGAACGCCATCGAACCAGCGATCTTGAACGCGAGCTCGGAGGAGTCCACCTCGTGGTAGGCGCCGTCGAGCAGAACAACCTTGAGGTCGACCATCGGGTATCCGGCGAGGACGCCGTACTCCATGGCCTCCTGGCAACCAGCATCGACCGACGGGATGTACTCGCGCGGGATGCGTCCACCGGTGACCTTGTTCTCGAACTCGTAACCACCCTCGGACTCCGCCTCGGCGTTGGGGTAGAGCGAGATCTGAACCTTGGCGAACTGGCCAGAACCACCGGTCTGCTTCTTGTGCGTGTAGTCGACCTTCTCGATCGGCTTCGTGATGGTCTCGCGGTAGGCGACCTGGGGCTTGCCCACGTTGGCCTCGACGCGGAACTCGCGACGCATGCGGTCGACAAGAACATCGAGGTGCAACTCACCCATGCCGGAGATGATCGTCTGGCCGGTCTCCTCGTCGCTGGCGACGCGGAAGGTCGGATCCTCCTCGGCGAGGCGCTGGATCGCCGTGCCCAACTTCTCCTGGTCGCTCTTAGTCTTGGGCTCAATCGCGACCGAGATGACCGGGGCGGGGAAGTTCATCGACTCCAAGATCACCGGGTTGCTGGTGTCGCACAGCGTCTCACCCGTAGTGGTGTCCTTCAGGCCCATCACTGCGACGATGTCGCCGGCGCCTACCGAATCAATCTCTTCACGCTTGTTGGCGTGCATCCGGTAGATCTTGCCGATGCGCTCCTTGCGGTCCTTGGTGCTGTTGAGCACCTGGGTACCGGTCTCGAGGCGGCCGGAGTAGATGCGCACGTAGGTGAGCTTGCCCAGGTGGGGATCGCTCATGATCTTGAACGCCAGCGCAGCAAACGGCTCGCTGTCGTCAGGCTTGCGCAGGACCACGGTCTCCTCGTCACCCACCTTGTGACCCTCGATCGCGGCCACATCGAGCGGCGACGGGAGGTAGGCCACCACGGCGTCGAGCATGGGCTGAACGCCCTTGTTCTTGAACGCCGAGCCGGTGAGGACCGGGGTGATCTTGTCTGCGAGGGTCGCGCGGCGGATGCCCGCCTGGATCTCCTCCACCGACAACTCTTCGCCCTCGAGGAACTTCTCCATCACCGCGTCGTCGGCCTCGGCGAGCGTCTCGAGCAGCTTCTCACGCCACTCGGCCGCCTGCTCGGCCATGCCGGCGGGGATGTCCTCAACGACGTAATCCTCACCCTTTTGGGTCTCGCCGCGCCACGTGAGGGCGCGCATCCCGACCAGGTCGACGACGCCGAGGAAGTCGGCCTCGTTGCCAATCGGGAGCTGCAGGACCAGCGGCGTTGCACCGAGGCGGTCAATGATCATGTCGACGCACATGTAGAAGTTGGCGCCGGTGCGATCGAGCTTGTTGACGAAGCAGATGCGGGGAACGTTGTAGCGGTCGGCCTGGCGCCAGACAGTCTCGGACTGCGGCTCGACACCGGCGACACCGTCGAAAACCGCAACGGCACCGTCGAGAACGCGAAGCGAACGCTCCACCTCGACGGTGAAGTCGACGTGGCCGGGCGTGTCAATGATGTTGACCGTGTAGCCCTTCCACTCGCAGGTGGTGGCTGCGGAGGTAATGGTGATGCCGCGCTCCTGCTCCTGCTCCATCCAGTCCATCGTGGCTGCGCCCTCGTGGACCTCACCGATCTTGTAGTTGATGCCGGTGTAGAACAGGATGCGCTCGGTCGTCGTGGTCTTGCCCGCGTCGATATGGGCCATGATCCCGATGTTGCGGACCTTGGCCAGGTCGAGCTTGGTGGCGGTAGACACCGGTGTTCCTTCCTTCGCTGCTTCTCTGCGCCGACTACCAGCGGTAGTGGGCGAACGCCTTGTTGGACTCGGCCATCTTGTGGGTGTCCTCGCGCTTCTTCACGCTCGCGCCGAGGCCATTCGAGGCATCGAGAATCTCGTTCATCAACCGCTCGGTCATGGTCTTCTCACGACGCGCACGCGAGTAGGAGACCAACCAGCGCAGCGCGAGGGTCGTGCTGCGACCCGCCTTGACCTCGACCGGGACCTGGTAGGTGGCGCCACCAACGCGGCGCGAACGCACCTCGAGCGTCGGGCGCACGTTGTCGAGAGCGCGCTTGAGGGTGGCGACCGGGTCGGTGCCGGTCTTCTCACGGCAGCCTTCGAGGGCGCCGTAGACAATGGACTCTGCCGTCGAACGCTTGCCGTCGAGCAGGATCTTGTTGATGAGTTGGGTGACGACCGGGGAATTGAACACCGGGTCGATCACGATCGGCCGCTTGGTAGCGGGACCCTTGCGCGGCATCAGCCCTTCTCCTTCTTCGCGCCGTAGCGGGAGCGTGCCTGCTTGCGGCCCTTCACGCCTTGGGTGTCGAGGGCGCCGCGAACGATCTTGTAGCGGACACCGGGGAGGTCCTTCACGCGGCCGCCGCGGACGAGGACGATCGAGTGCTCCTGGAGGTTGTGACCCACGCCGGGGATGTAGGCCGTGACCTCCATGCCGGAGGACAGACGCACACGAGCCACCTTGCGAAGAGCCGAGTTCGGCTTCTTGGGGGTCGTCGTGTAGACGCGCGTGCAGACACCGCGGCGCTGGGGGCTGCCCTTGAGCGCCGGTGTCTTGTTCTTCGCGACCTTGTCCTGCCGGCCCTTGCGGACCAGCTGCTGGATCGTGGGCACTTACGACTCCGTCCTTCGTCTGTCTCCGTTGTGTCCGTTTTGCACTGGTTTCTCCCACACCCGCGGTCGGGTGTGTCGCACCTCTCCCGGAGAGGAGCGACTTCAGTTGAAGCCGGAGAATCCAGCGCACGCGGCCGATTTCTCGGCCCGGCACGCGCGGGAGCCCGAGTAGCCCCCGGGCACGAGGGTCAAAGATACCCGAGGCGGGCACGAGGACCAAATCCGGGCCCCGGCAGGGCCACGTGACCGGCCCGCCGGGGGCTCTACCGTGCTCTGGAGGTCCCGGGCTTGATGGATCCTGTCAACGCCGACTGGGTGGCGATATCACTGCCGCCGAGAGGCTAATTGCCCGCGGCCGACAGGATCGCCGCGAGGACGAAGAAGATGGCGAACCCGACGATGATCAACGCGTACAGACCGATGTTGATCCACGAGATGATCCGCGTGGCGGTGTTGAGGCCAGCTCCCCCGATGCGGCCAGCCGACTCTTCGATCTCCCTCGTGGACGAGCGAGCCAGGATCAGGGCGACGACTGCCGGGATCACCGGACAGATGATGAAGGAGGCGATGGCCAGGACCAGGCCGATGATCGCCGAAGTCGAGGTCTGTGGCGGCGGCGGATACGCCGGATAACCGGGGACCGGGTAGGCAGCTCCCGGGTAGGCCTGCGGTGCAGGGGGCGGATAGGCCGCCGGCGCAGGGGGTGGAAAGGCCTGCGGTGGCGTTGCGGTCCCCGCAGGGGGTGGCGCGTGCGGGGGCCAGACGGGGGCGGCCGGCGGTGCCTGAGCTGGCGCGGCCGGCGGCGTGGGGGCGGAAGGCGCCGCGGGGGCAGGTGCCGCAGCCGCGTCCGAGGACGCCGGCGCTATTTCAGCGGCCGCGTCCGAGGAAGCCGAGGGCTGATCCTCGCCGGAGGCTCCCGGCGTCACGTTGGTCGAGGGCTCCTCCGGCGATGGCTGCTGTTCGCTCATGGGCCCACTGTAGGTGAGGCCCACCGCTGATCCCGGATGAAGACGCATCCCCCGCTGCGTGTCCGGCGGAAGGGTGCGCGGTCGGCACGCCCGAAACCGTGCCGCGGGACTGGCGCCTTCCCCCAGGGAATGCAGGAGGGGTGGACCCGCCGGGTCCACCCCTCCTGCATTGTCCGCTCCGCTGAGCGCTCGCCGTAGGCGTCGATCAGCGGTAGTTGCCGTAGTCGAACTCCTCGAGCGGCACGGCCGGACCAGAGGTCGCGCCGAAGCCGCCGTATTCGAAGTCGTCGTAGCCGGTGAAGGTCGCGTACATCGCGGCCTTCGCCTCCTCGGTCGGCTCAACCTTGACGTTGCGGTACACGGGCATGCCGGTACCGGCCGGGATGAGCTTGCCCAGGATGACGTTCTCCTTCAGGCCAAGCAGCGGATCGCTCTTGGCGTGGATGGCCGCGTCGGTGAGGACACGGGTCGTCTCCTGGAAGGAGGCCGCCGACAGCCAGGACTCGGTCGCGAGCGACGCCTTGGTGATGCCCATGAGTTCCGGACGCCCAGCCGCGGGAGTGCCACCCTCGGCAACCACACGGCGGTTCCCCGCCTCGAACAACCCACGCTCGACCAACTCGCCAGTGAGGAAGTCCGAGTCGCCGGAGTCGATGATCGTGACGCGCTTGAGCATCTGCCGCACGATGACCTCGATGTGCTTGTCGTGGATCGACACGCCCTGCGAGCGATACACGTCCTGCACCTGATCAACAAGATGCAGTTGCACCTGACGCTGACCCAGAATGCGCAGCACCTGCTTGGGATCGACCGCACCCACCGTCAACCGCTCGCCGACTCCGATGGAGCCACCGTCTTCCACGAGCAAGCGCGCGCGCTTGCTCACGGCGTAGGCAATCTCCTCGGAGCCGTCATCGGGAATCACGACCACCTTGCGGGATTTGTCGGACTCCTCGATCCGCACCTTGCCGGCCACCTCGCTGATTGGCGCCACACCCTTGGGGGTGCGTGCCTCGAAGAGCTCGACGACGCGGGGCAGGCCGTGGGTGATGTCCTCACCCGCGACACCGCCGGTGTGGAAGGTACGCATCGTCAACTGGGTGCCGGGCTCACCGATGGACTGCGCCGCGATGATGCCGATGGCCTCGCCCACGTCGACCAACTTGCCGGTCGCCAGCGACTCGCCGTAGCACATCCCGCAGGTGCCAACCTTGCTCTCGCAGGTGAGCACCGAGCGCACGCGGATGTCGCCCACGCCGGCCGCCGCGATCTTCTCGAGCATGTCCACCGTGAGAAGAGTGCCTGCCGGTACAACGACTGCACCATCGGCCTCAACATCACGCGCCAAGGCGCGCGAGGCAATGGCGGTGTCGAGGTTGTCAAGCAGGCGCATGGTGCCGTCCTCGCCCGCCTTCGCGATGCTGACCGCCAGTCCACGATCGGTTCCGCAATCGACCTCGCGAACGATCACATCCTGGGACACGTCAACGAGACGACGCGTGAGGTAGCCGGAGTCCGCCGTACGCAGAGCCGTGTCGGCGAGGCCCTTGCGCGCACCGTGGGTGGAGATGAAGTATTCCAGGACCGACAGGCCCTCACGGAAGTTTGACTTGATCGGGCGGGGAATGATCTCGCCCTTCGGGTTAGCCACCAGACCGCGCATACCGGCAATCTGGCGGACCTGCATGAAGTTACCGCGAGCACCGGAGTCGACCATCATGAAAACCGGGTTCTGACGCGGGAAGTAGTCCTGCATCGCACGGGCGACCTCGTCGGTCGCACGCGTCCAGATCTCGATGAGCTCCTGACGGCGCTCGGAGTCGGTGATCAGACCACGCTCGTACTGGGTCTGCACCTTGCTGGCCCGCTCCTCAGCGGCAGCAAGCAACTCAGCCTTGGCCGGCGGCGTGACGACGTCCTCGATCGAGATCGTGACACCCGCGCGGGTGGCCCAGTGGAAGCCAAGCGCCTTGAGGGCGTCGAGGGTACGCGCGACGTCCACCTTCGGGTAGCGATCGGCGAGCTGGTTAACCAGCGCACCGAGTTGCTTCTTGTCGACCTGGTAGTCGACGTAAGGGAAGTCCTCGGGCAGCGCCTCGTTGAAAATCGCGCGACCCAGGGTGGTCTGCAGGACGAAGGCATCGCCCGGCTCCCAGTCCTCCGGCGCGGTCCAGCCCTGCGGCGGCGTCACGTCCGTCAGACGCAGACGCACCGACTGCTGAAGCGCGAGCAGGCCCCGGTCATATGCCATGACCGCTTCCGACAGCGAGGAGAACGCCGGAATCTCGTCTCCCTCGACCGGAACGGCCATGGTGAGGTTGTAGATGCCCAGCACCATGTCCTGCGTCGGCGTCGTGATCGGACGACCGTTGGCCGGAGACAGGATGTTGTTGCTGGACAGCATGAGGATGCGGGCCTCTGCCTGCGCCTCTGCCGACAGCGGGAGATGCACCGCCATCTGGTCACCATCGAAGTCGGCGTTGAACGCCGTACAGACCAGCGGATGAATCTGAATGGCCTTGCCCTCAATGAGCTGCGGCTCGAAGGCCTGGATGCCAAGGCGGTGGAGCGTGGGTGCACGGTTGAGCAGCACCGGATGCTCCGCGATGACCTCTTCGAGGACATCCCACACAACGGGGCGCGAACGCTCGACCATGCGCTTGGCGCTCTTGATGTTCTGCGCGTGGTTGAGGTCGACCAAGCGCTTCATGACGAAGGGCTTGAAGAGCTCCAGCGCCATTTGCTTGGGCAGACCACACTGGTGCAGTTGCAGCTGCGGGCCGACGACGATGACTGAGCGGCCGGAGTAGTCCACACGCTTGCCGAGCAGGTTCTGACGGAAGCGGCCCTGCTTGCCCTTGAGCATGTCCGAAAGCGACTTCAGCGGACGATTGCCCGGACCGGTGACCGGACGACCACGACGACCGTTGTCGAACAGCGCGTCAACAGCCTCCTGAAGCATGCGCTTCTCGTTGTTGACGATGATCTCTGGAGCGCCGAGGTCGAGCAGTCGCTTGAGGCGGTTGTTGCGGTTGATGACGCGACGGTAGAGATCATTGAGATCGCTTGTCGCGAAGCGGCCACCATCAAGCTGGACCATGGGGCGCAGGTCCGGCGGGATAACGGGGATGGCGTCGAGGACCATGCCGCGCGGGGAGTTGGTCGTGTTGAGGAACGCCGACACGACCTTGAGTCGCTTGAGCGCGCGAGCCTTGCGCTGGCCCTTGCCATTGGCGATGGTGTCGCGAAGGATCTCCGCCTCGGCCTCGAGATCGAAGTTCTCCAGGCGCTTCTGGATCGCGGCGGCGCCCATGCCACCGTCGAACCAGCGGCCATAACGGTCGCGCATTTCGCGGTAGAGCATCTCGTCGCCCTCGAGGTCCTGAACCTTGAGGCTGCGGAAGCGATCGAACACCTTGTCGAGGCGATCGATCTCCGCGTCCGAGCGGCGGCGCAAGGCCGCCATCTCGCGCTCGCCGGACTCGCGCACCTTGCGACGCACGTCCGCCTTGGCACCCTCGGCCTCGAGCTCGGCGAGGTCGGCCTCGAGCTTTTGCGCTCGCGCCTCAATGTCTGCGTCGCGGCGCTTCGCGATGCCCGCCTTCTCGGCGCTCAGGTCGGCCTCGAGGCTGGGCAGCATCTCGTGGCGGCCCTCCTCGTCGACGCTGGTGATCATGTACGCCGCGAAGTAGATGACCTTCTCGAGGTCCTTGGGCGCCAGGTCGAGCAGGTAGCCCAGGCGGCTCGGGACACCCTTGAAGTACCAGATGTGTGTCACTGGAGCGGCAAGCTCGATGTGACCCATGCGCTCACGGCGAACCTTCGCGCGGGTCACCTCGACGCCGCAACGCTCACAGATGATGCCCTTGAAGCGCACGCGCTTGTACTTGCCGCAGTAGCACTCCCAATCGCGGGTGGGCCCGAAGATCTTCTCGCAGAACAAGCCATCCTTCTCCGGCTTGAGCGTGCGGTAGTTGATCGTCTCGGGCTTCTTCACCTCGCCGTGCGACCACGTGCGAACGTCGTCCGCGGTTGCCAAGCCGATGCGAAGGTCATCGAAGAAGTTGACGTCAAGCACCTGAGTTAGTCCTTTGCCTCGTCGGGTCGTGGAATGTCTGTGGTGGAGGTGCTAGACCTCTTCGACACTGGCCGGCTCGCGCCGGGACAGGTCGATGCCGAGTTCCTCAGCGGCACGGAAGACGTCGTCGTCCGTGTCACGCATCTCGATGGCGACGCCGTCCCCGGAGAGCACCTCGACGTTCAGGCACAGGGACTGCATCTCCTTGACGAGGACCTTGAAGGACTCCGGGATGCCGGGTTCGGGGATGTTCTCCCCCTTGACGATGGCCTCGTAAACCTTCACGCGACCCAGGACGTCATCGGACTTGATGGTGAGGAGTTCCTGCAGCGCGTACGCCGCACCATAGGCCTCGAGGGCCCACACCTCCATCTCACCGAAGCGCTGACCGCCGAACTGCGCCTTACCGCCCAGCGGCTGCTGGGTGATCATCGAGTACGGCCCGGTGGAACGAGCGTGAATCTTGTCGTCCACCAAGTGCAGGAGCTTGAGGATGTAGATGTAGCCCACGGTGAAGCGGCCCGGGAAGGGCTCACCGGTACGTCCGTCGAACAGGCTGGCCTTGCCATCGGAACCAACCAGTCGCTCACCGGACTCGGCGGGGATGGTGGACGCCAGGACTAGCGAGAGTTCCTGCTCACGGGCGCCGTCGAAGACGGGGGTGGCCAGGCGCGTGCCGGGCTCGCCGCTGCGCACCTCCTCGGGCAGGTTGGCCGCGCGAGCATCGGAGGGATCGACTTCCCAGCCAGTGGCCGCCACCCAGCCGAGGTGGGTCTCCAGGATCTGGCCGACGTTCATGCGGCCGGGGACACCAAGCGGGTTGAGCACAACGTCCACGGGGGTGCCGTCGGGCAAGAACGGCATGTCCTCGACCGGCAGGATCTTGGCGATCACACCCTTGTTCCCGTGGCGTCCGGCGAGCTTGTCGCCCTGGGTGATCTTGCGCTTCTGCGCGATGTAGACGCGCACGAGGCGGTTGACGCCCGGAGGCAACTCGTCACCCTCATCGCGATCGAAGACGCGAACTCCGATGACCTTGCCGGACTCGCCGTGCGGGACCTTGAGCGAGGTGTCGCGAACCTCGCGAGCCTTCTCGCCGAAGATCGCGCGCAGCAGGCGCTCCTCAGGCGTGAGTTCGGTCTCGCCCTTGGGCGTGACCTTGCCCACCAGGATGTCGCCGGGCACAACGTCGGCGCCGATGCGGATGATGCCGCGATCGTCGAGATCGGCGAGTACTTCCTCGGACACGTTCGGCAGATCGCGGGTGATCTCCTCGGGACCAAGTTTGGTGTCGCGGGCGTCGATCTCGTGCTCGTCGATGTGGATCGAACTGAGCACGTCGTCCTGCACCAGGCGCTGGCTCAGGATGATCGCGTCCTCGTAGTTGTGACCCTCCCAGGGCATGAAGGCCACGAGCAGGTTCTTGCCGAGGGCCATCTCACCGAGATCGGTCGACGGTCCGTCAGCGAGGACCTGGCCCTCCAGGACCCGGTCACCCTCGGACACGATCGGGCGCTGGTTGTAGCTGGTGCCCTGGTTGGACCGCTGGAACTTCTGCAGGCGGTACGACGTCGTCGTGCCGTCATCGTTGGCGACGACGATCAGGTCGGCAGAAACCTCGGTGACTCCGCCGGCCTTGGTCGCCGTGATGATGTCACCCGCGTCATAGGCGGCGTTGAACTCCATGCCGGTGCCCACGAGCGGAGCCTCCGAGCGCAGGAGCGGCACCGCCTGGCGCTGCATGTTTGAACCCATGAGAGCGCGATTGGCGTCGTCGTGCTCGAGGAAGGGGATCATGGCAGTCGCAACAGACCAGATCTGACGCGGGGAGACGTCCATGTAGTCCACGTCGTCCCCGGTCACGTAGTCGACCTCGCCACCCTTGCGGCGGACCAGAACGCGATCCTCGGCAAACCGGCTGTCCTCGCCGATGACGGCGTTGGCCTGCGCGATGACGTGCAGGTCCTCCTCGTCAGCGGTGAGGTAGTCAATCTGATCGGTGACGCGGCCACCGACGACCTTGCGGTACGGCGTCTCTACGAAACCGAACGCGTTGACGCGCCCGTAGGTCGACAGGGAGCCGATGAGTCCAATGTTGGGACCCTCAGGGGTCTCGATCGGGCACATGCGGCCGTAGTGAGACGGGTGTACGTCGCGCACCTCGAAGCCGGCGCGCTCGCGGGACAAACCACCGGGGCCAAGAGCCGACAGGCGACGCTTGTGGGTCAGACCGGCGAGCGGGTTGGTCTGATCCATGAACTGGGACAACTGGGAGGTGCCGAAGAATTCCTTGATCGAGGCCACCACCGGGCGGATGTTGATCAGCGTCTGCGGCGTGATCGCCTCGACGTCCTGGGTGGTCATGCGCTCGCGAACGACGCGCTCCATCCGGGACAGGCCGGTGCGGATTTGGTTCTGAATCAACTCGCCCACGGTGCGCAGGCGGCGATTGCCGAAGTGGTCGATGTCGTCAGTCTCGATCTGGATTTCGCCGCGCGGAGCCTGCGCCACAGTCTCGCCGGCATGGAGCCGTGCGAGGTATTCGATCGTGGCGGCGATGTCCTCGCGGGACAGGACACTCTGACTGAGCGCCTCGTCGAGCCCGAGCTTCTTGTTGACCTTGTAGCGGCCGACCTTCGCGAGGTCGTAGCGCTTGGAGTTGAAGTAGAAGTTCTCCAGCAGCGCCTTGGCGTTCTCCAGCGTGGGGGGCTCGCCCGGGCGGAGCTTGCGGTAGAGGTCAAGAAGCGCCTCGTCCTGCGTCTCGACGTGATCCTTCTCGAGGGTCTGCATGATGGAGTCGAAGGCGCCGAAACGCTCACGGATTTCCTCGCTGGTCCAACCCAAAGCCTTGAGGAAGATCGTCACCGGCTGCTTGCGCTTGCGATCCACGCGCACGCCGACGAGGTCCTTCTTGTCGACCTCGAACTCCAGCCATGCACCACGGCTCGGGATGATCTTCGCGACGTAGACGTCACGGTCGCTGGTCTTGTCCGGCGTGCGCTCGAAGTAGACGCCCGGGGAGCGCACGAGTTGGGAGACAACGACACGCTCGGTGCCGTTGATGATGAAGGTGCCCTTGTCCGTCATCAGCGGGAACTCACCCATGAAGACGGTCTGGGACTTGATCTCACCGGTCTCGTTGTTCATGAACTCGGCGGTGACGAACAGCGGAGCGGCGTAGGTGAAGTCCTTCTCCATGCACTGCTCAGCGGTGTACTTCGGCGGTTCGAAGCGGTGGTCCCGGAACGACAGGGACATCATCTGGGCGAAGTCCTCGATGGGGCTGATCTCTTCGAAGATCTCCTCCAGTCCCGAGGTCGTGGGCACATCCTTGCGGCCCTCGGCCAACGCGGCCTCGACCCGGGCACGCCACGCGTCATTGCCGAGCAACCAGTCAAAACTGGCCGTCTGTAGGGCAAGGAGGTTGGGAACGCCGAGGGGCTCGCGAATTTTGGCGAAGGATGCGCGGTGCAGCTGGGGGGACAGGGCGGTGGTGCGCGAGGCGGCCAAGAGGGGTCCTTCCAGTTCGTCCAGTCCGCCATGGCTGGCGGCCTTGGGGCGCGCGGCAGCGCCGGTGTCAAACCGGTGGAGAGCAGCGCAAAGAGGCAGCATACCCGATGGGCATACCGCTGTCGACCCCTCCCCTTGCTCGAACGATGGTCCTCGAGGCGAGGGGACCACTCCGGGGCGGTGGCCTCAGCGGCCACACCCTCCCCTACGCAGGTGACAGTTCCTGCGGGCGGTGCTCCTCGCGCTCATCGACTCATCATCCGCGGGGTTGGTGACCCCGGGGGGTGAGTTGGTGCGCGATGATCGTGACTTGCGATCGGTCGAGAGTCAAGCCACAACACGGCAATTGTGACCGTGCCGTTGCCGGAACGGTCCGCAATTCGGACATGCCTGGCAGGCGGGACAGGAAATCGGGCCCGGCGGCGCCGCACTAGCCACCGGCTGACCAGGCACGACAAAGGGGCCCCCGTAGGGACCCCTCTGCGCGCTGCCACCCGACGACGTGAGGACGCCGCGGGTGGGAAGCAGAAACTACTTGACGGTGACCGTGGCGCCAGCGGCCTCGAGGGCCTCCTTGGCCTTGTCGGCGGTCTCCTTGTTGACCTTCTCCAGAACCGGCTTGGGTGCACCCTCGACCAGATCCTTGGCCTCCTTCAGGCCGAGGCTGGTGAGCGCGCGCACCTCCTTGATGACGGGGATCTTGTTGTCGCCACCGGCCTCGAGGATGACGTCGAACTCATCCTGATCAGCCGCGCCACCGCCAGCGTCGCCGCCGCCAGCCGCCGGGGCTGCCGCTGCAACCGCCACCGGGGCAGCCGCGGTGACCTCAAAGGTCTCCTCGAAGGCCTTCACGAACTCAGAGAGCTCGATGAGGGTCATCTCCTTGAACACGTCGAGCAGATCGTCGGTGCTCATCTTCGCCATGGTGGCGTCCTTTCATGAACCGGCCGAGGGCCGGGGGTTGCCCGCCGACCCGGCGGGCTGTGGGTGGGCTTCAGCCCTCGGTTTCAGTGGTGGACTCGGGTGTCTCGTCGACCCCGTGGTGCAGAGCCTCCTCGACCTTGTGCGCAATGCCCTCGACGGCCTCCTCGACCGACTCAACGACATCCGCCACGACTTCTTCGACCTTGTCGACGACCTCGGCCACGGCCTCTTCGACCTTCTCGGCCACGGACTCCGGTGCCGCGCCGGCGCCTCCGATCACGGAGGGGTCGGCCTCGGCCTTGACGCGCAGCGCCTCGACCGTGCGGGCTGCCTGGGAGAGCGGCGCCACGAACAGCGCAGCCGCCTGGCTCATGGAAGCCTTCATCGCGCCGGCCAACTTGGCCAGCAGAACCTCGCGCGACTCGAGATCGGCGAGCTTCTTGATGTCGGCCGCATCCAGGATGCGTCCGTCCATGTAGCCGGCCTTCAGCACCAGGAGCGCGTTGTCCTTGGCGAACTCCTTGAGGCTCTTGGCGCCCTCGACCGGGTCACCCTTGATGAAGGCGATGGCCGTGGGGCCGGTGAGGAGGTCATCAAGACCCTCGATCCCGGCCTCGCGGGCGGCGATCTTGGTGAGGGTGTTCTTGGTCACCGCGTAGTTGGCCACGCCCTTGAGCGAACGGCGAAGCGCCGTGATCTGGGCGACCGTGAGGCCTCGGTACTCGGTGAGCACAGCGGCCGACGAAGTGCGAAACTCCTCCGCGAGTTCAGCGACTGCGTCTTCCTTGTCTGAGCGCGCCATGCGTCCTCCTGCTCTGCGTCGTTCGGCCCTTGCGGGCCGCTGGCGATCATGAGTCGCGCGCGCAGGCGGGGCGCCAAGATGGCGATCACCTGCGCAGGCGACCCGGGTGGCACCGTGGTGGTGCCGGGTCCTTAGTCCAGCCCTCGCGGGCCAGAACCGACGGTCTTCGGTCGTGGTGAGGGTACGGGCCTGGCGGCCCGTACGTCAAAACGGGTGCTGCTTGGGGAGACGAACTCCGTGGTGCGGGGTGTTACTCGGCGTCGCCCGCCGCGCCGGCCTTGGTGGCCTGCGGGTCGACCGGGATGCCCGGGCCCATCGTCGTGGAGACGGTGACCTTCTTGATGAAGCGTCCCTTCGCCGACGACGGCTTGGCGCGCAGGATCTCCTCGAGCGCGGCAACGTAGTTGTCGGCGAGCTGCTCCTCGGTGAAGGAGGCCCGACCGATGGGGAAGTTCATGTTGGAGTTCTTGTCGACGCGGAACTCGATCTTGCCGCCCTTGATGTCGTCGACAGCCTTGGCGACGTCCATGGTGACGGTGCCGGTCTTCGGGTTGGGCATCAGACCACGCGGGCCGAGCACCTTGCCCAGGCGACCAACCTTGCCCATGAGGTCCGGGGTCGACACGGCCGCGTCGAAGTCGGTCCAGCCACCGGCCACCCGATCGATGAGCTCGTCGCCGCCCACCTCATCGGCACCCGCCGCGCGAGCTTCCTCGGCCTTCTCGCCGTTGGCGAAGACGATGACGCGAGCGGTCTTGCCGGTGCCATGCGGCAGGTTGACCGTGCCGCGCACCATCTGGTCGGCCTTGCGGGGGTCGACACCGAGACGCATCGACACCTCGACCGTCGGGTCGAACTTGGTCTTCGCCGTCTGCTTGGCGATGGCCACCGCTGCGGCGGGGCTGTACAGACGCTCGGGGTCGATGAGTTCCATCGCCTGGCGGTATGCCTTGCTGCGCTTCATGTTCTGCTCCCTGTGCTTATTGGAGGTGTGGTGTACGGACCGCGCTCGGTCCTCCCACGACCGCTACGGCGTAGCGGTGGTCTGTTGGTTGCGGCGGGCCGTCACTCGCTGACGGTGACACCCATCTGCCGCGCGGTGCCCTCGATGATCTTCATCGCAGCGTCGACGTCGTTGGCGTTGAGGTCGGGCATCTTCGTCTCGGCGATCTCGCGCACCTGCGCTCGAGTGATGGTGCCGGCCATGACGCGGGGCACGTTGCCCGAGCCCTTCTCCAGGCCCGCGGCCTTGAGGATGAGCTTGGCCGCCGGCGGCGTCTTCAAGGTGAAGTCGAAGGACCGGTCCTCGTAGACGGTGATCTCGACGGGGATGACCTGGCCGCGCTGACCCTCGGTCGCCGCGTTGTAGGCCTTGCAGAAATCCATGATGTTGACGCCGTGCTGGCCGAGCGCCGGACCCACCGGGGGGGCCGGGTTCGCCTGGCCGGCCTGGATCTGCAACTTGATCATGCCGGCGATCTTCTTCTTGGGAGCCATGGTCTGTTTCCTCGTTACTAGTTCTTCTGGATCTGGCTGAAGGCCAGCTCGACGGGGGTCTCGCGACCGAAGATCTCGACCAGGCCGGTGACCTTCTGGGCCTCGATATTGATCTCGGAGACTGTGGCGTGCAGGGTGGCGAACGGGCCGTCTACAACGGTAACCGAGTCGCCGACGGAGAAGTCCACGTGGATCTCTGCTGCCGCGGCAGCACCAGAACCGGAGGCGGTCGCACCCGCAGACGCGGCGGCACCGGCCTTGCGCTCGGGTGCGGGAGCCAGGATGTTAACGACCTCGTCGAGGGAGAGCGGTGCGGGCTGATGCCCGTGGCCGACGAATCCGGTCACCCCGGGGGTGTGGCGAACGGCGCCCCAGGACTCATCGGTGAGGTCCATGCGCACCAGGACGTATCCGGGGAACTTGGTCCGGCGCACCAGCTTGCGCTGGCCCTGCTTAATCTCTGTGACCTCTTCCATCGGCACCTCGACCTGGAAGATGTAGTCCTCCATGTTGAGGGTCGTGATACGGGTCTCCAGGTTGTTTTTGACGCGGTTCTCGTAGCCGGCGTAGGAGTGGATGACGAACCAGTCACCTGCCGACAAGCGCATCTGCTCACGGAAGGCCTCGATCGGATCGACCTCGTCCTCGACTTCGACGTCCACCCCTTCGATGTCCACCACAGCCTCAACGGAGTCGTCCGCAGGAACCTCGTCCACCTCGACGATCTCGGCGACAACCTCAGCGGAATCGCTGTCGTCGACGGCGACGATCTCCTCGGCGTCAACCTCTACAGCATCGCCCTCGTCGACGGCTGTTCCGGCCTCATCGACGGCGAACACCTGCTCAGGCTCGGCCGTCTCCCCCTGGAACACGACAGCAGGAACCGCCGGGGCGTCGGCCTCGGTGGGGTCGGTCGTGGGCATGTCCGTCACGGGTTAATGACTCCTGAAATAGGTTCCTCATCCAAAGATGAGGAGCACCCCTCGGGTGAAGATGTAGTCCAGCCCGGCCACGATCCCCGCCATGATGGTGACGAAGACGATGACCACGATGGTGTAGGTCACGAGCTCCTTGCGGGTGGGCCAGATCACCTTGCGGAGTTCGGCTACCACCTGACGCAGGAAGAGGGCGAGCCGTCCGAAGATGGACAGACCGGCGTCGCTGCGGGTCTCGCTCACCGCATCCTCCTGTCGTCGCGCTTGGCCCCTTGGCCCAGCGGGTCGTGCATAGCGCAGGGCCGGAGGGACTCGAACCCCCAACCACCGGTTTTGGAGACCGGGACTCTACCAATTGAGCTACGGCCCTCAGGCAGCAGTCACACCCGAGCACACCTGCCTGGGCAGGCTCGCGCACGGGTGGAAAGCCACCGGCCCCGGGAGTCTACGCGGATGGCTCGTCCCCGGTCCAATTCGCCCCCGCGAAGGCACGTGCAGATGCGCGCGCCTCCGCCTGATTGACTTCCTCCATGGAACGCATCTCGCGCAGGATCGGCAGCATTTCCGAATCGGCCACCTTGGCCGTGGACGCAAAAGCCAAGGCGCTCAAGGCCGCCGGGCGACCGGTCATCGGGTTTGGCGCGGGCGAACCGGACTTCCCCACGCCCGACTACATCGTCGAGGCGGCCGTGGCCGCCTGTCGGGACCCACGCTGGCACCGCTACACGCCTGCGGCCGGCCTTCCCGAACTGCGCGAGGCCATCGCGGCCAAGACCCTGCGGGACAGCGGCTACGACGTGACCGCGGGCCAGGTCCTGGTCACCAATGGCGGCAAACAGGCGCTCTACAACACCTTCGCCGCCCTGCTTGATCCTGGCGATGAAGCGATCCTCCCCGCGCCGTACTGGACGACGTACCCCGAGTCGATCCAATTGGCCGGTGGTGTGCCGGTGATCGTCCAGACCACCGAAGACAGCGGCTACCGAGCAACAGTCGATCAGCTTGAGGCCGCGCGCACAGACCGGACCAAACTGCTGGTCTTCGTGTCTCCGTCCAACCCGACGGGCGCGGTGTACTCCCCCGAGCAGGTTGCCGAGATCGGGCGCTGGGCTGCCGAGCACGGGATCTGGGTCGTGACCGACGAGATCTACGAGCACCTCGTCTACGGCGATGCCGAGTTCGCCTCCATGCCGGTGCTGGTGCCGGAAATTGCCGACCGCTGTGTCGTGGTCAACGGGGTGGCGAAGACCTACGCCATGACCGGTTGGCGAGTCGGCTGGATGGTCGGGCCCACCGATGTCATCAAGGCGGCAACGAACCTTCAGTCGCATGCCACGTCCAACGTCGCGAACATCTCCCAGGTCGCGGCGATCGCCGCCGTATCCGGTGATCTCTCAGCTGTCGACGAGATGAAGGTAGCTTTCGATCGGCGACGCCGTCTGATCGTGGAGTTGCTCTCGGCAATCCCCGGAGTCGATTGCCCCACTCCCGAGGGCGCGTTCTACGTCTACCCGAGCGTTAAGGGTGTTCTGGGCAAGCAGATCCGCGGGCAGCGACCGACGACGTCCGCCGCTCTTGCCGGAGTGATCCTCGATGAGGCCGAGGTCGCGGTCGTCCCTGGCGAGGCCTTCGGCACGCCGGGCTACTTGCGACTGTCTTACGCGACCAGCGACGCTGACATCACAGAGGGCGTCGGCCGCATGGCCACGCTCCTCGCCGAGGCTCGTTAGGGAGCGCCTCCCTCCCGCGAGTGCGCACGTGTGTGCGGGCATTTCGCCCAAAGCCCGTGCGCAGATGCGCACTCGGCAGGTTAGGGCAGGACGGTGGGCTCGGGAACGAGTTCGATGCCGAAGCGACCCTGTACGCCCGCGCGGATGTGGTCGGCCAGGCCCATGATGTCCGCGGCACTGGCGCCACCGCGATTGGTGATGGCCAACGTGTGTTTTGTCGATAGGCCCGCGCGACCATCGAGCGTGAAGCCGCGATCAAAGCCCGCTTGCTGAACCAGCCATGCGGCACTGAGCTTCACCCGGGCGGCGCCATCCAACGCGGTTGGATCGTTTGCGGACCAACGCGGCGCATCCTCGGGAAGGTCAGCAACATCCGAAGCCGAGACGATCGGATTCGTGAAGAAGGACCCCACGCTCCACGTGTCATGGTCGGACGTATTGAGCACCATGCCTTTGGATCGACGCAATTCCAGGACAGCTTCGCGCACTCGGCTAGTTGGCGCCCGCTGCCCCACCTCGACACCGAGCGTGCCGGCGAGCTCGGCGTACCGAATCGGCGCTGAGAGCGATCCGAGCGGCAACTGCAACGTCACCGCCAAGACGACGTATCGACCCGGCTCACTTTTGAACATGGAGTTCCGATACGACAACTGACAATCACCGACGGGGATCACGTCTACACGCCCGGTGCGCCGGTCGTACGCCGTCACCCGCGCGAGGACGTCACTGATCTCCGCCCCGTAGGCACCCACGTTCTGAATCGGGGTTGCCCCCGCGAGTCCGGGGATCCCGGACAGGGCCTCGATGCCGCTCCACTCCTCATCGACAGCGCGCGCAACAACCTCATCCCACACTTCGCCAGCGGCAAGCCCCACCCAGGCACCCGCGCATCCGTCGACGGTCACTTCGACCCCGCGTGAACGCATGAGCAGCACCGTGCCCGCGAACCCGTCGTCGCCGATGACCACGTTGCTGCCGCCGCCCAGGACGAGCAGAGGTTCCCCGGCTTGATCCGCCGCGTGCACGACGGAGACAACCTCCTCGGGGGACGTGGCCTCGACGATGCGCGCTGCCGGGCCGCCCACTCGCAGCGTGGTGAGATCGGCGAGCACGGTCACGCCAGACGGACGACGGCCACCGCGTTGCCAAGGATCTTCTGTCCCTCGTGCGTCGCGGTGAGCATGACCTTGGCACGGCCCTCGTCGAGGAGCTCGGTGACCTTGCCCGTTACTTCGATCACGGTGCCGGTGTCGTCGTCGGGAACGGGGACCGGGCGCGTGAATCGCACCGAGTAGGACTCAAGTCTGCCCGGGTCGCCAAGCCAGTCGGTGACGACGCGGACTGCCTCGGCCATCGTGAACATGCCGTGTGCGATGACGTTGGGCAGGCCAACCTCGAGAGCGAAGCGCTCGTTCCAGTGAATCGGGTTGAAGTCACCCGACGCGCCCGCATAGCGCACCAGGGACGCTCGCGTGACGGGGAAGGACTGTGCCGGAAGTTCGGTGCCGACCTCGGCACCCACGTCTGCCGCGGGACTCACGAGTCCTCCTCGGCGGTTCCTCGGGCGACAATCACAGTGACAGTGCTGACCACCGGGTCACCATCTTCGGTCTCCAGATCCACACGAGTCGTGAGGATGTCGTTGCCGGCGACGGCGCGAATGGCCTCGATGGTCGCCTTGGCGACGAGTGCGTCACCGGCCACGATCGGACGCGTGTAGGCGAAGCGCTGCTCGCCGTGGACCACGCGTGAGTAGTCCAGACCAAGGTCCGGATCAGCGGCAGCCAACGCCGTGCCGGCGTACGACACGACGAAGGCGAAGGTGGGCGGCGCAATGACGTCCGAGTAGCCGAGCGCTTGAGCTGCGGCCACATCGGTGTACGCGGGATTGGCATCGCCAATCGCCGACGCGAACTCGCGGACCTTCTCCCGCCCCACGACGTACGGTGCCGTAGGGGGGTAGGTGCGGCCGACGAGATCGGCGTTCAGCGTCAGCGGGTCTCCTTGTGCACCGTGTGCTTGTTGCACGTCGGGCAGTACTTGTTCACCTCAAGGCGATCGGGATCGTTGCGCCGATTCTTCTTGGTGATGTAGTTGCGGTTCTTGCAGTCCTGGCACGCCATGGTGATCTTCGGACGGACGTCTGCTGACTTGCTGGCCACGGGGCCCTCCTCGGTCGTGCCGGCGCCCGGGGTGGACGCCTTACTGTGGCGGTGCGGCGTTTGCCGCGGTTGTAGCGGAGGCCGGACTTGAACCGGCGACACAGCGATTATGAGCCGCTTGCTCTGCCAGGCTGAGCTACTCCGCCCTCGTGCGATCGGCCTCGGCAGGAGCCAGGACCGGTCGAGCCCCTTTACGGAATCGAACCGTAGACCTTCTCCTTACCATGGAGACGCTCTGCCGACTGAGCTAAAGGGGCGCCGAGGAGCCCGTTGCCGTGCTCCTGCAGCCTGCGGAAGCGTACACGCCCGCCCGGGCACCCCGGAAATCGAGGCCCCACCCCGCCGGTGCGCCATCACATGGTGCACCACGATGCGACACCCGAAGGTGCGTCCATGCCTCCACCCCTATTGGATGGCCCTATGAGCTGGACTGCGAACGACATCCCTGACCTGACCGGCCGACGCGCCATCGTGACCGGCGCCAACTCCGGCCTGGGCCTGGAGACCGCGCGAGCCCTCGCCGCTCACGGGGCCGAGGTCACCCTGGCCGTTCGGGACGCGGACAAGGGCGAGCAGGCAGCGGACCTCATTCGGGAGACGTCCCCGGATGCAGCGCTGGAGGTGCGGCGCCTCGATCTCGCCGACCTGGCCTCGGTCGACGAGTTCGCCTGGCTGTGGCGCGAAGCCCACCCGGACGGCCTGGACCTGCTCATCAACAACGCCGGAGTCATGGCCATCCCGAAGCGGCAGACGGCCGACGGGTTCGAGATGCAGTTCGGCACGAACCACCTCGGCCACTTCGCGCTCACCGGACGCCTGCTCGGTGCCCTGCGGCCCGCCTCGCGCGTGGTCGGTGTCGCCTCCGGTGCGCACCGCTTCGGTCGGATGAACTTCGATGACCTCATGGGGGACAAGAAATACGGCACCTGGAGCGCCTACGGACAGAGCAAACTCGCCAACCTGCTCTTCATGCGCGAACTGGCGAAGCGTCTGCGCGAGGCGGATCTGCCGACGATTTCCGTCGCTGCACACCCCGGCTACGCGAGCACCCACCTACAAGCGGTCGGTCCGGAAATGCGCGGCCGGTCCTGGGAGGCCCGCCTCATGGGTGTCGCCAACAAGGTCATGGCCCAGAGCGCAGAGATGGGTGCGCTGCCCACGCTCTACGTCGCCACCGCCCCTGACATCGCCAACGGTTCCTACGCCGGGCCGAGTGGGATCGGCGAAACGCGTGGGCATCCGAAGCTCGTAGGCATGTCGAAGGCCGCTCAGGACGATGCGGCAGCAAGCAGGCTATGGACGGTGAGTGAGGAACTCACCGGGGTGCACTACCTCGACGTCTAGTGCGCTAGGCGTCGCCGGACCGCGCCTTGGCCTGCTGACGCAGTTCATAGCGGGCCAGCGAATCGAGATGTACCTCGTCCGGGCCGTCGGCCAGACGCAGGGTGCGGATGCCCGCGAATGCCTCGGCCAGCGGGAAGTCGTCGCTGACTCCGCCGCCGCCGTGCACTTGGATCGCCTTGTCCAAGATCCACTCAACCGTGCGCGGTGTCGCGATCTTGATGGCCTGGATTTCCGTGCGCGCGCCCTTATTGCCCACGGTGTCCATGAGCCAAGCGGTTTTCAGGACCAGCAGACGCAATTGTTCGAGTCGCACCCGCGACTCGGCAATCCAGGTGCGGATAACTCCCTGATCAGCGAGTGGCTTGCCGAAGGTGACACGCTCATCGGCGCGTGCGCACATCGCCTCAATGGCCATCTCGGCAACCCCGATCGAACGCATGCAGTGGTGGATTCGGCCGGGCCCTAGCCGGGCCTGTGCGATGGCAAAACCGGCGCCTTCGACACCGATGATGTTGGTCGCCGGGACACGCACATCCTCGAAGCGCACTACCGCGTGGCCACCATGACTGTGATCGTCGTATCCGAAGACGCTCAGTGGCCGCTCCACGATGACGCCGGGGGTGTCGCGGGGCACGAGAATCTGGCTCTGTTGACGGTGCCGATCGGCGTTCGGGTCGGTCTTACCCATCACGATGAAGATCGCGCAGTCGGGATTCATCGCCCCGGTCGTCCACCACTTGACCCCGTTGATGACGTACTCGCTGCCATCCCGGGTGATGGACGTGGTGATGTTCGTGGCGTCCGAGGAAGCCACGGCCGGTTCGGTCATGGCAAAGCCAGAGCGGATCTCCCCCGCGAGCAACGGCTCGAGCCACCGCTCCTGCTGCTCGGGGGTGCCGAACTCGGCGAGCACCTCCATGTTGCCGGTGTCCGGTGCCGCGCAGTTCATTGCTGGCGGGGCCAGATGCATGCTGCGGCCACTTAGTTCGGCCAGGGTGGCGTACTGAAGATTCGTGAGACCGGCGCCCCGCTCCCCCGGCAGGAACGCATTCCACAGACCCAACTCGCGGGCCCGTTGCTGGAGTTGCTTGAGAATCGGCGCACGGCTCCACGCCCAGCGATCGTCGAGTTCGGAGAGTTGCTGGGCGAAGACTGGCTCGGCGGGGCGAATCTCATCCGTGAGGAACCCCTGCAGGGCATCCCGCAATTCGAGGGTGCGGTCATCGAGAGCAAAGTCCACTGCGTCTCCTTCAGCCCAGTGCCGGGTTGATCACGACCTTCAGACTCTCAGGACTCATCGAGGTGTGCAGCGCCAGGTCCGCATCGGCGAGCCCGAACTCATGGCTGACGAACTCATCGAACGGATAGCGATCGGCGTAGCGCTCGAGAAGTCGCAGGGCCGGCCCATATCCGGTGGAGGGGTGGTTCGTGATGCCGATAAGCCGGATGTTCTTGCTGCACACGTGGCGATGGACGTTCATGGTGATCTCGCCGGTGTCCGCGAAGTTGCCCATCTCCAGCATCATGCCGCCGCGCTTGAGCATCTCGATGCCTTCGACGAAAGAGGCCGGGGTGTTCGCCATGTGCAGCACCACATCCGCACCACGACCACCGGTCAGTCGCATGACTTCGGCGATGCGATCCTCCGCCTCGGTGGTGGAGACATTCATCGTGACCTCGGCACCGCACCGCTTGGCAAAGGCGAGTCGGTGCTCCGAGAGATCCGTAGCGATGATCTGACCGGCGCCCATCATGTCGGCCTTCGCGATGTGCAGCAGTCCCAACGGTCCGGAGCCGATGATCACGATGGTGTCACCGGAGTTGAAACCCTCCATCGCGTACGAGGAGAACTCCTTGACCTTGTCGAGCGAGGCCGTGCACGCCATGAGTTCGGCGAGGACGGCGACTCGCGGTGACAGTCCACTCGGCACCTTGTAGACGAAGGCGTCAGGCCGCAGATACATCTGCTCGGCCATGCCCCCGAAGAGATGCGGGGCCACGGCTGAAGTGAGGGAG
This sequence comes from Candidatus Nanopelagicales bacterium, assembly GCA_030827125.1. GTDB lineage: Bacteria > Actinomycetota > Actinomycetes > S36-B12 > S36-B12 > Mxb001. The sequence goes on from JAURFD010000011.1 coordinate 75,794, forward strand.
TTGCCGTAGCAGACGCTGTTTTCGCACCACACATATCCCAGGACGTGCTTGCACTCGTAGCAGTGGCCGCATACCACGTCGGGACACATCGTCACCCGGTCACCCACCTTGAGCGGCTTCCCGTAGAACTCGAGAATCTCGGCAGATCGCGGCCCGAGCTCGGAGATGACGCCGACGTTCTCGTGGCCCTGAATGATCGGGAAGGGCGTGTCCGTCTCCGCGGGGGTGCCGGCGTACTGCTTGGTCTCGCCCATGTAGGTGTGCTTGTCGGTGCCACAGATTCCGGCCATCTCCATCTGCATGAGGGCGGCGCCCTCGGGCAACGTGGGCCACGGGAAGGTCTGCACCTCATAGTGACCCGGAGCGGTGAGAACCGCGGCACGAACGTCGGTCATGTCACATCCTTTCGAGGTACGCGAGCACCCATCGACCATCATCGAGCTGGGCCATACCCGCGTCCGGCAAAGCATCGCTCGGCAATACCGATTCGCCAATCGACGCGAACCCGCCGAGATCTCCCACGAACGATGCTCCCGCGATGTCGCCCACAGATCCAAGGAGCCGCACGCGGCCATCGGGCAGGCAGGTGGCGCTCCAGGGGAACGCCTCACCCAATCCGGACGGCGCCTGCGACTCCGTGAAGTTCAGCCCATCGCCCGAGGTGGCGAACACGGTCCGACCTGACGCATTGGCCCACAGGAACCACTGTCCGCCGCAGTACGCCGCCGTCGGGTCGAACAACATCTCCCCGACATCAAGGCGTGCACCGTGATCGGCCACGAAGCGCACACCCAGCGCTGATCCGGGGGACGACGTGGCCGAGTAGACCTGCGAGGCGCCCTTGGCGGATCCAGGCTGCATCCAGAACAGACGAATGCTGCCGTCCGGGAGCAGGACCGCGCTCGGGTCGACTCCGTTGGCGCCGCCCGGGCTGATCACATGGCCCTCGACCGCGAGGCGATAAAACTTCCAGCCCGCATCATCACGCACGCCGACGGCCATGACGTTGTCCTGGGCCCAGCTGACGAAGTACGCCAGGAGCCTGCCGTCGGGCAGGCTCAGCACGTTCGGGACGCCGGCCTGGTCGATGATCGAGCGGCCAGCCGAGAAGGACGTTCCCTCGGTCGACTCGCTCAACACGATCGAGGTCGCCCACGGTCCTAGCCCGGTGGCTCCCGGAGGTGGGGGGCGCTCCGCGCCGACCGTGGCGGCAAACGCGAGAGATCCGATCTCACCGTCGTTCGCCGCCGTCGGATTCGGGCGCGCTTTGCGCACCCAGACCTTGCCCAGGCCCTTCTTCTTGCGGCAGGTGTATACCCATTTCCCGGTCGTGACCGTCTTGCCCACCTTCGCGCACGGCGACCCAACCTTCGGTGCTGCCGACGTCACCCCCACACCGGAGAGGAGGCACAGCACCACCGTCACCGCGGCGACAGCAGCCCGGGCCTTAGTCATGGAGGCAGATTACTTCGGTACCACCTTGATGGTGTTGGACTTGATGCCACCCGGCGCGAGCACCTTGACCGTGAGCGTCTGGTTGGCCTTGAGCTTCACCTTGAAGACGAACTTGCCGTTCTCCCTCTTTAGGGTGACCTTCTTGCCGCGCTGCCACTTGCCCTTCGTGCTTGAGCCGGTGGTCTTCTTGTAGCGCGGGGTCAGTTTGGTGCCGACCTCGATGTTCTCAGCGACACCCCGCACGATGACCTGGGTCGGCTTCTTGCGCTGGCCCTTGATCGTGATGGTGCCCTGCGCCTCATCCTTCGGGACAACGACGTTGGAGGGCGCGCTCGGGAGGGAGAAGCCGACACCATTGATCGCCTCGACGGTGAAGGTGTACTCCACACCGGGGGTCAGATCTTCCACGATGCAGGCCAACGTGTCATCGCTGCTGGCCTCGCAGCCCTGGCCGCCGGGGTAGGCCTGCACCCAGTAGTGGGTGATGGCCGACGAGCCGGGGTTGGTGGACTCGGTCCACTCGACCCGCGCGGACTTCACCAGTGCCGTCGCCTCGGGGGCATCAGGCGCCGTCGCTACACGGCCGGGTTGCGGATCCTCCGGAACGATGGTCACCGGCGGCTCGGCCGGCGGATTTGCGCCCGGACCGGCGGGGGCCGGCGGAGGTGGAGGCGGTGGGGGTGGAACCGGCGGACCGGGCGGGGCCGGCGGTGCCGGAGCGGTCGGCGCGACCGCTGCCGAACCTTCCGACCACGGGCCCTGGCCCGACGTGTTGATCGCCGCGACCCGGAAGACATACGACGTGCCGTTCGTCAGCCCGGTGACAGTCGCCGTCCGTCCATCGGAGGACGTGTTGCCGATGGCCGTCGTCCACACCTGACCGTCGGTCGACCGCTGCACGGCGTACCCGGTGATCGCCCGACCACCATCGGAGGCCGGCGCATCCCACTGCAGCGACACCTGCGCGTTGCCCGCCGAACCCACCGGACGACCCGGTGCCTCCGGCACCGCCACGCTCGGCATCACCGCGGCCGAGACCGGCGACCAGCCCCCTTGACCGTCAGCATTGATCGCGGCCACCCGGAAGAGGTAGCGATTGCCGTTGGTCAGACCGGGGACGGTGACGCGTGGCAGAGCCGAGCCCGTGTTGGCGAAGGCGATGGTGTAGGCATTCGCGTCCTCTCGCTTGTACTGCACCCGGTAGCCGATCACCTGATCTGCGGCGGCTGTCTCGGCCGGGGTCCACGACAACTCGACGATCCCATCACCACCGACGCCGCTCGGCTGACCCGGCGCTCCCGGGAGAGCCTCCGGTGGTGGCGGCGGCTCGGGGTTGGCCGACGGCGTCGCAACATTGGAGTCCTGTGACGTCGTCTCGCCCACCGCGTTCACCGAGGTGACCGTGAAGGTGTACGGCGTGCCGTTGGTCAAGCCGCGCATGGTGTACGTGGAGACAAACGGCCCGACGGCGAACTGTTGCCCGGTGGACGCACGGACGATCTGACGCAGGATGTCCGCGCCACCATCGTTGGCCGACGGCAACCAGGTCACCGTGACGGAGCCATTGCCGGCCGCTGCCGTGACATTGGTCGCGGGCGCCGGCACGGTCGCGTTGCCGGGACCGGCGATGAAGCGGGGGCTCGCGTCGGAGACCGATCCGGTGTTCTGCGGAATCGTATAAACCTTGACCCAGTACTCGACGTCCCTGGCGAGCCCGGAGATGGTGCAGGTGAGCGCACCCTCGGTGGTGCACCTCAACCGGTTGTCTAGGACTGTGTCGCCCTGTGCATTTTCGTAGAAGGCCCGCGCGAAGTAGCCCGTCACCGGGACCTCACCTTCGCTGGCCGGCGCGTTCCATGTGACCGTCGCCCCGAACTCGGCGCCGAGAACGACCGGCGTCGCCACGACGCCGGTCGGCGGCGCCGGGAATTCAACGGTGGGACGGGCCGTGGCCGCCTGGGTGCCACCGGCGTACTGACTCCAGCCGGCGGCATTCGCTACCGCCACGTAGGCCTGATAGGTCACATCGGGCTCCAGGCCCTCGATGACGCAGGAGCGGCCGTCACCGTCGGTGGTGCAGGTGGCTCCGTCGGGCTGCAGGCGAACGGCGTACTCGGTGACCTCGGCGCCGCCATCAAGCACCGGAGCACTCCAACTGACCGTCACGCTCCGGGCTCCGGCCTGCGCGGTGATCGCCCGCGGGGGCCCGGGTACCGTACGGGCGGCCGCCGGCTGCGACGGCGCCGAAGGCAGACCCTGCACCGTGTTCGACACGACCGCTCGGACGTAGACCACCTCCTGGACGCCCAGCGCTGATTGCCAGACGCACTGCAATGCTGAAGGGTCAAAGGATGCGGGGCAAAGTTCGTTACCGGTGATGGCGGAGTACACCGCGTAGCCGAGCCGAGGGGCGCCGTCGCTCGGCTCCTCCCAGGTGGCAACCAGACGGCCCGCGGTGATGTACGGCGCCAAGGTCACCGACCGCGGGGCGCTCCAGTTCGATCCCGGCGCATCCACCGTGGTGGGGTACACCCGGACCTGCGACAAGGGACCGAAGCCGAAGTCATTAGCCGCCTGGACCTGGAATTCGTATTCCGTCGCGGGCTCAAGGCCGCTGATGGTGCAGGAGAGGACCGGGGTACTCGCTTCACACGTTCGGTTGCCCTCCGCCACGACGCGGTAGCCGGTGATCGGACTGCCACCGTCGTCACCCGGGGTCCAGAAGACGGTGACGGAGGTGCTGGACGTCAGCCGCCGATCCGTCAACCTCGGTGCATCCGGGACACGGCCCGGCGTCGCCGAGCGAGCGGAGTGGCCCGGGGCACTGTCACCAACCGCGTTGGTCGCGACGACAGCCACGCGGTACGCCGTGCCGTCGTCCAAACCGTCGATGTCACAGGAGCGACCCGCGCCGTCCGTGGTGCAGGTGGCACCACCGGGATCGGCTGTCGCCGTATAACTCAGCACAGCGGTGCCCCCGTCGTTGATGGGCGCTCGCCAGCGCGCGGTCACGCTGCCCCCTCCAGGAGTGGCCGACACGGTCACGTCACGCGGCTCGGTCGTAGCGGTGAGGGGAGGATTGGGGGTGATCGCCTCTGACGTCGCAGGTCGACCGTTGCCCGCCTCGGTGACGGCGCGCACGGTGACCGTGTAGGCGCGGTCATCACGGAGTGAGTCGATGACGCAGGTGAAGGCGCCGCCGGGGACGCTGCAGGTGGCGCCGCCCGGCTCTGCGGTCGCGGTGTATCCCTGGATAGGTAGACCGCCGGTGTTCTCCGGAGCCGTCCACGCCACGGTGAGGGCCTCGGGGGCCGGCTCCACAATGAGGTCGGTGACCGGGTCGGACAGGCCGACGACGGTGAAGACCGTGCTGTTCTGCGAGGGGACGGAGTCGCCTCGTCCCGACAGTGCGAAGACCTGGGCGACATACCTGCCACCGAGGGCCAGCCCTTCGACCCGACAACTCAACTGGTCGGCACCCGTCGTGCACTGACCCCCATTCGGGAAGACCACTGCGCGGTAGCCGGTGACCACCACGCCGTTGTCCTGCGGAGCTCGCCACGACACGGTGGCGCCGAGATCAGCAGCGTTGCTCACGGTGACATCGCGCGGCGGATTAGGTGCGGCCGCGAACGGGGTGACTGGATCGCTCGTGCGCCCCTCGCCCACCTCGAAGTCGTTGCGTGCCGTCACCGTCACGGTGACCGGCACGCCATTCGCGAGCCCGTCAATGGTGCAGAAGGTCAACGGCGCCAGCGCCACACATTCCTGACCGCTCGAGGCGACCGCGGTGTAGTCAATGATGTCCGTTCCACCATCGTTGACCGGCGGCTCCCATACGACGAGAACTGAGGCATTGCGCGGATACACCGCCAGAGCCGACACCGGCCCGGGTGGGCCCTCCATGGCCACCGTACGAGAGGACGACGCCTGGCTGACCTGGCCTTCACGGTTGGTCGCGGTGACCGACACCGTGTAGCGGCCCGTGGTAACTCCGCTGATGTCGCATTGCAGTTGCGCCGTCGTGCAGGTGAGCGTGTCGCCGCCAGCAGTCGGCACGGCGCTGGCGGTGTACGAAGTGATCGGCGAGCCGCCATCCACCTCCGGCGCGTCCCACTCCACGTCGAAGATTCCCTGGTCGGGCTGGACGAAGACGGTGACGTTGCGCGGCGGTGACGGATCAGCACCGGTCACCCAGACCATGAGGTCCGCCGTGGGGGCCGAGACGACGTTCAGGCCGGTCGCCACCACGCTGAAACTCACAAATCGCTCATTGCCCAGCCCGGTGACCGCGCAGGATGCGGTCGGGAAGGTGGTGCGCTCATCCCCCTCCCCTTCCCCGGCCGCGGCACTACAGACGCCCAATCGGGCACCGCTGTTGGGATCCCTGACGGTGACCAGGTAGCTATCGGGGGGAACCTCAGCGGCATTTCCCGGGGGCTGCATCTCGACCAGGATTCCGCCATCAATACCGGAGCCAACGACGTTCGTGGGTGGCCAGGGCACGAAGTTCTCATCCGGTAACGACCGCATACCCATGGTGAATTGGACAGGCAGGCAGCCGTTCGCCCCGCAGCCTTCCGCGCTGCCGAAGGTGACGCCATCGGCCTCGACGGTGCCACGCGCCGTGCCGACCAGGCTTGCGTATCCGTTGTATGACCAGGCGAAGACAGCCGTCGGTGTCACGGGACGAGCTCCGATGGTCTTGCTCGTGGCTCCGGCTACCTCCCACGAACCGGTGTCGACGTCGAGTCTGGCGTAGAGCACGCCCGGCTCGCTCCGCGCCAGGTTGCCAGCGTCCTCACTCCGCACAGTCCAGTTCCCGAAAGTGGCGGTGTCACTGACGGTGCCCCCAAGCGTGATGTTGTCTTGGGTGATCCCCACGCTGGTGAGGACGGCCGAGTGTCCCAGGGCACCTGCCGTCGAGCCGCCAGCGAGCCATTGCACCTGGCCGGTTCCGGACACCTTGGCGACAAAGGGCGCCAGGCCAGAGGAGGAGACCGAGCGGGCCTGCGCACCACTGCCAACCGTGAGGTCACCGGAGAACGTGCCGGCGACCACGGCGTAGTCCTCTCGGCCTGCGTTGAAAGCACCCCCGACGACATCGGTGATCGCGACATCTCCGTTGGACGTGATGGGCACGACCCAGGAGTCGCGGCCGAACGTGCCCGAGGTCGACGTCGCCGAGACGAAGGCGCCCCGGCCCCCGGTGCCGGGGTCCGGCAGCGCGACCGAACCGAAGCGGCCCTGGCCGGAGTATTCACCGGCGAACCAGGCCCGCGACGTGATGCCAGTGCTGGCTTTCATGCTGCTGCCATCGAAGGAGAAGTCATCCGAGGTTGCGCCGGCCCCGTACGCCGTGACCCAGGAAGGGTTCGGCGATTGGTTTGTGACGGGCGACGTGGCGGCGATGAGCCCACGGCCATTGCCGGCCGGCATGGTGACGCCACCGAAGGCGACATTGCCCCGGCCTTTGCCCGTGACGAGGATCGTGCCATTGCCGGCGTCTGCGATGCCGGTGGGCGTGAAGGAGCACATCGTCTCCGCCGGGTTGTCGCACCCCTGGGCGTAGCCCGACGTCAGGACCCGCGAGATGGACCCCGACAGGTTCAGGAAGATCAGGACCGCGCGGTCACCGAGGTAGCCGCCAGCATCCTGTGCCGACGGAATGATCACGTCACCGATCCGCGTCTCCGTGCGATTGGTGGGAGCGGCAAGGCGTCCCAGCACGACGACGTCGTTCGATGCGGTCAGCTTCGTGGCATCGACGATGGTCAGGTTCGGTGCATCGGGAAAGTTGATGGTCTTGTTGGTCTGAGGTCCGTCAGATGACGAGGAGTAGAACCACGGAACGCCGTCACCGACAGCAACCGTGTGGTAACCGGAGTTGGAGTCAGCGATCGTCGTGCCGCCGCCCACGGACTTGCCCCAGATAAAGCGGGCATCGCTGCCGCCGGAGACACCGCCGAGGCCCGGTGCGATCGGGCCTTCCGGCAGCGGGGGCAGGATTCGACCTGTCCAGCCTGTAGTGAGGACTGAAATCCGGCCACGGCCATTGGTACCCTCGCGCGGCGTAGGGGCTCTCTCCCCAACCTCGCCGTCCTCGCTGCCACCGGTCGACACTTCGGGTTCCGCGGCCGAGGCGGGCAGGCCGCCGAGAAGGCCGGCGCCCAGCAGGGCGGCGCTGATGAATGACAACGGTGCGATGAGTCCCCTACGCATGCCACCGGAGGCTAGGGAGAGTCCATGTCCATCGCCCAGCCTTCGGGCCAATCCGGGGCACTAGCACCCCGCATTCCCCACGCCGTGACAAAACTGCGACGTGCTCTCAAGAAGCCCGTGTACTTCATGGGTTTTTTTCGCACACCGTCCAAGGCGTCAAAACACCGACCACCCAGAATGCGAAAGGCCCCCGCCGGATTCGGCGGGGGCCCACTCGCGTGGCAGGTAGAGGATTCGAACCTCTGTAGCTTTCGCGACGGATTTACAGTCCGCTCCCATTGGCCGCTCGGGCAACCTGCCAGGGCGTCCTAGGGTAGCCAGCGCAGTCGCATGAGTGCCAATCGACCCCGCTGGGACTAAGTCGCGCGGGCGGCCGCGATCGCCGACAGTAGATCAGTGGCGGTCGGCACCTCCGGGGTGAAGGCTTTGGCTGTCACGGGCACCCCGATGAACGCCGCACCAGCATCCGCCGCCGCCGCGTGGTCCCAGGAGGAGTCCCCGATCATCACGCATTCCTCGATAGGTACACCGAGGCGATCCGCCGCCACGATCAGACCCGCTCCCGATGGTTTGGCCGGGATCTGTGGGTGGCGACCGATGATGACTTCGACGTCGACTCCGTGATGGGCGAGGACGGCACGCGCTACGTCCTCCGGCAGCAGCGTGATGACGGCGCGAGGAGTGTCACCCAGGAGGGTGTCCCAATCATCGAGACCGGGCATCGCCACGGATTGATCGATGGCCGCGAACTCGCGTGCAGCAACGGCTCGATCGGCCGCTGCCCAACGGTCGTCGCCCGCGAGTGCCACCAGGATCGACATGGCAGAGCGGGTCGGGGCATCCCAGTCGGCCGCGGGCACGTCAGCGCCTTCCTGATCCCCCACGAGAGCCGTGAGATCACTGAGCGCGGCCGCGTAGTCGGTGTAGGACTGCAGGTCAACGAGCGTGCGGTCGAGGTCGAACAGGAAGGCCTCGGGCTGCACCATCGCCCCATGGTCCACAATGTCGCCATGGCCGACAACAGTTTTGACATTGTTTCCAAACTCGATCGCGCTGAGGTCGACAACGCCGTCAACCAGGCAGCCAAGGAACTCGCGCAGCGATTCGATTTCAAAGGCACCGGTGCCAAAGTCGAGTACAAGGGCGAGATGACGATTGAGTTGGAAGCCGAGACCGATGATCGAGTCCGCGCCGCCCTCGACGTCCTCAAAGACAAACTGGTCAAGCGTGGTGTGAGCCTGAAGGTTCTCGATGCAGGCGAGCCGCGCCCCTCGGGCAAGTTGCACAAGATCACCTGCCAACTCAAAGAGGGCATTACCCAGGACCAGGCGAAGAAGCTCGCCAAACTGATCCGCGATGAGGGCCCGAAGAAGGTCAAGACGCAGGTGCAGGGTGACGAACTGCGGGTGAGCAGTTCCAGCCGTGACGACCTCCAGGAGGTCATCGCGATGGTCAAGGAAGCCGATCTGGACTTCCCCGTCCAGTTCGTCAACTACCGCTAGCGCACACCTGCCTCACCGAAGACCGAGCTCGACCGCGGCCGCCTCGAACGCTGCGCCCGGATCGAGTACATCCAGCCAGATGCTGCGCATGCCTGTCGCACGACCTGCCTCAACGTACGTCGGGTTGTCGTCAATAAAGACCACCTGATCGGCGGGCAGTTGTAGGGCTTCGAGCGCCGCCTCATACGGCCGAGGGTCTGGCTTGCGCACGCCCAGCTCTGCGGCGTCGATGACCACCGCGAAGTCGGCGTACCAATCCTGCGCCTCCACCCAGTCGCGACCCTGGAAGGACATGAGTTCATTGCTCAGGATGCCGAGGGCCCGACCAGCCGCCGTGCACTCGGCCATCAGCGCGAGTGCCTCGGGACGGATGGACTCCACACCGGGCTCGCGGAAGATCGCCTGCATAAACCCATCGAATCCACTGATGTCGACACCGTTGTCGACGGCCGCCTGCGCGTAGGCCACCCAGTAGTCCCGCTCGGTGATCTCATCGGCCTGGTAGCGCGCCCAGCCAGGGTCGGGGATATCTGGATTGAGTGGTCCGCGACCGGGGATCGTGCCCCGCGCCAGTCCCCGTGCGTCTTCGAAGTCATCGGCGCACTCCCATGCCGACTTGAACAGGACAACACCAACATCGAGCAGAAGGGCTTGGGCTGCGGTCACACCCGCAACTGTGGCAGGGCCGCGATCGCATCAAGCACCTCGGGGTTCGCCAAGGCGTCGCGGTTGCGCACGGGGCGACCGTTGACCATGTCGGCGACGGCGATCTCGGCGAGCTTGCCCGTCATGGTCCGCGGGAGGTCCGACACCGCGCAGATGACCGCCGGGACATGGCGCGGCGAGCCCCGCTCTCGCAGCGTCGTGCGGATCCGGTCACTCACCTCATCCGTCAAGCCCCCGTCCGCGGTGACCACGAGAAGCACCATCCGGGTGTCGCCATCCCAACTCTGTGCGAACGCGAGGGCATCGATCACCTCGGAGACTTGCTCGAGCGCGCCGTAAATCTCGCCGGTGCCAATGCGCACCCCCGCCACATTAAGGGTGGCATCGGAACGGCCATGGATCACGAATCCACCGTGCTCGGTCTTTGAGGTGAGGTCACCGTGGGTCCAGACACCGGGGAATCGCTCGAAGTACGTCGAGATCAAGCGAGTGCCGTCGCTGTCACCCCAGATGCCGAGAGGCACGGTGGGGAAGGGATTGCGGCAGATGAGTTCTCCCGGGGTGTCGTCCAACATCGGGGCTCCGTCATCGTCGGCGACGTCGACATCGAGTCCGAGTGCCGGGCCGGGCAACTCCCCAGCCCACACCGGTCGCGATGGGTCGCCGACGAGGAAGCAGCCCACCAAGTCCGTGCCACCGGAGATGGGATGGGGCATCACTCGAGGCCCGAGCTGGTCCACGAGCCACTGCGCCGTCGCCGCGCTGAGCGGGGAGCCGGTCACCATCACCATGCGCAGATCGTGCAGATCACGATCTGCCGATAGGTCGCAGCCTTCAGCTCGCATCGAGTCCACGAGCCGTGCTCCCACACCCAGATGTGTGAGTTGGGTCAGGCTCGCCACATCGAACAGGGCGTCAACGCTCGGGTAGTTTGGCGCGCCGTTGTGCAGGGCCAGGGTGGCACCACTCGCCAGCAGCGACACCGCCCAGTTCCACATCATCCAGCCGGTCGTGGTGTAGAAGCAGACACGATCACCGGGACGCACATCACAGTGCAACGCCTGCTCAGTGAGATGCTTGAGCAGGACTCCACCCGCCCTATGGACGAGGCACTTCGGCTTGCCAGTGGTCCCGGAAGAGAAGAGTACGTAGGCCGGATGATCGAAGGGGAGGTCTAGAGGGTCCAACCCGGTACCGGCGTATTCCGCCTCCACCTCGGACAGCGCTCGTGCTCCAGGGACCTTGTCTCCGCCGACGACGTACATCGCGCGCACCGATGGGAGTGCCTCACGCAGTTCCCTGAGATGTTCAGCTCGGTGGTGTTCACGACCGTTCCAGCGATACGACGTGGCGCCGACCAAGAGCACGGGATCGAGTTGCCCAAAGCGATCGACGATCGCCGGGACGCCGAATTCGGGGGCGGCACTCGACACGACGGCTCCCACCGATAGCGCAGCCAACGTCACCACCAGTGCATCGACGCCAACCGGCATGACCAGCCCGATCCGATCGCCGGGTGCAACCCCATCCGCTCGCAGAGCAGCCGCCACCGCACCGACGCGTCCGGTCA
>JAURFD010000011.1:87308-103170 GCA_030827125.1 Candidatus Nanopelagicales bacterium
GTCAGCCAAACTCAGCCGATGGACGACAGCGATGCCGTCCTCGGACTCGGCGGTTTCCACTACGGCAGGTAGACCCGCGCCCTCTCGTCCGGGAGAGACGCGAAGCAGGCTCGACACGATGTTCAATCGCGCCTCGGGGAAGAAACGCGCGTCCGGCAGGACGGACGGCAGGGCCGCGACATCTCCCGGCTCGCCTACGACATCGAAGTAGTTCCACACCAGCGACCAGAACGCATCGGAATGCTCGACGGACCAGGCGTGCAATGCGGCGTAGTCGCCGAAAGGCCGACCGGCCACCTCGGTCGCAGCCTCGCGGAACTCCTGCATGCGGGTTGTCTGATCTGTGGGCAGGTAGACCGGATCACTCACGACACCATCTTGGCATCCGGCGATCCGCTGCTTCGCCCGGCGGCACCGCCGTAACGTGTGGTCCCGAGGAGGACCGATCCATGCCGGAGCACAGTCGCTACGCCATGAGCGCCCAGGATGCGCTGTGGCTCACCATGGACCGCCCCAACAACCTCATGGTCATCGACGGCGTGATGACCCTGACGTCGACTCCGGACTGGGATCGCGTCATCGAGACCATCTCTGAGCGCGTCATCGAGCGATTCCGTGTGTTCCGCTGCCGAGCCCACCGCGACGACGACGGCTGGTTCTGGCAACCCGCTGACGACTTCCACCTTGCGGACCATGTGCGCCAGGTCCAGCTCCCGGAGCCCATGGGCATGAAGGAACTTGAGGCCTATGTCGCGGAGATGAGATCACGGCCGCTGCCCCGTGACAGACCGCTATGGGAGGTGACGTTGGTAGAGCGCGTCACCTTCGATGACGGTCAGGTGGGTGCCGCGATCGTGAGCCGCTTCCACCATGCGATGGCGGACGGCGTACGGCTCACCCAGGTCATGCTGAGCCTGTGCGACACCGCTGACCCCCACGTCACCGCCTCGGTCGGTCGACGCACGGAGGGCGGCGGACCCTTGGAAATGGCGACCAAGGCCACGACCACGGTTAACGAAATGCTCTCCGACACTGCCAAAGTCGTGAGTCGAGGCGTGGAGGCGCTGACCCAGGATCCGCGTGGCGCCCTGGAGTCAGGATGGCGCCTCGCCAGTGACCTGCTGCGCAATCCCGGACATCTCGTCGACGCCTTTGACGCACTCGGCGTCGACAACCAAGTGGCTAACACCACCGGATCGGTCGCCAAGTTGGCGCTGCGCGGTGGAACTGTCCGCACCATCTGGACGGGCACCCCCGGGATTCGCAAGGCGGTGGCGTGGTCGGCGCCCTGCCCTCTCGACCCCATCAAGGGCATCGGTCACATGTATGACGCCAGCGTCAACGACGTGCTTCTCACCGCGGTCGCGGGTGGGATGCGCTCCTATCTCGCGGCCCGCGACGTCGACGACGTGGCAGAAGTGGAATGGATGGTCCCGGTCAATCTCGTGCCGATCGAGGACAACCTGCCCGATGACCTCGGCAACTACTTCGCCCTCGTCATGGCCGTACTGCCCCTTCACCCGACTGACCCGGTTGAGCGACTCAAGGCCGTGACCGCGCGCATGGCGCGCATCAAGCGCTCGGCCGAGCCACTCCTGACCTTCGGCGTGCAGAGAGGTGTCTCCACGGCTCCCCGCTCCGTCAGCGTCGCCCTCACCGACTTCTTCGCCAACAAGGCGGTCGGCGTCCTCACCAACGTGCCGGGACCCCGATCACCGATGTCCTTCGCCGGGAGCGACGTGCGTCAGATCGTGGGCTTCGCACCCTCGTCCGGGGATCAACCAATGACCTGCACGATCTTTTCCTACGCCGGTGCGGTGACGATCGGCTTCGCCACCGACGCCGGACTCGTCCCCGATCCCGATCAACTCGTCACCGAGACCATCACCGAACTCACCCGTCTCGTCGACTCAGACTGATAGACATAGAGCCATGGACGAGGGCGCCTACACCCAAGGGATGCTCCTTGTCGCGCAGACCTTCGAGGTCATCGCCGCCGTCGTCTTGCTCGTGGGCCTGTTCTTCGCCGGGATCACCTCGCTACGGACCTGGGCGCGCACCAGAAGTGGCACGGCCGCCTACAAGTTGATGCGGCAGACCTTCGGTGGCGTCCTCCTGCTGAGCCTGGAGATCCTGGTCGCTGGTGATCTCATCCGCACCGTGGCGGTGGCCCCGACAATCGATAACGTCGTCGTCCTCGGATTGATCGTGCTCATCCGGACCTTCCTATCCTTCTCCCTCGAGATCGAGATCGACGGCGTCCCACCGTGGCGCAAGGCGCTCGTGAGCGGCGCCACGGTCGTGAGCGAGGCGCAGCGTCGCGCGCGCGAAGTACCGGACGCTGGTTAGCCTGACCGCATGGCGCCCGCGAACCCCGGCCCGCCCCAGGACTTCAACCGCGAGTACGCCACCGCGACCTTCGCGATCGTTGTCCTGCTTTCGGCGACCAGCGGCATCGTCGACGCGGTCGCGTTCGAACGGTTCGGCGTCTTCGTCGCCAATCAGACCGGCAATCTGGTCATCGTCGCGCTGGGGCTCGCCAAGGAACAAGCACTTGAGACCCGCGTAGCTTCCGTCATTGCCCTGGTGACCTTCACCGTCGGTGTCTTCATCGCGGTCAAGCTGCGCAACCTGTTGCGCCGGCGCATGACGCAACCTCGTGCGCGCGTCATCATGCTCGCGATTGAGGCCGTGCTCATCGCGATCACCGGACTGCTCGTGCTCATCTGGGGCGAGAAGCAGGTGGCCTTCGCTGCAGTTTTCCTGCTGTCGCTCTCGCAGGCGTTTCAGGCGGCCGTCATCACACGCATCGTCGGTCTGGCCGTCCAGACGGTCGTCATCAACACGGCCCTGGTGCAGTCCGCGGAGGCATGGGTCGGTGGACGGAAGCGCGCTTCAACGATCGCCTTTGGAACCCCGATCGGGTACCTCATCGGCGCTTTTGTCGGGGCACTGCTGTTGCGCTTTCCTCCACCCACGGCGCTGTGGAGTGCACTATTGACGGCTGCCGCCGCCACCGTGATCGCTCACCGCATCCGGCTCGACGGCGCCAAGATCGACTAGGTCGAGCCGGGCCGCTCGGCGACGTGCGTTGCGCTGCGCGGGCGCTTGACGGCCAAGGGCGGCACCCATGCCGGCGAGCAGCGCGCCCACCGCGGGCTTGGCCAGCGTCAGTGGCGTCGTAGGCAGACGCAGCAAACGACGTTCCTCATCGGTGAGCGATGCGATGGCGCCCGCCACCAGAACGGCGTAGGGCGGTCGCGCGGCTAGTGGGAGCGGGGCCTGACGCACGAAGTGCACTGTTCGCGCGGTGGCCTTGTCGTAGCGCAACTGCGGCATGAAGTCGGCCATCTGCCGCTCGAGTTCTGCGACGGATCGCGGCGGGTCCTCCACACCGACCAACTCTCCCGCCTTGGCCCACTCGGCGACATACGCATCGTCGCCTCCCGGGATCGGACCGCCCCAAATGCGGTGCGTCGCGAGGAAGGACTCCGTGAAGGCGTCGTGCACCCAGCGCAGCAGTTGCGGGTCGCCGGCGGCGTACTTGCGCTCCTGCCCGTCGATCTCCACCGATCCGCGGACCTTGCGGTGCATGCCGCGCACGCGTGCACACTCACGCTCCGCCTGGCGTGTATCTCCGAACGTGACCACGGTGAGCCACTGGGTGGTGCCAGCAAGACGACCGAGGGCATCGGCTTCGTATCGCGAGTGCTGCTGGACGCCGGCGAGCGCCAGGGGATGCAGGGCCTGCAGCAGGAGGGCACGGATGCCGCCCACCACGGTCGGCAGGCCGCCATGAACGGCCCAGGCAGCAGAGCCGGGGCCAAAGTAGCCGAGGTCCTGGCCGTGCTCGAGCTCACGCACCCAATCCGGCTGGCCGTCTGGATCCCCTGAGACAAGCCGCCGAAAGCCGGTCGCCGCAATATCGGCGAGGTAGTCCAGGGGGTTCACCCCGACAGCCTGCCCTGAAGGCAGCCCTCACGCGAGTCGAGACCCTCCCCCCGCCGAGTGTGCGATTGCGGACAGGTTTCGGGCGAAATGTCGGCACGCAACTGCACACTCGCCGGGGGATGGTCCTAGGTCGTGGCGTCGCGGAGGCCGACCAGGGCGGCCTCGGCGAGCACTCGAGCACCGATGCCGATGGCACGCTCATCGATATCGAAGGAGGAGGCGTGCAGATCGAGCCGCGGACCGTCTCCGGAGTGCGTTCCAAGACGGGCGTAGGCCGCCGGCACCACCTCGCCGTACCAGGCAAAGGTGTCGGCGCCCATGGAGCGCGGCGTCTCCACCACTCCGCGAGCGCCCACCACCTCGCGGGCACCGCGCTCGAGCAAATCGAGAGCCCAGGAATCGTTGACCACCGGCGGAGTGCCGGGGTGGTAGTCCATCTCCGCATGCGCACCGGTCTCCGCCACGATCGCCGCGAGCGACTCCCGCGCAACACCCTCGGCCCGCGCCCAAGCCCCGCGATCAGCGCACCGAAGCGAGAAGCGCAACGTCCCCTGGGCAGGGATGACATTGGGGGCGTCCCCCGCGTGAATGGCGCCGAAGACGGTCACGACGTCGTCGTCGGAGCCAAGGCGTTGGCTGACCTCGTCGGGGAACCGTCGAACGACGTCCGCCATGACGGACACCAGATCGACGGTGAGGTGCGGTCGCGCCGTGTGACCACCCGGGCCGCGCAGCGTGATCGTGGCGGTATCGGATGCCGCCGTCAGTGCCCCCGCACGCAGACCAACCTCGCCGACATCGATCTTGGGATCACAATGCAAGGCGAGGACCGCCGAGACACCCGCCAACCAGCCCTCATCGATGATCGCGACCGCGCCCCCGGGGACGGACTCCTCCCCCGGCTCGAAGATCAGGCGGATGGTTCCCGGGACGGCTTCCACCTCGGTGAGCGCGCGCAGGGCTAGACCAGCGCCGAGGACGACCGCAGTGTGAGCGTCATGGCCGCACGCATGAGCAACCCCATCGACCCGCGATCGGTATTCGGTGGTGGTGCCGTCACTCATCGCGAGGGCATCAATGTCCGCGCGTAGCGCGATGATCGGCCCGGGCGCGTTGCCGACGACGTCGCAGACCAACCCCGTGCCAAGACCGAGCAGCTGGGGTCTCAGGCCCGCCACCTGGAGTCGATCGGCGATGGCCTCGGTGGTTGCATGCTCGGCATAGGACAACTCCGGATGCGAGTGCAGTCGGCGTCGAAACGCAACAAGTTCGTGCTCGCGCGCGGCCACGAGCGTCTCAAGAGCCGAGGTCACGAGGACGCCGACCCCCTGACATCGGCCAGCATTTCGCGCCGCAATTGCCCCACCACATCTTCGAAGCCCACTCCATCAGCGAACATCGCACGCTGGCGGACATAACTCGGCCCCTGTTCGGTGACGTCGAGCAAAGACTCCAACTCAGCCACGCAGTCCAACTCTTCTGCCACCGGGCGAAGTTCGGCCACGAGTTCGTGAACGATGTCGACCAGCGGGCGCGTCGTCCCTGCATCATCGACGACCAGATCCGCCTCGATCCCCCACCGAGTCGCCCGCCACTTGTTCTCGCGACGTACCCATTCGCGGGGTACGGGCGGATGTTCACCCTGATCGATCATGAGATCGAAGGAGCGGACAAGGCACTGGGCCAGCGCGGCCATCGCGCAGATCTCCCACAACGTCGGCATCGAATCGCACATGCGCAATTCCACGGTGCCATAGCCGGGGTGCGGTCGGATGTCCCACCACACTTCGCGCACCGTTTCGATGCTGCCCGCGGTGATCAAGGTGTCCAGGAACGTGTTGAAGTCAGACCAGTCTGCGAGGTACGGAGGTAGCCCGGTTGTCGGCATTGCCTCGAAAATCTTCGTTCGGGTCGATGCAAGGCCCGTGTCCTGGCCGTGCCAGTAGGGGCTTGACGCCGAGAGCGCGAGGAAGATCGGCAGATAGCCGGAGAGGGCGTTGACGGTGGCCACGGCCTTGTCGCCGGACCGTACGCCGACGTGCACGTGAACACCGTGCGTCACGAGTCGCCGCGCCGGCCAGGCGATGGTGTCCACCAAGCGTTCATAGCGCTCGCCGGCCGAGCGGGTCAGGTCCTGCCAATTGGTGAAGGGATGCAGACCGACACCGATGAAACCCGCCCCCCGCGCCTCCGCGGCCGTCTGGACCTCCAGCATGGAATCCGCCAGATCACGACGCGCCTCGGCCACCGTGCGACAAACACCGGTGATGACCTCGACGGTGCACTCGAAGAGTTCCTTTTTTATCTTGGGGTGTTCTGCCCCGTCGTACGGCACCGACACGTCAGCCAGGACGTCGGGGGCAATACAGACCAGGCCGCCCTTGTCGACATCGACAAGGGCCACCTCGACCTCAATGCCCAAACTGGCACCGGGCGACGCTTGGAAGGGCACACCCACACTCACAGGCTAGGCCGCCTCGCTAGCGTGCGGGGCGTGTACGAGGAGATTGCGGCCGCCATGCCGGTGGTCGCCGAGGGCGGCCCTCACGCAGCGGCCGTTGCCTGCGGGTCGGCGACCACGCTGGGGGCGGCTGTTGCGGCCCTTGACGCCGGGGGCACGGCCGTTGACGCGGCAATCGCCGGCGCCTTCGCCGCCGCGGTCGGCGAACCCACGCTGTCCAGCCTCGGTGGCGGTGGCTTCCTGCTGGTCCAAGAACCCGGTGACGATCCGGTGGTCTGGGACTTTTTCGTGGATGTCCCGGGCCTCGGGGCAGGCACTCGTGAACCCCACGTCGAGACCCTTTCGGTGACCTTCGCTTCCGGAGTCGAACAGGTCTTCCACGCAGGATGGGGCTCCGCGGCCACCCCGGGGTGTCTGTCCGGATATCTCGGTGCCCTCGCGCGCTGGGGGCGGCTCCCGCTCAGCGACGTGCTCGCACCCGCCATCAAAGCCGCGCGAGGTGGCGTCCTTCTCGACGACATCCAGGTCTCCTTCATCCACGTCATCGGCGCAATCCTGCGTCTCACCCCGGAGAGCGCGGCGCTCTACGACCCCGTCCTCGCCGGAGAGCC
This sequence comes from Candidatus Nanopelagicales bacterium, assembly GCA_030827125.1. Classification (GTDB taxonomy): domain Bacteria; phylum Actinomycetota; class Actinomycetes; order S36-B12; family S36-B12; genus Mxb001. Next base: position 94,332 of record JAURFD010000011.1, read on the forward strand.
CTTCCGCAACGAGGCCTACGCCGATCTGCTGATCGCACTTGCGGATGGCGCCATCGGCGGTGCCACCGATCCGCGCTTCATCGAGCCGATCGACACCGCAATGCGAGAGAACGGCGGCCTCGTGACGCGAGAGGACCTCCTCACGTATCGCCCCCGCGAGCGCACGCCCATCTCATTGCGCCGCGGCGACGCACGCATCTGGACAAACCCCGCACCGTCCTTCGGAGGCGGCATCGTGCTCGACGCTCTCGCGCAGACTCCGGCCGACGCCGATCCGGCCACGTTGTGGCCACGCCTCCTCACCTCACTTCGGAAGGCGACCACCGATCGGCGCCGTCAAGATCTCGATGCTGGCAGCACTCAGGTCATCCGAGGCACTACGCACATCTCGGTCATTGATGCCGAGGGACGGGTCGCGGCCCTGTCGATGTCCAACGGTTCGGGATCGGGTGTCGTGGTCGAGGGCATTTCCTTCAACAACATGCTGGGGGAAGAAGACCTCAATCCGCACGGGCCCCACGGCAACCATGGGCTGGCACCCGGCACGCGGATGGGTTCGATGATGGCTCCCTCGCTGGCCGTCTCCGATGACGGCTCACTCCTCGTCGCCGGCACAGGGGGAAGTGAGCGCATTCGATCAGCCTTGGCGACCGTCTTCGCCCGAGTGCTCGATCTGCAGATGCCTCCGACCGCGGCCATCGGCGCGCCTCGATTGCATGCCGCAGCAGAACTCAACGACGTCGAGCCGGGCTTGTCGCCCGAGATCCTCGCCGTACTGCGTGACCTCGACATTGCCGTGCGCGAGTGGCCCTCGGCCGATTTGTTCTTCGGTGGTGTCCACGCGGTGCGCCGTACAGCGAACGGCACCGTCGAAGCGATTGGTGATTCTCGCCGCGGCGGTGCCGTCGCTGTCGTCGACTAGTGAATTCGTCGACCCGTAGTTTTTGAGGGGCTAGTTCTGCATCGATCCCAGGACTAGTTCGATGTCGCTCTCTTGACCGTTGCGCTCCACCGTAACGATCACGGTGTCGCCCGGGGCGAGGGAGCGGACATCGACGATGAGGTCCGTGGCATCCATGACGAGGTTGCCATTGAGCTTGGTGATCACGTCACCCACGCGCAGACCGGCTGCCGTCGCCGGGCCGCCCTCGGTCAGCGCGGTGACCTCCGCACCCGGGCCGGGGAAGTCCATCGCCAGGCTGACACCGATGATCGGCGTTGACGAGGAACCCGTCGCAATGATCTCCGAAGCGATGCGCGAAGCCGTGTCGATTGGGATGGCGAACCCAAGACCGATGCTGCCGGCAGTCCCGCCGAAGGACTGACCCATCGATGCGATCGCAGAGTTGATACCGATGACCGCTCCGTTGCCGTCGACCAGCGGGCCACCGGAATTGCCAGGGTTGATGGCGGCGTCGGTCTGGATCGCGTTGATGAAGGACATCTCGCCTTCACCACCCGCGGTCACGGGTCGATTGAGTGCGCTCACGATGCCCGACGTGACCGTGCCCTGCAATCCAAGCGGGGAGCCAATGGCGATGGTGGTGTCACCGACCTCCAACTCACCGGAATTGCCCAGTGTCACGGCCGGCAGGCCTGTGCGGTTGACCTTGACCACCGCGAGGTCATAGCCGGCGTTCGAACCAATGAGCTTGGCGTCCTCGGTGGTCCCGTCACTAAACGTCACGGTGATGTTGTTGCCGCCGGCCGTCACGTGGTTGTTGGTGAGGATGTAGCCGTCGTCACGAATGATGAAGCCTGAGCCAGTGCCCCCACCACCGTTGCCATCCCGCACATTGATCTGTACGACGGAGGGCTGTACAGCGGCGGCCACCGCCGCGATACTGCCGGCGGCCGGCGGACTGATCGGCTCGAGGGAACTCCCGATGGCCGGTGCGGCCACGGTGGTGGTTGTCGTCGGAGACGTCACACGCGCCGCGGTGTAGCCCACCGCGCCACCTACGGCTCCAGCGACCAGTGCCGTCACAGCCACCGCGCCAGCTCCGAGGGCGATCAAGCCACCCTTGCCGGACTTCTTCTTCTCGTACGTCGGTACCGGCGCGGGCGTGCCGTAGTACGCGGCGTAGGGATCGCTCGCGGCGTAGCCGGCGTACGGGTCACTCGCGGCGTAGCCGGCGTACGGATCACTCGCGGCGTAGCCGGCGTAGGGGTCGGTCAGGGCCGTGGGCGAATCCGCCGCGCTGGTCTCCGTCGCCTGCGCCTGCCAACCGTCGGAGTAGGGCGGATAGACGCGGGTGTCCACCTGCGGCTCCGGGGGCGCATAGGGGTCATGCGCGCCGTAGACGCTCGCGTACGGATCGGTGCCAGAAGTCTGGTCGGTCACTGGGCCTCCTCGATCGCCGGGGGATCGCCCCGGAATACCTACTCCTAGCCTGACGCCTGCGGAGGACCGGTTGTTCCCCGAGAGGCCCCAAAGAAGGGTTTCCTTACCGAATCCTGACAGTCGGCTGGGAGAGGCGCAGCCGGACGGGGTCCGGGAGACGTTCCACAAGGACCCGGAGTCGGGCACGGCGGTGATGTCGAAGACGTGGCTCTGCACCGATCTCCTGGCGAGTGTTTGGCGGGGTAGGACATAGTGGACGTATGGCAGACGGTGCGGCCATGCGCGGTCAGGCAGAGGCTGTGCTTGCCGATGCGCGAGAGCGCTTGGCCGCCGCAGAGGCTGCTGGTCAGGCCTACGGCATCGCCCTCCAACGCACGCGAGCCGCCCAGGCCCTACTTGTCCTCGATGATCCGCAAACGGCCCTGGATGACCTCGAACAGGCCATTCGTTTCGTCGACATGCTGGCCGAGGACGGCGAGCACGAGCACCTGTACCTCCTGCGCGCCGTGGCCCCCGGTCTGCCGCCCCCGGACGAGCAGATGGGCGACCTTGATTCCCTGCGCGTCACCATCCTGGTTGCTCGCGCGATGGCCCTGGCCCACTTGAGCCGCTGGGCCGATGCTCGCGTCGCTGTCGACACCGCTCGCCCCCTTGTCCGCGGCTGGCGGCGTCGTGACATGCGCAAGGCACTCGATCAGGTCGAGAGCGAGATTGCACGAGCCGACGGCGCTCCGGCCGAAGCCATCACCGCGATTGATCGAACCCTTGCGTCTGCGGATCTTCCCGAGCCCGAGCGGCTATCGGCCCGCTACGAGCGCGCCGCGCATCTGGCCGATGAGGGCCGGTACGACGAAGCAGTCCGCGACGCCCTCACCCTGATCCGCGACGCGGGCGACGATGTGCATGTGGCGTCCCGGGCGCGGCAGGTTCTCGGCGCATCGCTCGCCGCACTTGGTCGGGTTGCCGACGCCACGGCCGCGCTGACGGCGGCATTTGAGGGCTTCGCGGAGAGCGACGACGACACCGCCCTGGCGGCGGCCGCGCCGGGACTGGCATGGATCCTCGGTGAATCGGGCCAGCACACCAAGGCCATCGACGTCCTGCACCGGGGCATCGAGTCGGCCACGCGCATCGGTGACCGATTGGCCGTCATCGACCTCGAGTCAGCTCTCGGCGCCGCGTACGACGCCCACGGGGAACCGGCAGCCGCCGTCGCCGCCTTCGGTCGGTGCATCGCGATGGCCGAGGACCTCAGTGAAGCGGTGCGCGCCGCGGATGCTCGGCATGGCGAAGCGATCGTGCGCGGACATCAGCCCGACCCTCACGAACTCGTGGAGGCGCTCTCCCTGCTCGACGCTGCCGCCAGTGAGTACGCCGAACAGGGCCTGCCCGAACGCGCTGCCGAGTGTCAGCACGAGGCGGGAGCACTTCTCGCTCGGCGCGGCTCCTACCCCGCGGCCCTGACTCGCTACCGCGCGGCGCTCGGCATCTACCAGCAGGTTCCCGAGGTGCTCCTTGGCGAGGATCCCGGCGCTCTCGAGGACTGCGCCCGTAACATCTCTGTGCTGGAAATGATCGAGAGCAATCCGGATCAGGAAGTTCCCACGGGGGCCTTCGCAAGTGGCGGTCACCGCATGCAGCATCCGACGGAGGTGGAGTGAGCACCAAAGATGCGCATGCCGCGGCGACGGCCCTCCTTGCCGGAAGAATGGTGATCCTGCCGACGGAAACCGTTTATGGACTCGCCGCACGAGCCGATCAATCTGAGGCCGTCGCTCGCATCTATGAGGCCAAGGGGCGCCCCCTCGATCACCCGGTGATCGTCCATGTGGCTGAGCCGAATGCCACGCTCGACACGTCCACGGAGGACGCGTGGGTCACCGAGGTGCCGGACTACGCGCGGGCACTCGCCGATGCGTTCTGGCCCGGGCCGATGACCCTTGTCCTCGCGCGCGGACCACGGGCCGGCGACCACGTCACCGGTGGCCAGGACACGGTGGCTCTGCGGGTTCCGGATCATCCTCTTGCACGTGAAGTGCTGCGCATCATGGATGAGCAGGATCCGGAGGGCGCGCCGCACGGTGTCGCGGCCCCGAGTGCCAATCGCTTCGGCCGCGTGAGTCCGACGACCCTGGCCGACGCGGTGGAAGAACTCGCCGACGCCCTCGATCCCGAGTTGGACATCGCGCTCGATGGCGGTGCATCCGGGGTTGGCGTGGAATCCACGATTATCGATTGCACCGGTGACGTCCCTCGCATCCTTCGTCCGGGCGGTGTGAGTGAAGCCGACGTGGAGCGCGTCACCGGCCTCGTCACCGCCGAGACCGGTCGGGGGATTCGCGTGCCGGGGGCTTTGCCCTCGCACTATGCGCCCTTGGCGCACCTTGTGCTCGTCGCGGATGGCTCGGCGCTCTGTGCAGTCGTGGAATCCAGCCAGGAAGCAGGCCTGGAGCCAGCCGCCGTCGGCATCATCGCTCCAGCCGACCTCGACACACCCGAGGGGGCAATGCGCCTTCTCGCGCCCGCCACACACGAGGAGTACGCCCGCGGCCTGTACGCCGCAATGCGGGCAGCCGATCGAGGTGGTCTGCGCATGATCGTCGCGATCCCCCCTGATGCCGACGAAGAGGGCATCGGTGACGCGGTGGCCGATCGACTGCGCCGCGCTGCCGCACCCCGGCCGGCCCAGACGTGAGTCAGTCGTAGCCGAGTTCGTGCAGGCGGTCGTCATCGATTCCGAAGTGATGTGCAATCTCATGTACGACCGTGATAATCACCTCATCGACCACGTCCTCGAAGGTTTCGCAGATGCGTAGGATCGGATTGCGAAAGATTGAGATGCGATCGGGTAGCGCACCCGCGTATCGCGAATCACGCTCGGTCAGGGCGATCCCCTCATAAAGCCCGAGTAGGTCCGGATCATCGGCAGGTGCGTCCGCCTCGATCACAAACACGACGTTGTCGACCAAGCGAGCAAGTTCGACGGGAACGCGCTCAAGGGCATGCGCCACCAGCTCCTCGAACTGGGCCGGTGTCATCGAGATCACCGCATGATTCTGGCCCAGCCGCGGCAGTCGCGCGAGTGACGTCTGCCGTGACAGTGCTGCGACAAATGCATCTGCCAAAGGTCCTTGACCTGAACAGCAGGCAAGCGCACACTGGAATTACGGCAAAGCCGCACGTGTGAGAGGAGGAGTTGTGCTTCTTCGCATCACCAAAGCGCTCCTGGTAGAGGAGCATCGACCTACACCCCGCGCGTGGAAGGTGGCACACCCGGGCGACAGTTAAGGGTCGGCATTGAGCCCGACCCACACAGGCATCACGAAGGCCCGCTCCCCATGGAGCGGGCCTTCGGCGTGTTGGGATCTCATGCTTCGACACATCCGCGGCTAGGGGGCCGTCGCCGGCACGGCTCGAAATACCCGTGTCTGATCGGTCATCAGGTCAATCGTGACCCGCCATACCGCTCCGCTGCCCGCTGGGATCGTCCACGACGAGATGGCCTTCGCCGCTCGCGCATTGAAGTCACGCGTGGGCACCTGGGCGAAGTCGTCGTAGAGGTAGACCCGGTAGGCGACAGACTGGTCCGGGATGCGGACGTGGGCGGTCAACGTCATCGGGGACGGCGCCGGCGGCGCCTGGAGTACCGGCTCGTTCTGGAGTCCCTCCCCGTTGACGTCCGACGTGAGCCGCACCGGAATCGTCACCCCGTCGGGATCAACCACGCCGGTGATGGCCGTCGCATAGGTGCGGGGCCACTTGCGCAGGGAATACAGCGGACCACCGGGCGCATTGGCCGCTGACCGCGACCTCGGGAACCCGGCTAGTTCGTAGGAGTAGAGGTAGGGGTAGTTGGGCCCGATGTTGTGCAGACCGTTGTCGCTGATCGTGATGGTGTCCGTGGACCGATAGGTGACTTTGCTGGCATTCAGGCGCTGAGTCGAGCCAAACCCGAAGACCGGCACGATGTGGTCGTACTCGCGATCCCCCGGCCCCTGCTCATCCAGGGTGGTGGTGTTGTTCAGCACCCCGATAATGACCGCGTCGCCTCGCAGGAAACGCTTCTTCACCCAGGTGAGGTACTGCGGGATCGAACGTTGTCGAGCGCTGTCGAAATACCGAGCCTCCAGTTTCATAGCTCGGGCTGCTCGTCGCTCGCTCGACGTACCGAGGAGCAGTTGCGAACTCGACTCCCACTGCGGCACTCCAGGCGAGGCGAGCAATCGCGCGGTCCACTGCGAGGTGTACTGACCGAACAGCATGCCGGCGCTGATGAAGCTTGTCTCTCCGCAATAGCCATCGTTGGCGTTCCACTGCAGGCGCGGTGCCATCGGAGTGCCGCGCTCGAACCAGCTAGGTGTGGGAGCGGCCACCGCCGGCAACGCAGGAATCGAGACGAGCAGTGCGGCTGAACTGATGACGGCGGCGAACACACGCCGCATGGCACCTCCGGACATGATGACCATCCTCCTCATCCCCCGAAGGCCGCGGCCAGTGCTGCTGTGGCTTCGTCTACGCAGCCACGATCACTCCGTGGACGTGTCCTCGCGGCTTGACCACCGCTGAGACCGGCGAGCGCTGGGAATCCCAGGACGTCGGTGAGGTCATAGAACTCGGTCCACCGCAGCGACGCGTCACTCCCCGCAGGGGCCCCCGCCGCACCACCACCCACGATTCCGTATACCTGATGCCGACCCCACCATCGCTCGTCGTAGCGCAGGACCACCTTCTCCAGATGGCCCGTCGTGAGGCTCCGCAGGGCACCGCGAACTTTGGCGTTCATTGGCTCAACAGCCAGTGTCTCCGACCGCAGCAGTGCCAGAGGCACCGCGACGACGACGACATCCGCCTGCACCGACGCGCTATTCGCCAGCACGACTCTCACGGAGTTGCCCCGCGCGGCCACGGATTTGACCGGCGTGCTGAGTTCTACGTCGATGCCGTCGAGGAGCGAGCGCACGATCGCGTCGTATCCGCCCGCCACCATGGCATCTCCGCCGCGGTAGGCACCGCCCTCCTCCGTTGCGCGCACGCCGAGCCGACCCGGATCCACGCCGTATTCCTGGGTGATCTCGACCTGGGCGGCCCAGGTGTCAATACGTCCGTCATTCCAGTCGCGCCGCTCGAGCCAGTCGCCCACCGACAGGTCCCGCGACGGCCAGGCATCGCCGAGCCGCTCCATCAACCCACCGAGTCGCGTCCATCGCCGTTCGGCCTTAGCCGACGCGCGCCCCGTCACCGTGTCCCGAGCCACCGCATCGTCGTAGTCGGTCGGGACAAGTCGGAGCCCCTCGGCACGGGCCAGTGGCACCAGAGGGTTGCCGTAGAGGGCGTGCAGCCAGGCGGCTCCTAACTCCACGGGCGCGCCCCAGCGCGTATCGCTGTGGATTCGTCCCCCGATTCGCCCGCGCGCCTCGATCACCCGTACATCTACGCCGGCCGATTGCAGGGCGCGTGCCGCCGATGCTCCGGCCATGCCCGCACCAATCACCACCGCCGTTCGCGGATCGGCACGATCAATCAATCGACGTGCGGCGTACCGCCCCGACCGGTAGGCACCCTGGGTCGTGGCTGGATATTGCGAGTCGGCGTACTCCCCAGCGAACGCAACACGTCCATCGAGCAAAGCATCGGCGAGGTCACGTCGGACGCGCGGCGAGACTCCCGGGGGAAGTGCGGAGTAGGAGCCTCGAGACCAGCGATCGGTATCCCATCGCGTCACCAAAGTGGCCGTGGGAATCGGGATCGAGCGACGCACCTCGGCACGGGCAGAGCCGACTCCCAGCAGCATCGGGGCGCCAAGTCCCAACGTCCCGATAAGGAGTTGGCGACGGTCCACCTCGCCACTGTGCCACCGGGAGGGGGGTCATTTCACGATCACGGGACCCCTCCCCTATGCTTTCCCAGTCTCGAACGGAGTTCGGTGATGGTGGTCCCCATCGTCTAGCGGCCTAGGACTCCGCCCTTTCAAGGCGGCAGCGCGGGTTCGAATCCCGTTGGGGACACGGCAAGATGGCTTTATGGAGGCAACTCCGCAAGGCCCCGTAGCGCAGTTGGTTAGCGCGCCGCCCTGTCACGGCGGAGGTCGCGGGTTCGAGTCCCGTCGGGGTCGCCAGGCCGCCACAAGCGGCCAGGGTCGCTTCGCGGCCCGCGCGGCCAGGTAGCTCAGTTGGTACGAGCGTCCGACTGAAAATCGGAAGGTCGGCGGTTCGACCCCGCCCCTGGCCACACACAACATCCCCGAATCCCTCACAAAGACGGCCCCCCAGGACACCATCACAGTCCTGGGGGGCTCTTCTTCTTTCACGACGTTTCACGAACATTTCCCAGTATGAGGGTCATGGGACCAAAGGCCTCCCAACCATTACGCAAATGTCGGGACGCCTTGCCATGATTAGGACGTGGCATCGCGCTTGGATGGGGACCAAGCCGCAGACCTAATGCGGTCTCGCGGGCTGGAGCCGCTAGAGCCGTACCGCAACGCGAACCACAAAT
>JAURFD010000012.1 GCA_030827125.1 Candidatus Nanopelagicales bacterium
TCGCCTTTCCGACTTCCTGCTGAACATCATGACGCCCTTCTATCTCGATGTCGGTTACACGCCTTTGGAGATCGCCGAGGTGCGCAAGGAGCTCAAGAAGGATGTGCTGCGCCTTCAGGAGGAGATCGAAATCAGCGAGGCTGACATCGCCGAACTCATCGCCGACTCCGGTGACGGAGCGGGAGATGATCAGGCGGATGCCGGAAGCAAGACCTTCGAGCGCGAGCATGAGATGTCCCTGGCCAACAATGCGCGGGACATGCTGATGCAAACCGAGCATGCCCTGGAACGAATCCGCAATGGCACGTACGGCATTTGTGAGTCCTGCGGCAGGCCGGTGGGCAAGTTGAGGCTGCAGGCCTTCCCGCGCGCCACCATGTGCATGGCGTGCAAGGAACTTGAGGAGCGGCGTTCCTACTAGAAGGCCTGTGGCGTTCGGCAGAGTTCTGGCTTCTTGTCACTCACCGACGGCGCAGCATTACTCTGGGCACGTGAACGTGGCACTGGTCGATGGAGTCACCGCGAGCAATTCCGCGCTGCGACGCTTCCTCCACGGGCTCCCGGGAGTGGACCAGGTGGGAGCCGACAGCCGGGCCGCCATGCTCTCGACGCGTTCGATCAAGGCTTCGGCGAAGGAACAGGCCATCGATCTCGCAATCTCCATGGTCGACCTCACCACGCTCGAGGGCATGGACACGCCGGGCAAGGTGCGCGCCATGTGCGCCAAGGCTCTTCGTCCCGACCCGTCCAGCGCTGGAGTCCCCCACGTGGCTGCCGTCTGTGTCTACGGCGACATGGCGGGAATCGCCCGTGAGGCGGTCGGGGATGTCTTGCACGTGGCCGCGGTCGCGACAGCCTTCCCTTCGGGACGCGCCAGCCTCAACGTCAAGCTGCAGGACACACGCGACGCCGTCCTCGCCGGTGCCGACGAGATCGACATGGTCATCGATCGCGGTGCCTTCCTCGCCGGCCGGTACCTCGAGGTGTTCGAGGAGATCGTGGCGGTCAAGGAGGCCTGTGGCTCGGCGCACCTGAAGGTCATCTTCGAAACAGGCGAGTTGCGTACCTACGACAACGTTCGTCGCGCGTCATGGCTGGCCATGCTTGCCGGCGCCGACTTCATCAAGACGTCCACGGGCAAGGTGTCCCCGGCCGCCACCCTGCCCGTCACATTGATCCTGCTCGAAGCCGTCCGAGACTGGCATCGGCAGACCGGATCGCTCGTGGGCGTCAAGCCGGCGGGCGGAATACGCACCGCGAAGGACGCGATCCGCTACCTCGTCCTCGTCAATGAAACATGCGGGCCGACCTGGCTCACCCCGGATCTCTTCCGCTTCGGGGCTTCCACCCTGCTCAACGATTTGCTCCTCCAGCGGCAACGGATGGCCACCGGCCATTACTCCGGCCCCGACTACGTCACGATCGACTAGGAGTGCGATGACCTTCGAGTACGCTCCCGCGCCCGAGTCGCGGGCCGTCGTCGATATTGCCGCGCACTACGGGCTGTTCATCGACGGGCAGTTCACCGACCCGATCGATGGGGGAGCGTTCAAGACGATCAACCCGGCGACCGAAGAGGTCCTCGCCGAGATCAGCGATGCCGGTTCCGCCGACGTGGATCGTGCGGTCGCGTCAGCCCGTTCGGCCTACAAGTCCACCTGGTCGAAGATGCCTGGGCGCGAGCGGGCCAAGTACCTCTACCGCCTGGCACGACTCATCCAGGAGCGGTCCCGCGAACTGGCCGTCCTGGAGACCCTGGACAACGGCAAGCCGATCCGCGAGTCCCGCGATGTGGACGTCCCGCTCGCCGCCGCGCACTTCTTCTACCACGCCGGATGGGCCGACAAACTGGAGTACGCCGGGCTCGGACCCAGGCCCCGCGCGTACGGGGTCGCCGGCCAGATCATCCCGTGGAACTTCCCACTTCTCATGCTCGCCTGGAAGGTGGCTCCCGCACTAGCCACCGGCAACACCGTGGTGCTGAAGCCGGCCGAAACCACCCCGCTCACCGCGCTCGCCTTCGCCGACATCTGTCAGCAGGCCGACCTTCCGCCGGGTGTCGTCAACATTGTCACGGGCGGTCCCGCGACCGGGCGGCTCGTCTCTGAGCATCCCGACGTCGACAAGGTCGCCTTCACCGGCTCGACGGAGGTCGGCAAGCAGATCCAGCGCGCCGTCGCCGGTACGGGCAAGGGGCTCACGCTGGAACTGGGCGGCAAGGCCGCCAACATCGTCTTCGACGACGCGCCCTTGGATGAGGCGGTCGAGGGCATCGTCAACGGCATCTTCTTCAACCAGGGGCACGTGTGCTGTGCTGGCTCGCGCCTGCTGGTGCAAGAGTCGGTAGCTGATGAGGTGCTCGATGCGCTGAAGCGTCGACTGACCACACTCCGGCTCGGCGACCCGATGGACAAGAACACCGATATCGGGGCTATCAACTCGCGCGAGCAGCGCGAACGCATCGACGAGCTCGTCAAGTCCGGTGATGCTGAGGGTGCCGACCGCTGGTCGTCTCCGTGCGCGATTCCGGAGAAGGGCTGGTGGTATCCGCCCACCGTGTTCACCGGGGTGACGCAGGCTCATCGCATTGCTCGTGAGGAGATCTTCGGTCCGGTGCTCTCCGTTCTCACCTTCCGCACTCCGGATGAGGCTCTCGAAAAAGCCAACAATTCGCCCTACGGGTTGTCGGCGGGTATCTGGACCGAGAAGGGCTCGCGCATCCTGTGGATGGCCTCGCGACTGCGTGCAGGTGTGGTGTGGGCCAATACCTTCAACCGATTCGATCCGGCCAGCCCCTTCGGTGGCTATAAGGAGTCCGGATTCGGTCGCGAGGGTGGACGCCAAGGCCTCGCCGCTTATTTGAAGTCGGGAGGGCACTGATGGAATCGCGCGCCGACATCCGCAAGACCTACAAGCTCTTCATCGGTGGAGCCTTCCCGCGCAGTGAGAGCGGCCGCAGCTACAAGGTCGACGACAGCAAAGGCGCCTTCCTCGCCAATGCCGCGCTCGCCTCCCGCAAGGATGCCCGCGATGCCGTTCTCGCCGCCCGCTCCGCGCAACCGAAATGGTGGGACGCCACGGCGTACAACCGTGGACAGATCCTCTATCGCGTCGCCGAGATGATCGAGGGTCGACGCGGCCAGTTCGAGGACGACGTCGTCAGCGCCGAAGGCGTGTCGCGCCGCAAGGCGGCGTCGGCGGTGGATGCGGCGATTGATCGCTGGGTCTGGTACGCCGGCTGGGCCGACAAGATTGCGCAGGTGCTGGGGTCGAGCAACCCGGTGGCCGGTCCGTACTTCAACTTCTCCATGCCGGAGCCAACGGGCGTGGTGGCTGCCGTGGCGCCGCAGGACTCCTCCCTCCTCGGCCTGGTGAGCGTCGTCGCACCGATCATCGTCGGAGGCAACACGGTCATCGTTGTGGCATCGCAGAATCGACCGCTGCCTGCCGTCACCCTTGCTGAGGTCCTCGCCACCTCTGATGTTCCCGGGGGAGTGGTGAACATCCTCACGGGTGACTATGCCGAGATCAGCCCGTGGCTTGCCTCGCACGCGGATGTCAACGCGCTCGACCTCACCGGTGTGGGCGATGCTGGCCTGGCGAAGCAACTTGCGGTCGATGCCGCGGTCAACGTCAAACGGGTGCTGCCACCCCCGCGTAAAGCGCCAGATTGGTTCGACGATCCCGGCCTCGATCGGATTCGTGCTTTCGTCGAGACGACGACGGTGTGGCATCCCATCGGGGTGTAGCCCTCGCGTCGCCTCGCCCGGACTCCCGGGGACCGGGGTCGAACCCTCCCGTAGCCTGGGCCGGTGACCGGAGAGGAACAGGACGTCGCCGTAGAGCCCATCAGTGCGGCGCGGCCCCGCCTGCTGTGGGTCACCCTCGGTGTCGCCCTCGGCGTCATCGTCATTGATCAGATCACCAAGGCGATCGCGCTCGCCACGCTTCAGCCGCGGATCGCCGCCGGTGAGGGGCCCATCGAGGTCATCGGATCGGTTCTGCGCCTGACTTTTGTGGAGAACACCGGCGCCGGTTTCGGAATCGGCTCGAATTTCACCTGGGTCTTCGCACTGATCGCCGTCATCGTGGCCGTCGTCATCATCCGAACGGCGCGCAGGCTCGGCAGCGTCGCCTGGGCGATCGCCCTCGGCGGATTGCTCGGTGGGGCGATGGGCAACCTCGTCGACCGGGTCATCCGCGCCCCGGGCTTTGGCGAGGCCTACGCCGGACCGGGTCAGGGCTACGTCGTGGACTTCATTCAATTGCCCTACTGGCCGGTCTTCAACGTGGCCGACATGAGCATCGTGGGATCGGCCATCTTGATGGTGATCCTCACCATTCGCGGTATCCCGCTGACCGGCCGCACCGCCCGCAGCGATGCCTGAGGTACGCCGTCTGCCCGTGCCTGAGGGCCTGGCCGGAGAACGCGTTGACGTTGCGCTCGCGCGCATGCTCGGACTCTCGCGATCGGCAGCGGCCGAACTTGCCGCAGAAGGTTCCGTCACCTGCGAGGATCGCCCGCTCGGCAAATCCGATCGACTCATGGCCGACACGTGGATCGAGGTGACCTTCGCTGACGCGCCGGTCGAGCGCGAGCCTGAGCCCGTGGAGGGCATGGTCATTCGCTACGACGACGATGATCTGGTCGTCATCGACAAGCCGGTCGGCGTTGCGGCCCACCCGAGTCCCGGTTGGGAGGGACCCACGGTCGTCAGTGGACTGGCCGCCGCGGGCTACCGCATCTCCACGTCGGGCGCGGCCGAGCGCCAGGGGATCGTGCATCGCCTCGACGTCGGCACCACCGGATTGATGGTGGTGGCCAAGAGCGAGTCGGCGTACAGCCATTTGAAGGCGCAGTTCAAGGAGCGCACACCGACGAAGATCTATCGTGCGATCGCCCAGGGGCTGCTCGATCCGCTGCAGGGCACCATTGATGCGCCCATCGGCCGTCATCCCGGCGCGGACTACAAGATGGCGGTTGTCACCGGTGGCAAGCCGAGCGTTACGCACTACGAGACCCTCGAGGCCTTCCCCTACGCCAGCCTGCTCGAGGTGGACCTCGAGACGGGCCGCACTCATCAGATTCGTGCGCACATGTCGGCGATGCGGCATCCGCTTGTCGGGGACACGACCTACGGGGCCGACCCCACACTCGCGCAGCGTCTCGGGATGACCCGGCCGGCGCTTCATGCTGCGCGATTGGAGATCGAGCACCCGAGCACGGGCGAGTGGCTCACCTTCCAGTCACCGGACCCACCGGACTTCGCTGAGGCGCTTCGTCGACTCGGCGAGATCTGAGCCCACCGCCGACGGCGGCATGGGGCGGGCGGCGGCATGGGGCGCGTGTGACTGCTGGGGCGGGTCCGCCGAGCCGATCCCGAGACCGGTCCACCATGGGTCGGCGTGTCGTGCGACACGGCGTGCCGGTGGGCGTGGCGGTGTCGGCGCGGAGCCATAGGGTGTCGGAGTGACATCGGCGGGCTCGAGCAGTGACTTCGCGCACCTGCATGTTCACACCGAGTTCTCGATGCTCGACGGAGCGAGCCGCGTGCCCGACCTCGTCGGTGAAGCCGCGCGCCTGGGCATGCCCGCCATCGCGATGACCGACCACGGCACCCTCTACGGTGCCTACGACTTCTATAAGGCGGCCACCGCCGCGGGCGTCAAGCCGATCATCGGCCTCGAGGGCTATTACGCCCCGCAGGGCCGCTTCGAGCGCCGCCCCTTCGACTTCGGTGGCGGCTTCGACGAGAAGGCCAGCGAAGACGGCAGCGGCGGTCGCGGCAAGCAGAGCTACACCCACATGACGCTGTGGGCAGAGAACACCCCCGGCATGCACAACCTCTTCCGCCTCGCGTCGCTGGCGAGCCTCGAGGGCTACTACTTCAAACCACGCTTTGATCGCGAACTCATGGAGACCTACGGCCAGGGGCTCATCGGCACGACGGGCTGCCCCTCGGGCGAGGTCAACCGGTGGCTCCAGGCCGGCAACTACGAGCGCGCCCTCGCCGCGGCCGCCGATATGCGCGACATCCTCGGCCCCGACAACTACTTCGTCGAGGTGATGGATCACGGTCTCGCCATCGAGCGGCGCTTCCGCGAAGACCTGCTCAAGATCGCCCGGTCCCTCGATCTATCGCTCATCGCGACCAACGACCTGCACTACGTGCACGCGGCCGACGCTGACACCCATGACGTGCTGCTGTGCATTGGCACGCGAACGACCATGGACGATCCGAAGCGATTCCGCTTCGACGCGCGCGACTTCTATCTCAAGACCTCCGCCGAAATGCGGGCGGTGTGGCATGAGTTGCCCGAGGCCTGCGACAACACGCTACTTATTGCCGAGCGTTGCGAGGTGAGCTTCAACGAGGGCGCCAACCTCATGCCGCAGTTCCCGGTTCCCGAGGGTGAGACCGAGGAGTCGTGGCTGGTCATAGAGGTCGAGCGCGGGCTGTCACGGCGCTATCCCCACGGCGTACCCGACGACGTTCGACAGCAAGCCACCTACGAACTCGGTGTCATCGCGCAGATGGGCTTCCCGGGCTACTTCCTCGTCGTGGCTGATCTGGTCCGTCACGCGAAGGAGAGCGGTATCCGCGTCGGTCCAGGTCGTGGTTCGGCTGCCGGGGCGATGATCGCCTATGCCCTGGGCATCACCGACCTCGATCCGATGAAGCACGGCCTGCTCTTCGAGCGATTCCTCAACCCCGAGCGCATCTCCATGCCGGACATCGACATCGACTTCGACGAACGTCGTCGGGGCGACATGATCCGCTACGCCACGGAGACCTACGGCGAGGAGCGGGTCGCGCAGATCGTGACCTTCGGGTCCATCAAGGCCAAGGCGGCGATCAAGGACGCGGCCCGGGTCCTCGGCTACCCCTATGCCCTCGGTGACCGCATCTCCAAGGCGATGCCGCCGTCGGTGATGGGCAAGGACATTTCCCTGTCGGGTGTCTTCGACTCCTCACATTCACGGTATGGCGAGGCCGCCGAGTTCCGCAGTCTCTACGAAGCCGAACCTGACGTACGCACCGTCGTCGACACTGCGCGCGGGCTAGAAGGCCTCAAGCGCCAACCCGGTGTGCACGCAGCTGGCGTGATCTTGTGCCGTGAGCCGCTCATTGACGTCATTCCAGTGTGGCGGCGCGAGCAGGACGGTGCCGTGATCACCCAATTCGACATGGGTGCCTGCGAGAGTCTCGGCCTGCTCAAGATGGACTTCCTCGGGCTGCGCAACCTCACCGTCCTCGACGACTGTCTGCGCAATATCGCGATGAACCGCGACAAGACCGTGGTCCTCGAGGACCTCACCCTGGATGACCCCGCGGCCTACGAACTCCTTGCCCGTGGTGACACCCTCGGTGTCTTCCAACTCGACGGTGGTCCGATGCGGGCCCTGCTGCGGTCGATGCAGCCGGACAACTTCGAGGACATCTCCGCCGTGCTCGCGCTCTACCGTCCGGGTCCGATGGGGGCCAACGCCCACAACGACTACGCCGACCGCAAAAACGGGCGCAAGCCGGTCGTGCCGATCCATCCGGAGTTGGCGGAGCCGCTCGCAGACATCCTCGGTGACACCTACGGCCTGATCGTCTATCAGGAGCAGGTCATGGCGATCGCCCAGCAACTCGCGGGCTACTCGCTCGGCAAGGCCGATCTGTTGCGGCGCGCGATGGGCAAGAAGAAGAAGGAGATCCTGGACAAGGAGTACATCCCGTTCCGTGACGGCATGGTGGCCAATGGCTACTCCGAGCATGCGATCTCCACCCTGTGGGAGATCCTCGTCCCGTTCTCGGACTACGCCTTCAACAAGGCCCACACCGCCGGTTACGGGCTGGTCTCCTACTGGACGGCGTACCTCAAGGCCAACTATCCGCAGGAGTACATGGCCGCGCTGCTCACCAGCGTCAAGGATGACAAGGACAAGAGCGCGGTCTACCTCAATGAGTGCCGCCGTATGGGCATCAAGGTGCTGCCCCCGGACGTCAACGACTCGGACTTCGACTTCACGCCGCGCGGCAGCGATATTCGCTTCGGCCTGTCTGCGGTGCGCAACGTGGGCGCGAATGTCGTCGACTCGATCATCGCGACTCGATCCTCGCAGGGTCGCTACTCGAGCTTCATGGACTTCATCGACGCTGTGGATGCGTCGGTATGCAACAAGCGGGTGGTGGAGAGCCTCATCAAGGCTGGCGCCTTTGACTCTCTCGGCGATTCCCGTCGCGGACTGGTGTCGATCCACGAGCAGGTGATCGACGCGGCGGTTGAGATCAAGCGTGCCGAGGCCATCGGGCAGTTCGACCTTTTTGGGGGGATGGGAGAGGACTCCGACGATGCGGGGTTGCGTGTCATCCCCGAGATTCCGCTCGGGGAGTGGGACAAGTCCACGCTGCTGGCCCACGAGCGCGAGATGCTCGGTCTCTACGTCTCGGATCATCCCCTGCATGGCCTGGAGCAGGTTCTCGCCAACGTGAGCGATTGCTCCATCGCCCAATTGCACAGTGGGGACCGCTCCGAGGGGTCGACGGTCACGGTCGGTGGCCTGGTGACCGGCGTGCAGCGCAAGACGACCAAGCAGGGCTCGGTCTGGGCGATCATCACCCTCGAGGACCTCGACGGGACGATCGACGTCATGGTCTTCCCGCAGACCTACGCCGCGGTGGGGACGCTCCTCGCCGAGGACGCCGTCGTGCTCGTCAAGGGGCGCATTGACCGCCCCGACGAAGATGCACCCCGCATCGTGGCCATGGAGATCACTCAGCCCGATGTCAGCGACGTCGACTCCGGTCCGGTTCGTTTGAGCGTGGCCGCCGCCCGCTGCATCCCGCCCGTGGTCGAGCGGCTCAAGGAGATCCTCGCAGTGCATCCGGGCACAGTGGAGGTGCACCTGCATCTCACGGCGGCCGGCCGCACGACCGTGCTGCGTCTGGATGATCGGCTACGCGTCACCCCGGCACCGGCGCTCTTCGCCGATCTCAAGGCCCTGCTCGGTCCGGGTTGCCTCGGGTGATGCGACGGATCGTTGTCGGCATCATCGCCGTTCTCAGCGCGGTGGCACTCGGCGCAGTCCTGGGTTGGTTGTGGGAGACCTTGGCACCGCGCGTTGTCCTCGAGGTCGCCGATGACGGCAAGGCCTATCCGGAGGGATTCCAGCCGGAGGGATACATGGGCGACGACGGGGTCGCCGCCCTACTGTGTTGCGCCGCAGGTCTGGCGATCGGCCTGGCCGTCGTGCTGATCGCACGCAGGGTCGGGAATGCTCCGCGCATCACCATGTGGGCGCTCGGGATCGTCATTGGACTCGGTGTGATTGGCGCGATCACGATGCGCCAGGTCGGGCTCTCGCTCGACGACGTCGATCTACCGGCGCAATTGGCCGCCGCCCAGCCGGGGGACCTGCTGATATCGCCGCTGAAGTTGCGGATGCCCGGTGTGCTCGTGCTCTGGCCCGCGATGAGCGCCCTGGTGGTCTTTGTCGTGGCACTCAATGACTGGTGGCACAGCCGTCGTTCTGGCTAATCCTCATCCGGCTTGCGGAAGTGCGTTGTGGGTCACCGGACGATGGGGGCGATTCGGGCCACCTCGGCATTGGTGAGCATCACCAGGTCGGCGGGAGCCATGCCGATGTCGAGGCCGCGGCGGCCGCCCGAGACGTACACCACGGGATGATCGAGCGCCGAGGAGTCGAGCACCGTGGCTGACGCCGTGCGCTGGCCGAGCGGCGAGATGCCTCCGACGACGTAGCCGGTCAACCGCTCAGCGGCCGACGCCTCCATCATGCGGGCCTTCTTGCCGCCCCGAGCGCTGGCCAGCGCCTTGAGGTCCAGCCGGCCGTTCACCGGCACGATCGCGACGGCGGGCTGCTCATCGACGAGGGCGAGCAAGGTCTTGAAGACCATTGCGGGCTCGAGGCCGAGCGCCGTGGCGGCCTCGAGCCCGAAGTTCGTCGAGCGAGGGTCGTGCTCGTAGGTCTCCACCGTGTGCTCGACCCCGGCCCGTTGCAGCACCATCAACGCCGGGGTGCCGGCCTGCGCTCGCTTGCCCATGACGCCTCTGCGACCTCACTAGTTAGGACTGACCTGTTCCCGCACCAGATCAACCGCGGGCAACGAGGGGATGGCCTCGATGAGGGCAATCTCGCGCCGCAAGAAGGTCAACTCGTCCCGGAGTCGCCGGGTGTCATCGCTGGCCGTCAAGAACTCCTGACGCATCGGCAGGTCCGCCACCACGGCGGCCGCGACCAGGTAGGACAGCACGCGCGGATCATCCGGCAGATCCTCATCGTCGGTCTCGGTGAAGATCGACCGGTACGCCGCAAAGGCCTCGATAACGGCCTCCCCGAGCGCATCCGGGGCGTCCCCCGGCGCCTCGTCGAGCATCTCGACCTCGGCGCGAAGGTACGGAAGCTCGTCGTTGAGGGACACGATGCGGAAGCGATCGGTCCCGACTGTCACGATGTCGGACCGGCCATCCTCGAGCACGTCCACCTCGCGCAAGGATGCGAAGGTCCCCACTTCGAAGAGTGCCTTCACGCCATCGACCCCGACCTCACGGCCATCACGAATCGCCACCACACCGAAGCCACGATCGTCCTCGGGCAACTGCGAGATGTCCCCGATCAGGCGTCGATAGCGCGGTTCAAAGATGTGCAGTGGCAGGACCAATCCCGGGACCAGCACGCTCCCGAGCGGGAACAGGGGGATCAACCGGGTGTCGCTCATGCTGCCAGGCTAGACCGCGGCCGCCCTCGACGCCGCACGCACCATGACCTGCTGCCCGGGGTCGTGCCGGAGGAGGCCGCGGAATCCTGCACCTACACTTGACCCGTGATCCAGCGCATTGACCTCCGCGGCAGTTCCGTCGACCCCCGCGACGTACTCCCGCGTGCCGATGTCGATGTCGAGCATGCGACGCAGACCGTCATGCCCATCATCGACGATGTCCGGGTCCGCGGCGCCGAGGCCGTCCTGGAGTGGACCGAGAAGCTTGACGGGATTCGCCCACCCCATCTGCGTGTGCCGCAGGGCGCCATCGACGACGCGGTTGCCGCCCTTGATCCAGCGGTGCGGGCAGCGCTCGAAGAAGCGATCCGCCGCGCCCGCCTGGTCCACGCCGATCAGGTGCGCCACGACGTTGTGACCGAGGTCGTCTCCGGCGGCACGGTTACTGAGCGCTGGGTTCCCGTCTCCCGCGTGGGCCTCTATGTCCCCGGTGGGCGCGCGGTCTACCCCAGCAGTGTCGTGATGAACGTCGTCCCCGCACAGATTGCCGGAGTCGGCTCCCTTTGCGTGGTCTCACCGGCCCAGCAGGATTTCGGCGGACTGCCGCATCCCACGATCCTCGCGGCGTGTGGTCTGCTCGGCGTCGACGAGGTCTACGCCGCAGGCGGCGCCCAAGCGGTGGCGATGCTCGCCTACGGCGTCGACCTGCCCGATGGCGGCCGCTGCGAGCGTGTCGACATGGTCACCGGTCCGGGCAATATCTGGGTAACCGCAGCCAAGCGTGCCCTCAAGGGAGAGATCGGGATCGACTCCGAGGCCGGTCCCACGGAGATCGCGATTCTCGCCGATGACACCGCTGACGCCGACTGTGTTGCCGCGGACCTGATCAGTCAGGCCGAGCACGACACCATTGCCGCCGCCGTCCTCGTCACGACCTCTGCCGAACTCGCCGATGCCGTACAAGCGCAGGTGGACGTCCAACTGGCCCAGACCAAGCACGTCGAGCGAATCAGTGAAGCGCTGTCGGGTCCGCAGAGCGGGATCGTCCTCGTTGACGATGTCGAGCAGGGGCTGCGCGTGGTCGATGCCTACGCCGCCGAGCACCTCGAGATTCACACGCGGGAGGCCCGTGACGTCGCGATGCGCGTGACGAATGCCGGGGCGATCTTCGTCGGCACCTACGCTCCGGTCTCCCTCGGCGACTACTGCGCCGGATCCAACCATGTGCTGCCCACCGGTGGTTCGGCGGCGCACTCGTCGGGACTGTCGGTCCAGTCGTTCCTGCGCGGCATTCACATCATCGACTACGACGCTGAGGCTCTCGCGGACGTGTCCGGTCACGTGGTCGCGCTCGCTCTCGCCGAGGACCTCCCCGGTCACGCGGCGGCGATCACCGTGCGGCGACGGGATTGATCGGTGGATTCGCTCCCCCTGCCGCGTGAGGATCTGCGCGGCCTGGCCCCGTACGGAGCCCCGCAGATCGATGTTCCGGTGCGCCTGAACACCAACGAAAACCCCTTTGCGCCCTCAGAGGAGATGTCCCAGGCCGTGGGTCACGCCGTCGCCGAGGCGACGCGAGGGTTGAACCGCTACCCCGACCGTGAGGCTCATGCGCTGCGCGCTGATCTTGCGGACTACCTCGCCGAGGAGTCCGGCGTACGCGTCCCCGCGGAGTGGATCTGGCCGGCCAACGGTTCCAACGAGGTCATGATGCACATCTTCGGGGCGTTCGGTGGCCCCGGACGGCTGGCGATGGGCTTTGCGCCGACGTACTCGATGTACGAGCAATACGCGCGAGAGACATTCACCAAATACCGCACCGTCAACCGCGGGCCGGACTTCGAGCTCGATGCGGCCATGGTCATGGCGGCGATGATTGGCGGCAGCCCCGACATTGTGGTGCTGACGTCGCCAAACAATCCGACCGGCACCGCCATGCCCCTCGATGTAGTCACGGCGACGTGCGCGATGTCGACCGGCATCGTTGTGGTCGACGAGGCCTACGCGGAATTCCGGCGGCCGGGGACGACGAGTTCGCTCGCGCTGCTGGAGGCCAATCCACGCCTCATCGTCACGCGCACGATGAGCAAGGCCTTCGCGCTTGCCGGGGGCCGCATCGGCTACGCAATCGCGCGGCCCGAGGTTATCGAGGCGCTGCGGATTGTTCGGCTGCCCTACCACCTGTCTGCGGTGAGCCAGGCGGTCGCGAGGGTGGCGCTGGCGCACCGAACGGAACTTCTCGCGCAGGTGGCCCTGCTCCGCAGCGAACGCGATGAACTGGTTGCCTGGCTTCGTGCCGCGGGTCTCACGGCTGTCGACTCGGATGCGAACTTCATCCTCTTCGGACGGTTCGCCGATCGTCACCGCGCGTGGCAGGAGTTGCTCGATCGGGGAGTACTGGTGCGTGAAGCGGGGCCGGAGGGCTGGTTGCGAGTGAGCGTGGGCACACCGGACGAGAACGCCACCTTCCGCACGGCCCTCGCCGAGGTCTTCGCACTGGACGGCATGATGGAGCCTGGAGAAGGGAGCGCGGGATGAGTCGCACGGGGCGCGTGGAGCGCACCACCAAGGAGAGCAGCGTGCTCGTCGAGATTGATCTCGATGGCAGCGGCACCACCGATGTCTCGACCGGGGTGCCCTTCTATGACCACATGCTGTCGCAGCTGGGCAAGCACGGGGGATTCGATCTCACCGTCCGCACGGTCGGTGACCTCGAGGTCGACGCTCACCACACCGTCGAGGACACCGCCCTCGCCCTCGGGACGGCCTTCCGGGAGGCGCTCGGCGATGCCGCGGGCACACGTCGGTTCGGCGACTCACTTGTTCCTCTGGACGAATCCCTATGCCAGACCGCGGTGGATCTGTCCGGTCGTCCCTACCTGGTCCACGTCGAGCCGGAGATTGTCGAGCTCATCGGCAGTTATGACACGACACTGACCCGGCACATTTTCGAGTCGTTCGTTGCCACGGCGCAGATCACCCTGCACGTGCGGGTGCTCGAGGGTCGCAATGCCCACCACGTCGTCGAAGCGCAGTTCAAGTCCTTCGCCCGGGCCCTACGCGATGCGGTGTCTCTCGATGCCCGCGTGGTCGGCGTACCGTCGACCAAGGGCACGTTGTCGTCGAAGGAATCGGTGGACTCCTGATGGGTTGGTACGCCGTCATGCTGCTGGGCCTCGGCGGATTTCTCGGCGGTGGCTCCTACGCCTTCGCCAAGCAGGGCAAGCGCAACTCGGCCGTCATCCTCGGCGTCCTCGCCGCAATGGCGATTGTGGGTGGCGCGCTCTACGCGTGGGGAGCGGAGTGAGCCGAGTAGTCATCCTCGACTACGGCTCGGGCAATCTGCGGTCGGCGCATCGCGCGCTCGAGCGGGTGGGTGCGGACGTCGAAGTCACGGCCGATCCTGAAGCGGTCGCTCATGCCGACGGGCTCGTCGTTCCCGGGGTAGGGGCCTTTGCCGCGTGTATGGCCGGCCTCCATGCGGTCAACGGACCGCGCATGATCGGACGTCGACTCGCGGGCGGCCGACCGGTCCTGGGGATCTGTGTCGGTATGCAGGTGCTCTTCGAACTCGGCGTCGAGCACGGCGTGACCACCGAGGGCATGAGCGAATGGCCCGGCACGGTTGAGCGTTTGCAGGCTGATGTGCTGCCGCACATGGGATGGAACACCGTTGACGCTCCGAGCGAGACGGCGATGTTTGCGGGCGTCGAGGACGCCTACTTCTATTTCGTGCATTCCTACGGCGTCCTCGACTGGACGTTGCCGACCAGCGACCACATGGCGGCGCCATTGGTCACGTGGACGGACTACGGCACCCCCTTTGTCTCCGCGGTGGAGAACGGCCCGCTCTGGGCGACCCAGTTCCACCCGGAGAAGTCCGGTGACGCGGGAGCGCAGGTCCTGCGCAACTGGCTCGGGAGCCTGGTCTAAGTGGCGAAGGAGCGGGCCCGCAAGAGGGCTGAACGTGAGGCCGCCGCGGCGAAGGAACGTGAGCAGCGGGCCCGCAAGCGGGCGCGTAAGGAGCGGGTGGATCGGGCCAAGGCGAAGGTCTCCTCAGCTATCCCGGATCGACCGAAGACCGCCCCCGGTCTCCTGGCGCGCCGACGGCGGCGCCGCCTGTTGACCTTCGCACTCGCCATCATCGCGATTCAGATCATCGTGTGGCCGTTCCTGCCGAGTTGGGGGGCGCGGCTACTGCTGTTGGCGCTGACCCTGCTCGCGGCACCGGTGGTGTGGGTGCTGTCCTTCGGCCGCGTCTAACCCACTCCCTCGCCGAGCGCGCACCTGCGCGCAGGTTTTTGGCGAAATGCCGGTGCACAAGTGCGCACTCGGCGAGGGGGGAGAAATGTCGACCCCGTAGGGTGCTCTCATGTCTCAGGGCACCCGTTTTGAACTCCTTCCTGCCGTCGATATCGCCGATGGCACGGCTGTGCGCCTCGTGCGGGGTGAGGCCGGCACCGAGACCGCGTACGGCGACCCTGTCGCTGCGGCCCAGCAGTGGGTGGACGACGGTGCCTTCTGGCTCCACGTCGTCGACCTCGACCGCGCCTTCGGCCGTGGCACGAACGCCGACCAGGTGGCCGCCATCGTCGCCGCGGTGAAGGACCGCTGCCATGTCGAGGTCGCGGGTGGCATCCGCGACGACGAGTCCCTCGCCGCCGCTCTGGCCACCGGCGCGCATCGGGTCGTTATCGGCACCGCCGCGCTGGAGCAGCCGGATTGGGTCGCCCGGGTGATCTCCGAGCACGGCGATCGCATCGCCGTCTCCCTCGACGTCCGCGGCACCACGCTGGCCGCCCGGGGCTGGACTGAGGAGGGCGGCGACGTTTTCGAGGCGATCGATCGGCTCGACGCTGCCGGTTGCGCGCTCTACGTCGTCACCGACGTCGAGCGTGACGGCACGATGCACGGACCGCACTTCCACCTGCTCCACCGCATCTGCAAGCACACGGCGACGCCGGTGATCGCCTCGGGTGGCATCGCCAAACTCGAAGACCTGCACAAGCTCACCGAGATGGTGCCCGACGGCATCGTCGGCGCGGTCGTAGGCCGAGCGCTCTACGACGGTGCCTTCACCCTCGCCGAAGCCGTTGCCACGATCGAGCCGCGTTTCGACTTCTGGATGTGGGGGCCTCCGCAGCCGTGAGCCTCGCCGTCCGGGTGATTCCCTGCCTCGACGTCGACGCGGGTCGGGTGGTCAAGGGTGTGAACTTCACCGGGTTGCGTGACGCCGGTGACCCGGTCGAACTCGCGCGCCGCTACGACCTCGCCGGAGCCGACGAACTCGTGTTCCTCGACATCACGGCGTCCTCGGGCGATCGGGAGACGACCTATGACGTCGTACGACGTACCGCCGATCAGGTCTTCATCCCGCTCACGGTCGGCGGCGGTGTTCGCACCGTCGAGGACTTCGATCGACTCCTGCGTGCTGGCGCGGACAAGGTCAGCCTGAGCACCGCCTCGGTTCAACGACCGGACCTCGTCAGTGAAGCGTCCCGCGTCTTCGGCTCGCAGTGTGTGGTCCTATCCGTCGACACGCGGCGCTGCGGTGATGCGACCGAGTCTGGATTCGAAGTGACCACGCACGGCGGTCGTCAGGGCACGGGCATCGACACGCTCGCGTGGGTACGTCAGATCGTCGACCGCGGGGCCGGGGAGATCCTGTTGAACTCCATGGACGCCGACGGGACCCGGGAGGGATTCGACGTCGACCTCATCGCCCTGGTCCGCGACGCCGTGGACGTGCCGGTCATCGCCAGTGGTGGTGCCGGAGCGGTCGAACACTTCGCGCCGGCGGTGGCGGCCGGTGCTGATGCGGTCCTCGCCGCGAGCGTCTTCCACTTCGGGGCCGTCACCATCGGCGAGGTCAAAGAATCCCTGGCCGCCGCTGGATATCCCGTGCGTCCGGTCGCCATGGAGGTGGTGTGATGTCCGATGGTGGTCGCGCCCTCGAACCCGTCTTCGATGAACGCGGACTCATCCCCGTCGTCGTGCAGCAGGAAGGCACCGGCGAGGTGCTCATGCTCGCGTGGATGGACGCCGAAGCGCTGCGCCGCACGCGCGAATCCGGCCGGGCGACCTACTGGTCGCGCAGTCGTGGCGAATATTGGGTCAAGGGGGAGACCTCGGGGCATGTGCAGCATGTGCGCGACGTCCAACTCGACTGCGATGGCGACACCCTTCTGTTGATCGTCGACCAGGTGGGCGCGGCCTGTCACACCGGCTCGCGGACGTGCTTCATTCCTCTGGACCCGCCATGAGTGAACGCGTCGCCTGGGGTTTCCCGCTGCCCGCGCCGGGTGGCTCCGCACCCGATCTGGAGCGGTTCCGCGCCCTCGCGCCGGGCCGCCGAGTCATCCCCGTTGTCCGTCGACTACTGGCCGATGGCGAGACGCCCGTGGGGCTCTACCGCAAACTGGCCGAGGAGCGCCCGGGGACCTTCCTGCTGGAGTCGGCCGAACACGGTCGCGCCTACTCGCGCTACTCCTTTGTGGGTGCGCGCTGCCGCGCCATGCTCACCGAGGTCGACGGCGCGGCGACGTGGTGGGGTGATCCGCCGTACGACGTCCCGCAGGGTGGCGACCCACTTGACGCACTGCGCCGCACGATCGAGGTCTTCCACACCGATCGTGCCGAGGGCCTGCCACCGCTCACCGGAGGGATGGTCGGCTACCTCTCCTACGACGGCGTGCGGCGGTGGGAGCGGGTTCCGGATGACAACCCGGACGAGTTGCACATCCCAGAGTTGGGCTTCCTCCTCGCGACGGACCTTGCCGTCCTCGACCATGCGGACGGCACGGTCCTCCTCATCGCAAATGCGATCAACATGGACAACAGCGATGAGCGAATGGACGAGGCCTGGCACGACGCCATGGCGCGACTCGATCGCATGACCGACCAATTGGCGCACAGTGCGCAATCCACCGTGTCGGTCTATCAGCCGGAGGCGGGAGCGGCCGTCACGCGGCGGACGGATAGTGAGGATTTTCGTGCGTCGGTAGAGACGGTCAAGGAGTACATCCGCGCGGGGGATGCCTTCCAGGTCGTCGTGTCGCAACGCTTCGATGTCGCATGTCCGGCGTCATCCCTTGATGTGTACCGCGTGCTGCGCGTGACGAATCCGAGTCCCTACATGTACCTCATCCGCATCCCGGACACGCAGGGCAACGGCGTCGCCTTCGACATCGTGGGGTCGTCTCCCGAAGCACTCGTCACCGTTCAGGAAGGCCGTTGTCGCCTTCATCCCATTGCGGGCACGCGGCGTCGGGGTAAGACCCCTGAAGAGGATGCCGCTCTCATGGAGGACTTGCTCGCGGATGACAAGGAACGCGCGGAGCACCTGATGCTCGTCGACCTTGGCCGCAACGATCTCGGTCGGGTCTGCGCTCCGGGGACGGTGGACGTCGTGGAATTCATGCAGGTTGAGCGCTACTCGCACGTGATGCATCTGGTGTCCACAGTCGTCGGTCAACTCGCCGAGGGGCGCACGGCGTACGACGCACTGTCCGCGACGTTCCCCGCAGGAACTCTCTCGGGAGCGCCCAAGCCGCGCGCCATGGAGATCATTGACGAGCTCGAGCCGTCCCGCCGTGGGGTCTATGGCGGTGTTGTCGGCTACGTCGACTTCGCCGGGGATCTCGACACGGCCATCGCCATCCGCACCGCGGTGATTCGCGATCACGTCGCCCACGTTCAAGCGGGTGCCGGAGTCGTCGCCGATTCCGATCCCATCGCTGAAGATGCCGAGTGCCAGGCCAAGGCGGCCGCTGTCGTGCGAGCGATTGCCACGGCGAGCACGCTCCGTTCGGTCGGGGCGGCGGACTAGTGCGCACCTATGTCGGTGCGCTCATCGCGCTCACGGCCGGAGCGTTGGCGATTCTTATCGCGTACGGGGCCATCTGGGCCGTGGTGACCGCACCTTTGATGTCGGGTGAGGGGGCGCCCACTTCGGTGGTGGAACTCAGCGGTCGAGAACTCGCGCCGCTCGGTGCTGCCATGGGGTGGGTGGCCCTAGCTGGAATCGCCGGACTCCTCGCGACCGCCCGATGGGGTCGCCGGATCGTCGGGCTCCTACTGGTTTTTGCGGGCGGAATCGCCGGCGTCACCGCGTTCACGTTTGCGCTGACTGACGTCGCGGCGGGGGGTGGTGCCTTCGTTGAGGCGGCGTTGAGCGCCCGCGGCCTGGGGGCGGCAACGCAGACATCGATCACGGCCTGGTGGCTCGGCGGACTCCTCGGCGGCCTCGCGGTCCTCGTGGTGGGGATGATGGCGCTGCTGTTGGGCGGGCGACTCCCGACGTTGTCGCGGCGCTATGACCGCGGTGTCTCGCCTGCACGCGAATCCACCGGTCAGGTCGCCATGTGGGACGCGCTGGACAGGGGTGAGGACCCCACCGCGGGCGCAACTGGTTCAATGGGCAGCGAAAGCACCGAGGAGGAACGATGAGTGGCGAGCACAGCGACCACGGCAATACCCCGGCGGCATGGACCCTCACGGTTCTCATCTCGATCGGATTCTTGGTCGCGACGACCGCACTGGTCCTGGGGTCCTGGATCTGGTTTTGGGTCGGCGTGGCGATCGTCGCCCTCGGTGGCATCGTCGGCGGTGTGATGAGGGCGGCCGGCCTCGGCCAGCCCCGCGCCGCGAGTTCCTCACGGTGACGTGACCTCTCCTCAACCTCACGTGGGCGATCCGAGCCGTCCCCCCGGCGGTCAGCGTGGCCTGGTCCTCATCGTTGAAGACGAGGCCCCGATCGCCGAAGTGTTGCGGCTCTACCTCAACCGGGAGGGATTCGAGGTCGCCGTCGCCACGGATGGACCCGGGGGGCTCGCCACTATCGGTCAACGGCGTCCGGCCGCGGTGATCTTGGATGTGGGTCTGCCGGGTATGGACGGCACCGAAGTGTGTCGCCGGATGCGCGCGGCTGGAGATTGGACGCCGGTGCTCTTCTGCACGGCCCGCGATGACGAGGTCGACCGAGTACTCGGTCTCGAAATGGGCGGCGATGACTACATCACCAAGCCGTTCAGTCCTCGGGAGGTCGTTGCCCGCGTCAAGGTCGCACTGCGCCACGCCCGCGGACCGGTTCAGGACGACACCGTCACCGTGGGTCGAGTATCCCTCGACCGCGCATCCCGCCGGGTCACCGTGGACGGGTCCGAGATTGCGCTGACCGCGACGGAGTTCGACCTGCTGGAGTACCTCATGGACCAGCCTGGTCGGGTCGTGTCCCGTGATCAGCTGCTGGCGGAGGTGTGGGGCTACGCCGCTGTGGTCGGTACGCGCACCGTGGACGTTCACGTGGCCCAGGTGCGCGCCAAACTGGGCGAGGCGAGCCCCATCCGAACCGTGCGCGGGGTGGGCTACTCCGCGGAGGCCCCGTGAGCCGTCCGGGCATCCTCTCCCGGATCCTGCTCTTGGCCACGGCGGTCGCGAGCATTGCCGTGGTGGTCGCCGGCCTGGTATCGCTCCCGCTGATCCGGAGCAATGCGCAGGCGATCGCCGCGGATGACCTGTCACGTCTTGCCGATCTGACGGCGTCTTCTCTGCGTGTCGATCGCGAAGGCCGCTACGTCGTCCCGCCACGCGTGGGCAATGTGCTGCTCGCCGAGGGAGTTACGGCCTACGTCGTCTCCACAGGCGCCACGGATCTCCCAGATGGAGTGGACGATGCCGACGTCGCCGCCGTGACGGCGGGGGAGTCGATCCAGCGCACCGCAGACACCCCGGCGGGTGCCGTGCTTATCGCCGGCCGCGCCTTTGAGCCGGGGACCGGAGTAATCCTGATCCAGTCGGCCTCGGTCGCGGGGAGTTCGGCCGGAGACATCATCGTGCGGTTGGTTGTCGCACTGCTGATCGGCCTCGGCATTGCCGTGATCATTGCCGTCGTCGCCTCCGTGCGCATCATCACCCCGCTGCGGCGAGCCGCCGATGCCGCGTTGCGCCTCGGGAGTGGCGATCGCGATGTGTACGTGGACCCCGAGGGGCCCGCGGAGATTGCCGACATCGCCGAAGCACTGAATCAACTCACCGCCGCCCTGGCAGTCTCGGAGGGCCGGCAGCGCGAGTTCCTCCTGTCGGTTTCCCACGAACTGCGGACGCCGATCACCTCGGTGCGCGGGTACGCCGAAGCTCTCGCGGACGGGATCGTGCCACCGGAGGACGTTGCGCGCACCGGAGCGATCGTGGCGGCCGAGAGTCAACGACTCGACCGGCTCGTGAGCGATCTGCTCGATCTGGCACGCCTGCGCGCCGATAACTTCACCGTGTCACCGGTCGACGTTGATGCGCGCAGTCTGCTTGCCGACGCCGCAGGAGTGTGGACCGATCGGTGCGAGCGGGACGGCGTACGGCTCGTAACGGAGATGCCCGCCGACGCGGTGATGGTGCGTGCGGATCCCCTCAGACTGCGGCAGATCATCGACAACCTCGCGGAGAACGCGCTGCGTCTGGTCCCGGCCGACGGCGTCATCGTCCTTGCGGTGCGCGCCGAGGGCCCCTGGGGCGTTGTGGAGGTCCGCGACTCCGGTCCCGGTCTGTCGGCGGCCGACCTCGAGGTGGCCTTCGAGCCGGGCATCCTGCACGAGCGATATCGCGGTATCCGGCAGGTCGGCACCGGCGTCGGGCTCGCCCTGGTCGGCCGGCTCTCCCAGGAGATGGCCGGGTCGGCGCGGGCCGGCGCTGCCCCCGAGGGAGGCGCGAGTTTCACCGTGTTTGTCCCACGAGTCCATGCGATGCCACCCGCTCGGGCGTAAGGTCGAGTCATGACGTCCGTGCACGAGCATCCGGTGGCTGCCGAGGCTCCCCGGGGATCCGTTGACGAACGCTCACGCGCGCGGCGCATTCTCGCTCCCACGGCAACGGCTTTGGGTGTCATCGTCGCGACCGGAATCGTCGCTCGCATCGATCCAAACGAGCCGGGCAACTACCCGCTGTGCCCGACCCTCGCTCTGTTCGGTATCGACTGCCCCGCCTGCGGTGGACTTCGCGCGACACACGCACTGGCCAACGGCGACCTCGTCCGGGCCATGGATCACAACCTCGTGTTCGTCCTCCTCGTGCCGGCCATCATCGTCGGTTGGGCGGTGTGGTTCTGGCGATCCTGGACCGGCAGGCGTTGGGAGGATTCGCCGCGCAAGCGCGCGTTCATGCGCTACGGCCCGATGATCTTGCTGTTCGTCCTGGTGGCCTTCGGGGTGGTGCGCAACTTCGTCCCGTACCTGGGCTCGGGGGTCGGCTGACCTGGCCCTGAGGCCCTGTGAAACCCTGACGTCGTGTACGGCAGGGGCAAGTGATGAGCGTCCTCGACGACATCATCGCGGGCGTACGGATCGACCTTGATGGTCGCATGTCGGCAATGCCGCTCGACCAGCTGAAGGAGTGCGCGGCACGCAAGCCCGATCCGCAAGATGCCGAAGCAGTTCTGCGGGAGCCGGGTGTCGGCGTCATCGCCGAGGTGAAGCGCGCAAGTCCGAGTCGCGGACGCATGGCTGACATTGAGGACCCCGCGGCGCTGGCTCGTGACTATGAAGCCGGTGGAGCGCGTGCCATCTCCGTGCTCACGGAGGAGCGACGCTTCGGTGGGTCACTCGAGGACTTGCGCGGCGTTCGGTGCGCGGTTGACATCCCGGTCTTGCGCAAGGACTTCATCGTCTCGAGTTACCAACTGTGGGAGGCGCGAGCCTTCGGCGCAGACCTAATCCTGCTTATTGTTGCGGCACTCGATCAGAACGCTCTCGTGAGTCTCATCGAACGCACGCGGTCCCTCGGGATGACCCCGCTCGTCGAGGTCCACGACCCCGACGAAGTGGCGCGGGCCGTTGATGCTGGCGCGACGGTCATCGGCGTCAACGCCCGCGATCTTCGCACGCTTGAGGTCGATCGCGACACCTTTGCCCGGGTAGCCCCGCTGATCCCGGACACGTGCGTGCGGATCGCTGAGTCCGGGGTCCGTGACCCACGCGACCTCATCGCTTACGCCGAGGTGGGTGCGGACGCCGTACTCGTCGGCGAGAGCCTGGCCACGTCAGCTGATCCGCGCGCCGCCGTGCACGACCTGGTCACGGCCGGATCACATCCAGCCCTGCGAGGGATGCGTGAGTAGCGCGAAGCTCGAGAGTGATGTCCGCGGCCACTACGGTCCCTATGGCGGTCGCTTCGTCCCCGAAGCGCTCACGGCGGCACTGGACGAACTCGATGCGGCCTTCCGCGCCGCGCTGGTCGACCCGGCATTCGGCGCCGAACTCGACCGGCTGCAGCGGACCTACACCGGCCGACCCTCACCGCTCACCGATGCGATCCGCTTCGGTCAGGAGCACTGCGGGGGAGCGCGCGTTCTGCTCAAGCGCGAAGACCTCAATCACACCGGTTCGCACAAGATCAACAACGTGTTGGGACAGGCGCTGCTCACCGTGCGCATGGGCAAGAAGCGGGTCATCGCTGAGACCGGTGCTGGTCAACACGGGGTCGCCTCCGCGACCGCAGCTGCACTCATGGGGCTGGACTGCACCGTCTACATGGGCGAGGAGGACACGCGGCGCCAGGCCCTGAATGTGGTGCGTATGCAATTGCTCGGTGCCACGGTCGTTCCGGTCACGGCGGGTGCTCGCACCCTCAAGGATGCGATCAACGAGGCAATGCGCGACTGGGTGACGACCGTCGACGAGACCCACTACATCCTCGGGACGGTGACGGGTCCGAGCCCGTTCCCGGAAATGGTGCGGCACTTCCAGTCCGTCATCGGCCACGAGGCACGCGAACAGGTGCTCGAGCTCACCGGGCGATTGCCTGATGCCGTGGCGGCATGTGTCGGCGGTGGCTCGAATGCCATGGGCATTTTCAGTGGCTTCATCGATGACGGCGAGGTCGCCCTGTGGGGATTCGAAGCGGGGGGCGACGGCGTGGAAACCGGACGTCACGCTGCGCGATTCGCTGGGGGAGCGCCGGGCGTTCTTCATGGTGCGCGGACCTACGTCATGCAGGACGAGTGGGGGCAGACGGTGCCGTCGCACTCCATCAGTGCGGGCCTGGACTACCCGGGCGTTGGTCCGGAGCACGCCTGGTTGCACGACACGGGTCGCGCGCACTACTCACCGGTCAACGATGCCGAGGCGATGTCGGCTTTCGAGGCACTGTGTCGCACCGAAGGCATCATCCCGGCGATTGAGAGCGCCCATGCCCTCGCCGGCGCAATGCGCCTGGGCCGTGAGCTAGGGCCCGACGCGATGATCGTGGTCAACCTGTCCGGTCGTGGCGACAAGGACGTGGCCACCGCGGCGCGCTGGTTCGATCTCGACGACGTCGACGAAAGCGCCGAGGGTCGATGACCACGCTCGCGCAGGCCTTCGCGACGGCCCGCGACGAGGGCCGGGCCGCCCTCATCGGCTACCTCCCCGCCGGCTTCCCCACCGTCCGCGACAGTGCGCGCCTGATGCGCGCCATGGTCGAGGAGGGTGTGGACATCGTGGAGGTGGGTCTGCCGTACTCCGATCCGCTCATGGATGGTCCGGTGATCCAGGCTGCGGCCAACCAGGCACTCGAGGCCGGTACTACCCCCCGCGACGTGATCGCCATTGCCGGTGAGGTGGCCCAGACCGGTGCCCCAGCAGTGGTGATGTCGTACTGGAATCCCATCGAGCGGTACGGCGTCGATGCGTTCGCGCGCGAACTTGCCGCGGCCGGGGGATCCGGGGTCATCACTCCGGACCTCACCCCGGAGGAGTCCGGCGACTGGACCGCGGCGACGTCGGCCCACGACGTAGATCGCATCTTCCTCGTTGCCCCGTCGAGCACCGATGAGCGCATCGGCCGAGTTGCGGCGGAGTGCAGTGGATTTGTCTATGCCGCCTCCACCATGGGGGTCACCGGGGCCCGGACGTCGGTGTCGAATTCCGCCGCCACACTGGTGGCCCGGGTTCGGGCGGCCACCGACCTGCCCGTAGCGGTGGGGCTCGGCGTGTCCACCGGGGACCAGGCGGCCGAAATCGCCCAGTACGCCGATGGCGTCATCGTGGGATCGGCCTTCATCCGGCTCATCCTCGAGGCCGCCTCGGTCGATGAGGCCGAGCAGGCTGTCCGTGCCCTCGCCCGGGAACTCGCCGAGGGCGTACGGCGTCGCAGTCCGTAGCGGGATCGTGGATCGGGGCGCGCCAGGCGGGGCCGTGGTGCGTTCGGACGGCGGGCCCCGTAGCGTAGGACGACGAACTTCCACCTGAAGGGGACGGCACAGATGGCCAAGGACCGGCAGTCCAAGAGCACGCGGGAAAAGGCTGCGGCCGCTCGCGCCGAGCAGATGGCGGCGGAGCAACGTCGTGAGCGGACCGTGCGCATCATCGGTGCGATCGGTGTCATCGCGGTGGTCGCCATCATCATTGGCCTTGCCGTGATCGTGCCGCGGTTGTCCAGCGACGACAGCGGCGGCGATCTCCCGGGTCCCGATCCGGCCGCGCCGGTTCCGACCGGGGTCTTCGGGTCTGACTCGGAATACGCCTACGGCGTCCCGTTCGGCACGGCACCGGAGACCGCGCCGGTCCTGCAACTGTGGGAGGACTTCCAGTGCCCCGCCTGCGGCGCGTTGGAAGAGGTCAACGGTTCGGGTATCGAGAGCCTCGCCGAAGCCGGCGACCTGCAGCTCATCTGGCGCCCCACCGCCTTCCTCGACAACAACCTTGGCAACACCTCTTCCGCCGAGGCCATCAACGCTTGGGGTTGTGCGATCGACGCGGGCAAGACGGCCGAGTACCACAACGAGGTCTTCGCCAACCAGCCCGAGACCGAGGGTGATGGTTGGACCAACGAGCAGTTCGTGGCGATGGCCGAGGCCGTCGGCATCACCGGTGTGCCGCTGGAACAGTTCAATGACTGCCTGACGTCGGGCCGGTACTTGCCCTGGGCCGCGAACAGCACCCAGATCTTCTACGACTCCAACATTCAGGGAACGCCGTCCGGCATCCTCAACGGCACCCCGGTCGAGAATGCGACCCTTGCCGACCAGACACAGCTGGAGCAGTTGGTCAAGGACGCGTCCGCCCAGTAATGGACGTCCTCGCCTACATCCCCAGCCCCAGCCAGGGGGTGTGGAACCTCGGTCCCATCCCGCTGCGTGCGTATGCGCTGCTCATCATCCTCGGCATCGTCGTTGCGGTCTGGGTGGGCAGTCGGCGCTATGTCGATCGTGGGGGACGAGCCGGCGTCATCGGCGATATCGCCATCTGGGCGGTGCCGTTCGGCATCATCGGAGGGCGGCTCTACCACGTCATCACTGACTGGCAGTTGTACTTCGCTCCCGGGGGATCAGGGTTCATCGGTGCCCTGCGCATCTGGGACGGAGGCCTGGGGATTTGGGGCGCTGTCGCGCTCGGCGCCCTCGGCGCCTGGATTGGGGCC
Source organism: Candidatus Nanopelagicales bacterium (assembly GCA_030827125.1). GTDB lineage: Bacteria > Actinomycetota > Actinomycetes > S36-B12 > S36-B12 > Mxb001. The sequence continues at coordinate 26,118 of JAURFD010000012.1, forward strand.
CGACGTCTGGGTGTGGCCCTGCCGCCCATCGCCGACGCCATCGCGCCGGGCATCGCCCTGGCTCAGGCGATCGGCCGCTGGGGCAACTACTTCAATCAGGAACTCTTCGGTGCGCCCACCACGTTGCCGTGGGGCCTGGAGATCGAGCCGCAATTCCGACCCGAGGGCTACACGGACTACGCAACCTTCCATCCGACGTTTCTCTATGAGTCCCTGTGGCTGGTCGGCGTGGCGCTCGTGGTGATCTGGGCGGACCGCCGGTTCCGGATGGGGCACGGTCGCGCCTTCGCGCTCTACGTCCTGCTCTACACCATGGGCCGTGTCTGGATCGAGTACCTCCGCATCGACACGGCCAACCAGATTCTCGGCCTGCGGCTGAATGTCTGGACTTCCATCCTGGTGGGTCTTGGTGCGCTGATCTACCTCATCGTCTCGGCCCGGCTGCGCCCCGGCCGCGAAGAGGTCCTGCCTCCGCGCAAGTACGTCGAACGTGAGGAGGCGGAGGCCGAGGCGGCCGCCGTCAAGGCGCCCAAGCCGGCTGCGAAGGTCACCGAGGTGACCCCCGAGGAGCCCGAGGACACGACCTAAACCCCGTCGAATGTGCACTCGCGCGCACGAAACCGCCCCGGATCGTGCACGGGAGCGCACACTCGGTGGCACCTGATATCTTTTCCGGCACGGGCCAACGGCGTCCCGTCCCTTCTGCTGGCCATTCCAGCGGATCCGACGTGGAGGTAGGCCCGATGTCTGTTTCACTCCCTCGCTTCTCGGCGCTGCCGACGGCCCAGGGGCTCTATGACCCCAGCCTCGAGCACGACGCCTGCGGTGTGGCCTTCGTCGCCACGCTCACTGGCATCCCGACGCACGCGATCGTTGAGCAGGCGATGACCGCGCTGGAGAACCTCGACCACCGCGGTGCCTCGGGAGCCGAGCCTGACTCAGGCGACGGCGCGGGAATCCTCGTCCAGATTCCGGACCGCTTCTTCCGCAAGGTCACCAACCTTGAGTTGCCCCCGCGGGGCTACTACGCCGTCGGCACGGCGTTCCTGCCCGACGACGACGCCGGTGAGGCAGCGACCATGGCCCAGATCGAGGCGATTGCGGCGCAGGAGGGACTGGTGGTGCTCGGCTGGCGCACGGTCCCGACCGACCCCAGCGGGCTGGGCCGTACCGCCCGCGGTGTCATGCCGCGCTTCCGCCAACTCTTCGTCGCCGGTGTGGGCGCCTCGGGCCTGGACTTGGAGCGCTTGGCCTTCGTGTTGCGCAAGCGCGCCGAGCACGAGACGGACGTGTACTTCCCCTCCCTGTCCGGTCGCACGTTGGTTTACAAGGGCATGCTCACGACGGGTCAGCTCGGGGAGTTCTATCCGGACCTCGCGGATCCTGACGTCGAGTCGGCGCTCGCACTCGTGCACTCCCGCTTCTCCACCAATACGTTCCCGTCGTGGCCGTTGGCGCATCCCTACCGACTCATCGCGCACAACGGCGAGATCAACACGGTCAAGGGCAATCGCAATTGGATGCGGGCGCGTGAAGCGCTGCTCGAGTCCAGCCTCATCCCCGGTGACTTCGAGCGTCTCTTCCCGATCTGCACCCCGGGTGGCTCGGACTCGGCCAGCTTCGATGAGGTTCTCGAACTGCTGCACCTCGGCGGGCGCAGCCTTCCGCACGCCGTCCTCATGATGATTCCGGAGGCCTGGGAGAACGACCTCGACATGGATCCCGCGCGGCGGGCGTTCTACGAGTACCACTCCACGCTGATGGAAGCCTGGGATGGCCCGGCCAACGTGTCCTTCACCGACGGCACAGTCATCGGCGCAGTCCTAGATCGCAACGGATTGCGTCCGGGCCGCTTTTGGGTGACGGAGGAGGGTCTGGTCGTCCTCGCTTCTGAGGCCGGCGTGCTCGAGCTCGATCCGGCGACCATCGTGCGCAAGGGCCGACTCCAGCCCGGGCACATGTTCCTCGTCGACACCGCGGCCGGCTGCATCGTCGAGGACGACGAGATCAAGTCCGAACTCGCCGCGGCCGCACCCTATGCCGACTGGCTTCACGGTGGTCTGGTCCACATCGACACGCTGCCCGAACGCGAGCACATCGTGCACACCGCGGCCTCGGTCGCGCGTCGCCAGCAGATGTTCGGCTACACGGAGGAGGAACTGCGGATCATCCTGTCGCCGATGGCGATCCACGGTGCCGAGCCGATTGGGTCCATGGGGACGGATACGCCGATCGCGACATTGTCGAACCGCCCCCGATTGCTCTTCGACTACTTCACGCAGGCGTTCGCGCAGGTGACGAACCCACCACTCGACGCCATCCGCGAGGAAATCGTCACGTCCCTATCGACGATCACCGGACCCGAGTGCAACCTCCTCGATGCCACGCCGTCTCACGCGCGCCAGGTCGTCCTGCCGTTCCCGATCATCGACAACGACGAACTCGCCAAGCTCTTGCACATCAACTCTGACGGCGACTTCCCCGGATTCGCTGCAGCCAAGATCATGGGCTTGTACGACGTCGATGGGGGAGCAGCGGCCCTGGAGGCTCGCCTCGAGGAGATCTTCGCTGAGATCGACGCAATGATCGAGGCGGGCACCCGTTTCGTGGTGCTGTCCGATCGTGACGCCACGACGGACCTGGCCCCGATTCCCTCCCTCCTGCTGTGCGCAGCCGTGCACCACCACCTGGTGCGGCAAAAGACACGCACCCAGGTGGGTCTCATCGTGGAGGCCGGCGACGTGCGCGAGGTGCACCACGCCGCCCTCCTCATCGGCTACGGCGCCGCCGCCATCAACCCCTATCTCGCCATGGAGTCGGTCGAAGATCTCGTCTACCGCGGCATCATCACCGATGTTTCCGCCGAGAAAGCGGTGCGCAACCTGGTCAAGGCACTCGGCAAGGGTGTCTTGAAGGTGATGTCCAAGATGGGCGTCTCGACGGTCGGCTCCTACCGCGGCGCCCAGATCTTCGAGGCGATCGGCCTGTCGCATGAACTCGTCGAGCGCTACTTCACCGGCACCGTGAGCCGCCTGGGCGGCATCGGTCTGGATGTCATCCACGAGGAGGTCCTGGCCCGTCACGACGTGGCGTACCCGCCGTCCGGCGTCGCGCCGGCCCATCGCACGCTCGAAGTCGGTGGCGAATACCAGTGGCGGCGCGAGGGCGAGCAGCATCTGTTCGATCCCGAGACGGTCTTCCGGCTCCAGCATGCGACCCGGGAGAAGCGCTACGACATCTTCCGCCAGTACACCGATCGCGTCGATGATCAGACCCGCCGCCTCATGACGTTGCGTGGACTTTTCGGCCTACGGGAGGGTGTGCGCCCGCCCGTCCCCCTCGACGAGGTCGAGCCGGTCAGCGACATCGTCAAGCGCTTCTCCACCGGCGCTATGTCCTATGGCTCGATTTCGGCCGAGGCACACGAGACTCTCGCGATCGCGATGAACCGCATCGGTGGCAAGTCCAACACCGGCGAGGGCGGTGAGGATCCCGAACGCTTCCTGGTCATGTCGAACGGCGACTCGAAGCGATCGGCGATCAAGCAGGTGGCGTCCGGCCGCTTCGGTGTGACGAGCGAATACCTGGTCAACAGCGACGACATCCAGATCAAGATGGCCCAGGGTGCCAAGCCCGGTGAGGGTGGTCAACTACCCGGTCACAAGGTCTATCCGTGGGTCGCCAAGACTCGGCACTCCACGCCGGGTGTGGGCCTCATCTCGCCGCCGCCGCACCACGACATCTACTCGATCGAGGATCTTGCTCAACTCATCCACGACTTAAAGAACGCCAACCCACAGGCCCGTATCCACGTCAAGCTTGTCGCGGAGGCCGGTGTCGGCACCGTCGCGGCCGGTGTGGCCAAGGCGCACGCCGACGTCGTGCTCATCTCCGGGCACGACGGTGGCACCGGGGCGTCGCCGCTCACCTCTCTCAAGCACGCCGGCACGCCCTGGGAGCTGGGTCTGGCGGAGACTCAGCAAACGCTCATGCTCAATGGCCTACGTGACCGGATCGTCGTGCAGACGGACGGGCAGTTGAAAACGGGCCGAGACGTCATCATGGCCGCCCTCCTCGGTGCCGAGGAGTTCGGGTTCGCGACAGCCCCCCTGGTCGTCATGGGGTGCGTCATGATGCGCGTGTGTCACCTCGACACATGCCCAGTCGGCGTGGCGACGCAAAACCCGGAGCTCCGGGCGCGCTTCACCGGCTCCCCGGAGTTCGTCGTGAACTTCTTCGAGTTCATCGCCGAGCAGGTGCGGGAGTACCTCGCGATGCTCGGCTTCCGCAGCCTGGACGAGGCGATTGGGCACGCGGAACTCATCGATGCCAGCGCCGCTGTCAACCACTGGAAGGCCAGCGGTCTGGACCTGAGCCCGATCGTGCATGTCCCCGCGACCGACTCGCCCCGACGCCGCATGACCGTGCAGGACCACGGACTCGATCGGGCTCTGGACCGCGAGCTCATCGAGCTGTGCGCACCGGCTCTCGAGGCGGGCGAACCGATCCGCGCTCGGGTGCCGATCCGCAACGTCAACCGCACGGTGGGCACGATGCTCGGCTCAGAGGTGACCCGGCGGCACGGCGGCAAGGGACTTCCCGATGGCACCATTGACCTCACCCTGGTGGGCTCGGCCGGGCAGTCCTTCGGCGCCTTCGTGCCGGCAGGGGTGACCTTGCGGCTCGAGGGTGATGGCAACGACTACGTCGGCAAGGGTCTGTCCGGTGGCCGCATCGTCGTACGCCCCCACCGGGAGGCGACTTTCGTCGCCGAGGACAACATCATCGCCGGCAACGTGATCGGCTACGGAGCGACGGGCGGCGAGATCTTCATCCGCGGCAAGGCGGGTGAGCGGTTCGGCGTACGCAACTCCGGCGCCACGATGGTGGTGGAAGGAGTCGGTGACCACGGCTGCGAGTACATGACCGGGGGTCGCGTGCTCGTCCTTGGGCGTACCGGACGCAACTTTGCGGCGGGGATGAGCGGCGGTATCGCCTACATCCTCGACCTGGCGCCGGAGCGGGTGAACACCGAGATGGTCGATCTGGAGCTCCTGGCAGAGGACGACGTCGAGTTCGTTCGGGATGCACTGCGCCGGCACGCCGAGGAGACCGGATCGCCGGTTGCGGCGGCACTGTTGGAGCAGTGGGATCCGGCGCGCTTCACCAAGGTGATGCCGCGCGACTACCGGCGCGTGCTCCAGGCGGAGCGTCGTGCGATCGAAGAAGGCCTTGACCCGGCCGAGGCAGTGATGGAGGCGGCTCGTGGCTGACCCACGTGGATTCTTGAAGGCGGGGCGAGAGCTCCCGGAGCGTCGTCCCGTCGATGTGCGCATCTCGGATTGGAAAGAGGTCTACGAGGATTTTGCGGCTGCGCGGCTGGGGACTCAGGCCGGTCGGTGCATGGACTGCGGAATTCCCTTCTGCCACAACGGGTGTCCGCTAGGCAACCTGATCCCGGAGTGGAACGACCTGGTGTGGCGTGATGATTGGCGCGCGGCGTCGGAGCGACTGCACGCCACCAACAACTTCCCTGAGTTCACCGGTCGACTGTGCCCGGCCCCGTGCGAGACCTCATGTGTGCTCGGCATCAACTCCGATCCGGTCACGATCAAGCAGGTGGAGGTGTCCATCATCGATCGCGCCTGGGATTCGGGCTGGGTGACCCCGCAGCCGCCCGAGCGGTCCACCGGCAAGGCGGTCGCGGTTATCGGCTCGGGTCCCGCGGGTCTCGCGGCGGCGCAGCAATTGGCGCGCGCGGGGCATACGGTCGCGGTCTTCGAACGAGCTGATCGCATTGGCGGTCTGCTGCGCTACGGCATCCCCGAGTTCAAGATGGAAAAGGCGCACCTCGACCGTCGACTGCGCCAAATGGCCCAGGAGGGCGTGAAGTTCCGGCCCGGCGTCGAGGTTGGTGTCGACATCACCGGATCCGATCTGCGCAAGCGATACGACGCGGTCGTCCTCGCCATCGGTGCGACGCGGTGGCGCGACCTGCCGGTGCCGGGACGTGAGCTCAACGGGGTCCATCAGGCGATGGAGTACCTGCCGGGCGCGAACCGTGTCCAGGAGGGCGACTTCGATGAGGCGCCTATCGATGCAGCGGGCAAGCACGTCGTCATCATCGGCGGCGGCGACACCGGCGCGGACTGCCTCGGCACGGCCATTCGACAGGGAGCGGCCTCCGTGACGCAGTTGGAGATCATGCCGACGCCTCCACAGGCACGCCCGTCCGCCCAGCCGTGGCCGACGTACCCGATGGTGTTCCGCGTCTCCAGCGCCCATGAAGAGGGCGGTGATCGGATGTTTGCCGTGTCGACCGAATGCTTCCTCGGCGACGACGGCCGGGTAACGGCCCTTCGGCTGAGCGATGTCGAGTTCGTCGATGGCCGGTTCGTGCCCGTCGAGGGCACCTCCCGGGATATCCCCGCCGACCTGGTCTTCTTGGCCATGGGCTTCACCGGTCCGGAGCCCGAGGGGCTGGTGGCCGATCTCGGTCTGGCGGTCAACGAGCGCGGCTCGATCGTGCGCGATGACGACTACGCGACCTCCCTCCAGGGAGTGTTCGTGGCCGGGGACGCCGGACGTGGTCAGTCCCTCATCGTCTGGGCGATTGCCGAGGGCCGTGCGGCGGCAGCGGCGGTCGATCGGTACCTCACCGGCGACACGAATTTGCCATCCCCTATCCCTGCCTCCGCGCGACCCCTTACCGTGTAACCGGTTTCGTAACCCCCGGACGGAAGGCGGACATGCGTCGCGCAAAGATCGTGGCCACCCTGGGGCCGGCAACGGCCTCGTACGAGAGCATCTTGGAGTTGGTGCAGTCGGGCATGGATGTGGCCCGACTCAACCTGAGCCACGGCAGTTACGAGGACCACACCCGGTCCTACGAGCGGATCCGGCGGGCCAGCGATGAGACCGGGCGCGGCGTAGGCATCCTCGTCGACCTGCAGGGACCCAAGATTCGGCTCGGCACCTTCGATGCCGGACCGGTGCTGCTCGAGGCGGGTGCGACCTTCACGATCACGACCGAGGACGTGCCCGGTGACGCCGAGATCGCGTCGACCACGTACGCCGGCCTGCCCGGCGACGTGCGGTCCGGCGACATGATCCTCATCGACGACGGCCGCGTGGCCTTGGAAGCGGTGTCGGTCGAGGGCCCTCGGGTCGTCACTCGCGTCGTCGAGGGCGGACGCATCTCGGACAACAAGGGCATCAATCTGCCCGGTGTCGCGGTGAGCGTGCCCGCGATGTCGGAGAAGGACATCGACGACCTGCGCTGGGCTCTGCGTACCGGCGCAGACCTCATCGCCCTGTCATTCGTCCGTTCAGCCGACGACATCGTCGACGTCCACCGCATCATGGATGAGGAGGGCGTTCGTCTGCCGGTGCTCGCCAAGGTCGAGAAGCCGCAGGCGGTGGATAACATCGACGGCATCATCGCGGCCTTCGACGGCATCATGGTGGCCCGCGGCGACCTTGGCGTCGAACTTCCCCTGGAGATGGTGCCCCTCACTCAAAAGCGCGCCATCGAGAAGTGCAGAGCTGCCGCGAAGCCGGTCATCGTGGCGACCCAGATGCTGGACTCGATGATTACCGCGACGCGCCCGACACGGGCGGAGGCCAGCGACGTGGCGAATGCGGTGCTCGACGGAGCCGATGCCGTCATGCTCTCCGGAGAGACGAGCGTGGGCAAGCATCCGTCGTTGGTCGTCGAAACGATGAGTCGCATCATCATGCACATCGAGGACCACGCACTGGATCGGATGCCGGCGCCGGAAAACGACAAGCCTGGCTCCACGGCACGGGCCTTGACCGAGGCGGCGGTCAACGTCGCCCGATCCGTGGGTGCGGCCAGTCTGATCCCGTTCACCGAAACCGGATCGAGCGCGCGAATGATCTCGCGCTGGCGTCCGGCGACGCCGATCCTCGCCTTCACGCCCAACCCACGCACCCGAAGCCAATTGGCGCTCGTGTGGGGAGTGGAGACCTTCCTGGTGTCACCGGTCGTGCACACCGACGACATGGTTGTGCAGGTGGACAAGGCGCTACTCGACATCGGGCGGGTCACCTACGGGGAGCGTGTGGTCATCGTGGCCGGCGTCCCTCCGGGGATTCCCGGGACGACCAACGGCATGCGCGTGCACCTCATCGGCAGTGGGGGACGCGGCGGCGGCGTCTAGGCCCGTCCGGCACGTCTTCCAGCTCGAATCGGGTAGGGTCAATCTCGGCATCCTTTAACGACCCGTCCGGCGAGGCGGGGAAGGGAGTCCGTCCATGGTGCCTGCCAGCGCACGTGTGCTCGACGCAGCGGATATCGCCCGCAGCGTGAGTCGTCTATCCCACGAGATCCTCGAACGCTCGCACGGTTCGCGTGATCTTGTCCTCCTCGGTATCCAGACCCGCGGCGTGCCGCTGGCCCACCGCATCGCCGGTCGGATGGCCGAGATCGAATCCACCACTGTCCCGTGTGGTGCCCTCGACATCACCATGTATCGCGACGATTTACGACTGCGGGGTGCCCGCCCCCTGGACGTCACCGAACTGCCGGAGGGCGGGGTCGACGATCGTGTCGTGGTCCTTGTCGACGATGTCCTCTATTCCGGACGCACCATCCGGGCGGCGCTGGATGCGATCAGCGATCTGGGTCGCCCGCGCGCGGTCCAACTCGCGGTCCTCGTCGACCGTGGGCACCGCGAACTGCCGATCCGCGCGGATTATGTCGGCAAAAACATCCCCACCTCCCGCGAGCAAGCGGTGCGGGTGCGGCTTGCCGAGGTCGACGGCATCGACGAAGTGGTGGTCGAGGGATGATCCGCCACCTGCTCAGCGCGGGGGACCTGGACCGCGACGAGGCCATCGCGATCTTGGACACGGCGGGCGAACTGGCTCGTGCGACCGGGCGGTCGGTGAAGAAGTTGCCCACGCTTCGGGGCCGGACCGTCGTCAACCTCTTCTACGAGGACTCCACCCGCACTCGTATCTCCTTCGAGGCGGCCGCCAAGCGACTGTCCGCGGACGTCATCACCTTCAGTGCCAAGGGTTCAAGCGTGTCCAAGGGGGAGAGCCTCAAGGACACCGCGCTGACACTGGAGGCCATGGGCGCCGATGCCGTCGTCGTGCGCCACTCCGCATCGGGTGCGGCTCATCGGCTCGCGATGTCGGGATGGACAGACTGCGTCGTCGTCAACGCCGGTGACGGCACCCACGAACACCCCACCCAGGCACTTCTCGACGCGTACACCCTGCGCCATCACCTCAGCGACGGGGCGGGGGATCTTCAGGGGCGACGCGTCGTCATCGTGGGAGACATCCTGCACAGCCGCGTCGCTCGCTCCAACGTGCTGCTGCTCGAGACGCTCGGTGCCGAGGTCACGGTGGTCGGACCGCCGACCCTGCTCCCGGTCGGGGTGGAGGGTTGGCCCTGCTCGGTCTCCTACGACCTCGATAACGCACTCACCGGGGCCGATGCGGTCATGATGTTGCGCGTTCAGAACGAGCGGATGAACGCCGCCTACTTCCCCTCCGCGCGTGAATACTCGCGGCGCTACGGCCTCGATCGACATCGCGCTGAACTCCTCGCACCCGACGGCATTGTCCTGCACCCCGGACCGATGAACCGGGGGATGGAGATCACGGCGGAGGTGGCCGATGGTCCACGCTCGGTCGTGGTGGAGCAGGTGACGAACGGCGTCCACGTGCGCATGGCGGTGCTCTACCGCCTCATGGGTGCACTTCCCGAACTCGAGTCGGAGGCTGGGTCATGAGCATGGTCATTCGCGAGGTCGCGCCGTACGGCGAGGAGGCCGTCGACATGACCATCGACGACGGACGGATCGCCCGCATCGATCCGGCAGGATCGGCGCCCGCGGGGGAGCGGGAGATTGACGCGTCCGGTCTCATCGTGCTGCCGGGGTTGGTGGACCTCCACACCCATCTGCGCGAACCCGGTCGCGAGGATGCCGAGACGATCGAATCCGGCACGGCGGCGGCGGCCCTCGGGGGGTTCACCGCCGTCCACGCGATGGCCAACACCCAGCCGGTCGCAGACACCGCGGGCGTGGTCGAGCAGGTGTGGCGTCGTGGTCAGGAGGCGGGCTACTGCGATGTGCATCCCGTGGGTGCCGTCACCGTGGGACTCGCTGGTGAGCGGCTTGCCGAGTTGGGTGCCATGGCTGATTCAGCGGCCCGCGTTCGCGTGTTCAGCGACGATGGCATCTGCGTGAGCGACGCCGTCCTTATGCGCCGCGCCCTGGAGTACGTCAAGGCCTTCGACGGAGTCATCGCCCAGCACGCGCAAGAGCCGCGACTGACCGAAGGCGCGCAAATGAACGAGGGCGAACTCTCGGGCGTCCTCGGCTTGCGTGGCTGGCCACCGGTTGCCGAGGAGGCGATCATCGCGCGGGATGTGTTGCTCGCCGAGCATGTGGGCTCCCGTGTGCACATCTGCCACCTGAGCACGCGGGGCTCGGTGGACATCATCCGCTGGGCGAAGCAACGTGGCATCGATGTCACGGCGGAGGTGACACCGCACCACTTGATTCTCACCGAGGAACTCGCGACGACGTACGACCCGCGGTACAAGGTCAACCCACCCTTGCGCACCGCGGATGATGTGGCAGCGGTGCGTGAGGGTCTCGCCGACGGCACGATTGACATCGTCGCGACCGACCATGCCCCCCATGCCCACGAGGACAAGGACTGTGAATGGGGTGCGGGCGCCTTCGGGATGCTCGGCCTGCAGACGGCACTCAGCGTTGTCATCGAGACGATGGTGGAGACTGGTCGCCTGTCCTGGCGCGAGGTGGCCGACCGTATGTCGACCGCTCCCGCGATCATTGGCCGCGTGGAATCGCAGGGGCGCCCCCTGGAGGTGGGCGAGCCGGCCAACCTGGTGCTTGTCGATCCGCGGGCGCGGTGGCATGTCAACGCGGATGCCTTGGCCTCCCGCAGTCGCAATACCCCCTTCGAGGGTCGCGAGATGTCGGGCCGAGTCGTCGCCACCTTCCTTCGCGGTCGTCCCACCGTGTTGGAGGGCCGGCTCGCATGAGCGATGTCCTCGTCCGAACGCTGTGGGTGCTCGTCGTTATTGCCGCTATCGCGGCCACGCTCTGGGCGATGCGGCGCGGTTGGATTCATCGCCAGCAGCGCCAGGCCGACGTGGCGGCCCCTCAGGACCTGCCGACCGATCTCGGGGCTATTCATCTAGGCCCGGTGACCGGTCGATTCGTCGGCTCGGTCAACGCCGGTGACTGGCTCGATCGCATCGCGGTGCACGATCTCGGCGTGCGCAGCCCTGCGCGATGTGAGGTCACCGATGCCGGCCTGGTGTTCTGGCGCGATGGTGCGTGCGACGTATTCATCCCGCGCGCCGACATCCGCGGTGTTCGGGCGGACCGGGGTATCGCCGGGCGGGTCCAGGAGCGAGGTGGGGTGCTCGTCGTCACGTGGGACCTAGGTGGCAGGCTGATCGACAGCGGGTTCCGAGCGGATGTGGGTGACGATCAAGAAGCCCTGGTCGCCGCGGTCGAATCTGTCATTGCCGAAGAATGGACCTCATGAGCGCGCGCATGTCCGGTGAACCGGCAGTCCTGATCCTCGAGGATGGCCGAAGCTTTCGCGGGCGCTCCTTCGGCGCGGTGGGCACGACGGTCGGTGAAGCGGTCTTCAACACGGGCATGACGGGCTACCAGGAGACGCTGACCGACCCGTCCTATCAGGGTCAGGTCGTCGTCATGACGGCTCCGCATGTTGGCAATACCGGCATGAACGACGAGGACCCCGAATCGCGACAGATCTGGGTGGCTGGCTACGTCGTACGCGACCCATCCCCGATCGCCTCGAACTGGCGCTCGCGCGGCTCACTCGACGAGGCGCTCGTCACCGCCGGAGTTGTCGGCATCCGCGACATCGACACGCGCGCCCTGACGCGCCACCTGCGTGATCGCGGTGCGATGCGCGTGGGCATCTTCAGCGGTGAGGCGGCCACGACCGACACTGACGAACTTCTCGCCCGGGTGCGTCGCGCACCCGAAATGGCCGGATGCAGTCTCACCGACGACGTCACCACCGATGAGCCCTACGTTGTCCCCGCGCTCGGGGAAGAGCGCTACGTCGTGGCGGCGGTAGATCTGGGGATCAAGTCGATGACGCCGCATCGCATGGCTGAGCGCGGCATGACCGTGCACGTGGTCCCCGCCGACATTGACACCGACACCCTGCTCGAACTCGGTCGTGACGGCATCTTCTTGTCGAACGGCCCTGGGGATCCCGCCACGGCTGATCACGCGGTCGCGTTGGTCCAAGCCGCCCTCGCCGCGCGTCGTCCCCTCTTCGGCATCTGCTTCGGCCACCAGATGCTCGGCCGCGCACTTGGCTTCGGCACCTACAAGCTCCGCTTCGGCCACCGCGGGGTGAACCAGCCGGTCCAGGACCTGCGCACCGGCCGCGTCGCGATCACCGCGCACAATCACGGTTTCGCCGTCGACGCTGCGGTGGGAGAGGAACTCTCCACCCCGTTCGGGCGCGTGGAGGTGAGCCATGTGTGCCTCAACGACAACGTGGTCGAGGGCCTGCGCTGCCTTGATGTTCCGGCCTTCAGTGTGCAGTACCACCCTGAGGCGGCGGCGGGTCCGCACGATGCTGCTGACCTTTTTGACGAATTCGCCGCCCTCATGGATGGAGCCCGCTGATGCCGCGCCGCGACGACCTTGCGTCGGTACTCGTGATCGGCTCGGGCCCCATCGTCATCGGTCAGGCGTGCGAATTCGACTACTCCGGCACTCAGGCCTGTCGAGTGCTGCGCGCCGAGGGCATCCGTGTCATCCTCGTCAACTCCAATCCGGCGACGATCATGACCGACCCTGAGTTCGCGGATGCGACGTACATCGAGCCCATCACTCCGGAGTTCGTCGAACGCATCATTGCGCGGGAGCGGCCTGATGCCCTCCTGCCGACGCTCGGCGGACAGACAGCACTCAACACCGCGATTGCCCTGCATAACAGTGGAGTCCTAGAGCGTTACAACGTTGAACTGATCGGCGCCGACGTTGATGCCATCGAGCGGGGCGAGAACCGCGAGATCTTCCGGAGGATCGTGGCGGAGATCGGCGGAGAGAGTGCGCGATCGGTGATCTGCCACACGCTGGAGGAGTGCCTCGGGGCAGTCGAGCAACTCGGCTACCCCGTTGTCGTGCGCCCGTCCTTCACGATGGGCGGGGCCGGATCGGGCATGGCCTACGACGAGTCCGACCTCCGCCGCATCGCCGGCAACGGACTGCAGGCGAGTCCCACCACCGAGGTCCTCCTCGAAGAGTCGATCCTTGGCTGGAAGGAGTACGAACTCGAACTCATGCGGGACCGCCACGACAACGTCGTGGTCATCTGTTCCATTGAGAACCTCGACCCCATGGGTGTGCACACCGGGGACTCGATCACTGTGGCGCCCGCCCTGACGCTCACCGACCGCGAGTATCAGAGGATGCGCAATCAGGCCATCGACATCATTCGCGCCGTCGGCGTTGACACCGGTGGCTGCAACATCCAGTTCGCGGTCAACCCTGACGACGGTCGACTGATCGTGATCGAGATGAATCCGCGCGTCTCACGGTCGTCTGCGCTCGCGTCGAAAGCCACGGGCTTCCCCATCGCCAAAATCGCCGCCAAACTCGCCGTGGGCTACACCCTGGACGAAATTCCCAACGACATTACGGCGGAGACGCCGGCGTCGTTCGAGCCCACCTTGGACTACATCGTGGTCAAGATCCCACGTTTTGCCTTCGAGAAGTTCCCCCAGGCAGATCCGGTCCTCACCACCACAATGAAGTCGGTGGGGGAGGCCATGGCCATCGGCCGCAACTTCACCGAGGCGCTGCAAAAGGCACTGCGCTCCATGGAACGCGGCGACGCTGTCTTCGCCTGGCCGGACAGTCGCGCTGATGTCGACCTCGAGGATCTGCTGGAGTCCGTGCGCACGCCCCACGATGGGCGACTTCGTGAGGTGCAGCAGGCGCTGTGGGCCGGGGCCACCGTCGAGCAGATGCACGAGCTCACCGATATCGATCCGTGGTTCCTCGAACAGATCATGATGATCAACGACATCGCCGATGAGCTGCGGGCCGTCCCCGAACTCGACGTCGACCTCCTACGCGAGGCGAAGCGTCACGGCTTCTCTGATGTGCAGATCGCACGCCTTCGCGGCACGGACGAGGCGAGCATTCGTGCGTATCGCCATGACCGCGGACTGCGGCCGGTGTACAAGACCGTGGACACCTGCGCCGCCGAATTCGCTGCCCGGACGCCTTACCACTACTCGGCGTACGACGAGGAGACAGAGGTTGAGCCCGGCCACGCCCCGAAGGTCATCATCTTGGGCTCCGGGCCCAATCGCATCGGGCAGGGCATCGAGTTCGACTACTCCTGTGTCCACGCGTCCATGACCCTGCGCGAGGCCGGGTTCGAGACGGTGATGGTCAACTGCAACCCCGAGACCGTCTCCACCGACTACGACACCTCTGATCGCCTCTACTTCGAGCCGCTGACCCTTGAAGATGTCCTCGAAGTGGTACACGCGGAGTCCCAGGCGGGCGAGATCGCCGGTGTCGTCGTTCAACTCGGCGGGCAGACCCCACTCGGTCTTGCGCGGGCCCTCAAGGAGGCGGGAGTCCCCATCGTCGGAACCTCACCGGAATCCATCCATCTCGCCGAGGATCGTGGTGCCTTCGGCGCCCTGCTCACAGAGGCTGGACTCCCGGCGCCACGTTTCGGCACGGCCTTCTCCTTTGAAGAGGCGCGCAGCATCGCTGACGAGATTGGTTACCCGGTCCTTGTCCGACCCTCCTATGTGCTGGGCGGCCGCGGGATGGAGATCGTCTACGACGACGACATGTTGCGTGGCTATCTCGAGCGGGCGACACAGATCAACCCCGAGCATCCCGTCCTCGTGGATCGCTTCCTCGACGATGCGCTGGAGATTGACGTCGACGCGCTGTATGACGGCACCGATCTATTTCTTGGTGGGGTCATGGAACACATCGAAGAGGCCGGAATTCATTCTGGTGACTCGGCGTGCGCTCTGCCGCCGGTGTCCCTGGGCCTGCAGGAGATCGAACGTATTCGCGAATCGACACGACTGCTCGCGGAGGGGATCGGCGTCCGTGGGCTGATGAATGTTCAGTACGCCTTGGCCGGGGGTGTGTTGCACGTCCTCGAAGCCAACCCGCGTGCTTCGCGCACCGTGCCGTTCGTGTCCAAGGCCATCGGGATCCCGCTGGCCAAGGCGGCCGCCCGCATCATGCTCGGAGCAACCATCGCGGACTTACGCGGGGAGGGCATGCTGCCGACCGTCGGTGACGGAGGCACCCTGCCGGCCGGGGGGCCGGTCGCGGTCAAGGAGGCGGTGCTGCCCTTCGGCCGCTTCCACGGAGTCGACACCGTCCTCGGTCCCGAGATGCGCTCCACGGGTGAAGTCATGGGGATTGATGCCCACTTCGGTACGGCCTTCGCCAAATCGCAGGCCGCGACCTATGCTCGCGGATTGCCCACGTCGGGCAGCGTCTTTGTCTCGGTCGCTGATCGTGACAAACGGTCGATGATTTTCCCCGTCAAGCGACTGGCCGATCTCGGCTTCACGATCCTCGCGACGGACGGCACCGCGGAGGTCCTGCGCCGGTACGGGCTCAAGGTGGACCTGCTACGCAAAGCGCGATTCGGCACCGGTCCCGCGGGTGAACCCACTACGGTCGACGCCATCATGGCCGGCGACGTCGATCTCATCATCAACACGCCCTTCGGAGTCGGCCCGCGCCTGGACGGCTACGAGATCCGCACGGCCGCGGTGATCAAGGGCGTCCCGTGCATCACGACAGTCCAGGGACTGGCGGCCACCGTCCTCGGTATCGAGGCACTTGTCGCGAGCGTTGGTGGCGAACCGATCGGCGTGCGGTCCATCCAGGAGTACGCCGCCGATCTCACGGCCCTGCGCGATGCCCAAGCGGCAAGCCAATCCCAGGAGGGAAGCGCCTGATGCCCATCCAGACACGCGGCGAAGTTGTCACGGTTCGCCGAGCCGGGGCGTACTCGGTGCTGACGATCACCGCCCCGGGAGTTCCCGAACTCACGCGGCCGGGTCACTTTGCCGCGTTGGCGATCGGGGACCTCAACACGAGCGGACTGCTGCTGCGACGGGCGTTTTCGATCCATGGCGTGCAGTCGCGTGGCATCTACGGCGGAACGATCGACCTGGTGATCTCCGACGTCGGGGAGGGCACGCACTGGTTGTTGCAGCGTCGCCGCGGGGACGCCGTCGACATCATTGCCCCCTTGGGTCGGCCCTTCGCACTTCCGCGGGAGCCGGTGTCGTGCACGCTGGTGGGCGGGGGATACGGCTCCGCCCCGCTCTTCATGCTCGCCGAGCAACTGCGGGAGCGCGGCTGCCGCGTAGACATCGTGCTCGGAGCCGCCACCGAGCAGCGACTCTTCGGTGTGCTCGAGGCCAAGCGCAGCGCCACAACCGTGACGATCACAACGGAGGATGGTTCCGCCGGCGAGCGTGGCCGCGTGACCGACCAGCTCGAGATGGTCATGGAGCGCGCCGGTTCTGAGGTTGTCTACGCCTGTGGCCCGATGGGCATGCTGGCCGCGGTGTCCGAGCTTGCGCAGGTACGCGGGGCGTATAGCCAGTGCGCCGTGGAGGAGTCCATGGCCTGCGGTATCGGTGTGTGCATGAGCTGTGTCATTCCCGTTATCGGGGACGACGGCATTACTCGCATGGTTCGCTCCTGCGTTGAGGGTCCGGTGTTTCGCGGGGAGCGAGTTCGATGGGATGACATCGGGACCGTTCCGGCCGACACGCTCGGTGCGCCGACGGCGGGGGGGCACTGATGACACGGGCCGTGGTGCGCTTCGACACCGGCGGTGATCTCCCCGCGCCGAACGTCGACATGACCGCAACACTGAGCACCTTCGAGATGCCCAGTCCTATCCTCACCGCGTCCGGGTGTGCGGCCGCGGGCCGCGAACTCGACCAATTCTTCGACGTCACGCGGCTCGGTGCCATGGTCACCAAGAGCATCATGATGGAGCCGCGCTCGGGTCGGGCAACTCCCCGCATCGCGGAGACGCCGAGCGGGATGCTCAACTCCATTGGCTTGCAGGGCCCCGGCGTGCACGCTTTCTTGGAGCAGGACCTCGCCTGGCTGCGTGAGCGAGGGGCCCGTGTGATCGTGTCCATCGCCGGGGGAACCACACAGGAGTACGAGGACCTCGCCAAGATCCTGCGGACCCAGGAGGGGATCGACGCGATCGAGGTCAATATTTCCTGCCCCAATGTGGCTGATCGCGGCCAGGTCTTCGCCTGCCGCGCTGATTCCGCGGCCGGGGTGGTCGCCAGCGTGCGCCGATCCAGCGATCCGAGCATCCCCATCCTCGCCAAGTTGTCACCTGATGTGACCGACCTCGCGACGATCGCGGTGGCCTGTGAGCGCGCGGGCGCCGATGGGCTGACTCTGATCAACACCACCCTGGGCGTGGTGGTTGACACGGACACCATGCGGCCTGCCCTCGCTGGAATCACCGGTGGACTGTCCGGTCCGGCGATTAAGCCCATCGCCGTGCGGTGCATTTGGCAGGTACGCGAGGTTCTGCCCGACATTCCGATCCTCGGTGTCGGTGGAGTACGCAGCGGGCTCGATGCCTTGGAATTGATCCTCGCCGGCGCCAACGCCGTCTCTGTCGGCACGACGGTCTTTCGTGACCCGAGTGCTCCTCTTCGCATCCACAGCGACCTCGCCGTGGCCCTGGCAGACCGAGGATTCGAGCGGCTTTCCGATGCCGTGTCCTTCGCGCATCGCGAGCCAGATCTGGACGCTGTCGAGGTGGATGAACCTGAGGTCCCCGAATGGCTGTGACCGCCGCACCCGTAGCTGTCGCGCTCGATGCACCCGACCTGGCGACCCTGGAAGCGTGGGCGACGGCGGTGGGTCCGCACGTGTCCACGGTGAAGGTGGGGCTGGAGACCTTCCTGCGTGATGGCGAAGCTGCTGCGGCGGCCGCCCGCCGTGGCGCTCCGGAGGCGGCACTGTTCTTGGACCTCAAACTCCATGACATTCCGGCGACCGTGGGCGGTGCCGCCCGGGCCGTGAGCGCCCTGCGGCCGGATTTCCTCACCGTGCACGCGTCGGGGGGTGCGGCCATGATCGCGGCCGCCGCCGAGGCGGTGCCCGACACCCGAATCGTCGCCGTCACGATCCTCACCTCGCTGACCTCGGATGATCTCGTGGCCATGGGACTACTCCCGCATGGTGCAAACGCCGATGACGTCCGTGAGCTCGCTGTCCGACTCGCGGTCGAGGCCACGGCCGCGGGTGCGCGTGCTGTGGTGTGTTCGCCGGAGGAGGTCGCTGATATTCGGGCCGGACTCCTCGCCGCCGACCGACGCGACGTCGTCCTCATCACACCGGGTGTCCGGCCCGCAGGGGCCGCCCTCGGCGATCAGCGCCGAGTGGCGACACCCGCCGAAGCCCTGGCGCGCGGCGCGGACCTCCTCGTGATCGGCCGCCCCATCACCGCGGCAGCGGACCCGGGTGCGGCTGCCGCGGCCATCGCCGCCGAGATCGCGAACGGCGATGCCTGACGAACTCCCGCGCCTTGATGACAATGCGCGGGCCCGCGGGCGCGAGCAGGCTCTCATCGCGCGACGTGCACGGGCGCAGATCAAGGCGGATTTGGCAGACGGGCGACGCACGCCCGCGGATGTCATTGCCGCGCGCCTGGACGATCCGATCGTCGGACGCATGAAGGTGCGGGACTTCCTCCACGCATTGCCCGGCGTCGGCGATGTGCGCACCGATCAGATCATGGCTGAGTGCGCGATCGCCGATTCGCGACGAATGCGCGGGTTGGGCGAGCACCAGGAGCGCTGCCTCTTGCGCTGCGTCTCGGGGCCGAGTCGGCCACGAGGGCGCCTGCTCGTGCTGTCCGGTCCGTCCGGAGCAGGCAAGTCCAGCGTCGTCAGCCTGCTGAGGGAACGTCACCCGGAAATCGTGTTCTCGGTCTCGGTGACGACCCGCCGACCGAGGCCCGGTGAGGTGGACGGCGTGCACTACCACTTCATCGACGAGACGACCTTTGCGCGGATGATTGAGGAGGGCCAACTCCTCGAATGGGCGGAGTTCGCCGGCAATCGCTACGGCACGCCCGCGGCACCCGTCGACGATCTCCTCCAAGCCGGGCGTCCGGTGCTGCTCGAGATCGAACTGCAGGGGGCCCGACAGGTGCGGCTTAGCGCCCCCGAGGCGGTCTTCGTCTTCTTGGCCCCACCCTCCTGGGAAACCCTCGTGGACCGGCTGGAGGGACGACGTACCGAGGCTCCGGAGGTGATTGCCCAGCGACTGGCCACGGCCAAGGTCGAACTCGCCGCGGAGCCCGAATTCGACCGGACGGTCGTCAACGACGTCGTGGCGCGTGCTGCCGACGAGATCGCCGGACTTCTCGGGGTGGGCACCTCGGCCACCTCCTAGCGGTCCCCGGTGGCCAGGCGGGCGAATCGCCGTACGGACCGCCCCTCGGGTAGACTCACCACTCGGCCCGCAGCTCGCGCGGCCGAACGTCCAGGAGTTCCTCGCGAAAGGCCGTCCCATGTCTTCTTCCACGCGCCCCGAGGGCATCACCTACCCCCCGATCGATGATCTGTTGGACAAGACCGACTCTAAGTACTCGCTGGTCATCTACGCCGCCAAGCGCGCGCGTCAGATCAACGCCTACTACAGCCAGCTCGGCGAGGGCCTCCTGGAATACGTCGGACCGCTGGTGGAGACCCACGTGCAGGAGAAGCCGCTTTCCATCGCCATGCGGGAGATCGACGCCGGCCTGCTCACCTCCGAGCCCTACGATCCCGCCGCTGAGCCGGCGGTGGTCGAGGTCATCGTGGACGAGGATCTTTCCTGACCGCACGCATCCTCCTCGGCGTCTCAGGAGGCATCGCCGCCTACAAGGCGTGCACCCTCCTGAGGTTGCTGCGCGAGTCGGGCCATGACGTTCGGGTCGTGCCCACTGAGTCGGCCCTGAAGTTCGTGGGTGCCCCCACCTGGGAAGCCCTCTCCGGTCATCCGGTGCACACCGGTGTGTGGGATGACGTCAATCAGGTGCCCCACGTCTCGCTTGGCCGCTGGGCCGACCTGGTTGTGGTGGCACCGGCGACGGCGAACCTGTTGGCGCGGGCCGCGGTCGGACTCGCGGATGATCTGCTCACCAACACGCTGCTCACGGCCACCTGCCCCGTGCTACTCGCCCCGGCCATGCACACCGAGATGTGGCTCCATCCCGCGACCCAGGCCAACGTCGCGACCCTTCGCTCACGGGGCATCGAGGTCATCGAACCGGCCGTGGGGCGCCTGACCGGCGCCGACTCCGGTCCCGGCCGCCTGCCCGAGCCCGAGGATCTCTTCGCTCGAGTGCTGGCGGTGCTCGCCGCAGGGCCTTTGGCCGGGCGCCGCGTGATCGTGTCGGCCGGTGGCACGCGGGAACCGCTGGACCCGGTGCGCTACCTCGGCAACCGCTCCAGTGGTCGGCAGGGCTACGCCATCGCCGAGGTGGCCGCCGACATGGGTGCAGACGTCACGGTGGTGTCGGCGCATGTCGGCATCCCGGTGCCGCATGGCGTTGATGTCGTCGAGGCGGGCACCGCGGCCGACATGCTCGACGCCATGCACACGGCGAGCGCCGACGCCGACGTGGTCATCATGACGGCGGCGGTCGCCGACTTCCGTCCGGACGCCGTACGCGAGAGCAAGATCAAGAAGGTCGACGGTGCAGACCCCGAGCCCATCACCCTGGTCCGCAACCCGGACATCCTCGTGGAGTTGGTGGGTCGGCGGCGCCCGGGACAGGTCATCGTGGGATTCGCGGCGGAGACCGCCCCCGACGAGGGAGCCCTGCTCGAACTGGCGCGCGACAAGGTCGCGCGTAAGGGCTGCGATCTGCTGGTCGCCAACGATGTCGGGGGAGAGCGCGTCTTCGGCCGGGATACGACCCGGGCGCTGATCCTGGATGGCTCGGGCACGGTTCTCGCCGATGTTGCGGGCACCAAAGTGGACCTGGCTCGGCGGCTTCTTGAGGCCGTGGCTGATCGCCTCGACGACCGCTGACCTTGTAAGGTAAGCCGGTCAAGAGCGCCAGCATCAAGCCCCGGCTCGCTGGCCGGCAACCCTCGGCAACCGCGGTGGGGTGCCCCGGGTGAGGACTAGGTCCGCCACGGCGGGCAAGCGCGGGTCCGTTGACCCTCGACGAAGGGATGCTTGTGTCACGTCGCCTATTCACCTCCGAATCCGTCACCGAGGGTCATCCGGACAAGATGGCCGATCAGATCAGCGACGCGATCCTCGACAGCCTGCTCGAGCAAGATCCGCGCAGTCGTGTTGCGGTGGAGACCCTGCTGACGACAGGCCAGGTGCACGTGGCGGGGGAGGTGACCACGGATGGCTATGCGGACGTGATGAACATCGTCCGTGACGTCGTCCTCGAGATCGGCTACGACCACTCGGAGAAGGGATTCGATGGTGAGTCCTGTGGTGTGTCGGTGTCTATCGGTGCGCAGTCGCCGGATATCGCGCAAGGCGTGAACGACGCGATCGAGGAGCGCGAGGGACACAGCGTGGATCCCCTCGACCGTCAGGGCGCTGGCGATCAGGGACTGATGTTCGGATACGCCACGACGGACACGCCGACCCTCATGCCGCTGCCGATTTCGCTGGCGCATCGCCTTGCCGAGCAGCTCACTGCCGTGCGCAAGGACGGAACGATGGGCTATCTCCGTCCAGACGGCAAGACCCAGGTGACGATCGAGTACGACGAGCAGGACAAGCCGCTGCGTATTGACACGATCGTCGTGTCGAGCCAGCACGCCAAGAACGTTGACCTGGACGGCACCTTGGCTCCGGAGATCCGCAAGCACGTCGTGGAGCCCATCCTGGCCCAGGTCGACCTGCCCAGTGACGACTTCCGCCTCCTGGTGAATCCCACCGGCCGCTTCGAGGTGGGTGGGCCGATGGGTGACGCGGGCCTGACCGGACGCAAGATCATCGTGGACACCTACGGCGGCATGGCCCGACATGGCGGCGGCGCGTTCAGCGGCAAGGATCCGTCGAAGGTGGATCGCTCGGCGGCCTACGCCATGCGGTGGGTTGCCAAGAACGTTGTGGCAGCCGGTCTTGCAGATCGATGCGAGGTGCAGGTGGCCTACGCGATCGGCAAGGCGCATCCCGTAGGTGTGTTCGTCGAGACGTTCGGCACCGGTGTGCTGCCGGACGAGCGGATTCAGGAGGCCGTGCTTGAGGTGTTTGATCTGCGTCCCGCCGCGATCATCCGGGACCTCGACCTGCTGCGGCCGATCTACCGCCCGACTGCGGCATACGGGCACTTCGGCCGGGAGTTGCCGGAGTTCACCTGGGAGCGGACCGATCGCTCCGACGCGCTGAAGGCAGCTGCCGCCGCGAAAGGCTAGGCCGGGAGCGCGGGACGCGCTGAGGCGCGGGCGATGACTTCGTCTGCGCTCACCGTCGCTGGGTCGGCATCAATCACGTGCAAGGACAGGTGGATCGTGCGCTTGCCGAGCGCAACGCCGGAGTCATCGAATGCGCCACGCACCTGGCCGGGCAGGGCGAACTGATCGAGGGTTCCGATCCCCACGGCCGCAAAAGCTCCGGCGGTCCATCGGGCCACGAGGGCACCTTCGGGCAGCGCCGTGCGCAGGGCTCGGAAGGTCGCGGTGAGGACCTCGTCGCCGTATCCGATTCCGTAGCGATCGTTGATCTCCCACAGGTCGTCGACGATGGCGACGACTCCGTAGACCGGCAGGTGTGAGTACGTGGCGGCATTCCAGACTGAGGGAGTCAGATCGTTGAGACCGCGGCGCGACAGGGCGCCGGTGAGGGGGTCAGAGGTGAGCAGGGTGGCGATGCGGGCTTGTTCGGCGGCGATGCGGTCGGTGCCGATGAGCCGAAGTCGGAGCAGGATCGCGCCGACAGCCAATGCCGTGAGCGCGGCGAGTGCCCATCCGGTCGTCTGGGCTGTCTCGATGAGGAAGCCTCCGGTGAGGATTGCTGCCAGGGCGATGGCGCCGCCGAAAATCCCGGCGGCCCACGACATCGCGATAGGGATCAAGCCCACGAGGATGACAAGCGTGTAGGCGAGGGTGACCGGGTTGTCCTCTTCGACGGCCTGCCATGTCACAAAGGTGACCACCCCGCCCATTCCCACGGCCCACAGCCAGGGCAGTACCCCCGGTGGGATGGCTCGGCGACCTGCGACCTGGGCCAGGATCAGGACCACCATCGCAAAGAGTGCTCCGGCGATATCCGAGACGACGGAGGACTGAGGTTGGGTGAGGACCGTGACCAACGTCAAGACAATCGCTACGGTACCGCTGAGAGTCAACGCAATGGGGATCGTCTGGTAGGCGGTTTCCAGGCGCAGTCGCGATGCCGGATCATTCAATTGGCGAAGCGCAGGGGCTGGGTCGCTCACGGTGACCTCCTCCGGGTCGGGCTCCTCGAACAGGGGCGCAAGGCGGTGTGCCTGGACCGGGCGCGGCCACGGGACAAGACGTCCCGCGGTGAGCCCGAGGTAGACGAGTGTGTTGATGCCGACAAAGATCAAGAAGATGCGAAAGCCCGTTGAGTTGAGCAGGCTTTCGGGTAGAAGCAGGCCGGTCGGCATCATGTCGCCGCCTCCTGCCCGACGTGATTCCAGGTGGCCTCGCGGTTCGCGCCGATGCGCCAGAGGCTGTTGACGAAGACCGCCTGCAGGAACAGGTCATAGGCCAACTCGGGGAAGAGCGCGGCGGCGAGCAATCGGGCGCGCCACCCGCCCTTCCATGCGGTGACGACGCGTTCCAACCAAAAGACCGAACCGATCGTCAGCCAGAAGGGGAACCACACCCACTGGTTCAGCGCCAGAGCGGTGATTCCCATGAGGGTCAGGGCGCTGACGAGCGCGACGGTGCCGTAGCCGATGCCGAACTGCTGTCCCCAGTACCGCAGGGTGGCCGCACGAAATCCGTAGGCTCCGAGGTTTTCGAGGGCGCCGCGCTGCCACCGCTGTCGCTGCCGCCAGAGGTCACCCCAGGTGGGCATGAGTTCGGTGGTGACCGTGCACTCGCGGGGTGACAGCATCGGCGCGCCGAGCACCTTGAGGGCGAGGGTGAGTTCATTGTCCTCGGTGAGGGCGGCGGTGTCGTAGACCTGGCCGGGTGGGCCGGGGAGGAAGACCCCCCGCGCGGCGGCCACATCGAGCAGCAGGGTGGCGCGGAACATCGACGCCGTACCGGTCAGCACGAAGACGCGACCTCGGCGTTGGCGGATCTGCGTGCCGTAGCGGGTGTACTCGTTGCGCTGGAACTTCCCCAGGATGCCGTGCCCTGGCTCACCGGAGAACAGCCCGCCGATGGCGCCGAGTTCGGTGTCGTTCTCCAGTCGCTGGGCCCCGATCTCGATGAACTGTTCGCCGAGCGTGGTGTCTGCGTCCATGACAAGGACGAGGTCCTCACCACCCATGACCGGAAGGAGCCGATCCAGGGCCTGATTGAGGGCTCCGCCCTTTTTCTCGGTGTTGTTCTTGGTCTCGAAGACTTCGTGGCCGTACTCGCGTGCGATCTCAGCGGTCCGATCGGTGCAGTTGTCGGCGACGATGATGACGCGGTCCGGTCCGCGCGATTGCCCCTTCAGCGCGTCGAGTGTGGCGGAGATGCGGTCCTCTTCGTTGTGCGCCGGGATGAGGACAGTGACGCGAAGCCGGCGTCCAGGCTTGGGCGGCCGCTCGTCTCCGCGCAACAGTTCCAGGTAGCGGCGGTAGGGGCTCAGCGCCGACAGTGTCGATAGGGCTTCGAGAAGGATGGTGATGACGATGATGGTGCCGAGGGCCACCAGTGCTCCGGTAATCACCTGGCTGGGTGGTTGTGCGTCGGAGATGAGGACCGACCATGGCCCGATCTGGGTCTTCTCGATCGATGCGGGGGTCTCCAGAGGTTCGAGCAGTCGAGCGATCGTCAAGGCGATGACCGCCACCGCGGCAATCGCGACGAGGACAAACACGACGACGAGCCGGACGTAGAACTCCGGTCGGAGGGTCAGGGGCGATGGGGGTGGGAGCGGCGGTGCGCCGATGTCGCTGGGATCCCCCGGGGTCACGCGGCCATTTTGGCACTTCTGGCCCGCAACCCGGGCACCGTCCGGGGTCTGTCAGGGTCGGCTGACACCATCGGGGCATGACGACGGGCGTGGGAGGGGAGCAGATGCCGGTCGCCCGGGTGCTCGTCGATGTGCCGCTAGCGCACCTGGACCGGCCCTTCGACTACGCCGTCCCCGACGAGATGAGCGCCGACGCGGTCCCCGGTGCCCGAGTGCGCGTCCGATTCGCCGGCCGACTCGTCAACGGATTCATCCTGGAGCGCATCGGTGCGAGCGAGCATGCTCGACTCCAACGCCTGCAGCGGGTCGTGTCATCGGTCCCGGTGCTGTCTCCGGAGATCGCGTCCCTTGCCCGGGCCGTTGCCGATCGCTACGCCGGCACCATGTCTGACGTGCTGCGCACTGCGGTGCCGCCGCGACATGCACGCGCCGAGGGCCAGGTGCTGGCCGAGCCCGCACAGCCAGAACCCCTCGCGGATCCGCCGACACCGGAGGCGGTCACGGCCTGGTCGATCTACACCGGCGGTGATGCTTTCTTGCACCGTCTGACGGACGGGGCGCGTGGATTGCGGGCGGTGTGGGACGCGGCTCCCGGAGGCGGCCAGGGGGAGTCAGGCGAATGGTTCAGCCGACTGGCCGACCTCGTGGCCGCCGCCCAGCCGCACGGCGGCGTGATCATCGTTGCGCCCGATGCTCGGGATGTCGCCCGACTCGATGCGGCCCTGCGTGAACGAATCGGGGCGGATGCCTTCGTCACGTTGACGGCTCAGTTGGGTCCACAGCGGCGCTACGCCAACTTCCTCCGGGCTGCGACCGGTCGCGTGCGGGTCGTCCTCGGCACTCGCGCGGCGGCTTTCGCCCCGATCGTTGATCCCGCACTGCTCATCCTCTGGGATGACGGCGACGACTCCCTCGACGAGCCGCACGCGCCGTACTGGCACGCCCGCGAGGTGCTGGCCCTTCGGGCTCACCAATCTGGTGCGTCCCTGCTGTGCGGCGGCTTCGCTCGATCCGTGGAGACGCAGGCGTGGATCGAGTCTGGCTGGGCCAAGCCGATCAGCCCCAAACGAGAGATTCTGCGGGCACTCGCTCCCCGGGTGACGGCCGATGATGCGCACGATGAGCAAGGTCCGGCGCGACTCCCATCCAGGGCCTGGCAGATCGCACGCACGGCTCTGGAGTCGGGCCCGGTCCTCGTCCAGGTCTCGCGTCGCGGCTACGTTCCGGGCCTGGCCTGTCAACGCTGTCGCACGCCGGCCCGGTGCTTGGAGTGCGCCGGCCCGCTGTCCTTGCCGCATGCGGGAGGCGCGCCCGTGTGCCGGTGGTGCGCCACTCCCGCGCCGCACTGGCGTTGCTCCGCCTGCGACGGGGACCGACTGCGTGCCATGAGCGTGGGCAGCGCGCGCACGGCTGAGGAACTCGGACGAGCGTTCCCCGGGGTTCGCATCCTGGCTTCGAGCGGCGATCACATCCTCGACGACGTCGAGGGGGTCGGTCTGGTGGTAGCCACTCCGGGGGCAGAGCCGCACGCGGAGAGCGGCTATGCGGCCGTCCTGATCCTCGACGCGCATACACACCTTTCCCGCGCCGCGTTGCGGGCGGGGGAGGAGACCGCCCGCCGGTGGTTCACCGCCGCCGCCCAAGCCCGTCCCGGTGCTCCCGTGGTGGTGACGGCACCACCGGGAGTGCCGGCCGTTCAGGCGCTCGTGCGCTGGGATCCCGCGGGCTACGCCGCGCGCGAACTCGCTGAGCGTGTCGACCTCGGTCTGCCCCCCGCGGTGCGGTGCGCCAGCATCGTGGGTGACCCCGCTGCGGTCAGTGAGGTAGCGGATGTCCTGCCCGAGTCGGTCCGCCGCCTTGGCCCTCACGACGTACCCGCGCAGGCGCGGGCAATCATGAGGCTGAGCGACGATGCCCCCGCTCGGCTGTCCCAGCTACTCGTCACGGCGCCGCGCACCGACGGCGCGGCCATGGCATCGAGCCTGCGCGAGATCCAGGTTCAGCGATCCGCACGCAAAGACCCGCGCGCGCTGTCGATCCACCTCGATCCCCTCACCTGGGGGAGCGATCTCGCGTGAGCCGCGAGGCCGGTCCGTAGACTGGCGTCCATCACTGCAGGCCACGGCAACATCGCCGAAGGCCACGGCCACAGGGAGTAGATGTGACGGTTCAGCCGATTAGGCTCTTCGGCGACCCGGTGCTGCGAACCCCTGCGGCACCGGTCGAGACCTTTGACAAGGAACTCCGCAAACTCGTGGCCGATCTCACCGAGACGATGAAGGAGGCGCCGGGCAGCGGACTGGCCGCACCACAGATCGGCGTCTCGTTGCGCGTTTTTACCTGGTGGGTCGACGACGAACTTGGGCATCTGTGCAACCCCGTCCTCGATCTGTCCGATGAGATCCAGGAGGGGGACGAGGGCTGCCTGTCCATTCCCGACCTCGCCTTCGACACCAAGCGGGCGCGGCGGGTGGTGGCCAAGGGTATGAACATGCACGGCGAACCCATCGTGGTCGAGGGCAGCGATCTGCTCGCGCGCGCGCTCCAGCACGAGACCGATCACCTGGATGGCATCTTGTTCATCGATCGTCTGGATCCTGAACTGCGCAAGGAAGCCATGAAGGCCATCCGCGACTCGGAGTGGTTCGGTGAGCAGCCGCCGGAGGTGCGGGTGAGCCCGCACACCATTTCCGCCAAGTGGCTCTAGACCGTGCGCCTCCTCTTCGCCGGAACCCCCGACGTTGCCCTCCCGAGCCTGAACGCGCTGATCGATTCCGACCATGACGTGGTCGGCGTCCTGACGCGTCCACCGGCGGCTGCGGGTCGGGGGCGTGGTGAACGCCGCAGCGCGGTTCACGACAGGGCAGTCGAACTCGGCCTGCCGGTGCTGACCCCGCGGTCGCTCCGGGATCCGGAGACGCTCCACACCCTGCGTGCCCTAGCGCCGGACTGCTGCCCGGTCGTGGCCTACGGCGCTCTGGTCCCTCCGGATGCCCTCGCCATCCCGCCGAACGGCTGGGTCAACCTGCACTTCTCGCTGCTCCCCTCATGGCGCGGTGCCGCACCCGTTCAGCACGCGATTCGGGCCGGTGACGAGATCTCCGGGGCGACGACGTTCCTGCTCGATGAGGGACTC
Source organism: Candidatus Nanopelagicales bacterium (assembly GCA_030827125.1). GTDB lineage: Bacteria > Actinomycetota > Actinomycetes > S36-B12 > S36-B12 > Mxb001. The sequence continues at coordinate 54,435 of JAURFD010000012.1, forward strand.
GACACAGGTCCCATCCTGGGGCAGATGACGACGGCCATCGGGCCGCGGGAGACGGCCGGTGAACTGTTGGCGCGCTTGGCGCAGACAGGGGCCGATCTTCTGAAACTTACGATCGACGCGCTTGCCGCCGGCGACATCGATCCTCGACCGCAGAGCGACGAGGGTGTCAGCCTGGCACCGCGCATTGAGGTTGAGGACGCGCGCGTCGACTGGACCCTCACCGCCCGGGCAATCGACCGCACGATTCGCGCTGTCACCCCGGCGCCCGGTGCGTGGACGATGATGCGCGACCAGCGCGTCAAGGTTGGGCCGGTGCTGCTCACCAATGACGGGACGCTCGCGCCGGGTGAAATCTCGGCGGGGCGTCAGGAGGTACGTGTCGGTACCGGGCGCGGTGACGTCGTACTCAACCTCGTACAGCCGCAGGGCAAGCGAGAGATGCCAGCATTGGACTGGCTGCGCGGTGTGCGGCTGCAGCCCGGGGAGCGGTTCACATGAGCCGGCCGCCCCAGACGCAGCGCGGCGCTCCGGACCGACGTGTGCGTGTGCCGCGTGGTGCCCGGGGCGCGGCGTACGACCTGCTGCATGCGGTGGCGGCTGACGATGCCTATGCCAATCTCGTGTGGCCAACGATCCTCACCGAGGCGCGCCTCGACGCTCGTGATGCGGGCTTTGCCACGGAACTTGCATACGGGACTCTGCGCTGGCGCGGACTGTACGACGCCATCCTCGCCGAGTGCGTCGACCGTCCGCTGGACAAGCTCGACGGGCGCGTCCTTGATCTGTTGCGTCTCGGCGTCCATCAACTTCTTTCTATGCGCGTGCCCGAACACGCGGCCGTGGGGGAGACCGTTTCGCTGGCTCGCCAGGTAGCCGGCGACGGGCCCTCCAAGTTGGTCAATGCCGTCCTTCGCAAGGTAATTGCCGGGGGCGATAGGGATCAGTGGATCGCGCGCGTCGCGCCCGGCGACGACATCGAATCGCTGGCGATCGCGACATCCCATCCGCGATGGATCGTCGGGGCGCTCGGACAAGCACTGTCGGTCCATCGCGGCGGACCTGATCCGCAAGGACTTCGGGATGTGCTCGATGCCGACAATGAGCCGGCGCGGCCAACCCTGGTCGCGCGCGACATCAGTCCGGACGAGTTGCGGTCGCTGCCCGGGGTGGGTCCGACCCGCTGGTCACCGGTGGCCGGTGTCCTTGAGCAGGGGCGGCCGGAGGACCTGGCCGTCGTGCGGTCCGGAGCGGTGGGTGTTCAAGACGAGGGCAGCCAACTGGTAGCACTGGCCCTGGCGAATGCGGAGGTCGATGGGGACCACGGAACCTGGGTTGACCTGGCCGCCGGACCCGGCGGCAAGGCGGCTCTCCTGGCGCGCGAGGCAGCGAGACGCGGAGGCCGCCTCATCGCCGTCGAACCGCACGCTCACCGCGCCGACCTGGTGCGCCGATCCCTGCCGCCCGGCGATCATGAGGTGCGGGTGGCCGATGGGCGCACGGCGCTGCTGCCGGCGAGCGCCGACCGCGTCCTGCTGGACGCACCGTGCACGGGACTCGGGGCTCTGCGGAGAAGGCCCGAGGCGCGTTGGCGTCGCAGTGCCGCAGATCTCGCCAGCCTCGGACCGCTGCAACGGGATTTGCTCGGTGCCGCGATCGATGCGACACGTCCCGGGGGAGTGATCCTCTATTCGACGTGCTCGCCACATGTCGCCGAGACGGATCTGGTGATCAAGGACGTGCTCAAGGGTCGAGACGATGTCGTTCAGGAAGATGTGCGGCCGCTGCTGGCGGGTGTGCCGGACCTAGGCCCCGGACCGGCGGCGCGACTGTGGCCGCATGTGCATGGCACCGACGGGATGTATCTCGCCCTGCTCCGCAAACGCTGATGTTGCTCTCTCCTCGATGACCTTGGGATATCTCGTCCGGGCGGAATCTTGTCCCTAGCCCGTCTTGCGGGCGTGCCGCGGCAGCCCGATCGTCTATAAGCGCCCCCTGGTCACGGTGGTGCTTTCCCTGGCCTTCGGTGGCATCCTCGCCTACGCCGGCAATATCGGAATCCTCGCCGCCCAGCGATCCCGCAGGTGGGGGGAACTCCACATCGCTACCCTGCCGTCATGGCCGTGCAGATCTCGCCCAGCATCCTCTCCGCCGACTTCGCCCATCTGGGCGACGAGATCGCGCGCGTGCCGGACGCGGACTGGATCCACGTGGACGTGATGGACTACCAGTTCGTCCCGAACCTCACGATGGGTCTGCCGGTGGTTGAGAGTCTCCTGCGATCCACGCGAATTCCGCTCGACTGCCACCTCATGATCGCCGATCCCGATCGGTGGGCGCCGTCGTACGCCGAGGCTGGCGCGGGCAGCGTGACCTTCCACGCCGAGGCCGCCGAGGCACCGGTGCGCCTTGCTCGAACCCTGCGGCACCTTGGTGCGCGCGCCGGGTTGGGGATCAACCCCACGACGTCCATCCAGCCGTATGTCGAACTCCTACCCGACCTCGACATGGTGCTGCTCATGACCGTGGAACCGGGATTCGGTGGTCAGCCGTTCTTGGACATGGTGCTGCCGAAGATCCGCCAGACGCGTGACCTCGTGAAGCGCAGCGGCTGCGACGTGTGGATCCAGGTGGACGGCGGTGTCAGCGAGGGAACGATCGAACGCTGCGCCGAAGCCGGGGCCGACGTGTTCGTCGCGGGCTCGGCCGTCTTCGGCGCCGATGATCCCGATCGCATGGTGCGCACCCTGCGCGAGATGGCGGCACGAGCGGCGGATCACTAGTGCCCTCAGCCAGTGAACTCGTCGCCATGCGGCGCGCTCGCGAAGTAGCCGCCGCCGTCCTGCTCGCCGATGGTCCGAACCCCCGAGTCGGCTGCGTGATTCTCGACGCCGCCGGCACGGTGATTGCCGAAGGCGCGCACCGCGGCGCCGGAACCCCCCACGCGGAGGTGGCGGCCTTGCTGGTCGCGGGTGACGCGGCGAGGGGCGGCACCGCGGTAGTGACCCTGGAGCCGTGCAATCACACCGGCCGCACCGGCCCGTGCTCCGAAGCGCTCATTCGTGCGGGGATCGCGCGCGTGGTCTTCGCGCAGCCCGATCCACACGCCGTCGCATCCGGGGGTGCCCAGCGGCTGCGCGATGCGGGCATTGACATTGAATCGGAGGTGGAATCGGACGAGTCCCGCGCGCTGAACCGCGAGTGGTCCACCGCCGTGTCCCGCGGCCGCCCCTTCGTCACCTGGAAGGTGGCCTCCACTCTCGATGGTCGGGTCGCGGCGGCGGACTCCACGAGCCGGTGGATCTCTGGTCCTGACTCCCGCCGTGATGTCCACGCCCTTCGCGCTCGATGCGACGCCGTGGTGGTTGGCACCGGCACGGTACTGGCCGACGATCCGCAACTGACGGTTCGGGACGCACCCCTCCCACTCACGGGGCAGCCGCTGCGCGTCGTCGTCGGCCTGCGCGACATCCCGACCTCAGCCCGCGTGCTTGATGACTCGGCGCCGACGATGGTGATGCGCACACGGGACGTCGACGAAGTGATCGCGGCGCTGGGGGACCGCGAGGTGCGCCACGTGATGCTCGAGGGTGGGCCGACGTTGGCGGCCGCCTTCCTAGGGGCCGGACTCATCGACGATGTTGTCTGGTACGTCGCGCCCATGGTGCTGGGCGCCGGCCCGCCAGCCGTCGCCGATTTTGGCACCACAACCATCGCCGAGGGAGTACGGCTCGGGGAGGTTCGTGTCGAGCAGATCGGGGACGATGCGAGGATCGTGGGGCAGGTTCAACAGAGGGAGGCCCATGTTCACCGGGATCGTCGAGGAACTTGGACAGATCACCGCGGTGACGAGCCTGCCCGATGACGCGCTGCGCCTGACCATTCGTGGCCCCGTCGTCACCGCCGACGCGGAGCACGGTGATTCCATCGCCGTGAACGGCGTCTGCCTCACGGTCGTCGAGGTGACTGACGGATCATTCACCGCCGACGTCATGCGTGAGACCTTGAATCGATCCTCCCTGCGGGGCGCGGCCGAGGGAGTCTCCGTCAATCTGGAGCGGGCCGTTCGCGTCGATGCACGACTCGGTGGACACATTGTCCAGGGACACGTCGACGGGACCGGCGAGGTCGTCAGTCGCACGCCCAGCGACAACTGGGAGGTCGTCCGCTTCTCTCTGCCGTCGTCGTTGGCCCGCTATGTCGTCGAGAAGGGTTCCATCACCGTGGACGGCGTGTCCCTCACGGTGACCGACGTGTCCGATGGGTCGTTCGGCGTTTCCCTGATCCCGACGACCCTGGCGGCCACGACGTTGGGCAGCCGTCAGGTCGGGGACACGGTCAACCTCGAAGTGGATGTCCTCGCGAAATACGTCGAACGGCTGCTCGACGCGCGAGGTCAGGCATGAACGACGTCCTGGATCAGTTGCGCGCCGGTGGCATGGTCGTCGTCGTTGATGACGGGGCCGAGCAGTGGCACGGTGACCTCGTCCTTGCTGCCGAGCATGCGACCGCTGGATCTGTGGCGCAGATGCTGCGCCTGTCCTCCGGCATGATCCGCGTCGCCGTGGACGCGCAGATCTTGGACGATCTCGCTTTCCCGGTCATGGCGGGCTCCGATGCGGCGATGGTGCCCGTGGATGCTCGCGCGGCCGGACCGCTGGGCATTTCGGCGGAGGACCGGTCCCGCACTATTCGGGCGCTCGCGGCCCCCGACTCGGTGGCTGCGGACTTCCGCCGCCCCGGCCATGTCTTTCCCGTACGGGCCGTCCCGGGTGGGGTGCTCCGTCGACCCGCACGTGCTGAAGCGTCTGTGGATCTCACAGGTATGGCCGGGCTTCGCCCCGTGGCGGCATACTCCGAACTCGTGGATGACGAGGGCACCCCCCTCGATGAGGCGGCCGTCGAGCACGTCGCGAAGGAGCTCGGGCTGCCCGTCGTCCGAATCAGCGATCTGGTCACGCAACGCCGCCGGCATGAGCTGCTCGTCCATCGAGGCGAGGAATCGGTCCTCTCCACAGAGTTCGGCGACTTCACCGCGATCGACTACGTCAATGAACTCGATGACATCGTGCACGTGGCACTGGTCGTGGGTGACATCGGCGATGGCGACAACGTCTTGGTGCGCGTCCATTCCGAATGCCTCACCGGAGACATCCTCGGCTCCCTTCGGTGTGATTGCGGACCTCAGTTGCACGCGGCTCTGCGCGCCGTTGCCGATGAGGGGCGCGGTGTGGTGCTCTACCTTCGAGGTCACGAGGGCCGCGGCATCGGTCTGCTGCACAAACTGCAGGCGTACCAACTCCAGGACAACGGCCGCGACACGGTGGATGCCAACCTTGATCTGGGCCTCCCCGCCGACGCACGTGACTACGGCATTGGCGCGCAGATCCTCACCGACCTTGGCGTCCACTCCATGCGGCTGCTGAGCAACAACCCCGCGAAGCGCGCGGGCCTTGAAGGATATGGCCTGTCGATCGCCGACCGAGTGCCGCTCGTCATTGAACCCAACGTGCACAATGCGCGGTATCTCGCGACCAAGGCGGAGCGGATGGGCCATGAGCTAGGCCAGGAATCAGGGGAGGAGCGCAGATGAGTGGTTCCGGTGCGGTGACCTACGACGACATCGACGCGCGGGGCATGACCGTCGCCATCGTCGCGTCCCGCTGGCACACGACGATCATGGATGCACTCGTCGCCTCCGCGACGACTCGCTGCGAGTCGGCAGGCGCTGATGTGCGCGTCATCGCGGTGCCCGGGTCATTCGAGTTGCCCATCGTGGCCGCTGAATGCGCCCGATCGGGGGTCGACGCGGTGGTAGCGCTCGGCGTAATCATCCGTGGCGGTACCCCCCACTTTGACTACGTCTGTGACGCGGTGACGACCGGACTCACGCGCGTGGCGCTCGATACCGGCGTTCCGATGGGCTTCGGTGTGCTCACCTGCGACAACGAGCACCAGGCCCTTGATCGGGCCGGTCTGCCGGGGTCGACCGAGGACAAGGGGCGGGAGGCCGCAGAGGCCGCCCTGGCCACGGCCCTCACACTGCGCTCACTTCGCACGCCCTAGGCTGGTCCGTGTGAAGACCTTCGACGAGTTGTACGCCGAACTCCAGGCCAAGTCCGTATTCGCTGATGACACGGGCAACACCCGCCGCCTCCTCGATGCGGGTGTCCACGAGATTGGCAAGAAGGTCGTGGAGGAGGCCGCGGAGTCGTGGATGGCTGCTGAGCACGAAAGTAGTGACCGCGCGGCCGAGGAGATCGCGCAACTGCTCTACCACGCTCAGGTGCTCATGATCGCCTGTGGTGTCAGCCTGTCCGACGTCTACCGGCGCTTGTGACATGTTGCGTGTCGCACTCCCGAACAAGGGGCAACTCGCTGAGCCCGCACGAGAAATGCTCCGTGAGGCTGGTTATCTCCGGCTGATGCCACCGCGCGACCTGGTGATCCAGGACCTGGACAACGACGTCGAATTCTTCCTCTTGCGTCCCAAGGACATCGCGACCTACGTCGGTGCCGGAACGCTGGACATCGGCATTACCGGGCGCGACATGCTGCTCGATTCCGGTGCGGGCGCCGTGGAGTTGGTCGCCCTCGGATTCGGCGACTCGACGTTCCGACTTGCAGCTCCGTCGGGCGCGAACATGACCCCGCATGATCTCACTGGATCGCGCATTGCGACGTCGTACCCGGGTGTCCTGGCCGACTACCTCCAACGCGCGGGCATTGACGCGCAGATTGTGCGACTCGATGGTGCCGTGGAGAACGCCGTGCGTCTCGGGGTGGCCGATGCGGTCGCCGACGTGGTGGCGACGGGGACGACGCTGCGGCAGGCCGGCCTGCAGATCATTGGCGATCCGATCCTCGTGAGTGAGGCGCTGGTAGTTCAGCGCGCTAACGCTCCGACCGACCCCGCGGTGGATACCTTCGTGCGTCGCGTGACCAGCGTTCTCGTTGCACGGGCCTACGTGCTCCTGGACTACGACATTCGAACCTCGGAGATCGAGGCAGCGTGCCGGATCACGCCTGGGTTCGAGTCGCCCACGATTTCCCCCCTTCACGATCCGGAGTGGAGCGCGGTGCGCGCCATGGTGCCGCGCAGCGATGTGCACCGGGTCATGGACGAGCTCTACGAGCGGGGCGCGCGAGGCATTCTCGTCACCGCCATCCACGCCTGTCGCCTATGACTCCGGTCGAGGGTCGCGGGCGGCGCATCGTGACTCCCACGGACTTCGCCTCTGACGAGGGAATGGCCGATCCGCGGTGGGCCGCGGCGTTCGGCACCGCTGACGGTGATGCCGTGCTAGCCATCCTGCGCGAGGGGGTGCGCCTACTCGTCCCCATCGTGGCGGTCCTGGAGGAGCGTGATGAGCGTGGTGGCGACAAGTCGAGCCATATGGCATCGGTCTCCCTGGTTCAGGCGAATGGTCGCCGTGGGCTGTTGGCGTTCACGAGCATCGACACCCTGGTGCGGTGGAACGCCGAAGCCCGACCGGTGCCTGCGTGGATCGCCGATATTGCTGCGGCGGCCCTGGACGAGGATGCCGACGGCGTACTCGTGGATGTCGCCGGGCCGGTGGCGTTCGCCATCGACGGTGACCTGTTGGAGGAGTTGGCGCGGGGGGCTAGACCACCGGTCCGGTGAGCGCTTCACCAGGACCCGCGCCCGGCGCATCGGGAATGCTCGAGGCTTCGCGGAAGGCGCGCTGCAACGCGGTCAAGCCGTCCCGCAGTGGCGCGGCATGCTGAGGTCCAAGGTCGGGTGCGGACGCGGTCACGAGTCCGGCCAGTGCCGCAATGAGGATGCGGGCCTCTGCCAGATCCCGATCGCCTTCGGCCTCCGGACCCTCGCCGAGACCGCAGCGGATCGCGGCTGCCGACATGAGATGAACCGCAAGGGTCGTGACGATCTCCACCGCGGGCACGTCCGCGAGGTCACGTGCGGCTTCGGCGGCTTCGGGGATTGGAGCGGGGTCGGTGGGCGAGGTCATAGCCGCAGCCTCGCAGGCGCGATTTCGGCTCTGCGGCTCGGCCCTGGTAGCCTGAGGCCCGATCGCTTGCCGGCGTAGGTCGGCATCGCGCCAAGCGGACCCCGAGTCCCACCCTCCGCCTCCGGGCGTCGGGTTGCGCCAGCGGCCTTCATGGCCGTCTATCGCCTCGGGCCCGTAGACGCGGAGGGCCCGCCCTCACGATCTCACCGGCGAAAGCCGCCGGTGTTTTACGTCGAGGAGGCGCCATCAGCGTCGAGCCCAGGATCAACGACAGGATCCGTGTCCCCGAGGTGCGCCTCGTCGGACCCCAGGGGGAGCAGGTCGGCATCGTCCGTATCGATGACGCCCTCCGACTCGCCCAGGAAGCCGATCTAGACCTCGTTGAGGTCGCACCGATGGCCAAGCCCCCGGTCTGCAAGCTCATGGACTACGGCAAGTACAAGTACGAAGCCGCTGTGAAGCTCCGCGAGTCCCGCAAGAACCAGGCACATACGGTCATCAAGGAGATGAAGCTTCGCCCCAAGATCGATCAGCACGACTACGACACCAAAAAGGGTCACGTCGTCCGGTTCTTGAAGGCGGGAGACAAGGTCAAGATCACGATTATGTTCCGCGGCCGCGAGCAGTCCCGTCCCGAACTGGGGCTGCGTTTGCTGGCCAAACTTGCGGAGGATGTCGAGGATCTCGGATTCGTCGAAGCGACCCCCAAGCAGGACGGTCGCAACATGATCATGGTGCTCGCGCCGCACCGGACGAAGTCGGCCCAGGGCAAGACCGCAACATCGCCCGAGGTTGAAGCCGAGTCCATCGCCGCCGAGGCCTGAGTACAGCCCGATCGAGAGGACGCACAATGCCGAAGCAAAAGACCCACAGCGGGGCCAAGAAGCGATTCAAGGTCACCGGATCGGGCAAGATCACCCACGAGCAGGCCAACCGTCGCCACCTGCTGGAGGGCAAGCGCTCCAAGCGCACCCGCAAGCTCATGCTTGATGAGACCGTCAAGCCCGCCGACGTCAAGAAGGTCAAGCGCCTTCTCGGCAAGTGACCTGCCCCACTGAAGAAGGAGAACCCACATGGCACGCGTGAAGAGGGCTGTCAACGCCCAGAAGAAGCGCCGTGAGGTCTTGGAGCAGGCCAGCGGATACCGCGGGCAGCGCTCCCGGCTCTACCGTAAGGCGAAGGAGCAGGTCACCCACTCCCTGGTCTACGCCTACAACGATCGCAAGGATCGCAAGGGCGACTTCCGTCGGCTCTGGATCCAGCGCATCAACGCCGCCGCTCGGTCGCGCGGCATGACCTACAACCGCTTCATCCAGGGTTTGAAGGCCGCTGATGTTCAGGTTGACCGTCGCATGCTCGCCGAGCTCGCCGTCAGCGATCCCACCGCGTTCGATGCGCTGGTGGACATCGCCCGCAAGGCACTTCCGGCGACCGCCTCGGCCTGATCATGGCCGACCTCACCTCCACGAGGTCACCGCGTGTTGCGGAAGTCCGCAAGCTGCACGACCGAAGGCACCGCGCTGAGCGCGGTGCCTTCGTCGTCGAAGGTCCGCAGGCGGTGTCAGCCGCCGTCGGTCACCGCGTCGATGATCTCTATGTCGCTCACGATTCCGTAGAGCGCTTCTCTGATCTGATCGCACAGGCACACGCGGTGGGTGCCCAGGTGCACACGGCCTCCGAGGCAGTGCTGGCCGCGATGACGGAGACTCGCCAGCCCCAGGGGATCGTGGCGGTCTGTCCCCTGATCACCGTGAGCATGGCCACCGCGCTTACCGAGGCGACCCACCGCGCACTGCGCTGTGTCGTGGTCCTGGATCGGGCGAACGATCCGGGAAACGCAGGGACCGTGATTCGCACCGCGGACGCGCTGGGCGTCGGTGCGGTGATCTTGACCGAGGGGTCTGTCGATCCGCACAACGGCAAAGTCGTGCGCTCCACCGCGGGCTCGATCTTCCACGTGCCGATCGCGTCTGATGTTCCCGTGCGGGAGGCGATCGAGGCAGTGACGAAAGCCGGTTTCCTCCTCGTCGCTGCCGACGCAACGGGGAGTGTGCACCTCGGCACGATGGGAGCTGAAGCGGTGCTCAACGGTCCGGTGGCGTGGGTCATCGGCAACGAGGCGCATGGGGTGCACGACGATCTTCGCGCCGCCGCGCAGGAGACCGTGTCCATCCCGATGTCCGGGGGAGCCGAAAGCCTCAACATGGCGGCAGCTGCCGCCATTTGTCTTTACGCGACGCGCGTCGCCCAGCACCCCGGGGAATGACACCACCCAACCGAGGAGGGCACCCTCGACCTCAAGGACGAAAGTCCCGCGGACACGGGTCCATGAGTGGGTCGATGGGAAGTCCTCCGGCGACACGCGATTCGCCCCGCTCGCGTCGGCCGTGTGCGGGTGATCGAGTTGCAGCCCAATACGAACGCCGACGCGCTGTACAGCTCCCATCTCGACGACAACAACCGCATCAACCCGGGACGCGCATCGCCCTACCCGCCGGGGCGGTCACCGAGGTCGTTGCCGCAGAACTCGATCCCACCATGGTCCGCTCCGAAGCCTGAGCGGACTCCCTGAGCGAGGGCGAGCCCAAGCCGGCCTCCCGGCGCGTCCGAGTCCGGACCTTCCCTCGGCATGGGGGACAATGGCGCCAGGTCACGGGGCAATCCCTCGTGAGGAACGCCCCGCAGGGACGATCACTGGTGAAGGGAATGTTGTTGATGGACTACATCAAGCTGGCTGAATTCGACGAGACCGGCTACGTCGTTCTCGAGTCCTACGACCAGGCGGCCGATCCGGCCGAATGGGAGCAGATCGAATTCGTCGATTGGAAGTCCTCCGGCGAAACGCGCTTCGCCCCCCTTGCCTCGGCATACGGCGAACTCGAGTGCAATGGTTTTTGGCATCACAATCCGCCGAAGACCGACAAGGACGGTGTCTGGGTCGAGTCCAACATCGCCAAGGCCCCCCAATTGAAGGCACGGGCCGAGGAGCCCGGAGCCAACATCGGTCGCTGCCGAGTGATCGAGCTGCAGCCCAACACCTATGTCGACTCCATCTGGAATCTCCACCTCGATGACAACAACCGGCTCAATCCCGAGGGCACCGGATGGATCGTGCGCGGCTTCTTCAACCTCACAGACAATCCCGACTCATACATGATCTTGCGCGAGGACAAGGACGACCCCAGCACCGAGACGCGCATTCCGCTCCCGGCCGGAGCTCAGGTCGTCATTGACACCCAACGCCTCTGGCACGCTGTGTGGCACCCGGGGCCCGAGCCGCGCTACTGCCTGATCACCTCGTGGGAGTCCGGGCCGGAATTGCAGGCCTACCTGCAGGCCAAGAACCCAATCTCCCGGATCGAGAACGCCCCGCTCGATGAGGCGGTCATCGCCGAAGCCCAGGCTGAGGCGGCTCGCCGCCGGGCCGCCCGCGAAGCACAGTCGGGCGCAATGACCGACGTGATGAGTGAGGCCTGAGGCGACTTCGCCCCAAGCCCCCCACGCGGGTAGCGTGGGGTCCTACACCGTCGCGGCGAGGCGTCGTCGCCTCGCGCGCGCCCGACGATAGGGAAGATGCCTGTGTCGACGCCTGCCCCCGAGAGCGTCTCGGAGAACGACGTCCTCGACGCCCTTGAGGCTGAGGCCATCCACGTCTACCGCGAGGTGGCCGGGGCCTTCCGCCGGCCGGTCCTGCTCTACTCGATCGGCAAGGACTCTTCGGTCCTGCTGCACCTGGCCCGCAAGGCCTTCCATCCGGCGCCGATCCCATTCAAGGTCATGCACATCGACACGACCTGGAAGTTCCGAGAGATGATCTCGTTCCGCGACCGCATGGCCGCCGAACTAGGTCTCGACCTCGTGGTGAAGACCAACCTCGCTGCGGTTGCCGAGGGAGTGACACCGTTCTCGCACGGCACTCACGAGTACACCCGCATGATGAAGACGGTCGCGCTGCGCGAGGGCCTCGATGAGTTGCAGGCCGACTGTGCGATCGGTGGGGCCCGTCGAGACGAGGAGAAGTCGCGCGCCAAGGAGCGGATCTTCTCGCTTCGTGAGCCGGGGCATCGCTGGGACCCGCGCAAGCAGCGCCCGGAGTTCTGGCGTACGGCCAACACGATGCTGGCGGAGGGGCAGACGATGCGTGCCTTCCCGATCAGCAACTGGACCGAGTTCGACATCTGGCGCTACATCCGTCGAGAGAACATCCCGATCGTGGATCTCTACTTCGCCCGCGAACGCCCTGTGGTTGAGCGGGAGGGCGCGTTGATCATGGTGGATGACGAACGATTGCCGCTGCGTGAGGGCGAGGCGCCGCAGCATCTGAGCGTCCGTTTCCGCACCTTGGGCTGCTACCCGCTGTCCGGGGCCGTTGAGTCCACGGCGGCGGTCGACATCGACACCCTCATTGCCGAAATGCTCGAGAGCAACGTCTCGGAGCGGGCTGGACGCCTCATCGATGGCGAGGGCAGCGGCTCCATGGAGTCCAAGAAGGCGGAGGGCTACTTCTAATGACCGCATTGCTCGAACGCTCAGCAGGGATCGATGTCACGCCGGTCGTGCGTCTCGTCACCTGTGGTTCCGTCGACGATGGCAAGTCCACATTGATCGGCCGTTTGCTCGCCGAGACCGGGTCCATCCCCGAGGATCAACTCGACTATGCGCGGCGCACGCGACGCGGCGGCTCGATGGTGCCCGTGGGGGAGATCGACTACTCGCTGTTGACTGACGGACTGGAGGCCGAACGCGAGCAGGGCATCACGATCGATGTTGCCTACCGTCACATGTACCTGCCGAGTGGCCGTCGCGTGATCATCGCGGACGCCCCCGGGCACGAGCAGTACACCCGCAACATGGCGGTCGCTGCCTCCAACGCCGAGGTCGCCGTCCTCCTGGTCGACGCGGCGCGTGGCGTCCGTCCGCAGACATTCCGCCACCTCACCGTGGTCGCTCTCATGGGTGTTCGTAGCGTCATCGTCGCCATCAACAAGATGGACCTGGTCGGCTACGAGCACGCCACATTCGAGGAGTTGTCGGGCGAGGTGCGTGCGGCTGCGGCGCGGCTGGGCCTCGACGAGGTAATGACGATCCCAGTGAGTGCGTTCGCCGGTGACAACGTCACCTCACCCACGACGCACATGCCCTGGTGGCACGGTCCGTCGCTGTTGCAGGCGCTGCAGGACTGGACGCCGTCTGAGGGACGTTCCGACGTGGCCTTCCGCCTCCCGGTGCAGTTCATCATTCGATCGGGTGGCAATTTCCGTGGCTATGCCGGCACTGTTGCCGGAGGTGTCGTGCGGCCCGGCGATCAGGTCATCGTGGCCGACTCCGGGCAGACAGCCTCGGTCGAGCGGATCGTGGGCTTCTCCGGTGACCTGGCCGAGGCGCGCATGGGCGACGCCGTCACCATCACCTTGGACCGCGAGGTCGACGTCACCCGCGGCGATCTACTCGCTGCCGCGGGCACGACGCCGTCCGGAGATACCGCGTGGCCGCAGCCGGCTGATCGATTCGCTGCCGATGTCGTGTGGGTGGGCGAGGAAGCCCTCATGCACGGTCGGTCTTACCTGCTCGCCGTGGGTCCCCGGACCGTCCCGGCCACGGTGACCGTCGTTCGGCACCGACTCGATGTCGTCTCCGGGCAGAAGCTTGCCGCACGCGTCCTCGACATGAACGACATCGGACGGATCGAGGTTGCCACCGACACCCCGATCCCGATGGACACCTACGCCGACTGCCGGGACACCGGCGGCTTCTTGCTCATCGATCGGCTCTCGGCCGACACTGTTGCCGCGGGCATGGTGACCCATGCGCTGCGTCGTTCGCTCAACGTCGTCCCCCACGAGTACGAGGTTGATCGGGCCGCGCGTGCTCGTCTCAAGCACCAGACACCGCGCGTCGTGTGGCTGACCGGTCTGTCCGGGTCGGGCAAATCTACGGTTGCGGATGCGCTCGAACGTCGACTGCACGCTCTGGGCATGCACACCTTCGTCCTGGACGGCGACAATGTTCGCACGGGCATCAACAAGGACTTGGGCTTTACTCCCGAGGATCGCGCCGAGAATGTGCGACGGGTGGCCGAGGCCGCCAAGTTGATGCTCGAGGCGGGACTCATCGTCATCGTCGCGCTGATCTCCCCGTTCCGACAGGACCGTCGCGCCGCACGAGAGATCTACGCCGATAGCGAGTTCCTCGAGGTCTATGTCGATACCCCCGTCGAGATGTGTGCCGAGCGCGATCCCAAGGGGCTCTATGCCAAGGCCAAGGCCGGCAACCTGCCGAACATGACCGGCCTCGGGCAGGAGTACGAACCGCCGGAGGATCCCGACGTGCACCTGGATGGGACCGCCTCGATCGAGGACAACGTCGACATCCTTGTCGAGCGTCTGACGGGCGAATGAGTGTCTGCCCCCAACAAGGCGTTTGATCCCGTGAGCGTGTCCAGCCTCGAACCCGCGGCGGTCGATGGCATGGTCGAGGCGGCGCTGGTGGCGATCTCGGCCGCGGGTGACCTCGAGGCGTTGAAGGCGGCGCGGCTCGCTCACGCGGGCGATCGGTCGCCGTTGGCGCTTGCCAACCGTGAGATTGGGGCGCTCCCTCCCGCGGCGAAGGCCGAGGTCGGCAAGCGTATGGGCCAGGCGCGCGCGCGAGTGCGTGACGCACTAGACGCGCGAACCGCCGAACTCGAGGCCGAGCGCGACGCGAGGGTCCTTGTCGAAGAAGCGGTCGACGTGACCCTGCCGGTCGGTCGGCGTGCGATGGGGGCGCGTCATCCGCTCACCACGCTCATGGAGCGCATGTCGGACGTCTTCATCGCCATGGGCTACGAGGTGGCCGAGGGGCCCGAGGCTGAGGCGGAGTGGTTCAACTTCGACGCCCTGAACGTCCCCCCGGATCATCCCGCGCGCACGATGCAGGACACCTTCTTCGTGGGCACCGAGGACAGTGGGGTGGTGCTGCGTACGCAGACGTCTCCAATTCAGTTGCGCGCCATGCTGGAACGGGATCTTCCTATTTACGTCGTGGCCCCGGGTCGGGTCTTCCGGACCGACGAACTCGACGCGACCCACACTCCGGTCTTCCATCAGATCGAGGGGCTGGCGATCGACGAAGGAATCACCATGGCCGATCTCAAGGGGACCCTGGAGCATCTGGCGACGGCGATGTTCGGCGAGGGCGTGCGCGTGCGCCTGCGCCCGTCGTACTTCCCCTTTACCGAACCGAGCGCCGAGATGGACCTCGAGTGCTTCGTTTGCCGTGGGACGTCGGTGGGCGATCCGGCGAATCCGTGCCGTACCTGCTCGAGTGAGGGCTGGATTGAATGGGGTGGCTGCGGCATGGTCAATCCCCGCGTTTTGCGCGCGGCCGGGATCGACACGGCTCGCTACTCCGGCTTTGCCTTCGGCATGGGCGTGGAGCGCACGTTGATGTTCCGCCACGGCGTGACCGACATGCGCGACATGGTTGAGGGCGATGCCCGCTTCACCGCGGCCTTCGGGATCGAGGTCTGATGCGCATTCCGATGTCGTGGCTGCGCGAGATGGTCCCGCTTCCTCTCGAGGTGAGCGCTCGTGAGGTGGCCGAACGCATTACTCGCGCCGGTCTCGAGGTGGAGTCCGTCGAGACCCTCGGTGGTGGCACGAGTGGGCCGCTCGTGGTCGGGCGCGTGGAATCCATTGTGGAGCTTGACGAGTTCAAGAAGCCGATTCGGTTCTGTCAGGTTGACGTCGGTGCCGAGCACGGGGGAGTGCGCGGCATCGTGTGTGGTGCGCGGAACTTCTCTGTCGGTGATCTGGTGATCGCCGCCCTCCCGGGAGCGGTGCTCCCCGGAGACTTCGTCATCAGTGCGCGCAAGACCTACGGACATGCCTCTGACGGAATGATCTGCAGTGAACGCGAACTCGGCCTCGGCGACGACCACAACGGCATCATGGTGTTGGCATCCGGCCAAGTCGGGGATGACGCGATGGCTGCGGTCGGACTGGGCGAGGACGTCCTCGACATTGCGGTGACTCCGGATCGTGGATACGCCCTGAGTGTCCGCGGTGTTGCCCGCGAGGTGGCGGCGCTCTTCGACCTGCCCTTCGACGATCCCGGCGAGTCTCTTGCGCCGCTCCCGGCACCCTCGGCCGATGCCGCGCCGTGGCCGTGCTCCGTCGACGATGCCACCATGTGCGAACTCTTTACGCTACGTCGCATTACCGGATTCAACCCGGCGGCGCCGACGCCGGAATGGATGAAGCGGCGTCTCGTGGCGTGCGGCATGCGCCCGGTCTCGTTGGCCGTCGACGTCACCAACTACGTCATGCTCGAACTGGGTCAACCGCTCCACGCCTTCGATGGTGACAAGTTGCGAGGTGCGGTGCGTCCGGGTCGTGCCGGGAGCGACACGACGTTCGAAACCCTCGACCACGTTCGCCGTACCCTCGATGCCACCGACGTCGTCATTCGCGACGACACGGGTGTCATCGGCCTCGCCGGCACCATGGGTGGACTCAACTCGGAAATCGATGATGAGTCCACCGACATCGTGCTCGAAGCCGCATGGTTCGTGCCCGAGCAGGTCGCTCGGACGGCACGACGCCACAAGCTCTCCAGTGAGGCGTCGCGTCGCTTCGAGCGTGGCGTTGATCGCGTGCTGGCACCGTACGCATCCGCTCGCGCGGCCGCCCTGCTGCTGGAGTTCGGTGGCGGGTCCTACGACGGCATGACCGCATGGGAGGCCCCCTACGCTCCGATCGCGATCTCGATGTCGGCCGATCTCCCGTCCCGCACGGCCGGCATGCCCATCGCTCGCGACACCGTGGTGAGCCTGCTTGAGCGCGTGGGTTGCCGGGTGGAGGGCGAGGACGACCTCGTCGTGTGGGCGCCATCGTGGCGACCGGACCTCACCGACCCCGCCGATCTCGTCGAGGAGGTCGTGCGACTGGTGGGCTACGACCACCTCCCGTCACGACTGCCGATGGCTCCGGCCGGATACGGCCTGACCCGTGACCAGCGATTGCGTCGCCGACTCGGCTATGCGCTCGCGGGTCTCGGCGTTGACGAAATCCTGTGCTACCCCTTTATCGGGTCTACGGAACTCGATGCCCTGGGGATTTCACCGACTGATCGTCGACGGCGCGGTCCGGTCTTGGCGAATCCGCTCTCGGAGGAGCAGCCGATGCTGCGGACCACGATGCTCCCGGGACTGCTGGCCGCAGTACGCCGCAATGTGGGACGCGGCATGTCGGACCTGGCGCTCGGTGAGATCGGCCGGGTGTTTTTGTTGCGCGACGATCAGTCGGCGACCGGGGTCACCGACCCCCCTCGACCTGGAGTGCATGGACGACCCAGCGATGAGGACCTCGAGACGCTCCACGGGCTCTTGCCGGATCAGCCGCGTCACCTCGGCGTTGTTCTCGCCGGTCTGCGTGACCAGTCCGGATGGTGGGGCCCCGGACGTCCGGCCGACTGGTCCGACGCGGTAGAGATTGCGGTCGCCGCCGGTGCGGCACTCGGCGCACACCTGCGTGTGGAGCAGGGAGACGGCGCGCCCTTCCATCCGGGACGTGCCGCGCGGCTGACCCTTGGTGACCAAGCCGTGGGATGGGCCGGGGAACTGCATCCTCGGGTAGTGGCTGCCCTGGACCTCCCCCCTCGGACTTGCGCTGTCGAACTCGATGTCGACGCCGTACTGGCCTTGACCGAGGACCTCGCTGCCGCGCCACGCGTAGGGACCCAGCCCATCGCCAAGGAAGATCTCGCCCTGGTGGTGGACGCTTCGATTCCCGTGAGCGCGGTCGAACAAGCATTGCGGGAGGGGGCCGGTGACCTCGTCGAGGACATTCGGCTCTTTGACGTGTACGTCGGTCCGCAGGTGCCCGAGGGTCACCGGTCGCTGGCCTTCGCCCTGCGTTTGCGCGCACCGGACCGGACGCTGTCGGCCGATGACATCACAGCCGTGCGTGAGGCGGCCATCGGGGCAGCCGCCGAGCGCTTTGGCGCCACGCTCCGCGGGGCCTAGCGCCGCACGGTGACGAACCTGGGGGCCGGCGTCGCTCGCTACTGAATATGCGAGTATGCGTATACTCCCCGCATGACGTATTCGGCGGCGGTAGCCGGGGCCTCGGGGTATGCCGGGGGCGAGTTGCTGCGCCTTCTCCTCGGGCACCCCGCGATACAGGTGGGCCCGGTCGCGGGGGGCAGTAAAGCCGGCCAACTCCTCGGTGAGGTGCATCCGCAACTCCCTGAGCTCGCCAGCTCCCGACTGCTACCCACGGATCCCGATGTCTTGGCGGAGTCGGACATCGTTTTCCTCGCGCTCCCGCATGGCCAATCCGCGTCGATTGCTCGCGTGCTTCCGGCCGACCAGCGCATCGTGGACCTCGGGGCGGATTTCCGGCTTGGCGATGAGGGGGCGTGGAAAGCCTTCTACAACGACTCCTACGCCGGGCATTGGCTCTACGGACTCCCCGAGCTCGCCGGTGCGCGTGAACAAATCAGCGAAGCCACGCGCGTGGCGAACCCCGGCTGTTATCCGACCTCGGTTGCGATCGCCATGGCCCCCTTGCTTGCCGAGGGACTCGTGGGCGATCTCGTCACCGTCGTAGCTGCGAGCGGCACATCAGGTGCGGGCCGCAGCCCGACCGAGACGCTCCTGGCCTCGCAGGTCATGGGGTCGATGTCGCCGTACAAGGTCGGGGGAGTGCATCAGCACACCCCCGAGATGGAACAGACCCTGACGCACGCGGCGGGCCGAGATATCGCGGTGTCCTTCACCCCGCTGCTGGCACCCATGCCGCGTGGCATTTTGGCCACCTGTTCGATCGATCTCGCGGACGGAGTGCGCACTGAGGACCTGCGGGAATGCCTGCATGCGGCCTACGCGTCGGAGCGGTTCGTGACCGTGCTGCCCGATGGCCGCTGGCCGCAAACGTCGTCGACGCTGGGCGGCAACAGCGTGCACCTTCAGGCTGCTGCCGATCCCCGCACAGGTCGCGCCATCGTCGTTGCGGCGATGGACAACCTCGTGAAAGGTGCCGCGGGGCAGGCGATGCAGAACGCCAATCTCATGCTCGGGATCGCGGAGGACGCCGGGCTGACCGACACCGGGGTGGCACCATGAGCGTGACGGCTCCGATGGGGTTCCGAGCGAGTGGAGTGACCGCGGGGATCAAAGCAAGCGGGCGCCCCGACGTGGCCCTCGTAGTCAACGACGGCCCTCTGCAGTCCGCCGCTGCGGTCTTCACCGCGAATCGATTTCCCGCGGCTCCCGTGGTGTGGTCGCGTCAGGTCCTCGCTGACGGCGAACTGCACGCGGTCATTCTCAATTCCGGCGGCGCCAATGCGTGCACCGGGCCGGAGGGTTTCGCGGATACGCATGCCACCGCCGAGCACGTCGCAAAACTGCTGACCGACTCGGGTTGCGATACCGGAGCCGGAGAGATTGCCGTGTGCTCAACGGGCTTGATCGGGGAGCGGCTGCCCATGACGCTTCTTCTCGCTGGCTGTGACGTGGCGTCCGGCGCCCTGTCCGCGGAGGGTGGATCCGACGCCGCCAAAGCGATCATGACGACCGACAGCGTCCCCAAGGTCAGCGTCGCGTCTATTCGCGGCGTCACCGTGGGGGGCATGGCGAAGGGCGCGGGGATGCTGGCGCCAGGTCTGGCGACGATGCTCGTCGTGCTTACGACCGATGCCGTGGCGTTACCCGCGACGCTGGATCGTGTCCTTCGCCAGGTCACGCGTGTCACCTTCGACCGCATCGACTCCGATGGCTGCATGTCGACGAACGACACGGTTCTTCTCATGGCCAGCGGGGCGAGCGAGATCGAACTCCCCGAAGATGAGTTCGCCGCCCTGGTTGCGAGTGTCTGTGCTGATCTGGCTCGGCAACTCATTCACGACGCGGAGGGTGCGAGCAAGGACATTCGGATCGATGTCAGTCATGCAGCGACCGAGGACGAGGCGCTCGAGGTGGCACGCGCGATTTCGCGGAGCAACCTGCTCAAGTGCGCGATTCACGGCGAAGATCCCAATTGGGGTCGCGTTCTGTCGGCCATCGGAACGACCGCGTCAACCTTTGAGCCGGATGCTGTCGACGTGGCGATGAACGGCGTCTGGGTGTGTCGCGGTGGTGCGGCGGGGGAGAGCAGAGAGCGTGTAAACATGTCCGGACGCGAGGTCGTGATCTCGGTCGACCTCGCCGCGGGCGAGGCGGGCGCAACATTGTGGACCAACGATCTGACGGCCGACTACGTCCACGAGAACTCGGCGTACTCCACATGAGCGCACAGGAGAAGGCGGCCATCCTCGCGGAGGCGCTCCCCTGGCTGGAGCGGTTCCACGGCGCAACCGTCGTGGTGAAGTACGGCGGCAACGCCATGACCGACGAGGCCCTCAAGCGCGCCTTCGCCGAGGACATTGTCTTCTTGCGGTTGGCGGGGCTCCGGCCTGTCGTCGTGCACGGCGGCGGGCCGCAGATCTCCGCCATGCTCGATCGGGTCGGCGTGGCAAGCGAGTTCCGGGGTGGCCTGCGTGTGACCACGCCGGAGGCGATGGAAGTTGTTCGCATGGTGCTCACCGGCCAGGTGCAGCGCGAGATCGTGACGCTCATCAATGCTCACGGCCCATTTGCCGTGGGGCTCTCGGGGGAGGACGCCCATCTCTTCCTCGCCGAGAGGCGAGGCACTGTCGTGGACGGTGAGCAGGTGGACCTTGGCCTTGTCGGGGATGTCGTTGAGGTGCGTCCCGACTTCGTCACCGATCTGCTCGATGACGGACTCATCCCGGTGGTATCCACGGTTGCTCCTGATGCCGACGGGGTCGTGCACAACGTGAACGCCGATACCGCTGCTTCGGCTCTGGCCGTCGCTCTCGGAGCCGAGAAACTCGTCGTGCTCACCGACGTGGCCGGTCTCTACGCTGACTGGCCGACGAGTACCGAGGTGATCGCCACGATCTCCGCGGATGGATTGCGCGCGCTGCTGCCCTCGTTGGAATCGGGGATGGTGCCCAAGATGGAGGCGTGCCTTCGCGCGGTCGACGGGGGAGTGTCCCGCGCCCATGTCATTGATGGGCGGGTTCCGCATGGACTGCTTGTCGAGGTGTTCACCGATTCCGGTGTCGGCACGATGGTTCTTCCGGACACAACGTTCGCGGAGGGGGACGCACCGTGACCGTCGAGGCTTCGACGCAGACGGAACAATGGCAGGACCGCTGGCGCGCCGCCCTCATGGACAACTACGGCACTCCACCCCTGGCACTTGTTCGAGGCAAGGGCGCCCGCGTGTGGGATGTCGAGGGGCGCGAATATGTCGACCTTCTGGCCGGCATCGCGGTCAACGCGCTGGGCCATGCGCACCCCGCGGTCATTGATGCCGTGAGTGCACAGTTGGGCACGGTTGGCCACACCAGCAACCTCGCGATCACGCCCCCGGCCGTGGAACTCGCGGAGCGACTGCTGCGCATTCTTGATCCGGAGGGCGCGCGCCAGGGGCGGGTGTTCTTCTGCAACTCCGGAGCTGAAGCCAACGAGGCGGCTTTCAAGCTTGCCCGCCGCACCGGGCGCCCCCGCATGGTGGTTGCCGAGCGCTCCTTTCACGGTCGGACCATGGGGTCCTTGGCTCTCACGGCTCAACCTGGCAAACAGGATCCGTTCCGCCCGCTTCCCGGTGATGTCTCCGTTGTGCCGTACGGCGATGCCGAAGCGATGGAGGCGGTGCTCGCGACGGACGTGGCTGCGGTCTTCCTCGAGCCCATCCAGGGCGAGGGCGGTGTCATCCCAGCACCTGCGGGCTACCTCGAGACCGTGCGTGAGTTGTGCGCGCGCCACGGCGCGTTGCTGATCCTTGACGAGGTGCAGACCGGGATCGGACGCACCGGGCGCTGGATGGCCCATGACCCGGCCCTGGCACCCGATGTCATCACGTTGGCCAAGGGGCTCGGCGGCGGACTGCCGATCGGTGCTTGCATCGCCTTCGGCCCCGCGGCGACGCTCCTCGGACCGGGTTCGCACGGGTCGACATTCGGCGGCAATCCGGCATCGTGCGCGGCCGCGCTGGCCGTCCTTGACACCCTGGCAAATGACGGTCTGTTGGCCCGCGTTCCGGTGGTGTCGGCTCGGCTGCGCTCCATCGTCGAGCGCGCTGGCGTCGTCGACCATGTGCGAGGCGAAGGGCTCCTGTTGGGGGTGGTCCTCACCGAACCTCGGGCGAGTGAGGTGGAGGAGCTGTGCCGAGAGGAGGGGTTGATCGTGAATGCGGTGGCGCCGGATGTTGTCCGCCTCGCGCCTCCGTTGGTCATCACCGACGAAGACCTCGACCTCGTCGCCGTGCGCTGGGACCGTGTGATGGAGCGGCTGCCATGACGACCCCTCGGACTCAGGCAGCCCGTCGCATGCGCATGGCGGAGTTGCTGGCGGAACGATCCATCCGATCCCAGGGGGAACTGCGTCAGGCCCTTGCGGAGGAGGGGTTCCCCGTCACGCAGGCGACGGTGTCTCGCGACCTTGTCGACCTTGGCGCTACCAAGTCCCTGGACGCGGACGGCCGTCCACAGTATGTCTTGCGCACCGAGGTGGGTATCGAGCCAATCGCCGATTCGACCCGACTCGCGCGCGCCATGCATGAGCTCGCTGTGTCCGCGGCCCATTCCGGCCCGATTGTGGTGGTGCGCACCCCCCCGGGGGCAGCCCAATACCTCGCCTCCGTCATCGACCGATCCGGCTGGGACGCGGTCCTCGGTACCGTGGCCGGTGATGACACGGTCCTCATGGTGACGGCCGAGCCCGACGTGGCCCCGATCGTCGTCGACGAGGTGTTGGCCATGGCGGAGGGACGCGCCGTGGGGTCGTCGACGGATTCGATCGAGGAGGAACAGTGACGAGCAGCGAACCGACGCGCCTATGGGGTGGGCGATTCGCCTCCGGACCTGCGGAGGCCATGGCCGCCCTGAGCGCTTCGGTGCACTTCGACTGGCGCCTGGCTCCCTATGACATCCGGCAGACAGCCGCACATGCGCGAGTCCTGCGCGATGTGGGTCTGCTGGACGAGTCCGAGTTCGACCGGGTCATGGGTGCCCTGGACGAGTTGGCGGCCGATGTGGCCGCCGGCGCCTTCCAGCCCACCCTCGATGACGAGGACGTGCACACGGCCATCGAGCGGGGTCTCATCGAACGCCTGGGCACTCTCGGCGGCAAACTCCGTGCTGGTCGCAGTCGCAACGATCAGGTGGCGACGGACTTCCGCCTTTATCTCCGAGATCAGGTGCGCCACATCGCGGCTGAGTTGGCCGTGCTGCAAGAGGCGATTTTGGACCAGGCTGAGGCGCACGTCGACGTCTTCGCGCCCGGATTCACTCATCTTCAGCATGCCCAGCCAGTGTCGTTCGGACATGAGCTGGCCAAACACGTGCATGCGTTTGCTCGCGACATTGATCGACTCCGCGATTGGGATCGGCGTACCGCCTTGTCCCCGCTGGGCGCTGGGGCCCTCGCAGGATCATCCCTGGGTTTGGATCCCCAGGCCGCTGCGGCGGATCTGGGCTTCCGTGGTGCTCTGGCGAATTCAATCGACGCTGTGAGCGATCGCGACTGGGTCGCGGAGTTCTTGTTCGCCGCCGCAATGATCGGCGTTCACCTGTCTCGCATTGGCGAGGAGGTGATCTTGTGGGCGTCGCGTGAATTCGCTTGGGCCACTCTCGACGATGCATGGTCTACGGGCTCCTCGATCATGCCGCAGAAGAAGAATCCCGATGTCGCCGAACTCATTCGCGGTAAGTCCGGGCGACTCATCGGCAACCTCACCGGTCTGCTCGCCACCATCAAGGGCATGCCCTTCGCCTACAACCGCGACCTACAAGAGGACAAAGAGCCGGTGTTCGACACGGTCGAGCAATTGCTCCTGGTTCTGCCGGCGGTCACCGGAATGATCGCCACCCTGCGCTTCGACACCGTGCGCATGTCCTCCTCCGCTCCTGAGGGTTTTGCCCTCGCGACCGACATTGCCGAGTGGCTCGTGCGCCAGGGTGTTCCTTTTCGCGACGCGCACGAGATTGCCGGTGCGTGCGTGCGTTCCGCCGAAGAGAGAGGGCTCGAACTGTGGGATCTCTCCGATGTTGAGTTGGCGCAGATCTCACCGCACCTCTCGCCGCAGGTCCGCGAGGTCCTATCGCTGGAGGGCTCGGTGGCATCCCGGTCGGCGTACGGCGGCACGGCGCCGGTCCGGGTGCGTGAACAGATCGCGCAGGCGCGGGACATGGTGAACGCCGATGCGGCCTGGGCGCGTGGCCACGACTGAGCGGCGCGGTCCACTCGGCGTTCCCCGATCGGTATGGATCATGGCCGCCTTGGCCATCCTCGTGATCGTGACCGTGGCTTCGCTGCTGCCTCCGCGGGGCACCCCCGTCGCGGAGATCGCCGATCTGGGTGAACTGCGAGCATGGCTCGGCCATGCGATCGGCTACTTCATGTTGGCCGCCTCCGCCGTTCTGGCCCAACGGCAGCCCCGTCCCTGGCTCACATGGCTCCTCGCCTCGGCCTACGGCATCGTCCTGGAACTCCTTCAGGGCGTACTCGGTCAACGCTCAGCGCAGATCACCGATGTCCTCGCCAATCTGCTGGGTGCACTGCTGGGGGTCGGGATCGCGAGTTGGGCGTGGCGGCGCAGATGAGTCGAGGCATCCTTGGGCAGTCGCCTGACGTGGTGGCGCCCCGACTCCTCGGCGCACGGGTCGTGTCCGACGTAGGCGGTGAACGTGTCGTCGTTCGGATCACCGAGGTGGAGGCCTACGGCGGCGTGGGCGACGATCCTGGCTCGCACGCCTACCGTGGTCGCTCTCCCCGCAACGCCACCATGTTCGGTCCACCGGGCCACGCCTACATCTACTTCACCTACGGAATGCACTGGTGTGCGAATGTCGTCACCGGGCCGGAGGGCGCCGCCTCCGCGGTCTTGCTTCGGGCCGGGGAGATTGTCCAGGGGCATGAGGTGGCGCGGGCCCGCAGACCCTCGGCGCGGGTCGACCGCGACCTCGCGCGGGGCCCGGCTCGATTGACTGTGGCGCTGGGGCTCACTGGGGATCTCGATGGTGTCGACCTCCTCGATCCGGCGGCCCCGCTGCGCCTGGAATTGGCCGAGCGGTCGCTGTCGGTGGCTGAGGCCACCGCTCGGACGGGTGTGAGGGGTCCGGGAGCATCCACACTGTGGCGCTTCACCCTCGATGACCCGACGGTGAGCCCCTACCGTGCGGCAGCACCGCGCCGGGGTGCGGCAAGATGAGCGCGTGAACGCCCTCATCGAAGACCTGCAATGGCGCGGCCTCATCGCCCAAAGCACCGATATCGAAGCCCTAGCGAGCGAACTTGATGAGGGCCCGCTGACCCTTTATGTGGGGTTTGATCCGACGGCCCCGAGCCTGCACCTCGGCAATCTGCTGCAGATCATCACGATGCGCCGGTTCCAGGCGCACGGTCACCTGCCGCTCGCGCTCGTCGGCGGAGCCACTGGACTGATTGGCGACCCCAAGATGACGGGGGAACGCACGCTGAATCCCGCCGAGGTCGTCGAAGGCTGGGCGGCTCGCCTCCGTGCCGAACTCGAGCGGTTTTACCGCTTCGAAGGGCCTGCCGCCGCACGCATGGTGAACAACCTCGACTGGACGGCCGGCGTCGATGTCATTGCCTTCCTCCGCGATATCGGCAAGCACTTCAGCGTCAACCGCATGCTCGATCGTGAGGCCGTGGCAGCACGCCTGGCAGCGGAGGGCATCTCCTTCACCGAGTTCAGTTACCAACTCCTGCAGTCATACGACTACCTCGAACTCTTTCGCCGGTACGGCTGCCACCTGCAGACGGGTGGGTCCGATCAGTGGGGCAACATCACCGCCGGCGTTGACCTCGTACGCCGAGTCGAGGGTGCACACGTACATGCCCTCACGACCCCCTTGATCACCAAGGCGGATGGAACGAAGTTCGGCAAAACGGAGACCGGAACCGTGTGGCTCGATGCGGCCATGACGAGCCCGTATGCATTCTTCCAGTTCTGGCTCAACGCCGATGATCGTGACGTCTCCACCTTCCTGCGGTTCTACAGTGAAAAATCACATGGTGAGATTGAAGAACTTGAGCGGGTGACACGCGAAGCCCCGCAAAAGCGTGAAGCACAACGCGCGTTGGCACGTGAGCTGACAACTCTCGTGCATGGGCAGGCGGCGACCGACGCGGTCGAGGCCGCGGCTGCGGCTCTGTTCGGTCAGGGCGATCTTGCGGCAATCGAGCCGGACACACTGGGGGCCGCGCTGTCGGAGGTTCCGCACTGCGCGATTTCGCAGACGGAGATCAGCGACGGTCTACTCCCGGATGTGATCGAACTGCTCACGCGCAGCACGCTGTCACCGAGCCGCGGTGCGGCTCGGCGTACGGTGGGGGAGGGCGGCGCTTATGTGAACAACGAACGCGTGACTTCCGAGGACTTCCGCCCACGCGTCGAGCAGCTGTTGGGGGGCCGCTACCTGGTCCTTCGACGTGGCCGCAAGACGCTCGCGGGGGTGGTCGTGGAGGGGTGACGCACGTCACCCCAAAACGGGCCGTCTGGATTTGACCGACACCTCGGATCTGCGTATAGTTGAACTTCCTCGCACGGAGAACCCGGACGATCGCCACCGCCCTCAGGGCTGGATTGGCGAGAAGGCTGGACCGGCGGGGCGCCACGACTCCCAGTCGATTGACTCCGGTCAGATATGCCCGCAAGGGCCGATTTGACCAGGGCTGATCCGTGCCGGTAGCGTGACGGAGTTGCCCCGGGAACGGCCCGCACTGCGGGAACGCCCGATGCGCAACCGCTCCTTGAGAACTCAACAGTGTGCCACATATCGATGCCAAATAACCCCGTTCCCGGGGCGGCCTTCGGGCCTAACTCGGAACGGTTCCTTTGGTTGACAGAAGCATTCAGCTCTGTCCGCCATGATCACTCACGTTGAGTGGTGGCGCCTTCGGGCGCATCCAACATTCCTTAACGGAGAGTTTGATCCTGGCTCAGGACGAACGCTGGCGGCGTGCTTAA
>JAURFD010000013.1 GCA_030827125.1 Candidatus Nanopelagicales bacterium
ATGGCGTCCTCCGGATCACGCACGACGAAGATGAACTGCGCGTCAGGGAACGCCGCCGACAGCTCCGGTATCCGCCAGCAGTGACCGGTGTCCTTGTCGACCAGCCGTACCGGACCGTCTGTGTCCGCGGCCCACTCGGGATCAAGGGGTGGCAGTGTGAAGGGCGCGGTCTCGCTCTGTACTGAGCCCGCGAAGGGGCCCGCCGCCTTGGTGCCAAGTTCCTCAGCAAGTTCATGGGGGAGGTCGAGGTATTGGGCAGGGACACCCTGGCTGGCACAGCGAGCCGCCCATCGTCGCTGTTCGTCCTCGCCCCAGGCTCGCTCGCCCCGATACGCCTCTGCCAGGTACTCGGCCGCGACAGCGTCAGCACCGGGAAACGATCCGGTCACCTCCTGCCCACCGAGGCGGTGCCAGAGGAACCTGCTTTCGCGCCCGAGCTTGAAAACGCCTGGTTCGCGAGACAGCACATTCTGAAGCAAGGTCGTGCCCGAGCGCGGCGACCCCACAATGAAGATAGGGCGCTCCAGCCGTTCACGAGCGTCAGTCATCACGATCCCGAAGTTCACGTGACCGGGACTTGAGCCGTTGGAAGTAGTCGCTCTCAGTGATCTCCTGGACTTCCGCAGCCACCTTCGCCCGATCGATCTGCACGGACAGTTGTTGGACCTGCTCTTGCAGTCGACGCTCACGCTCGACGATCTCGATGCCCATCGTCCGGACGGTGCGAGCGAGGTCGCCGAGTTCGTCCTTCCGTTGTGCGGCGGTGTCCAACGCCGCCGGATCGAAGGTGCCGTCGGCCAGTGAGGTGGCCGCACGCGCGATCGAATCGACGGGTTTGGTGATGCGGCGGCTCAGTAGCACCCCGAGGGTCAGCCCCACGAGGATAACCAGGACCGCGGTGAGGGCCATCCCGATAGCGAGCGCCCGCGCGGGTGCCGCCAACTTCCTTTCGTTCACCGCGGAGACGAGTACCCAGTCCAAGTCGCCACCGGTTGTTGACGTTTGTACGCGCCAGGCGTCATCACCATCAGGGCTCCAGGGGGCCTGAATAGTCGTCGTGAGCTCAACCCCTGTCTGGGTCGGTGCGGTGGCGAGGATCGAGGCGATCGCCTGTTGCCCCGCTGCCGTCTGCGCCGCGGCGGACACCGCCGGTGAGCCACTCGCGACAACATCGCCGGCGCGGTCGAGGACCAAGAAAAACCCATCCCCAGCAAAGGTGAGATCGGCAAAGGTCTGTTGCAACCCAGATTCGATGGCCGTGAGTCTCTGCTGAACTTCGGCGTCCACATCATCCACGTACACACCTGTCCCGACGAGCCAATCCCACGGTTCGTAGAGGAACATGTAGCCGATCTTGGGTGAGGGCAGTGCTCCATCCAGCCTCTCCCAGCGATACTCCAGGTAGCCACTGCCTTGCGTGAGCACAAGGTCACGGGCCTCTCGTACCAGGTACCTCCCGTCGGCATCCTGCATGTCTGAGAGGTTGCGTCCCTGGATGCGATCGTCGGGGTGGCCGATTGCGTTGAGGTCGAGGTCGTAGACAAAGAAGTAGTCATCGTTCCCAAATCGCACGCGCTTCACCATGTCCAGGGAGCGGGCCTGCGCCTGCGCGGTGGTGAGTTCACCGCTCTCGGCGGCTGCGGCGAACTCATCGAGGGAGGCCGCGATGGGGGCGGCGATGTCCCGCAAACTTTGCTTGCGCTTCTCCAAGGCGTCATTTCTGTAGGCCACGATGTCGTTGTATTCGGTTTGTACGAGGGCACCGATGGCGGCATGCACATTGCTGACTTCTTGTTCGGACTGGGCAGTGAGTGATCTCGTCACTGCGTTCACAGCCACGGCGGTGTAGGCGAGGCCGGAAAGGGAGAGAACGAGCGCGATGGTCAAGGGAACGCGCTGGCTTAAGGTCAAGCGGAAGCGCCGGCGGGGAGATTTCGGGTCCGCGACCACGGGACCATCCTTGCTTAACGCCCTCGAGCGCGTTGCGGTGGGCGGGGTTAGTCGAGCGACTCACGGTCTCGTCCCAGGGTCGATGGTGCCAGCACGGTAGATGCCCCCTGGCGGCGCGCGGTCTGCTGGTAAGGGCCGAATGAGCGGCCGATGACACCTATGCGCCAAGGGCGTGACGAGGGGTAGACACATGCCAATGCCAACGCGGACCAGGCGGATCCGTTTTTCTCTCGCGGCCGTGGGCGCTGCGGGCGCACTCATTATTGGGGCCGCGGTAGCGCCGCTGCCCGCGGCGAGTGCAGAGTCGGCTCAGGCGCAGCGCCTCTCCGACATTCGGAAGACGTCCGCGGAAGCGGCGATCTGGGGTCTTGCGCCGGAGTTCGTCTATCGATTCAATCGCTACAACAAGCTCATCACCGCGCCGTACAACACCATCGCCTATTCGCCGTACGCCGCGCAGTGGAACAACGCGTCGACCAATGCGGGCAACGCCTCGGTCATCTACCTCAATTCGTCGCTCTCGCTCAAGCAGACCGACCTCGTCTACACCGTGCCGCCGAGTAATGGCACCTATCAGATGTTCCAGGTACTGGATGCCTTCGTGAACACCGTTGCCGACCCCGGCACCAGGACGACGCCGTCGGATGAGATGACCCACTTCCTCGTGGTCGGCCCGGAGTCGGAGTACGCGGATAAGACCAGCGTCACCATGGGCGGGATCACCTTCCCCGTCATTTCACTGGGCACAAATCGCGGGGAGATTCTCGTGCGCGTCCTTGGCGATCCGAATGCTCCGCCGTCCGACCCGCGCAGTTTTGCCAACTCATTCGAGAACGTCGCCAAGAAGTACGCGATGAACACCCTCGCTGAGTTCAAGGCCAACGGCTACGCCCCGGTCTATCCGACCGGTGAGTGCGCCTACAACATCTGCCCGGCCTCGGCCAAGAAGCAGAAGCAGGCCGAGAAGTGGCGCAATGTGCCGACGGATGCCGTCGACTACTTCACGCAGGTCGGGATCGCCCTGAAGCTCAACGGCCTGCCGACCAAGCGCACCGGCATCGGCGGCACCACCGCGGCAGATCTGCCGTCGTACGTGCAGCCGCAGCCCGGATTCGACGGCATCTACTACTCACCCTCAGCAGGTCAGTGGAAGACCCTCAAGTCGTTCAAGTCCATCGGTCTGACCGTCAAGGGCTTCACTGTGCCCGATGGCTGGGGCGACGCCGAACTCGCGGCGATGCAGAAGGGCTTTGACGACGGCCTTATGGCGGCCAAGGCTCGCCTGCTCAAGGCGACGACACCGGAAACCAACTATTGGCTCTACATCAATCGCGATGACCAGTTCGGCACCTATGCCAACACCAAGGTCGGCTATCTCGGCCGAGCGACGGCCATCTATGCAGGCGGCTTCCCGAACCTGCCGACCGATGGTTTCTACTCGACCATTCTGCGCGAAGACGGCGGAACGTCCTTTATGGATGGCGATGACGCCTACTCCATCACCTTCACGGTTCCCGACGGCTCCGAGAGTCTGCCCGCCGATGGGATCCTGCCCCCCATTGCCGAGGATGCCGATGGCAACCTGTTGGGCTTCTGGTCTCTCACGGTCTACCAGCCGGACTTCTCCGAAGCGGCGGCTCCGTTCATCTCCCAGGCGAGCGTGCTCAACACTGCGTACTCCCGCGCCGAGTCACCGGTGATCGACATCGACACGGCAAAGAACACGATCACGACGCTGGCCTCCGATGTCGGCCCCCTCCGACCGAGTACGGCGATCATGTTCGGTGACAACGCTGGAGACTTCGGTCTTGAGCCGCTGACGTCCTACTACATCGCGGCCGACCCGATCGTGAACGCGCCCGGGACGTTCCCCGGGGTTGAGAAGACGACCTACACCTACCCGATCTCGACGTACTGGCAGCAGCAATTGTCGGAAAACGGAACGCCGATCCAGAAGCCGGCCGGGGCGGCGGACACCTGCTCGAACAGTGGCAAGGCGTGTGTGACTGTCGCGCTCACCGTCGAGCAGCGTGACAAAGATCCGTTGACGTACGGCATCGTGCAACCGGTCTCGCAGCTGGGATCACTGCAGCTGGAGTCGGCGGCCAAGGGTCTTCCCGGACTCGTGGCGAATGAGGACGGCTCCTACACGATCTGGATGTCTCCGAGTCTGCCGGACGGCGTACCGGCGACGAACTGGATCCCCACGCCCTCGCAGGAGTATCTGCAGGGGATCTATCCGGACGCGCCCAGTGTGACGTCGCTCATTCAGCCGATCCTGCGCATGTACTACGCGCAGCCGGGTGACGAGCCGCCGTCGATCCTGCCGTGCCCGGCTTCGACCCCGGAGTGTGCACCGGACGGACTGGATACGACGTACGTGATCCCGCCGTTCATCAACCACTCCAAGTAGGCCCGTCGATCGAGCCTGTGTCGGTGCGGTTCGCCCCTAACCGATCGGCACGACCTCGGCCTTCTTCGCCAGCGAGTTGAGGTGGTGAATCACCAGCAGACGCGGGTTGCTCCCCGCCGTTGCGGAATCCGCCGTAACCGTTAACCGGGTGCCCTTCTTCGAAGGGGTTGGCACCAGGCCAGAATTGGCGAAGGCCGTCAGCGGGGGATTCGCCAAATCGATGCGCAGGGGGACCCGCGGGTGGCCGATGGCATCGATGGTCTCGCCGGACTGCGCCATGGTCTCGATCCAGTAGGACACCGTGGTTCGACCCGTCGAGATGTACGGCGTCAACGGATTGCCTTCGGCATCCGTGGGGTTGGCGAGGT
This sequence comes from Candidatus Nanopelagicales bacterium, assembly GCA_030827125.1. GTDB lineage: Bacteria > Actinomycetota > Actinomycetes > S36-B12 > S36-B12 > Mxb001. The sequence goes on from JAURFD010000013.1 coordinate 4,732, forward strand.
CGGACAGGGTGATGGGGAGGAGCATGGCGTTGCTGTGCATGCGTGCGGTGTCCTTGTCGCCCGCCAGATCGTTGATGTCGCGCAGACTGACCAGGTTGAGCAAGTCCTCGGCCCGCAGGCTGAATACTGCCGAGACGAATTCATCAGGCCCGTCTGAGGCGTTCAGAGCGATCAGGTCGGGAGTGCCATCGTTGTCCGTGTCGAGATAGATCGCCAAGGTCACCGGTCCGGCGGCCGTGCGCCACGGCTTCCAGGTGGTCAACGCTAGATACGCCGTACCCGAGGTGTCGGGATCAAGCGGATCGTCACCCCCCTTGGCGATCAATCGCGCGTCCGAGGTGATGCCGACATATCGGAGATCCGCGGAGGCCTCATCGGGTGTGGTGACGCAGCCCGTGGAGATGCCCGGCGTACATGGCGGCAACTGCGGACTCTCGGCGACTAACTGCAGTGCCGAGACCCGTGAACGCTCGCGCTCGTAGGCGGTGCTGCCGGTGTTGTCGACACCCGCTCCCTTCAGCGTGAGAATGCCGGACTTTAGTCCGCCGCCACCTGAAAGAGTCACCGGCTTGCTGGACAGCGTCGATGCCGGGCGTGGTGCGCTGAAGAGGGGCACTCGAAGCGTTGGGGAGCCATCGTTGGGTGTGGCCTTGAGCAGACCGCTGGCGACGGTGAGGAAGTCACGCATCGGCGTGCCATCACCGAAGGGATACAGCGTGACGGTCGGATCGGCGCGGTGGATCAGTTTCGCCGGATCAAGGTTCAGTGTCACCCTCACGTCCCTGGATTGGCCTGGCTTGAGTGCGACGGAGGTCGGGGAAATTGAATACGTCGCTCCGGGCACCTTGTTGATCATGTCGACCGACAGGGTGTAGGTGACCGTGCCGCCCGCGGAACGTTTGTCGGTGATGCGCACCGTCTTGGATTTCGCCGTCGCCTTCGTGACGTTGAGAACGCCGAAGGAGACGCTTGCCGCGCCGGGGTCGTCGGCTGGGACGTAAATGGCTTGGGTCCGAGTGGCATCGAGCGCGTTGATGCGACCTGATCCAGCACGCATCACGTCGTAACGTGGGCCGGTTCGCCCCGGGTCAAGGAAGAGACCGTGGCTAGCGGTATTCACGATGGCCGCCTTGATCTCTGGCGCGTCCCACGTGGGATGACTTTGGCGTACCAGCGCAGCTAGGCCCGCGGTCATCGGAGCAGCCATGGACGTACCGCTATAGGAGATGCCCTGGTCGCCCGTCCCCACGGCGGCGCTGAAGATGGAGGCACCCGGCGCGCTCACATCCGGCTTGACGTTGCCCGCCAGCGCGGTCCCGCGTGAGGTGAAGTCGGCCAGCATGTCGGTGGGATCGTCCGATCCGGTGACAACCACCTTCTGGCTGTTGCGGTAGGCGTCGGAGAGCGTGACAGTCACATCGCTGCCCGCATTGAGAGCTTCGTGTACGGCGTTCGTGCCTTCGGCATTGCTCAGCACGACTGGGATGGACTCAGCGCCGAATATGCCGACGTCGAGCATGGGCTGCGCCGAACCCAGGATCGCACCGGCAGCCCCAGCCTCGGCCGCATTCTCTGAGCGTCCTGCCGATCCGCAGCGACGGGTGGCGTCATTGTCATCCCACCTGAGGAGGACGATCTTGCCGGAGATCGCGGCGGCATCGGCGCTGCTGAAGGTGTCACAGCCGTCCGTGTTGTTGTCGCTGCTCGGTTCGGTGGCCCAGTCGCCGATCTGGGCGGCGTTGGCCGTGACCGGCGTGCTTCCAGTCCAGGTGTAGGACTGTGAGAAGAGTGCGCCGTACTCCATCGCCGTGCCATTGATCGTGGCTGCGAAGCCGTCGATGATCTGGGCGTTGTCCTGACTCGCCGCCACCGAGAGCGCCTTCACGGCGTCCCCCGGCGATCCGGTGATCTCGTAGACATCGCCGGAGTTGCCAGCCGATGCGATCACCGCAGTGCCGACGTCGACGAGGTTGTTCGAAGCCACGGAGTCGGGGTCGTCCGGTGACCCGAAGTCGGCACCGAGCGACATGTTGACGACATCGAGATGATCGCCGAGATCACCATCGCCGTTGGGATCAGCTGCCCACTCGAGGGCCGGGATGACCAGGTTGGTGGATCCTTCGCAGCCGAAGACCTTCAACGCATAGAGGGTCGCCTCGGGAGCGACACCCGGGCCGATGCCCATGGTGGAGAACGGCGTCTCTTGGTTCCACGGACCGCGGTAGGTCGCGCCATCGGCGGCTACGCCGTACCCGGCGGCACTACCGGCCACGTGGGTGCCGTGACCGCCGCAGTCCAGCGGATTGTCATCGGGGCTCGGCTCGTTGAAGCCGTCGTAGGCGTTGCCGGCGAAGTCGTAGCCACCCGCCACCTTGGCAGGGTCCGGGTAGGTCGGACCCCCTCCGGCGTCCTTGTCGGCAAGAGCGCTGTTGTATGCCGCTACGGTGCCGGGACCGCCGAAGTCAGCATGCGTGTAGTCGATACCGGTGTCGATGATTCCGATGGTGACTCCCTCACCGGTGAATCCGGTGTCGACCCAGGCCTGGGGCGCCGAGATCAGCGGCACGGCGGCGAAGTTGTCACGCTGCTTCGGCACGAGCCGATGGACGGCCTTCACTCCATTGATGGAGGCCAGTCGGTCAAGGTCTGCGACGTTCGCGCGGACGGCGATTCCGGCGTAGACCGTGGTGGCGGAATAGATCTCCGTCGCCGAGCCGAGTTGGGCGCGCACGACCGCCTGCGCGCGCTCGACCCGGAGGATGGCCGCACGCGTGCTTGCTCGGGCGCTTCGAGCATTGGTTGCACCCGCGTAGGTCTTGGCGGCGGGCGGGACCTCAAGTTCCAGCATCACCGCCACTGGTCCGTCGGCATTCGCGAGCACGCGTTGCGCGGCTGCAGCCAAAGTCGCTTCGGTGGGCGCCTTCTCCTGCATGGGGGCGGGTTGCGCAGCGGCGACGCCCGGGGCTGCCAGCGATCCCGCGACGACGGCAAGGGCGGCGAGCATGGAGCGGCGACGGCTCATGGGACTCCTCGGGTCGATGTCCGACAACGGTAGACGTCCGGGTGCCGTGCGTGGGCGGTTCTGGGAGCATCGGGTCATGTCCGCCTCCGATATCGCGCACGCTGAGCGCATCGCCCTGTCCGACCTCCTTCTCGAGGTGGGTCCGGATGCCCCCACGCTGTGTGCGGGGTGGACCACGCGGGATCTCACTGCCCACCTCGTCATCCGGGAGGGTCGACCGGATGCGGCCCTGGGGATCCTCGGTGGACCGCTCGCTCGGCATACCGAGTCCGTGCAGGCGGCGACGGCACAACAACCGTGGAACGCCCTGGTCGCGACGGTGCGGAGCGGGCCGCCGCGCCTATCGGTCTTCGCGCTGCCGGGGGTGAACGGGATGGCCAACCTGCTGGAGTTCGCCATTCACCATGAGGATGTTCGGCGCGCCGTTGATGGCTGGGAGCCGCGCGACCTGCCGATCGCTGAACAGGATGCGATTTGGTCGCGGCTGGGCACCATGGCGAAGGTGCTGCTGCGCAAGAGCCCGGTGGGTGTCGTATTGGAGCGGACTGGCACCGGCCAGCGCATCGTCGCCAAGAAGGGCGAGCCCTCGGTCACGCTGACGGGGGATCCGTTGGAGTTGGTTCTGCGGCTCTACGGCCGCCGCCAGTGCCGCGTCGAGGTTGCCGGCGAGTCGGAGGCTGTCGCCCGCTTCGAGTCCGCCAAGTTCGGCGTCTAACCCCCTCGCGCAAGGGTGCGTAGGTATTCGCTGAGATCTCGCATACGCGCCAGCGCGGCGTCACGCTTGTCGTCGGCGCTGTCCCATTGCGCGAGGGCGGCGTAGGCGAACCAGGCCCCCGGTCCACCGACCACTCCGACGTCGGCGCGGATCGTCGTGTCGGTCCCGGTCTTGTTCCACAGCGTCATCCCGCGGTCGCGCGTGACATGTGCAAGGGGATCGAGTCCAAACGCCGACCCGACCATCGACAGGTCCACCCCGGTCAGCAGCCATGAGCGAACCATGGCAGCAGCCGGTGACGTGGTTCTCGTGAGTTCGATACGGCGTACCGCCTCGGCGAGTTCATCGGCCCGGCCCACGGACGGCGCGGGTGGTTCCGCTGGGGTGCGGACGTCGCGGATGCGGTCGGTGAGGCCTGACTGCTGGCAGCCCAGCATGCGCGCGGCGTGGTCGACCGCATCCATGCTCACGGCATCGAGCAGCGCGTTGCTCGCGAGGTTGTCACTTACCGAACCGACCAGGATGGCCGCATCGCCGATCGTGAGTTCGTGCGCGCCCAGGTGCTGCCACAGGCCCGAGTCTGCGACCAGGTCCAGTGGCCTCCGCACCCGTTCACCGATCGCGAGTGCCCCGGTGGCCACGGCATCCGCTACGGCGTACAGCAGGAAGAGTTTGCCGATGCTGGCGGTCGGTTGCAGGCGATCAGCGTCCTCGGCGTGCATCACCGCACCGCTCCCATCGAGCACGCAGCAACTCCACTCAAGAGCCATGTCCGGCAGCGTAGGCCCGTCACCCCCTCCGCGAGTGCGCAGTTATGCACCGACATTTCGGACAAACCATGTGCACAGGTGCGCACTCGCGGAGGGGAGGTCGGCGGTAACGTCACCGCCATGCCGCTTGTTGCCGGAGTTGACTCCTCCACCCAGTCCGTCAAGGTCGTCATCCGTGATGCCGAGTCCGGTGAGTTCGTCCGCGAAGCGCGCGGCACCCATCCGGACGGCACCGAGGTCCACCCCGATCACTGGTGGACTGCACTCCAAGGTGCCCTCGACGGAACCCTCGACGGGGTCGAGGCGCTCGGCGTCGCGGCCCAGCAGCACGGCATGGTGACGCTGGACGAGAGTGATGAGGTCGTACGCCCGGCACTGCTGTGGAATGACACACGTTCGGCGCAGGCCGCCGATGACCTCGTGGCCGAACTCGGAGGTCCGCAGGTCTGGGCTGACGCTGTCGGGAGTGTCCCCGTGGCCTCGTTCACGGTGTCGAAGGTGCGATGGCTAGCACGCCATGAGCCCGACCTGTCGGCACGCGTCAATCGCATCATGCTGCCCCACGACTGGCTGACCTGGAGGCTCGCGGGCATGCCGGAACAGGCCACGACCGATCGCGGCGACGCCTCGGGCACCGGATACTGGTCGCCTGCGCTGGAGGCCTATCGCCTCGACCTGCTCGAACTCGCGCTCGGCCGTGTAGTCGACGTTCCGCGGGTGGCCGCACCGAGCGAGATCGTCGGGGAGATGCGCGGCGGGATCGCCCTGTCACCGGGCACCGGCGACAACATGGGCGCGGCCCTCGGTGTCGGTGCACTACCCGGCGATGTAGTGGTTTCGCTAGGAACTTCTGGCACGGCGTTCGCGGTGGCCGATCAACCTACGGCGGATCCGAGCGGTGAGGTGGCCGGATTCGCCGATGCGACTGGCCGCTTCCTCCCGCTTGTCTGCACGTTGAACGCTGCACGTGTCATCACTGCGACCGCGGACATGCTGGGCGTCAGTCTCGACGAGTTGACGACACTTGCGATGTCCGCGACTCCGGGGAGCGGTGGGTTGGTGCTCCTGCCCTATCTCGACGGCGAACGCACGCCTAACCTTCCGAACGCCACGGGCACGCTCGTGGGAATGACCCGGGAGGCGATGACGCCGGCGAACCTCGCGCGCGCGGCCGTCGAAGGAATGATGTGCGGCCTTGCCGACGCGGTCGACGCGCTGCGCGCTCAGGGCGTGCACCCGCGCCGGCTGCTGCTCGTCGGCGGAGCGGCGGCAAATTCGGCCGTGCAACAGGTGGCGAGGACGTTGGTCGATGTTCCTGTCGTCGTACCAGCCCCGGGGGAGTACGTCGCCGACGGCGCCGCACGGCAGGCGGCCTGGGCCCTGCTCGCCGGCCCGACCCCGCCGGCGTGGGCCAGCGGGGGACAGATCGAGCTGGAGCCACAGCCAGTCCCGGCCATCCGTGAGGCATATGCCGCCGCCCGCGAGCAGGTCCACGGGGGCTAGTCGCCTCGGCGGCGCCTCTCCTCCCCGCCGCGGGAAAAGTGGACGGAGGCTGAACCAGACGTGATGAATTCGTTACCCATTCGCGAATGAATAGGACTTGCGCCGATGTGATCTAGGACATATGTTCTCGCTCACAACAATTTCCTTTGGCCCTGCGCGGAATGGGAAATTCGACGTCCGGGAGCTTGCGTGAGCGAATATGCACCTTCGCCGCAGGACCGATTCGCATTCGGGCTGTGGACGATCGGTCACCCTGGGCGCGACCCCTTCGGGGACGCCACTCGCCCGCCGATCGCTCCCGCCGACTTCCTGCGTGGCTTAGCCGACATCGGCGCCTGGGGCGTGAGCTTCCACGACGACGACCTGATGACCTTTGGCGCACCGGAGTCTCAGCGCCGAGCCGAGCTCGACACCTTCATCAAGGCGCTCGAGGAGACCGGCATCGTGTGCTCGATGGCCACCACCAACCTCTTCTGGCACCCCATGTTCAAGGACGGTGCCTTCACCTCCAACGACCGCGAGGTTCGCCGTCTTGCCATTGCCAAGACGATGCGCAACCTCGACGTGGCCGCTGAACTCGGCGCACCGACATATGTCTTCTGGGGTGGCCGTGAAGGCGTGGAGTCCGCCGCGTCGAAGACCCCTGCGGATGCGCTCGACCGCTACCGCGAGGCACTGGACTTCCTGGCCGGCTATGTCAAGGACAAGGGCTACAACATTCGATTCGCCATCGAGCCCAAGCCGAACGAGCCGCGCGGCGACACCTTCCTGCCGACGGTTGGCCATGCGCTCGCGTTCATCGAGACCCTGGACAACTCCGAGATGGTTGGCCTAAACCCCGAGGTCGCCCACGAGACCATGGCGGGCTTGAGTTTCTACCAGGGCGTGGCTCAGGCACTGTGGCAGGACAAGCTCTTCCACATCGATCTCAACGATCAAAAGATTGGTCGCTACGACCAGGATCTCCGCTTCGGGTCCGAGGGCATCAAGGACGACTTTTTCCTTGTCCGGTTGCTCGAGAACTCCGGCTACGACGGACCCAAGCACTTTGACGCCCGGCCCTACCGCAACGAGGGTGCGGATGGCATCTGGGACTTCGCGCGCGGCTGCATGCGCACCTACCTCATGTTCCGCGAGCGGGCCAAGGCCTTCGACAATGACCCGAAGGTCAAGAAGGCCCTCGCCGAGGCGGGTGTTCCCGAACTCGCCGAACCCACCGTCGGGCCGTATTCACCGGCTGCGGCGCACGAGCTGCTTGATGAGCAGCACGACCCACAAGCACTGGCCAGTCGCGGTTATCGCAACGAGCAATTGGACCAGTTGGTGATCGATCACATCCTTGGCGCCTAGCCAGATCGCTCACCGTCACCACACAACAGAAGCAGTTTCACGGCATTGCAGGGGGACGCCCTGCTGAGAAAGGACACGAATGTCCAAGCGCATCATCGGGGCCGTCGCCGCACTCGCGGCCACCGGCCTTCTCCTCGCTGCCTGCGGTGGCAGCGACAGCGGCGGCGACTCCTCTTCGAGCGCCGCTCCCGACAGTTCGGCCACTCAGGTTCCGCCCACCGGCGGCAAGGTCGGCGTCATCCTGCCCGACGCAGCATCCTCGGCTCGCTGGGAGACTGCTGACCGTCCGTTCCTGGAGGCGGCGTTCAACGCTGCCGGTGTCGAGTACGACATCCAGAACGCCAATGGCGACAAGGCGAAGTTCGCCACCATCGCGGATCAGATGCTCAACTCGGGTGTCCAGGTCCTCATGCTGGTCAACCTCGACAGCCCTTCGGCTGCCGCGGTGATCAAGAAGGCAAACGACCAGGGTGTCCCGACGATCGACTACGACCGTCTGACTCTCGCGGGCAATGCCAACTACTACGTGTCCTTCGACAACGTCGCTGTCGGCACAAAGATCGGTGAGGGCCTCGTGACCTGCATGCAGGCCAATGGCAACGACGCCGGTCCGGTGGCGCTGCTCAATGGCTCGCCGACCGACAACAACGCCACCCTCTTCAAGGAGGGTTACGAGACGGTTCTCAAGGGCGCTGGCTACACCATCGCTGCGGACCAGAGCGTTCCGGACTGGGATAACACCAAGGCCGGCACGATCTTCGAGCAGATGTACACCGAGGTCGGCGGCGACCTCATCGGTGTTGCTGCTGCCAACGACGGTCTCGGTGGCGCTGCCATCGCGGTCCTCGAGCGCAATGGTGTTGCGGGCCAGGTGCCCGTCACCGGCCAGGATGCGACTGATGAGGGTCTGCAGCGCGTGCTGCTCGGTACCCAGTGCATGACCGTCTACAAGGCCGTTAAGGCTGAGGCTGACGCAGCCGCACAGCTCGCCATCGACCTCATCCAGGCCAACATCCCGGCCGCTGACGCTCTTGCCAACAAGACCGTCGTCGACACCGAGACCGGTGCCGAGGTCAAGTCAGTGCTGCTGGTGCCGGTGGCGATCTTCCCCGAGAACGTCAAGGACGTCATCGCTGACGGCTTCACGACGTACGACCGGGTCTGCACCACTCCGGCCATCCAGGAGAAGTGCGCCGAGTACGGCATCAACCCCTGACCCCAGGGATAGCGCCCTAACAAGGCAATGAAGCGTGGGGGCGGGTCGAATTCGAACCCGCCCCCACGCCATTCCTGGCACACTCCGTCCCAGTCCATCCGCTCATCACGCATCCACACGGCACATGCGAGGTCTCATGGCGAACGACACGCCCCTTCTCTCCCTCCGAGGCATCAACAAGAGTTTCGGTCCCGTGCATGTCCTGCAGAATGTCGATCTCGACGTCCGCGCCGGACGAGTCACCGCTCTTGTGGGAGACAACGGAGCCGGCAAGTCCACGCTCATCAAGGCGATCGCCGGGATTCATCCCTTCGACAGTGGACAGGTCACCTTCGAGGGCAAACCGGTGACGATCCACGGGCCCAAGCAGGCCAACGACCTCGGTATCGAGGTCGTCTACCAGGATCTCGCGCTCTGCGACAACCTCGATGTCGTGCACAACATGTTCCTCGGCCGCGAGGTTAAGTCCGGCGTCACCTTGAACGAGACGACCATGGAGAAGCGTGCGGGAGAGACCCTCAGCGGCCTTAGTGTCCGCACCCTGAAGTCGCTGCGCCAGCAGGTATCCAGCCTCTCCGGTGGTCAGCGCCAGACTGTCGCCATTGCCCGGGCCGTGCTGTGGAACTCAAAGCTCGTCATCCTGGACGAGCCGACCGCGGCTCTCGGAGTGGCCCAGACCGAGCAGGTCCTCAACCTCGTACGCCGGCTGGCCGACAACGGCCTCGGCGTCATCCTCATCTCGCACAACATGAACGATGTCCAAGCGGTGGCCGATGACATCGCCTGCCTCTATCTAGGCCAGATGGCCGCGCAGGTGGAGAAGGACCAGGTGAGCTCCCAGCAGGTGGTCGAGCTCATCACCACCGGTCGATCCGGTGATATCGGGATGCAGGACAACTCCATGGGAGGTGCCGCATGAGCGCGCAGATCACCGAGGTGGACGTGCCCAGCGCCGGTGACACCGCGGGGATTGGTCAGGCTGTCCGCGACTACTTCGCGCGGGTGCGCGGCGGCGACATCGGTTCGTTGCCCGCCGTCCTCGGTCTCGTCGCCCTGGTCATCCTCTTCGGCGTTCTCGAGGGCGGCACCTTCCTGTCGATCTTCAACTTCGCCAATCTCATCAACCAGAGCGCGGCGATCATCGTCCTCGCGATGGGGCTGGTCTTCGTCCTGCTCCTCGGCGAGATCGACCTGTCCGCCGGCTTTGCTGCGGGCACGGCGGCCGCTGTCCTCGCCGTGGTGCTCACCAACATGGGAATGGCCTGGCCGATCGCGCTCCTGGCGGCCCTTCTCACCGGGGTCGTCATCGGCCTCGTCATCGGCTTACTCGTGGCGCGCCTCGGCATTCCCAGCTTCGTCGTGACGCTGGCGATGTTCCTGGCCCTCCAGGGCGCCATGCTCCTGATCATCGGCGAGGGTGGCACGATCCCGATTCGCGATGACGCGATTCTCGTCGTCATGAACGGCAACATGCCGGTCATCCTTGGCTGGGTGCTCGCGGTCGTCATCGTCGGCGGATTCGCCATCATCAATCTGCTCGCGATCAACCGTCGCCGCAAGGCGGGGCTCGCCGCTGAGTCGATGAGTGTCTGGGCGGCCAAGGTGATCGCCCTGGGTGTGCTCGTCGTCGTAGCGACCTATCTGCTCAACCAGGAGCGCCAGCTCGCGACCGCAAACGTCGTGATTCAGGGCGTTCCGTGGGTTGTCGTGGTGATCCTCGGGTTGCTCGTCGTCCTCACCTTCATCTTGCAGCGCACCGGCTTTGGTCGGCACATCTACGCCGTTGGCGGCAATCGTGAGGCGGCACGACGTGCGGGCATCAACGTCAAGGGCCTGATGATCACCTGCTTCATCTTTTGTTCGACCCTGGCCGCGGTGGCCGGCGTGCTGCTGGCATCCCGAGACAACTCCGTGTCGCCGACCACAGGTGGTGCGCAGACGCTGCTCTTCGCTGTCGGCGCTGCTGTCATCGGCGGCACCAGCCTCTTTGGTGGTCGTGGCAAGGTGCGCGATGCGGTCATCGGTGGTCTCGTGATTGCCGTCATCGCCAATGGCCTGCCGCTGATCACCCAGCAGTCCGGCATCCAGTTCGTGGTCACCGGCCTGGTCCTCCTCGTGGCGGCGAGCGTGGACGCGATTTCTCGGCGGCGAGCCTCCGCTACGGGGCGCTGAGACGCGGTGGTTCCTTCCCTCGCGGGGGCCACTCAGGATGAGGTACGTCGGGCCAACCTGTCCCTGGTCTTGCGCTTACTCCATCGCGATGGCCCGCTGTCACGATCGGCCATCGGCACGACATCCGGGCTCAATCGGAGCACGGTGGGTGGACTGGTCACCGAGTTGGTCGACCTCGGCCTCGTCGTCGAGCGTGCTGGCGTCGGTCGCGGGGTAGGACGACCATCGCTGGTAGTCGAGCCGGTCTCGTCCTCCGCGGTGGTGCTGGCGCTGGATGTTCGCGTCGACCGCACGGTCGCAGCACTCGTCGGCCTCGGTGGTGAGGTTTTCACTCGGGTGGAGCGTCAGCACGTGGACGCGCTTGGCGATCCCGGGCGTATCGTCCGCGAGGTTGCTGAGATCGGCCGAGAGGTTCTGTCGTCTGCTCCGACAGGCGCGGTCTGGGTTGGCACCGGTGTGGGTGTTCCTGGCATCGTGCGTGCGGAGGATGGGTTGGTGCGTCAGGCCCCGAACCTGGGCTGGACGGACATCCCCTTCGCTCAACTCCTCGGGGGCGCTCTGGGCAGCGGGGCGCGCGGCGTCCAGGTGCGCAATGACGCGGATCTTGGCGCGCTTGCCGAGCATCTGCGGGGTGCTGCGCAGACGGTGGATTCCCTCATCTTCCTCGCGGGTGACGTCGGTATCGGCGGCGGTGTGATCATCGACGGGCAGGCGCTCGTGGGTGCAGGTGGCTACGGCGGTGAGGTGGGGCACGTTCGCGTCAACCCGACGGGACGACCGTGTCGGTGCGGGGCGGTTGGCTGCTGGGAAACCGAGGTGGGAGCCGAAGCCCTCGTCGCTTCAGCCCGCTCACATGGCCTCGATGTCGTCACTGCCATCGATGTCATCGAGTTGGCAACGAGTGGTGATGGCGTGGCTCTGCAGGTGGTGCAGGACGTTGCCACCTGGTTGGGCGTGGGATTGGTCAATCTGCTGCACGTGCTCAATCCGCAGGCTGTCGTTCTCGGCGGACACCTCGCCGCCGTCTACGGTGCAGCCCGGGGGCGTGTCACTGAGCAACTCGCGCTCGCACTACCCGCGGCTCGCGAGCAGGTGGAGGTCGCGCCGGCGGCACTTGGCAGTGACGCCGTACTGGTTGGCGCTGCCGAGATAGCGTTCGAGCCGTTGCTGAACGATCCCGTCGGACTCCTCAACGACCTCTCCGCGGACGTGTTGGTCTCAGCCGCCCGGTGAGACGGACGTTGCTAACCGCCGGTCGAGAAGCGGTGACCTGCGGGAGGTTCAAGGCGTACTTCGATGCCTTGCGCCGCGGACAGCGCGGCCGCCTCAATGACCCGCAGGTTCTCGACAACATCGCGGGCATCCACGGGCGCGGGGCCATGTCCCTGGAGCGCCGCAGCAACAGCCGCGTAGTAGGCGGGATAGTCACCGCGCTGACGGGGGTATGCCCGGGCTGAAGGGGCATCGGCCGTGATGATGGTGGCGGTGTGAGTGACGGGCTCGGCACCCCAGTTCTCGTCCCCGGGCAATCGCCCCTCGCGGAGGGCGTCCTCCTGCGTATCCAGTCCGATGATCTCCAAGCCGCCGCGGGTGCCGAGCAATCGCAGCCGTGGCTCGATGAACGCCGCCACGGCACTCACGCTAAGGAGGCTGATCGCGCCATCGGTGTGCCAGAGCATCACCTGGGTGTCATCGTCACCGGTTACGCCGTCACGCAGGATCCGCACACTGGCCGCCACGCGCTCGACCGGACCCAGGAGGTGAAGGGCCTGGTCGACGAGGTGGGCACCGAGGTCATACAGCAGTCCCGGGATGTCGTCGGGAGCGCCGACCTCGCGCCAGCCACCCTTGGGGTGGGGTCGCCACCGCTCGAACCGGGATTCCAGACGGTGCGGACGACCGAGCACTCCGTCGGTGATTGCCCGGCGTGCGGTGAGGATCTCAGAGTCCCATCGCCGATTTTGGAAGACGTGGAGTTGGCGACCTTGGGCAGCAGCCAAGTCCACCATGGCTTGGGCCTCGGTGGCGGTCGCGGCGAGCGGCTTATCGACGACGACGTGAAGGCCGTGTTCGAGGGCAGCGGTGGCCTGGGGAACGTGAGCGGCGTTCGCCGTGGCGATGACTACGAGGTCGAATTCTTCGGCTCTGTCCCAAACGTCATCCACTGACGCGAGGAGAAGCGCATCGGGATGATCGGCGGCCGCCTGATCGCGACGCTCGGCGTTCGAGGTGACGATGGCGGCGAGGTCAAGGCCGGGTTCGGCCGTGATCAACGGTCCGTGGAAGACCCGCCCGGCCAGACCGTAGCCGAGAAGTGCTACGCGAAGGGTCATGGGCAGGGTCTACTAGCCCCAGTACACGTAGACGCGTGTGCCGACAGGGATTTGGTCGAAGAGCCAGGAGACCGCCTGCAGGTCGGCAACGTTCACGCAACCGTGTGAACCACCGCCGGGGTAGTACCCGCTGGCCGCGAAGGGCGGGGAGTAGTGCACGGCGATATCGCCGTTAAAGAACAGTGCGTAGGGCATCGGGGCGCGGGGCTGGTCCGGTCCGTTGATTCCGGAGGTAGCGTCCCGCCAACGGAACCAGACCCGGTAGGAACCGGTGGGGGTGTCGAGGCCGGGCACCCCGAAGCGTACGTCGACGGTGAGCTTCACCTTCCCCTTGTGCACGTAGCGCAGGAGTTTGGCTGTCTTGTCGATGCAGACAACCTTGGTCTCGTTGAGGCAGGACTTGGGGAGTTTGCCCACACCGCCGCCAACCTCTTCGAGCTTGCGCCAGGTGTCCTTGTTCAGTTTGCCGTTGACGGGGATGAAGAATTTTTGCTGGAACCTCTTCACGGCCTTGTGTGTGGATCGGCCGAAGTACTCCTTCTCCATCTCCTTGTCGCGCAGTTCGTAACCGAGCCACTCAAGGCGTCGCTGTGCCTTGGCGACCGAGTCTCCCTTGTCACCCATCACCAGGGGCACGTCCTGGGGGACTTCCTGGGCCGCAGATGCAGTGGGGGCGAGGGTCAAGCCCATGAGGACCGCGGTGAGTACGGCAATCACGGCAACTCCCGCGCGACGTATCCGGCTCATGGCGCCTCCCCGATCTAGTCCTCTGGTCCTACCGTAGTCCCTTGGCCATCTTCATGCGGGAGTAAGGCAGGGAGGGCATCATCAATTCGTGACCCTTCCTGCGGAACGGGGCCGGATGGCCCAGTGCGGCAACTACCGATTCGGACCTGATGAAGCCGGCCCCTGGTACCAGTGGGGGCCTTATGTGGCCGAACGGGGCTGGGGCACGGTCCGCGAGGACTACTCCGCCGACGGAGACGCGTGGCGCTATTTGCCGTACGACCAGGCTCGCTCACGCACCTTCCGGTGGAGCGAGGACGGCATCCTGGGCTACTGCGATCTTCATCAGGACATGTCCTTCTCCCTCGCGCTGTGGAATGGCCGTGATGCTTTCCTCAAGGAACGCTTCTTCGGGCTCGACGGCTGGCAGGGCAATCACGGCGAGGATGCCAAAGAGTATTGGTGGTACGACGACGCCGTGCCTTCGCAGGCCTGGCTGCGCGCGCATTACCACTACCCCCAGGACGCCTTCCCCTACGACGAACTGGTCTCGGTCAATGGCGCGCGGACACGCCATGATCCTGAGTACGAACTGCTGGATACCGGGATCTTCGACGACGATCGCTACTGGGTGGTCGATGTCAGTTACGCGAAGAATGATCCGACCGACACGTTCATCCGCATTCGAGTCACTAACGTCGGCCCGGATGCGGAGACCATCCACCTGCTGCCGTCAGCAATCTTTCGGGATACCTGGTCCTGGGGTCAGGCCCGACCCATCCCGCAGTTCGCCTTCGACGCCGGCACCATCGTGGCGGACCATTGGCGACTCGGTATCTACCATCTGGACGCGGCAAGCGCCTCCGATGGCACCGCACCGGAGGCATTGTTCTGTGACAACCGTACGAACACCGAGCGCATCTTCGGCACGGCGCTGGAGGAGCCCTACCCCAAGGACGGGATCAACGACTATGTCGTGAGCGGAGCAGCCACGGTCAATCCCGAGCGCCTCGGGACCAAATGTGCGTGGCACTACGTCCTCGACGTACCCGCCGGCGAGACCGTGGAAGTCCGCCTTCGGCTCTGGTCACCAAGCGACGGGGATCATCCTGATCCTGGCTGGTCCGAGCAGCGGTTCGACGACCTCATGATCCAGCGCAAGGCGGAGGCGGACGAGTTCTACGCCGAACTCGCGCCCGATGACGCGTCCGCTGACGTCGCGGATGTCATGCGCCGAGCCTTTGCCGGGCTTATCTGGTGCAAGCAGTTCTATCGATACGACGTCGCGCGATGGCTCGATGGCGATCCGACCGAGCCACCGCCGCCCGCCGGGCATCAACTCGTGCGCAACACGCGGTGGCGCAATCTGGATGCCTACGACGTCCTGTCGATGCCGGACTCGTGGGAGTACCCGTGGTTCGCGGCCTGGGATCTGGCCTTCCACACGGTCGTGTTCGCGCATATCGATCCTGAATACGCGAAGTACCAGCTGCAGGTGATGTTGCGTGACTGGTACTCGCACCCCAGTGGAGCAATCCCGGCGTACGAATGGAACTTCGACGACGTGAATCCACCGGTGCATGCCTGGGCGGCGATCCGGGTCTTTGAGATCGACGGGGGCACCGATATTGACTTCCTTGAGCGCGTCTTCCAGCGGCTGCTCATCAACTTCACCTGGTGGGTCAACAAGGTCGACAAGGAGGGCAACAACGTCTTCGAGGGAGGGTTCCTCGGGCTGGACAACATCGGACCTATCGACCGGTCGCACCTGCCGGACGGCTACACGATCGAACAGGCCGATGGCACGGCGTGGATGGCCTTCTACGCGCTGATGATGCTGCGCATGGCGATCCGGATCGCGCCGCACGACGAGGCCTATGCGCCGATGGCATTGAAGTTCCTCGAACACTTCGCCACCATCACCGATGGCATCTCCGCGGTGGGTCTCTTCGACGCGGAGGAGGGCTTCTTCTACGACCAACTGGTCCGTCCCGACGGCTCGCGCGAGCCCATCAAGGTGCGTTCGCTCGTTGGGGTCATCCCGGTCCTCGCAGGCGCGTATATCGAGCAGGACGGCACGTTTGGCAACTCCGAGCGATACCGGCGAAGCCTGGACAACTTCCTGAGACGGCGAGGGGTGACGGGGACAGCGAACGAAGGCGAACACGTAGCGGGTTCGCTGCAGTTTCGGGAGGTCGACGGCCATCGCAAGGCGTTGCTCACGGTGGTGGATCCCGATCGCCTTCGTCGCGTGCTCATGGAGATCCTCAGTGAGGACTCGCTGTTGTCGCCCTATGGCCTTCGCTCGCTGTCGAAGAGACTCGATGGGGCGCCGTACGAGATCACTGTCGAGGGTCAGGGCTATGACATCGACTATGAGCCAGCGGAGTCCACGACGCCGATCTACGGGGGCAACTCCAATTGGCGTGGACCGGTGTGGTTCCCGATCAATCATCTGGTGATCGAGGCATTGGAGCGCTATCACCTGTATCTGGGGGATGAGTTCCAGGTGGAGTGTCCGACCGGCAGCGGAATCATGATGAATCTCTCGCAGGTCGCTCACGAGATCCGACGCCGACTCATCTCGGTGTTCCTTGAGAGGCCCGATGGCACGAGGCCGGTGTTTGGTGGCAGCGAGCGATTCCAATCCGATCCGCGGTGGCACGATCCGCTCTTCTATGAGTACTTCCACGGTGACAACGGCGCCGGACTCGGGGCTTCGCACCAGACCGGCTGGACCTCGCTGGTCGCTGACCTCATCATCGGCCGCAAGGGCTAGTTGGTCCGTTCTTTCGGCAGATCAGCGGGCTAAGACCCCAGATGTGACGAAAGAACCGGCCTGTGGACAGCGACAGCGGGGGCACGGTTCCGTGGGGCAATGTCAGACGCATGACACGGGGAAGAGCCCTTGATCGGCGTGCCGTCGACATCGCGTCGTTGCAGGCAGGCGTCATCTCGACTCGGCAGGCACGTAGCGCCGGCCTGTCACCGGAGGCCATTGCCCGTCGTGTCCGGTCAGGTGAGTGGGAGCGACGGGGCAATGCCCTCATCATTCGCTCTGTCTCATCCGGTGGGGACGCGTGCGAGGGATGGATCCTGCAGGCGAATGCCCCCGAGGGATCGGTGGTCAGCGGTCCGATTGCGGCGAGGCTCGGTGGCTGGGATCTGCCGGGGACCGAGAGAATCGTCGTGGCATCGGAGCGGTGCCGAATGGCCCTTGAGGGCGTAACTGTCATTCAACGATCCGCGCTTCCCCCTGCATACATGGCTGCAGGCTTGCATCTAGCGGTGCCCATAGAGGCAGTGGCCGACACAATCGGCATCGCGGGCAAGCATCGGGCACACGAGGTAGTGGATCGGGCTCTTCAACAGCGATGGTTCGGCATCGAGGACCTTGACGAAGTCATCGCGGGCCGTGCGGGGAGGGGCAACCGCGGTGTTGGCGCCCTTCGACGCGCGAGGATGCGCATGGCGACCGGATCGAGGTCGGAAGCCGAGCAGCGGATGGGGCGCCTACTGCGTCGCTCTCGTACCGGAGACTGGATTGCCAACCACCCCGTCCTCGATAGATCGGGCCGAGTGGTGGCCGAGATCGACTTTGCGCACCTCGATCTGCGTATCGCCATTGAAGTCGACGGGCGGGCCTTCCACAGCGATCGCCGGTCCTTCGAGCGCGATCGCGCTCGACAGAACGACCTCGTCCTGCGCGGCTGGTTGGTGCTTCGGTTCACGTGGGAGCAGATCACCACCAAGCCGGAGTGGGTGATCGCTGAGATCCGCGAGGCCATCGCCCACCGCTCCCGTTCTTTCGGCAGATCAGCGGGCTAAGCCCCCAGATGTGACGAAAGAACGCGGGCTACGCGGTTTCGCGGGGGCCGGTGGCGGTCTCGAACCAGCGTGGGCTCGTGGAGGCTGGCGGGTAGAAGGCGGCCCGCAGCACGATCATCGTTGGTCCTGGGCGCGCGGCTGCCGATGCCAAGGCGTCGGTGAGGGTGCCGGCAGCACCCGGTTCCACACCGGCAGCACTCGGCCCCACACCAGCACCGCCCCGTTCCGCACCGGCAGCACCGCCCCGCACATCCACCTCGGCGTAAGCAATGCCGAACGAGGCCGCCAGCAACGTCCAGTCCGGTGTCACGAGGTCAACCCCACGCTCGGGATGGCCAAAGATCCGCTGGTCGTAGCGGAGCATCCCGTAGCCGCCGTCATCCACGATCACCAGCGCGATCGGCAACCTCTCCTGCACGTACGTCGCCAACTCACCGAGCGCGAACATCGGCCCGCCATCGCCGCACACAGCCAGCGTCGGCATGCCAACCGACGCCGGGCCAATCGCCGCGGGCAGCGCATAACCGAGCGTCCCCCAGCCCACCGGATTGAGAAGGTGTCGCGGCCGATCATGACGCGCGTGACTGCTCGTCCAGTACCCGGGAACGCACATGTCGGTGACCACCACGCCTTCGGTCGGCCAGGACTCCACCGCCTCGACGAACGCCACCGGATCGATCATGCGCTCATCCAGGATCAGTCGCGCTCGCACGGAGTCACGGACACCAACCGGTGCCCACGCCGATCGTGTACCGACACCGCGATCCTCCAACCGGGATTCCAGGGAACGAATCGTCGACACCAGATCGGCCTGGACCAGCACGTCCCAGGGCACGGTGCGGGTGACTTCGTCCCCGAGTGCGATGGCCGCTCGACGGGAAGGCATGGGCATCTTCCAGTTCTTCGTGTGCATCGCGTCGAAGCCACTCCCCACCACGAGAAGCAGGTCGGCGGACGCGATGATCTCGGCGACCTCCGGTTCGTGCGTTGAGGCTTCGATCGTCAACGGGTGGCCGGCCATGAGCCCTCGACCGGCGTACGTTGTCACCACGGGAGCACCGAGTCGCTCAGCGAGGGACCGCAGCGCTGCTTCACCCGCCTCGCCGCACTGCGCCACTCCACCGCCCGCCCAGAGGACCACCCGCTCGCTGTCAGCGATGAGGGCGCCCAGCGCTGCGACGTCGCTGTCGGACGATGTGGCTCCTGTCGAGACCTCGGCATCCACAGCAGACGGGCCCGACAGGAGCGGCACATCGCCGGACCACTGCGCGTTGAGGACGTCGGAGGGGATGCCGACATAGACCGGACCCATCGGCGGCGTACCCGCAATCGCCAGCGCCTCCGCGACAGCCGTCAATGCCTCCTCGGCACTGCTCACCGTCCGAGCGGGGCGGCCAAACGCCGCGAAGGGGGCGGCCTGATCACCCATCTCGTGCAGGATCCCGCGAGGGCCTTCCAGAGAGCGCAGCGCGGTCGACACATCACTGGAGATCAGCACCATGGGTGCCCCGCTGACGGCTGCCTCTCCGAAGGCCGCCAGCGCATTGACCGACCCGGGGCCGGTGGTGGTGAGAGCGACACCGACCCGGCCGGTGGCCCGGCCATAACCGTCTGCCGCGTATGCCGCCGCCTGCTCATGCCGTACGCCGACGATCCGGACCGGGGTCTGCGCCGACCAGAAGGCCAGGTTATGGACGCCGGGCAAGCCGAAGGCCACGTCGATGCCCTCGCGATGGAGGAGTTCCAAGATGGCGGTGCCAACCGTCCGGGTGTCGCTCACGGGGTCAGCCTCGCAGATGCGGGGTCGTCTCAGAGCATCCCTCCCACCACCACAGATTGGGGCGGTGGAAGGATCAGTCCATGGCCACGTACATCTCCCGGAATCCCGCCAACTTCGCCGACGTCGTCACCGAGGTGCCCCTCGCGACATCAGCCGAGATCATCGCCGCCGCCCAGGCCGCCCATGATGCGCAGCCCGGCTGGGCGGCCGTCCCGGCTCCGGCGCGCGGCCGCGTCATCGCCGAGGTGGGACGCCTCTTCGAGGCCAACAAGGAGGCCCTCGCGCGACTAGTGACGCGCGAGATGGGCAAGGTGTACGCCGAGGCCCTCGGCGACGTACAAGAGGTCATCGACACGTGCGACTTCTTCATCGGTGAGGGTCGGCGGATGTACGGCCAGACCGTCCCCAGCGAGATGCCCGACAAGCAGCTCTTTACCTTCCGCGTGCCCGTCGGCACGGCAATGATCGTCACGGCGGGCAACTTCCCTGCCGCCGTTCCGTCCTGGT
This sequence comes from Candidatus Nanopelagicales bacterium, assembly GCA_030827125.1. Taxonomy (GTDB): domain Bacteria; phylum Actinomycetota; class Actinomycetes; order S36-B12; family S36-B12; genus Mxb001. The sequence continues at coordinate 24,654 of JAURFD010000013.1, forward strand.
ACATCGTGCCGGCGCTGGTCACCGGCAACACGGTCGTGTGGAAGCCGGCTGAGCAGACGTCCGCGATCGCGCAGGCGATGGCCGAGATCTTTTACGCCGGCGGTGTGCCGCGTGACGTGCTCAAGGTGGTCCTCGCCGACGGACCGTCAACGTACGACGGACTCGAAGCCTCGCTGCAGAAGGGCCTGATCCAGAAGGTCGGCTTCACTGGATCGACCGAGGTCGGCCGCCGCCTGAGCGAGTTGGCCGCGCGGCACCTGCAATCTCCGTGCCTTGAACTCGGCGGCAAGAACCCCATGGTGGTCATGCCGGACGCCAATATCGACCTTGTCGTCGAGGGTGCGCTCTTCGCGGGCTTCGGCACGGCTGGTCAGCGTTGCACGTCGCTCGGGACTTTGTGGGTACACCACGATGTCTATGACGTCGTGCGTGAGCGCTATGTCCATGCGGTGGAGAACGCCATCGTCGGAGACCCATTCGGTGACGTTCTCTATGGACCAATGATTGATGAGAAGTATCTCGAAAACCACGACAAGCACCTCGGGCTCATCCAGGACCACCAGACGGTCTACGGCTCCTCCAGCGTTGGCCGCATCACCTCGACCAATCCTCGCCGTGGGTTTCTCGGGGATCCCGACGCCGGTTGGTTCGCACATCCCACGATCGTCGACGGCGTCCGCCCTGGCGACGCGCTCTACTCGACCGAGACCTTCGGCCCGCTCGTGACGATGGGTGTCTTCGACACTCTCGATGAGGCCATCGAGTTGTCGAACGGGCACGGTTATGGCCTGTCCTGTGCGATCTACACCGAGAACCCGCAGGCGGTGTGGCGCTATCGCCAGGGGGTCTCGGCCGGGATGATGTCGGTCAACAACTCCACCTCCGGCGCCGAGGCCCATCTGCCCTTCGGTGGCAATGGGCTGTCGGGCAATGGCTCGCGGCAGAGTGGGATCTGGGTCCTCGACCAATTCACCCGCTGGCAGTCGATGAACTGGGACTACAGCGGCAAGCTCCAGAAGGCTCAGATGGATCTGGTGGAGTTGCCCTTCGATCCTGGCTTCCGTCTGTGACGCTGCCGACCCACGCCGACGTCGTCATCGTTGGTGGGGGAGTTATGGGCGCCTCCGCCGCCTTCCACCTCGCCGAGGCAGACGTCAATGTCGTTCTCCTCGAGCGTGGCGAACTCTCCGGCGGCTCAACGTCGAAAGCCGCCGGTGGAGTACGTGCGAACTTCTCCGATGAGCTCAACATCATGCTGGGCAAGCGATCGCTCGAGCTCTTCGAGGATTTTGGCAACCGCCCGGGTCAGGAGATCGACCTCCACCGCAGTGGTTACCTATTTGTCCTCACGCGACCGGAGGATGTCGAGCTCTTCACGGCCTCTGTCGCGTTGCAGAACTCCCTCGGTGTTCCGTCTCGGATGGTCGATGTCGACGAGGCGTGTCGGTTATCGCCGCTGCTCAACCCCGAGGGCGTCCTGGCCGCTGCCTGGAGCCCCGAAGATGGGCACTGCACACCGGAGTCGGTCGTCCTCGGCTACGCGACGGGTGCGCGACGCTTGGGCGCCACTGTGCGCACGGGTGTTGAGGTCACCGGCATCGCCACTTCCCAAGGTGCGATCACGCAGGTGAGCACGACTGACGGTGAGATCTCCACCGGTTGTGTCATTGACTGCGCGGGTGCGTGGTCACCGGAGGTTGCGTCGTACGTCGGGGTCGATCTACCGGTCACGCCGTACAAGCGTGAACTCCTCATCACCGAGCCCATGCCCGAGCCGATCAGCATGGCCTTCACCATCGACTACGCGACGTCGTTCTACTGGCACCGCGAGGGCCCGGGCATCCTCACGGGCTACTCGCACCGGGAGACCGAGCCCGGGTTCGACATTAGTCGGGATGCGGACTTCCCCGAGCGACTCGGTGAGCTGGCAGCGGTGCGTGCACCCGCGCTACTAGACCTTGGTGTCCGCAGTGGCTGGGCCGGGCTCTACGAGGTAACGCCGGATCACAACGCGCTGCTTGGAGAGTCCCGCAATGTCCATCGGTTCCTCTATGCCACTGGATTCTCCGGGCACGGATTCCTTCAAGGCCCGGCGATCGGCGAAATCCTGCGTGACCTCTACCTCGGCCGGGAGCCCTTCATCGACGTTTCACCCCTGGACGTTGAGCGGTTTGCCACCGGTGATCTGCGTCCTGAGCGCAACATCGTCTAGGTCGGGTAGTTCATCCCCATCGCGAGGCGGTGGGCTCGCTGTGAGGCGAGCTCGGCCACGATGACACCGGCCAGGACGACGAGGCCACCGACTCCCTGAATCGGGCTAATCACTTCGCCCAGCATCACAAAGGCGATGAGCGCGGCCCACACTGGCTCCGTCGTGCCGGCGATGCCCCCTCGCTGAGCACCGATGCGCTGCAGAGACATGAGCACCAGCACGAAGGGCACGACGGACACGATGACCATGAGGATGACGAGCGACCACACAGGTACGTCAGGGAGCCAACCGTCGAACAGTGACGTCGTGTCACTGAGGATGTCCCACGGGAATATCCACCAGGGCGCAAGGATGCTCCACACGATGGTGGCGACGGCAAAGCCCCAAAAGGCCAGGCTTAGGACGTCGCGCCGCTTCGCCCCTGCCTCGCCGAGCAGGAGATAGCTCGCCAGCGCCACGGCGGTCAAGAGTCCGAAGAGGATGCCGAGCGGATCCAACACCAGGCCGGACCAGACCTGAGACACCAGCAGCAGACCGCTGATGACCAATCCCAAAGACACCCAGATGCTCTTGCCGGTCGGCTCTCGACGCACAAACCGCAGCCACAGCGCCACGAGCACCGGAGCGAGGAACGACAGCAGCGCCGCGATGGCAACCGGCAGCAAGGACACCGTCAGGAAGAACAGGAAGGGTGTCGTCGTGTAGGCCACCACTCCGAACAGCACCAGGAAAGGTACTTCGCTACGACGCAGTTTCAACGTCGTGGGTCGAGCGATAGCGAGGTAGAGGAGCAGGATCACGGCGCAACCGAGCGTGCGGATCTCGGTCACGTGCACAGCCGTGAGCCCGGCCTCAATCTGAGCCTTGGCGACGCTTCCGTTTAGGGCAAAAAGGAACGCCGCGACGAGGTACATGATCAGGCCGATGACCTGTGAACGGCCACTCGATGGCGGCACAACCATCGGCGCGAGCGGTTCGATCGGATCCGGCGCGCTCACCGAGACCGCTCAGCGATGTAGACCCCCACGAGGACTGTGATACCACCAAGGATCTGGACCGGCGTGAGCACCTCGCCGAGCGCTGCCCACGCCACCAAGGAGGCAATGAGGGGCTCGGTGATCCCGATCGTCGACGCCTGAGCCGCCGAGATGTACGCCAACGACGCGATGGCCAGAGTGAACGGCACGACGGTCCCCAGAACGATCATCCAGAGGGTGAGTGCCGTGATGGGGAATGTCGGACCCACTCCGCCCAGCGGCGCACTGGTCCCGGTGTAGGCCTCCCAGGGGAACAGCCACCACGGTTGGACGACGGCCCAGAAGAGGGCGGCGCCACCCATTCCCCACATCGTGAGGGACAGGGCATCGCGCGGCGCGTGACCGCGGCGCTGGTGCTCGCCAATGACGTAGAAGAGGGCGAGGGCAAGTGCGGCTCCGAAGGCGGCTGCCACCCCGACGAGATCCAGCGTGAGCCCTTGCCACACCTGCGCGATGAGGGCCAGGCCGCTGAGCGCCAAGACGAGACCCACCCACACCGAGGATCGGACGGGCTGCTTGCGGCCGAAGCGCACCCACAGGACGACGAAGATCGGCGCGGTGAACTCAATGATGAGAGCGATGCCGATGGCCAATCGTTCCAGCGCGAGGAAGTAGAGGTACTGCGTCATCGACACCCCGATGACGCCGTAGGCCAGCAGCAATTTCCATTCGGTACGTCGAATACGGAGCGCCTGAGGGCGGGTGATCGCCACGACAAGGAGCAGGATGAGGAAGGCTCCGGTGGCGCGAATCTCACTCAGGCTCGTCGCGCTGACGCCACTCTGCAAGATCGCTTTGACGATGCTGCCATTGACCGCAAAGAGGACAGTGGCTGCGAGGTAGAGCGCGTAGCCGAGGAAGAGGCGGGGGCGGGTCTCCTCGGGAAGGAGCGTGCTCAACTCTGGGCAGCGCGGTAGACCGCGACCGTTTGTTCGGCGATGGCACCCCAGCCGAAGTCGTTCACGGCGCGCTCTCGGCCCGCCCGACCCATTCGAGCCGCGCGCTCTGGGTCGGCGGCGAGGGCGTTAACCCCTGCAGCGACCCCGTGTTCGAGAGCCTGCGGGTCGGCCGGGTCGTATGGCACAAGGATTCCGGTGACCCCGTCGACGACAACCTCGGGAATCCCGCCAACCGCCGAGGCGACGACCGCTGTCTCGCAGGCCATGGCCTCAAGGTTGACGATTCCCTGGGGTTCGTAGATCGACGGGCAGGCAAAGGCCAGGGCATGGGTGAACAGTTGGAGCAGATCCTCAACCGGTGCCTGTTCCTTGATCCACACAACCGAGGCGTCGCCGCGCTTGGCGCGTAGTCGCTCGACGGCGGCCTCGGTTTCGATTCCGATCTCCGGAGTGTCGGGCGAACTTGCACAAAGAACCAGCACCACATCGTCGTCGAAGTGCTCAGCCGCGGCGATGAGATGCCCAATGCCCTTCTGGCGCGTGATACGACCGACGAACAAGACGTAGGGCCGGTCGGTGGGCACGCCATAGCGCTCCAGGGCCTCGGTTCTGTCATCGGGTCGATAGCGATCGGTGTCGATGCCGTTGTGCACGACGTGTACGCGCGCCGGATCAACGGCCGGATACGCCGTCAGCACGTCTTCGCGCATGCCCGCGCTGACAGCGATGATGGCCTGTGCGTGCGCGTAGGCCGTCGCCTCGACCCAGGAGGACACTCGGTAGCCGCCGCCGAGCTGTTCCTCCTTCCATGGGCGAAGGGGTTCGAGCGAATGGGCGGTGAGCACATGCGGTACGCCGTAGAGCAGTCCGCCGACGTGTCCGGCCAGATTGGCGTACCACGTGTGCGAGTGCAGGAGGTCCACTCCCGCGGTGTCCCGCACCATCTCCAAATCGACCGAGAGGGTTTGCAGGGCAGGATTGGCATCCGCGAAAGTCTCGGGAACGCGGTGCGCGGTGGCATCCGGCCGCGGCGGGCCAAAACATTGCACGTCCACCTCGACGAGGGGCAAAAGGTGCGCGACGAGCTCGCGCACGTGCACCCCGGCACCCCCGTAGATGTCCGGGGGCCACTCACGCGTTAGGACGGCAACCTTCACGAAAGGAAGAGTAGAGCCTCCGCGGATGCCCGGGTCCTCTAGGCTGGCATTGTGAAATCTGGTCCGCACGTACTCGGCATTGTCCTTGCGGGCGGGGCGGGCAAGCGACTGCTGCCATTGACGGCAGACCGCGCCAAGCCAGCGGTGCCCTTCGGCGGTAGTTACCGTCTCATCGATTTCGTCCTGTCGAATCTCATCAACTCGGGCCTTCGGCGTGTGGCCGTGCTCACCCAATACAAGTCGCACTCGCTCGACCGCCACATCACGACGACCTGGCGCCTTTCCCCACTGCTCGGCGACTATGTCACCCCGGTCCCGGCGCAGCAGCGGCTCGGCCCGCGATGGTTCACCGGCAGTGCCGATGCCATATTCCAGAGCTTGAACCTCATCAACGACGAGCAGCCGGACTACGTCGCGGTGTTTGGCGCCGACCACGTCTACCGCATGGATCCCATGCAGATGATCGAGGCGCACATTGACAGCGGTGCCTCCGTGACCGTCGCCGGCATTCGGCAGCCGCGATCCTTGGCCCACCAGTTCGGTGTGATCGAGACAGCGGCGGACGGGGAGCGCATTAGTCGTTTCCTGGAGAAGCCGGCTGATCCGCCAGCCATCCCCGGTGCGCCGGATGAGTCCTATGTCTCCATGGGCAACTATCTCTTCACCACCGAGGCGCTCATCAACGCGCTGCGCTCCGACGCAGCCGATGAGGGTTCCGTCCACGACATGGGCGGCAACATCATCCCGATGTTGGTTGACGAGGGCTCGGCCTACGTCTATGACTTCGATCGCAATGTGGTTCCCGGTGCGACCGAGCGTGACCGCGGCTATTGGCGTGACGTCGGAACCCTTGACGCCTACCACGATGCGCACATGGACTTGGTCTCAGTGCATCCGATCTTCAACTTGTATAACCGGCGCTGGCCAATCCTCACCAACCACCTCACGCTGCCCCCGGCGAAATTCGTGGAGGGAGGAAATGCCCACGAGTCCATGGTCGGCACCGGGTCCGTCATCTCCGGCGCACATGTGCGCAGTTCGGTCATCTCCTTCGATGTGCAGGTGCAGGGGGGCTCCTATCTTGAGGGGTGCGTCGTGCTCCCCGGAGCCCGCATCGGGCGCAACGCTGTGATTCGCCGCGCCATTCTCGACAAGAACGTCATCGTCCCTGACGGCGCACAGATCGGCGTGGACCTTGAGCGTGATCGTGAGCTCTACACGGTCAGCGAGAGTGGCGTGGTCGTCCTCGGCAAGGGCGTAACGGCGGCGCTCTGATGCCTACCGCAGTCGTCACCGGTGCCGGGCGGGGGCTCGGCGCGGCCATCGCGGATCGCTTCGCATCGGCCGGCTGGCACGTCGTCCGCACCGATGTGGAGGGCACCGATACCTATCTCGATGTCACGGATGCGCAGGGATGTCGAGAACTGGCGGAGGCGGTGCAGCCTGATGTGTGGATCAACAACGCCGGTGTCCTGGGTGCGGGCGATGCCGCGACGCAGCCGGATCAGGTGATCGAGCAGGTCGTCTCGGTGAACCTGCTCGGAGTCATCCACGGGACTCGGGCAGCTGTTGAGGTGATGCGGCTGCGTGAAAGTGGCCGTGGTGACGGGCATGTCATCAATGTGGGTTCGCTGGCGTCCTGGGTCCCGGTGCCGGGGGAGTGCGTGTACGCCGCGACGAAGGCGGGGGTGCTCTCCTTCACCCTCGGGCTGGCCGCCGAGTTGACGTCCCAGGGCGTCCAGGGGATCCACCTCGGTGTTGTCTGCCCGGACGGCATGCTCACGCCGATGATTACCGATGTCCTGGATGACCCGGCGATCGCGATGACGTTCACCGGCTTCCGTCAGGTGACGCCCGAGCGGGTCGCCGATGAGGTGTGGGCGATGGTGAGAAAGCCCCGACGAGTGGTCAGCGTGCCCCACTGGCGTGGTGCTCAGGTCCGGATCTTCAGTGCAATTCCCGACGTCGCCCTCAGGCTGGCTCCGGTCTTCATGCGGCTGGGTCGGGCCGGGCAGGACCGCGTACGCCAGCGTCTTGGGCGCTAGCCCCTCGTTTGGTGCGGCGATAGGGCGTGCAACGATGGCCGGAGTTGAAGGAGGCCCCGTGAACACGACGACGACCTACCAGGTTGAAGGAATGACGTGTGATCACTGCGTGCGCGCGGTGACCGGTGAGCTTTTGCTGCTTCCGGGTGTGCAGCGCGTTGATGTTGATCTTGGGTCCGGTGCGGTCACAGTCACCAGCGACAACCCGCTGGACCGCACTGATGTTGCCGAGGCCGTTGATGAGGCCGGCTACGCGCTCGCCGAGGGTTCGTAGTCGGCCTGTCGAGGCGACAACGCTGATCAGCCGAAGCGACCGGCGATGTAGTCCTCGGTCTGCTTGTGCTCGGGATGACTGAAGATCTGTGCGGTGGGTCCGACCTCGATGAGGTGACCGGGCTTGCCGATTCCGGAGAGGTTGAAGAACGCGGTGTCGTCCGAGACGCGGCCAGCCTGCTGCATGTTGTGCGTCACGATGATGATCGTGTAGCGGTCCTTAAGTTCGCGGATTAGGTCCTCAATCGCGAGTGTCGAGATCGGGTCGAGCGCCGAGCAGGGCTCGTCCATGAGAAGGACCTGCGGCTCCACCGCGATGGCACGCGCGATGCACAGTCGCTGTTGCTGACCGCCGGACAGCGAGGCACCCGGACGCTTAAGGCGGTCCTTGACCTCTTCCCAGAGGTTCGCACCACGCAACGACTTCTCGACGATCTCGTCCATCGACTCCTTGCGCTTCTTGTCCTTCTCGAGTTTCAGGCCGGCGATGACGTTCTCCGCGATCGACATTGTCGGGAAGGGATTGGGGCGCTGGAACACCATGCCGATGGTGCGACGCACGAGGACGGGATCGACGTTGGGGCCGTAGAGGTTCTCTCCGTCGAGGTTTACCGCACCCTTGACGTGCGCACCCGGGATCACCTCGTGCATGCGGTTGATGCTCCGCAGGACGGTGGACTTGCCGCATCCGGAGGGGCCGATGAACGACATCACCGAGTTCGCCTTGACCGTGAGGTTGACGCCTTCCACGGCCAGGAAATCCCCGTAGTAGATATCGAGGTCGACGAGGTCGATCTGCTTGCTCATATGGTCTCCTGCGTTGGGTCTAGCGGGCCTTGGGGGAGTAGATCTTGGCGATGATGCGTGCGCCGGCGTACATGACGAGGACGAACAGGATGAGGGCGAGTGCGCCGCCCCATGCTCGATCGATGGAGGCGGGTGTGCCGCGGCTGATCTGATCCCACACGAACGTCGGAAGGGATGCTTGGGACCCTGTGGCGGGGTTGGGGTTCATGTCCTGGGCAAGGAAGGTGACCAGTAGCAGCGGGGCCGTCTCGCCGGCGACGCGGGCCACGGCCAACATGACGCCGGTGATGATCCCGGAGATCGCGGTCGGAATGACGATCCGCAGGATGACCTTCCACTTGGGGACGCCGAGGGCCAGGGCACCCTCACGCAACTCGTTCGGGACGATCCGCAGCATCTCCTCGGTGGCCCGCACGATGACCGGCAGCATGAGGATCGCGAGCGCGAGTCCCGCGGCCAGCCCGGACTGCTCGAGGACGCCGGTCAGGATGAGCGCCGTATAGATGAAAAGGCCGGCCACGATGGAGGGGATACCGGTCATGACGTCGACGAAGAAGCTGATCCAGTAGGCAAACCGACCCTTGCCGAATTCGACGAGGTAGACCGCGGCCAGGACGCCGATCGGTACGGCGATGAGAGCGGCAATGCCGACCTGCTCCAGCGTGCCCACGAATGCGTGAGCGATGCCACCACCCTCTGCGCGTGGGTTTACGTTGCGCATGGTCGAGGTGAAGAACTCGGGACTGAAGACGCTCAAGCCTTTAGCGATGACCGTGATGAGGATCCAGAGCAGTGGTACGAGGGCGAGGACGAACGTCGTGTAGATCAACGTGGTGGCGAGGCGGTCGGTCGCGTGGCGGCGTCCCTCGACCGTCCACGAGGTCGCGGTCTGCACGAGGAGGAAGGCGAAGGCGGCCACGAAGCCGGGGGCCAGTCCGACCACGGTGATTCCGGTGACCTGCACCAGGAGTCCGAGAATGATCGCTCCCGCGGCGATGACCCACGGGGCCCACCGCGGGAGACGGTTGCCCGTGAGATGCAGCGAATCGGCAGAGTCCCCGCGATTTTGGCGACCACCGGCGTTGGGAGGTGGCGCCTCCGACGAGGTCACCGGGCCGCTGTGTGGCGTCGTGTCGGGCACCGGAGCGCCGCTACGCAGTCCAGAGAGGTCCGTCATCAGTTCGCCCCCGAGAAGTCCTTGCGGCGGGCGATGACCCAGCGAGCCGACATGTTCACGACGAGCGTGATGAAGAAGAGCACCAGGCCGCTGGCGATGAGAGCGGACCTGCCCACCTCGCCAGCCTCGCCCCACTTCAGGGCGATGTTGGCCGCGAAGGAGTTGCCCCCGGGCTCGGTGATGGCCCAGTTGATCTCGAATGCGGCGGAGAGGATGAGGGCGACGGCGATCGTCTCACCGAGTGCGCGGCCGAGGCCCAGCATTGCGGCAGAGATCATGCCGGGGCGGGAGAAGGGGAAGACTGCCATGCGGATCATCTCCCACCGGGTCGCGCCCAGGGCGAGCGCTGCCTCCACGTGCATGCGGGGGACCTGGACGAATACCTCGCGGGAGATGGCCGACACCGTCGGCAGGATCATGATGGCCAGGACGAGTCCGGCCATGAGGATGCTCTTGGTCCACAACTCCTGCGAGTTCGCGAAGATCGGGATGAAGCCGAGGTACTCGCTCAGCCACTGGGAGAACGGCACGACGTACGGCATGAAGTTGTACAGGCCCCACAGCCCGAAGATGATCGACGGGACTGCGGCGAGGAGATCAACGATGAAGGCAAGCGTCGAGGCCAGACGGCGTTGGGCGTAGAAGGCGATGAAGAGAGCGATGCCGTAGCCGATCGGTACGGCGATGACCAGGGCGATGATCGACGTCCACAGCGTGCCGAAGAGCAGGACGGCGATGCCGAAGACGGGTGGGTCAGAATCCGGTAGCCATTGCCCCTCGGTGAAGAAGTTGGCGGAGTCGGCTTGGATCGAGGGGATCGCCTTCCAGACGAGGAAGACCGCGATAGCGGCCATGACGACCAGGACCAGCAATCCGGCGCCCGTGGACAGCCCGAGGAAGGTGCGGTCACCGCGGCGAACCGCGGCACCGGAGATGCCCTCAGGATCAGCGCGGGTCGTCGTTGGTTCGTGGCTGGTCGTCGCCATGAGTCCCTCAGGTTGCAGTAGCGGTCACGATGCGTTTGGGGCGGTCAGCCGACGTGGCCGACCGCCCCAAACGGGGTTCAGGCTGTGGTGCGTCACTAACTCATTGCCTCCACGGCGGCGCGGACCTTGGTGAGCAGGTCGCCGGTGATGGGCACATAGCCCGCCTCGATCAGATCTCCCTGGGCGGCGTCCGAGGCGGCGTACTGCAGGAAGGCCTTGACCAGGGCTGGGTTCTGATCGGCCGCGAGGCCGGTCTGGCAGACGCCCTCGTAGGTCACCAGGACGATCGGGTAGGCGCCCGGGGTGCTCACCGCGTAGTCGATCTTGAGGGCGAGGTTGTTGCCCTCACCGACCACCTCGGCGCCGGAGATCGTGTTCGCAGCGTTCTCGCTCGTGGCCTCGACCGGGCCGCCACCGTTGTCGATGGATGCGGCCTTGGCGACCTGTGAGTAGAGGACGTAGGAGAGTTCCACGTAGCCGATGGAGTTGGGGGTGGAGTCGACCGACGCCATGACCTGATCGGAGCCCTTCGAGCCCTGGCCACCTGGGGCCACCCAATCCTTGCCTGGCTCGAACGTCCACACGCCCGGTGCCGTGGCGGCGAGGTACTTGGTGAAGTTGTCCGTGGTGCCGGAGGAATCCGAGCGGTGGAACTGCGCGATGGTGGCGTCCGGCAGGGTCGCGTCTGGGTTGAGTGCGGTGATAGCCGGGTCGTTCCACTTGGTGATCGTGCTCGTGAAGATGCCGGCGAGAGTGTCGGGGTTGAGCACGAGGCTGTCGACGCCCTCGACGTTGTAGGCCACGGCGATCGCGCCGCCGACCATGGGCAGGTTGATGGCCGGGCCACCGCCGCAACGCTCATTGGCGGCGACGAGGTCCTCGTCCTTCATGGCCGAGTCGGTACCGGCGAACGAGGTCTGGGCGGCGATGAACTGCTCAACGCCGGCGCCGGAGCCCACGGGCTGGTAGTCGATGGTCGCGCCCTCGCAGGTGATCTGGTAGTCGGTGATCCATTGCGTAATCGCATTGGCCTGGGCGCTGGAGCCCGCGGCCTTGATGCTGCCATCCACGCAGGTGATGTCGCCGACGACGTTGGAGCCGCCGGAGTCGCTTCCAGAACCTGAGTCGCCGCTGCCACCGCAGGCGCTGAGTAGAAGCGCTCCGGCGAAAGTAGCGGCCGCGATAGCAGCCAAGCGGGTGCGAGTCACCCTGGTCCTCCTGTTGTTCGATGAAACACAAACACTGTCTTCGGACAGAACGAACGTAAGGAGGTTGGGTGACGCGATTGGTGGCGCGTGGTTAACAGAAGGTGAACGTGATCGGTCAATCCCCTGAATCACTCAGGGCTGACCGAATGCCTCTCCACGGCCACCACAGTCGCCTCGTCCGTCCCAGGGGTGAAGTGACGGTGAATCACGAGAAATCCGCCGGGCGGCAACCTCGGATCCAGCATCGAAGGGTCGGCCCCGGGGAGCTCAGCGACAGCCTCGAGGAGGGTGGGCAGCACGGGTCGATGGGTGCACACGACGAGGGGGGTCGGGTCGGCAAGGAGCTCGCGTGTGCGCCGCCCTGCGCGCTTGGGGCGCTCCGCATGCGCTTCCTCGCTCAACGAGGCCTCAGCGACCGCCGCGGCGTCGATGGACTTGGCATAGCGCTTGACCGTCTCGCGACAGCGTTGCGCGTCGGACGTGTGCACGTCCTCAATGCCGTAGGCGGCGAGCATGGGCACGAGTGCCTTGGCCTGGGAGCGACCTTTTCCGCTCAGGGGTCGCTCACTATCGAGTTTGCCGCTGAAGTCGGCGCGCTTCATGGCCTGGGTATGCCGCAGGAGGATGAGGGGCGTTGTGGGGAGCGCCGCGGTGGCTTGCCGAATCAGATCACTGTCCCGCGGATAGGTCATCCGAGCAGCGGCGTCCTCGCGGGACAGCCACACCACCTCGTCGACCTCCTCATCGGGCGCGAAACCCTCCTCGGAGCCCACCGTCGCCGCCCAGTAGTCGACGATCTTGGGCTCCCCGAGCGCGATGTACTCCTGGCGCTCGAGGGGCAGTCCGAGAACGGGGATGACGCCGCTCTCTTCGTCGCACTCACGCACGGCGGTGACAAGCGGATGCTCACCGGGTTCAACCTTGCCCTTGGGTAGGGACCAGTCCGAGCGCAAGTTGCGGTGGATCACGAGGACCTCAGGGCCCTCCTGGCCGGGGCGCAGGACGACCACGCCGGCAGCCCGCACCGGCGAGGAGTCACTCATGGGGCCAGTGTGACGCATGAAGGTGAACGACGGGCGGGGTCTGGGATTACGCCGGGCGCAAGAAGACCGCTGCGGCGCTACTCCCGGGTGCGTCGAACGGCCCTCGTGACGGAGGGCCACAGACGCTCGAATTCGCGCCGATCCGCCCTCTCGGCGGAGACCTCGACCTGCTGGAGCATGCCAAGAGCGAATCCCCCGACACCGTCGGCCTCCCGTGCCAGAGCAGCCAGCGTGAGTTGGGCGATGTGCGCATCGTGGTGCGTCCCGAGGACGTCGGTGACCTCGGCGAGTGTGGCGGCTAACGTGCGCGTCCGCTTGCCGAGGACGGGCGCGCACGCCTCTGCCAGGTAGCGGGCCCGCTTGGCGACGATTCGCGCCTCGTGCCACGGTTCAGCGGGGCCGTCCGTAGAGAGCGCGGCCACAGCGTGCTCGAGGCGGGTGGTCGACTTAGTCAGGGCGGCCGTGAGTGCTTTGCCGGAGGGTTGCTCGGCTGCATGGGTCAGCGGAGGCCGCTGTGCTACCGCGACCAATTCCACCAGCAGGGCGCGATAGCGGTCTGAGTTCAACACGGCACCCGCGTCAAGCGCCCCTTCGGCGACTCGAAGTCGCACGTGCGCGTCGACGATCTCCTGGGCTTCACGCGCCTGCGGCATGGGCAATTCCTGCGCGTGCTGATCCAGGCGCTCGCCGAGGACCTCGGCATCGCGCGCCTCCCCGAGGCCGGAAGCCATCCAGCCGAGTTCGACCCGCAAATGATCGGCGACTTCCGGGTCGATGAAAGTTCGGAAGGCCTTCAGGCCACTACGGAGTCGTCGCGCGTTGACGCGCATCTGGTGCACGGCGTCCGGCAGGTCGCGGCGAACCCTGAGGTCTTCGAGGATGAGACGTCGTACGTGTTGGGCCAGGAAGACGTGCACGGTGTCACCGACGGGATCGCGGCGGCGCGGCCAAGGAAGTGTCGGGATGTCGGGCGGGGCGAGCGTGCGGGGCCCGAGCGCCGTAGCCGCCTTGCTCATGGTGCTCGCCACCGCGCCGCATTCGGCGAGGGCTTCGGCCACGTGGTCGATGAAGTCCTCGTCGAGGAAGCCATCAACGTCAGGCACGGCCTCAACCTCGAGTTCCCGAAACATTGCGACGGTCCGATGCCCATCGAGAACTGTCACCGAATCGTCGACGAGTTCGCCCCGCACCACGCCCGACTCGTCGTGCAAGAGATACGGCGTTCGTTCGGTGCGCAGCGTCACCAGGGGCACGGGCTCCTCATCGCGCACGAAGGCCGTGATGAGCCCGCGCAACTCCTCGGGGAGTTCCGGCTGTAGTGGTGCCCGAATCTCATCCCGGGCGCCCGAGTCAGCGTCACCGACGGGGATCTTCAGGTGCCAACCCTCGTCGCCGCCTCCCTCACGACGGCGGAGCGTGATCCCCCACCGAAAGAGCCGCAGGTCGGGAGTATCGAAGTAGTGATTGTGCAAGGTGACGGTGGGCTGCGCTTCGACGCTCTGCACGCCCTCGAGTTCGGTGAGTGGAGGCAGCCGGAACAGCGCATCCACTCGCAGCTTGCGCTCGATCTCCCGGTGCGCGTCGGTCACCCGAGTTTGCCCCGCGTGCGGTAGATCTCGATGAGCATCTCCTGCAGATCGGTGAGTGGCGTCCCATCGGGCGCCGTATGTCGCCAGGTCCACTCGCCGTCGGAGCCGAGGTCCCACGCCATGGTCGTGGGCGCGAACGCCTCCTCGAAGAGCGCGTCAATTTGCGCAATGTGCTCGGGACTCTTCAGGCTCACCAGTGATTCCACACGGCGGTCGAGGTTGCGGTGCATGAGGTCGGCCGAGCCGATCCACACCTCGGTGTCCCCTCCATTGGTGAACTCGAAGACTCGGGAGTGCTCGAGGAAGCGTCCCAGGATGCTGATGACCTGGATGTTCTCGCTCAGGCCGGGCACTCCGGGCCGAAGGGCGCAGATACCTCGTACCCACACCTTTACCGGTACGCCGGCCTGCGATGCTCGATAAAGCGCGTCGATGATTCGCTCGTCCACGATGGAGTTGGCCTTGAACCTGATTCCGGATTCGCGACCCGCGAGGTGGTGGTCGATCTCGCGATCGATACGTTCGATGAGTCCGGTGCGGATGGAGTGCGGAGCCACCAGCATTCGGTGGTAGTCGGTGTTCATCGAGTATCCGGACAGGACATTGAACAGATCAGCAACGTCCTCACCGACGCGATCATCACAGGTGAAGAGCCCGAAGTCCTCATAGAGACGAGCCGTCTTCGGGTGGTAATTGCCGGTGCCGATATGGCAGTAGCGGCGCAGTCGATCGCCGTCGTCACGCACGACCATCGAGAGTTTCGAGTGCGTCTTCAGCCCGACGAGACCGTAGACGACGTGGACGCCCGCCTCTTCGAGCTTCTTGCCCCAGTCGATGTTGTTCTGCTCGTCGAAGCGCGCCTTGATCTCTACCAAGGCCAGGACCTGCTTGCCGTTGCGCGCCGCATCGATCAGAGCCTTGACGATAGGTGAGTCGCCACTGGTGCGGTAGAGCGTCTGCTTAATGGCGAGGACGTTGGGGTCAGCCGCCGCCTGCTCCAAGAAGAGCTGCACGCTGGTGGAGAACGAGTCGTAGGGATGGTGGACGAGGACGTCCTTCTCGCGAACCTCGGCGATGACGTCGGGTGCCGATGCGGACTCGACTTCTGCGAGTTGGCGACTGGTCTTCGGGACGAAGCTCGTCTGCTTCAGATCGTCGCGGTCCACGGCGTAGATGGACCACAGTCCGGTCAAGTCGAGCGGCCCGGGTAGCCGGAAGACCTCGGGTTCGCTGACGTCCAGTTCATCCATGAGGAGTTCGAGGACATGGGGGTCTATCGAGCTCTCAACTTCGAGCCGTACCGCGGGTCCGAAGCGACGCCGCGTGAGTTCGCGTTCGAGTGCCTTGAGCAGGTTTTCCGCGTCGTCTTCTTCGACCTCGACGTCCTCATTGCGCGTGACGCGGAAGGCGTGGTGCTGGAGGATCTCCATGCCCGGGAAGAGTTCGTCGAGATGTGCCGCGATCACATCCTCGAGCGGCACGAAGCGCTGATCGTCGACGTGTACGAACCGGGGGAGAGACGGCGGCACCTTGACGCGGGCGAAGAGTTCGTTGCCGGTCAGTGGATTGCGTACGACGACGGCGAGGTTGAGCGACAGGCCGCTGATGTAGGGGAAGGGATGACTGGGATCCACCGCCAGAGGGGTGAGTACGGGAAAGACACGCTGATCGAAGAAAGCATCCAATTCGGTGCGCTCATCAGCGGTGAGCAAGTCCCACGACAAGATCTCCACACCGCAGGCGGCCAGGGCGGGACGCACCTCGTCGCGGAAGAGAACGGCCTGTTGGAGTTGCAGAAGGTGGGCACGACTCCAGATTGCCTCGAGGACCTCGCGAGGGTTCAGGCCGCTCGCCGCGCGTACGGCGATACCCGTCGCGATACGGCGCTTGAGTCCAGCAACACGGACCATGAAGAACTCGTCGAGGTTGCTGCCGAAGATGGCAATGAACTTGGCGCGGTCCAGAAGAGGCAGTTGGTCATCCTCGGACAGTTGCAGGACGCGGGAGTTGAACGCCAGCCAGGAAAGTTCGCGATCGAGGAAGCGGTCGTCGGGCAGGGGCCCGGCCGCTTCAGCGATCTCCGCGACAGCCGAATCATCACGGGCGATTTGCTCCACGGGCAGGTCTGCCTGCGGTGCGTCAGTGGACATGAGCCTATGGTTTCACAGGCCGACGAACCCCTCCTAGCCGAAGGGCAAACTCCGAGGATCGGACCGGCGGTATAGGACATCGGTGTCCCAGCGGGTGAAGCCAAGGTCGGCGTAAAGGTGAATCGCGGACTCATTGGCGGCATCGACGTAGAGCATCGCCTGGGTCAGTCCTGCACGCCTCAGATGTTCGAGCCCCGCGAGGAGGAGCGCACGGCCAAGGCCGGTGCCGCGGTACTCCGGGCGCACGCCGATGACGTAAACCTCGCCGAGAGGTTCATGCCCGTGGCTGTGCGAATGGGTCTCAGTCCCATCCGCGTGCACGTGCTCGTGGGCGCCGCCGTGCACCTTCGTCCAGTGGAATCCGGCCATGTGTCCGGATCGGTCTTCGGCCACGAGGAAGCCGTCCGCGTCGAACCAGGGTTCGGCGAGCCGTCGCCGAAGGTCCTCGCGCTGCCAGCTGCCCTGATCAGGGAGGTGCGCGAACGCCACGGCATTGGTGTCGAGCCACTCGTGTTCATCATCAGCCACCTCGAAGGAGCGAAGTGTGAAGTCGTCCGGGACCTCGACCGCGGGAAGGGGGGCGAGGAGCGATCGTCGCATTTGCCACAGGACACGGCTGCGCTCGAAGCCCTGCGCTACGGCGATCCTCTCGGCGGCATCGCTGTGGCCGTGGGCCCAGAGACGAAGGTGATCGCCTGACTCTCGTGACAGCCGGTCAATGAGTGCGGATCCCACTCCTCGGCCGCGAGCTTCGGGGTGAACGACGAGTTCGGCACTGGGTCCCTCGACCACGTCGGTGACATCGAGGTGGGCATAGCCGATGACTCCGCCCTCCGGGGCACGCACGATGAGATGGCGGACTTCGGAGTCTCCACCGTGGCGCAGGTGGAGAAGAACATGCTCGGACAGCGGAGTATTGCCGTCATGTCGACTCGCCGCGTCGACGAGCTCGAAGACGTCGAGGACGTCTGCGCGTTCGAGAAATGGAAGGACTTCGATGTTGGTCATCGCGCGGTGGCGGGGGATTCGTCCTGCGCGGTGGAGTCGGTCTCGGCGTGAGCGGGGACGAAGCGATACCCGACGTTGCGCACTGTGCCGATCAGCGCCTCGTGCTCGACGCCGAGTTTGGCGCGCAGGCGGCGAACGTGCACATCAACCGTGCGCGTGCCTCCGAAGTAGTCATAGCCCCACACCTCCTGCAGCAGTTGCGCCCGGCTGAATACCCGACCCGGGTGCTGAGCCAAGAAGCGGAGGAGTTCGAATTCCTTGAAGGTGAGGTCCAGGGTCCGGCTGCGGACACGGGCGGTGTAGCCGGCTTCGTCGATCGACAGATCGCCGCTGCGGATCTCCTCCGGCGCCCCGGAAGCGTCCTGCTCCATCGCCGCTGCCGCGAGGCGCAGGCGCGCTTCGAGTTCGGCGGGTCCGCAGGAGTCGAGGACGAACTCGTCAACACCCCAGTCCCGCTGCAGGGCGGTGAGTCCACCCTCGGTCAAGATGACGATGACGGGGACGTCTACGCCGGTTTGTCGAATGAGCCGCGTGAGGCTGCGCACATGGGGCAGGTCGCGTCTCCCGTCCACCAGGACAGCGTCCGAGGGCGGTGCGTCCAGCAGAGCCGTGGCCTGTGCAGGGACGATCCGCACGGTGTGCGGGAGCAGGCCGAGCGCCGGCAGGACCTCCACGGAGGGTTCCACCGCCTGGGTGAGCAGCAGCAGGCGCATTAGGCGAGGATACCGGCCCGTGGGCATCGACTCTGGGGACGCCGTGGGACGACCAGGCACGAGGGGATCCGCTGGGGAGACCTGGCCGTGCGATTCCGTCGGATCGGGCGAGTGGTCCACCGACGCCGGTCGAGGACGCGTAGCCCTGCCGGAGAACGCCGAGCCGATTGCCCTCGCCGCCCACGATGGGGTTCGCCTACGTGGTGCCCACTACCGCGGGCCAGAGACGGGGACGGCGATGGTCCTGGTTCATGGATTCGGCGGAGCTCACGATCAGGGTCGCGTTGATCGGATCGCCCGACGCTGGTCAGGTCGGCACGGCGTCGTATCCGTGACGATGCGAGGGCACGGTCAATCGCAGGGAAGGACGACCCTCGCTCACCGAGAACCCATGGACGTGGAGGCGGCGACCGAGTGGGCGCGCAGTGCGGGATACGAGCGCGTGGTCACCGTGGGCTTCTCGATGGGAGCGGCGGTTGTTCTCCGGCATGGCGCATTGCGCCCCCGGCGGGATGGGTACGGCGGCACCGACGCGGTGGCTGCGGTCAGTGGTCCGGCGTTCTGGTTCTATCGAGGGACCCCGCCGATGCGGTGGTTGCACCGCGGAGTCGCGTCACCGCTGGGCCGGTTGTACCTGCGGTCGACGATGGGAGTCACTGTTGATGCGCAGCGATGGCCCGATCCACCGCCGTTAACGCCCACGGCATCGGCGGCGCGCATTCGTGCACTCGGGATCCCCCTGCTGGTCGTCCATGGCGACGCAGATGCGTTCTTCCCACTGGAGCATCCCCGCGCCCTGCACACATCGGCGCCCGGGTCCCGCTACTGGGAGGTGCCCGGCTTTGGTCACGCCGAGGGCGCGATTGCGCCCGATCTGGTGGATCGGCTCGCCGACTGGGCAGAAGATCCTGAAGCGGACAGCTCGGAGTAGGGTGGCGCCATGCTGGAGATCGTCTACACCGGGCTGCTTGTCCTCGCGATCCTCGTGATCACCTGGTTCTCCGGCTACGTCGTCTACAAGCTCTTCAAGGGCCAGGGCTGAATGTCCGTGAGCGACCTTCCCGAGGAGCTTGTCCCACTGTCGTGGTTGATCGGGCGGTGGGCCGGAGTCGGCCTCGGCCAGTACCCCACCATCGATGACTTCCGCTTCGGCCAGGAGATCTCGGTCACGACCGATGGTCGACCCTTCCTGGCCTTCGCATCGAGAAGTTGGCTGCTTGATGACGACGGCGAGAAGGTGCGTCCGCTCGCGACGGAGACGGGCTACTGGCGTCCTCGTCCTGACGGTGTCGTCGAAGTGACCATGGCGCATCCCACCGGCTACGCCGAACTGTGGCTTGGTTCGGTGGAGGTCCTCGGCATCGAGAACGCCACCATCACCGCGGCGCGCGCGACCTTGACCACTGACGTCATCGCTGCCTCGCCGAGCGCCAAGCCGTACTCCGCGGGCGAACGCCTCTACGGACTCGTCAACGGCGAGCTCATGTGGACTTACGACATGGCCGCGGTCGACCAGCCCCTCACCAACCACCTGTCCGCTCGGTTGCGTCCGGCGGAGTGATGTCAGGCTGGGAGGAGCAGCTTCGCTCCCATGGCTATCGCGTGACGGATCAGCGCGCCGGCGTGCTGCAGGCCGTCACCGAACTTGGTCACGGAACGCCGGAAGAGATACTCGTACGCGTTCAGGCAGACGCGCCGCGCATCAATCTATCGACGATCTACCGGACTCTTGAGGTCCTCGAAGAAGTGGGTCTCGTCACCCATGCGCACCTTGGTCATGGATCGCCGACGTACCACTCGGTCGATGACGATCTCCACATCCATCTCGTCTGTCGTTCCTGTGGAGCAATCGATAGCGTGCCGGCCCGCACGGCAGAGCCCTTCTGTGCAGCCCTGGAGCACGATCACGGGTTCTCCACCGATCTCGGTCACATGGCCGTCCACGGGTTGTGCCGGTCCTGCCGGGAAGACGGCCAGTCATCGACGGGTTGAGGTGAAGGTGACGACCTATCGCAGTCCTGCCCTCGAGGTGCCCGGTGCTGTCCCCGCGCCGAAGGGGACCATCGACGAAGGCGTGCCGTGGCACTACGGGGACCCGCACGCCGAGCAGCGTCGGCTGGCGGCGGGCAGAGGGGCCGTGGACCTGTCGCACCGGGGCGTCGTCACGGTTAACGGACCGGACCGGCTCACCTGGCTGCATAGCCTCACCACGCAACATCTCGAGGCCCTGCCTCCGGGAGTGTCCACGACGGCGCTCATCTTGACTCCCCAGGGACATGTCGAGCATGAACTCCATCTGGTCGATGACGGCAGCACCACCTGGATCACGGTCGAACCGGGCACGGCACCGGATCTCGTGGGCTATCTGGATTCGATGCGGTTCATGCTGCGCGTTGAGGTGGCAGATGTCACCGAGAAGTGGGCTGTGGTGTGGGAGCCCGTGCACGAAGGAGATCCTGCAGCCGTGACGTGGTTGGTGGCGCCGGACTTCGCTCTCGGAGAGGCGTCGGATTCAGGAACGGATCGAGGCGGTGACGCTTCCCGGTACGTCGACCACCGACCGAATCTGATTGCCGGTCGCGAGGTCCTCGTGCCGAGAGGCGAACTTCTTGACCGTCTTGGCTCCGAACCGGTGGGGACTTGGGCGCTTGAGGCCCTCCGTGTGGCGGCCGCAGCACCGCGATTGGGCGCCGAGACGGACCATCGCACGCTGCCCCATGAGGTGGGCTGGATCGGTCCTGCCGTGCACCTGTCCAAGGGCTGCTACCGAGGCCAAGAGGCGGTGGCGCGCGTGCACAACCTGGGTGCTCCACCGCGGCGGCTCGCCTTGCTCCACCTCGATGGCGGGGCCGAAGTGTTGCCGGAGCATGGTGACGCGGTTTTCGTGGGCGATCGGGAGGTCGGCTGGATCGCATCCGCCGCCCGGCACCATGAACTCGGCCCGGTGGCCACGGCGGTGCTCAAGCGCAACGTGCCCGTGGAAGTTGATGTGGTGGTGCGCACGGCACTCGGGGACGTCGCGGCGGCGCAGGAGGCCGTCATTGTGTCGGCTGCTGGCCGCTAGTCGACGTCGAGCACGATCGTGAACGGCCCGTCGTTGACGAGGTTGACTCTCATGTCCGCGCCGAATCGGCCCTGCGCGACCTGCGCTCCACGAGCACGGAATGCCTCGGCGACAGCGTCGACCAGTGGCTCTGCGACGGGGCCTTTCGCTGCGGCATCCCAGGTCGGTCGACGTCCCTTGCGTGTGTCGGCGTAGAGCGTGAACTGCGAGACCACGAGGACGGGCAGTCCCAGGTCGGCGGCCGAGACTTCGCGTCCTGCGCCGGGGACCTTGCATGTGTCGAACCGATCCGCCTCGAACAGGCGCATGTCATAGACCTTGTCGGCCAGACGTTGTGCGATCTTCACGTCGTCGGTGTGCGTCACTCCGACGAGTACGAGCAGGCCGGGGCCGTCGATCCGCCCGACCTCATCACCGGCAACGTCCACGTGGGCGCCGTCGACCCGTTGAACCACCGCACGCATGACGGTGACGCTACCGCGGACAGCGCGAACATGCCGATGCTGGCAGGATGCCCGCATGCCCGTTGCCGCGGAACTTGCCGAAGTCGTTCGCTCCGGTATCCGCGAGGGCGGACATCGCGGTCACGTGGTCGTTCTCGACAAAGACGGAGCCGTACTGCGATGTTGGGGTGATCCGGAAGCTCGCATCCTGCCGCGCTCGGCCAACAAGATCGCACAGGCCACCGCCATGGTGCGCGCGGGATTGCCGCTGCAGGGAGAGTTGCTCGCGCTCGCGGCTGCATCGCACAGCGGTGAGCCGTTCCACGTCGACGGTGTTCGTCGCATCCTCGGGGAACTCCCCGAGGAGTTGTTGCAGACGCCACCTGATTTGCCGTGGGACGAAGAGGATCGATGCGCGCTCCGTGCCGCGGGCCTGGGGCCCGAGTCCGTCTACATGAACTGCTCGGGCAAGCATGCAGCCATGTTGGTGACCTGCACCGTCAATGGCTGGTCCACGGCGGACTACCTCGATCCGGCTCATCCGCTGCAGCAGGCCATCGCGGTGGAGATCGCCGAACTTGCCGCGGAGGATCCGTGGACCAACGCCGTGGATGGGTGTGGTGCGCCACTTCTCGGGCTCACGCTCACGGGGTTGGCCCGCACCGCGTCCCGAGCCGCGACAGCCGATGCCGACTCCCCCGAGCGGCAGGTCGCCGATGCGATGCGTGATTACCCCGAGTGGGTGGCGGGGACGCGTCGGGACGCGACGGCGCTGAGCGCGGGGGTGCCGGGCCTGCTTCTCAAAGAGGGTGCTGAGGGGGTCTACGTCGCCGCTCTCCCGGATGGGACGAGCGTCGCCGTGAAGATTGAGGATGGTGCGGGTCGCGCGCGCCAGGTGGTGATGGCGGCGATCTTGGTCGATCTCGGTATCCGGTCGCCCGTTGTCGCTGAGCAGTTGTCCATTCCGCTTATGGGTGGTGCAGGTCAGGTCGGCGAGATCCGGCCCACCCTGGGGTAGAAAGCCGTGTCGGAGAAGTGTCGATGACAGGGATTCGTCAATGACAGAACTGCGTCGCGTGCTGCAACTCCCCGGGGCTGTCGTCGTTGGTGTAGGTGCCATGCTGGGCACGGGTGTCTTTGCCGTGTGGACCCCCGCTTTCCGCATTGCCGGCAGTGCGCTGCTATTCGCACTTCTTCTGGCCGCGGCCGTCGCGGCACTCAACGCCACCTCGACCGCATCCCTGGCGCGCGCCGTCCCACGCGCGGGCGGTGTCTATGCCTACGGGAAGGCATTCATTGGTCGGGGGGCGGGTGTCGCCGCGGGATATGCCTTCGTCATCGGGAAGTCAGCGTCCGCGGGGGCCGCGGCACTGACCATCGGCGCATATCTGTGGCCCGAACAGCAACGGATCGTCGGGCTTATTGCGGTCGCGCTTGCCCTGGCATGGGACCTACGCGGCATCGTGCGTTCGGTACGGGTGACGGTGCTGCTGATCACCGTGGTGGTGGTCGCCATCGTGGCCCTGTCGGTGGCGTGGTGGGGCGCCGGTGTTACCCGCGTCGGTGTCGCGCTCGAGGGTGCGACTCCATGGGGAATCCTTGGTGCCGCGGGGCTGCTCTTCGTCGCCTTCGCGGGTTATGCACGCATCACGGTGCTGGGAGAGGAGGTGGCACACCCAACACGCACGATTCCGCGGGCCATGGCCTTGAGCTTTGGCATCGTGATCGTCGTCTACGTCGTTGTGGGCATGCTGGTGCTCAGTGCCGTGGATTCCGGTGTGAAGCTCAGCACGGCGCCCCTGGAATCCGTCGCCGCGGCGACGAATGCGACCGGACTCGTGGCGCTCGTACGCCTCGGTGCGGTGTTCGCGGCGGGAGCGGTGCTGCTCTCGCTGATCGCCGGCATCGGACGGACGCTCTTTGCCATGGGGCGTGACGGTGATGCGCCGGGTGCCCTGAACGCGATCAACGACCGACATGTGCCCTGGCGAGCCGAGGTCGTCGCCGCCGCACTCACCCTCGGTGTCGTGGCCATGGGCGGTATCGGCCTGGCACTGGCGCTCTCGGCCGCAACGATCCTCACGTACTACGGAATCGCGCACGTCTGCGTGCTCGCGCGCTGGCGGGGCGGGGACGCGTCAGGTCGCCTCGCGCTCGCGGCCGCGGTCGGGCTCATGGGCTGCATCGCGGTTGTCGTGGGCGTCGGGAGTGTGGCGTTCTCGACTGTGGGGTGACCGATATCACGCTTGCAGTCGCAAGCGCTCCGCTTGCATTTGCAAGCACTTGGGTGCATCCTTGAGGCATGGCAGGTATCACCGGAATCGGGGACTACATCCGCGAGCAGCGCGACCAGGCACAGATGTCGGTTCGCCAGCTCGCCGCCGCAGCGGGAGTCTCCAACCCCTACCTCAGTCAGATTGAGCGCGGTTTGCGCAAGCCTTCGGCCGAGATTCTGGCCCGGCTTGCGGGTGCACTGCGCATCTCCGCCGAGAGCCTGTACGTGCAGGCGGGGATCCTCAGCGACGAAGGTCGCACCGAGGCCGACCGTGACGTGGTGGCGGCCATTACTGCCGATGAGGGGCTCACCGAGGCCCAGCGACGCACCCTGTTGGACATCTACCAGGCCTTCCAGGCGGAAAACCGCGTCGCATCCAAGGACGGGGAGACCCCCCATCGCACCGAGGAGGACACAGCATGAGCACGCCAGCGACCCACAAGGTCACCGCACCCAAGGCGAGCACCGTCAAGAAGACGGCCGCGAAGAAGAGTGCCAGCAAGAAGCCAGCGAACGGCTCCCCCACGTCAGCGGGGACCAAGAAGTCGGCGGCCAAGAAGCCGACTTCGACGAAGAAGCCGGTCTCGACCAAGAAGACCGTGACCGCCAACAAGGCCACTGCAGTCAAGACCACGAAGAAGTCCACCGTGTCGAAGGAGAAGAACGTGAGCACCGAGAACACCGCCAGCACTGCCAAGACCAACCGCACCGTCCCGTTCACGAGCATTGCCATCCCCGTGGAGGTACCCACCGTGATCGTGGAAGCCTTCGACACTGTCCAGGAGACCGTCGTCTCTGCGCCGACCACCGCGGTGAAGGCGTGGAGCCAGGTGCGCGATTTCGCGTCCGACGCCAGCACGTCGGTGAGCAACCTCGCCACCGAGGGTCAGGCCCGCGTCACTGATCTCGCCCACGAGGCTCGCGTGACCGTGCGGGACTTCGCCACCGACGCTCGCGGGCAAGCCGTGCAATTCGGCCAGGATGCTCGCAAGACCGCCTCGGACGTCGCAGTGAGCGCGAGCAACGCGATCACCCTCGTCCGTGAGGCCGTGGGCGTCTGATTTCCCTCAGCTCTGACCGCGCGCCCCGCCTGCACAAAGCAGGCGGGGCGCGTACTTTTGATGGGTGATCTTCGACGCGACTCAGAACCTCGTCATGCTCGTGCTGTGGGTGGTCTTCCTCGCGGTCAAGGGGTGGGCCTTCATTGACTGCATTCGACGACCGCAGTCAGCGTTCCCTGCCGTGGGACGAGTCTCGAAGTTGCTCTGGCTCCTCCTGACGGGAGTGGCCTTCCTCACCGGGCTCATCCCCAACCTCACGCTCGGCATCATTGGGATTGCCGGTGTGATCGCCGCACTCGTCTACCTCTTCGACGTACGACCGCGCATCGTCGAGATCACCGGAGGCTAGTCAGGCAGGGCCACGCGGATGCGCCGGAACCCCTTGCCCTTGTTCTCGACCTTGACCACGCGCATGCGGCCGACCATGCGCGTCGACGCGACGTGCGTGCCGCCATCGGCTTGGACGTCGAGTCCGTCAATGTCGACGATGCGCACGACCTCGATCTCTGGTGGCAGCAGATTGGTTGCCGTGCGGATGAGGTCGGGGATAGCGAAGGCTTCATCGCGCGGCAGTGAGTAGGCCTGGATCCCGCGGTCGGCCTCTACCTCCGCATTGATGGCGTCCTCTACCGACTGTTTGAAGCCTTCGGGGACACCCTCGAGGTTGAAGTCCAGCCGGCCCTCGAGCGGCTCCATGTTGGAGCCGGTGACCAGCGCTCCGAAGTCGCGGAACACCACACCGGACAGGACGTGCAGACCGGAATGCGTGCGCATGAGGGCGGTCCGTCGCGCATCCTCAATCGCCCCGTGCACCTCAGTACCGACAGCGGGAATTGGTTCTCCTTCGGCGGGAATCAGTCGCAGATCGTCGCCGTAACGGACGCCGACAATGCGGGTTTGTACGCCGCCCCAGAGCAGCACGCCGTGGTCCGGCGGTTGCCCACCGCCGCCGGGGTAGAAGGCGGAGCGATCGAGCACAATCCCACTCTCCGGGTCGGCGTCAAGGACCATCGCAGTCCACTCACGCAGGGTGGCATCGTCGAGTTCGAGGCGGTGGGTGTGCAGCATCCGACGATCATGCCCCAGCTGCTGCGTCTTCGACGGTGGTTGTGTCGCCAGAGTTGCGACGGTTCAGTCGGTGCGCCGTGTAGTCGACCAGGCCCATCACGATGACGACCAGGAGGCCGGTCTGCAGGTTGAGCATCCCGGGTGCGACGAAATGAGCGATGATCAAGAGCACGGCGATGACGAAGAACGGCACAGCGACCCGGTGAGGCCTTCTGGCCGAGGTCACGAGGGCAAGTCCCAGGCCGACGTACACCAGGGCGAGCGTCAAGCCCGCCCCTACCGTCTGCGTGAATGCGTCCAGGTGCGAGAGCAACTCGTCGTTGAGGGGGACGGCCTCGGCGGCGATGGTGGCGGAGGTCAACCCCAGTCCGACGACCACGACGAAGTGCGCGGACACCCAACCCTGCAGGCGGGCAAGTGTCGGCGGAGGCCCGGCTGGGAGGACGTAGATGAAGTAGGCGCGCCACAGCAGGAAGGCCACGGCCACGGCCTCAGCGATGGCGAGGACGGTGGTGGTCCCACCACTTTCGGTGTTGAGGATTATCTCGAGCAGTCCGTCGCCGATGAGGATGAGGACGAATTGGCCGAAGCGTTCACTCAAATGGTTGACGTTGATGACGACCGTCTTGGGCAGCAGCCGTGGGTAGACGATAAGCAGTCCGGCCAGGGCGATCAGGGGGCCAATGCCCATCGCCAGGTACTCGGGAAGGATGCCCACGGCACCGAGGAGCAGAAGCACCGTGGCGGCACCGCTGAGAGTTGCTGCGGCGAACGAGGGAGTCCGGGCCTCCGGATGGGTCAGGGCGATCGCGGCATGCCGGACGGACAGCGCCGCGAAGGACAGGGCGAGGCCGAAGTTGAGGGTGTGTGCCGAGAGCCAGTTCTCCCACAGAGACCCTCCAGCAGCGAGCACCGCGCCGAAGATCCACACCACGGTGGTGGCTTGGGTGAACACCCCCTGGCCGGGGAATCGGTTGTTAAGGAAGACCCACGACACCCACGATCCGTAGGCGACAAGAATCGCCGCGGCGTACCAGATCACCCACGGTGTGCCCCAGCCGTACTGCAGCCCGCTGAACAGAGTAAGCGAGCACCACCATGACCAGGTCCTGCAGCAGTTCCAGCCAGCTGACCGTGGGCAGATGCGGGCGGTGCATGGTCGTCGCCTAGCGCCCCTGGTTCGCCACCGCGGCAGCGGCAGCCGCTGCCGCGTCCGGGTCGAGGTATTCGCCGCCCGGCACGATGGGCTTGAGATTCTCGTCAAGCCGGTAGACAAGCGGGATGCCGGTGGGGATGTTCAGCGCTGCGATTTCGGCATCGGAGATGCCGTCCAGATGCTTGACGAGGGCACGCAGTGAATTGCCATGCGCGGCCACCAGCACGGTCTGCCCCTGCCGTAGTCCCTCGGCGACGATGACGTCCTCCCAGTAGGGGATGAGCCGCGTGACGACGTCCTTGAGGCACTCGGTCTCCGGGCGGGCTTCCGGCGGCAACGCGGCGTAGCGCGGGTCGTAGGTCTGTGCGAACTCGCTGTCCGGGTCGATCGGTGGCGGCGGGACGTCATACGACCGACGCCACAGCATGAACTGCTCCTCGCCGTACTGGTCCAGGGTTTCTTTCTTGTTCTTGCCTTGAAGGGCGCCGTAGTGGCGCTCGTTGAGACGCCAATTGCGGACCACCGGGATCCATAGTCGGCCTGCTTCGCCGAGGGCGATGTTGGCCGTGGTGATCGCTCGCGTGAGTAGGGAGGTGTGGACAACGTCGGGCAGAATGCCGACGTCCTTGAGCATCTGTCCGCCGCGTGCGGCTTCCTCGCGCCCCTTGTCGGTGAGTGAGACATCGACCCAGCCGGTAAAGAGGTTCTTGGCATTCCATTCGCTCTCACCGTGGCGGAGGAGGATCAGGGTGTAGGAAGCGCTCATGCGCCCATCTTGTCAGGGCGTGGGCTTCGTCCGTGGCTAGGGCGCAGGATCAGCAAGGTGCCGGAAGGCTTCGAGGTTCGCGGTGGATTCGCCGCGAGATTCCCGCCAGGCCCATTCGCGTTTGATCGCCGTAGCGAATCCCAGTTCCAGAATTGTGTTGAACGACGAGTCGGCGTACTCCGCCACCGAGCCCAGCAGTCGATCGAGTTCCGCTGCTGAGACGGCTCCGAGTGGTAGCCGGCCAGTGAGATAGATATCCCCGAGGTGGTCGACGCTGAAGGCGATCGTGTACATGCTCCGATTGCGCTCGAGAAGCCATCGGTAGACCGCCTCGCCGTTCTCATCGGGGCGTCGTGCGACGAATGCATTGACGCTGAGTGTCAGATCACCGACCAGCAGAGCCACGGTCGTCGACAATTTGTGAGTGCCGGGCAGGGTCAGCACGTAGGTGCTCGTACCGGAACGTTCCAGCGGTAGTTCCTCGGCGGCCGCGAACGTCGTGATGAGTTGGGCGACGCGTTCTGCCTCGGTCAACGATTGCCCGCGGCCACGGCATCGAGGAGATGTCCGCCCACGGCCGCTCGGTAGGTGTCCAGCAGGCCGTCGGCTGTCCGCGCCCAACTGAACTGCTCGGCATGTGATCGAGCGCCTGCGGCGAGCAGTCCGACCTCCGGGGTATCGATCCGTCGAAGGGCCTGTGCCCACACCCGCGGGTCGTGGCCGGGGACGAGGATGCCGGAGCGCCCGTCCGCGACAGCTGTAGGCAGCCCGCCGACAGCCGCGGCCACGACGGGAGTCCCGCAGGCTTGTGACTCGACCGCCACCAGTCCGAAACTCTCTGAATAGGACGGAACGACGGTGGCGTCAGCGGCCCGGAACCATTCGGCCAGGCGCTCGCGGTCCCCGGGGGGCTCAAATCTCACGAGATCGGCGATGCCGAGATCGCGGGCCAGGTCCGCGAGGGCCGACGGATGCTCCAGGCCAGAACCCGATGGGCCACCGCAGATGGCGATGACAAGGCGCTCACGGAGGGACGGGTCCTCCGAGACCATGTCAGCGGCGGCTCGGACGAGGACGTCTGGCGCCTTGAGTGGCTGGATGCGGCCGACGAAGAGCAACACCAGGGCGTGGGCTGGAAGTCCCAGCGCCGCTCTGGCCGCCTCCTGGTCTCCGGGCGTGAAGTTCTCCAGATCCACGCCGGGGTGAACGACGTCGACGCGGTCAGCGGGCGCGTCGTACAGCTCCACGAGTTGACGTGCCTCTTCGTCAGTGTTGGCGACGAGTCGCGTCGAATGGTCGACGACCTGCTCCTCACCAATGATGCGGATCCTTGGCTCGGCTCGGTCACCTTCGGCGATGTCGAGGTTCTTGACCTTTGCCATGGTGTGCATGCTGTGGATGAGCGGCACATCCCAGCGCTCGCTCGCGAGCCAGCCCACCTGCCCGGAAAGCCAGTAGTGCGAATGGACGAGGTCGAACCAGCCCTCGGGGCGCCCGGCCTCGAACCGCAGTAGCCCGGCGGTGAAAGCGCACATCTGGCCCGGGAGTTCCTCCTTGCGCAGTTCCTCGAACGGCCCAGCGCGCAGGTGTGTCACGGTCACGCCCGGCTCGACCTCGACGCGGTGGGGAAGTGAGGAGTTCACCGCGCGGGTGAAGATCTCAACCTCCACGCCCGCGGCGGCGAGGCGGCGGGAGGTCTCAAGGACGTAGACATTCATCCCACCGGCGTCGCCGGTACCGGGCTGATCGAGGGGGGAGGTGTGCAGCGAAAGGACGGCAGCACGGCGCGGAGTGATGTCGCGCAAATGACGTGCCATGGAAACCTCCGGGGAGACAGTCTGGCCTATCGGCCCCGATTCGGCACCTTTGCCCTCGGCCCGGAGGGCCCGGGGCCCCACGGCCCCTAGGCAGTGGCGTCGAGGGCGACTCCGGCGTACGGCTCGCCCGTGACGATCGTGACGACCCGCTTGGTGACCGACACCGCGTGGTCGGCGTACCGCTCGTAGAAGCGGGACAGCAGGGTCACGTCGACCGCAGCCTCCACCCCGTGCGACCACGAGGGAGACAGCACGATGCGGAACAACTCCCGATGGAAGTGGTCCATTTGCTGGTCATGTCGGGCGATGTCGGTGGCGAGACTGACGTCCTTCGTGGCAATAACGGCGCCGGTCTGGGACACGATGGCTTCGGCTATACCGCCCATCTCGGCGAACGTGCCTCGCAGTTCTTGAGGGACGGCCACGGCCGGGTAGCGCATTCGGGCCTGCTTGGCGACGTGCTCGGCTAGGTCGCCCATGCGTTCGAGCGAGGAGGCGATGCGCAGAGCGCCGATGACGACGCGCAGGTCCGAGGCCACCGGTCCCTGGAGGGCGATGAGATCGAAGCATCGATCCTCAACCTCAGATGTGATCGTGTCGACTGCCGCGTCGGCAGCGATGACCTCCTCGGCCAACTTCAGGTCGGCATCGAGCAGTGCCTGGGTGGCTCGGTTCATGGCCGAACCCACCATGCGGGTCATGTTGACGAGTTCATCGCTGACCCCGTCGAGTTGCTCGGTAAACGCCTCGCGCATGTGGTGTCCAATCGTCGAGCAGAGTGTCGCCGCCCCGGGTGAACGTGCGGCAACATTGAGGTTAACGCCGGGCCCAACCGGATGAACGCTCAACCAATCATGGAGCACGAAACGCCACTCGAGGGTCTCCCGGGTCCGGCGCGTCATATTCTCGCCGTATGGCCACGGCGTTTCCCCAGGGCATCACTGACGTGTCCGACCTCGACGATGTGGGTCGGATCCTCGCCACGTTGCCCATGGCGACGCTCGTCGTGGACGCGAGTGCCGCTATCCGCCGCAGTTCGGCACGCGCCGAGGCCCTGGGTCTCGTGCGACGGGACGCGGTCACCGTGGACGAGATCCGAGAGCTCGTCGCCGAGTCCGCCAGGACCGGCGAGGTGCGTGAGCGCGAACTACGAGTTCGTCGACCTCCGCTCGGACGGGGAATGCTCGACCTTCGGGTCGTGGTCACTCCGCTCTCGGGTGGGAACTACGCCGTCCTCGTCGCCGATCAGGGTGAGGATCGCCGCGTGGACGCTGTTCGACGCGACTTCGTGGCGAATGTGAGCCATGAGCTCAAGACACCGGTGGGAGCCATGTCGCTGCTTGCCGAGGCGATTCTGTCCGCAACCGATGATCCTGATGAGGTGCAGCGTTTCGCGGAGCGAATGCTGAAGGAGTCGGCCCGGCTCTCGACGCTGATCAACGACATCATTGACCTCTCGCGCGTGCAAGGCGATGACACGTTGGCGCGCGCAGAGGCTTTCGATATCGACACGGCCATCAGTCAAGCGTCTGACGAACTTCGTACGGCGATCAATGACAAGGACATCGAACTGGTCGTCTCGGGGCCGACCGGAATCGAGATCCTGGGCGTGCGGTCGCAGATTGTTGCCGCGGTCCGCAACCTCGTGGCGAACGCGGTCAACTATTCAGCCGCTCAAACTCGGGTTGCCGTGACGTCTCGCGTGCAGGATGGCCTTGTCGAGATCGATGTCAAAGATCAGGGGATCGGCATTCCGTCTCAGGACCTCGATCGGATTTTCGAGCGCTTCTATCGAGCTGACCCCGCCCGCTCCCGCGGCACCGGGGGGACCGGCCTCGGACTTGCCATCGTGAAGCACGTGTGCGAGAACCATGGTGGCGATGTGAAGGTGTGGTCGGAGGTCGGCGTGGGGTCGACCTTTACGCTTCGGCTGCCGCCGGCCCCGCAAGTCCGCGATCACGCGTCTGATCTGGAGTCCACACATATCGAGGAGGATTCAGCGTGACCCGAGTGCTGGTCGTGGAGGACGAGGAGTCGTTCTCGGATGCGTTGTCCTTCATGCTGCGCCGGGAAGGGTACGACGTCGCAGTGGCGGACGACGGAGCGAAGGCGCTCGAGGAGTTCGATCGCAACGGTGCCGACCTTGTTCTCCTGGACCTCATGCTCCCGGGTGTCTCCGGCACCGAGGTCTGCCGCTCACTGCGTCAGCGGTCATCCGTACCCATCATCATGGTGAGCGCCAAGGACAGCGAGGTCGACAAGGTCGTCGGTCTCGAACTCGGTGCTGATGACTATGTGACCAAGCCCTTCTCCTCGCGCGAACTCGTCGCCCGAATCCGGGCCGTCCTCCGTCGGCACGGGGAACCCACGGAGTTGCTGCCCGACGTCTTTGAGGTGGGACCCATCCGCATTGATGTGGATCGCCATGTGGTGGCTGTGCGCGGTGAGTCCGTCTCGATGCCCCTGAAGGAATTCGACCTACTCGAGTTGCTCATGCGGAACGCGGGGCGCGTCCTGACGCGGGCCCAGCTCATTGATCGTGTGTGGGGGTCGGATTATGTGGGCGACACCAAGACCCTGGACGTGCACATCAAGAGGCTGCGCTCCAAGGTTGAAGCCGACCCAGCGACCCCGGAGCTAATCGTGACGGTCCGTGGCTTGGGCTACAAGATGGAGGCGGACTAAGGCTCGCACCCGAGGGTGCGCGGACTCTGAGCGCTAGTTCGCCGGGGGCGGAACGAGCCCCTCGTAGTAGCCGACTGCCGGGACGACGATCGATTCGAACTCGGTGGCCCCCGACTTGGCAAAGGCCAGGGTGACCGTCGCGTAGGACCCGGGCTCGACATTGAGGTTCGACGTCAGCAGGTAGCCATCGGGTGCCTGGCCCTCGGCGCCGTACCCGTAGGTGTGAAAGCTCCCCGGCTCAATCGCCGTCGTACTGAGTTTCGTGATGTCAATGGGCTCACCATTGAGGGCGACGCCAAGGAGTTCGTCAGCCTCCGGGCCGCGGTTGAAGATCGACATGATGAGTGAGGAGGTGCCGTCATCCCCGCGCACGATCGTGGCGTTCTCAACGCGTAGTTCTCCGACGGTCACCTGGGTGCCGTTGCCGGAGTTCATGGAGTTCTGCATGGTGGTGCTGGCGCCGAAGCCCTGCCAGCAACCGCTCAGCGCCGGTACCATAGCGAGCGCAAGAACGGCGAGGGCGATGCGCTTGCGGCCGGGGCGGGTCAAGGCCTGGCCGTCACGACGCAGTGTTATCACGCGAAACTCCTCGTGCGAAGTGCGGCCAGGCCGCGACGAATCGGTGCGCCAAGCCTAACGGGTGCACTCACCGAAGTTGATGCGCCTGGGGCCCGTGGTACTCTGGATGGCCTGGAAAGGGGTTCTTCTCTATGACGTTCAAGGTTGGCGACACTGTCGTTTACCCCCATCACGGGGCCGCCCTCATCGAAGCCGTCGAGATCAGAGTCATCAAGGGAGCAGAGAAGGAATACCTCGTTCTCCGTGTTGCTCAAGGCGATCTCACGGTGCGTGTCCCAGCTGACAACGTCGACCTGGTCGGTGTGCGTGACGTCGTGAACGCGGAGGGCCTCGACCGCGTCTTTGAGGTCTTGCGCCAGCCCTACACCGAAGAACCCACCAACTGGTCCCGCCGCTACAAGGCCAACCTGGAGAAGCTCGCCTCGGGTGACGTCATCAAGGTTGCCGAGGTCGTCCGCGATCTGTGGCGCCGTGAGCGCGAGCGCGGTCTCTCGGCCGGGGAGAAGCGGATGCTGGCCAAGGCACGGCAGATCCTCGTGAGCGAACTTGCCCTGGCAGAGAAGACCAACGAGGACAAGGCTGAGGCCATCCTCGATGAGGTTCTCGCTTCCTGACTTAGTCGTCGGAGGTCGCTATGCGTCCTGCCCGAACCGCTGTCATCGTGCCAGCGGCGGGTCGCGGTGAACGCCTCGGTCCGGGTGCCCCCAAGGCTCTGAGATCGCTCGCCGGCCAGCCAATTCTTGTCCATGCTGTTCGTGCAGTGGCCGCGGCGAGAGATGTCGACCTCGTCGTCGTTGCGGCTCCCGATGACGCCATCGAGGTCACACGAAGTCTCCTTTCGGGCATCGAACACGACGCCCAACTCATTGTCGTGGCTGGCGGCGAGACGCGGCAAGACTCCGTTGCGCGGGGCCTTCTCGCCCTCCCGTCCGATGTCGACGTCGTCCTCGTGCACGATGCCGCACGTCCGTTGGTGCCTCCGGAGGTCGTCGACCGTGTCGTCGCAGCCGTGCGTTCCGGGGCCCAGGCGGTGATCCCGGTGCTCGCCGTCGTCGACACCATCAAGGAAGTGGACGGCGACGGAAGTGTCACGCGAACCGTGGATCGCAGCATTCTGCGGGCCGTGCAAACGCCGCAGGGATTTCGCCGTGATGTCCTGCAGCAGGCTCACGCATCGTGCGACGCCGCGGATGTCACCGATGACGCTGGTCTCGTGGAATCCCAGGGCGTCATGGTGAGCACGGTGGCGGGCGCCGAAGAGGCCTTCAAGATCACCCGCCCCCTCGATCTGGTGCTCGCCGAGGCGGTTCTGGCGCGCAGAAGGGCGTCTGATGGGGTCGGCTGAGATGCCCCGGGTCGGCATCGGCGTCGACGTACACGCGTTTGGGGAGGGCCGGCCGCTCTGGGTTGCCGGCCTGCTGTGGGACGGCGAGGGTCTGGCTGGCCACTCTGACGGGGATGTGGCGGCTCATGCAGCCTGCGATGCCCTGTTCAGCGCATCCGGCTTGGGCGACCTGGGTTCTCAGTTCGGGACTGATGATCCGCGGTGGGCGGGGGCGGCGGGCGTGGCACTCCTCGCCGAGGCGGCGCGTCGAGTGACGGAAGCGGGTTGGCAAATCGGGAACATCGCCGTCCAGGTCATTGGTGTGCGACCGCGCATCGGCACCCGGCGCGCTGAGGCGGAGAGGGTGCTGAGCGAGGCGGCGGGTGCTCGGGTCACTGTCAGCGGAACCACGACGGACGCCCTGGGATTCACCGGTCGTGGCGAAGGACTTGCCGCCATCGCCACCGCGATCATCCAACCGGTAACGTCTCCTCTATGAGCGCCACCATTCCTCCCGAGGCCTACGCGATCCTCGATGCACCCGAGTTCGCCACCATCGCCACGCTGAATCCCAACGGCTTCCCTCAGCAGACTGTCGTCTGGGTTGAGCGTGACGGCAATGATCTGCTCTTCTCCACGATCAAGGGTCGTCGCAAGACGTTGAACATGGAGCGCGATCCCCGCGTCTCCCTGCTCGTCTACCCCCGTGACGCGCCGTACACCTATGTGGAGGTCCGGGGCACGGTCACGATGACGGAGGAGGGGGGCCGGGAACTCATTGATCGCCTCAATCAGCTCTACAACGGCACGCCGCGCTACGTCGGAGATGACGGCACCGACAACGTCCGCATCGTGTGCCGGGTGACGCCGGACAAGGTCATCGCGCGCCTCCCCTGAGCCACCCCTGCGCCGACTGTGCACTCGCGTGCATGGAATCGCCGGTTTTGGCGCGCGGGAGTGCACACTCGACGAGGAATGTGGGCCCACTAGTCTTATCCGGTGGTCCTGCGGATTTATGACACTGCGGCGCGCGAGGTGCGCGACTTTGTGCCTCTTGAGCCCGGACGGGTGTCGATCTACCTGTGCGGCGCCACGGTGCAGGCACCACCGCACGTGGGGCATATTCGCTCCGGCCTCGTCTTCGACATTCTCCAGCGCTGGCTCGTGCGCTCAGGTTTTGATGTCACCTTCGTCCGCAACGTGACGGACATCGACGACAAGATCATCACGCGTGGCGCGGAGGAGGGCGTGCCCTTCTGGCAGATCGCGATGCGCAATGAGCGCGCTTTTGCGTGGGCGTACGACGTACTGGGTTGTTTGCCGCCCACCTACGAGCCACGTGCGACCGGGCACGTGCCCGAGATGATCGAGATGATGCAGCGCCTCATTGACTCCGAGCACGCGTACGCCGCTGATGGCGATGTCTACTTCGACGTACGCTCCTTCGCCGACTATGGCGCCCTCAGTGGCCAGCGACTCGACGACATGCAACCGGCCACGGACTCCGACCTGGACGCGAAGCGCGATCAGCGCGACTTCGCCCTCTGGAAGGGGGCCAAGCCCGGTGAGCCGCAGTGGGCTACGCCGTGGGGACCCGGCCGTCCAGGGTGGCACCTTGAATGCTCCGCGATGGCCGGCCGCTACCTCGGCTCAACGTTCGATATCCACGGCGGTGGGATCGACCTGCTTTTCCCGCATCATGAGAACGAGATCGCCCAATCGAAGGCGGCGGGTGATGAGTTCGCTCGGTACTGGATGCACAACGCTTGGGTGACGACATCCGGCGAGAAGATGAGCAAGTCTCTTGGTAATTCCCTCCTCGTGTCCGAGGTGGTGCAGAGGGTTCGACCGGTCGAGCTCCGCTACTACCTCGGCTCGGCGCACTACCGGTCGATGTTGGAGTTCTCGGACGAGGCCATGGCCGAGGCGGCCTCGGCGTACCGGCGCATCGAAGGTTTCTGCCGACGTGCGGCCGAGGAACTAGGCGACGCCGATCCCACGTCCCCGCTGCCCGAGCCGTTCGTCGCCGCGATGAATGATGACCTGGGAGTTCCGCAGGCGCTGGCGGTCATCCACGACACCGTGCGCGAAGGCAATTCCGCCCTGGCCTCACGCGACAACGCGGTTGCGCGCTCGGCCTTCGATGCCGTCGTGGCGATGACCGACGTGCTGGGGCTC
The DNA here is from genome assembly GCA_030827125.1 of Candidatus Nanopelagicales bacterium. GTDB lineage: Bacteria > Actinomycetota > Actinomycetes > S36-B12 > S36-B12 > Mxb001. The sequence goes on from JAURFD010000013.1 coordinate 61,374, forward strand.
AACCCCTTCGCTCCTCAGTGGCGCGAGGGCGGCGACGACGGTGCCGCACGTCGCGCCCTGGGCCCACTCGTCGAGGTGGTCCTGGCGCAACGACAGGCAGCCCGCGAACGCAAGGACTTCATCGTTGCCGACGCACTACGCGATGGCCTCGCAAGCTCGGGGATCGTGGTTGAAGATACCGCCAGCGGTCCGCGCTGGTCCCTGGCAGAGGAGTCCTGATGGCCGGCAATTCCCAACGCAAGGGTGCGATGCGCAACCCGGGGAGCAAGAAGGGCGCCACCGTCGGGTCAGGAGGCCAGCGCAAGAAGGGTCTCCAGGGCAAGGGCCCGACGCCCAAGGCCAAGGACCGGGTCAGTCATCCTGCGGCTCGTCGGGCGCGTGCGGCAGAGAAGGCCTCAGCGCGTCAAACACCTCGGGGTGGCAAGCGCAGTGACGGGCGCGAAGTCCTCGTAGGCCGCAATCCGGTGGTAGAGGCCCTCCGGGCACAGATCCCCGCGTCGGCGCTCTACGTGCAGCAGTACGTCGACACCGACGAGCGAGTTCGGGAGGCTCTGACACTGGCCACCGATCGCGGATTGCCTCTGCTCGAGGTTGCCCGACCCGAACTCGATCGCATGTCCGCGGGAGCGGTACATCAGGGACTGCTGCTTACCGTGCCCGCCTACGACTATCTCGATCCCGATGACCTGCTGGCTCGCGCCATCGAGAGCGGAGCGCCGCCGCTCCTGGTCGCGCTGGATGGCGTCACCGACCCACGCAACCTCGGTGCGATCGTGCGGTCGGCCGCCGCCTTCGGAGCCCAGGGAGTGCTCATCCCCGAACGCCGCGCTGCTGGAGTGACCGGTTCGGCGTGGAAGGCGAGCGCGGGAACCCTGGCCAGCGTGCCGGTGGCGCGCGCCACCAATCTCACACGTGCGCTCCAGTCCTACGCGAAGGCGGGCTGCACGATCATCGGACTCGCCGCCGATGGCGATCTCGAACTCACGGCGCTCGGCGCCGATGTCGCGGCAGATGCCCTCGTCATCGTGGTCGGTGGTGAGGGTCGCGGGCTCAGCCGTCTCGTCGGTGAGGCGTGCGACTACCGCGTGTCGATCCCCATGGATTCAGCCGCCGAGTCGCTCAACGCCGCTGTGGCGGCGGGCATCGCGCTGTACGCCGTCGCTGCCCTGCGGGCCTAACTCTCCTGGTGTACCGGTGCCGACGCGCCTGATCCCGGCGTCTTCCGGCGCAGCATGGTGGCAATGAGGGGGAAGAACAGCACCGAGAGGGCACCGGCGGCGACGAGCTCGGACGCGTCGTTCTGCGTCATGTGGCCCGCGGCGACCTCGACAGTAGTGACGGCAACGATGATGGGTAGGCCCGTTGCGACGAGGAGCATGAATCGTGTGCGTTCACGGGTGTCGGGGATCGCTTTGCGATAGAGGAAGAACTGTGGAAGTCCGCGAACGAGCAGCAGCATCACGAACACGATGATCATTGGCCAAGGCTTGGCGATGATGGCCATGATGTCGATGTTGGCTCCGGAGACGATGAAGAAGAGCGGGATGAAGAATCCGAAGGCGATTGCTTCGACTCGACGTTGAAGTTCGGTCTCGACTCCTTCCGGCAGGTACTGGCGCATGATGACGCCCGCGGCGAAAGCACCGAGTACTGCGTCGAAACCGAAGCCGCTCGCAACTGCGAGGAGGAGGACGATGAGCACGATCGTCAAGCGGACCCCGGTCTGCGACGAGGAGTGGTAGCCGCGGTCGAGGATTTCGTGGATTCGACGGGTCGAGAAGCGTCCAGGGATCTTGGAGACGACGTACGCGATCAGGCCAAAGGCGATGAGCAGCAGGATTGCTACCCACGATGACCGGGTGCTCAGGAGGATGGCGATGGCGAGCACTGGGCCGAACTCGCCCCAGGCTCCCGCGCCCATGAAGAAGTTGCCGAACGGTGTCTTGAGCTCTCCTGAGTCACGGAGCACGGGGAGCAAGGTGCCGAGTGCGGTACTCGTGAGCACGATGGCAAAGCCGATGAAGTCTTGGATCTCCCCGGTTCGCTCCAGCGCGAAGGCTGCCGCCATGGCGATGGCCAGGGAGATGATCCACCCGCTGACCGCGAGTCGACCGGACTGCCCCCTGATCGATGCCGGCGCGAGTTCGAGCCCGGCGAGGAAGAACAGGAAGCCCAAGCCCAATTCGGAGAAGAGCTCGATGGAGGAATCGACCGAGATCGCGCCCACGAGGTTGGGGCCGAAGATAATGCCAAAGACCAGGAGGAGGACGACCTCGGCCACCTTGATGCGAAGGAGGCCGACGATGAGGGGAGTGAACGCGGCGATGAGCAGAATGGTCAGCAGCGAATAGATCTCCCGCTGTAGGGAGTCGCTTTCGGACAGCACCAGTCCGGTCAGTTCAACCACGGCCGCTCCTTCGTTGATCCGGAACACGAAGCGTAGCCCGGGCGGTGGCGCTTGCGCGTCCACCTAGGCTGCTGCCGTGGTAGCAGGGAATTCGCACAGGTGGCTCGTCCTTGTCGTGCTGTCTGGCGCCCTGGCCCTGATCTCTCTGGACAACACGATCGTCAACGTGGCTCTGCCGTCGCTGCAGGAAGACCTCAAGGCATCGACCGCCGAGCTGCAGTGGGTGGTCGATGCCTATTCGGTTCTCTTCGCGGGGTCGCTCCTGCTGGCCGGTACCCTCGGCGATCGCTTTGGCCGCCGCAAGGCTCTCGTCCTCGGACTCATCATCTTTGGAGTGGGTTCGCTTATGGCGGGCTTCGCGACCGATGCCAGCCAACTCATCTTCTGGCGAGCGATCATGGGCGTCGGTGGCGCCTTCATCATGCCGTCGACGCTGTCGATCCTGGCGCAGGTCTTCACTGATCCACGGGAGCGGGCGCAGGCGATCGGCATCTGGGCGGCGGTGGCGGGTGCCGCTGTGGCCCTCGGACCGATCGTCGGCGGGCTACTGCTGGAACACACGACGTGGCACGCCATCTTTTGGGTGAACCCGCCGCTCGTACTGATCGTGTTGGTGGCGGCGTTCCGCATCCTCCCGGAGTCGAGCGACCCGACCAAGCCCCGACTGGACCTCGTCGGTGCCGCACTGTCGGCTGTGGGCCTCATCGCCTTCGTCGTCACCGTCATCGAGGTGCCCGATGCGGGGATCGAGGCGCTGACGATTGGCTCCGCCGTTACCGCCATCGTCTTCCTCACGGCGTTTGTCTGGTGGGAGAGGCGGGTTCCCCGACCTTTGCTGCCGATGTCCCTGTTTGGCCAGCGTCTCTTTACTGTTTCGGTGATTTCGGTCGCGCTTGTGTACGGCGCCCTCATGGGTGTGATGTTCTTCCTCCCGCAGTTCCTGCAGTTGGTTCAGGGCAACTCGCCACTGCAGTCCGGGATCGCCGTCTTGCCCGGAGCGGGCGGGTTGCTCATCGCGTCCCTGTTCAGCCCCCGCATAGCCGAGCGGATCGGCACACGAATCACGGTGGTCATCGGCTTGTCGATGGTCACTCTTGGCCTCGCGGCGGCGGCGTACCTGACGGCGGACTCGCCCTACTGGCACATCGGTGGCAGCCTCGGCTTGATGGGGCTCGGCCTCGGCATGGTGCTGCCGCAGGCCACCAACGGAATCCTCGCGTCGGTGCCTCGTGAGCGAGCGGGCATGGGGTCCGCGGTCAATGACGGGATGAGCGAGTTGGGTGGGTCACTGGGCGTGGCCGTTCTCGGCTCGCTGCTGGCCTTCGGCTATCGAAACTCGATCGAACAGGCGATCACGGCTGCCGGAGATGCGATTGTGGCGATTCCCGCGGGGGTCGTCGAGGCGGTGCGCGAATCCCTCGCGGCGGGCAATCTCGCGATCGCGCAGCTCCCGCGAGAGGTGGGGGCTCCGATCCGCCAGGTTGCGGGGGATGCCTTCGTCTCGGGCATGACGACCGCTCTCATGGTCGCCGCAGGGATCGTTGCGGTCGGTGCCGCCCTCGCCTGGTGGCTCTTTCCTTCTCGGGTCGAACGCGTTGAGGAGTAGCTCTTAGCCGGCTACCCACATCAAGAACCCGTCGGCTGATTCCGCACGGCGCCACCCCGGCTCGGCGTCCATGGCGTCGCGGTAGGCATTTGCGGACGCTGATTCCCGTTGGTCACGGATGACGACACATGTCGCCCCGTTGGGTGCCGGGGTCGGCCCTTCGAGGTGGAGGAAGTTGATTCCCTGAAGCAGCCGATCTCGCCCGTAGTAGTCCATCCGACCGTCCCAGTAGTGGGTTAGGTCAGGACGAAGGAGAAGCCCGACGTTGCTGATGGCGGGATCGGTGAAAAGTCGGCAATCCAATGGCAAGTCAGCCACCGCGTCAGCGCCCGGCGGGCGCCCAAGTGGGCTGGCTGCGACGAGGGCGACCGGTGTGAGCAGCAGCAGGACTACCAGCCAGACAATCCGTTGGACGGGATCTGAGAAGTAGACCGCCGGGCGTCTTGCCTGATCGTCGGCGGACATGATGCGGGTCAGGAGGGCAGAACCCACCGGCACGGCTAGCGCCAGGGCAATGGCCAGGAATCGTGCAGCAGCCAACGAGCCGAGAGCTATGACTCCCGACAAGGCTGCAAGCGGGAGGAGCAAGGCGACACGGGAACTTCGCCAAGCAGCCAAACCCGCAGCCGACGTTGACAGACAGATCGCCAGCATTG
>JAURFD010000014.1 GCA_030827125.1 Candidatus Nanopelagicales bacterium
AAGGCTCCCGCGAAGCGCGCAGCCAAGAAGGCACCCGCCAAGCGCACAGCCAAGAAGGCCGCCAAGAAGGCTCCCGCGAAGCGCGCAGCCAAGAAGGCACCCGCCAAGCGCACAGCCAAGAAGGCCGCAAAGAAGGCTCCCGCGAAGCGCGCAGCCAAGAAGGCACCCGCCAAGCGCACAGCCAAGAAGGCCGCAAAGAAGGCTCCCGCCCGCAAGGCAGCAGCCAAGCGCGCTCCGGCCCGCAAGGCAGCAGCCAAGCGCGCTCCGGCCCGCAAGGCAGCAGCCAAGCGCGCTCCGGCCCGCAAGCGCTAGTTCTCGCAACGCTAAGGGCCCGCACCGTTCGGTGCGGGCCCTTAGCGTTGCCTTGGGAGCCTGCCCTTCCGTGAGATCACGTCATCACGGCGTGGGCTTGGCTCGCATTACTCCTCGTCTGCGGCGTCCCACGCCTCGCTACGAGCGTGGGCGCGCTCAAGGGCAGACTCTGCCTCCTCGCGCGTCGCGTAAGGACCCATGCGCTCTGAATTGGGATCGCCAGGGCCCTGTTCCACCTGTTGCGTCCTGAGGTTGAACCACCACAGGTCGTTGCCATCAAGGCCGAGATCCACCGACGTCTCCCTCCGTGCCTGCCCGCGACAGCTGTCGCCTTCAGCCAAAGACTAGCGACGGGACGCGCGATCCGCTGCGGCGCCTAGACTGCTGGCCATGCCCTCCGCACGAACCGCGCTCGTCCCGGGCACCGTGTCACCCCGTCGACCGGTGCCTCCTGCCATCCCCCGGCCCGAATATGTCGATCAGCCAGCCCCGCAGCGATTCGTGGGTAGCGAGATCAAGGACACGGAGACCATCGAGCGCATGCGTGTGGCGGGCCGCCTCGCCGGCCAGGCCCTCGCGGCGGTGGGTGCGGCCGTCGCCCCGGGAGTCACGACCGATGAACTCGATCGCATCGGACATGAATTCCTCCTCGACCATGGCGCCTATCCCTCGACGCTCGGCTACCGGGGATTTCCCAAGTCGCTGTGCACCTCGATCAACGAGGTCATCTGTCACGGCATACCCGATTCAACGGTCCTCGCCGACGGTGACATCTGCAACGTCGACATCACGGCGTTCATCGGTGGCGTCCACGGCGACACCAACGCCACCTTCCTCGTCGGTGATGTCACGGAGGACGCCCGACTGCTCGTCGAGCGCACACATGAAGCCACGATGCGCGCCATCAAAGCTGTCGCACCGGGTCGACCCATCAACGTCATCGGACGTGTGATCGAGAGTTACGCCCGCCGATTCGACTACGGCGTAGTTCGCGACTTCACCGGTCACGGCATCGGTACGGCTTTCCACAGCGGGCTCGTCATCCCGCACTACGACGACGAGCGATACGACCAGCACATCGAGGCGGGGATGACCTTCACTATCGAACCCATGATCACCCTCGGCACGATCGACTACGACATTTGGGATGACGGCTGGACCGTCCTCACCAAGGACCGGAAACTCACCGCACAGTTCGAGCACACGATTCTCGTCACCGAAACCGGCGCTGAGATCCTCACGCTGCCCTGACCCGGAGGTCACCATGACGACGATGCCCACCACGTGGCCCCACGACGTCCACACGCTCTCCATCGACGTCGGCGGCACCGGACTCAAAGCCGCCATCGTCGACGCCGACGGCGCCATGTCCAGTGAGCGCGTCAAGATGCCGACGCCCTACCCCTGCCCGCCGGAGCGACTCGTCGAGTCGCTCGTGCAACTCACCGCACCACTCGGGAGTCATCTGCGCGTGTCAGTCGGGTTTCCCGGACTGGTGCGGCACGGCATAGTCCTTGAGGTCCCGTCCCTGTCCCGCGCCGTGTACGGCGGACCCCCTGACCCGGGTCTGCAGAGCCAGTGGCACGGCTTCCACCTTGCCGACGCCCTCGCTCATGCCTTCGATCTACCCGTGCTCGTGGCCAACGATGCGGACATGCAAGGCGCTGCGGTCGTGCAGGGGCACGGGCTCGAATTCGTGATGACGCTCGGGACGGGCGTGGGAACGGCATTGTTCTACGACGGGCACCTACTCCCCCACTTCGAGTTGTCTCACGGCCCCTTCACCAAGTCACGAAGCATCGACATCGCTCTCGGCGAAGCGGCACGCAAGAAGATCGGGACGCGTCGCTGGATTCCCCTGGTGCGCAGGGCGGTATCGGTCTTCCACGACATGCTGTACTTCGATCACCTCTATGTCGGCGGCGGCAACGCCAAGCGACTGGAACCGGCCGATGTGGGACCCAAGGGGACCCTGGTGTCCAACTCTGCCGGGATCCGCGGCGGAGTGCGCATCTGGCAGCTCACCGACGGCCAGGCGTAACCGCCGATGTCCGAGCAGACACGCTGGCTCAGCGATGACGAGCAGCGGGCCTGGCGGTCGTGGATAGCCGTCTCGCTGCTGTTGCCGGATCGACTCAGCCGCGACCTCCAGGACTCGACCGGCGTGGCTCTCGCCGACTACGAAATCCTCGTGCATCTGTCCGAAGCGCCCAATCGTCGGATGCGCATGAGCGAGCTCGCCGACGCGACCAAGTCGTCCCGCAGTCGACTCACGCACCAGATCGATCGCTTGGAAAAGGCCGGGTGGGTCGAACGGGAGCGGTGCGAGGACGACCGCCGAGGCGCCTTTGCCACCATGACCCCGGCGGGGTGGGAATTCCTCGTGGATGCGGCCCCCCGACATGTCGCCAGCGTCCGAGCGCGCCTCGTCGACGTCCTGACACCGGACGAGTTTGCCGAGTTCGGTCGGCTCTGCGGCCGCATAGCGCGCCACCTCGAACCGGAGGCCGGCTCACCGTTGTCCTAGCCCTGGGGAACGAGCCCCTAGGGCACGAGGGATCGGGGCAAAATCACCGCGAATTTCGGCCCCGGGGCTGCACACGACCGCCCAACCCGACACACTGGGGTCTCGTGACCGTCATCAGCGTTCTCAGCCTCAAGGGCGGTGTCGGCAAGACCTCCTACGCCCTCGGAATTGCCGGCGCGGCCCTCAAGCGGGGGCTCAGCGTCCTGGTGATCGACCTCGATCCCCAGGGCAACGCCTCCTCGATCCTTCGTTCCCGGCAGCGCTCTCACAGCGCCGCCACCGTGCTGGGCCATCCCACGGCCGACACCCTTCGGGAGTCCATCGCGAAGACCTCCTGGACCGGGGGTCCGGGCACGGTCGACGTCTTGGCCAGCGCGCCGGAACTCATTCGCTTCGACTCCTGGACAGGCAACCGGCGCTTTGTCCCGAAGTTGGCCCGGGCTCTGAAGCGTCTTGAGGGATATGACCTGGTGATCATCGACTGCCCGCCGTCCCTCGGCGCCCTCACCCGTGAGGCTCTCGCCGCGTCTCAACTGGCGGTCGTCGTCACGACGCCGTCGTACTTCGGTGCCCAGGGTGCCGAGCGCGCGCTGGACGAGATCAATGAGATCCGGGCCACCGTTAACCCGGATCTGGAGTTCGCCGGCATCGTGCTGAATCGACTTCGGGAGAAGACGGACGAGCACCGCTATCGCAAGCGTGAACTGATCGAGATTCACGGAGCGAGCGTGCTGCTCAAGCCGACGATTCCCGAGCGGGTGGCGCTGCAGCAGGCGGAGAGCACCGGTGCGCCGATCCAGTCGGTGAAGTCCGCGGGTGCTCGCGATGTCACCAAGATCTTCGACAAGCATCTGAACAAGTTGCTCAAGATGGCGCGCAAGACCAACGTCGAGACCTCGCCCTAGGTGAACCATCTGCTGAGGTAGGGCGGCGGACGAGTCGACCTGTAAGCCGGATTCTGTCCTCGCGTGAGCGAGGGGCGATCATCCATCTGGGATCACCGTTGCCGGTGACCTCATGCGACCTACCAGCAGGATCAGTCCTTGCGGACCGAGCGGGCCGCTCCCTGCTACGGGCCCGAAGGCCCACTTGGTCTTGCTCCGGGTGGGGTTTGCCGAGCCACCGCAGTCACCTGCGGTGCTGGTGGTCTCTTACACCACCGTTTCACCCTTACCGGCCCGAAGGCCGGCGGTCTGTTTTCTGTGGCACTGTCCCGCGGGTTGCCCCGGGTGGGTGTTGCCCACCACCTTGCCCTGTGGAGTCCGGACTTTCCTCGGCAACCGGAGGTTGCCGCGATCGCCCGGTCGGCTCGTCCGCCGCCACCACAGCGTACCGCCGCTGCCGCTAGGGTCCCGTGTCGTGCTCATCCTCCTGCCGCCGAGCGAGGGCAAGACACCCGCCGCACGTGGCCGATCGCTCGCCCTGGACGCGCTCTCCTTCGCGGACCTGACCCCGACGCGTCAGGTGATCGCCGACGCCCTGGTACGTCTCGCCGGCGGACCCGCCGCCAAGGCGCGGGCAGCCCTGGGCATCTCCGCAAAGCAGATTGACGAGCTCCAACGCGATGCTGACCTGTGGAATATCCCTACAGCGCCGGCGTCCGCGGTGTATACCGGCGTGCTCTACGACGCCCTCGACTTCCCCACCCTCAGCGCCGCCGCACGGCGCCGGGCCGCCTCGGACATCGCCATCGCCTCGGCGCTTTTCGGTCTGCTCCGCGTCACAGATCACATCCCGGCCTACCGACTCTCCGCGGACACGACCCTGCCACGGGTCGGACGACTCGCCGCGAACTGGCGCGAACCCGTCCAACACGAACTCGCTACGACGGCCAAGCGTGGAGTGATCCTCGACCTTCGCTCATCGTCGTACGTCGGGCTAGGGCCGATTCCCGCGACACTTGCCGACCGGACCGCCGTCGCGCGCGTCCTGCACGAGAAGGCCGGCAAGCGCAGCGTCGTCAGCCACCACAACAAGGCCACGAAGGGTCGGCTCGTGCGATCCCTGCTGACCGAGCCACGCCCCCGATCCATCCCTGATCTCGCGGGTGCGCTCGGGTCTGCGGGCTACCGGGTTGAACTGGCTCCGCCGACGAAGGACGGGCTGCCGTGGACGATCGACGTGATCGTCACGGAGATCTAGACGCCGAAGCCGCTGCCGACGCCGCGGAGGTGCGCGGACTCGGCGAAGCCGAAGAGGGACCGGTTGCCGTCAGGGAACCAGGCGATGGTCGTGAGCGAGCAGGGCGCGAGTTCCATGCGATACAGGCTCGATGACAAGGGTGCATCCACGCTGAGTCCGGTCATGATCTTGATCGGCGTCACATGCGAGATGAGCGCGACGCGTCGGCCCGGATGCTGCGCGAGAACGCGGCGCCGGGCGGCATCCACGCGATCAAGGCACTCGGCGAATGACTCGCCGCCGGGTGGAGCGACATCGGTCGACCCGAGCCACTCGTTGAGTTCGCGCGGCCAGCGGTCGTGAACCTCAGCGAAGGTGAAGCCATCCCACTCGCCGAAACAGCACTCGGCGATCCCTTCCTCCACCTCGACCGGGACACCGACCCGATCAGCGAGGATCTGTGCGGTCTGTCGAGTGCGGAGCAAGGGCGAGCACACGATCGCATCGACGCCTCCGCGATCGGCGATCTCGCGCGCGAGCGCCTCCGCCTGCTCGACGCCCACGGGAGCAAGCGGGGCGTCGTACCCGCCGCGACCGGAGAAGCGCTTTTCGAGACTAAGTTCGGTGGCGCCATGTCGGCCGAGCAGCGTGATGGTCGGGGTGCCCAAATCGGTGGCCCAGCCGACCATCTTGGGAGGTGCGGCACCTTCGCGCTCCTCGATCGCCCGTTCCTCAAGCGCCTCACCGATGACGTCGTCAGCAACGGGCAAGCCCTCGGTGGGTGTCCGGAGGACGCGTATCTCGTCATCACCCACCTGGGTATCGAGTGCCTCGTTGACAAGTGCGTCAGCCAGTTTGTTAGCAGCGCGCGGCACCCATGTGTAGGTCGCCTTGGCCCGCAGATCACGGGCCTGCAGGGCCAACTCCCGCAGAGCGGCGTTCTTGATCGACCAGCGGCCCGACATCTGCTCGACGACAAGTTTCGAATCCAGGCGCGCCTCGATCTCCGCCTCGGAGTCAAGGTGGAGGGCTTGCTCGAGCCCCGCGATCAGTCCCCGATATTCGGCCACGTTGTTGGTCGCCACACCGATGGTCTGAGCCACTTCCACGAGCACCTGACCGGTCTCGGCATCGCGGACGACGGCTCCGAACGCCGCCGGTCCCGGGTTGCCCCGGGATCCACCGTCCGCCTCGACGATGAGTCGACGGGTCACAGCCCGGACTCGGCTGTCCGAATGAGAATCCGTCGGCACTCCTCGCAGCGGAGCACCTCCTCCTGCGCCGCGTCTCGGATACGACCGATATCGACCGGGGTCAACTCGATGCGGCATCCCTCGCACCGACCCCGGTGAAGTTGTGCGGCGCCGATGCCCCCGTTGTCCGCACGAAGTTTGTCGTAGAGGGCCAAGAGATCGGCACTAACGCCGGCGGCCGCCGCGGCACGATCCGCAGTTGCGGTTGCCTCTTCCTCGGCGAGCATCGACATTGCCGCGTCGCGGGCCTGCACCGCTGCTGCGAGATCAGCTTCGGCCTGTGCTTGTTCGGCAAGCAGGGCATCCCGATTGCGGCTCGCGTCTTCAAGCCGCTCCATGATCTCGAGTTCGATGTCCTCGAGTTCGGTCTGCCGGCGGCCAAGCGACTCCAGTTCATGCTGCAGGTTTGTGAGTTGCTTGGCGTCGTTCAGCGTGCCCGAGTCAAGGAGTTGCTGATCCTTGGCGGCGCGCTGGCGTACGAGGTCCACGTCGGCATCGGCCTTGCGCTGCTCGAGTTCGAGATCACTCACCTCCACAGCGGCGGCGGTGATGCGATCGGCCAGCTTGCGCAGTGCCGTCTCGAGTTCCGTGACGCGTGCCGCCTCGGGCAACGTGGTGCGACGGTGCCGCACCCGATCAAGTTCAAGGTCATGAGCCTGTACGTCGAGCAGGACGAGTTGAACGTGCGGATCAGCCTTCACTCCGGGCTCCTCACGGTGAATGCCCAAGGGTCTGTGGGCCTGCTCGACACGGTGCAGGTCACCGTAGCGTCCTGCGCGGCGAGGTCGTCGATCAGGAGGGCTGCGGCCTGAGGCAGCCATGGCCACTCACTGGCCCAGTGCGCGATGTCGATGACGGCGCAACGGCCGTCCTCTCGATGGTCCAGTGTGCGGTGATGCTTCAGGTCGGCTGTGACATAAACATCGGCATCGAGTTCATCCGCGCGCCCTAGGAGCGAGTCCCCTGATCCCCCGCACACCGCAACGCGCTGCACGATCCGCTCCGGATCCCCGGCCACACGCACTCCGTGGGCAGTCCACGGTGTCTCGGCGGCCACGATCTGCGCGAACTGCGCCAGGGTCATCGGTGCAGCGAGCGTCCCGATGCGTCCAAGGCCCGTCTCGGTCAATGGCTCAGTCGGGGTGACACCCAGCGCGCTCGCCAGGGCGTCGCTTACGCCGGGGGTCGCGACATCGGCGTTCGTATGCGCGGCATAGAGCGCAATGCCCGAGGAGATGAGGCGATGGATCAGTCGGCCCTTGGGCGTCGTGGCCGCCACGCTGTGCACGCCCGTGAGGAAGAGCGGGTGGTGGGTGACAATGAGATCGGCGCCTGCCGCGATGGCCTCGTCAGCCACCGCCTCGACAGGGTCCATGGCCCACAGCACCCGATCCACCGTCTGGTCCGGTACGCCGCTGACCAAACCGACCGCGTCCCAGTCCTCGGCCGTCTGCAGCGGGTAGCGCCGCTCGAGGGCGGCGACGACTTCCCGGAGGCTAGGCACCTGCCGAGGCTAGCGTCTGGCACCCTTATCCGGTGCCGCCCAGTCAGAACACGGGTGGTCGGGGCCTGTAGCTCAGTTGGTAGAGCACTTCCCTTACAAGGAAGGGGTCGTCGGTTCGAGGCCGGCCGGGCCCACCAATCCGCGAACCACAAGGTTCCGCTGGAGACGAGGAGTGACCGGCGGGGTCTCGGGCCCCCGCCGGTCACTGGCTTCTAGTCCACACCCGATCTCACGGTCCCGCATCTTCAAGCCAACCGGCGCGGGTGCTTATCCCCGTCCGCGGCGTGACAAAGATGCGGAAGCCGAGCGACTCCGGGCAGGATGGCGCCATGCCACCTGCCGAAATCGCTCCCGTGGCGGGTGACCGTGGCCGCATCAGCGCCGACCTCGAAGGCACCCTGCAGGCCACGCTGGACGCCTGGGACGACCTGATCGGCAGCCTGGGCAGCTTCGACCTTCGCGACCCCTCCCGCAAGTCCGGTCGATCGGCCGGACGCATCCTCGTCGTCCTCGGTTCCTGGCCGGAGGGGCGGCCGCTGCCCGCCATCCGAGCCGACGCGCTGGCTGGCATCACCACCGCTGAGCCCTTGCGGGATATCGAGGCGCGCGTCATCGAGGCCCACGAGTACGACCCGGGCATCATCGATGCGCTTCGCCGAGCGCGCGAGGACATCGCCGAGTGGGCCGACTCGGCCGACCTGCACACAGAATCCCTCCTCCCGGTCGGCGGAGCCCTCGGCGTCGTTCCACTCGGCACCCTGGTCGCGGCGTCGGCGTACCAATGCGCGGTTGCCGGACTCGATCTCGGACCCTGCGGAGTGCAGGCAACCCCGACCCTGCTCGACGCGGGGCTCATCGCTCTCATCGACGCGGTCGGGGCCGTGGCCGCGCAGCAGCACGCGGGAACTCCGGGCGACCCGATCGCCCTCGCGGTCCGTACGCCGACCATCACCGTCGCCACGTGCTCGGCTGGCGCGGCATGGCGCACCGAGATCCTTGAGGACCTCCCCCCCAGTATTCCGAGCCTCACCGCACCCACCGCCGATGTCCTCGACATCGCCTCGGGTCGCGCCTCGGCGTTCAGTGCCTACGCGGACGGCCGGATCCAAGCCGACGACCTGGGCGGCCTGCTGCGTGTGGCCCGCATGCTGGCTACGGCACCGGGGTTGCCGGGGACGGACGGGCTTGGCACGGCGCTGGCCGCCTACTCCACCTCCGTCGACGTTGCACGTAGAGCAGGTCAGGTTGCCGCGTCGGCGGCCCAGGGCATCGGCCGGGCGTGGAGACGTTGGCGCGGCTAGCGGACTAGCGTCGCCCCGCGCGTGGGGCCACGAGGCGGGTCCCTTGCCACTCGCGGCCGGCGCTCACCGTGGACGTCTGCTGCAGGCCCGCCGTGGGGGCCGCATCGGCGATGTCCTCGGCCTCGATGTGCCCGTCGCGACCCGGCTTCGGCGTGAGGAGCCACACGACACCGTGATCGGCTAGGGGGCCGATCGCATCAACGAGGGCATCGACGAGATCACCGTCATCGTCGCGCCACCACAGCAGGACCACATCAATGACGTCGTCGTACTCGTCGTCGACGATCTGAACGCCCTCAGCCTCCGCCAGCGCCGTCCTTAACTCATCATCACAATCGGTATCCGCACCGATCTCCCACACGACCGCGTCCGGCTCGACACCGAGCACGCTCAGTTGTCCGCCACCACTCATGGGGCCACCGCCACCTCTGGGCTCACACGCGTAGTCCACCGGACCGACGCCCTCCGCGCAACCAATCCGGCCGGATTGCCCCACCTTGCTCCTACCACTGATCCGGGGTGCTCGCCCCGGACTGGGCCGAATACGGGAGGATGGTCGCCAGCACCGGTGCCACGGCGATCCCGTGACCACCTTCGCCGACGAAAGGGAATCGATGGCATCCTCACTCGACCCGTTCCGCCAGCAACCGCTGCTCGCCGGCGGTCTTCCGACCCAGTACGTCGATGTGGATCCCGAAGAAACCGCCGAATGGACCGCCTCCCTCGATCAGATCGTCGATGCGGCCGGGCCCTATCGCGCGCGCTACCTGATGCTGTCGCTGCTCCGCCGAGCCGCTGAGCGGAACGTCGGTATTCCGAGCCTGCGCTCCACCGACTACATCAACACCATCTCCCCCGAGATGGAGCCGTGGTTCCCCGGCGACGAGGCCCTCGAGCGGGAGATTCGCAGCTACATCCGCTGGAACGCCGCGATCATGGTGCACCGAGCCCAGCGGCCGGGCATCGGCGTCGGCGGCCACATCTCCACCTACGCCTCCTCTGCCTCCCTGTACGAGGTGGGCTTCAACCACTTCTTCCGCGGTCCTGACGCACCGGGAGGCGGTGATCAGGTGTATTTCCAGGGCCACGCCTCCCCCGGCATCTACGCGCGCGCCTTCCTCGAAGGCCGGCTGAGCGAGGGACAGCTCGACGGATTCCGACAGGAACTCTCGCACCCGGGCGGCGGGATCCCGTCCTATCCGCATCCACGGCTGATGCCCTGGTTCTGGCAGTTCCCCACCGTGTCGATGGGCCTCGGGCCACTATCGGCCATCTATCAGGCCCGCTTCAACAAGTACCTGCACAACCGCGGCATCAAAGACACGTCCCAGCAGCGGGTGTGGGCGTTCCTTGGCGACGGTGAGATGGACGAGGTCGAGTCCGTGGGCGCCATCGGTTTGGCCGCTCGCGAGGAACTCGACAATCTCGTCTTCGTCGTCAACGCCAACCTGCAGCGCCTCGACGGACCGGTGCGCGGCAATGGCAAGGTGATCCAAGAACTCGAGTCACTATTCCGCGGCGCCGGCTGGAACGTCATCAAGGTCGTCTGGGGTCGCAAGTGGGATGAGCTCTTGGCCAACGACCGTGACGGCGCTCTGGTCAACCTCATGAACACCACCCCCGACGGTGATTTCCAGACGTACAAGGCCGAAGACGGCGGCTTCATCCGTGAGCACTCCTTCGGGCGGGATCCACGCACGGCCAAGCTCGTCGAGGGCTGGAGCGATGACGAAATCTGGAGCCTGCAGCGCGGCGGCCACGACTACCGCAAGCTGTACGCCGCCTATAAGGCTGCGGTGGAGACGACCGGTCAGCCGACCGTCATCTTGGCCAAGACCATCAAGGGCCACACCCTCGGACGCCACTTCGAAGGTCGCAACGCAACCCATCAGATGAAGAAGCTCACGCTTGATGACCTCAAGGAATTCCGCGACCGGCTGCATCTGCCCATCAGTGACGAGCAACTCGGCGACGGCTACCTGCCGCCGTACTACCACCCGGGCCCGGACTCGGAGGCCTACCGCTACATGATCGACCGTCGTCGTCGGCTCGGCGGATCCGTCCCCGAACGTCGAACCCGAGCGGCAGCCCTGCCGATGCCTCCCGCCGAGTCCTATGAGGTCCTGCGGCGTGGGTCCGGCAAGCAACCGGTGGCCACGACGATGGCCTTCGTTCGACTGCTCAAGGACCTCATGCGTGACAAGGGCATCGGCGCGCGCTTCGTGCCGATCATCCCGGACGAGGCTCGCACCTTCGGGATGGATTCACTCTTCCCCACGGCCAAGATCTACAACCCCGGCGGGCAGCAGTACATCTCTGTCGATCGCGAGTTGATCCTCAACTACCAGGAGGCCAAGGACGGCCAGATCCTGCATGAGGGCATCAACGAGGCCGGATCGGTTGCCTCATTCATCGCCGCTGGCTCGTCGTACTCAACGCACGGCGAGCCGATGATTCCGATCTACATCTTCTATTCGATGTTCGGGTTCCAGCGCACCGGCGATGCCTTTTGGCAAGCGATGGATCAGATGGTGCGCGGGTTCGTCCTCGGCGCAACGGCCGGCCGGACGACCCTGAACGGCGAAGGCCTTCAGCACGAGGACGGTCATTCGCTCCTGCTGGCCTCGACGAATCCGGCGGTTGTCGCTTACGACCCGGCCTACGGCTACGAGATCGGCCACATCGTGGCCGACGGTCTGCGCCGAATGTACGGCGAGGACCCCGAGGACGTCTTCTACTACCTGACGGTCTACAACGAGCCCTATCCACAACCCGCCGAACCGGACAACGTCGACGTGGACGGCATCGTGCGCGGAATGCATCTCGTGTCGCCCGGATCCACGGACGGCGAGAAGCCACAGATCCTCGCCTCCGGTGTCGCCGTCAACTGGGCCCTCGACGCCCAGCGTCTCCTCCGAGATGACTGGAATGTCGATGTGGACGTGTGGTCAGTGACATCCTGGAACGAGTTGCGCCGCGAGGCCCTCGAGGTTGATCGCTGGAACTTCCTGCACCCCATGGAGCCGCAGCGGCAGCCGTTCGTCACCGAGCGCTTGACCGGTCGCGGCCCGACCGTCGTGGGTGTCTCGGACTTCATGCGCGCGGTCCAGGATCAGATTCGCACCTGGGTCCCCGGCGACTATCTGACACTGGGCACCGACGGCTGGGGGATGTCCGACACGCGTGGCGCCCTGCGGCGATACTTCCTCGTCGATGCTCAGTCCATCGTGGTGCGCACGCTCACCGGACTGACCGAGTCCGGAGTCGTCACGCGACAGACTCTGGCCGACGCGATCGACAAGTACGACCTGCTGGACCCGGCCAAGGCCGACGCGGGCAACACGGAGGGTGGGGGATGAGTAGTCGAGACCCACGCCGCTTCCTGCGCTATCTCGAGGCCGAACGCAAGGCCTCACTTCTCTACCGCGCGCTCGCTGACGTCAGCGACGGCGAGCGCAGGGCGGCGCTCCTTGAACTCGCAGACATCGAGGACGAGCACGCCGCGCACTGGGTCGACAAGCTCACCGCTGCCGGAGTGCCGATCCCCCAACCACCGCAGGCGCTTGACCCTGACGATGCCGCGATGGTGGCCCGGGCGCGAGCGGCAGGGATGGACGGTGTACTCGCCGATCTCGAGCAGGCCGAGGGCGACAACGCAGGGATGTACGACGACGAACCCGACGCTCCGGACTCTATGTCGGCAGACGAACGCGAACACGCGGAGACGTTCCGCCGGCTTCGCGGGGCACCGCTGCAGGCGGGCTCGGGCGGACGATCCGACTCACCCGGTTCGGACCCGACGAGCGTCATCACCCCCGACGGCACAGCCGATTTCGGGGAGAAGTGGCATCGGGTTGACGCCTCCGGATCCGTCCGTGCCGCCATCTTCGGGATCAGCGATGGCTTGGTCTCCAACACCGCACTCGTCATGGGCTTTGCCGGGACGGGGACGGACCGTGGCGTGGTCCTGTTTGCCGGAATCGCCGGCTTGCTCGCCGGTGCCTTCTCCATGGCCGCTGGCGAATACGTGAGCGTCGCCAGCCAGCGTGACCTGTTCACGCGCGAACTCGAGATGGAGGCCGCCGAGCTCCGCGACAAGCCCGAGGAGGAGCGTCGCGAACTCGAACTCATCTACCGCGCGAAGGGGATGGATCGCGCGACCGCCAAGGCCGCGGTCGACAAGATCTTCGCTGACCCGGACAAGGCCCTGGACACGCTCGCTCGCGAGGAGTTGGGACTCAATCCTGACGAACTCGGCAACCCCTACAAGGTGGCGGTCTCGAGCTTCCTCGCGTTCGCGATCGGCGCCTTCGTGGTCGTGCTGCCCTACCTCTTCCTCACCGGCACCGTTGCCCTGGTCACGGCGATCGTCCTTTCCGTTCTCGCGATGCTCATCGTGGGCGGACTCGTCGGCCGCTTCTCCGGTCGCGGCATCCTCCGAGGTGCCATCCGACAATTCGCGGTGGGTGCGCTGGCTGCAGGAGTGACCTTCATCATCGGTCGGGTGATCGGCGAGATGACGGGCTTGAGCTCCACGGGCCTTGGTTAGCAGTGTCCGAGCGGCGCGCCGCGACGGCACGGGAACTCGAACGAGCGTCGGGCCAACTGGCCACCGCGGCCACGGCCCGAATGGACGAACGCCTCGCCTGGTTCCGCGATCTACCCGCCGAACAGCGCTCCTGGGTGGGTCTCATCGCGCAGGCGGGTGTGGCCGCTGTCATCGCCTGGTACCGCGATCCGAAGACCGCGACGGCGAGCGCCGTCGATGTCTTCGCCACGGCGCCGCGCGAACTCGCCGGAGCGATCTCACTGGAGCAGACGGTCGAGATGGTGCGCTGCACCGTCGATCTGCTGGAAGAGTTGCTCCCACAACTCGCCGGACCTGATTCAGCCGCGGACGTCCGCGATGCCGTGCTCACCTACTCGCGTGAGATCGCCTTCGCCGCCGCGGAGATTTATGCGCGCGCGGCCGAGGCACGCGGTGCCTGGGATGCCCGGCTCGAGGCCCAGATCATGGAGTCCCTGCTACGCGGCGAAACCGAGGCCGACATCGTCAGTCAGGCCGCCGCATTGTCATGGCATCCGCAGGCCGTGTCCCTCGTGGGGCCACCACCGGCCGGCGACACGGCGGCGGCCCTCCAGGTCATGCGCCGTGCTGCCGAACATCACGACCTCACCTTGCTGACGGCTCTCCACGGCTCAGCGCTGGTGGTCCTCGCCAGCGGAACCGTCGACGGAGAGCGCACCGCGCGTCTGCTCACCCCGCACTTCGGTTCCGGTCCGCTCATGATCGGACCTCCCATCGCCAACATCGACGACGTGGCCCGTTCCTGCTCGGCCGCATTGGCGGCATTCGCCGTCGCGCCTGCCTGGCCCACGGCGCCGCGTCCCTGTCACGCCGATGACCTGCTCCCCGAGCGCACGCTGGTCGGCGAAGAGGCAGCCCGGACGCAGTTGCTCGACGAGATCATCGGGCCCCTCGATGACGATCAGATCCGCACCCTGGAAGTGCTCCTCGAGGAGGAGGGGACGATCGAGGGCACCGCACGCGCCCTCTTCGTCCATCCCAACACCGTGCGGCATCGGATTCGCCGCATCGAGGCGCTGACTGGTCGGTCTCCCCTCGATTCACGAGATCGCCTGGGTATTCGCCTCGCCCTGAGCCTGCATCGGTTGTAGGTTTTCTACAATATTGCGACGACGACATTGGCGCCTACGACAGGGCGCCACTGACCGTCGATAGAGAAGGGTTGCCGTCGTGCTCGTCGTCGTCGCACCTGGACAAGGTGCCCAGTCCCCCGGCTTCCTCACCCCGTGGCTCGACGTACCCGAAGTTGCGGCCCGCCTCGAGTGGCTTTCCGCCGTTAGTGGGATCGACCTCATCGAGCACGGCACACGCTCGGACGCCGAAACCATTCGCGATACGGCGATCGCTCAGCCGCTCCTCGTGGGCGCCGGACTCGTCACGCTCCTGTCGCTCTTCCCGCATCCCAATGAGGCCTTCAGCAAGGTTGCCGTTGGTGCGGGGCACAGCGTCGGTGAGATCACGGCGGCTTCGGCCGCGGGTGTGATCTCCGCCGAACAGGCCATGGTGTTCGTCCGCGAGCGTGGGCGAGCGATGGCACGAGCTGCCGCGGCGGTCCCCACCGGCATGAGCGCTGTCCTCGGTGGCGACCCGGACGTGGTCGTGGCGGCGGCTGAGGCCGCGGGGCTGACGGCGGCCAACATCAACGGGGCCGGCCAGATCGTCGTTGCCGGTGCGCTCGATGCGTTGGCCGACTTCGCTCCCGAGGGCGCGCGGGTGCGACCCCTCCAGGTCGCGGGCGCCTTCCACACCGAATACATGGCCTCCGCGGTGGAAGCCCTGGGCAACTACGCGCGCGCGATCTCGACACACGATCCACGCATTCAGCTGCTATCCAACGCCGACGGCCGAGTCGTGCACGACGGCCGCGATGTCCTGCGACGGCTCGTCCTCCAGGTCTCCCGCCCAGTCCGCTGGGATCTGTGCATGGCCTCAATGGCTGACCTCGGAGTGACGGCACTGATCGAGATCCCACCCGCGGGCACGCTCACCGGATTGGCCAAGCGCGCGCTCCCCGGCGTGCAAACCCTTGCGCTCAACACCCCCGACGACCTGCAGGCCGCCTGGGATCTCGTTGCCGAGCACGGTGTGCCCAGTCCGCTCGACACCTCTCCGTCGTGGCGCCTTGTCGTCTCGCCGATGAAGGGCACCTTCCACGCACCACACGGTGGAGTGACCGCCACCGGTGGCGCGCTCGAGCCGGGTGCAACCGTCGGCACCGTCGCCAACCTCCGTGACTCCGTCGACGTCACCGCACCGCATGGCGGAACCGTGGTCGAGTGGCTTGTCGAGGATGCTGACCCGGTCTCCCCCGGTCAACCACTCGTCCGTCTTCACCCGTCCTATGAGGAGGACGCCCTGTGACCGCAACGATTTCTTCGCCCGCCGGTGCACCGCACGCCCGGATCATGTCCGTCGGCAGCTACCGACCCGAGCGCGTCGTGACCAACGCCGAGGTGTGCGAACTCATCGACTCCACCGACGAGTGGATTCGCGAGCGCTCCGGCATCGTCGAACGCCGCTATGCCGCACCGGACGAGACGGTCGTTGACATCGCGCAGGCCGCCGCCGAGAAGGCCATCGCCGCCTCCGGTATCCGCGCGGATCAGATCGGCTTTGTCCTCGTCGCCACAGTGACGCATCCCTACCCGACTCCGTCGGCAGCTGCCGAACTTGCCTACCGCGTTGGCGCCATCGATGCCGCAGCGACGGACATCAGTTCGGCCTGCGCTGGCTTTTGCTACGGCGTCGCCATGGCCCAGGACATGGTGCGCGGCGGAAGTGCGGAGTACGTCCTCGTCGTCGGTGTCGAGAAGCTCACGGACTGGGTGGACCCGACCGATCGTTCCACGGCCTTCATCTTCGCTGATGGTGCCGGTGCGGTGGTCATCGGACCGTCGGACACACCCGCCATCGGGCCCGTCGTGTGGGGGGCCGATGGCGAGCAACTCGATGCGATCACCATGACGCAGTCCCTCACCGACTATCGCGACAATGGCGGGCCCCGCTTCCCCACCCTCGCCATGAAGGGCCAGCAGGTCTTCCGCTGGGCCGTGTCGAAGATGACGGTGGTGGCCAAGGAGGCCCTCGCCAAGGCCGACATCAGCGCCGACGACCTTGCCGCCTTCATCCCGCATCAGGCGAACATGCGCATCACCGATGCGATGGTCCGTTCGCTGAGTCTTCCGGCACACGTTCCTGTCGCACGAGACATCGAGACCACCGGCAACACCTCGGCCGCCTCGATCCCGATCGCGATGGATCGGATGCTGAGTTCGGGAGAGGTTCCCCACGGTGGGCTCGCCCTCACCATCGGCTTCGGCGCGGGTCTTGCCTATGCCGCCCAGGTCGTCGTCCTGCCCTAGTCTGCTCATCACTACACACCCGAAAGGAAATGCCATGAGCCAGGAGATTCTCGACGGCCTCGCCGTCATCGTGAACGAGGTCGCGGGCGTCCCCGTGGAAGACGTTCAGCCCGACAAGGCCTTCATCGACGATCTGGACATCGACTCGCTGTCGATGGTCGAGGTCGTCATGGCTGCCGAGGACAAGTGGGGCGTCAAGATCCCCGACAGCGAGGTCAAGAACCTGCGCACGGTCGGTGACGCCGTGGCCTACATCCAGACGGCGACCGCCTGATCGTGCGTATCGCAATCACGGGCCTCGGGGCCACGACACCCGTCGGTGGTGACGTCGCCAGCAGCTGGGCCGCCCTCCTCGAAGGACGCTCCGGAATCCGCACGATCACCGAGGAGTGGGCGGCGGATCTCCCGGTGCGGTTCGCCGGCACGTTGGCCGAGGAGCCACCGCTGGACCGCGTCGAGGCACGCCGCCTCGACCGGTCCCAGCAGTCGGTCCTCGTCGCCTCTCGCGAGGCGTGGGCCGATGCTGGCTCGCCCGAGGTGGATCCCCTGCGCATGGGCACCGTGATTGGCACGGGTATCGGTGGCGTCATCACGCTGCTCGATGCCTACGACGTCCTCAAAGAGCGCGGACCCTCGCGCATCTCGCCGCATACGGTGCCGATGCTCATGCCCAACGGCCCGGCCGCCGTCGTAGGCCTCGCCCATCACGCGGCCGCGGGGGTCCACGCGCCGGTGAGCGCGTGCGCATCGGGCGCCGAGGCCATGGCCGTGGCCGCGCGCATGATCACCGACGGTCGCGCCGATGTCGTGATCTCCGGAGGCACCGAAGCGCCAATCCATCCGCTCACCATCGCCGGCTTCGCCGCCATGCGGGCACTCTCGACCCGCAATGACGACCCGAGTGCGGCTTCACGCCCCTACGACCTCGCGCGCGACGGCTTCGTCATGGGCGAGGGTGCCGGTGTGCTGGTGCTGGAGAGCGAGGAGCACGCCAAGGCGCGCGGCGCCCGCATCTACGCCTACCTCGCTGGCGCTGGTCTCACCGCCGACGCGCACCACATCGCCCAGCCCGATCCCGAGGGTCGAGGTGCCGCTCGCGCTATCCGTGCGGCACTTGAGCAGGCGGAAGCGTCTGCCGCGGATGTCGTGCACGTCAACGCGCACGCCACATCCACTCCCCAGGGCGACATCGCCGAGGCCGTGGCGATTCGCGGGGCGCTCGGCGACACTGCCGCAATAGTGACGGGCACGAAGTCGATGACTGGACACATGCTCGGTGCTGCAGGTGCTGTGGAGAGCGTGTTCACCGTCTTGGCACTACGCGATCGCCGAGTGCCGCCCACGGCTAACCTCGTCGATCAGGATCCCGAAG
This sequence comes from Candidatus Nanopelagicales bacterium, assembly GCA_030827125.1. GTDB lineage: Bacteria > Actinomycetota > Actinomycetes > S36-B12 > S36-B12 > Mxb001. The sequence continues at coordinate 18,341 of JAURFD010000014.1, forward strand.
TCCAACTCAACGTTGCCCGCGATACGCCGAGTGAGTTGCCGGCCGGCGAGATCGTCGCGCTCAACAACTCCTTCGGCTTCGGCGGCCACGACGTCGCCCTGGCGTTTCGGAGCGCTGAGTGAGCGACGTCGATCCCCGTTCGCCGCGCGTACGACTCGAGGCCTTTTTCGACCAAGGCACCTTCACCCCGATCACTCCCGAGGACGATCGCGGTGTTCTCGTCGGCGTTGGTTCGGTCTACGGCACCGAGGTCGTTGCCTTCGCCACGGACCCCACGGTCCAGGGTGGCGCGATGGGCAATCTGGGGTGCCGCGCGATCGTGACGGCGTACGACCGGGCGTTTGCCGACTCGAGCCCGGTCGTCGGCATTTGGCACTCCGGTGGTGCGCGCTTGCGCGAAGGTGTTGCAAGCCTTGACGCGGTCGGACGCGTGTTCGCCGCGATGACGCGCATCTCGGGCAAGGTGCCACAGATCTCGGTCGTCCTCGGACCAGCCGCAGGCGGTGCCGCCTATGGGCCCGCGCTCACGGACATCGTCGTGCTCGGCCCGGAGGGACGCATCTTCGTCACCGGCCCCGAGGTCATCCGCTCGGTGACCGGTGAGCAGGTCGACATGGAGCGCCTCGGCGGCGCCGACCCGCACGGTCGCCGAAGCGGTGTTGTCCACCGAGTCACCGACAGCGAGGCCGAGGCACTCGAGGAGGGCCGGCGTCTCGCCCTTCTGCTCGGCCGTCAAGGCTCCCTCGACATCGATGCGGTCCAGGATTGCAATCTTGCCGATCTTCTGCCGGAATCCTCCAAGCGTGCCTACGACGTACATCCGCTCGTGGAAGCCTTCCTCGACGAGGGCACGGCGTTCGAACTTCACGAGAAGTGGGCGCCCAACATCGTGACCACGCTCGGTCGACTCGGTGGACGCACGGTGGGTGTCGTGGCCAACAACCCGCTGCGACTCGGTGGCTGCCTGGACTCCTCCAGTGCAGAAAAGGCTGCGCGCTTCGTGCGAATGTGTGACGCGTTCGCGGTCCCGCTGGTCGTGCTCGTCGATGTGCCCGGCTACCTGCCCGGCGTCGGCCAGGAGTGGGAGGGGGTCGTCCGCCGCGGCGCCAAACTGCTGCACGCGTTTGCCGAATGCGTGACTCCTCGCGTGACAGTCGTCACGCGCAAGGCCTACGGCGGGGCGTTCGTCGCGATGAACTCTGCCTCGCTCGGCGCCACGCGCGTCTATGCCTGGCCCGGAGCTGAGGTTGCCGTCATGGGTTCGGTCGCGGCGATCCGTGTCCTGCATCGCCGACGTCTCGCGGAGGCGCCCGACCAAGAGTCGCGCGCCCAACTCGAGTTGGAGTTGGCTGCCGAGCACGAAGTCATCTCTGGCGGGATTGGCCGCGCTATCGAGATGGGCGTCGTCGACGAGGTGGTCGAACCTGACCACACCCGCAGCACGGTCGCGCAGGTGCTCCTCGACACCCCCGGTGTCCGCGGCATCCACGGCAATATCCCGCTGTAGTCCCTCCCCACCGTTTCGCTCCGGCGAACGCCTGTGGTGGGATTCCTCCATGACAACGCTGCTTGACGCCCTATCCGACGCTCCCCTGCTTGGCGACGGTGCCATGGGGACAACACTTCAAGACCGCGGCAACGACGCGGGGGACGCGCCCGAATTGTGGAATATCGAGCACGCTGACGTCATCACCACCATCTTCAACGAGTACGCCGATGCGGGCGCGCGACTCCTGACCACCAACACGTTCGGCGGCACGCGGGCTCGGCTGCAGATGCACGGGCTGGAGGATCGCGTCGAGGAGATCAATCGCGCCGCAGCCGAATTGGCCCGCGCCGTCGTCGATACCCGCGACGGCGTCTACGTCCTGGGCGATATCGGTCCGTCCGGCGAGTTGATGGAGCCGATGGGGGACCTGACCCCCGACGCCGCCCAGGAATTGTTCGCCGAGCAAATTCGCGGACTCGTGGCCGGCGGTGTCGATGCGATCTTGATCGAGACGATGAGTGATCTGTCAGAGATCGAGGCTGCGGTGTTGGCGGCGCGGGCCGAAGCCCCGGGTCTCCCCGTGCTCGCGACATTAAGCTTTGACACCAACCTCCGGACGATGATGGGGGTGTCCCCCGCGCTTGCCGTGACCACGCTGAGTGACCTCGGGGTTGATGTGATCGGCGCCAACTGCGGCCGCGGTCTGGATGAGATGCGGATCATCGCCGAACAACTCGTCGAGGCGCGCCCCGACGGCGTTCGCCTCATGGTTCAGTCCAATGCCGGCCTGCCGCGACTTGAGGGCGACAGTTTCGTCTTTGATGGCACTCCGGAGGAAATGGCCAAGTACGCCGTCGAGATGCGCGAACTCGGGTTCGACATCATCGGCGCCTGCTGCGGGTCCACCTCGGCACACATCGCCGCGATGCGCGCCGCCCTGTCGGCATAGGTCGGTCCTCCGCCACACACCGGCGCGCGACGCGGCCCCGAGCCGACGGTCTAGATGACCTGGTGCAGGACGCGGACCGGAGTGTCCTCGGTCGCGACGCGGTACGGCTCGAGCTCGGCATCCCACGACGTCCCGAGGAGGTAGGCGATGCCATCGACAAGATCCGCGCCACTGGATGCGGCTCCGGCGACGGCCGCTCGCAAACGGTCCTCCGACACGAGGATGTCGCCATGGACGCCGATCGTCGCGCGATGGAGCCCGAGGGTCGGAGTGACGGCGTACCGCTCACCCTCGCGGCCGGTCGAGGGCTCCTCGACCACCTCGAAGTACAGATCAGGAATCGTGCGCAGTGCGCTAGCCAGGCGCGACCCCAGTCCGGGTCGGCCGGTCCACGGCATCTCCGAGCGCAGTGTTGGCGGCGCAACAGGCTGCGGCTGCCAATCCAGCCGCACCTGGGCGTCGAGCACCGACGCGAGAGCCCACTCGATATGGGGGGCGAGTGCTCGGGTGGCGGAGTGCACAAAGACATAGCCCTGGGCGCGCCCAGAGCCCGTCGAGGCCGGTACGGCCGACGGCGGCAATGCAGTCATTCCACTGACCTCCTTCGTGAGGGTCGCCTTCCCCTGCGTCCTCACCAGCGGTCTGTGGTGTTCCCACCCTAGACCTTCCGCCCCGGGGATGCCGGTATTGGGTAGGCTCCCGACACGCCCGAAGAGCGGGCTCGCCGAGGAGGAAACCCATGGCCATCAGCCAGCCCGCCGTCATCGCCGATGTTTGGAGCACTCGCGCGACGACCGCCGCCGGCCACCTCGCCCGCCAGGCCACCTTGGTCGTGGGTGCGGCGGCGTTCGTGGGTCTCGCCGCCCAGATCGCGATCCCCCTTCCCTTCACGCCGGTCCCCCTCACCCTGCAGACCTTCGCGGTACTCCTCGCCGGCGCGGCTCTGGGCTCGCTACGCGGGGTCCTCGCCATGACCTTGTACGCCGCAGCCGGCATCGCTGGCGTGCCGTGGTTCGCCGAGGGCAGCTCCGGGTTCGCCATGCCGTCGTTCGGCTACATCGTGGGCTTCATCGTCGCGGCGGGCCTAGTCGGCCGCATCGCCCAGAACGGCGCCACACGCTCCGTCTGGAGCACCGCCGGTCTCATGGTCGTCGGCAATCTCACCATCTACGTCGTGGGTGTGACCTGGCTGAAGTTCGCCATCGACTCCACCTGGGCGACCGCGCTGCAACTGGGCGTCGCGCCGTTCCTCATCGGCGACCTCGTCAAGATCGCTCTCGCGGCAGGACTGCTGCCACTCACCTGGGCCGGCCTCAAGCGCGCCCGACTGCTGGACTGAGCAACGCACAACCGTCGCTCGCGCTGACGGCCCCTAGCCATTCGGCGCGGCCGCTCCGTCGATCCTTTGGCTCAGCTGTATCCGCCCTACGGTGCAGCGTCCGCCACCCGCGCGGCGGTGTCCGGGTCGGCGAACGATGCGACGGTGGCCGCGGTCTCCGCCTCGATCGCGGCGGCGATCTCATGCATGGCCACCTGAGTCATCACCCGGCGCAGGTCGGCCACGGATCGCGCCGAGAGCCCGGCAATGTGCTCGGCCACCTCCAGTGCCCTGGCCAACATCTCGCCATCAGGCACGCGCCACTGCGCGATGCCCCAGTCCAGCATCTGCGCGGAGTCGACCCGCTCTCCCATGAGCAGCAGACGTCGAGCCCGTCCCGGTCCCACCGTGCGCGGCAGCAGGCTGGTGATGCCGCCGGTGACGAAGAGCCCGAGGCCCATTTCGGGGAAGAACCCGCGCGCCGATTCGCCAACCACCACAAGATCGCAGTTGAGGACCCACTCGAAGCCGCCACCGACCGCCCAGCCATGCACGGCACCCACGATGGGTACGCGCCCGAACATCATCTCCTTGGTGACCTGCTGCAGTGCGTCGATGTACGCCACGAGGGTCTCGCGATCGCGAGTCTGCTCGGAATACTCGTGCAGATCATCGCCCGCGCAGAAGGCGCGTCCGGCACCGGTGAGAACGATGACGCGCACCTCAGGGGTGGCGTTAGCCTCCTTCACGGCCGCCGCGAACTCCTCCACGAGCGGACCGGTGATGGCATTCAGTCTCTCGGGACGGTTCAACGTGATGATCCGCACCGCACCGCGATCTTCGACAAGCACTGGGGACATGGTGGCTCTTCCTTCCGTGGCTAGTCGCGTACGACGCGACGGGTCTTGCCTTCGGTGCGAGGCAGGCTGCCGTAGGGCAGCACCGTAACCTCAGTCGTGACACGCAGATCCCTGCGGGCGGCCTGCTCGATGCGTGAGCGAACGACCTCGCTCGACGATGCCGGGACCCGGGCCATCTCGACATCTAGGGGCAGCCGGTCGTAGGGACCGGGCCCTGTTAAGCGGATGCGGTATTCACCGGAGAGATCCGGGTCGGCCGTGACCAGTGCGGCCACCGACGTCGGGAAGACGTTGACGCCGCGGACGACCACCATGTCGTCGGCCCGCCCCGTGACGCGGAAGCGAGGTGCGGTGCGACCGCAGGCGCATGAGTCCACCGACTCCAGCGTGATGAGGTCACCGGTGCGGAACCGCACCAGGGGCTGGCACTCGCGTGCCAGGTGGGTGAGGACAAGTTCGCCGCTGGCGCCCTCGGCCCACTCCAGCACATCGCCCGTGGCGGGGTCGATCAACTCCGGATGGAGCACATCGAGGGCCATGAAGTGCAAGGCGTCCTGGTCTTCGCACTGTCCGGCGAAGTTGCACATGACATCGGTCACTCCATAGTTGCTGTTGCGGGCAGCGAAACCCCAGGTCTCCTCCAACCGCTGCCGGAAGCCCGGCGCATCCAACGCGGCCTCTCCCCCGAACAGCCCCAGCCGCAGACCCAGAGTTCGCGGCTCAATGCCCTCCTCGTGCAGGACCTGCTCGAGCACCGCCGGATAACTCGGTGTGCAACTGATCGCGGTGATCCCAAGGTCACGGATAGTCCGCATCAGCATGCCGGGGTTGCCCACCCCGAAGGGAACCACCGCGGCACCGACGGCTTCCAAGGTGGCATGGTCGGTGTAGCCGCCCATCCACATCTGGTAGTTCAGGCAGTGCACGACGATGTCGTCCGGCCGCAGACCCGCCGACCGCTGGGCGCGGGCGCCGATGAGTGCCGTCTGTTCGGCATCGGCCGCGGACAGCGCGAGATTCATCGCCTCCCCGGTCGTGCCGCCGGTCCGATGGATACGGCGAATGTGCGAGCGGTCGGTCGCGACGTACGCACCGAAGGGTGGGTTCTCGCGCTGAGACGCACGAAGCATGTCCTTGTCGATCAGCGGGAGCGTCGGCAGATCCTCCAGCCGTTCCGGTGGCCGCTGACCCTCCCAGGTCTCACCGAGGAGACCGGAATGCGTTGTGACGTAATCACGCTGAGACAGCCACAGCGTCGCACGATGCTCGGCGAGATCGGCGAGTGGAGCGAAGTCGGCGTCAGAGATCAGCATCAGCGCCCGAGTCCGAGTTCACGCGCGATGAGCATCCGCTGCACCTCGTTGGTGCCCTCACCGATCTCCAGGACCTTGCAGTCCCGCCAGAAGCGAGCGACGGCGTACTCGTTCATGAAGCCGTATCCCCCAAAAATCTGCGTGGCCCAACGGGCGTTCTCGACCGCCGCGTCGCTCGCATGCAGTTTGGCGATCGCCGCCTGCTTCTTGAAGGGCTCTCCAGCGAGCATGCGTGACCCGGCGTCGTAGTAGGCCACTCTCGCGGTGTGGGCGCGCACTTCCATGTCGGCCACCATGAAGTCAAGAGATTGGTACGCCTCCAGCGGCTTGCCGAAGGCGTGTCGCTCGTGAAGGTAGCGCACCGACTCATCGACGCACCCCTGCGCCAGGCCCACCGAGAGCGCCGCGATCGCGATGCGCCCCTCATCGAGAATCTGCAGGAACTGGGCATATCCACGACCCCGCTCACCGAGCAGGTTGGACGCGGGGACACGACAGTCGACGAAGCCCAACTCGTGGGTGTCGGAGGAGTTCCAGCCCACCTTGGAGTAGGGCTCCGAGACCGTGAACCCCGGCGTCCCGGACGGCACGATGATCGTCGACAACTCCGGTCGGCCGGCGTCGTCCCGGCCCGTGACCGCCAGGACCGTCACGAAACCGGTGATCTGCGTCCCCGAGTTCGTGATGAATGACTTGGTCCCGTTGATGACCCACTCGTCACCATCGAGGACCGCGGTTGTGCGCGCAGCTCCCGCATCGGTGCCACCTCCGGGCTCGGTGAGCCCGAATCCCGCCAGCATCTCGCCCGATGTGAGGCGCGGCAACCATGTGGCCTTCTGCTCGTCAGTGCCAAAGCGATAGATCGGCATCGCGCCGAGTGACACCGCCGCTTCCAGGGTGATCGCGACGGACGAGTCCACGCGAGCCAACTCCTCGAGGGCAAGGCACAGCGCGAAGTAGTCCCCACCCATGCCGCCGAACTCTTCGGGGAAGGGCAGGCCGAACAGGCCCATCTCCCCCATCCGACGGACAACGTCGTAGGGGAAGGTGTGCGCCTCGTAATGCTCAGCGGCCACGGGAGCCACCACATCTCGGGCGAACGCCTCGACCGACTTGCGCAGGTCCTCATAGTCCGAACTCAAGCGGTGATCCATGGTCAGTCCTCCTCCGTGAGGGGTTCGAGTGCGACGAGTGCGTCATGTCGCGCCACCGTGTTGCCCAGCACCGCGTGAACCTCAGCGACGCGGGCGCGCCACGGCGCTCGCAGGGCGTGCTCCATCTTCATCGCCTCGATAACGACGACCGGTGACCCTTCGGCCACCATGTCCCCGACCTGCACGGGGAGGTCGATGACCGTGCCGGGCATGGGACTGCGCGCCAGCCAATGGCCCGCGGCAGCACCGGCGTCGACGCGGCCCCGCAGCGTGCGATCGAGGGGCCGGCGCACGTCGACCTCCCGATGGCCGAACTCAGGGGCATGGATCCACGCCGTCCCGTCGTCCAAGTCCGCGGTGAAATCACTCGGCAGGTCGACCGGCCGCCGCCGCGTCGTGTCATCGACATCCAGGCGAAGTCCATGGCCTTCGACATAGACGCGGACATCGCGCCCATCGATCTGCCAACGCAGTGGCGCGGGGCTGCCTAGCCGCCAGGAGTCACCGGCGTGCCATGTCGAATCGGAGGCGATCGGCAGGAGGGCTGAGGCGGTAAGGGCCACGATGTCAGCATCGACCGACGGGGCCGGGTAGGCAAGGCGCTGGAGGGTCCCGGTGTCCATCGCACCGCTGATGACCGAATCCTCGTTCGTGAGCCACCTCAGGTAGTCGATGTTCGAGGCAACGCCGAGCAGCACCGTCCGGGACAGGCCTTCCGAGAGGTCCGCGAGCGCCTGCTGCCGGGTCGGTGCATGAGCGATGACCTTGGCGAGCATCGGATCGTACGCCGAACTGATCTCCAAGCCGGTCTCGATGCCGGCATCGGTGCGCACTCCCAGGGCCGGTTGCCACCGCCGCACGCGACCACCGGTGGGCATGAAGTCCTGCGAGGGATCCTCCGCGTAGACACGCCCCTCGACAGCGTGGCCGTCGATTGTGACGCCATCTTGGCCGAAGGAGAGCACCTCGCCCGCGGCGACCCTGAGCTGCCATTCCACCAAATCCAGACCGGTGACCATCTCCGTCACCGGATGCTCCACCTGCAGGCGCGTGTTCATCTCCAGGAAGGCGAAGTCTCCCGGGGAATCTCCCGGGACGACGTACTCGACCGTGCCGGCGTTGACGTAGCCCACCGCCTCCGCCAGCCGCACCGCCGAGGCGCACAGTTCAGTGCGTGCGCCGTCGTCGAGGAAGGCCGAGGGCGCCTCCTCGATGACCTTCTGGTGCCGGCGCTGCAGGGTGCACTCGCGCTCGCCGAGGTGAACGACGTGCCCGTGGGCATCCGCGAGAACCTGCACCTCGATGTGCCGCGGCCGGGTGACGAAGTGCTCGACCAGCAGCGCATCATCACCGAAGGACGCCCGCGCCTCACGACGCGCACTGACGATGGCCTGCTCAATCTGCTCGGCCTCGTCAATGACGCGCATCCCCTTGCCGCCACCCCCGGCCGCTGGCTTCAGCAAGGCGGGGAATCCCACCTCGAGCACGGCTTGGGCTACGGCAGCATCGTCCATGCCAACGTCGTGACGTCCGGGCACCACGGGAACACCGGCGGCGATCGCCGCCTGCTTGGCCGCGATCTTGTCGCCCATCCGCGCAATCACATCGGCCGGCGGCCCGATGAAGGTGACGCCAGCCTCCCCACAAGCGCGGGCCAATCGCGGATCCTCCGACAAGAACCCGTAGCCGGGATGAATCGCCTGTGCACCGCTGAACAGCGCAGCGTCAAGGATGCGTTCGGGATTGAGATAGCTCTCGCGCGCCGTGGTCGGCCCAATGTGAACGGCAGCATCAGCGTTGCGCACATGCGGGGCATTGGCGTCGGCATCGCTATAGACGGCAATGGACCGAATGCCCATCCGGCGCAGCGTCCCGATGATCCGCATGGCGATCTCGCCCCGATTGGCGATGAGGACGGAATCGAACACGGCCATCACATCCGGAATACGCCGTAGCGCACCGGCTCGAGCGGGGCCTGCCCTGCGGCAGCAAGGGCAAGACCGAGGACGCGCCGCGTCTCGCGCGGGTCGATAACCCCGTCATCCCACAGGCGCGCGGTCGAGTAGTACGGCGAGCCCTGGGTCTCGTACTGATCGCGAATGGGTGCGGTGAACTCGGCCTCCGCCTCGGCAGACCACTCGGTGCCCGAGGCCTCTGCCTGATCGCGGCGGATGGTCGCCAACACCGACGCGGCCTGCTCACCGCCCATGACCGAGATGCGCGCCTGCGGCCACATCCACAAGAAGCGAGGGGAGTACGCGCGACCGCACATGGAGTAGTTGCCCGCACCGAACGATCCGCCAATGACGACGGTGAACTTGGGCACCCGAGCGCACGCGACTGCGGTCACCATCTTGGCGCCGTGCTTGGCGATGCCCCCCGCCTCGTATTCGCGGCCCACCATGAAGCCGGAGATGTTCTGGAGGAAGACCAGCGGGATCGAGCGCTGATCACACAGTTCGATGAAGTGGGCACCCTTCTGCGCGGACTCCGAAAACAAGATGCCGTTGTTGGCGATGATGCCGACCGGGTGTCCGTGGATCCGCGCGAATCCGGTCACGAGGGTGTCGCCGTACTCCGGCTTGAACTCGGTGAACTCGCTGCCGTCCACGAGTCGGTCGATGACGTCGCGGACGTCGTATGGCGTTCGGGTATCCACGGGCACGACGTCAAGCAGCTCGTCGATGGGTCGCTGTGGTTCCGCCGTCGCGCGCACCTCCCACGGTGGCGGCGGTGCCGGGGGCAGGGTCGCGACGATCTCGCGGATGATGCGCAGCGCGTGTGGATCGTCATCCGCGAGGTGATCCACGACTCCGGACGTGCGGGCGTGCACATCGCCGCCACCTAGCTCCTCGGGCGTGACGACCTCACCGGTGGCCGCCTTCACCAGCGGTGGTCCGCCGAGGAAGATCGTCCCCTGATCGCGCACGATGACGGATTCGTCACTCATGGCGGGGACATAGGCCCCGCCGGCGGTGCACGAGCCCATCACGGCGGCGATCTGCGGGATGCCGAGGGCCGACATCGTGGCCTGGTTGTAGAAGATGCGGCCGAAGTGATCCCGGTCGGGGAAGACCTCGTCCTGCATGGGCAGGAAGGCGCCGCCGGAGTCGACAAGGTAGATGCAGGGCAGGCGGTTCTCCCGTGCGATCTCCTGTGCGCGCAGGTGCTTCTTGACCGTCATCGGGTAGTAGGTTCCGCCCTTGACCGTCGCGTCGTTGGCGATGATCATGCACAGCCGGCCGCTCACCGATCCGATGCCCGCGATGACACCCGCGGCGGGGGCCTGATCCTCGTAAAGCCCCTCGGCTGCGAGAGGAGCGATCTCGAGGAAGGCGGTGCCCTCGTCGAGCAGGGTCTCCACCCGGTCCCGGGGCAGGAGCTTGCCGCGGGCCACATGCCGCTCCCGGGAGGCAGGTGGCCCGCCGGCGGCGGCCCGAGCGCGGCGCGCGGCGAGGTCGTCGAGGAGTTCTTGGTGCGCGGCGCGGCGCGCGGCCACGTCGGTCGTCGAGGTGGCGCTCCTCGCGGCCACGGCGCCTCCCAGGGACGAACCAGACGGCTAGTTAACGATCGTTCACGATACTCCTCCGCCACACGCCCGGCAAGATCCCCCAGCCTTCGCGCCCTTCCGGGGGGCCTTAACCGATACGCGCCTCGGTCAAGCCGGCCAGGGCCATGGAGCGCAACAGCCCCGCCATCGCCGGGCGGGACAAGCGCGCACTGTGCGGGGTGGAGTTGATGAGACCAAAGGTCGCGTGTACCGCCGCCCGAGCGTCCTCCTCGGAGAGTTCGGGTCGCACCTCACGCAGCGCCGATACCCAGATGGCGACGTACTGGGCCTGCAATCGGCGCACCGTGCGACGATCCTCGTCCGGCATCGCCGCGAGGTCCCGGGCCTGCACATCGATGAGATCAGGATGGTCGAGGGCAAAGTCGACGTGGAAGTCAATGAGGTGATCAAGGGCCGGTTCTGCCGTCGCGCGCTCTCGCCCGCCCTGGAGTAGTCGCTCGCTGATATCGACGAGCATCGCCGAGAGAATCGCTTCCTTGCTCGCGAAGTAGCGGTAGAGGGCTGGCCCCGACAAGCCCACCGCAGCACCGAGTTCGTCGATGGAGACGCCGTGGAATCCATCCCGGGCAAACATGCGCGACGCCGCGCCAAGGATCTCCTCGCGCCTCGCCCCGCGTGCATCGCTGGCTGCCGTCATCGTCGGCCTACTCCAAGCCGAGGATGTGGACCAGCATGCGAGCCGACCGACCTCCCGACTCCAGAGCTACGCCTACCGCCCCGGGCACGTCAACGTCGTCCAGAAGTCGGGTGAGGACCTCGCGCTCGGCGCTGTCACCGGTATCGCGGCGCCCGGCGGCGGAGTGCAGGGCATCGAGTCGACCCTCAGCGGCGACAAGCTGACCGGGATCGTAGTCCCAACCCTGCGCCCACGGCCGGTCCAAGATCATCAGGCGCACCGCCGCGGGACGATGTTCTCGGAGGAGTTCGGACACGAGCACGAGGTTGCCCGTGGACTTGGCCATCTTCTCGCCACCGATACTCACGGTCCCGACGCGCATCCACGCCCGCGAGAACGGGCTCACCCCGGTCGCCGCTTCAGCCTGCGCCGCCTCATAAGCGTGGTGGGGGAAGGCAAGATCCGCTCCCCCGGCATGGATGTCGATGCTCGATCCGTATGCCGACAGGACCATCGACGTGCACTCGGCGTGCCAGCCGGGACGACCCGGACCCCACGGACTCGGCCACGCGGGGTCGTCACCGCTGGAAGCGCGCCATACCGGGACGTCCGCGACATTTTCCTTCGCCGGATCGTCGACGTCTTCACCAAACTCAAGCAATTGCGCGCGTACGACGTCGGGAGCGAGGCCCGAACCTGCTGCCGTTGTCGCGCCGCGGAAGTAGACGGTGCCCGCGACCTCGTACGCCGCTCCCACCTCGAGCAGCGCCTGGGTCAGGCGAATGACGTCCGCGATGTGTCGATGGGCGCGCGGCTCCCGATCGGGCCGTCGGACACCGAGCTCGCTCATGTCGTGATCGAACGAGTACTGGTGAATCGCGGCGTATTCGTCGTAGGGCGATCCGGCCCGTCGCGCCGCCTCGGTGAGGACATCGTCGACGTCGGTGACATTGCGGGTGACCTCAACCGGCAGATTGGCGTGGCGCAGGGTGCGCACGAGCGCGTCGACCCACACGAAGGTCGCCGCATGCCCCAGATGCGTCACGTCGTAGGGGGTGACACCACAGACGTACATTCGGACGGGACCGACGACCGGGAGCGAGTGGCCCGCGAGCCGCAGGGGTGCCGGGGGCAGGATGTCGTGACCCATGGAGGGCAGCCTACGCAGAACGACGATGCCGAAGGACGGCGGTGGATAACGTCGGGGCATGGCCAAGCCGCTGGAGGAACTCGTCCACCCCGACTGGCTTCCCATCCTGGAGCCTGAGCGAGACAACCTCGCCGCGCTTGGCGAGTTCCTGCGCGCTGAGGGAGCGGCCGGGCGGCCGTGGCTACCGGCCGGGGACGCCATCCTGCGCTCATTCGCTACACCACCCCGGAATATTCGGGTCCTCATCGTGGGCCAGGATCCCTACCCGACCCCGGGCCATCCGATCGGACTGTCCTTCGCCGTCGCGCCGGACGTACGACCGCTCCCCCGCAGCCTGCAGAACATCTTCCGCGAACTCGTCGACGACGTAGGGATCCCGCGCCCCACAAGCGGTGACCTCACGCCATGGACGGCCCAAGGCGTCATGCTGCTCAATCGCGTCCTCACCGTTGGGTCCGGTGAGCCGGGCAGTCATCGCGGGAAAGGTTGGGAGCAGTTCACCGAAACGGCGATCCGCGGCCTCGTCGAGCGCATTGATGAACCGCTCGTCGCCATCCTCTGGGGGCGAGATGCGCAGTCACTGGAGCCACTCCTCGAGGACGTCCCTGTCATCGCCAGTGCACATCCGAGTCCCATGTCGGCCGACCGCGGCTTCTTCGGCAGTCGCCCATTCAGCCGCGCCAACGCGCTCCTTGACGATCTTGGTGGAGACCCCGTGGACTGGTCCCTGCCCTAGCGACGACTCGCAAGAGCGTCATCGACCGCGGCGACAAAACCCTCGACGTCAGCGTCGGTGATTTCCAAACTCAACGCGATGAAGCCTCGCGGGGCCATGTAGTAGCCGCGTTCGAGCAGATCGAGGTAGAGCAGCTCCCGCAGTCGATCGTCCGCATCCGCGATGTCGGCATAGGTGTTCACCGGTCCGGGCACAGGGTGGATGCCCACCATCGAACCCCGACCGGTCACCGACCAGCCATGCGGCACCATCACGCCCTCGAGCTCGGCCCGCAGCAGCGCCCCGCGACGATTGAGGTCCTTGAGCCGAACGTCGTCGAGGATCTCCGTCAACCCGGCGATTCCGGCGGCCATCGACAACACGTTGTTGTTGAAGGTTCCAGCGTGGGGGAGGGCTCCGGGAATCGACGGGTCAAACCGACCCATGAGATCCGCACGACCGCCGAAAGCGCCGAAGGACATGCCCCCGCCGAGGTACTTGCCGACCGTCATGAGATCGGGCGTCACGTGGAAGAGCGCCCCGGCACCCTGCGGCGACAGGCGTGATGTCATCACCTCATCAAGGATGAGCAGGACATCGTTCGCGGCCGTCTCCTCGCGCAGGGCCACGAGGAACTCCTCGTCACCGAGGATGACACCACCTGATCCGAGCACTGGCTCGACGATGACCGCGGCCAGTCGATCGGCGTTCTCTCGGATCGCCGCTCGTGCACCTTCAACATCGTTGAACTCCATGACGACGGTGTCGAACGGCACATTCACCGGTGACGAACCATCGCCACCGAAGTAGAGCACCCCACCGTGGTAGGCGCCTCGCATCACTCCGATCGCCGCGCGCCCCGTGGCCACTCGGGCCAGCGAGATCGCCATGAGGTTGGCCTCGGTGCCCGAGTTGGTGAAGCGCACCAGGTCCATCGCGGGGAATCGGTCAACGAGAAGGGCCGCGAGCTGCGCCTCGTAGCGGTTGTGGCCGCCGAGACTGATGCCCTGCGCCATCACCTCCTGTACGGCGTCGAGGATGGGCTGCGGACTGTGCCCGTAGAGACCGGCGGTGTACTCGCCGAGGAAGTCGACGTACTCGTGCCCATCAACATCGACGATCCGCTGCTTGGAGCCGCTCGCGACACGCAAGGGGAACGGCGGGTGGTAGAGCACCGTGCGCGTATTGCCGCCGGGCATCACCCGCTTGGCCTCCGCATGGAGACGGGCACCTTCGGGTCGGCTGGCGATGTAGTGCTCGCGCGCCTGCGCCAGCACTTCGCTGAGATCGATACCGGGACCTTCGGTCATGACAGCAGCCTACGCAGCGGGACTCTGGTCCCCATCGCAGACCGTAGGGACGCAGCATTGACCTTCCCGTACCCACGCACGGCCGGACTCCTCGCGACGGCTCCCGCCAACGCCAGCGCGTCCGCAGACACCGAAGACATGCTCACCTTGATGGTTCCGGAAGAGAAGAACGCACGCGACCTCTACAACTAGGGCCTTATATCCCTTCGGGCGTCGCCGGCACGTCAACCGCGTGTTCGCGCAGCGCCTCGATCGGGACCAGTCGTAACGACGCGGCGTTCGTGGATTCCAAGACCACGGGTGCCGCGGCGCCGTCGTCGTAGGCGTGTTTCCACCGAGAGGCACACACGCACCAACGATCCCCCGGCTTGAGGCCTGGAAAGCGAAACTCCGGATGCGGAGTCACGAGGTCATTGCCGGTGGCGAGTTGATGCTCGAGGAACTCTGCCGTCACGACCGCACACACCGTGTGCGAACCCAGATCGTCGGCACCGGTGGAGCAGCATCCGTCCCGATAGAAGCCGGTGAGCGGATCACGGCCACATTCTGCGAGTGGGCCGCCAAGGACATTCCGTGCTTCTGTCATGGACCCAGTCTGCCGGGTGGCTATGTTCGGGCAACAACCAGCCGTTCGGGCAACAATGGGCGAATGCCGTCGCGCAGCGTTCAGGTCCCGGCCCACCGACTCGATCGCTGGATCAGCGGCTTCGACGAGCGCCACGGCGGCAGTTCGATCACGTGGGCCGATGGCACGCTCACCCTGACCGGTGAAGACGGCTCGACCGCCACCTTCCGGCCGCCGTACCCCGCGCAGATCGACACGGTTGACGGCCTCATTGCACGCATCTCTGCCGTCCCACGCACAGCGGTGATCGCTGTCCGTCGCGGTGGTTTCCTCGCCGCCGTCGTCGACGGGTCCACCGTCGTCGCCGGCGATGCCGGCAAGCGGCATGTGCAGGGCCGCACCGCAGCGGGAGGGTGGTCGCAGCAACGCTTCGCCCGACGGCGCGACAAGCAGGTGCACGAACTCAGCCAGGCGGCCGCGGACTACGCCGCGCGCGTGATCGTGCCCGAACTCCCCGCGGCGTACCTCGCCACGGGCGGGGATCGCCCGCTCGTTGACGACGTCCTCGACGACCCGCGGCTACGACCCCTTCGCTCTCTACCCCGGGGGCCACATCTCTCCCTCAATGACATCCGCAAGGCGACCATCGACGAACTCCCGGGCCTGCTATCCACCTGCCGAATAGACCTCGTCGATCAGTGATCCGACTCACGGTGAACTCACTAATCTAGGGCCATGGCGGACGGCATCGCGGAGGATCAGGTCGCGTCAGAGCCAGGGCCCGACGAGGATCCCTGGACCCAGAAGTTCTACGCGCGTGGAACCTCCGGCTTTGAGCGAGCCATCTTCTTCAGCGATGCGATCTATGCCATCAGCCTGACCCTGGTCGCCGTTCAACTCGTGCTCCCAGCCCTTGATGACCTCAGCAGCACCGGGGATGTCGGCAAGGTGATCTCCAATGGCTTCGGCAACCTGATCGCCTACGCCTTCACCTTCCTCTGGGTCGCCTTCTACTGGAAGGCCAATCACCGCTTCACGCTCACGCTGCGACGCATCGACGACCGCTACATCTGGGCGCTGTTGGTCTACCTCGCCTTCATCGCCCTGCTGCCCTTCCCCGCGGCCATCCTGGGTGAAGCGTGGGATCCGCGAGCGTTGGCCTTCTTCTTCGTCTACCTGGCGTGCGTGAGCGCGCTGGAAGTGCTGCTCATCGTCATCGCTCTGCGCGATGACCTGCTGGTACGAGAGCTGAACACCGCCGAGCGCCGTCAGTGGGTGATCTCCTCACTGTCACCGGTGGCCGCTGCCCTGATCTCCGCACCCATCTGTTTCATCCCGACCTACGGCAACTGGATCGCCATCCTGACGATGACCGCGATCTCGACCGGGATCAGCTTTACGGCAGCGCGGCGCTATCGCGCGCGGCTATAGCAGGATGGGGCTGTGACCGACCTTCGCGCTTGGCTGCCCCGCACCGTTGACGCTGTCGATGCCTGGATGGCGCAGTACGGCGACTTCACTCAAGACGTTTCCGCGCAGGTCAGCGACGCCGCCTTGGAGGCGGCCTTCGCGGCACTCACCGCGCGCCTCACCGACAACTACCCCTTCGGACACCCCCGCTACGTCGGTCAGATGCTGAAACCGCCGCATCCGGCCGCCGTCCTTGGCTATGTCACCGCCATGCTCATCAATCCGAACAACCACGCCCTCGACGGAGGACCGGCAACGGGTCGCATGGAAAAGGATGTCGTCGCTCGGCTCGCCGCGATGTTCGGATTCCCCCAGCACCTCGGCCACCTCACCTCCAGCGGCACCATCGCCAACCTCGAAGCGCTGTGGGTCGCGCGCGAGATCCACCCCGACCGCGGCATCGCATACAGCGTCGATGCGCACTACACGCACTCGCGCATGTGCCAAGTGCTGCGCATGGAGGGCACGTCAGTGGCCGTCGACGAGGCCGGGCGGATGGATCTCGGCGACCTCGAGCGCGTCCTGGCAACCGGCCGCGTTGGCACTGTGGTCGCGACCCTCGGCACGACGGGTCTCGGCGCAGTGGACCCACTGCCACAGATCGTCGAAATCGCACGAGCCCACAACGCCCGCGTCCACGTCGATGCGGCCTACGGAGGGTTCTTCACGCTCATCGCAGACGACACGCCCGACGGTGTCGCGCAGGCACCCTTCGAAGCCATTGCTCATGCCGACAGCGTCGTCGTCGATCCGCACAAGCACGGGTTGCAGCCCTACGGCTGTGGGGCCGTACTCTTCGCCGATCCGGAGGTGGGACGGCACTACGTGCACGATTCGCCGTACACCTACTTCAGCTCCGATGAGTTGCACCTCGGTGAGATCTCGCTGGAATGCAGCCGCGCCGGTGCCGCAGCTGCTGCCCTGTGGCTCACCCTTGAGGTCCTCCCGCTGACCGACGATGGCCTCGGCCAGGTGCTCCGCGCGTGTCGACGGGGGGCGTTGGAGTGGGCCGATCTGCTGAGACGGTCCGATGCCCTGGCGCTCTACCAGCGGCCCGAACTCGACCTGGTCGGCTTCCTCCCGCGCGCCGCGGCCATGTCGGGCATTGACGAGGGCAGCGAACGGATCTTCCGCGAGGCGGCCGCGCTGGACCCCGCGGACCAAATCCACCTCGCGACGTACGTCGTCACGGCACCAGCCCTCGCTGCGCGCGGATTCGAGGTGGTGGCCGACCGAGAGCGGGCACGCATCCTGCGCAGCACCGTGATGAAGCCGGAGAGCGCGGCCATAATCGGTGAGATTCATGGCCGGATCGAACACCTGACCCCCCTCAGCTGACATCTCACGACAAAAACCCGTGCCAGATCGCTGCGCAGGCCCTACCGTCTCCCCATGGCCCTTTACTCCTGCCCCCAGTGCGGCATGTCTGTCAACACCACCTGTGGCTCTTGCGAGGCTCCCCTCGTGGACGCGGTACTCGTCCTTGATGGTGGCAACGAGGTCCGCATCAGCGAGTGCCCCAACGGGCACGGCAAGATCAAGTCGCCGCTGTGCTGCGGATCGGACATGAGCTGCGCGGTCTAGCACGACGTCGCGGGGCTGCTCCCCGCAGTTGCGGCTAGCACGGTGTGGTTCTGCGACGGTTCCGCGTAACGTCAATCCTGACTCAACGGAGTCTTCCTCGCCGCCCGATCGGGCGAGGCTCAGAGTGGAGCGAGGAGGCGACCCATGCCTTCATCGGCGATTGCCTCTCCGATTCGACTGGTGGTCGTGGAGGACGAGCCCCTCTATCGCGATCTGCTGGTCTCGAGCATGGTCAGCCGACTCGGCGAGGTGGATGTCGTGGCGTCCTACGCCGATGGCGAGAGCATGCTGACCGACGTCGATCCGGACACGGTCGATGCGTTGTTGACCGACATCGATCTCGGGTCGGGCATGGACGGGACCCAGGCGGGCATTGCCCTTCGTCGGAGGCGACCGGGACTCGGAGTCATCCTGTTGTCCAACCTGGCCATGCCAGGCTTGCTGGCCACCCTTCCCGAGGATGTTCAAGGCGGATGGGCCTACCTACTCAAGACATCGGTCACCGACGTCGATCAGGTCGGTCTGGCGATCCACGAGGCGATCGCCGGCCGCGTCGCGGTCGATGCGGCCGTCACCCGCAATCTGGTGCCCACAGCCGACAGTCCCCTGCAACAGCTCTCGCACCGACAAATGCAGGTCCTGTCCTCCATCGCGAACGGATGGTCCAACAAGCGCATCTCCGAGGCGTTGCACGTGTCCGTGCGCACCGTCGAGTCCAACGTCTCCGACATCATCGCGGCTCTCGACGTGCCTCGTGATGCTGACGGATTCAACACGCGCGTGGCGCTCGCAGTGCTGTACCTCCGTCACTCTGTCACCGACGGTGTGCGACGGCACACACCACCATGACCCTCCTCGCTGAACGCGAACTCAAGGTCACGGCCTGGCCCTATCTGATTGCGGCGCCCGGGACGGCGTGGTTCAGCCTGCTTTATCTCAACCCGCTCGACACCGCTGGATCAACTGGGACGAACCTCCTGTTCGCCGTCGTGGCCACCGGAGCGATGCTGGCGCTGGAGTTGGTCCTGACCTATGCGTGGTCGTTGATTGCGCGCCACCACCGGTCGCTGCGCACCAACACCGCGTCGGTGGCGGCGTACATCGCTATCGCAGCACTCGCGGCCCCTGCCTACCTGGCGATCCTCGGCCCCCTCGGTCCAGGACAGCAGGAAGTCCGTATCACGCTGTGGATCTTCTTCGTCCTCTACCTCGCTCCGTCGATGGCGGTCCTGGCCATCATCGTCCAGAAGGTCATCACCGCAACGAATCGCTTCCGGCAAGTGCGCGACGTGGCCAACCGGCGACTACAGCAGGTCACGGACCTCAATGAGCTCCTCGAGGCCGCTGAGGATCGACTGCAGCGTGAGTCCTTCTCACGTGTTCGCGATGAGGTCGCCGGGCCGCTTGCCGAGATCGCATCGACCGCTTCGCTACTCACCGACGAGGAGATCGCGTATGCCTTGCAGGAGGTCATGGACGAGCACTTGCGTCCGCTGGCGCACGAACTCCACCCCATCACTGTCCGGCTCGGACTCATCACCGCCGTGCGTGCACTAGGACCGCACCACACAATCACGGTCGACCCCGCCATTGCACGGCTTGACGCCGATGGCCAACTCCTTGACGACAATGTTCGACTTCAGCTCTACCGCTGGATCCGCGAGTCTCTAGCCGCGACTCAAGCGTCGGCAATCACCCTCACGGTGCGCTCGCGACTCCTCGTGGTGACGATGACAACCCATGGGGCTCCCCTTTCGCTCGATGGCATCCACCAGGCAGCGGGCCTGACATCCATTGGAGCGGGCTCGGTAGCAGCCCCCCTACGCGGACAGCCCATGCCGGTATTCCAATTAGCCACCCGCGGCACGCGAAGCCCCCGCCCACGAATCGATTTCTGGCAAGCAGTGACCACTCCCCTGCCACGCCGCCTCCTCCTGGTGTTGCTCCTCCTCGCCGGTGCCCTGCCCGGTCAGGTCGTCGTCGCCCTCGGGGTGCTCAACAGCACGACGGTCACGGTCATGCTCGCGTGGACACTGATTCCGCTCGGCCTCACCTACTCCTACCTGCAACTGCCAAGGCCAAGCCGCAATTGGAAGGGCGGAGTCCGCGTCATCGTTGAGTGGACGTCCATCGCCGTCCTCGCCGGCGTGTCCTACGCAACCATCACCACCGCGGCCCTTCCCGTGACCACCGTGGGAGGAATGTTCGACGACATTGCGCGGGCCGCCATCCGATTCACGATCCCGGGCCTTGCTCTCACCATCGCGTATGGCTTCGCTGCCGTGGCCGAGTCCATGCTCGTCCGCGCGGAGGCGGAGTTGCGGGCTGAATCTGTCCGACGCGTGGACATTTTGACCGAGGCCGCGCATATGGAGGAGGCCGTCGCCGAGGGCCTCCATCGCACCGTACAAGGTCGCGTTGCCGCCATCATCGTGATGCTGCGAGTCCATGAGCGTTCCGAAGCCCTCGCCTATCTTGACGATCTAACGACACGCGTCATCCCACCCTTGCTCGCACGCCTTCGACCGCAGGCCGTCGGCACGACCGACATCCTTGTCGATGTGCCCCCGACCATGGCGATGCGTCTTGTCGGGGCAGTCCCAGACCTGCCGGGCGAGATCCTCACCGACGTTCGACGGGTCATCGGGGAGGCGGCCGTCAATGCGCGACGCCACGGAGGGGCGACCGAACTGGAGATCAAGGTGACCCTGGACGAGGGGCAGCTCACCGTTGCCTGCACCGACAACGGCAGGTCCGCGCTCGGCGCATCGTCTCCCGGACTTGGATCTCGCGTCTTTGATCAGGTCTGCATCCAGCGGGGTGGTTCCTGGTCTCTCACCGCCGTCCCAGCCGGACATCGACTCGAACTTCGCTGCCCCGTCACCCCGGCCATGACGACACGGCAGGATGTCCTTTCAGACGTCAATCTCACCTAGGAGAACTCATGCGCTCACGTCTCATCGCGGCCCTCGTTGCGGCGGCGCTCATCGCCGTGCCGGTGGTTGCCGCACCCGCAGCATCGGCCGACTCGAAGGTCAAGACGCTGGTCTTCACCGTTGACTTCACGAGCACCGACACCGACCTCACCACGCTGCCGGGTGACATCACCTACGGGTGGAACCACCTCGTGGGCCCAACCCGCTGGGGCAAGAAGCGCGCGGACAGTGTCTTCCTGGGCAGCGTCGACTACATCAACGGATCCGGTGGTTTCGGTGGCTTCGTCACCTTCACCCGCTCGGACGGCACACGGCTGTCACTCTCGGTCGACGGATGGGCAACCTCCCCGGACACCCCAGGCACCGCCAACACCGCCTTCAATGGCGCGGTTCGTGTCATCGGCGGATCGGGCGCCTACAAAGGCGCCCGTGGCTCGGGCACGATGACGGGCTACCGCAAGGCCGACCTCGGCAGCCCGGTGCAACTCACGTTCACCGTCACCGTCCGTCGATGACGCCCGTTTCGGGCCCCGAGTCCTTGACGTCGTGGCTCGCTTCAGGCACGGTGACGCCATGAAGCGAATCCTTGGCGGTGTGGCCGCGGCCGCACTTGCCCTGTCCATCGCTGGCTGCTCCGGCTCCAGCGGCAACGACCCAGAGCCCAGCGACAGCATCCTGACCGGCGTACCGGCACCGAGCGAAAGCATTCTCACCGGAGTCCCGGCACCAACGGAGGAATAGGCGACCACGCAATCCTCCATGGGGAGCGCTCGGCGACGGAGACTTCGACCTTGACACCGGTGGGCACTCGGGTCCTGCTGGATATCTGCCAGCGCGAAGTGCCCTAGGACCTCTCCGTACTCCTTAGAGCACCGTGCAAGGCCCGATGAGTAGATCACCCTCATCGATGAGGACCTTGTTGAGTGTGCTCATGCAGGTGATCCGGTCTCCCGGCTTGCCGTCGCGGGCATTGATCAGGGTGTCGCCATCTGCTCCCGTGAATCGATCCGCTCCTGGCCCACCTTCAAGAACCGCTCCGGACACGAGGGATACGAGGATGTCCCGGCCGGGACCGCCAACGGCTACACCCCGCTGCATGACGGTGATGGTGTCACCTCCCACGCCACCGAACGCCGTTCCACCGCGGTGCTGGATCGTGAGGCGGTCAGCCCCGACGCCACCCAGGAGCGTGGAGTTCACACGGGAAGTGGAGAAGGTGTCCGGTCGAACACTTCCCGCCCGGAAGGCTCCCTTGCTCACCCCCGCGCTGGTGGCGCGACACAGGACCTGCAGGGTCATCGGCCCGGACGGGAGGTCGCCCCGCACGCGCACACCACGGGAGGTGTAGGTCAGGGCGTCGCTGGGCAGGCGGCGGTTGGTGAGGAGGGTTCCGAGAACCGGCGAGGATCCTTCAGCACACGTCAGCCGGAGGCGGTCAGGATTGCTCGAGCGCCGGGTGATCGCTGTCACCGGACCCGTCGAGGCACGCAACCGCGAGCCGGCCAGGACTTCGGAGGTTCCTTCGACGCTCGAACCGGCGGCTGAGACGTTCAGGTAGACCGGATCGGACGCGGCCGGGATCGTGTTGGCCGAGCCCCCGTACTTCGCTTGAAGGGCCCAACCCGAGATGGGGACCTGCGGCAAGATCGTGGCAGTGAATGTTCCCCCGCTGAGGACTCCCTGGCCCACCGGTGTGGTCGATCCGACCGGGAAGATGCCAATCTTGGTCCCATCGATGCTTCCATAACTTCCCGGTGAGATTGACCCCGTCAGGGTGAAGGGAACGCCCACTGTGGCCGCAGAAGTGGGCGCATTGAGGCTCATCGTGGTCTTGCCGAGGAAACTCGCAGGAATCTTTCCATCATCGTTTCCGCACGACCGGACGTACGAGTCAGAGTCGGGCGCCCCTCCTGGGCTCTTGTAGACGGCGAAGAGTGATCCCCCCCACCAGTGGTGCGACTTGGTGATGTCCCAATTCGTGGCCGTGAAGGAGACCTGGAAGTCGGCCACCTTGGCCTTGATCACGTCGACGTACTTGTTGTCCCGTCCAGAGCAGCTGTACACCTCGCCGTATTGATAGCTCGCGTCCGCGAGGAAGACGTAGGTGGCGAGCGGACTCAACTTGCGGTGACCGGAGTACTCCTGATTGGCGCACGTGTATCCCTTTTCGGCGGCGCTGGACTTCAAGACTTGCTGCTCGCTCGGGCAGGATTCGGCGTTGGCTGTCTGGGCCAGGCCGATCCCCCACGGCACCGCCAGGGCCGATGACGCGAGAACCGCAACAGACCGTCGAAGCATCACGCCTCCCTTGGTATCCCCCGATGGGTGGCGGAAATATACGGATCCATCCGGCCTGCCGTATAGACCGCGGCCTTCGATATCGCCAATAAACCGAGCATCCCCGTGGGGGACGGGTTTGCCGGAGCCGTTCGGTGGGGCGGGTGGGGCTCGAACCCACGACCTGACGGATTATGAGTCCGCTGCTCTGACCAGCTGAGCTACCGCCCCTGCGGCGACCATTGTGCACGCGGACACCCACCAGGGATCCGACGTCCCCAGACCGTCCTATATGTCCGATTTTTTCGGGGTTGTCCACCGGCAGAGGGACTCCAGTTTGACGGTCGTGACCTGACTGTTACCATCGACTCTGGCCATGGCGCGACAGGCTCGCGACATGGCTGCGACACACAACGAACCAGTACCAAGCCGAATTCGGCTCGCAAGAGTCGGAACCGGGACACTCGGCACGAGGGTCACCGCCGTCAGCGGGCAACCATTGACGGCACGGGCGAAACGCCCGGCCCGTGAGTTCCCCCCGGTAGGCCGAGAGGGATGAGGACGCAAGTGCCGCAACAACGCCGACTCCGTCGGGTCATCACGACCGCGGTTGCCAGCACGGCGCTAATCGCAGCCGGACTACTCACGTCGACGCCGTCGAGCGCTGACCTCCGCCAAGATGTCGCGGATGCCAAGGCGTACCTCGAAGACCTCCAGATGCAGGCCGCGGCCGCACACGGGCGCGTCGAAGACGCCCAGTACGCACTCGAGCAGCTCCAGGCCAAGCGAGACAAAACCAAGGGCAAGGTACAAAAGGCCAAGGACCAACTGGCCGAGACTCAAGACACGATCGGCCGCTACGCCGCCACGGCGTACCGCTCCGGAGGACTCGACTCCTCCCTCCAACTTCTCCTCGTCGAGGACGCTCAGCAGTTCCTTGATCAGGCAGTCGTGCTCGATATCGTCGCCTCGGGCCAGAGTGCGGCACTTCGCAAGACGCAGGTGGCTCGGCTCAAGCTCGCTCAGGCCACCGCCGAACTCCAACAGCAGGAGCAATCCGAGCAGGCGGCGCTGGCTAACCTCGAGGCGCGCTCCGCCGAGTTCGACAATGCCGTTGCCGCGGCTGACAACTACCTCGCTGGCTTGGAAGACGAACTCCGGGAGCAGATCGAGGCCGAGCGCGCCCGCAGGGCCGCCGAGGCCCGCGCTGCGGCCCAAGCGGCCGCTGCTGCCCTAGCCGCGAATTCCTCCGGCGGAACGTCCTCCGGTGGGACGTCATCCGGTGGAACCACCTCCGCGAATGGTGGACCCAACGACGGTGGCTCCTACAACAGCGGCGGAGGCGGCGGAGGCTACTCCGGCGGCAGCGGCGTCAGTTCCGACCGAGCAGCCATCGTCGTGGAGTACGCGCTGGCACAGGTCGGCAAGCCCTACAGCTTCGCCGCATCGCCTCCGAATTCTTGGGACTGCACCAAGCTGACGTCATGGGCGTGGGCTCAGGTGGGGGTTCAACTGACCCCCTACTCCTACACCCAGGCTCAAGAGGTGCGTCGGATCTCCCCCGACGAGTTGCAGCCCGGTGACCTGCTGTTCTTCTTCAAGAACGGGGCCCACCACGCCTCGATGTACATCGGTGGCGGCATGATCGTCGAGGCCTCGAGCCCCGAGGTCGGCGTCCGCGTCACCGACGTGTGGAACGGCTGGAACGTGGCTCACTTCTCCTGGGCTGGTCGGCCCTACGGCTGATCGGCGCTCGGCAAGACGTAACAGAAGGGGCTCGACCTAGTGGTCGAGCCCCTTCTACATGCTGGTGACCCGTTGCACAACTCCACCCCACTCGCGATGTGTCAGCGCCAAGTTCCAGTGGTGTTTTTCAGCGAGGAACCTCACACATGGTGCCGTCCTTGTCCCGATCCAACGTCTTGTAGGAGTCCCGGTACACCGACGGCTTCACGTCAGGCTTGTACATGCCTGCCTTTACCGCACGCCGTTGCGCGGCCTTGTTGATCGAAATTCCATGCTTGTAGTACTTGTACATGGCGGCGCACGAAGTGAACTTCGTGGGAGCGGCCGACGCAGACGATGCAACAACAACCTGCGAGCCCGCCAGCAACAGCACTCCTCCACACAACGATGCGACCTGGCGCTTCATGAGCCAATCCCCCTAGCGACGCGACAACGCGATACGGCCAACGTAGCCGAACAGAGCGGGGCAGGGGTGATGTGAGACTCAGCTGAGACTGCCGTGGCTCCCGCACCTGGACTCGAACCAGGAACCCTCTGATTAGCAGTCCAATTCTGGCCGTGTCATGGGTGTCGGAGGTGTGCTGTGTCCTCAAGGAAGTGGCTCATGGTCGCCATCCGTGCCACAGGTTGCCAGGATCTTTGTGAGAACGCGTGTAAGAACGGCCTCCAGGCGCTCATCGTCCTTCGTCGCCCCGCACAACAGGCACCGGCCATCACGCTTCAAGGCCTCGCACCGGATCGACTCCGGCACAGGCTCCAACTCCAGCAGCCGGTTGTCCCAGACCGCCAGACCGCGCGCCGCAAGGAACCGCCCGATGGCCCCTTCGCAGGCAGCCCGGATCTGTGCCCGCTGTTCGGACGTCAGTTTCTCCACGTTCAACCGGACCACGTCGTCTCGCTCGTTGCTGACGACGTCGCGCCGCCGAAGCACAGGCACGCCGTGTAGGACGTGAACCGATAACGAGCTAATCAGGAGAACACCGCGGCCGCTCCTGGGGCGCCTACTTCGAGAGTGATGCAGCCATCTCCGTGATCGACTCTTCAACCGGAGTGGGTTGCCAGCCGAGCACTTCGAAAGTTGCGGTGTTGTCCAGATAGATGCGCTTACCGATCAGAGGGAGCATGCCTCGGACATCGCCGTTGAACAGACTCATCAGCTGCAGCAGAAATTTCGGTGCCTTTCGTGAGGGGACTTTGGCGTAGCCGGCCTGCTTCAGTGTCGCCGCCAGCGAAGCCATCTCGATCGGCTCCTCCGAGGCCGCGATGAAACGCTGGCCCGCAGCTTGCGGTGCAGTCAAAGCTGTGACGTGGAGTCGGGCTACGTCACGAACATCCACCATGCCGAGAGCAAGATCAGGAATCATCGGCATCTTTCCGCTGACCAGGTCCGAGACCATCATCACGCTGGCGCTGTCCGGTTGGGCACCCAACGACGGTCCGAATACTCCACCGGGGTTGATCACGGTGAGCTCCATCGCGTTGTCCCGGTTGATGTCCCAAGCTGCTCGCTCGGCGAGAGTCTTGCTCTTGGAATAGGCACCGATCCTGGCGTTGGCGTCCGACCATGCGTCTGGTCCGTATCGGCCGTTGTCCTGGCCGGAGATGATGGCAACTGTCGAGGAAGTGAGTACCAATCGTTTCACTCCAGCGCGTTGGGCGGCCAGGATTACCCGCTTGGTGCCCTCGACGGCGGGTGTGATCAACTCATTCTCATCTGCGGGTGCGGACATGATGAACGGTGACGCCACGTGCATGACGTACGTGCACCCGGCAACGGCTTCGTCCCATCCGTTGTCGGAGAGCAGATCGGCTTCGACGAAGCTGAGATTGTCCACTGGAGCCACGGTCTCGATTGCTTTTCTTGTGGGGTCAACCTTGGCAGTGGATCGAACGGATCCGACTACCTCGTATCCCTGGCGCAGCAACTCAGCACCGACGTGTTGCCCGATGTAGCCACTGATGCCGGTAACCAAAACGCGTGTGGTCATGTCTGCTCTCTCTTCTGGTCTACGGGGTGCATTCACGATTTCTACGAACCAACTTAATTTCGTACCGAATGGTATCTTTATGGCAGTCGTCGTTCGTGTCAAGATTTGAGTACCGATGAGTTCGGAAATCGTTGAGATGAGGACCTCGATGTCGGGTGAGCAGGTGAAACGTGCGCGCGGGCGCCCCAAGACGTTCGATCGGGATCACACGCTCGACGTTGCCGTTGACGGCTACTGGCGCGAGGGCATCGACGCAGTCTCGGTCAACGAGATCTGCCGGCGGGCGAACATCTCCAAGCCAGGGCTGTATCGCGAGTTCGGCAGCGAGGACCAACTCCTTGATGCGGCCCTGAGTCGGTATGTCGAAACAGTGCTTGGACCGGCGCTGGCGACCCTGACCGATGATCGCCCATTTCAGCAGACGTTGGATTCCATGATCGAGTTCGCGACCAGGCCCGCGTCATCCGAATCACCTGCAGGATGCCTGCTCGCGCAGATGTGTGCCGCACGGAACCACTTGGGTCCCGTTACGGGGGACCATGTCGACCGAATCCGCAGAGAACAGATAGCCCACTACTCCGCTTGGCTCGAGAAGTGCGCCGATCGAGGGGAGATCTCCGCGCCCGGTCCGATCGAGAACATCGCGGGATACGTCGATGCGCAGATGAACCTGATCCTCAATCGGATTGCTGCCGGTGAGGATCCCGACACGGTTCGTACCCACGCGTACTTGGCCTTCGCCATCCTCACGGCGACGGATGCGACAACACCGGCTATTGGTTCGTGAGTGGCTAGTGGATGGAAGCTCCCGCAGAAGCCAGCGCGGCTTCGTGCTGGGCCAAGTGGTGTGCGCAGAACTGGAGTGTCAATCCAGAAGGCAGGGTGGGTGGTGTGGCTCCCGCACCTGGACTCGAACCAGGAACCCTCTGATTAACAGTCAGATGCTCTGCCGATTGAGCTATGCGGGATCGGACGAGAAAGGATAGCAACGCCCCGATCAAACGCCGAGGGTCGCCCTCAATTCGGCCATGGCCGTCCTGGCCCGCTGTTGCATATCCGGGTCTTTGGGGTCGATCCCGGGATCGAAGGTCACGGTCCACGCGAGCCCGTCGCCCACCCTCCGCGCCACGATGCGCGCCCCCAGATCCCCCTCCAGAGGGACCCGCTCGCTCACCACCACACTGGATGTCACACGCTCATAGACCACCGTCGGCAGCGACCGAGGCTCCTCGATGCGCACCATCCAGGCGCGGTCGCGACTCGCCCCCTCAGCGCGCCCCTCGACCAGAAGTGAGCCCTCTTCGGTCCACGTGGCCTTAGCCATGCGCTCCCAAGGCAATCGCAGCGTGTCAGGGACGGGCAGGTAAAGGGCCGCATCGGTCGCCACAGCGACCCCGGCCGGCTCGACCTTTGCCCAGGACAGGATGCGCTCCCCCGAACCTACGATCTCGCGGACTTCCGGCGGCGTACGAGAGAACATCAGGACTCCCTCTGCTCGCGCAGGTCACGCCGATAGGCCTCTAGTGCCATGAGGTCGGCAAAGGCCGACACCTGCTCGGGTGTGCCTTCATCGAGTCGCTGGAGTCGCCCGCGCAACTCCGCAATGCGGCGCCCGGCATCCATCTCCAGGAGGCGGGCAATGACCGACGTGGTGTAGCGGGCGTCGACCTGGTTGGCGACGGGCATGGGCTCGACGGCAAGGCCACGGACAGCCGATCGCACCGCGTCGTCGGGGCACTGGGCGAGGACAGCGTCGACCCAGGCCAGCCCGGTCACCGTCGCCTGCGGCCCGCCCGCCGCCGCGATGGCCTGGTGAACCGCGCGCAGCGCGTCATCGGAATAGGCCTGGGGTTCGACCGCGGCGTACCAGGCACTCACCAGAGCAGGCTCCTGGAGGGCGCACTTGAGCGACTCTCGCTCGATGGCATAGACCGGATCGCGTGGATCGGCCCGCCGCGGTGGACCAGAAGGTGCGCCAGGTCGGTTGCCGCTGCCGACTGCCTGGGCGATTGTGCCGATGTCGAGCCCCAGCCAGCCAGCGAGTCGCCGTTCGTACTCCGGTCGCAGGGCCGGGTCCTTGATCCGGGCCACGATGGGGGCTGCCTCGCGCAGGGCCCCGACGCGACCCTCAGCCGTCTCGAGGTTGTAGCCGGCCAGTGTCGATCGGATCGCGAACTCGAACAGTGGCACCCGGTGCTGCACCAGGGAAGCCACGGCAGCATCTCCATGCTGCTGACGCAGGTCACAGGGATCTAGGCCGTTGGGTTCAACAGCGACAAACGTCTGGGCAACAAAGCGCTGGTCGTCGCCAAACGCCTTGAGCGCAGCCCGGCGCCCTGCCTCATCACCGTCGAAGGTGAAGATCACCTCGCCGCGCATGCGGTCGTCGTCCATGAGCAGACGGCGGAGGACCTTGATGTGGTCAGCCCCGAATGCCGTGCCACAGGTGGCGACCGCGACGGGCACCCCGGCGAGGTGGCAGGCCATGACATCGGTGTAGCCCTCGACGACAACGACCCGCTGCTGCTTGGAAATCTCCTTGCGCGCGCGATCGATGCCGTAGAGAACCTGACTCTTCTTGTACAGCGGCGTCTCGGGCGTGTTGAGGTACTTGGGGCCCTCGTCGTCGTCGAGGAGCCGACGAGCACCGAAACCGACGACATCGCCGGCAAGATCACGGATCGGCCAGATGAGTCGACCCCGGAACCTGTCGTAGGGCCCGCGATTGCCCTGGGACACCAGGCCGGCGGTCTGGAGTTCGTCATCGGTGAACCCGCGCTGACGCAGGTGCGTCGTGAGGGCATCCCACGACTTCGGCGCGAAGCCGAGGTCAAAATCGGCCGCCACCTCAGCGTCGAAGCCGCGCTCAGTAAGGAAGGATCGAGCGGGAGCCGCATCCGGCGCAGCCAGGCGCTCGCGGAAGAAGGCGGCTGCGACCTTGTTCGCCTCGACGAGTCGAGTGCGCTGCCCCTGATGCCGGTTGACCCCGGCGCCACCCTCCTCGTAGCGCAACGTGATCCCGGTGCGCCCGGCCAACTTCTCGACCGCCTCGGCGAATGTCAGATGATCGAGTTTTTGCACAAAACTGATGACATCGCCACCCTCCTGGCAACCGAAGCAGTAGTACATGCCCTTGCTCGGCGTGACGTGGAAGGACGGCGAACGCTCATCGTGGAAGGGGCACAGACCCTTGAAGGAGCCTCCACCCGCGGGCTTCAAGGCAACATAGTCGCGGACGACCTCATCGATGCGGGCCTTGTCACGCACGGCGGCCACGTCCTCGTCCTTGATCCGGCCCGCCATGCCCCGATCCTAGGTGGCCAAAGCCCGGTGTGCGTCCGGCTATCCCCTGCTGGCACCGGACGCACCGCTCAGGCGTGACTGCCACTCCACAGCGCTCACATCCGTGAGGCTCGCCACCTGGTCGATGATGACCCGGAGTCGCTCCGCATCGTCGTTCGCTCGCTCGAATTCGGGTCGGAGCCAGGGTTCAAGGTCCCGCCCGCGGCGTAGCACGAGGAGGGCCACTAACTCGGCCAGGAGTTCGCGCTGCCGCGCGTACTCGACCTCGGCGCCCTCGCGGTTCATCACGTAGATCGCTGTCATGGCTTTGAGGGCGGCCACCTCGGCGCGGACCCCGTCCGGCACCTTCAGCGAGGCGGCGTAGCGCGTCAAACGGGCACCGGCATAAGCCTCGCGGGTCGCGTGCTCCGCCGCCTGGCAGAAGCGACTGATGAGCCGCGACGTCGCTACCTTCAGAGCAGCGAGGTCGCGATGCGACCCGTCATAGGTCTCCGGCCAGTAGTCCAGAGCCAGCAATCGATCGAGTCCGGCGCCGATCTCAGCCGGGTCCACATGCGGCAGATAGATGCGGTGCGCCACGTCCATGATGTGCTCGCGCTCCGTAGCCGACGTGAACATCTCTAGCGTGATCAAGCCCGAATGCAGCGCGTCTTCGAGATCATGTACCGAGTACGCGACGTCATCGGCCCAGTCCATGACCTGCTCCTCCAGACAGGTCCGCTCCCCCGGTGCGCCTTCGCGGAACCAGTGGAAGACCTCCGCGTCATCGGCGTAGTAGCCGAACTTGCGCATGCCGGGTTTGCGCGGCCAGGGGTATTTGCACGAGGCATCCAGCGACGCCCGCGTCAAGTCAAGCCCCGCGCTACTGCCCGTCGCCGGATCGATGACCTTGGCCTCCAGGCGCGTCATCACCCGCAGTGTCTGCGCGTTCCCCTCGAATCCGCCGATCGCGTCGGCGAGCCGGTCGAGTTCCTCCTCACCGTTGTGGCCGAACGGCGGGTGGCCCAGATCGTGGGCCAGGCCGGCCACATCCACCAGGTCCGGGTCGCATCCGAGGGATTCACCCATCTCGCGGCCAATCTGGGCGACCTCGAGGGTGTGCGTCAGCCGTGTACGAGGGAAGTCGGCCACCCCCGCCGCCTGCACCTGGGTCTTGGCCGCGAGTCGGCGCAGACCCGCCGAGTGAAGGACACGGGCGCGATCGCGGGCGAACGGCGAGCGATGGCTCACGTCGTTCTCCACCCAGCGCTCGACGTCGGCCGGGGTATAGCCCGCAGGAATGCTCACGCCATGACCCTAGACGGTAGGTCCGGCGACCTCAGCGTGAGTCGGAACCGCCACTGCCCAGGGCGGCCCGGCCGGCCTCGAGGCGCGCAATCGGTACGCGGAAGGGAGAGCACGAGACGTAATCCAGGCCGACCTCGTTGAAGAAGTGCACCGAGTCGGGGTCACCGCCGTGTTCACCGCAGACACCGCACTTGAGTTTGGGTCGCACCGCCCGACCCTTCTCCACCGCCATGCGCACGAGCGCGCCGACACCCTCCCGGTCGATGGATTCGAAGGGAGAGACGCCGAAGACGCCGCGCTCGAGGTAGGTCGAAAAGAACGCCGCCTCGACATCGTCCCGGCTGAAGCCCCAGGTGGTCTGAGTGAGGTCGTTGGTACCGAAGGAGAAGAACTGCGCGGCCTCGGCGATCTGCCCGGCAGTGAGCGCAGCGCGCGGCAACTCGATCATCGTGCCGATGGGGAACTTGAGCGTGCAGCCATTGGCCTCAGCCACCTCGGCCAGCACGCGGGTGGCCTCCTCGGTGACGAGTTCGAGCTCTTGGATCGACCCCACAAGTGGGATCATGATCTCAGCCTTGGGGTCACCGCCCAACTTTTGCCGCAGGCAGGCTGCCTCAGCAATCGCCCGCACCTGGAGGGCGAAGAGGCCCGGTAGGACCAGTCCCAGCCGCACGCCACGCAGGCCGAGCATCGGGTTCTGCTCGTGCAGTCGGTTGACCGCCTGAAGCACCCGCAGATCCGATTCGTGGTCCTCGCCTCGCTCCTCGGCCAGCGCGACGCGAACGGCAATGTCGGTGAGGTCGGGCAGGAACTCATGCAGCGGTGGATCAATGAGGCGGATCGTGACGGGGAGGCCGTCCATGGCCTCGAGGATGCGGATGAAGTCCTTGCGCTGCAGCGGCAGCAACGCTTCGAGGGCCTGCTCGCGTTCAGCATCATCCTTGGCGAGGATGAGCGCTCGACATACTGCTTGCGGTCCCCGAGGAACATGTGCTCGGTGCGCAGCAGGCCGATGCCCTCGGCACCCATGCGGCGGGCTCGGGCGGCGTCCGGAGCGGTGTCGGCATTGGCCCGGACCAGCATGCGGCGCGAGCGGTCCGCGTGCCGCATGAGCCGATCGACCGCCAGGATCAGGTCACGCGTCGAGTCGTCGGCGTCGTGCAGGGCTGAGGCGACGCCCTCCTCGAAGTAGTGGACGACGGGGCTGTCGACCACGGGGACGGAGCCGGCGTAGACGGCGCCACTGCTGCCGTCGATGGAGATCACGTCGCCTTCGGCGACCACCTTGCCGGAGGGAGTCGTGATCTTGCGATTCACGGTGTCGACATCGAGCTCCTCGGCGCCGCAGACAGCGGTCTTGCCCATGCCGCGCGCGACAACGGCGGCGTGAGAGGTCTTGCCACCACGGCTGGTGAGGATGCCGGTCGCCGCAACCATCCCGGCGAGGTCGTCGGGGTTGGTCTCGCGCCGGACGAGGATGACGTGATGACCGGCCTCCGTCCACTCCACCGCGGTCTTGGAGTCGAAGACAACCTGACCCACCGCCGCACCGGGTGATGCACTCATGCCTCGCGTGAGGAGTTCGTTGTCAGTGCCATCGGCAAACCGCGGGAACATCAACTGCGCCAGTTGAGCCCCGCTCACCCGGCGCAACGCCTCATCCATGTCGATGATGCCCTCATCGACGAGTTGTACGGCGATCCGAAAAGCGGCGGCCGCAGTGCGCTTGCCGACGCGCGTCTGCAGCATCCACAGTTTGCCGCGCTCGACGGTGAACTCGATGTCGCACAGATCCTGATAGTGCAACTCCAGCCGACGCATGATGTCCAGGAGTTCCTCGTAGGACTCGGCGTCGCGTTCCCCGAGTTCAGACAGGCTGAAGGTGTTGCGGATGCCCGCGACGACGTCCTCGCCCTGGGCGTCGGGCAAGTAGTCGCCGTAGACACCGGGGGCACCGGTGGCGGGGTCGCGCGTGAACGCGACGCCCGTCCCGGAGCCCTCCCCGAGATTGCCGAAAGCCATCGCCTGGACGTTGACCGCGGTGCCGAGATCATGGGGGATACGTTCGCGACGGCGGTAGAGGCGTGCCCGCTCGGTGTTCCACGAACGGAAGACAGCAAGGATGGCGAGGTCGAGTTGCTCGCGCGGTTCCTGGGGGAAGTCTCGGTTCGCCCCCTCACGAACGATGGCCTTATAGGTGTCCACGAGACTCTTGAGTGCTGACGTCGGAATATCGATGTCGGTGATGACACCGGTGGCCTTCTTTGCCGCGTCGAGAGCGTGCTCGAAGCGCGCCCCGTCGATATCGAGCACCGTCTTGCCGAACATCTGGATGAGCCGTCGGTAGGAGTCCCAGGCGAAGTGTTCATCACCGGAGATTTGCGCGAGTCCCTTGACGCTCTCGTCGTTCAGGCCGATGTTGAGGACGGTCTCCATCATGCCGGGCATCGAGAACCGCGCACCGCTGCGTACGGACACCAGAAGTGGGTCGCTGGGGTCGCCGAGGCGTCGGCCCATGCGGTCCTGCAGCCGGTCAAGTTGCGTCGTGACCTGTTCGGCGAGTTCGGCCGGCTCCTCACCCTTTTCGAGGTAGAACCGGCAAGCCTCGGTGGTGATGGTGAAGCCCGGAGGCACCGGCAGGCCCAGTCGGGTCATCTCGGCGAGATTGGCCCCCTTGCCACCGAGAAGATCGGACTGACTACGGCTACCGCGGGCAAAGTCGTATACGTAGGTGCGCACCCACCTATGTCAGCAGAATCCCGCCCGGCTGAATAGGGACTTCGGTCCATGTGCCACTAGGTGGAACCCAAGCGGTCAGTCCAGGTGCAAGGTCATCGGGACCCGGGCCTCGGCTGGCCCGTCGTAGTCCGGGACCGGTTCGGCCACCTCGAAGCCGACCGATCGATGGAACGCTTGCGAAGCGGTGTTGACCGTCGAGGTGACGGCTTTCAGCCGCGTCGCACCTCGAGCTCGTGCCTCACCCGCCACGCGGGCATACAACTCGTGCCCGAGACCCCTCCCCCGCCGAGCCGGATCGACACCAATGAAGTGGACGTACGTCGTCAGCGGATCGTCCGCAGACGCGAAGGCGATCACGAATGCCGCAAGACTCCCGTCCTCGTCGTCGACGATGTACGACGTGCCGCGGAAATGCTCGAGGAAGAGCCGCGGGACCATCGCGCGCATCGAACGGCCGCCCCACCAATCGTCAATCACCGCCATGATGCGCGCGTGATCGTGCGGCTCCGGGCGACGCCAGACGAGGGCTCCGCTATCCACCACTCACCGACAACTCGGCTTCACGCACGCACGCCGCGGACTCCGGATCCAGGAACGGACTATCGAGCCATCCCTCCGGAAGTGAGGGTGGGCGCTCGCCGCCCGTCCGACCACGCGGTGCCGCCATGACGTCCTCATCGGCCGGTTGATCGGGGTCGATCTGCCCAAGCCAGTCGTCGACCTCCGCCAGCGACGACACATTGGCCAGGCCCTGCCGCACCTGGCGCTTGACCGCATAGCCCTTGAAGTACCACGCGACATGCTTGCGGATTTCGCGACTACCCGTGTATTCACCAAAACCGTCGATGAGCAGTTCGGCGTGGCGCCGGAAGGTCGCGATGACATAGGGCAGGTCCGGATCGGCCGGAATCTCGTCACCCGCGAACGCCGCCGCCAGCTGCCCGAAGAGCCATGGGCGACCGAGACATCCGCGTCCCACGACGACACCGGCGCAGCCGGTCTGCGCCACCATGTCGAGCGCATCCTGGGCACTGAAGATGTCGCCGTTGCCGAGCACCGGGAAGCCGTCGAGGTCCTCCACCAGGCGGGCGATTGCCGACCAGTCGGCCTTGCCGGAGTACATCTGCCGCGTCGTGCGCCCGTGCAGGGCCACCCACGCAACACCGGCGTCACGGGCCACGCGGCCCGCCTCGCGATAGGTGAGATGGTCGTCATCAATGCCCTTGCGCATCTTGACGGTGACGGGCACGCGGCCGTCAGCTGCCGTCACCGCCGATGTCACGATGTCGGCGAAGAGATCACGCTTCCACGGCAGCGCACTGCCACCCCCCTTGCGTGTCACCTTGGGCACTGGGCAGCCGAAGTTGAGATCGACGTGATCGGCGAGGTCCTCATCCACGACCATGCGGACTGCCTCGCCCACGATGTGGGGGTCGACGCCGTACAACTGGACCGACCGTGGCGACTCGTCCGGATCGAAACGAACCATGTCCAACGTGGCCTCATGGCGTTCGACCAGGGCCCGCGAAGTGACCATCTCGCTCACGTAAAGCCCCGCACCCTGCTCGCGGCATAACCGCCGGAAGGCGCGGTTGGTCACGCCCGCCATGGGAGCGAGAACCACGGGAGGGTCCACCACCAGCGAGCCTGCGCGGAGTACGGTCACGTCAACATTCTGGCCGATCGCCGTTGGGAGCACGATGTCCGTCCCACCCCCCGCTCACCCCGTCGTCCTTGAGGGGCGTCGCCGCTGGTTCGCCCTGGTCGCCCTGGCCCTCGGCGTCGCGATGATCATTTTGGACGCCACGGTGGTCAACGTCGCGATTCCGACGATGGTCAAGGATCTCAATCTCACGACGAACGACGCCGAGTGGGTCACCGCCGCGTACTCCCTCGTCTTCGCCTCGCTGCTCATCCTGGCTGGGCGGACCGCCGACCGATTCGGGCGGCGATTCCTGTTCATCATCGGCATCGTCGTCTTCGTCGCCGCGAGCGTGCTCGTCGCACTCTCGGGCAGCTCCGCGGAGATCATCGGTGCCCGCGCCCTCCAGGGCGTCGGCGCTGCACTGATGCTGCCCTCCTCCCTCTCGATCATCAACGCCGTCTTCGTCGGCAAGGCACGCGCGGCGGCGTTCGCCGTGTGGGGCGCCACGATCGGCGGGATGGCGGCCCTCGGTCCCCTCGTGGGTGGCTGGCTCACGACCTACGCCAGCTGGCACTGGGCCTTCCTCATCAACCTGCCCATCGGCATCGTGGTGCTCATCGGGGTCTTCGTCTTCGTCCCCGAGACCAAGGACACCAACCCGACTCCGGGCGCTGACCCGACGGGCATCGCGCTGTCCACTCTGGGTCTGCTCGGTGTGGTCTTCGCACTCATCGAGGGTCAGCGATACGGCTGGATCATGTCGACCGCGCCCTTCGAGGTATTCGGCTTTACCTGGTCCGGTGGCCTGTCCCCCGCTTTCGTGTCGCTCGTGATCGGCATCGTCCTTCTCGTCGTCCTCGTACAAGTCGAACGGTCCCGGTTGGCCGCGGGCAAGGGCGTGATCTTCGACCTCAACCTGTTCAAGATCAGAAGTTTCGGCGCCGGCAATGCGGTGGCCCTCATCGTGAGCCTCGGCGAGTTCGGCCTGCTCTTTGCGCTGCCGCTCTTCCTGCAGTCGGTGCGCGGCTACTCCGCGCTCGACACCGGCGTCATCCTGCTGGCACTTGCCCTCGGATCCTTCGCCGCGTCCGGTGCCGGCGCAGGTCTCGCCCAGCGCATCGGACCGGTGCGGGTACTACAGATCGGCATGGGTTGCGAGGTATTGGGCATCGTCGGGCTCGGCATCGTCATCTCCACCAGCGTGACCGGTTGGGGCCTCGCACCGTGGCTCTTCCTCTACGGCATGGGCGTGGGCTTTGCCACCGCCCAACTCACCGGCGTCATCCTGTCCGAGACCCCGGTGGCCAAATCGGGTCAGGCTTCGGCCATGCAGTCCACGGCACGACAGGTCGGTGCCGCCATCGGTACGGCGATCCTCGGGACGACGTTGCTCGTCGGCATCGGCGCGAACGTCTCCGCGCAACTGGAGGACTCCGGCGTCCCGACCGCTGCGGCAGATCAGGTGACGCAGGCGGTCCAGTCCAGTGCCGGCACCGTGATCCCGAGCCTGGCCGACCAGCCCGGTGGGGACGTCCTCGTCGCGAGCGCGTCCGAGGGCTTCGCTCAGGCCACGACGTGGGTTGCCTGGGTCGCTGCCGCCCTGGTCTTCCTCGGCCTGCTGACGACCTTCCTGCTGCCCGCCAACGCAGCCCGCGTGGAATCCGAGGGATACGCCCCACCCGGCGGCGAGTAGTCTCAACAGCCGATTCACTTCGGCATCGACGAGCGTTCGACCAGTGACCAGGGAGCGTGCATGACCGGCGACGCCGTACGCATGGACCCCATTGAAGAGGCCATCGCGGCCATCGGCCGCGGTGAGTCCATCATCGCCGTCGACGACGAGGGGCGGGAGAACGAGGGCGATCTCATCTTCGCGGCGGAGAGGGCCACCACCGAAAACACCGCGTTCATGATCCGGCATACGAGCGGCTACATCTGCGTCGGCATGACCGGCTCGGACCTCGACCGCCTGCATCTGCCGCCGATGACCGCGGTCAATGAGGATCGCAAAGGCACCGCGTACGCGGTGACCGTTGACGCGCGCGACGTGACATCTACCGGAATCTCCGCGCAGGATCGAGCCATCACCATCCGGACTCTGGGCTCGAGCAAGACTGATCCGCACGACCTCACCCGTCCGGGACACGTCACGCCCCTGCGGGCCGTGCCGGGCGGAGTCCTGCAACGACCCGGTCACACCGAGGCAGCCGTCGACCTCTCGACGCTGGCCGGGCTGCATCCGTCCGGTGCCCTATGCGAGATGGTCAATGACGACGGAACGATGATGGACGCCACCCAGTGCCGGGCCTTTGCCGATGAGCATGGACTGCTTCTCATCTCCATCGCTGATCTCATCCGCTACCGACTGCGCTTTGAGAAGCATGTCGAGCGGGTCGCCACGACGTATCTGCCTACCGACTTCGGAGAGTTCACCGCGATTGGCTTCCGCAGCCTGGTGGATGGGACCGAGCACGCGGCACTCGTCACCGGAGATATCGGCGACGGCACAGACGTGCTCGTTCGAGTCCATGTGGAGTGCCTCACCGGGGATGCCCTGCATTCTGTGCAGTGCTCGTGTGGATCTCGCCTGCGCGAATCGCTACGCCGCGTGGCCGACGAGGGTCGCGGCGTCGTTCTGTATCTGCGGCCAGCGGGCGACCCGACCCAGGTACTCAGTCGACATGGCGCGGGCGGAAGCGATCCGCTGTCCTACGGACTGGGCTCGCAGATCCTGGCTGATCTCGGCGTGCGCAGCATGCGCCTGCTCACCGGCTCACCCGACCG
This sequence comes from Candidatus Nanopelagicales bacterium, assembly GCA_030827125.1. Taxonomy (GTDB): domain Bacteria; phylum Actinomycetota; class Actinomycetes; order S36-B12; family S36-B12; genus Mxb001. Next base: position 57,110 of record JAURFD010000014.1, read on the forward strand.
CACCTACGCACTTGACGGTTTCGGCCTCGAGATCAGTGATGCCATCGGACTGGACTAGTCCACCAACTGCTCGGCCGTAGCACGGTTGGTGACGAGCACGTTGATCCAGCCACCGAGCAGAGCACCACGGATAGCAGCAACCTTGTGTGCCCCTCCCGCGACTGCTATTCGTCGGGGTATTCGCCCGAAGGAATCCAGGTCGATCCCCACCACGCGGTCATCCACGACCGACTTGGCCGGCACACCGTCGGCATCGAAGAATCGCAGACAGATGTCGCCCACAGCCCCGAGATCCGTGAGCGCGCGCATGTCGTCGGCACTCCAGGCATTGCCGCTCTCGCGAAGCATCGGCGACGGATCGACCGAACCGATTCCGACAAGGGCCACGGTGAGTTCGTCCCACATCTCCAACACCGGAGCAATCGAGGCATCCGCCATGAGGGCGTCA
>JAURFD010000015.1 GCA_030827125.1 Candidatus Nanopelagicales bacterium
TGCCGGAAGAGATTCTCCGCGACATTGTTCTCACTCACCCGCAGCATCCACTCGATGGCCTCGGAGAGCTTGCCGCCGCGGATCGCGGCAATCTGTGGAGCGTCGTCGGGAGCGAGCGCACGGCCGGAATCCCGCACCGTGATGCCCTTGCCGCGCAATCCGGAGAGGAAGGCGGAGCGGACGGCCACTGTCGTATCACTGGAGTAGTCGCCGGCAAAGCCCAGCGCACGAACTGCCGAGGCATACGTGGGTGAATCCCCAGGCGCCCAGCCGGGAGCGTCACTGGGCGACGGGAAGAGGTAGTCGTCGACGGCGACCGAGACCGACGTCGTCCCCTGCTTCTTCAGCGCCTTGGCCGTCTTGTTCGCGAGCTTGCTGATGTCACCGCGCGAGAGAAGCGGATCACCCCCGCCGACGAGGATGATCTCCTCGGGCGAGTCACCCTGGGCCACGATGGTCGGGAAACGCGTCTGAACACCGAGCACCGTGAGGGACGTGGCCGCCGTCACGACCTTCATCGTGGACGCCGGGACCTGCTTCTCGTCGCCGTCGTACTCGTAAATCAGTTGGCCATCGACCGACACGGCCACGGTCACGTCGCGTCCAAGCGCGGCGGACGTCACCACCTGGTCGATTCGCGTGCTGAGGCCCGAGCCGGGAGCCGCGTTCGCGGGCATCGTGACGGTCCCCACGAAGGTGACGACAAGACCAACCCCAGCAGCCAGGCGCATCGTTCGACCTGACGAGTGACCATTCACCACGCCGACCACGTTAGCCCGAATGGTCCTCGATGGGCGTGATCACGGCACTCACCTGCCGAGAATCAGTCGGGAAACAGTAGTCCGGGGGCCACCCGCTCACTGGCTGACGTAGGGTGAGACGAGCCTTGAAGGGGGTCACATGTCCGCCGTCACGACCCGCTGGAGCGCCGCCGCCGCTGCGGCCGCCGTTGTCGCGTCCGGCCTCATCGCGCCGAGTGTCGCCCAGGCCGCCACGGCCGATTTCACGGTCACTGCTACTGCCGCCGGATTCAGCCCCAACACCATCACCCTCACCAAGGCGTCGGGCAACACCATCGAGTTTCAGAACCAGAGCGGTGATCCGATCCAGATCTGGGGGGGAGACGACCCCCAGCCCGCGAACTCCCCCTGGGCGGTGGTGGTTAATGCCCCTGGTTCAGTCTTCCCCTGCGATAAGGCCAATCCGTGTATCGAACCGACTGGATCAGGAACCCTAACGGTCGAGGTCAAGCGCCCAGGGTGGCTCAACGTCTCGCTGGGTTCGTCCGCTGCCAAGGTCATGCCGCTCTACTACAAACCGACAAAGGCGCGGAACGTCGTGGCCGCTACGCGAAACCAGTCCCTCACAGTCACGTGGCAGGCACCTGCCGAAACCTACGGCTGGCCCGTCACGCTGTACGACGTGCTCGCGGAGCCCAGCAAGCAACGGTGCACGGCGCTACCACCGGCGCTCACCTGCACATTGACCGGGCTCCCCAACGGGGTCACTCAAACGGTCTTCGTGACGGCGAATACCGCCGGTGGCGTTTCTGATCCCGAGTTCGCTGTGGGTACCCCGGCCAGCAGACCCGGAGCACCGAAGAGCGTCACCGCCGCAGCCGGAGATGCCAGCGCCACCGTGAGCTGGTCCGCCCCCGACGACACCGGCGGAGCCCCCATCACGGGCTACACGGTGCAGGCCATCGCGAACGGCTCACAAAGCCCCCAGAGTTGCTCCACCCAAGGCGCCACCTCCTGCACCGTGAGCGGACTCACCAACGGTACGTCGTACTCATTCGCCGTGTTCGCGACCAACGCCGGCGGCACCGGGAACGGCGGCGTGTCTAACGCGGTGACCCCGGTGGGCAGCCTGCTGGCCCCGACGCCAACCAGCTCGTGGGACGCAAGTGCCGGCGAGCTCACAGTGACGTGGTCGCCATACAACTGGGCAGGCAACACGCCGCAGTCCTTCGAGGTCGAGCGCAGCGTGAACGGCCAGCCCTGGTCCCCGGTGAAAACGGCCACCCCCTTGGCCGAGAGCGTCGTCGTCTACACGCTCAACGCAGGATGGTCGGTTGAGTACCGCGTTCGTGCCCTCAGCGGAGCGCTGACAAGTCCGTGGGGCGCGACCACAGCAAATATTCCCAATCCCAATATTCCGCTGACCGTGACGAGCGGCGATGCCAGGGCCACGTGGTCCTGGAGTCCAGTCACCGGCGCAGACCACTACAAAGTGACCTGGTACTCGAAGACTGACCCGTACGACACCGCGACGCTCAACTGCTCTGCGGCACCCTGCACCTTCAGCGCAACTGGTCTAGTCAACGGAGAGTCCTACGTCACCTGGGTCGACGCGATCGCCAGCACCGGTCGGGTGATGGCAGAGACGCGGCCCGATGTTCGATTCACCCCCGCAGCCCCGGCTCCTGTGGCACTGCCCACCCCCTCCGTCGCAGTGTCGTTGACCGGCACCACCGCCCGGCTCGACTGGGCGCCCTACAACTGGGGCACCTACACCAAGGACCGATTCCAGGTCCGCTGGACGAATGATGGCGGAGTTACCTGGGTGCCGGTCAACACTTCTGTGAGCCCCCTCGCGACCAGCGCAACCATCAGCGGACTGACCCCCGGCTCAACCACGCGCTTCGAAGTACGTGCCGTACCGGCAACTGGCAGCGCGAGCGCGTGGGGTGGAGTCAGCGCGGTGATTCCGACACCGCCTGTGCCCTTCTCGCTTTCTGCCGCGGCAGGCGATGGTCGGGCCGTGTTGACGTGGAACGTACTGCCGACCGCCGGGCTCAGCTACAAGATTGTGGACTTTACCGGCAGCGCGCCGACACCTCCCATTGATACCCCCTGCGCAGGCACCACTGGCACCTGCACGTTCACGTTGACGGGGCTCACCAACGGCACGACGTATCTTTACGCTGTCGAGGCTTTCACCAACGGTGGCAACACGGCCATCACCAATACGGTGTCCGTCACGCCGGTGGCCCCGACGGCTCCGCTGGATGTGGTGTATCCGGTGCAGACCAACCTGCAGGTGGGCAAGCCGATTGCGATCTCGCCCGACGCTCAGTACTCCTCGGGCAATCCGACGAGCTTCACCGAGGGCAGTACGCCGTTGCCGTCGGGCCTTAATCTCGATGGCAAGACCGGCGACATCACCGGCACTCCGCTGAGGGCCGTGGATGGACTGTTCCCGATCAAGGTGGCCAACGCTCAGGGCCAGACCCTCACGGTGCCCCTGCGGCTCATCATCGCCCCCCACACGGTGTCACTGTCCTACCCAGATGTATCCGGGCACGTGGGGACGCCGCTGACGCTCACACCGAGCTCAAGTCATGTCATCGGCACGATGCGGGACTACCTCATCACGCAGGGAACCCTGCCTGCCGGTATGTCGCTCGATGGCACTACAGGCGTGATCAGTGGGACGCCCACCGCGGCGACCACGGGGCCCGTGGCGCTTACCGTGACTGCCCGGGATGACTTTGCCACGGCGGCGGCAAACTTCACAATCACGGTCGACTCAGGCGCCGCCACGTTGCAGTTGGCCTACCCGAACGCGGTTGCGCACGTCGGCAAGGCCCAGGGCATCACGCCCACGGTGTCCGGTGCACAAGGCACCCTCGCCTTCAGCCTCACGTCCGGCACGCTTCCGGTCGGGCTCTCGCTCAACGCCACGACCGGTGTCATCTCGGGCACGCCGACCACCGCGCAAGGGGCAACGCCGGTGACAGTGCAGGTCACCGACGGCTCTGCCACCGACGATGTCACCTTCACCATTGAGGTCTTGGCGCATACCCTCTCGCTGGCCTACCCGAGTTCCACGCGCGACATCGGCGTCCCGGCACAACTCTCACCGGTGATCTCCCACGTCGAAGGGACCGTGACCTACCGACTCACCAAGGGCGCCCTGCCCGCCGGGCTCACGTTGAACACGACAACCGGCAAGATCACCGGAACGCCCACTGCGGTGACCTCCGGGCCTATTGCGCTGGAGATCACCGCGACGGACGCCTACGCCTCAGCAACCGCAGCATTCACTCTGCAGGTCACTGATCCGACCCCGGCGGTCCCGGTCGTCACCGGAACCCTCACCCGAGATGTCGAGCGACTTAACGTCATCGGATCGGTGGCTAACGCGAACCCCGGCGACACGGTTACTCCGATGTTCAAACTCACCGGCCAAGACACCTTCACCGCCGGCGTCCCGGTCATCCTCGACGCCAATAACGCGTTCACCTGGACGCGACTGGTGAGCATCACGAAGTCCGCACAGGTCTACTTCATGGTGCAGTCGTCCTCATCACCCATCCTGCGCGCCGAACGACCCGCAGTCACCACCACCGGGAGCCGCACCGCCACCACGGTGACCGTGATCGGCGCCGCACGCAACATCCGGGCCGGTTCGGTTGTGCACCCGTGGATCAAGGTCAACGGCGGCAAGGCCATCAAGGGCACTCCCCTCGCCGTCGGCACGGACGGATCATTCACCTGGACCTACGCCGCCGCCAAGGGTGACAGCGTGCGGGTGAAGTTCAACGTGCGCGGCATCAAGTCCGACCCGATTGTGCTGTAGACCTAGGTGAGTTTCGCCACACGGGTGGCCCGTTTCCCTCACGGAAGCGGGCCACCCGGCGTTTCCGGCTTCGCGATCCCGTTCGCAGTCCGGGTAATCTGGAGGCCTAGTTCAGAAACGGAAGTGATCCTCATGCGGTACATCGCCGCAGCTATCGCCCAAGGCGACATTCTCACCCCCCATTCGATGCAGGCCTCGGGCAATCCTGAGTCCGCCAGGCCACGCCGGAGTTTCCTCTCCCGCCTCGTTGGTCGCTGACCTACAGCCTGGCCTTCAGTCGCATCAATTCCTCGAAGATCCGCGTGGATGCCGCGGGCGCTAGTCGCGCCACCGCGTCGCCCACATAGGTCTCCGGGCCAATCAAGACACGTGCCTTGCGCCGGATCGTCCCTGCGACGATCCGGCGTGCGGCCGTGCTCGGCTCGATGACGAGGAACTTCTCGAACATCGCCTGCCCGAAATCCCATTCGGCATCGCTCACCCCGGTACCGCGGCGGGAGTTCTTCGCGATGGCCGTGCGGATCCCCCCGGGAAAGACGGCTGTCACGCCCACCTGCCGCGGCGTTAGCTCAGCCCGCAGCACCTGACTGAATCCGCGCACGCCGAACTTGCTCGCCGAGTACGCCGCATTGCCCACCGGGCCGATCAGCCCGAACAGCGACGAGACGTTGGTGATGTGCGCGCCCGGACCCAGGTGCGGCAGGAAGGCCGAGGTCACGGCCATCGTCGCGCGCAGGTTGATGTCGAGCAGCCAATCCACTTCGTCCATGGACACCTGCGCGAACATCCCGGCTAGACCCACACCCGCGTTGTTGACGATGAGGGTCGCGCGCCCGTGATCGGCGATGACGCTCTCAGATAGAGCCGCAGCGGCGGCCTTTTCCGATAGATCCATCGCGTAGGTCGTCACCCGGACCCCGGCTCGCGCCGCTTCTTCGGCGGTGTTCGTCAGGCCATCCACATTGCGGTCGACTAGTGCGAGGTCACTGCCAAGCGCGGCGAGCTGGATGGCGACCTGCTCCCCCATACCGCTTGCTGCTCCAGTGACCAGGGCGACACCGCCGGCGGGTCGAAACGGTTCACGCCGATTCATGGACGTCTTCCCTCCGTCGAACGACATAGGCATCGGTGTCTGGACGCCGCATCATGCGCGCGAATCCGTGGGTGCTTTCCGGCCACAGGGCGATGTTTCGGCCGTGTCCGTCCTGATACCAGGACCGACATCCGCCCTCCTGCCACACCGTTGTGGCAAGGCGCCGATCAATTTCATCGACATACGCCGTCTGCGCCGATTCGCGGACCTCAATGACCACGTCCGCCGCAACCGCGGGCACGAGGTAGTCAATCTGTGCCTCACTCATGAGAACCACCGAGGAGTGCCCGAGCCCCGTGTTGGGACCCTGCAGGATGAACAGGTTGGGGAACCCGGCAACCGTCGTCCCCCGATAGGCGGCCATGTGACTGCGGGCGAAGGTCTCGGCCAGGGTGAGCCCGGTGCGCCCCACGACGCGATCGGCGAGGGGTGGGTCCATGACCTTGAACCCGGTGGCCCAGACGATGACGTCCACGGGATGCTCGGCTCCGGCCGCGTCGACGATTCCGGTCGGCGTGATGCGGTCTAGGGCCGGTGCAACTGTGACGTTGCTGCGGGTGAGGGCGGGGTAGTAGTCGTCACTGAGGAGGATCCGCTTGCAGCCCATGTCGTAGTGAGGGGTGACGGCCTCGCGGAGCGGCCCGGCCGGGACCTGTGCCTGCAGATGGCGACGAGCCATGCGCTCGCCCATCCGGCGGAACGCTCCCTGTCGGGCGAAGGACAGCAGTTGCACCTCACGGGCCCACGACGACAACCCTCGCGCGGCCTGCTGAATCGGTGGCACAGCGGCGAGGAGTGACTGATACCAGGAGGGGACTGCCCGGTCGCGCCTCGGCAAGATCCACGGCGGCGTGCGCTGCAGCACCACGAGTTCCTTGACCTCCGGGGCAATCGCCGGGACGACCTGGATCGCGGAAGCCCCCGTTCCCACCACCGCAACACGCTTCCCGGTGAGGTCGACGGAGTGATCCCACTGCGCGGTGTGCATCTGGACGCCGGCGAATTGCGCTGAACCGGGGACCAATGGCGTGAACGGCTCAGTGAGGCCGCCACATGCACTGATGAGGACGTCGCATTCCAGGTCACCCGCGGAGGTCGTGACCAACCAGGTGAGACTGCCCTCATCCCATCGAGCCTGGCGCATCTCGGTGTTGACGCGAAGATGCGGCTCAAGACCGAAGATCTGGACGGCGTTCTCCAGGTAGCCGCGGATTTCCTGCTGCCCGGCGAACTTGCGGCTCCACTGCGGCCAGGGCGCCACATTCAACTCATAGAGGCGACTTTGCACATCACAGGCGCACCCTGGATAGGTGTTGGCGCGCCAGGCTCCACCGACGCGGTCCGCTCGCTCGAGGATCACCAGGTCATTGACTCCCGCTCGGCGGAGCTCGATGGCCGCGGCGATTCCGGAGAAGCCGGCTCCCACGATGCACACCCGCACCCGATCGCCCACACACCCACCCTAGGTGTCGCAAAGCAGATGCGCTGGGATCCTGGGCCCTCTACGGTGGAGGCCGAAGGGGGTTCCATGGCAACCGACGCTCCGATCAACATCACCGCGCAGCAGCAGTCCAGCCTGAGACGCTGGAACATCATTGCGGGGTTCGCCCACGCCACGCAGGCGGTCCTGATCCTCGTGCTGTCCTCGGACTTCAGCCTGCCGGTGACGTCGACCTACATCCTCGGCCCGCCCGGGACGACCGCCTCAGAGACGGTCACCCTCTTCAACTCCCCCATTGCCCTGGGCGTGGCGCTGTTCTTCGCGCTCAGCGCCTTCTTCCACTTCTTCGTCGCCACGATCGGCTTCCGGCGATACATCGGCGGCCTGAGCGAGCAACGCAACATCGCACGCTGGGTCGAGTACTCCATCTCCTCGTCAATCATGATCGTTCTCATCCTGCAGATCACCGGCATCACCGATGCTTGGGCGCTCCTTGCGGTCTTCGGCGTCAACGCCTCGATGATCCTCTTCGGCTGGCTGCAGGAAAAATACGAGGTTCCGGGCAAGGGCGGCTGGCTGCCCTTCATCTTCGGCTGTATCGCCGGCATCGTGCCCTGGATCATCGTCGTCTTCCAGTTGATCCGCCCTGGCGCTACCGGGCAGGCGGAGGTGCCCGCATTTGTCTGGGGCATCGTGATCAGCCTGTTCATCTTCTTCAACATCTTCGCCCTCAACCAATGGCTGCAGTACAAGCGCGTCGGACGCTGGAGCAACTACCTGTACGGCGAGAAGTGGTACATCATCCTCAGCCTCGTGGCCAAGTCACTGCTCGCCTGGCAGGTCTTCGCCGGGACACTGGTGCCGCCGGCCTGACGACTAGCGCACGTCGAGGATGCGGGCGGTGCCTCCGGTGACCGAGAAGTAGACCAGGCTGGTGTTGGTGCCGAGGCTGCACTCGGCTCCGACGCCGTACACCGTGGTGTCCTTCACCAGGTCCTCCTTCATGGTGTAGACCGGCCCGGAGAATGTGCACTCGTTGTTGATGACCAGCGAGGCATTGGACTCCATGACGTACTCACCGTCGGCAAGGCCCGTCTGAGTGTTCGTGACGGGATCGACGGTGCTTGCCACCTGAGCGAAGATCCCGATTCCGAGCGCCGCGATGATGGCGAAGACGACACCGACCACGATGTAGACGCCGATGTTGATCCAGGCGATGATCCGCGTCGCGGTGTTCATGCCGGCACCACCGATGGCGCCACCGGAAGCCTCGATCTCCTTGCTTGACGAGCGAGCAAAGAACAGGGCGGCGACCGCCGCGATAATCGGGCAGATGAACCACGATCCAATGGCGAGGACGAGACCGACGATCGCGTTATTCGACGTCGGCGGCTGGGCACCGGGCATGGGGGCCGGCGGAGGCGAGCCGACGGGAGACGGGGCGGAGGGCGCGGCCGCGGGCGATGGGCCTTGCGGTGGTGGCGTCGCGGCCGACCAGGTCGTGCCGTCCCAGTAGCGCTGCTGGCCCGGGTTCTGCGGATCGGGATACCAGCCTGGGGCTGCGGATCCTGGCGTCTGATCACTCACGGCGACCTCCTCAGTCAGTGCGCCCTCCCGCCTTGTCCGGGGCGCCATCTCCACCCTAACCCTGGCAGTCCGTGGCTGTGGGGGGCACAAAGTCCCGGGATCCCAACAGTGGTGCCAGTGATTCGACCGTCCGCAGCAAGGTCGCCGTATGGCAGGGCATTGCGGAGATCACCTGCGTCGTTGCTGGCGGCATCGGTGAATTCTCCGGTGCGGAGCCGCACGTCACGGCCGACATCGTGGAGGAGGCCCTCTGCAACACAGTTCGGCTCGGCAATGCGGACGCCATTCACCGTCAGGTCACCCACGAGGTCAACGAAGGCCGCCTCTGCGTACATGTCCGGGTCGAAGATCACGGAACCGGGATTAGCGGGATGCGCCCTGGACTGGGAACCGCCTACCTCGACCGGTCCTGCGCTGACCGCTGGCGACGCACAATTCCCACAGGTGGAGGATGTCGACTCGACGCCTTCGTGCCGATATCTACGCCCTCGTCACGACCCAGATTCGGACTAGTTGGGCTCCTCCGCCACCAGGATGGAGAACTTGACGTTGGTGCCCTCCACCGCGGTTACCGTGACATCCACGTCATAGACGTCGACGCCATCGGTCAAGAGGCATGTCATCGTTGTGTCCACGACACCCACGAGTTCGCCTGGACAGGTCACCTCCGGGATCTGGTCAGCCTCGACCCCGAACTGAGCCGCCAATTGCTGCGTGATCTCCCGGGCTACCTGGTCGGCCGGGAGGGTAGCGGTGCTCGAGCAGGCCGCCAGCGCCCACGCGGCCAGGAGGGTCGCGCCGATCCCCCAACATGAGTTTCTCGACATCGCTCGTGCTCCTTCTCTCAGCGCCGCGGAGGCTGCTCCTCGCGGATGCCTGACGCTGACAGACGAGCAGACATTTGAAGCACAAACAGGCCAAACAGTGGTACTGGCACCACGCCTCACACATACCCGTGACCGGCACCGGCGCACTAGTGGCCGACGAGCGACTTCACGGCCAGGACACCGCTCACGACCACGACCACCACAGCAACGTACGCAAGCGAACGAAGCCGACTGTGGGGCGCTGAGCGCGCTACCCGATAGCCAACGAACATGACGAACAGTAGGAGCAGCGCCCCTGACCACAGGTAGGCCTCCGGGCCAAAAATGAGGATCGGCAGCACAGCGAGCAAGGTGACAGCGGCCCCACCGACCACCTGTGCCGAGATCACCTTGGAGACCAAAGGCTCCAGCTTGCTCCCCGGCGTCACGAGTCGCGATGACATCCCGAACGCGACCTCGTGGGCCAAAACCAGGCCGAGAGCGGTCAGCGCAATGGTCAATGCCAGCCCGGAGTTCGCCTCGATTTCCTCCGACGGTATCGCCGCCATGACCGCGAGGAGAGAAAGGCTGATGTACAGCGCCATCGTCAGGCCTTCTCGCCAGACCTCTCTGCGCTCATGCTGCATCTCTTCCGCTGGCTCAGGCGCGCTCGATTCCGTCACTTGGCGTTCCCTTCCCTGAGTGGCCGTCGGTGAGGACCACCCAGAGATCCTTGCCCATCGCATTCCTGACAAAGTCGGTGGGCCCGACCTCAGAAGAGATCGGGCCCAACAACTTTCTGCGCCTTCACAGGTGTTCACTCGTGCTCGCCGTCTGGCTGAGCGGGCGCAAGTGGCGAAGCGCTGAGGTTCAGCTGCAGCCGGAGGTGCTCCCGCAGCCTTCGCACACGTAGCACGAGCCCGATGGACGCATCTTCACGCCGCAGGTCATGCACAGCGGCGCATCGGATGCGGTGCCGGTGATCGCCTCGAGCAACTCCGCGGAAGAGTGCACGTTGGAGGGCATCTCCTTGGGCGCGGCGGCTTCGTCGACGACCGCCTCGACCTCGTCGCCGTCGACATCCTCGGTCTCAACCGTCTCGACGACCGCTCCCCCGCCATAGGTGTTGGCGACGGTAGCTGCGCGCTCCTCGGCGGTGAAGATGCCGAGCTCGGCGCGCTTCTCCGCGGGGAGGTAATCCAGGGCCAGACGACGGAAGACGTAGTCCATGATCGACTGCGACATCCGGATGTCGGGATCGTCGGTCAGGCCGGCCGGCTCGAACTTCATGTTGACGAACTTCGAGACGAACGCCTCCAGCGGGACGCCGTACTGCAGGGCGATCGAGATCGCGATGGAGAAGGCATCCATGACACCGGCGAGCGTCGAACCCTGCTTGCCGAGCTTGAGGAAGACCTCACCGAGGCCATCATCGGGGTAGGAACCGGCCGTCATGTAGCCCTCGGCACCGGCAACGCTGAACGACGTGGTGCGCGATGGACGCGACTTGGGCAGACGCTTGCGCACCGGGCGGTGCTCGACGACGACGTTGTCGGCGGGCGCCTCGGCGGTCTTGGCCTTGGCATCGGACAGCGGCTGGCCGACCTTGCAGTTGTCGCGGTAGATCGCGAGTGCCTTCAGACCCATCTTCCAGCCCTGGAAGTAGATCTCCTCAACCTCTTCGATGGTCGCGGTCTCGGGCATGTTGACCGTCTTGGAGATCGCACCGGACAGGAACGGCTGCACCGCGGCCATCATCCGTACGTGACCCATCGGGGTGATCGCGCGCTGGCCCATCGCGGTATCGAAGATCGCGTAGTGCTCGGTCTTGAGACCGGGCGCGTCAACGACGTGGCCGTTCTCGCTGATGTACTCCACGATCGCTTCGATGGTCTCGTCGGTGTAGTTCAGGCGCTTCAGGGCCATCGGGATGGTCTGGTTGACGATCTGCATCGAGCCGCCACCGACGAGCTTCTTGAACTTCACCAGGGAGAAGTCCGGCTCCACGCCGGTGGTGTCGCAGTCCATCATGAAGCCGATGGTGCCGGTCGGCGCGAGGACGGACGCCTGCGCGTTGCGCCAGCCATTGGCCTCACCGATCCGCAGGCACTCGGCCCATTCCTTCTCCGCCACCCGCAGGACATCGCTGTCCAGGCTGCTCACCGTGCGCACCGCATCGGTGGCCGCAGCGTGCTTGCGCATGACGCGCTTGTGCGGCTCCTCGTTGCGGGCGTAGCCCTCGTAGGGGCCCACGACGCCGGCGAGTTCGGCCGAGCGACGGTACGACGTCCCGGTCATCAGCGAGGTGATCGACGCTGCGAGTGCGCGGCCACCGTCGGAGTCGTAGGGCAGGCCCACGGCCATGAGCAGCGCGCCGAGGTTGGCATAGCCGATGCCGAGCTGACGGTAGGCGCGGGTGGTCTCGCCGATGGGCTCGGTCGGGAAGTCCGCAAAGCAAATGGAGATGTCCATCGCGGTGATGACGAACTCCACCGCGCGACGGAAGGTCTCGGCGTCGAAGCTGCCGTCCTCCTTGAGGAACTTGAGCAGGTTCAGCGACGCGAGGTTGCAGGAGGAGTTGTCGAGGCTCATGTACTCCGAGCACGGGTTGGACGCGGTGATGCGGCCAGTCTCGGGGTTGGTGTGCCAGTCGTTGATGGTGTCGTCGTACTGGATGCCTGGATCGGCGCAGGCCCACGCGGCCTCGCTCATCCGGCGGAAGAGCCCCTTGGCGTCGACGGACTCGATAACCTCGCCGGTCTTGCGGCCACGCAGACCGAATTCGGTGTCCTCCTCGACCGCGCGCATGAACTCGTCGGAGACACGCACGGAGTTATTGGCGTTTTGGTACTGGACGCTGGTGATGTCGGAGCCGCCGAGGTCCATGTCGTAGCCGGCATCGCGCAGGACCCGGATCTTGTCCTCCTCGCGCACCTTGGTCTCGATGAACTCCTCGATATCCGGGTGATCAACGTCGAGCACGACCATCTTGGCCGCGCGGCGGGTGGCGCCACCGGACTTGATGGTGCCGGCGGAGGCATCCGCACCGCGCATGAAGGAGACGGGACCGGAGGCGGTGCCGCCGGAGGACAGAAGTTCCTTCGAGGAGCGAATCCGGGAGAGGTTCAGGCCCGCACCCGAACCGCCCTTGAAGATCAGGCCCTCCTCGCGGTACCAGTTCAGGATCGAGTCCATGGTGTCGTCGACAGCGAGGATGAAGCAGGCCGACACCTGCTGCGGGGACGGGGTGCCGACGTTGAACCACACGGGCGAGTTGAAGCTGAACACCTGGTGCAGCAGCATCCAGGTGAGCTCGTGCTCGAAGATCTGCGCGTCCTCCTCGGTGGCGAAGTAACCGAACTCACGGCCCGCCTTGGTGTAGGTAAGGACTACGCGATCGAGCAACTGCTTCAGGCTGCGCTCGCGGGTATCGCTGCCGACCGCACCACGGAAGTACTTGGTCGTGACGATCGTCGAAGCGTTGACACTCCAGAAGTCAGGGAACTCGACCCCGCGCTGCTCGAAGACCACGTCACCGGTCTTCCAGTTGGTCTGCACGACGTCTCGGTGCTCCCACGTCACCTCGTCGTACGGGTGAACACCCGGTGTCGTGAACAGGCGCTGCATGGTGAGCCCAGTGCGGGCGCCTTGCTCAGCCTGGGCCGACGCGTGGTCGTTGCTGATCTCGGTCATGCGGGTGTCTCCCTTGTGGTGTTGTCGGGTGGTGCTTACGCGTCGACGTCGGCCGATGCGGAGTCTTTGGCGGTTGCGAAGTCGGAAGTGGAGTCGGGATCGGGTGAGGTGGAGTCGGTAGCGGCCAGCGATGCCTCGGTGCGCAGCAGGGCGATCTCGGCCTCGAAATCCTCCAGGGAGTCAAAGGATCGGTAGACCGAGGCGAACCGCAGGTAGGCGACCTCATCGAGGTCACGCAGGGGTCCGAGGATGGCTACGCCCACCTCACCTGCGGGGACCTCAGCGGCGCCGGTCGCGCGTACAGCGTCCTCGACCCGCTGGGCCAGGAGGGCCAGGTCGTCATCGGAGACCGGGCGACCCTGGCAGGCCTTGCGCACGCCGTTGATGACCTTGGCCCGGCTGAAGGGCTCGGATACGCCGGATCGCTTGGTCACCGACAGGACCGCGGTCTCGGCGGTGGTGAAGCGGCGACCGCAGGACTGGCACTCGCGCCGGCGGCGGATCGCGGCGCCTTCGTCGGCCGTCCGCGAGTCCAGCACGCGGGAGTCGTCCTCGCGACAGTACGGACAACGCATGAGATAGACCCCCTTTCGGCGCGTCGAGGGCCATCTGTGGATAGCCCTGCGGATGATCTGGGGACAACCTGTGCACTTCACACCACAACCTGTGGATGAATTACACCGGTGTCACTACTAGATGTAGTGGCACCTTAGACGGGCTTGCCCCCGAGCGCAAGAGCCAATTCAGGGCGTGTCGCCCCGTTGCGTTCGTTGACTGGCGAGTTGTTGACGCTTTTGCGGCCCAAAACCGTCAACAACGCGCCACTCAACGAAGGAGAGCCGAGAAGTGGCCGGTCAGCTCGCGGGGATGGCGAGCACCTGGCCGGGGGTGATCGACGAACTCGACAGAGCGTTGGCCTGCTTGATCTGCGCCACCACCACACGAGGATCACCGGCCGGGTCAACCCGCTCGGCGAGGGTCCACAACGTGTCACCCGGCTGCACCATCACCGTCGACCAACCCTGAGGGGCCGCCCCCTCGGGTGCCGAGGCGATCGCCCGCCACGGACCGAGGACCACCACGGCCGCCGCGACCACAAGCAGGACCAGAAGTCGGGCACGCCGCGTCAGCCGGACACCGCCTTCTCCCCCATGGCGACGGCACGGCCGAGCCGAACGCGTTACCGATGTCGTGGCGCCCATGGGGGCGGCGTACGCAGTGGCCATGGCCCTACTCCCTTCCAGTCCACCGGATCGCCCCCTGTGCCGGGGTCTATTCGAACCGGTGTTCGATCGAACGTATGTCCCATTGGTACCACACGTCACACGACACGTCCAGGATTTTTCGAACAGGTGTTTGATCTGTGTCGCTTCCGTCGCTAACGTCGTGGCCATGGGAGGAGGTTCTCCCATCGGTCTGACAGTGAGACCGGGCCACCGTTGGTCCGCCTCGACCGCCAGGCCGCCTGACTCCCCGGAGGTGCCATGGCTCGCCGCCCCGCCCCAGACGCTGATCTGCCCGCCGTCACGCCGGCTCCCGACGACGCCACCGCCGGCACCGCAGCCGAAGCGGACTTCGCGGACGGCCTCACCCCGCGCCAGCGCGACATCCTCGATGTCATCCGCCGCACGGTTGAGGATCGCGGCTATCCCCCGAGTGTTCGCGAGATCGGTGAGGCGGTGGGCCTGGCCTCACCGTCGAGCGTGGCGCACCAGCTCGGCGTCCTTGAGCGCAAGGGCATGCTGCGACGCGACGCCAACCGCCCCCGCGCCGTGGTCGTCTCCGACCCGGACGTCAGCACTGCACCTGACGAGGTCGTCGATCCAACCGGCAGTGGCGACGCCATGCCCACGGCCGCCTTCGTGCCGGTGCTTGGTCGCATCGCCGCCGGTGGCCCGATCCTGGCGGAGGAAGCCGTGGAGACCATCTTCCCGCTCCCCCGCGAGGTGGTCGGTGATGGCGAACTGTTTCTCCTCAAGGTGGTCGGCGACTCGATGGTCGATGCGGCGATCTGTGACGGCGACTGGGTCGTCGTACGTCGTCAGCCCACCGCCGAAAACGGCGAGATCGTGGCCGCGCTGCTGGATGACGAGGCGACCGTCAAGACGCTGCAGCGTCGCGATGGTCACACGTGGCTGATGCCGCACAACCCGGCGTACTCACCGATCGATGGCGACCACGCGAGCATTCTCGGCCGCGTCGTGACGGTCATCCGCCGCGTCTGACCCTCTCGGCAAGCCGAGTTAGTACGTCGAGGCGAGGCGTTCGAGGGCGCCGACGACCTTGGCCCGATCGGTGCTGAACCACAGCGGTGGCAGCGACTCGCGCAGCGCGCGCGAATAGCCCGCGGTCGCGAGCCGAGGGTCGAGCACGGCCACGACCCCACGATCCTCGGGCGAGCGAATCAGCCGTCCGGTGCCCTGGGCGAGCAGCAGAGCGGCCTTTGGCACCGACACCGCACGGAAACCACTGCCGCCTTGGGCGTCGACGGCTTCCTGCCGGGCCGACACCAGTGGGTCATCGGGTCGCGGGAACGGGATGCGATCGATGATCACCAGCGAGCACGTCGACCCCGGCACATCCACGCCCTGCCACAGCGACAACGTGCCCACCAGACTTGCCGACTCCTCCGCGCTGAACTTCGCCACGAGGGGTGCGGCGGTCTCACCCTTCTTCTGAACGATCACCGGCGTCTTGACCCGGACGCGCAGGTACTCGCCGACACGTTCCACGGCGCGCCAGGACGAGCACAGGATGAGGGACCGCCCACCGGACGCTGTGACGAGGTCACCGATCTCGTCGAGGGCCTCTTCGGGGATGCCGTCTCGGCCCGGTGGCGGCAGGTGGCTCGCGACGTACAAGATGCCCTGGGCGGAGTAGTCGAATGGACTTCCCACATCGAGCCCGGTCCACGCCCGATCTTCCAGACCGGACTGCGCGCCGAGCCCTACCTGTGACGCCATCGCGTCGAGGCCACCACCCAGACTCAAGGTCGCGCTGGTGAGCACGACGGATCGCTGTGCGAAGAGCGCATCACCAAGGAGCGCCGACACCGACAGCGGCGCCATGCGCACCACCCCGCTGTCGACCCAGGCCACATCGTTGGAGGCCAGGGTGAGTAGTCGGCCGGCCACCTCGAACACCTCATCAAGTGCCCCTCGAGCGCGCTGTCGTGCGGCCATGGTGTCCACGTCGGTGTCGGAGGCGATCTGCGCATTGGCCGCGCGCGCCGCATCACGCACCGACGTCAGCGCCAAGGTGAGGTCCCGACCGGGGTCGCGCACCCGCCCACTGATCGCCGACAGGGAGGCATCGAGGGCACTAGCGGCATCGACGAGGTCGGCGTACGCCTCATCGGTAGTGGACGATCGCGCGCGCGTGGCGGCCACTTCGACGGCGCGACCGGAGAGTTCGCGGGTGAGGGCCTGTGTCGTACGGTCGACGAGTTCATGCGCCTCATCGATGACAATGGCGCCGTGCTCGGGCAGCAGCGGGATGCCCTCGAGCACATCGATGGCGAGCATCGCGTGGTTGGTCACGACGAGGTCGGCTCGCTGCGCCACTTCCCGGCGTCGCACGGTGAAGCATTCGGTGCCATACGGACACTTCGACTCCCCTACGCACTCACGTCGTGACACCGAAAATCCCCGCCACACGCGCGGGTCGATCGAATCACCGAAGTCGTCTCGGTCGCCGGTCTCGGTCTCCAGCGCCCACTCACGCACCGCGAGTGCCTGCTGTGCGAGTGCTGACCGCGGGACGGCGAGCAGCGCGTCGGCCTCGTCGTCTTCGCCTGGCTCACTGCGATGCAAGCGCTCGAGGCAGACGTAGTTGTGCCGACCCTTGAGAACGGCGTACGTGACCTCGCGACCGAGCAGCGGCTCCAGCGCCGCCGCGACGACAGGGAGGTCGCGATCCACGAGTTGCTTCTGCAGGGCGAGCGTCGCGGTGGCAACGATGACGGACTCCCCGGTCTGCGCTGCGTGCAACGCCGACGGCACGAGGTAGGCGAGGGACTTCCCGGTGCCGGTGCCCGCCTGCACGAGGAGTCGCGGTGGCGCGCCGTCACCATCGAGGGCGTCGGCTACCGCCTGGGCCATCTCGAGCTGTCCGGACCGAGGCTCGCTGCCCAACGCCGCCGTGGCAAGCGACAGCGCTTCCGCCAGGTCACTCACGACGTGGGGTCAGCGCTCGGCGCGTCAGTGAAGGGAGCCAGCCGTGCGGCAAGGTCGGCGCGCACGCGGGCGCGTAGTCGGGTGCCCTCTGGGCCGTGCTCGGCCTCGAGCACTTCACCGTGCTCATGCACGAGCGCGACGAGATCACCCCGGTCATACGGGATCAGTGCGTCGACTTCCACCTCCGGCCGCGGCACCCGGGCATCAAGCGCGGCCAGCAACTCGTCGATGCCCTCACCCGTGTGTGCGCTCACGACGATGGCGTCGGGTTCCATCCGTCGCAGGCGCGCGAGGTCGAGCGGATCGGCGATGTCGGCCTTGTTGATGACGATGAGTTCGGGCAGATTGCCCGCGCCGATCTCGGCAAGCACCGATCGGACCGCGGCCATCTGCTCCTCGGGTTCAGGATCTGAACCGTCCACCACGTGCAGAACCAGGTCGGCGTCCGTCACCTCCTCGAGTGTGGAGCGGAAGGCTTCGACGAGGTGGTGGGGCAGGTGGCGAACGAAGCCGACCGTGTCGGCCAGCGTGCATTCGCGTCCGCTCGGCAACTCCAGTCGCCGCACCGTCGGATCCAGCGTGGCGAACAAGGCGTCCTCGACAAGCACTCCGGCACCGGTGAGGTGATTGAGCAGGCTCGACTTGCCGGCATTGGTGTAGCCGGCAAGTGCGACGCCGGGAGTCCCGGCGCGTTCGCGTGCTCCACGCTGGGTGCGACGTACGCGCTCCATGTCCTTGAGTTGCCGTCGCAACACGGTCATCTGATCGCGGATGCGGCGGCGGTCGGTCTCGATCTTGGTCTCACCGGGTCCGCGGGTGCCGACGCCGCCGGTGGCGCCACCGGCCCGGCCGCCCGCCTGACGGCTGAGCGACTCGCCCCAGCCGCGCAGCCGTGGCAGGAGGTATTCCATCTGGGCCAGGGAGACCTGGGCGCGTCCGGCCTTGCTGCTGGCGTGCTGGGCGAAGATGTCGAGAATCAACCAGGTGCGGTCGACGACCTTGACCTTGACGACGTCCTCGAGATGACGCAACTGGCCGGGGCTCAGTTCTCCATCGCAGATGACGGTGTCGGCGCCGGTCGCCACGACAATGTCGCGGAGCTCGCGCGCCTTGCCCGAACCGATGTACGTCGCCGGATCAGGGCGATCTCGACGCTGGATGAGACCTTCGAGCACCACGGCGCCGGCGGTCTCGGCGAGTGCAGCGAGTTCGCGCAGGCTGCGCTCGGCGTGCCAGGCCGTGCCCTCAGTCCACACGCCGACGAGCACGACCTGCTCCAGGCGAATCTGGCGGTATTCGACCTCGGTGATGTCCTCGAGTTCGGTCGACAGTCCCACGACGCGGCGGAGCGCATGGCGCTCCTCCAGGTCGAGCGTGCCTCCGGTGACCTGATCGTCGTCTAGAGCCACGCGGCAACCCATCCGGCATCGAGCACACCGTCGGCGACGAGGACCGCGGGGCCGATGAGTTCGAACTCACCCGCGACCTCGCGCACGTGCAGCGTGCCGCCAGGCACGTCGACGCGATAGGTGTCGACCTCGCTGGCACCGGGACGACGTCGAGCCGCCCAGGCGGCCGCGCACGCACCGGTGCCGCAGGACCACGTCTCCCCTACGCCGCGTTCGTGCACGCGCATCTCAATGTGACCGGCGCCCACCTCGACGACGAACTCGACGTTCACCCCCTCGGGGAACATGTGCTCGGGCGACACCTCCGGGGCGTAGAGCAGGGGGCCCGCAGCGTCGAGGGAACCAACGAACGCCACCGCATGCGGGTTGGGCATGTGGACGCCGACCGCCGGGTAGGACCGGTTGCCGACCATGACCGAGGCGAATCCCCCCACCTCCTGTGCGGTGCCCATGCCCACGGCGTACTCGCCGTTGTCCAACCGGCGCACGTGCCGCACGCCTCCACGGGTCGCGATCTCCATGCCGGCCGGATCGGCGAGTCCTTCCTCGACCAGGAAGCGCGCGAAGACGCGGATGCCGTTGCCGCACATCTGGGCCAGCGAACCATCGGCATTGCGGTAGTCCAAGAAGAACTCGGCGCCCTGCGCCTCCGGGTCATCACACCGGGCCGAGCGCACCACGCGGAGCAGACCGTCGCCGCCGACCCCGAACCGACGGTCGCACAGGCTCGCCACCATCTCCGGCGTGATGTCGAGCGCGCCGTCGAGGTCAGGCACGATGACGAAGTCATTGCCCGTCCCGTGCCCCTTGAGCACCCGGATGCGATCGGTCACGGGCTCAGCCTAAGCGGTGGCCGCGATCGAGTTGCCCCGCGACCACAGCACCCGGTTCTTTCGTCAGATCCCAGGGCTTGGCCCGGCAATGTGCCCAAAGAACGCCGGTCAGGTGGCGCCGGCCCGCTCGTACAGTTCATGGGCCCGGCGGATCACCGACGGCCAGGTCTGCTCCGGCTCATGCTCCCGGTTGTACGTCGCCATCCCGGTCAGCAGCGCCCGGTCGTCTCCGAGGCGCGCCACGGCTGCCGCAAGTGTGTCGTCGTCGGGGGCCAGCAATCCATTGACCCCATCGGTGACGAATTCCCCGGTGCCGGCTTGGCTTCGGGCGACGACCGGCAGTCCGTAGGTGCGCGCCTCCAGTGCGGCGATGCCGAACGACTCCCGCACCGAGGCCTGGACAAAGAGATCCGCCGCCGCGAACTCCGCGCGGATCCCCTCACGCGGCAACCGTCCGGCGAATCGCACATCGAGGCCCAGCCGCTCGGCGAGCCGTTGGGCACGACCGCGCTCCGGCCCGTCGCCGATGATCACCGGGTGGACGCTTGTGTGCGGCCCGAGCAGCACCTGCGCCCGCGCCAGGCTGCGCAACAGCGCACCAACGCGCTTGCGTGGCGCCAGCCGCAACACCGACACCGGATGTAGTACCCCGGGGGCGGCGGCGTACGGCGAAGTCGCCCGCCACAGACTCGGATCGATGCCGTTGGGAAGCACCGCAACCTCGACACCGAGGGAGGCCTCGATGCGATCGGCGGCCATCCGGCTCACGGCACTCATCACGGTGCGTCGCCAGTCCAGGAGCGGCAACGCAGCCTTGAAGCCGGGGCGTGCGAGGGGCCCCCACACGCTGTGCACGGTGACGACCGTCGGTAGGCCCAACTCGCGGGCCGCCCGAAGCGCTCCCCAGGCGAAGGGCGAAATCACCCCGGCATGGATATGCATGACATCGACAGCGTTGTCGCGCAGCGTCTCAACCACGGACGCCCTCGTCCGTGGATGCACGGGAATCTCGCCCGGCAGGTCCACCGCAAGGCGATGCACGGGGAGGCCATCGACCTCATCGAGTCCGGATCGCACCCGTTCATGCCCCGGCGTGGCCGTGATGATCTGTACGTCGGACCCAGCATCGCGCTGAGCCAGCGCGAGCGAGCGCACCTGGGTCTCAATGCCACCGGTGCGAGGCAGGTAGCAGTCCGAGACATGGGCGATGCGCACAGCGTGACGCTACCGGGCCACCACGCGAAGGCAGCATTGCCCGGGCCGAGCCGGTCTACGAGTGGCCGGGATTGCCCTCACCCGAGGGCGCGCCACGCTGCTAGGGCAGACTGGCCGGCATGGCCACCCTCGTCTTCGTGCATGCCCATCCCGACGACGAGGCCCTGCTGACCGCGGGGACCATGGCACGTGCCTCCGCCGAAGGTCACCGGGTTGTCCTCGTGTCAGCTACCGATGGGGCTGCCGGACTCACCTCGGCCGAATTCTCCGACGACCTCGCGGCCACACGGGCCGCAGAACTCGAACACTCGGCCGGGCTGCTCGGCACCGCACGTCTCATCAACTGGGCGTACGCCGACTCCGGACTCGATGGACAGCGGGAGGGGGGTTTCGCGACCGGTGCCCTGGCTGCGCAGGTGCAGCGGCTGGTGGATCTGCTGGATGAGGAGGAGGCCGACGTCCTCGTGGGTTACGACCCCTCCGGCGGCTACGGCCACCCCGATCACCTGCGCGTTCACGCGGTCGTGCGAGGGGCAGCGGCAGTCGTCCGTGGACGCGCGGCGCCCCCCGAAGCGGAGAGTGGATCCGACGATGGCTCTGCCCCCATGAAGCGGCTCCGCGTCTTCGAGGCCACGTTGCCGCGTGAACCCATTGCCCGGGCTGTGCATACAGCGAGCCGACTTCACCTCACACCGTCTGACTTCGACCCATCCGAGTTCGATCGCGCGTGGACCCCGCGCGACCAGATCACCCATCGGGTCGACGTACGACGACAGTTGGCCGCCAAGCGGGGCAGCATGTCCGCCCACGCGAGCCAGGCCGCCGCCGATGACTCTGTGCGCACGTTGGCTGTGCTCACCAAACTCCCGGGGCCCGTCTATTCGCGCCTCCTCGGCACCGAATACTTCGTCGAGGTCCCCTGACCCCACGTCGTCTCACTGCATACCGTTTGTGGGCGTCGAAACGGGATGCGGCGAGACGACGCGCCGAGAGGTCAGGACATGAAGTCGAGTACGTCGGCCACGGATGAACCGGCCGGAACCCACTGCACGCGATCATCTTGGCGGAATCGACGCTCTTGACGACGCGCAAACTTGCGCGTCCCCTCGACCGTCGCCTGGCGCGCACGGATAAGCCGGTCGTCCCCAGCAACCGGATCATCGCCGGCATCTTCCAGCGCCTCGAGCACCTGCTTGTAGCCCAACGCTCCGCGCGCGGTCCTACCAAGACGCGGTGACAGGCCCTGCACCTCGTCGACGAGGCCGGCAGCCCACATGTGATCCACGCGGTGGGTGATGCGCGCATCAAGGACGAGGCGATCACAGGTCAATCCGATCCACTGGGCCGACCGCCACGGGCGCGGCTCAGGAAGCCGCGCGGTGAACGATCCCTGGAGTTGGACGACCTCCAGCGCCCGCACGATACGCCGACCGTTGGTGGGCAGGATGGCCGCGGCCGCTGATGGATCGAGGGCGGCCAACCGCGCGTGCAGCGCCTGCGGACCTAGCGCCACCAGCTCATCCTCAAGAGCCGCGCGGACCTCCGGATCCGTCCCGGGGAAGTCCAACTCGTCCAGAATTGCCTGCACGTAAAGCCAACTGCCGCCCACGACCACCGCCGATCGCCCACGACCCTCGATGTCAAGGACATGCTCACGGGCACGATCGCGGAACTCCACGACACTCACCTCGTGATCGGGCTGCCAGACATCGATCATGTGGTGGGCGACACCACCGCGCTCCGATTCGGGCACCTTGGCCGTACCAATGTCCATACCTACGTAGACCTGCATGGAGTCCGCGCTCACGATCTCCGCGTCGATCTGCTGTGCAAGCGCGATGGCAAGGTCGGATTTGCCGACCGCGGTCGGACCGACGATCGCGATGATCATCGCCACACACCCATCCCTCGTGGCCGCTCCAGGCGACCATACGGCAGGAGTGCGGGAGTCCGGGTGCGCACACTCATCGCACAGGGATGGTGGGCATCGGCAACGCAACACCGGGCGTCTCGACGATCTGGGTACGCGCCTCCCAGGCATCCCCGGCCCGGGTATGACGCACGTCGATCATCAGGTCAGCGACCAGATGATGCGGCGCGGCGTAGGTGACCTCGGCGATCACGAGATCGCCGGGGCGGGGTGACGACAACGTCGGATCGGGCGTGACATGGACGAGGCGGTTGTCGGCGGCTCGACCGGAGATGCGCGCGGTGGCGCCATCCTTGCGCCCCTCCCCCTCGGCAACCAACACCTCGACCGTCCGACCCTCCCAGCGCTTGTTCTCCGCCCAGGCGATCTCCTCGACGACCGCGATGAGTCGGTTGTAGCGATCCTGGACGACGGCCTTGGGGATCTGATCGGCCATCGTGGCTGCCGGAGTGCCGGGCCGCGGGGAGTACTGGAAGGTGAAGGCACTGGTGAAGCGGGAGGCTCGTACGACGTCGAGCGTGCCCTGGAAGTCCTCCTCGGTCTCGCCGGGGAAGCCGACGATGATGTCGGTCGTGATCGCCGCGTCGGGCATCGCGGCGCGCACGCGGTCGATGATCCCGAGGTAGCGGTCCGCACGGTAGGAGCGACGCATCGCGTGCAGGATGCGATCGGAGCCGGACTGCAGCGGCATGTGCAACTGGGGCATGACATTCGGCGTCTCGGCCATCGCCGCAATCACATCGTCGGTGAAGTCACGCGGATGCGGACTGGTGAAGCGGACGCGCTCCAGCCCGTCGACCTCGCCGCACGCGCGCAGGAGGTCCGCGAAGGCACCACGATCTCCAAACTCCACGCCATACGCATTGACGTTTTGCCCGAGCAGGGTGATCTCGATAACGCCCTCCGCCACCAGCGCCTCAATCTCGGCGAGGATGTCACCGGGTCGCCGGTCCTTCTCCTTGCCACGCAGCGACGGCACGATGCAGAACGTGCAGGTGTTGTTGCACCCGACACTGACGGACACCCACGCCGCGTACGCCGATTCGCGGCGCGTGGGCAGGGTCGAGGGGAAGACCTCGAGACTCTCGAGAATCTCGACCTGAGCCTCGTCGGCGATGCGGGCGCGCTCCAGCAGTGCGGGCAGAGAGCCGAGGTTGTGGGTGCCGAAGACGACATCCACCCACGGCGCCCGGCGGACCACTTCGCCGCGATCCTTCTGCGCCATGCAGCCGCCCACGGCGATCTGCATTCCCGGGTGCTCGGCCTTGATGGGCACGAGGTGGCCGAGGTTGCCGTAGAGGCGGTTGTCGGCGTTCTCGCGGACAGCACAGGTGTTGAAGACGACGACGTCAGCCTGCTCACCCTCGGCGGCCGCAACGTAGCCCGCGGCCTCGAGGACTCCGGAGATGCGTTCGGAGTCGTGCGCATTCATCTGACACCCGTAGGTGCGCACCTGGAACGTCCGAGTCACCGGTCCAGGGTAGTCAACGGCGGGCCTGCGTCACTGAAGCGGGCGGTAGTCGTGATCGGATACCTGGGTGATGGTGTAGATGACCGACGGGATCTGGGGGCCCAACCCCGGGCCCGGCACCTCCGCGAGCAGGCTGGCGCCCTGCGGTGCCGTCCACATGATCGCGACCGAGTCATCAGCGTCGAGTGGCACATAGAAGTTCCAGGCAGCCACGATCTTCTCGGCTTTGGATTGCAGGTAGACGCCAGTGTTGCTCCAGGGCACGTCCACGGAGTTCCAGCGAAGCCAGAAGTACGCGGTGTTGTCATTGGTCGTGCCGTTTTGCACCTGAATGGAAAACTCAACGTTGAACCATCCTGACGATGCCCCCGGGGCGAGTGAGAGTGCCGAACTGTCGTCGCTCCAGACGAACCCATCGTTGACAACGACGTCGCGTACGCGCACCGACTGTGGGACACCCGCGCTGGCGAGCGTTTGCGTGGCGAAGTCGCCGAAGGCACCGAAGGCGCCGTACCCCGACGGTCCCACGGGTCCGACAGGTCCGGTCGGGCCAGTAGGGCCCCGCGACCCGGTCACGCCTTGCGGGCCCGTCACTCCCTGCGGCCCCACGAGGCTGGTTCCGGACGGCCACGTGTCGTCAGTGCGTGGTCCCCACATCGTCCAGTCGGTGAGGTCGATATAGAAGTCGCCGGCCTTGCCGACGGTCATCGTCGGTACGCCGTCACCGCTGAGGACGGTGGCACCGTCCGGTGGGCCCACCGGTCCGGGGGGGCCTTCGGGTCCCACAGGGCCTTCCGGACCGACCCTGCCGGTCCGGCCGCGGTTGCCCTTCTCCCCCGGTGGCCCGACGACGTTCCACGCGACCAGGGCCTCGCCCTTGTCACATGTGCCCGAGATCAACAAGCGCATTCGCCCGTTGGACGTCTTCACGCAGGCATACATCATCGACGCGGACAGCCCGGTGGATCCGTCGTCGGCAGGTGGCTTGGCCTGAGAGGCACCGGCGGTCACGGCGAGCAGCAGCGCCGCGGCAAGGCCCGCCGCGTACCAGGCTCGCGCACCTGCTGCCCCCATGGTGATCACCGCCTACGCGTCACTTCGACGGTAGGCCGCGCCACACTCAGCGGACTACGGCCCCAGGGCCTTCACGGGTGGGCCTTATGGCCCTTGGGTAACAGCTAGACGCTGACGGTCTCGCGTTCACCCACGGCATCGGGCTCATCGTCGCCGACCTCGTCCTCGGTGCCCTCGACGTTGATCGTGGGCAGGATCCGGTCAAGCCAACCCGGCAGCCACCAGTTCACCTTGCCCAGCATCGTCATGAGCGACGGCACCAGGATCAGACGCACGATGAAGGCATCGATGAGCACCGCCGACGCCAGCGCCAACCCGAAGAGTTTGATCGTGGAGTTGGTGCTCGGCACGAACGCGAGGAAGACGCTCGACATGATCGCCGCCGCGATGACGACGACGCGTCCGGAACCCGCGAGGCCACGGCGCACGGCGGCCCTGTTGTCTCCGGTGCGCGCCCACTCCTCCTGCATGCGGGACACGAGGAAGACCTGGTAGTCCATCGACAGGCCGAAGAGGATCGCGAAGACCATGATCGGCAGGAACGGGAAGATCGGACCGGTGGACACAACACCGAGCGGACCGGCCAGCCAGCCCCACTGGAACACCGCCACCGTGATGCCCATCGCCGCGGCGAAGGACAGCAGGCTGGTGATCGCCGCGGTCAGCGGCACCACGAGCGAGTGGAAGAGCAAGACCAGGGCAAGGAAGCCCAGGCCGATGACGATGAGCAGGAAGATCGGCAGCGCATCACCGAGGACGGTGGTGAAGTCGCTGGTGATCGCCTGGGTGCCGCCGACGTAGAGCTTGACGCCGGTGGCCTCCTCGATGGCCGGATCAGTCTCGGTGCGCAGGCGCTCGAGCAGTTCACTGGTCGCTTCGTCCTGCGGTGCACTGTCGGGGTAGACGGCGATGGCTTGGATGGTCTGCTGTTCGCCGCCTTGACCGCCGGCCTGAGCGAGCTTGGCCAGGATGGGCAGCGACTCCAGGCTCGGGGACGTGCCCACCACGCCTTCGGTCTGTGCGAGCCCGGCGATGACCTGGCCGTAGGCGTCGGGGCTGGTGGCCTCGGAGAGGTCAGCGACAACGAGGAACGGACCATTGACACCCGGACCGAAGCCCTCGGCGCGCAGGTCATAGGCGATGCGTGCCGACGAACCCTCCGGCTTGCCGGAGTCATCGGCGAAGCCCTGGCGCAGTCCAAACATGGGGAGGGCGAGGACGATGACGACGCCAAGTGCGAGGAGGGCCGGGATGATCGGACGCTTCTGCAGGAAGCGGCCATAGTGCGCCCAGCGACGACCTTCCGGATGCCCGGTGAGGGCACCGGGCTTCTTGCCCCACGGCAACCGCAGAGCAAGGGCCTTCGTGCCGAGCAGGCTGAGTACGGCGGGCAGCATGATGAGCGCGGACAGCATGACCGCGAGCACGGTGACGGCCGCAGCGACGGCAAGCCCGTTGAAGAAGTTGATGCGGAGCACGAAGAGACCGAGCAGCGCGATGATGACGGTCGTTCCTGCGAAGAGAACCGCCCGACCGGCTGTCGCCACGGCCTCGTAGGCCGCGTCCTTGGCTTCGTGACCGTGCAGAAGCGCCTGGCGGTAGCGGTTGACCACGAAGAGCGCATAGTCGATACCGACGCCCAGGCCGATCATGGCGGCCAGAGTGGGGGCAAACGTCGCCACGTCCAGGAACAGTGCGGCGATAAGGACGCCTGCCTGACCCATGGCGAGACCGATGATCGCCGTGATGATCGGCAGACCCGCAGCCACGATGGCACCGAAGGCGACGAGCAGAATGATGATGGCGACGAGCAGACCGATGGCCTCGCTGCTCGGCGGCTCCTGGCCGGCGAATTCCAACACCTGGCCCTGAGCTCCAGCGCGCAATCCGTCGGTGTTCAGCGTCTTGACCGAATCAAGAATGGCCTTGGCGTCGTCGGTGGACACCTCAAGAGAGCCGTCCGGGCCGGTTGCGAAGGACACGGTTGCATAGGCCACGCGACCATCGGGGCTCACGGAGGAGAACTGCGCGGCGAGGATCTGCGCTTCCTCCGGCGTGAGTGCCTGCAGGGCTGCCGGATCGAGGCCGCCACCCTCCGGGCAGTCGCGGCCGATCGAGGCGCCCTGCGGATCCAGCGGGTTGGTCACACAGGTGACGGAGTCGAGGGCGGCGATCTCGGTGAGGACCGGCACCACGCGCTCAGCGACCGCGGGGTCCACCGCGGGTCCGGCCTCCGGCGACCACACGATGGTGGCGCCGCCGTCAACCCGACTGGTGTCGGTGCCGCTGGCAATGAGCAGGTCGGTCGCGATCTTGGACTCGGTGTCCGGCAATTCGAAGGAGTCGTTGAGGTCACCGCCGAAGCGGAAGCCGATACCGACAACGGCAATGAGGGCAATGAACCAGGCCACGAGGGCCCAGACCGGCCGGCGTACTGCCCAGCGCGAAAGCGCTCCCATGAGGGTCTCCTTCGAGATTCTGCAAACGGATCTCCATCACGCTACGGTAGTTGTGTGGCACACGCAAACGAGGCGGGTCGAGCCGTTCAGGTGGCGGGACTTGATCACGCGATGGCCGAGATGCGGCGGGTGGTCTTGCGCCCCCCGACCTCCTCGGTGCCCATGCCGGCGCTGGGGCGCCCCGTCGATCTGTCCAAGGTCCTTGCGTGTGAGGCGCTGCGCGAATTGGAGCGCGCCGGCCAGGTCACCATTACCGAGCTCGCCACCACCATGCATCTGGAGCGCTCCACGGTCAGCCGCTTGGTCCACGAGGCCGAGGAGGAGGGACTGGTCGAGCGGGGTTCGGATCCCGAGGACCGCCGCCGGGTTACCGTCCACCTCACACCCCTGGGCTCCCAGGTGGTGGACTTCGTTCAGGGGCTTCGCATCGGCTTCCTCACCCACGCCACCGACGTCTTTGACCTCGATGAACTCGCCACGCTGTCCAGTCTGTTGGGACGGTTGGCCAACTCCATGACGAAGTCGCTCGGTCCCTGGCTTGATGAGGCTGTCCGCCAGAGCCACTGATCTAGCGGCCAGCTAGTGCGGCGCTTGGTCGTGCTCGGCCTCCGCGATGACGTCACGAACAACACACGAGGCGACACCCACGTCGTAGCCTCGCCGGGTGAGCGCTCCCATGAGGCGGCGGACCTGAGTCGGATAGGGCAACCCGACGACCTGTGGGTAGCGACCCTCCGCTAACTCCCGCGCTCGAGCGCGCTCCATATCCTCATCGATGGGATCGAGTGCTTCGGCGATGATGTCTTCGGCAACGCCCTTGCGGCGTAACTCTTGCGCAACGGCGCGGCGGCCAAGGCCGCGTGAACCGTGGCGTGAACGCACCCAGCCCTCGGCATAGGCTCGGTCATCGATCAGACCCACCTCGGTGAATCGATCGAGCACCTTGGCGGTGACCTCCTCGGGAATGCCCTTGGTGGCCAGATAGCGCTCAAGCTCCACCCGCGTGCGCGGTTGGACGTCGAGCCGGCGAAGAACGATCAGGCGAGCAACGTTCTCCGGATCGGACTCAACGTCGTCTGGGCCAGCGGGTGGAGCATCGAATGCGGTACTCATAAGTCAGTCGCTAGGACGATTCGGCAGACCGTCCGCGCTAGTCGATCGGCACGACGTCAATAGGCGCGTCCACGTCCGCTGCCGGCTCGTCCACCTTGGCACCGACACCGTAGGTCTCCAGAATGCGCTTCTCGATCTCATTGGCCAGATCAGGGTTATCGCGCAGGAACGCACGGGAATTCTCTTTGCCCTGGCCGAGCTGGTCGCCCTCATAGGTGTACCAAGCACCGGACTTCTTCACGATGCCAGCGTCCACGCCCAGGTCGAGCAGACTGCCTTCACGAGAGATGCCCTCGCCGTACAAGATGTCGAACTCGGCCTGCTTGAACGGCGGGGCCATCTTGTTCTTGACGACCTTGATGCGGGTGCGGTTGCCGACGGCTTCGGTCCCACCTTTGAGCGTCTCGATGCGACGCACGTCGAGGCGGACTGATGAGTAGAACTTCAGCGCCTTGCCGCCGGTCGTGGTCTCCGGCGAACCGAACATCACGCCGATCTTCTCGCGCAACTGGTTGATAAAGATCGCTGTGGTGCCGGTCTGGCTGAGCGCGCCCGCCATCTTGCGCAACGCCTGGCTCATGAGACGAGCTTGAAGACCGACATGGCTGTCGCCCATCTCGCCCTCGATCTCCGCTCGCGGCACGAGCGCCGCAACCGAGTCGATGACGACAAGGTCAATGGCACCGGAACGGACGAGAGTGTCAGCGATCTCGAGCGCCTGCTCGCCGGTGTCCGGCTGGGAGACGTAGAGGCTGTCGAGGTCGACACCGAGGCGCTGGGCGTAGGTCGGGTCGAGCGCGTGCTCGGCGTCGATGAACGCGGCGATGCCACCGGCAGCCTGGACGTTGGCGATCGCGTGGAGAGCCACCGTGGTCTTGCCACTGGACTCCGGGCCGTAGACCTCCACGATCCGGCCGCGTGGCAAACCGCCGATGCCTAGCGCGATGTCGAGCGCGATGGAACCCGTGGGGATGACATCGACGGGAGCTCGGCCTTCCTCACCGAGCCGCATGACCGAACCCTTGCCGAACTGGCGCTCGATGTGCGCGAGGGCGGTCTCCAGCGCCTTCTCACGGTCTGCGCCCACGGCGGGCGACGGGGTCTGCTTGGCGGCCATGGCCACTCCTTCGTTCACTGCCGGGATCCGGCGCTGACTGGTCTGTTGTGAAGTGACCGTAGGACGGGGGTCCGACAGTGACTTCGAGCGCCGGTGGATCTGTGGAGAGTGACGCTGTGCCCACAACTTAGAACGAACAGGTGTTCGAAGGCGAGCGACACGCCGAGAAGAGTATTGTCTGACAATCTGATCGTAGGGAGGCGATATGAATAGGTTTGACGGCAAGACCGTGGTGGTGACCGGTGCCGGTGGCGGGATCGGCAGCGCGATGGCCGCTCGCTTCGCCCACGAGGGTGCTCACGCGATCGTCTGCGACGCGAACGCCGAACTCGCCGCAGCGACGCTCGAGTCGATCGTCGCAGCCGGTCACGCAGCAAGCAATGCGGTATTTGACGTGTCTGATCCTGATCAGGTTCGCGAATTCGCGCACGACACGATTGCCACCCACGGCCGGATCGACGTATTGATCAACAACGCCGGCATCATACGCCGCGGCGCACTACTTGACCTCGCAGTTGAAGACTGGCACGACACCATGCGCGTCAATCTCGATTCGATGTACTACATGTGCCGGGCATTCCTGCCGCACATGGTCGAGACCGGTGGCGGTGCCATTGTGAATACGGGTTCGCAGTGGGGCCTCTCCCCCGCACCGGGGCACATCGCCTACAACGTGTCGAAGGCCGCGGTGATCGCGTTCTCGCAGAATCTCGCGCGGGACTACGCGCCACACAATGTGCGCGTCAATGTCATCTGCCCCGGCGAGATCCTGACTCCCATGGTCGAAAAGGGCTTGGTCGCCAAGGGCGTAGATATCGCCGGATTGGCGGCGAAGGTGCCCTTCGGTCGGCTGGGCAAACCTGAAGAAGTCGCGGCCCTCGCGGCATTCCTGGCCTCCGACGAGGCGGCGTACATGTGCGGGTCGGTCGTCGAGATCACCGGTGCCCAACCGGTGTGTTGACTCCTCCGTCGCCCGCTATCCCTCGTCGACGGTCATCCACGGATCGGTGAGGTCCATGCCCAGCCCGTCGAGCTCTCGCCCGTTGCGCGTGGCGCGCCAATTCGTCTCAGTGCATACCGTTTGGCACCCGGGAAACGGGACGCAGTGAGACGCGACACCCTGAACAGCGTCGGATAGCCAAATCCTTGTCAGCCGCGGTTGCTTAAGTCGCACGAAAAGGCAGAGAGCAGGAGGCGAGCAACGTCGACCACTTGGTCCGCCAAGCCGGCAAGACGGAAAGCAGCTACCCCAGGGCGATGACGTCCTGATGCACCAACCGCAGTCCCGTCGTGCCGCGTGACGTGATCCCACCGTCGGTGCGCCACTGCTCGTACTGCTCGATGACCAAGCGATGCCGACCACCGCCGACGCTACTGCCCAGGTTGATCTTGCCTGTCCATCGACCCTCACCGCTGCGGTAGGTGCCCGAGATCTCGGTGCGCGAGACCTCCTGCCACAGCACGGCATCGGGCCCAGGGGTGTCGTCGTCGCTCAGCCGCTCATGGACCAGATACGTCTTGCCTGGGCCGGCACCGAGTTCATTGCGCTGGTATGACGGCCCGGTCAAGGTGACGTCAGCCTGGTACCCCACACGAGCCGCCTTGCGCAGGGCCACGGTGGCCGTACGCGCCGGGTCGAGCTGCACGACGTCGAGCAATGTCACCGGTGACAGCCGCAGGTCCGCAGGTGCGCCCGACTGGTAGCGAGCCAACGCGAGCCGGATGAAGGGGCGGTAGGCAGCATCGATATCAATATCGAGATCGACGTACCACTGATCGCGCTCGGCATCCCAGCCGATCAGTGAACCATCGGCCGCCTCACGCCCCACTCGGTAGGTCACAACCGCGACCTTCTTCGAACGATCCTCGGCGAGCCGCACTCCCTCGATTGCCAGATCACGGTTGGTGAACTGCGGCGCCTTGGGCCACGAAGCCGGCAGATTGCCGCCACCGGTGACCGCCGGATCTCCACCCCAGCGACTGACATAGTCGGTCACGGCTCCCGCGCCTGAACGCGGCCGCACGAGCACCGCCAGGTCCTCATCGATGCCTGAGGTGAACCACGGGCGCTCCAGATAGACGCGGAGCGAGGCACTCGACCGTGTCGACGTGACGCGGCTGCTCGTCGTTGCGGTGCTGGCGGGATTCCAGGTGAAGGCGGGGATGACCGCTGCCACATCCGGTGCCTGCGGCCGCGCACTGGCTGGCAGGGTGAAGGGCACCGCGGGGTTGCCGATCGTGGAGTCGCTCGTCGACAAAGTAACCGGGTCGGTGATCGCAGACAAGACGATGGTCCCGGTCGGGATGGAGCCAGTAGCCGTCGGCGTGATTGATCCGGCTGCCGCATTCTCGGTGAAGTCGACACCGACCGTGCCCGTGACGACCTCCCCGCCACTGCTCCACTGCACTCGCGCACTGCCCGGCACGAGTTGCTGCGCTGCACCCGTCGAGTCGGGCAGGACGATGATCGCCGTTGTCGAGCCCGCGGTGTGCGTGGTCTCGCGCAACTGCCGGAAGTATTCGGCGTATCGGGAGTACGCGGTACCGACAAGGTCGAGGTCATAGCGCCGCGTGTCCGGCAGCTGGACTGTGGCCTCCATCGCATACGACGTACTGCCGGTCGGGCCACCGGGCGCAGGGTTGGCGACGTTGACCGTGCCGATGTCCCCAACCGAGTTGCGCTGGATCTGCGGCGCCGCTGCCCCCGGACCGCCATCCACACCGGTGGTCAACGTGCCCGTGAGCGAGACCGACTCGGTGGACGGCTCGTCGATGTGCATGGTGCCGGAAATGGCGCACTGGATCTCGCCGGGATCGCGCGACCCACTCCACGTATCGAGGCCGCCGAAGTACGGCGCGCTGACCGGGCGCTTCGTCGCGTGCACGACGGTGATCTCGCGGTAGGGGCTGAGTTGCCAGTAGGCGCCCTTGGCCGCATCGGCCGCCGACGCCGTCGACTTCACCCGCTCCCACAGGTCGAGTAGCGACAGGTCACCGCTCGGGATCGAAGACGACGTACGCAGTAGCTGCGTGCGGCCGGGAGCAACCTGCAGATCGATGGTCTGACCAGAGACCGTCGCACCCGGTGTGCCGGTGCCGCCCACACTCAACTCCAGCGGAACGAGCGACGGCCATGTCCCGCCGAAGGTGGCGCTCGCCTCGGTGACTCCCCCACTCGCGGTGGGCACACCACGCAGCAGGACACCAGAGGTGATCGGATCGGGGTAAAACGCCGTCGTGCCGTCCGCGGGAGTGGACCAGTCGAACCCGACGACGTCGCCGTACGCGACATAGCCCGGGGTCGACGTCCCATAGAACGACGCATCGCGGGTGGCGATCTGCGAGTACTTCGCCGGATCGGGCTTGCCGCTCGCGTCGTCAAGCAGTCCGTGCTGCTCGACGAGCCACGGACTGACGCGCGTCGGCGTCAGCCAACGGATCGCCGTTTGGCTCGGCTCGACAGCGGCACCGCCACCGAGGCTGCGCACGACCGCGATTTCGGAGGACTGCATCCAGGCGACGGGATAGCCATCCTCGCCACCGAGGTTGACGATCTCACCCTTGATGTCCCCAAGCTCGACGATCTCGCCCTTGATGTCGCCGAGATAGACCACCGGGCTCATCACCGGCTCATGGCGCAGATATGTCTTCTCTAGGCGGGCGCTGCGTGGCTCGACATCGGTGAGCTTGCGGGACTGTCCGCCGAGGAAGACCTGGCGCAGGCGCAATTGGTACGTCGTACCGAACCGCAAGGTCGGCAGTTGCGCACCACCAGGAGGGGCGACGTAGTCGATGGTGGCACCGAATCCAGGCGGCGGAGGCGACAGTGGATTGATCGCGGCTGCCTCGCTGTCGGGATCGATCGACTTGCCCGGCCGCTCGATGGACTGGCTCCACCCAGTCCAGGCACTGACCACCGGCATATAGCGGTACTCATTGGCCGTGCTGCCCGTGGCTGACGCGCCGCCTGGCTCGGTCCATCCCTCATCGGGGCCGAGGTCAATCGTGCCGGCTCCGTAGGTGTCCGGATCGGGTCGCCAGATGCCGTTGCGCAGATTGAGGCTCAGCCAACCGCCCAGACCGCTGGGGCGCACGTCGAGCTTGTAGCCGACGACGATGTCCTCGGCGTTCGCAATCTGGATTGTGCGAGCCGTCGGGTCGACCGACTTCGCGATATTCCACTGCCGGTCAAGTTCACCGTGGGTGCGCCTCGCGAATTCCGGTTGCACCAGTGACATGCCCACGCTTGACCTCGCGGGCGTGCCCGCACGCTTGGGACTTGCTGGTGTGCGAAGGCCTTCGACCTCGGCTCGCTGAGCGCCTGTCGCGAGCGTGGCGGTCGCCACCGTCTCGGTGCCGATCTCGCTGGTGACGACGGCCCACTCCTTGCCGTCGAGGTTGATGTCGACGAACCCCACCTGAGTCGGCCCGGTGCCGGAGAAGCGGGGCTGAAACAACGGAGTCGACTTGTCGAGTGTCGCGACCGCCCCCTGCGGAATGTCGGTCGTGGAAGGATCCGGTGAATAGAACGGGTTGATCCGGATCTCGACGGCACCGCCGGTACCCGTGGGGATCGGCGCCGGGTTGCCACTCTTGTCGCGCATGTCCGCGGGGTCGATCTCGAGATCGACGATAAAGCCGATCTTGCGCAGCAGAAGCGGGTGGCTATCCAGCACGGAGAACTTCTCGTGGAACTCCCATTGCGGCCAGGGCACGACGTAGCCGGGATCGAGCATTCCGGGGACGTTGGCTTCGGTGTCGAGCGGCTCGACCATCTGACGCATCATGACGATGGCGGTCTGCACGCCATTCGGAGTGGTGGTGTCAGGGTTGGTCGTGTACTTCTGGGTGGATAGGTCGTCATCGATCTGCCGGCTGATCTGCTCGTATGTCGATTCGTTGACGTCGTAGCCGGCGAGTGGGCCGGCGAGCAGAGCGGAGATCTCCGGACGGACGGCACGCGACCCACCGAAGACCTGTTCCTGCAGCCGATCCATCGCCGCCGAAAGCCCCGCGACGTCGGCTGAGCGGATCTTGGACTTCGAGTAGTCGTCGGCGACGTACGACCGGACCGTCGTTGAGTCCGGGAACATGGTCTGGAAGACCTTGGCATCCGGGTCCGCCGAGACGCGCTTGGCCGGTCCCTCTACGCGACCCCCCGGCGACCCCGGCACCTCGAGAGCCGCCCCGAAGTTCATGCCCGTGACGATCGAGCACCACTTGCCCCCGGCAAGGTCCGGGACGCTGGAGAGTTTGTCCTCGCCACCGGATCCTCCGGACGACACCTGCGGCGTGATGACGAGCGTCACGCTCAACATTCCGCGCGGGGTCACGCCACTGGCGACCGGGGTCCAGATGAACGTCGTACTCGTGCTCATGCGAACGCTCCACACCAGTCGGTCCAGTCGGCTTGATCCATGACGTCAGCAAACGTGATGGGCGTCGGCTCGGGCTCGAGCGCGGGCTCGACGGCCGCACGTGCCTGCCCGCGGCGTGCGCTCGGCACGGTCGGCTTGGGACTGCCAGTGATCGTGCGGCGCATCGTGATGCTGACCGACTTCTTAATGCCACACACCTTGACCTTGACCGTGCAGGCGGCCTGGCCCACGAGTTTGACCGGATCACCTGGACTGCTCGGTATCTGCAGCGTCATGCCGAGACACAGTTCGATCGCGAGAGTGACGATGCCCAGAACCTCAACCCGACCCTTGATGCAGACGAACGCCGTGAGCGCCATCTCCGTCGTACTGCCGCGGCCACTGATCTCATACTGCAAGCCGACCGTGCAACTGACACCACCGGAGGCGACGCCGAGATCGATCTCCAGCGCGGCCTTGATGGCGACGCCGATGTTCATGTACTCGACGCCATCGAGGCCAATGTCGAGGCCGAACCAACCGCCACCGCCGATGCCCATCACCGTGACGGCGAAGGGGTCGTCAGGTGCGGAGAAGCCGAGCTCGAACCGGACCGGGTCTTCACCGAAGGGCAGGTTGATCGCGACTCGCGTAGCCAGACCGCTCAGGGTCATGGCGCCCAGGCCAATGCTCGGCACCTCGAGGCTGAAGCCGGTCGTGATGGACCGTGCATCGATGTTGAGGATGGGTCCGTTCCCGCTGCCGAAGGCGAGGAAGCGCGCCATCTTCTCCAGGAAGGCAAGCGCGTCTCCGAAGACGATCTCGCCGATCTCCACCTGCATGTCGCTGGCTCGCCCGGAGCCAGCGCTGAAGCCGATGCGGTCGAGGATGACGTAGGCGAAGGCCTTGGAGCCGAAGAAGACGATCTTCAGATTGGTAAGCGCACCCTCGGCCTTCCAATAGGCCTCCGCGTTGGTCGCGCTGGCCTTGGCCTCGACAAGGATGTAGAAGTCGGCGCGGTTGGCCTCGGGGAGGAGCGGATTAAGTGGCCTGAGCTCCGGGCGCCACTCGTAGTGGACGAAGACCTCCGTGGGGATATCCGGCAGGTCGCCGTTGAATGACCGATCTGTGGCAAAGGCCGGTGCCTTCGGATTGGGCTCATAGGCGCCGGTCGACGGATTGCGCTGCAACATGTCGATGGGATCAGGCAAAAGATCGGCGAGCGAGATCCCCCCAAAAAGGGTGAAGCCGCGCAACATGCTCGCTGGGTTGATCTTGGGAGTCGCTACCGACAGCGACGGCAGGTCGCCGGGCACTCCGGGCAGCGCGCCGGTGACACGGCCGAAGCCGGAGACACCCATGCTCGGCGCGCTGATGCCACCACCGCGCTGTGCATCCGCGCCGACGCTCTGGCTGCCGATGCCTTCGAGGTAGATGCCGAGGTCAGTGCTACCGATGCCGCTGGAGAGATAGACGGAGGGGAAACTCACATTGACGCTCTGCGAATTGCCCGCCATTGCGGACGGGCCATCGGCGTTGACGCTGGCCCGCTCCATCTTGGGGAAGGAGTACGGGCGTCGCTCGCGTGCGAGGTCGCTGGCCGATCCGCTCGGGGTGCCGAGTTCGAGATACCAGTCGAGACTCACGGTCGGCATCGACGTCGAGCCGTCGACTCCCCCATCATCCGCAAAGGCGATGTAGACACCGCGCATCTGTGCCCGACGCTGGTTCTCGGGTAGGCCGTTGAAGTAGTTGCGAAGGGCCTGAGCACCCGTGCGAGTGAAGTTGGCCCGCTTGCGGTTGACTGCCTTGTCCTCGGCGAAGAGGACGGGAGTGTCGAATGTGATAGCGCGCCCCGCGCGGTCGATTCCGGTCACGGTGAAGGTGAAAGGGTCGCCGGACGCGGCTTGTGGCACGAACACTGTGCAGCCCCTCCACTGTCCGCCGAGCGGGGTGGCCGCACCGGTGACCGCAGGCGAGGCCAGGGTTCGGAACCGAATACGACGGAACGGCGTACCGCGGCCGCTGGACGGAACACCACTGGCCGCATCGAGATCAATGCTCGGCGTGTTGATGATGATGCGCTGCGTGAGCCGTTCGAAGGCACGGACCGTCCCTGATCGGTCCGCGAGGAATTCGCGCGTCACCTCCTCGACCAGTGTTGCGGGAACGGCGAAGGGATAGACGAAGCCGACGCGTGTCGTACGGATGTAGGTGTCGCGGCCGTCCCAGCTGCGTTGCTGCCATGAGGTGAGCGAAGCGACGCCGGGCTCGTTCCATTCGCCGAGCGCCCGCATCGTGCCGCCGAGGGCGGACAGGGTGAGGTCGACGTCGACGGGATCGGCCAGGCCGCCCTTGACCGCTGCGGTGCCGGCAGCGTTGGAGGTCATGCCGGTGAGGCGTGCGATGTCGGAGCGGTCCTGCGGGTTGGGCCGCATCTCGAACGGATAGTTGGGCAGGCCTGGCTTCTTCACGATGTTGGGCGGAGTGGTGCGCAGCATCTTGGCGGCATTGCGATCGCGGAGCCAGATGACGCGCACGGTGTCACCGGAGTGGTCGTAGCCGGTGGGATCACCCTTGCTATCGAACGTGCGAGTGGCCAGTCGGGTCTGCCACACCTCGGTGCGGCCGTCGTGCGTGGTGCCGACGAGCGGGTGTTCCCAGCCCGACTCGTCGCTGGGGGCCATCACCATGAACCACGGAATCTCGATGGCGGTCGACGTCGATGCCGGGTTGCGGTAGACGACGTCGGTTGACGGGATGCGTTCGTCTTGCGGATACGCCGCCAGGGATCCGACGCGAGGTTCGCACTCCAGCCAGGTCAGCAGACCCTCGCGCGTGGCAGGCAAACCGGCCGACGGCAGCGTGAAGGCCAAGCGACTGGCCTGCGCCAGACGTGCGCCGACCGGCGTGGATTGCCGGGTCGTCGTACTGATCTGCTCGATGAGGTGCTGGGGGCCGAGGTCGACCACCATGATCGCCGGGGTACGGCCGTCGGCCACGATGCGGCCACCGCTGATGCGCGCGTTGGTGAAGGAGACCGTGAGGCGCTGCATGCTCTCGCGGTCGCGGATAGCGAAGTCCAAGGTGCCTGCACGGGCGCTGATCGCCCGAAGTGCGGCCTCGGCGCTCCCCGGGACAGCAAGGGCCGCCGCGACGAGTCCTGCGCCGCCGAGGATCGCGCGACGACTGACCTGGATGGGTCCGTCGGTGGTCGACTCCTCATCGGCCATATAGGCACTCCCCTTCCGGCACGCTCGGGCCCGCGCTCGAGAGGGAACATAGCGAAGGACGGCGAACGAAAACCCTGATTTCGCCGGAAAGGGGTATTAGCCCCCCTTCCGCGAGTGCGGACGGGTTTTGCCCGATTTGGGCGTGCACACGTGCGCACTCGGCGAGGGGGAGGTCAGTGGGGGGTGGCGGCCTTCTTGGCCAACATGGGCGCGAGCACGAGGAGTGCGAGCACCGGGATGGCCGCGACGGCGCACAGGACTCCGTACGACGAGAACGCGACGATGACGCCAGCGATCGCTCCGCCGATGGCCCCGGCGCCGTTCATCACCAGGTCGGACAGGCCCTGGACCGACGGGCGCTCCACCGGACCCACGTCATCGACGAGGAGTGTGGAACCGGAGATCAGGGTGCAGGACCAGCCGAGGCCGAGGAGGAAGAGTCCGATGCCGAGGGACATCACATTGTTCGCCGGCGACAGACCAGCGACGACGCAGGATGCCAGCAAGATGGCGATGCCCGCATAGACCACCTGCATACGACCGAAGCGGTCGACACTCCAGCCGACGACCGGCGACAGCGCGTACATACCCGCGACGTGCACGCTGATGACAAGGCCGATGAGGGTGAGGGTGACGTCGACGTGCGCCATATAAATAGGAGTCATCACCATCACCATGACCATGGCGACGTGACCGATCGCGATGACGATCATCCCGAGAAGCGCCCCGGGGTTGGTCTTGAGATGGCCGATGCCGTCGCGCAGCCGCGGCTTGGCCAGTTCGGCCTTCGCCGTGGTGTCGACCGCTGCACGCAGTTTCGCGGCCAGGAGGTACGGATCGGGGCGCAGGAACAGCAGTAGAACCGCCACCGCGGCCGTCAGCGTGATCGCGGTGACGATGTAGGGACCGGCCAGTTGCGGGAAGCCGAGGGCGGATCCGAGCAGGCCGGCGGGCTCCAGCAGATTCGGGCCGAGGACAGCGCCGATGGTGGCGGCCCACACGACATAGGACAGTTGACGCCCGCGCTTGTCATCGGCGGCGAGGTCCACCGCGGCGTACCGCGCCTGGTAGCCCGAGGCTGACGCGACGCCGACGAAGAGGCAGCCGAGCAGGACCAGGACGATCGAACTCCACAGGGCACCCGCGATGACCACGAGGGCACCGACCGCGCCGAGGCCATAGCCGAGGGCGAGGGAGGCACGGCGTCCGCGAGAAAGGGCGATGCGCGCCAAGGGAAGGGCGAAGATCGCCGCTCCAAGGACACCGAAGGTTTGCGCGAGCCCCGCCACACCCTCGGAGCCGGACACCGAGGCGGCGATCAGGGAGCCAGCCGCAACCGATCCAGCGACCGCGATACCGCCGAGCACCTGACTCCCCGCGAGGACCCCGACGGTACGCCGTTGGATCTGTGGGACGTCGACGTCGGGGATGGTGTCCGTCACGAGGCGGACGCTAGCGCAGCAGCGCCTAGCGAATGAGGGAGGGCACCTCGACGACCTGGCAGACCGCCTCCCAGATCTCGCGGGTCTCGAAGCCCGCGTCTATGGCCTCCATGACGGTGCGGCCATCCAGCGGCGACAGGGAGTAGTCGCGCGCCCAGGACTTGGCATACGCCGGGCCGAAGACCGCGTCCATCCGTTCCCAGAAGTCAGTGAGCCGCACGGGCCCAGTCTTGCCCATGCCCCGCCGTTCGCCACGGGGCGCCCCGGACGCAAGGATGGGGCGGTGCCGGACTTCTCCCCTGCGACCGCAGCGTGGTTCGCCGCTGCCTTCGCGGGCCCGACTCCCGCGCAGGAGGGGGCATGGCAGGCCATCGGCGAGGGTCGCGACGCCCTCGTTATCGCCCCTACCGGATCCGGCAAGACCCTGGCCGCCTTCCTCTGGGCCCTCGACCAGCTCGCCTCTTCCGTTGAGTGGCGGGTTGTGGACGGTTTTTCTGCGAAAAACCGTCCACAACCCGCCACTCAACAAGGGGGGGTCCGGGTGCTCTACATCTCCCCGCTCAAGGCGCTCGCCGTCGATGTCGAGCGCAACCTGCGCTCACCCCTGACCGGTATCCGTCGCGAGGCCGCCCGCCTCGGCCTCGACGTGCCCGATATCTCCGTCGGTGTACGCACGGGCGACACCGCACCGGACGAACGACGCCGCATGGTGAAGAACCCGCCGGACATCCTCATCACGACACCGGAGTCGCTCTTCCTGCTGCTCACCTCCCAGGCACGGGAGATCCTGCGCACCGTCGACACCGTCATCGTCGACGAAATTCATGCGCTCGCCGGGACCAAGCGCGGCGCGCACCTCGCCCTGAGCCTGGAGCGGCTGGACGCCCTGACGGAGTCACCTCCGCAGCGCATCGGCCTGTCCGCCACCGTGCGCCCCGTCGACGAGGTCGCGCGCTATCTGCGGCCAGGCGGTGACGTCGCCATCGTCGATCCCCCTGCCGAGAAGGCATGGGATCTCTCCGTCGTCGTACCCGTGCCGGACATGTCGGCGCTGGGTGCTGAATTGGAGCCTGACGGCTCGGCCGCCGCCGATCCCCGGCGTACATCGATCTGGCCCCATGTGGAGGAGCGCATCGTCGACCTGGTGGCCGATCAGCGTTCGACCTTGGTGTTCGCAAACTCCCGCGGACTGGCCGAGCGCCTCACCGGGCGACTGAACGAGGTCGGCGAGGAACGCGAACTCACGAGTCCGTTGGCGCGGGCACATCACGGATCCGTGAGTCGCGAGCAGCGCGCCATGATCGAGGACGACCTCAAGACCGGTCGACTGCCCGCCGTCGTTGCCACCTCCAGCCTCGAACTCGGCATCGACATGGGTGCGGTGGATCTCGTCGTCCAGGTCGAGTCCCCGCCCAGTGTCGCGAGCGGCCTGCAGCGGGTGGGTCGCGCAGGCCACCAGGTGGGGGCGGTGAGCCGTGGGGTGGTTTTCCCGAAGTTCCGGGGTGACCTGCTGCAGTCGGCCATCGTTATCGAACGCATGCGATCGGGTCAGATCGAGGCGCTCGCCCTGCCCCGCAACCCGCTCGACGTCCTCGCACAGCAGATCGTCGCCATGGTCGCGATGGACGACTGGCAGGTGGACGACCTGCTGACGGTCGTCACCCGCGCCGCGCCGTTCCGCGATCTTGCGCCAGTCGTCTTCCACGCCGTCCTCGACATGCTGGCTGGCAAGTACCCCAGCGATGACTTCGCCGAATTGCGACCGCGCATCGTCTGGGACCGGACGACCGACACGCTCACCGCGCGACCGGGCGCGCAGCGACTTGCCGTGACCAGCGGCGGCACGATCCCGGATCGGGGCCTCTACCCGGTCGTCCTCATCGGCGCCGACACCCGCGTCGGCGAACTCGATGAGGAGATGGTCTACGAGTCACGCGTCGGCGACGTTTTCGCCCTCGGCGCCACCTCCTGGCGAATCGAGGAGATCACCCCCGATCGCGTGCTCGTCTCCCCCGCTCCCGGGCAGGCAGCACGCCTGCCCTTCTGGCACGGCGATGCGATCGGGCGACCCGTCGAGCTCGGCCGGGCCCTCGGTGAATTCCTTCGCACCAGCAAGGACACCTCGGCTCTGCGCGAGCGCCTCGCGCGGGCAGGGCTCGATGAGTGGGCGCAGGACAATCTCGTGGCCTACCTCACCGAACAGCAGTCGGCCACCGGGCGCCTGCCCGACGATCGGACGATCATCGTCGAGCGCTTCCGCGATGAACTAGGCGACTGGCGCATCGCCATCCATACGCCGTACGGCGCGCGCGTCCACGCCCCCTGGGCACTGGCCCTCGGCGCGCGCATCGAAGCGGAATACGGCGTATCCCCCCAGGTGATGCACTCTGACGACGGAATCGTGCTGCGCCTCCCCGAGACGATGGATGACTCCGCGGCGGCGGCCGTCGTTGACCTTGTCGTCTTCGAACCCGAGGAGATCACCGCCATCGTGGAGCGCCAGATTGGCGGGTCGGCGCTGTTTGCCGGACGCTTCCGCGAGTGTGCCGCGCGATCACTACTGCTGCCGCGGCGCCGGCCGGGTCGGC
This sequence comes from Candidatus Nanopelagicales bacterium, assembly GCA_030827125.1. Taxonomy (GTDB): domain Bacteria; phylum Actinomycetota; class Actinomycetes; order S36-B12; family S36-B12; genus Mxb001. The sequence goes on from JAURFD010000015.1 coordinate 42,621, forward strand.
GTAGCCCCCTATGGCAGCAGCGGCAGAAGTCAGCTCATCTGCTCGAGGTGGCCGCGCGATATCCCGACTTCCCGATCGTGCTCGAGGCCGTCCGGGAGTGTCTGCAGGACGTGTTCGACATGCCTGCCCTGCGCGAACTCTTCGAACAGATGCGCAGTGGCCGCATCCGCGTCGTCGATGTCGAGACCGAGCGACCGTCGCCCTTCGCGCAGTCCCTTGTCTTCGGTTATGTCGCGGCCTTCCTCTACGAGGGTGACTCGCCGCTCGCCGAGCGTCGTGCCGCCGCGCTCAGCCTGGACGCGGATCTGCTCAGTCAGTTGCTCGGCCCCACCGAGTTGCGCGACATCCTGGACACCGATGCCATCACCGCGACCGAGCGACAGGTCGGGCGGTGGGATTTCGACATTGCCGACACCGAGGGGCTGCTCGATCTGCTGCGGCTGATCGGCCCGCTCGATGCCGATGCACGCACTGCCCGCGCCATCGGCGAGGAACTTGTCATCGATGCCCTCGCACAGCGCCGCGCCATCACGGTCCGCCTCGGCGGTCGCGATCACCTTGTCGCCATCGAAGATGCCGGACGCCTGCGCGATGCGCTCGGTGCCGCACTGCCTCCGGGGATTCCGGATGCCTACCTGGAGATCGTCGCCGATCCCGTCGGGGATCTCGTGGCACGCTATGCCCGCACGCACGGCCCCTTCACTGCCGACGACGTCGCGATGGCACTCGGATTGGGCGTGGCGGTGGTGCAGTCCACCCTGGATCGACTCGCGGAGCGCGGACGTGTCGTCTCGGGTGGTTTTCGCCCCGATCACCGTGGGACCGAGTACTGCGAGGCCGGCGTACTGCGACAGATCCGGCGACGCACGGTCGCGGCGCTGCGGCAGGAGATCGAGCCGGTGCCCGCGCACACCCTGGCAGCCTTCCTCCCGCGGTGGCAGGGACTCACCGACCGAGCGAACGGTGCGGACGGCCTGTTCACCGCGATCGAACAGATCGCGGGCGCGCCGCTCCCCGCATCACAACTGGAATCACTCGTTCTGCCCGCGCGTGTCCGGGACTACTCGCCGTCCATGCTCGATGAACTGCTGGCGACCGGTGAAGTCGTCTGGTGGGGTGCGGGTGCGTTGCCCGGCAAGGATGGCTGGTTGTGCTTGGCCCCGGCGGATCTGGCTCCCCTCCTGATCGGAGCCGTCGAGCCCGTGGACGACCCGCTGGCGCTTCGCATCCTGGCGGCTCTCCAGGGTCGCGCGCTCTTCGCACGGGATATCGCTGCGGAACTCTCCGCCGAAGCGCTGGTCCCTGAGAACGACGTGCGCGCGGCGCTGAACGATCTGCTGTGGTCGGGCCAGGTCACCAACGACACCTTCATCCCGGTCCGGACGCATCTCGGCGGCCGGGTGCGATCGGCCAGGCCGGTACGTCGTACTCGGCGGCGCGGGCTGCCACGGCCGCCGGCCACATCCGCCGATGGCCGCTGGTCCCTGTCTCCGGCCGCAGCCGGCGAGGTCACCACGCGGGCGGTGGCGCTCAGTGAGTCACTGCTGGACCGTTTCGGCATCGTCACCCGCGAGAGCGTGCAGTCGGCGGGAGTGGCCGGCGGGTTCGCGGCGACGTACCGGGTCCTGCGCTCCCTCGAGGACGCGGGACGGTGCCGTCGCGCCTATGTCCTCGAGGGACAGGGGGCCGCGCAGTTTGCGCTGCCCGGAGCGATCGACATGGCGCGCGCGTGCGCCGCCGAGACCGATGTCGCACCCCGGACACTGGCGGCCGCCGATCCCGCGCAGCCGTTTGGTGCCGCGCTCCCGTGGCCGGCAGCCGGCACGCGACCGAGTCGCTCGGCCGGTGCAGTGGTCACCCTCGGTCCTGCGGCCGGTGCAGTGGGCCCGGTGCTGTACCTGGCCCGGGGACATCGATCATTGACGACATGGGCCTGTGATGACCTGTCGGCAGCGGCCTCGTCTTTGGTGGGGGCGCTGCGCGGCCGATCGGTGAATCTGCAGCGCATCGATGGTGCCGACATTGCCGCTGCCGAACCGGACGTTGTCGCGGCGCTGGTGGGGGCCGGCTTCGCGCACACCCCGAGCGGCCTGCGCCTGCGCGCCTAACCCCTTCCGGTTTCCGACCGTTGGGGTGGGTTTCCGGCGGGCGCAAGCAACCACAACGGTCGGACTTGGCAGGGACGGGTGCGGATGCGCGTGTGACTACAGGTGCGGCTTCGTCCTGGCAAGGGCGCGGCGAAATTGGCGCCTGCCCGTCCACAGACCAGGCGACTTCGTGCGGGCAACCTTGCCGGGGCCGTCCACAGACCAGGCGATTTCCAGCGGGCAACCTCGCCGGAGGTTTCCACAGGCCGGTCTATGGACGCATGCGGGCTGCGTGACCCTCGACTCAGGGACCGTACGCCGACCCCTCGCGGTCTCGCGCCGATATCGTGGCGTCATGAGACTCCCGGCTCGCACCGACTATGCGCTGCGCGCCGCACTGGAACTCGCCGACTCCCCGGACTCCCCACTCACCACCGACGAGATCGCCCGACGCCAGGACATCCCCACCTCCTACCTCGGATCGATCCTCGCCGAATTGCGGCGCGCCACCCTCGTGCGCGCCCGACGCGGCCCCGAGGGCGGCTGGAGCCTTGCACGGCCCGCCACCGATATCCGACTGGCCGACGTAATCCGAGCCGTCGATGGAGCCCTGGCCGATATCGCGGGCACCCGGCCGGAGAACCTCAACTACACCGGCCCTGCCGAGGGTCTCCAGCCTGTCCTCGTAGCCCTGCGGGCTGCCGAACGACAGATCCTCGACGCGGTCACGTTGGCCGACGTCATTTCCGGACGCCTTCCCTCACGGGTTCGCAAGCTCCTCGACGACCCACACGCCTGGGAGTAGTCCCCCACTCCAGGAAACGAGCCCGGCGCCAGAACCACCACCCCGATACAGGGAATCGACACCAACTGGTGGTATTGTCACCTTTGACAGTCGGGAATACCTGGATATGTGGCGCAGGTCACAGTCGGGAGAAAAGTCGTGCAAGCCCTGCTCCTCGTCGCACTCGCGGGCCTCGGCGCGCAGTTCGTCGACGGCGCCCTCGGGATGGGGTACGGCGTCACCTCGTCGACCCTGCTCATCGCCATGGGGCTCTCCCCCGCCATCGCCTCGGCCTCGGTCCAGATGTCGAAGATCGGCACCGCCGCCATTTCTGGGGCCGCTCATCACCGCTTCGGCAACGTCGATTGGCCTACCGTCCGCCGCATTGCCATCCCCGGCGCAATCGGGTCCTTCATCGGCGCCCTCTTCCTGTCTTCCCTGAGCACCGAGGCAGCCCGCCCCATCGCTGCCGGACTGCTCTTCTGCCTCGGCCTCTACGTGCTGCTGCGCTTCCTGCTCGGGCGAACCCCGCGCAGGCGTCCCGGCACACCCGGCCTGCGCATGCTCGCGCCGCTTGGCTTCACCGGAGGGTTCATCGACGCCACCGGCGGTGGTGGCTGGGGACCGGTCACGACTCCCACCTTGCTCGCCGATGGGCGACTGTCACCAGCCCGCGTCATTGGCACCGTGAGCACCGCCGAATTCGTCGTTGCCACCTCCGCCACCCTCGGCTTCTTCCTCGGCCTCGGCATCAACGGCGTCGAGATCGGCTATGTCATCGCCCTCCTCGTCGGGGGTGCCATCGCTGCACCGTTCGCCGCCGCAGCCGTTCGCCACATGAATCCGCGCGTACTCGGCGTGGTCATCGGCGGCGTCATCGTCCTATTGAACGCGCGCATTCTGCTCGGCGCCATGAGCGCGCCACCTGCCGTGTGGTGGACCGTGTATGCCGTCCTGCTGTCCACCTGGCTGGTCGGCCTCGCCCTTGTCCTGCGGGTCGTCGTGCGCGAACGACACCAAGTCCCGGCAGAATCGGTGCATGCCTGAAGGTGACACGGTGTGGTTGGCGGCCCGCCGCCTCGATGACGCGATGAGCGGTCATCACCTGACCGCGTCGGACTTCCGAATTCCCTCCCTCGCCACCGTGGATCTCGCTGGCCGCCGCGTGTCCCAGGTGCGCTCCTACGGCAAGCACCTCCTCTTCCGCCTCGAGGATGACCTGACGTTGCACACGCATTTCCGGATGCAGGGGACCTGGCATCTCTATAGGCCCGGCCGTCCGTGGCATGGGGGGCCCGAGTGGGAGATCAGGGCAGTGCTCAGCACCGCCGACTGGCAGGCGGTGGGCTACCGCATTCCCGTCATCGAACTGATCCCGACCGCCGAGGAGTCCTCCGTCGTGGGACACCTAGGGCCGGACATTCTCGAGCCGGACGTCGATATCGACGACGTCGTACGCCGCCTCGAGCAGGAGTCCGACCGTGCGATTGGCGACGCGATGCTGGATCAGACCATCGTGGCCGGCTTCGGCCTGATCTACGTGTCCGAGGGGCTCTTCCTCCACGGCGTATCGCCCCGGACGCCGGTGCGCGACGTACCCAACCTGACGCGCCTCGTTGACCGGACCCGTCGGCTGATGGCCGCGAACCGCGAACGCGGCGCGCAGACGTCCACCGGCAGCCTGCGCGAGCAGCACTATGTCTATGGACGGGCCAAGCGGCCGTGTCGGAGATGTGGCACCTCGATCAGGTTCGGTCGACAGCGCAGCGGACGCTACGAGCGCGACGCCTACTGGTGTCCCCACTGCCAACCCGGCTAGCCCCCGTCGAGGGAGGGGTTAGGCGGCGATGCTGATGCGGGCGGGCTCGAGCTCGGCCACCCGAACCGCGAGCGCAGCCAACAACTGCGATAGCGGCAGGTCGAGCGCGGTGCAGATCGACATGAGCAACTCAGAGGAGGCTTCCTTCTCGCCGCGCTCAACCTCGGAGAGGTAGCCCAGCGACACCGACGCTGCAGCGGACACATCCCGCAGCGTGCGACCCTGGGCCAGCCGGCGTTGCCGTAACTCGGCACCCAGGATTTCGCGCATCATGATCACGGACGTCACGTTACCTCCACCTGGCGACACTTGCCCGTCGCGGGACCGGCGCGTCAGATTGCGAGTTCGGCGGCCAGCAGGCGCAGGGCAGCCTGAACCGCGGCCAGGCGCACCATCTCCCGGCCGCGAGGCTCCACCGCGAAGCCCTGCACGGCCTCGGCCCGCGGGCCCGCGACCGCGACAAATCCGCGACCCGGGGCTACCGGAGCGGACTGCTCCCCACCCGGTGCCGGATCCGGACCGGCGGCCCCCGTGGTCGCCACCCCGTACGTCGCCCCGAGCAGCCGCTGGACCCCCTGCGCCATGGCCACCGCCACCGCCGGATCCACAGCCCCGACCCGTGCGAGCAGACCCGGGTCCACGCCGAGGACCTCCGCCTTCACGGTGACGGCATACGACACGACTCCTCCGAGAACGACGGCCGACGCACCGGGCACTTCCGTGAGGGCCGCGCAGACGAGGCCGCCGGTCAAACTCTCCGCCGTCGCGACACTGTGGTTCCGGTCCGTCAGCGTCGCGATGATCTCTCCGGCCAGTGTCGGCACATCGCGCGTCTCAGCCACGATCGCTCTCCCGGGCCAGACGTCGGGCTCGGACGGCGTAGTCGACCCCGGTGACCAGGGTGAGCACCACGGCAATCGCCATCGTCGCGATGCGCAAGGGATCCCACACGTCACTGAGCGGGGCGACGTACAACGCGATCGCGATGATCTGCGCCACCGTCTTCGCCTTGCCACCGCGCGACGCCGGGATGACTCCGTGGCGAATCACGACGAAGCGCAGGACGGTCACGGCGACCTCGCGCCCCAGGATGACGATCGTGACCCACCAGGGCAGTTGCGCGATGATCGACAACCCGATCAGCGCGACTCCGGTGATCGCCTTGTCCGCGATGGGATCCGCGATCTTGCCGAGCGTCGTGACGGTTCCGCTGCGACGCGCCAGCGCGCCATCGATGAGATCAGTGAGTGCCGCGCCAGCGAATACCACCGTGGCCCACCAGCGCAGCTCGCTCTCGGCCCCACCGTCAGCGAGCAGGAGCACCCCGAGCACCGGCACCAGCAGCAGGCGCAGCAACGTCAACAGGTTGGGGATAGTCACGATGCGGCTGGTGCCCACCGGGTCCCCCGCGTGATCGGGCACCGCGGGCGGCAGTGAGGCGTGCCGCGGGACTTCCTCACTCACGCGAGTTCACCGACGAGGTCGATGCCGTCAAGCCCGACGACCGTCGCGGAGAGGACGTCTCCGACCTCCGCCGCGACTCCCGGGAGAACGACGCCGGCGTCATCCATCCCCTGGTGGGCCGCGCGGCCGAAAGCCTGACCGTCCTCAACCTCTTCGACGATGACCTCGATGCGTTCACCGACGCGCCCTTCGGCACGTTCGAGCGCGATCTCGTCGACGAGGCGTGCGACGAGTTCCACACGGCGTTCGATCTCGGCCTCGTCGATGTGGCCATCGAGGGCGACAGCGGCGGTCCCCTCCTCGTCGGAGTAGCCAAAGACACCCACGGCATCGAGCCGGGCACTCTCGAGGAAGTCCATCAAGATCGTGAGATCCTCCTCGGTCTCACCGGGGAAACCCACAATGACGTTGGTGCGGATACCGGCCTGAGGCGCACGCGCGCGAATCGTCTCGACCAACGCGAGGAAGTCCTCTGCCCCACCGAAGCGTCGCATCCGGCGCAGCACGGCGGGACTCGCATGCTGGAAGGACAGGTCGAAGTACGGCGCCACTCCGGGCGTGGCGGCGATCACGTCCACGAGGCCCGGACGCATCTCCGCCGGCTGCAGGTAGTTGACCCGCACACGCACAACACCGGGCAGCTTGCCCAATGTCGGCAGCAACCGCTCGAGCATGCGAATGTCACCGAGATCCTTGCCATACGACGTGGAGTTCTCGCTCACGAGGACCATCTCGCGCACGCCAGCCTCCGCCAGATCCACGACCTCACCGATGAGGTCCTCGGGCGGACGACTGACGAAGGATCCACGGAAGGCGGGAATGGCGCAGAAGGTGCAGCGCCGATCGCATCCCGAGGCGAGTTTGACCGGCATGACCGGACCGGTGGGTGTGCGCGCCAGCCGAGCATGACCGGGTGCACCCTCACCGCTGCGCTCGACGGGTGAGATCGGCAGCAACTGCCGTCGGTCCTGCGGGCTGTGTGCCGGCAGGCTTTCGCCGGCGGCGACACGACGCACGCGATCGGCGATCTCGGGATAGTCATCAAAGCTCAAGATTGCGGCAGCTTCGGGCAGCGCCTCGGCGAGTTCCTCGCCGTACCGCTCAGCAAGGCAACCGGCCGCGACCACCTTGGCGCCGGAATCGGCAGCGGCCAGCAACGTGTCGATGGAGTCCTTCTTGGCCGTCGCGATGAAGCCGCAGGTGTTGACCACGACCACGTCGGCGTCCGCGGGATCTTCGAGAAGAGCAACCCCGTCCGCGGTGAGCCGGGCGCCAATCTCGTCGGCATCAACGTCGTTGCGGGCGCACCCAAGTCGGACGATCGCGACCCGTGGTGCCGATGCCGGGGACGCTGCCATATCCACCACCCTAGGACGCCGATCCCCTCCGCACCGTTGCGGGTTGTGGTCGATATCCGAGCGAGTGATCGACCCGGATCCACACGGGGGCGAGGAGAGGTGAGATCAGCCGCCGCGTACGTCGAGAAGGAAGCCGGGCAGATCATCAGCCTTGAGGAGCACGTCGCGGGCCTTGGAACCCTCGCTCGGGCCGACCACACCTCGAGACTCCAGCAGATCCATGAGCCGACCAGCCTTTGCGAAGCCCACCCGGAGTTTGCGCTGCAGCATCGAGGTGGACCCGAACTGCGTGGTGACGACGAGTTCCGCCGCCTGGCACAGCAAGTCCAGGTCATCACCGATGTCCTCATCGATCTGCTTGCCCGAGTGGACCGGTGCGGTCACGTCGTCGCGGTAGTCCGGATCGGCCTGCTCACGGGTGTAGCGCACCAACGCGCGGATCTCAGATTCGGAGACGAAGGCGCCCTGAATGCGAACCGCCTTGCTGGCCCCCATCGGCAGGAACAGCCCGTCGCCCTGCCCGACAAGTTTCTCGGCACCCGGCTGGTCCAGGATGACGCGACTGTCAGCCAGCGATGAGGTCGCGAACGCCAGACGGCTGGGCACATTGGCCTTGATGATGCCGGTCACGACATCGGCCCGCGGTGTCTGCGTCGCCACGATCATGTGGATGCCCGCCGCGCGCGCCATCTGCGTGATCCGTGCGATCGCGCTCTCGACATCCGCCGGGGCGGTCTGCATGAGGTCGGCCAACTCGTCCACGATCACAAGGAGGTAGGGATACGGCTTGAGCACACGTTCGCTGCCAAGCGGCGGCGTGAGCTTGCCGGAGCGGACCGCCTTGTTGAAGTCATCGATATGCCGGAAGCCGAACTGCGCAAGATCGTCGTAGCGCGTATCCATCTCCTTGACGACCCACTGCAGGGCGTCGGCGGCCTTCTTGGGGTTGGTGATGATCGGCGTGATGAGGTGGGGAATCCCTTCGTACGCCGTCAATTCCACGCGTTTGGGGTCGACGAGAATCATCCGGACCTCGTCCGGTGTGGCGCGTAGGAGGACCGACGTGATGAGGGAGTTGATGCAACTGGACTTGCCTGCTCCGGTGGCGCCGGCCACGAGCAGGTGCGGCATCTTGGCGAGGTTGGCGACCACGAATCCGCCCTCGACGTCCTTGCCGAGTCCGACCACCATCGGATGCGACTCGTCGGTGGCGACTGGCGCACGCAGCACATCGCCAAGGCTCACCAACTCCCGGTCGGCGTTGGGGATCTCGATACCGATCGCACTCTTGCCCGGAATCGGGCTGAGGATGCGGACCTCCGGACTTGCGACGGCGTAGGAGATGTTGCGGCTGAGCGCGGTGACCCGCTCCACCTTGACGCTCGGACCGAGTTCGATCTCGTATCGGGTGACCGTTGGGCCACGGGTGAATCCCGTGACGCGTGCATCGATGTTGAACTGCTCGAGGACCTCGGTGAGCGCATCGACGACCGTGTCGTTGGCCTTGGTGCGCGCCCGTGGGACGGGTCCAGTCTTGAGGATCTTCTTGTCCGGCAGGGTGTAGGGCAGCGCACG
>JAURFD010000016.1 GCA_030827125.1 Candidatus Nanopelagicales bacterium
GACGCACGCCGATGGCGTGGGGGCCGGACGGCGAAATCATCTACCTGCTCGGTGACACCGGTGAGGACTTCGCCGGAAGCGAGTGGGCGCATGTGATGCATGGTCACCTCGGCGGCATCGCACCGCAGGCTGATCTCGCGCGAGAGAAGTTGCTCGGTGAGGTCCTCATTGCGGGCTCGCGCGATGGCATGCTCACCGCAGCGCACGACGTGGCCGATGGTGGTGTCGCGCAGACGCTGGCGGAAATGGCGCTTCGATCCGGGATCGGTGCCCGCACGTGGACACCTGACGGGCTCGACACTGCAGTGTTCCTCTGGTCGGAGTCCCCCGGTCGTGCGATCGTCGTCGTGCCGCGCAGTGAAGAACTTCGCTTCACCTCCATGTGTGCCGCGCGTCGCCTACCGGCGTACCGCATTGGTGCCGTCGACTCCGGTCTGGGCGCCGACACCGGCCACGAAGGCCAGCAGGTGCTGCAGATTGATGATGTCGTGGTGTCCCTCGATGAACTGCGAAGTGCACATGAGCAGACTTTTCCGAATTACTTCGGCCCCGCTTTGACCAAGTAGAAAATCTCCCGGAGTCAGGACACGGAGGGAGCGCCGGCGTCGACCGGGGTGATGCCGCTCTCTTCGAGAAGCGCATAGACCTCGTTCGCGCGGTAGCGGCGATGACCGCCCAGGGTCCGCACCGCGGAGAGCTTGCCGGACTGAACCCAGCGCGACACCGTCTTGGGGTGCACACGGAAGAGGTTGGCCACCTCGGCCGGCGTCAGCAGTCGTTCGTGATCCTGCGGTGCAGTCATGGAATCCCCCGATCAATGGGCTGCTGCGCGAAAGGCTACAGCAATTCGGGCGAAACGCCTTGCGAAGCGCAGCCTGTCCTCTCTCAGGGGGACTCAGCTGCTCCGCAGGACCATGGAGTCGGCACCGACAGTCAAAGTGAGGACCTCACCGTCGAGGGACCACAGCGGGTCGCCTTCGAGGAAGGTTCCCACAAGCAGGTCCTGCTCCATGAGGGCCGGTTCGCACGCCATCATCGTCATGGCGATCGGGCCCACGGTGATCTGTGTCGATGTGTACGTCGCCTCGCCGTTCATCGTGTTGCAGCCGGCGTTGGCGGAGACCGAATCCTCCAGCGTGGTGATGACGATGGCCGAGCCGCTCACGGGCTCTACCGCTGAACCGCCAACGGTCATCTCATCGACCGTAAACGCCTTGCCGTAGAGCACCGCGGGGTCCGGCTCGGCGGCCCCATCACTCGAGGAACCCCCGCAGGCGGTGAGCACTAAGGCGGTGGTGAGCAGTGCAGCGGGAGCGAGAATGCGCGGCATCTGCCCAGGCTACCCCCGGAGGGCGCCGGAAACTTCCGCGGAAGAGTTCCGCCCCGTTGCGGCATGGGCGAAAGGCGGAGATGCTGTCGGCGTGACACATTCGGATACTGAACCCCTGGACCGGGGTGGCGCCTGGGCCGTGATTGGGGCCGGACCCCACGGCCTCTCGGCCCTGAAGGCGCTGCTCCAGGCCGGGATCGACGCTGACGGATTCGAGCGCGATGCTGACCTCGGCGGCAACTGGAACTTCCACGCCGAGAACTCCCGCGTCTACGAGTCGACGCACCTCATCTCCACCAAGCCCTTCACCCAGTTCCCCGACTTCCCCATGCCGGACTCCTACCCGGACTATCCGTCGCACTGGCAGGTGCACCGCTACTTCCGTTCCTACGCCGAGCATTTTGGCCTGCTCGATCACCTCTTGCTGAACACCGAGGTTGTTCGCGTCGTACCTGTTGCGGGTGATCGCTGGGATGTCACCGTCCGTGATCGGGCGACGGGTGACGAGCGCACGATGCAGTACGCCGGGGTTGTCGTGGCCAACGGGCACAACTGGTGGCCGAAGATCCCGCAGTATCCCGGGCAGGACACCTTCACCGGTGAGATTCGACACTCCGCTCAGTACAAGTCGGCCGATGTCGTACGCGGCAAGCGCGTGCTCGTTGTGGGTGCCGGCAACACCGGGTGCGACGTCGCGGTTGAGAGCGCACAGAACGCCAAGGAGACCTACCACTCGACTCGTCGGGGCTACTACTACAACCCCAAGTACGCCTTTGGGCGGCCGAGCGACCAGACCGCGGATCTCATGCTCGCGATGCGCATTCCGCTTGCGGTGCGCCGAGTTATGTTCAAGGCCACTCTGCGTCTGACCGTCGGCGATTTCACCAAGTTCGGACTGCGCAAACCCGATCACGCCTTCTTCGAGACGCATCCGATCGTCAATCAGCAGCTCGTCTACTACGTCGGCCACGGCGATATCAAGCCCAAGCCGGACATTGACCGATTTGACGGTGCGACGGTGCACTTCACCGATGGCACCAGCGCTGACGTCGACACGGTCGTCTTCTGCACCGGATACCTCGCCAAGTTCCCGTTCCTCGACGAGTCCCTGCTCAACCTCGAGGGCGATCACCCGGTGCTGGCCCGTCAGATCTTCACGCCGGCCAGCCCGACGCTGGTGGTCTCGGGCCTGATCCAGCCCGACAGTGGTCAGTGGACGATTGCGCATTGGCAGGGTGTGCTCATCGCCACGTACGCCGCCGTACAGGCGACCGATCCCGCGGCTGCGGAGCACTTCTACGACGCGATGGTGGGCGAGGTCGACGTGCGCTTCACCGGCGGCACCGACTACAAGGATTCGACGCGTCACTACTACGAGATCGCTCATCAGGAGTACCTGCAGGCACTCGAACGAGACCTGGAGCGACTCGGCGACGCGGCCTTGGTGTCGGCGCGATGATTCGTCGCCGTTCGCCGAAGGTGATGCGGCTGTGGGACTGGTCGCTGCCGCCCACGAGCGCGCACCGCGAGGTGCTGTCGATCGTGCCGGAGGGCTGGCACGACGAACCCCGCGCGACCCGCAAGCCGCCGCTGCTCTTCATCCACGGCCTCGCACACGGCGCCTGGTGCTGGCGCGAGCACTGGATGCCGGCGGCGGCGGAGCGGGGCTTCCCGACGTATGCCGTGTCACTTCGTGGACACGGTGACTCCGGCGGTCGCAAGCGCATCGGTCGCACCCTGCTGCGTCACTACGTCCACGACGTCATGCAGACCATCACCGAACTGCCCCAGCCGCCGGTGCTGGTGGGGCACTCGATGGGCGCGCTCATCGCTCAACTCGTGGCGGATCGTTATCAGCCCCGGGGTCTTGCCCTGCTCACGCCAGCACCGATCCAGGGTGCGGCCGGCATCATGCTCAAGCTGGCACGTCACCGGCCCCTTGATGCGGCGAAGGTCGTCGCGGGCGGCACCGTGCCCCTGCGTGCGGAGGACCTCTTCACCGGGCTCGATGAGACGACCGCTGCGCGTTACGTCGACCGGCTCGGCCGCGAGTCGCCCTGGGCGCAGTACGAACTCCTCATCCCGAAGAAGATCGGCCCGGTCCGCGCACCCGTCCTTGTCGTGGGCACTCCCGATGATCGCGTCGTTGACGAGGCTGCCGTGGAGGTGACTGCCGAGACATACGGGGTCGATCCGGTCTGGATCCCCGGCATCGGCCACGACCTCATGCTCGATGCCGGCTGGGAGAAGCCCCTGTCCGTTGTGTTGGACTGGGTCGACGACCGCTGCTGAGCCGATGTTCGTACCGAAAGCCGCGCCAGATTCCGTGACGAGCGCCAAGAATGGGGATATGGCGACGGATCCGGCGATGGCAGCGCAACTCGAGGCGTGCCTGGCGGCCTACGCGATGGACCGCAAGCCTGATCGCGACACCGAGAAGGCCGCGGTCAGGGCGACGCTCGCCATGCTCACCGACAAGGCGCCGGGCCGCAGCGTCGAGGTGCGCATCCCGCCGTACGCGGCCGTACAGGTCATCGAAGGGGTCCGTCATCGCCGCGGCACCCCATCAGCCGTCGTCGAATGTGACGCGCGCACCTGGCTCGAGCTCGCCACGGGGCAACTCACCTGGGAGCAGGCGCGGACCGCGGGGCGAGTCAGCGCCAGTGGCGAGCGCAGCGACCTGTCGACCTATCTCCCGCTGGTCTGATGCGGCGAACCCCGAATTTGACCACGCACTGCTGACTCCGTAACTTAGGTAGTCCTAACTAAGCCTTACCTAAGGAGTTCTCGGTGTCCCGCTTCGCCCGCCTTGCCACCGCCGCCGCCGCGGTTGGTCTGGCCCTGCCCCTTCTCGCCGCCTGTGGAGGGACCGCCGACAACGGTGCGGCGGACGGATCGCTCACTGTCTACTCCGGCCGCTCCGAAGAGCTCGTCGGGCCGCTCTTCGCCCAGTTCACCGCCGACACCGGCATCGAGGTGCAGGCCCGCTACGGCGACACCGCCGAACTCGCCGCACAACTGCTCGAAGAGGGCGACGCCAGTCCGGCACAGGTCTACTTCGCGCAGGATGCTGGTGCGCTCGGTGCGGTGAGTGCCGCCGGTCTCTTTGCGCCCCTCCCGGAGTCGGTGGCGACGACCGTGCCGGAGGCCTACCGGGCTCCCGACGGCACGTGGACCGGCGTCAGCGGTCGCGCCCGCGTGATCGCCTACGACGCCGAACAACTCACCCCGGACCAGGTCCCGGACTCGATCTTCGCGCTCACCGAACCGCAGTGGAAGGGACAGGTGGGCATTGCGCCGACCAACGCGTCCTTTCAGGCGTTCGTCACGGCGATGCGTGTCTCCCAGGGCGATGACATCACCCGGCAGTGGTTGGAAGGCTTGGTCGCGAACGATGTCCAGACCTACGAGAAGAACGGCCTCATCCTCGACGCCGTCGACACCGGACAGGTGCAACTCGGGCTGATCAACCACTACTACTGGTACGAGAAGGCCGCCGAGGTTGGTGAGGACGCGATGCGCGCCCAGATCGCCTTCACCAAGCCCTCGGATCCGGGCAGCCTGGTCAACGTCGCGGGCGTGGGCATCATGGCGGGTGCCGCGCAGAACGCCAACGCCGCCACTTTCGTTGAATGGCTGCTCTCGCCGACCGCGCAGGAGTGGTTCGTCACCAACACCTTCGAGTACCCGCTGCTGCCGTCCGTCGCCGCAGCGGAGGGTCTGCCTCCACTGGACTCGCTGCGCGGACCTGACGTGCCTCTTGCTGAACTCGCGGACCTTCCGGGCACGCTGGTGATGCTCGAGGACGTCGGCCTCATCTGATTCGTGACGTGACCTGATGTCCACGGTGGTGACGCGTGCGCGTCCGCGACGACTGCAGGGCCGGCCTCCGCGCACCCTGATCGTCGCGGGTGCCGTCACGGCTATCGTCTCGCTGATCCCTCTCGTCTACCTCGTCGTGCGCGTGAGCGATGCCGGCGCGCAGCGCATCATCGACGTCCTTATCCGACCGCGAACACTCGAAACCGTCGTAACGTCGGTGTCCCTTGTGCTCGTCGTCGTGACGGCCTGCCTTGCGATCGGCATCCCCGTCGCGTGGCTGCTGGCGCGGACCGCACTCCCGATGCGCGGACTGTGGATCGTGCTCGTTGCCCTGCCGCTCGCGATGCCGTCCTATGTCGCGGCCTACGCGTGGATCGCGCAATTCCCCGCGATGAGTGGCTTTTGGGCGGCGGCATTCATCCTCACCTTGGTGTCGTCGCCGTACGTCGTGCTGCCGGTGACGGCGTCCTTCCGCGGTAGCGACCCCGCGTTGGAGGAAGTGGCGCGCTCCCTCGGCCGCGGACCCTTCCGGGCCTTCGCCACCACGACGTTGCCGCAGGCCTGGCCGGCCGCTGCGGGCGGAGCTCTCCTCGTCGCCCTCTACACACTCTCGGACTTCGGAGCCGTGGCGCTGCTGCGGGTCGACGCCTTCACCCGTGTCATCTACGCCTCCTATCGCGCGAGTTTCGACCGTGTCAGCGCGGCCGTTCTCGCCCTCGTGCTGGTCGGTCTCGCGGCTCTGCTGGTGCTCGCTGAACGCCGTGTTCGCGGGCGGACGCGTCGCTGGCGGGTCGCGACCGGGACTCAGCGCACCGCCGCACCTGTCGAACTCTCACCACCCGCTCGCATTGCGGCCATCCTCGGCCTGACGATCCTCACGGTACTGGCCCTCGGCATCCCACTGCTGTCGTTGATCTTGCGCATGGTTCAGGGCAGCCGCAGCGAACTCGACCTCACCGAACTCCTCGCGGCTGCCGCCACGTCACTGGGTGTATCCCTTGCCGGTGCCTTCCTCGCCGTCCTTCTCGCGCTTCCGGTGGGCATCCTCGCGGCGCGCTACCGCACGCGCTCGGTTCGCACGATCGAGACCGTGTCGTACACCGGTCACGCGTTGCCAGCCGTCGTCGTCGGCCTGTCGCTCGTCTTCCTCACCCTCAACGTCGTGCCGTTCGTCTACCAAACTGTTTTTGTCCTGGCCTTCGCGTACGCCGTGCTCTTCTTGCCGAAAGCAATCGGGGCTACGCGTAGTGCGACGGCGGCTGTTTCGCCGGTGCTCGAGCAAACTGCGCGCACGCTGGGTCGCAGTCCGCTGCGCGCGTGGAGCGAGACCACGCTGCGACTCACGCTGCCCGGGATCGCCGCCGGTGGTCTGCTCGTGCTCCTCACCGCGATGAAGGAACTCCCCGCCACGCTGATGCTGCGCCCCACCGGGCTTGACACGCTCGCCACCGAGTTGTGGAGTCGGACCGAGATCGCGGCATACGGCGCAGCAGCGCCCTATGCCATCGCGCTCGTTTGCATCGCGGCCATCCCGGCCTGGCTGCTCGGCCGCACGATGACGCGGACACCGGAGGCGGTCGACGAGGCGGAGGATCTGTAATGCAGGCTGGTGTGCTGTGACGGGTGTCGAGGTGCGTGGCCTAACGGCCGGCTACGGCGGCGTGCCGGTGCTCGAGAATCTCGATCTCACCGTGCCCTCCGGTGCTGTGGCCGCGGTCCTCGGACCGAGCGGATCAGGCAAGACCACCCTGCTGCGGGCTCTCGCCGGCTTCATCAAGCCCACCGCCGGGACCATCACTTTTGGCGACCGACTCGTCGCGGGTGCGGGGCCTGGTTGCCCACATGCGTTCATCCCACCGGAGAAGCGCCGCGTCGGCATCGTCCCCCAGGAAGGCGCCCTCTTCCCGCATCTCGATGTCTCCGCCAATGTCGCCTTCGGCCTCCCCAAGTCCCGGTCATCACGCGCGGACACCACGGCCCGCACCGCCGAGGTGCTCGAGATGGTGGGCATGGCGGACTACGCGCATGCGCGACCCCATGAACTCTCGGGTGGTCAGCAGCAGCGCGTCGCGCTCGCCCGAGCTTTGGCTCCGCAGCCGGACGTCGTACTCCTTGACGAACCCTTCACCGCACTCGACGCCGGTTTGCGCGGTCGTCTGCGGGCTGAAGTCCGCGAACTCCTCGACTCTCTCGGCACCACGGCGATCCTCATCACGCACGATCAGGAGGAGGCACTATCGACGGCTGACCTCGTCGCGGTGATGCGGGATGGTCGCATCGCGCAGTCGGGCACTCCACTTGATGTGTACGACGTCCCTGCCGATCTCGCCGTGGCACGTTTCGTTGGTGACGCGGTCGAACTCCCCGGCGTCGCCCACGACGGCATCGCCACCTGCGCTCTCGGAGATGTCGCGATTCGCGATGACGCAGTCTCCGGCCCCACCACCGTCGTGCTGCGACCGGAGCAGCTGGTCCTCTCCTGCCCGGTTGATGTCTCGCGTGAGATGCCCGGGGCTGGCGTCGTGCGCGAGACCTCGTACCACGGCCATGACTCCCTGCTGCGCGTCGAACTCGTGGACGGCACCTTGATCCCGGTACGCGTCCCCGGGGGTACGCCGCCACCCCGACCCGGCGAGGACGTCGTCGTCACGGTCACCGGCACCGGTCGCGCATTTCCGGCCTAGCGACCCACCCGGCCCGCCAAGGTCACGATTCGGACAATACGTCGACGGATTCGGCCCCGAACGGGTGCCGGAATCGAGGGTTCCCCCTAGGCTCACGGGACCATGGACTCGGAGGTCATGTGAGCACCGCGATCCGGCTGACCGGCCTACGCAAGACGTTCGGTGACGTCGTCGCCGTTGACAGCGTCGATCTTGAGGTGGCTGACGGCGAGTTCCTCACCCTGCTCGGCCCCTCGGGGTCCGGCAAGACCACCGTGCTGCGCATGGTCGCCGGCTTTGAGCAGCCGACGGCGGGGGCGATCGAACTTGCCGGTGTCGATGTCACTGGGACCCCGCCCTACAACCGGGACGTCAACACCGTCTTCCAGGACTACGCGCTCTTCCCGCACATGAATGTGCTGGACAACGTCGAGTACGGCCTGCGCGTGAAGAAGGTACCCAAGGCCGAACGCCGCAGTCGGGCGCAGGAGGCACTCGACGCCGTACGCCTCGGTGACTACGGCGAACGCAAGCCGAGTCAACTCTCCGGTGGTCAGCGGCAGCGCGTTGCTCTGGCTCGGGCCCTGGTCAACAAGCCGCGCGTGCTCCTGCTCGACGAGCCACTCGGCGCACTCGATCTCAAACTCCGCGAGCAGATGCAGGTGGAGTTGAAGGAGTTGCAGCGCGAGGTCGGCATCACATTTGTTTTCGTGACGCACGATCAGGAGGAAGCGCTCACGATGTCGGACCGTATCGCGGTTTTTGACGCGGGCCGCATTGCTCAGATCGGCACACCGACTGAGATCTATGAGCACCCGAAGACCGCGTTCGTCGCGGGTTTTGTCGGCGTCTCGAATTTGCTCGAGGCGGGAGCCGCGGCGACGATCCTCGGCCGGGAGGGCACCTGGTCGGTCCGCCCGGAGAAGATCCGGGTGATGCTCGGCGAGGCCTCAGCGGAGGGCAATGAGCGTGCGGCCGCGGGGACGATCCACGAGGTTGTCTACGTCGGTATGGCCACGCGATTCTTCGTCGACCTTGATGCGGGCGGCACCCTGATCGCCGTTCAGCAGAACTCTCACGCGACCTCGGCGGATGTCAACGCCATGAGGGGGCAGCGCGTGACCTTGTTGTGGAACACCGAAAACGAGATCCACGTCGGATCCTGACGGTGTTCGCAGGACCGCAACCATCCGGGTCGGTCCACGAAAGAGAAGGAGGAGCAGGTGCAGAAGACGCAGCTGCTAAAGATGCTGGCCGTTGGCGGTGCCGCGGCCCTGGCTCTTGCCGCCTGTGGTGGCGGGAGCGATAGCGGATCGGGTGGTGCACCCGATGTGCCGATGTACGAGGGCCCCGTTGGCGACGGCGAGGGTCAGCTCAACATTCTCGCGTGGCCGGGCTATGCCGAGGACGGCAGCACCGATCCCGCGGCCGACTGGATCACGCCATTCGAGGAGCAGACGGGCTGCCAGGTCAACGTCAAGGTGTTCGGCACCTCCGACGAGGCCGTCAAGCTCATGCAGGGTGGTGGCTGGGACGTGGTCTCGGCCTCCGGTGACGCGACGCTGCGCCTGATCTATGGCAGCAACGTGCAGCCGGTGAACACCGACCTCACCCCCAACTACGCCGACATCTTCCCCGACCTGAAGATGCAGTCGCACAACAGCGTCAACGGCGTTGCCTACGGCATGCCGCATGGTCGCGGCGCGAACCTGCTCGTGTGGAACAAGGATGTCGTGGGTGAAACCGCTGACTCCTGGTCGATCATGTTCGAGCCGGATTCCCCCGCTGCCGGTGGGGTGGGCCCGTACGACTCGCCCATCTACATCGCTGATGCGGCGGTCTACCTGATGGCCACGCAGCCCGATCTGGGTATCAAGGATCCCTACTCACTCGATCAGACCCAGTTCGATGCGGCAATCGCGCTGCTCAAGGAGCAGAAGGCCCTGGTGAGCGAGTACTGGAGCGACTACAACAAGCAGATCGAGGCCATCACCAACGGCACGATGACCGGTGCGACTTCCTGGCAGGTCCTGGTCAATTACTACCCCGAGAACATCGGGTCGACCAAGGCCAAGGAAGGCGCCACCGGCTGGTCTGACACCTGGATGATCGCCAAGGACACGCCGAACATCAACTGCTCCTACAAGTGGCTTGACTGGATTGCCTCCCCGGCAATCAACCAGCAGGCCACGGCGTGGTTCGGCGAGGCGCCGAGCAACGTCAAGGCGTGCGACATCGATCCGCAGCAGTGCACGGACTACCACGCGGGCGAGACCGCCTACTGGGAGAACGTCTACTACTGGAACACCCCGACCGAGGTGTGCCTCGACGGCCGTACGGACGTCAAGTGCGTGCCCTATTCGGAGTGGTCGAAGGCCTGGTCGGAGCTTCGCTCCTAAGGACCTGAGCCTGTCTGGTTAAGCACTATCGAGCACAGCACTATCGAGAAGAGAGGCGGCGAGGGAGCAGTGGCAGCGACGACGGCCAGTCCCCCGAAGGGGGGTTTCGGCTATCGGCATCCGCGGGCACGGCTCGCAGCGTTGCTGGCAGCGCCGATGACCTGGCTGGTCGTGGTCTACCTCGGCTCCCTCGCCGCCCTCTTCCTCACCGCCTTCTGGACGGTGGACGGCTTCACCAGTGCCATCGTCCGTACGTTCACGTTCGACAACTTCATCGAGGTCTTCACGACCCCGGCGTATCTGCAGACGATGCTCCGCACCCTAGGGATCGCAATCGCGGTGACGATCGTGTGTTTGGTCCTTGCGATCCCGGTCGCCTACTTCATGGCCCGGGTGGCTCGACCTCGCTGGCAGCCACTGCTCGTGGCGATGATCCTCACCCCGCTGTGGGCGTCGTACCTGGTCAAGGTCTATGCCTGGCGTGCGATGCTCACACCGGAAAACGGCGTCATTGCGTGGTTCGCCAGCCCCTTCGGCCTCGGCGGCCCCGGCTTCGGTGAGGTGGGCATCATCATCACTCTCACCTATCTATGGCTGCCCTACATGATCCTGCCGGTGTACGCCGGCTTCATCCGCCTGCCCAACTCGATGCTGGATGCGTCCGCGGATCTCGGTGCCAAGGGCTGGCGCACGTTCCGCAGCGTCATCATCCCGATGATCTTCCCGTCGGTGGTGGCCGGATCGATCTTCACGTTTTCCCTCAGCCTGGGTGACTACATCACCGCGCAGATCGTGGGTGGCAAGGTCATCATGCTCGGCAATGTCGTGCAGCAGAACTACGTGACGAATCTGCCGTTTGCCGCAGCGTTTGCCACCATCCCCGTGGTCATCGTGCTCATGTACCTCGCGATCGTGCGGCGATCCGGAGCCTTGGAGAACCTGTGACGACCAGCCGCGGCACCAAGGTCGCCCTCAGCATCTTCGCGGTCATTGCGTTTGCCTTCGTCTATGTGCCGCTCGCGGTCGTGCTCATCAGTTCCTTCAATGCTGGTGACACCCTCGCCTGGCCACCCGCTGGCTTCTCCACGCAGTGGTGGGCCAAGGCCATCGACAACGAGGGAGTCCGCAACGCCATCGTGACGAGTGTTGTGCTCGGGCTTGTCGCGACGGCCGTGGCGCTGATCTTTGGCACTCTCGCGGCGCTTGCGCTCTCACGATTCAACTTCTTTGGCAAGGATGCGGTTTCGCTGCTGATTATCCTGCCGATCGCGTTGCCCGGCATCGTCACCGGTATCGCGCTCAACAACGTCTTCACAAGTTATCTCGGTGGCCTGACCTTCATGACACTCGTCGTGGGTCACTCGACGTTCTGCATTGTCGTCATCTATAACAATGCGATCGCACGACTGCGTCGCATGGGCGGCAATATGGAGGAAGCCTCAGCCGATCTCGGTGCGCGTGGCTTCACGACCTTCCGGCTCGTGACTTTCCCGCTCATGCGGTCAGCGATCCTTGCCGGTGCGGTACTCGCCTTCGGGCTGAGCTTTGACGAGATCATCGTGACGACATTCACCGCGGGCCCGGGCATCACCACCCTGCCGATCTGGATCTATCAGAACCTCTTCCGCCCCAACCAGGCCCCGATCGTCAACGTCGTCGCCGCGGCCTTGGTCATCGTGTCGATCATCCCGATCTACGTCGTGCAGAAGTTCTCTAGCGCCGATGAGCGTGGCGGCGGGGTTATCTAACGACCTGGCTGCCTTCGCGGACTAGCCACAGAAGTCCGCGACGTTGCTGCTCGCACCACCGAGGGCCTCGGCAGCCTGCTGGGTGGTGACGCCATTGTTGTCGGAGGCGGCCACCGCGAGCCAGTTGGCACCGTAGGCGATCTCCGACTCACTGCCCCTGCCTGCCGCATCGGCGCACAGGGTCGACTTGACCTCGTCGAAATCCTCGACGGTGTCGGCGACGGCGACGACAACCGCGCCCGTGGTGCCGACCAGGCAGGTCACGGCGCGGGCGACGACCCCGTCCTCGAGAGCCTCCACGGAGGAGTCGGTGCACTCGATCCCTGCATCGGTGAGCCGGGGGACGACGTCGTCGACCGACAACGTGCTGGCACCGCTGCTACCTCCGCCGCAGGCGGCGAGAGTGAGTGCCGCAGCGGTGGCAGCGAGCGTGGCGAGGAGCGTGCGAGGGCGTGAGTTCATGCCGTGAGGCTAGCGGAGGCGCTTGACCGTGACGGTGCCACCGCTTACGCAGAGACCGGTGTCCTTGTGCAGGGAGCGTGTCAATGCCCAGCTCGGCAGCGTCAGGGTGAGGGTGTCACCTGATCGTGTCGATTTCGCGTTCCACAGGCTGGTGACCGAACCGGTGACGGTCAACGTCACCGTGCTGGGAACCGGTGCGACGAGTTCAAGGTGCGCACACATGCCATTGGCCCAGGTGGAGTCCACCACCAGTCGGTCGCCGCCAATCGGCGTGGGCGTGGGCGCGGGGGTGGGTGTGGGTGTGGGTGTGGGCGTGGGCGTGGGTGTGGGTGTCGGCGTGGGTGTCGGCGTGGGCTGTCCCGCGAGGGACACAGTGCCGTTCACACACAGACCGGTTGCGGTGTACGTCGATCCGGCGGGCACGGTGCGTGCCCACGTGGGTGCGGTCAGCCGCGTGAGGGAGCCGTTGCTGCTGGTGCTGGCATTCCACACGCTGGTGAGTGAACCGGAGATCGCCACATCGACCGTGGACCAGTTCTGCGTTGAGGAGGTGCCGTTGGCCATCGCCAGGTGCACGCACATGCCACTGCCCCATTGAGAGTCCACAACCAGCGATGTCGTGAGAGCGCCGGGAACCGTCGGAGTAGGCGTCGGAGTCGGAGTAGGCGTCGGAGTCGGCGTCGGAGTCGGCGTCGGAGTAGGCGTCGGAGTCGGCGTCGGAGTCGGCGTCGGAGTCGGCGTCGGCGTGGGGGTCGGAGTCGGCGTACTGCCCATCATGGAACTCAGCAGCGCCATCTTGTCGGCGTGCACCGTGCGCCAGTCGTCAGTGAGCACGCCACCGGTGTCGCCGGAGTTGGGGTTCCAGGACCAGAAGGTCCAGCTCATGCCCTTGGCTGCGAGGTAGTCGGTGAACTGCGTGATCCAGCGGCCTTCGACGGTGTCGGTCGTGACGTTCTTGGCGCCAAACTCACCGATGAGGATGGGGGCGATGCGCTGATCGTGGATGTAGCCGAAGCCCTTCTGCCAGCGGTCGGCCAGGATGGCGGACATGTTCGGGTCGCTGAACCAGGGTTGGGCGAAGACGCCGGGACCGTACTCGTGCGGTGAGTAGACGAGACGGTCGGCAACGTTCAAGCGCACCGGGTTGTTGCGCACACCCTCCAGATTGCCGCCCCACCAGTGCCGGTCGAGCTGCTGCCCACCGGCGACGGCGCCCTCGATGCCTTCCACGACGATCAGCTTCTGTGGCGCGATGGCGAGCACCGCGTTGCCGGCTCGCTCGGCGGCGCGCCGCCAGTCCGTCGCGGAGCCATCACCCCAGGTGGCGCGGCCGTGCGGTTCGTTCTTGAGATCGAAGGCCACGACATTGTCGTCGTCGCCGTACCGCTGGGCCATCATCTTCCATGTGGCGATCCAGTCGGCCTCGCTGTAGCCGTTCTGTCCGTACCAGAGGTCGTACATGAAGCCGTCGTCAGCGAGAGAGTGGTTGTCGAGGATCACCATGAGCCCAAGGCGGTCCGCCTCGGTGATGATGATGTCCATGACCTGCAGCGGGGTCTTGCCGGCAAGTTCGGCGTTCTTGCCTCCGCCGTAGTCGATGCCATTGGTGGACGACGAGTTCACCGCCTGCACGGAGAACGGCATGCGGATGGTGTTGAAGCCAAGGTCCTTGATCTGGCGGAGCATGTCCTTGTAGTCGCGGGACCACAGGCCGTGTGGTGCATGCGTCGCGGTCTCGAAGCCGAACCAGTTGACTCCCTCCCACACGACCGTTTTGCCGGAGGCGTCGACGATGCGATTGCCATCAGTGTGCAAGGGGTACGCCGTTCCCGCGCTGGCAGCACTCGCCGTCTGGAGTCCGAGGCCGCCGGCGAGCAGGGCGAGCAATGTGCCCAGGAGGGGGGCGATCCGTCGTGCGTTCATGGTGGCTCCTTCGTCGTCGCTCCGTGGTCTCAGCGTTTCGGCTGGTCGAGGGCTAGTCGCGGTGAGTGATGCCTTCCCAGGAGGTTTTCCGAGTGGGTGGTGCTAGCACCGTGCTTGCGCATTGCATCGGTGCTGGTGGGGTCCGTGGATGCGAAACGACGAAGACCGCGCACGACGCGTGCGCGGTCTTCGTCACCATGAGGGTGCCTAACGCAGGACGTTGTTCACGGCGTCGATGAGGACGCCATCGCGGTCGCCGCTGAGTTCCCACATCATGGCTCCGCCGAGTCCGCGATCGCGGATGAGCTCAGCCTTCGCCGTCATGGACTCAGCGTCGTCGTAGGAGATCCAGGTGGCGCCGTCGTACAGGTAGGGCACCTGCGACTCGGCGTCCCAGTAGCGCGTCATGGTGGGCAGGTACTTCGCCACGATGTCGTCGTAGTCCAAGATCCCGGCCTCCCAGGTGCCGGTCGACGCTCCGGTCGCCAGGGAATACAGGCCGGTGCCGGTGCTGCCCGGTTGTACGCCGGACCACCCGCGGCCGTAGAGCGGCACGCCGAGGACGAGTTTGTCCGACGGCATCCCGGTGGCCAGGTAGGCATCGACCGAAGACAGGACATCCCAGCCGAGCGGGCCGTTGTCGGCGGCGCTGCGCTCCAGGGCGGCGTTGTGCCCGGTGGTCTTGGCCCACGCGCCGTTGTAGTCGTAGGCCATGAGGTTGATCCAGTCCAGCGTGTTGGCCAGGCCGGGCACGTCAAGGTTGGCGACCTTGTCGGGGCCGGCGCCGGTGGCGATGGTCAACAGGTAGTCCTGGCCCGCGGCTGCCTCGCGGCGGTCGAGTTCGGCGCGCATTTCCTTCATGAGCAGCGTGTAGTTCGCCGTATCGGCCGCCGTTCCCGTGGTCAGTCCACCGGAGACGGGGTACTCCCAGTCGACATCGATGCCGTCAAAGCCATAGGTCTCCATGAAGTCCGCGCACGATGTGGCGAACGCCTTGCGGCTGGCATCGGTCGCCGCGACAGACGCGAAGTTGCCGGACCAGGTCCATCCGCCGACAGAGATCAGCGTCTGAAGCTGCGGGTACTGCGCCTTGAGCTTCGTCAACTGGTTGAAGTTGCCGCGCAAGACTCCGTTGTCCCAGGTGTCGCCGGGGAAGTACTTGTCGGTGTCGGCGTAGGTGTCACCCACGACGCACTTGCCGTTCTGCACATTGGCGAAGGCGTAGTTGATGTGGGTGATCTTGTCGCCGGGGATGTCCGCGACCTGGTAGTCGCGGGCGTACGTCGCCCAGCCGGCGTAGTAGGCCACGACCTTGGTGCCGTCCGTCGGGGCCGGAGCGGGCGTCGGGTCCGTGGGGGCAGGCGCCGGAGTCGGCGTGGGGGCCGGCGTAGGTGTGGGTGTGGGTGTCGGCGTCGGTGTCGGGGTCGGCACCGGGGTGGGCTCGGGCGTCGGCACTGGCGTGGATGCCCCGGCAATCGTGATGGTGCAGGGGACGCTGGCGCCGCCTGCCGTGGCGGTGCAGGTGTTCGGCTGCGGCATCGAAGTGCCGGTGTCGTTGAAGCCGAAGGAGGCCGAGGATCCGGCGGTGATCGTGCCGTTCCAACTCTCGTTGCCCACGGTCAAGGTGCCACCGGACACAGTGCCGCGGCCGTTCCAGGGAGCACTGATGACATTGCTCCACGGGAAGGCGACCTGCCAGGAGGAGATCGATGCCGCCGAGGCAACCTTCACGTCAACGGTGCGACCACTGCCCCAGTCATTGCTGTTCGTCACGGTCACGGCAATGCCACTGGACGGTGCGGGAGCCGGTGTGGGTGTCGGCGTCGGAGTGGGCGTCGGAGTGGGCGTGGGCTCCGGTGTCGGCGTGGGCTCGGGTGTCGGCGTGGGCTCGGGTGTCGCCGACGTGCGCGTCGCGCAGTAGCCGAAGGATGTCGGGCTGCCGGAGCGGATCATGTGATTCCACTCAGCCCCACCGACACTGCGTACGCCGTCGGGCTGCACCGTCACCACGCCATTCCACAGCGACGACAGGGTGAAGCCGCCGGGCAGGTCCACGCGCCAGTGCTTGTCCGTGGTCGACGTGGTGCTCACGGCAACATCGGCGCAGAAGCCGGCGCCCCAGTCGCTGGTGATCGTGGTGCGCGCGCCGACGCCTTCCGTCATGCCGGGCATGTCCGGCGCAGGTGTGGGCTCAGGAGTCGGCGTGGGAGTGGGCTCAGGAATAGGAGTGGGTGTTGGCGCTGAACCGGTGCCATCAAGGGTGATGTCGGAGCAGGCGTAGAAGGCCTCGGGGGAGTCACTGCGCTGCCAGACGGTGTAGAGCATCTGCCGTCCCGTGCGGGCCGGGAGTTCCATCCGCAGCGTCGTCGTCTTCTCCGCGGCTTGAGCACCGCTGTCGTGGACGAGCTCGAGGTCGCTCCACGCCAGCGGCTTTGTAGCGTCGAAGCCGGGCTTGGTGAGATAGACGCGGTAGTACTTCGTGGCATGCGGTGCCGTGTTGTCCCAGGTGAGCGTGTAGAGGCCGTCGGCATCGGGCTCGAGATTTGTGGCCTTCCACTCCAGCGAGGCAGTGTCGAAGGCGGCGTACTTGCTGCGACCGGCCGAGCACAGCTGACCATCAGGGATGAGCGACTTGTGGTTGCCATTGGCAGCTGGCTGGTTGATCTCGGTCCAGTCGTAGAGGGCCTGGGGGTTGGCTAACCAGGCCTCCTCGCACAGCGGTGCGGTGCGGTCGCCGAAGTAGCACTCGTGGATGCGTGAGGGTGGGTTCGCCATCGATCCATGGGCTTGGGCTGCCGGTGCCACGGCCACGGTGGTCAAGAGCCCACCGGCAAGCGCGGTGGCGCTGCTGAGGGCGAGTAGTGCGCGGGTTCGCAGCACGATTCCTCCTGGTTGGTCCAACGGACGATCTACTCGACACGTTCAAGATCGGACCGAATTGCCGCCGATGGGGGGTATCCCACAGGCCTTCCCAGGAAACCCTGCAGACTGCGCACGATGCGTGCGCAGTTCAAAACCTCAACGCGCAACAGCCACTAGCGATGTGCTAACGCGGTGGCGCTCACTTTGGTGGGCTTGCCCTTTCCGGAGATACACAGACCTCCGTGTTGGACTGAGCCACCCTCGCTGATCACGCCACCCCAGACTGGAGCTGCGATCGTCACGACGCGTCCTTTGACCGTCGCTTTGCCGTTCCACTGTGAGGTCACCTTGGCGCCCTTGGGCAGAGTGAGGCGCGCAGTCCAGGATTTCGTGGGCTGGGTGCTGACGTTGCGAACATTCACCAGGTAGCACGAGCCAGACTTCCATGAAGCCACCCGGACCACGCGGGCCTTGAGGACGATCGGAGTGGATGAGCGCACGCCGTCCATCAACTCCGTGAGCAGGGCCATCTTGTCTTCGTGCACGGTGGTCCAGTCATCGGTGAGGACGCCACCGGTATCCCCGGAGTCTGGGTTCCAGGACCAGAAAGTCCAGCTGATTCCCGTGTCGGCGAGGTAGTCCGCAAACTGCGTGATCCATCGGCCCTCGGTCGTCGAGGGGTCGACCTGCTTGGCGCCGAACTCGCCGACGTAGACGGGTGCGATTTCTTCATCGTGGATATATCCGAACCCCGCGGCCCAGCGCTCGGCGAGGCTTTCGGCCATATCGGCGGGGTCTTCCTTGAACCAGTCCTGCATGAAGACCTCGGGGCCGTACTCATGGAGGGAGTAGACCAGGCGGTTCGGGACATCGAGACGCACCGGGTTGTTGTGAACCCCCTCGAGGTTGCCACCCCACCAGTTCTTGGTCAGGACCTGCCCGCCGGCGACTGGACCCTCGATGCCCTCGACGACGATGAGCTTGTCGGGGGCCACGCCGAGCACGGCGTTGCCTGCGCGCTCAGCAGCCCGGCGCCAGTCGGTCGAGGCCCCGTCGCCCCAGGTGGCCACCCCATGTGGCTCGTTCTTGAGGTCGAAGGCAACGACCTGCGGAGTATCGGCGTACCGCGCCGCGAGCATTTCCCACGCGGCAATCCAGTCATCCTCGGTGTAGCCGCCCTGGCCGTACCACAAGTCATATGTGTAGCCGTCATTTGATTGCGAGTGGTTGTCGAGGATGACCATGAGGCCTTCACGCCCGGCTTCATCCACGATGATGTCCATAATCTCCAGGGGTGTCTTGCCTTTGAGCTCGGCGTTCTTGCCGCCGCCGTATTCGATGTAGCCGGTCGTCGTTCCTGCGAGCATCTGCAGGGAGAACGGCATGCGAATCGTGTTGAACCCGAGGTCCGTGATCTGCTGAAGCATGTCCCTGTAGTCCCGAGACCATAGGCCATGGGGTACCTGGTCGCCCGTGTCGAAGCCGAACCAGTTGACGCCCTGCCAGACGACGACCGCACCGTTGGCGTCCAGGATGCGATTCCCGGACGTGGCCAGCGGATAGGCGGGTGGGACATGGGTGCGGGGCTGGGTGGCTGACGAACGGGTAGCCGACGACGCAGGTGTCGCCTGAGCGAGAGCTGCACCACCCACGAGAAGGGCAAGACTGCCGACGAAGAGCGGGATAACTTTGCCTGTGAACACGCCGTGCCCTTCGTGAGCCTCCGCTGAGTTCCTTTCAGGGTGCGCCACAAATCCTCGTGAAGGAAGACGTTCGGGCAGATCCCCACGAATCTCTCCGGGGCGCCCGTGCCAGCACGGCCGGGGAGGCACATAGACTCGCCCTGTGGCGCGCGGAGACGGCAAGCTCACGCACGAATTCCAGGTCGGGGGTGACTTGGGTGACGACCGCGCACCCCAGGACGCCTGTGGAGTCTTCGGCGTGTGGGCCCCGGGCGAAGACGTCGCCAAACTCACCTACTTCGGCCTCTACGCGCTGCAGCACCGCGGCCAGGAGTCGGCCGGCATCGCGGTGAGCGACGGCCACCACATCGTTGTCTACAAGGACATGGGATTGGTATCCCAGGTCTTCACCGAGGCGAGTCTGGAGTCCTTGCACGGTCACGTAGCGATTGGTCACACTCGCTACTCCACGACCGGCTCGAGTTGCTGGGACAACGCGCAGCCGACTTTCCGATCGACCGCCACCGGTCACATCGCTCTTGCTCATAACGGCAACCTCACCAATACGGCGGAGCTCGCTGATCGCGTGGCCGCGCTCGACGGGCCCGGCGAGTTGCCCCTCGGCATGCCCAAACTCACGCGCGCAAGTTCTGATACCGACCTCATGACCGCACTCGTCGCCTCGCATCCCGATGAGTCGATGGAGGTTGCGGCGATGAAGGAGTTGCCCAAACTCCGTGGTGCCTACTCGCTGGTCTTCATGGATGAGTCCACCCTGTACGCCGCCCGTGACCCGCAGGGCATCCGCCCGCTTGTGCTCGGTCGACTCGAGCGCGGCTGGGTCGTCGCGAGCGAGACCGCGGCGCTCGACATCGTGGGTGCGTCCTATGTGCGTGAGATCGAGCCGGGCGAACTCATCGCGATCGACGAGCATGGTCTGCGTGCGCACTGTTTCGCCAAGCCTGAGCCGAAGGGCTGCCTCTTCGAGTTCGTCTACCTCGCTCGCCCCGACACCACGATTTCGGATCGCAGTGTGCAAGCCACCCGCGTCGAGATTGGCCGACGGCTCGCCGATGAGCATCCGGTCGAGGCTGACCTGGTCATCCCGGTGCCGGAATCCGGCCGTTATGCCGCGATTGGCTACGCCCAGCAGTCGGGCATCCCCTTCGCGGAGGGCTTGGTCAAGAATTCCTACGTCGGGCGCACCTTCATCCAGCCGTCCCAGACCATCCGCCAACTCGGTATTCGGCTGAAGCTCAACCCCTTGCGCGAGGTGATCGCCGACCAGCGGCTCGTCGTCGTCGACGACTCGATCGTGCGCGGCAACACCCAGCGCGCCCTCGTGCGCATGCTGCGCGAGGCCGGGGCGCGGGAGGTGCATGTGCGCATCTCGTCTCCGCCAGTGAAGTGGCCGTGCTTCTACGGCATCGACTTCGCCTCGCGCGCCGAGCTCATCGCGAATGGGCTGTCGGTGGAGGAGATCTGCCGGTCGATCGGTGCGGACTCCCTCGGCTACGTCTCCCTTGACGAGTTGGTCGAGGCAACGACATTGCCGAAGAGTGCGTTCTGCTGCGCCTGCTTCGACGGGGTCTATCCCGTGCCGATCCCGGAGCCTGAGGTCATTGGCAAGCACCTGCTCGAGGGCCTTGAGAAGCATGTGACGTCAGCGGCGGCGGTGGGTGCGGCCGACGCGCTGGAGCGTCCCTGACATGGTCAGTTACGCCGACTCCGGGGTCGACGTCGAGGCCGGTGAACGCGCGGTCGCGCTGATGCGCGAAGCCATCACGCGAGCGACCCGACCCGAGGTGGTCGGTGGCTTCGGCGGCTTCGCCGGGCTCTTCGATGCGTCCGCCCTCAAGGGCTATCGACGGCCGCTGCTCGCGACATCGACAGATGGCGTCGGCACCAAAGTCGCTGTCGCGCAGGCGATGGACATCCACGACACGATCGGGCAGGACCTGGTCGCGATGGTCGTCGACGACCTCGTCGTGTGCGGTGCCGAGCCACTCTTCATGACCGACTACATCGCCACCGGCAAGGTTGTGCCCGAGCGCATTGCGGCGATCGTCTCCGGCATTGCCCGGGGGTGTGAGATCGCCGGCTGCGCGCTCGTGGGTGGTGAGACCGCTGAGCATCCCGGCCTTTTAGCCTCGAACGAGTACGACGTCGCCGGTGCGGGCACCGGGGTGGTCGAGGCTGACCGACTGCTCGGTGCTGAGCGGGTGCGTTCCGGTGATGTGGCGATTGCCATGCCGTCGTCGGGCCTTCACTCCAATGGCTATTCCCTCGCTCGCCGCGTCCTGCTCGGTGAGGGGGGCCCCGGCTTGGGGACCTACGTGGTTGACCTAGGGCGCAGTGTGGGTGAGGAAATGCTCGAGCCCACGCGCATCTACGCCCAGGACTGCCTCGACCTCATCGACAACGTCGACGTCCACGCCTTCAGCCACATCACCGGTGGCGGCATCGCGGCCAATCTGGCGCGGGTCCTGCCCGCTCATCTGGCGATTGAGATCGATCGCGGCACTTGGACGCCCGGCCCGGTGTTCGACCTCATCGCGGCCGGTGGCGTGCAACGTGCGGAGATGGAACGCACTTTCAACATGGGCATGGGCATGGTGGCGATCGTCAACTCCGGCGACGCGGGCAACGCCCTGGCCCGCCTCCGCGATCGTGGCCTCGACGCCTGGGTGTGCGGCGTCGTTCGCGACCGCGCCAACGGAGAAGTCGGTGACGCGGAGGCCAAGGGCGGCGGCGGGGGTGCTGCCCTCGTGGTCGGGGAGCATCCCTAGCGGTATCACTTTTGACACCTTATGCAGGTGGCGATGACCCTGCGGCTCAGCGATGAGCAGTCCGACGCACTACGTGCGCGCGCTGATCACGAGGGTCGATCGATGCAGGAGGTGGCAAAGCCCGCCATCGAGGAATATCTCGAGACCCATGCCAGGTCGGACCTCATTGAGCGCATCCTCGATGAGGAACTTCCCCGGTACGCCGAGGCCATGCAGCGCCTTGCCGAGTGACCTTGCTCTTCCTCACGGCGCAAGAGATTCTGCGAATCGCTGAACGGGTTATTGAGCAACCACAGTGTCGTGACCTGGGGCTGATTGATTAGGACCCCGTGGGACTACTGGTCCTCGTCGTCCTCGTCGTCGTAGTACTTGGCGTAGGGGTCCTCGACGGGCTCGTCGATCTCGATTTCCTCGGCACCGTCCACGTGGTGCTGCTCCCCGGCGGACAACTCCGCCTGCAAGCGCTGGAGATCGGTGTCCGGGCCCCCGTACTTCAGGGCACGGGCGACCTTCGTCTGCTTCGCCTTCGCGCGGCCGCGACCCATGGGGCGACTCCCTCTAGCCGATGACGGTGGCCGGCTCAGGGCCGGCGTTCTGCGGGCAAGAGTACCCCGTGCCCCGGCCCGCTGGCATCACGAGGTCAGGTCTGCCCTCACGGTGAATCTCCGGAACGCCGGCCCCCCGGCGGCGATGAGATCCTCGGCCTCACGGGCAGCCGCCTGCTCCGGACGCAGTCCCTCAGACACCGCCCGGGCCAGGACCCGCAGCGTGGTGCCGTGCACCTGGGCCACCCGCTGCCGGGCCCGCTCCATATCGAAGCCGTCGATCTCCTCGGCGGCCTGCACGACGCCCCCGCAGTTCACGAGGTAGTCGGGGGCATAGAGGATGCCGCGCTCGGTGAGCCGCTCACCGACCTCCGGGGAGGCGAGTTGGTTGTTCGCCGCCCCGCAGATGGCGGCCACTCGCAGCCGCTCGGCGACGTCGGCGGTCAGGGCGTGCCCGAGGGCGTTGGGGGAATAGATGTCCATCTCGGTGTCGATGAGATCCTCGGTGGATCCGACGACGGTGACCGGCACCTCGATCGACTCGATCGCAGCCGCCGACGGGTCGGTGATGGTGACCCGGGCGCCCTCCTCCTCGACGAGGTGCTGGGCGAGGCGTCGCCCGACCTTGCCGGCGCCAGAGATCCCCACGGTCTTGCCCTGCAGCGAGTCGCTCCCCCACAGGTGCTCGGCGACCGCGCGCATCGCCTGCTGGATGCCGTACGCCGTGAGGATGCCGGTGTCACCGGAGCCGCCACGCTCCGGCGAGCGCCCGGTCGTGTACGGGTTGGTCTCATAGATGAGGTCGAGATCCGCGACGGTCGTGCCGACGTCTCCGGCGGTGATGTAGCGGCCACCGAGCGTGGCGATGAAGTCCCCCATCGCATGGAAGAGTTCGGGGGACTTGTCCGTCGCCGGGTCACCCCAGATCACCGCCTTGCCACCGCCATGCGCGAGCCCGGCGAGTGCGTTCTTGTAGCTCATCGCCTCGGACAGGCGCAGGGCGTCGGCGAGCATCTCGTCAGCGTTGGCGTAGGCACGCATGCGGCAACCACCGAGTGATGGCCCCAGCGCGGTGGAGTGGATCGCGACGATGGCGCGCAGGCCGGTCTTGGGATCGTGGCCGTGGACGACCTGCTCGTGCGTGAACTGTTCCGGGGGGTGCATGGCACCACCCTAGGCGGCTTTGGGCAATGCTGGTCGCGCGCAGATGACGACCGCTAGGTTGGCGCAATGCGCCCGGTTCGCCTACTCCTCGTCCCCCTCGCCACGCTCGGCCTCCTGGCCGGTGCTCTCGTCGGCGTCACCACTCCGGTGGCGACCGCGGCACCCGGTGATCGCGGCACCATTACGTGGCATGACTGCGATCCTGACGCGGACCTGGACGGGTTCGAGTGCGGCACGCTGACGGTGCCGCTCGACTGGGATGACCTCGACAATCCGGCGAACGCCCAGATCGAGTTGGCGATCCACCGGGCGACCTCGGACCGGCGCATCGGCGCCTTCACCTTCAACCCCGGGGGTCCCGGTGAGTCCGGGCTTGCCATTGCCAACCTGGTGCTGGAGATGCTTCCGGCCAAGGTCCGCAATCGCTTCGACTTCGTGGCGTGGGATCCGCGCGGCGTGGGGCTTTCGCAGCCGCAACTGAGCGGGTGCGTCGATGGCGCTGCAGTTCAGTCGCAGGCTCAGGAGGTCTATTACGCGCCGCTCACCGGCCCGGTGGACTGGGCTGCCTACGCCGAGAGCATGTACGACGCCACCGCGGCGCAGCTCACGGCATGCCTGGATGCCAATCCCGATGTAGCGCCGTACCTCGGCACCTACTACGTCATCCGTGACCTCGACGCGATGCGTGCGGCCCTCGGGGAGGAGCAATGGAACTTCTGGGGAATGAGTTATGGCACGCGTATGGGCTACCGCTACGCCCGCGAGTTCCCGGACCGACTGCGCACGCTGGTCCTCGACGGCGCCTGGTCGCCCAACCTCACCATCACCTCGTGGATGAACGGTGCGACGTGGAATTACGGCACTGCCCAGGCGGTGTTCAGTTCGCAGTTCGGCAAGAAGATGGGCTACCGATTCCAACGTGTCATTGACGGACTGGACGAGCGCACCATCGTGGTTGACGGTCAGGAGTATTCGCGCTGGCAGATCTTGCCGCAGATCTTTGACAACATCTCTTACCAGAGAGCCTACCCCCAGATCCTCGCGGTGATCAGTGAGGCCTACCGGGCCCTCTACGCGCCTACCGCGAAGAAGCGGTCCGCTGCGGCGCGCAAGATGCTCAAACCGTTGAACGAATTGCGGGCCTACAACCCCAACTCGGCGTTCAACATCTACTTCATCAACTGTCGCGATATGGATGACTACCCGACGGTCGCCGAGATCGCCCGCGCGGCCACGGTCGCTACGGCAAACAATTCGGTCATGGCAGGCAATTTGGCCGTGACCAAGGGCAGCCTCTGCGCGGGCCTGCCGCAGGACTTCACCTACGGCTACACCCCGCTTACCGAGTCATTGCGTCTGCCGATCAAGCCGGTGGTCATCAACTCCCTGGGCGACTCCCGCACCGAATACGACTTTGGTCGCACGATGGCGAACTACCTATGGGACGCCTCGCTCATCACCTATGACAGCACCCAGCACGTGACCTATCGGTCGACCCCGTCGAGGTGCGTCAACAACCCGGTGACGGCGTACTTCCTCGATCGAACGGCGCCGGGCTGGCTTCTTTGTCCCTACGCACCGCTGCCGTCGAGTTAGCCGACAGAACGGTCCAACTCGGCGAGCCGGGTGTCCATCAGCGCGCGGAAGCGTGGCACGTCGACCTGCATGACCACGTCGGTGTTCGGGGGCGATCCAGGCCGGTGGCGGTGATCGACCACGGCCATCCCGGCGGTGATCCGCCCCACGTTCTCGATGTCGACGTGGAGTGCGGCTGTGGTCACGAGCGTGGGATCAATGGCGATCGCCATCGCGAGTGGATCGTGCATCTCCATCGCTCCGCCGCTGCCGTACCCGGCACGCTCGTAGTCCTCGAGGATGTGCTCCACCAGGTGGGCGATCCTCCCACCTGACGCCCACAGTTGGGGCAGGTCGTCAGGACCTACCAGCGCCTGGTGGGTGGCGTTGAGACCCACCATCGTGATCGGCACGTCGAAGGCAAAGACACGCGCGGCGGCATCGGGATCGGCGTAGAAGTTGAATTCGGCGGCTGCGCTCGCATTGCCGGGCACGTCGAGTGTGCCGCCGCCCATCACGATGAGCCGCTCGATCTGCCGAGCGGTGTCGGCATGTTCATTGATCAGCAGCGCGATATCGGTGAGTGGGCCGATCGTGACGACGGTGATTGGCTCGTCGCTCCCACCGAGGAGATCCGCGAGAAGCGGTACGCCGGGGATTAGTTCGCGCGAGGATCGCGGGAGTTCGTAGCCGCCGAGGCCGTTGTTGCCGTGCACATGCGCGGCATTCTCGGTGTCGCGGCGCCACAGGGGTCCGGCAGCGCCACGCCCGACGGGACAGGCCAACTCGAGCAGATCGGCGAGTGCGGCTGCGTTGGCAGCGGTCTGGTCGATACCCACGTTGCCCGCCACTGCGATGATGCCGCGTACGTCGACCTCTGGGCTCGCGGCGGCGAGCATGAGGGCGAGGGCGTCGTCGACTCCCGGATCGGTGTCAATCACGATGGGACGTGCTGACACCGATGGTCCCTAGAGGGCTTTCAACGCGGCCAGGTGGTAGCGCTGAAGGGTGACCAGGGCGAGGGTCTCGATCGTGCGCACCTGCGGATCGGAGAAGACGAAGTTCTTCTGCTTCGGCACGTACTTGTTGGCCTCGACCTCCATGATGACCATGCCGTCGTAGCTCCAGATGGAGATCTCATCGGAGGACGCGACCGTGTCGGCGCCACCGGGCAGCGGCTTGTCGTATTGGACGTCTTCGTTGATGACGATCTGCTGCTGGCCGTACATCCCAGAGCGGAAGGAGACGGTGATCACGACGGTGGCCTCACCGATCTTCGTCCCGGACGCGTCCTTAATCGGGTGCACATGGGTGCCGGCGCACGTGCCCGCCTTGTTCTGTAGGTCCTGCCAGGCGAATTCGGCCGCCTGCACGCTGTCGTACTGGTAGACGAACTGGGCAATGTCGAGGTAGTGGTCGTCCTTGTTCTGCTCAAAGACGGTTTTCATCTCGGCAAAGGAGGCGGACTTCTCACCCTTGACCGTCTTGCCCTTGGTGACGCACTCGACTGGCTTCGAGCCCTTCTCCGAGACGTTGTAGTCGTATTCGCCAACCTTGCCGAGCCACAGCGGCCCCCACGACTTCTTGATGAGGGTCTGCTTCAGGCCCTTGGAGTTGAGGGCGACATATTCGAGTTCAGCAGCCTGCGCCGCGGGCGTACCCACGAGCAGTGAAACGGGAAGGGCGGTGGCCGCCAGGGCAAGGAAGAATCGACGCATACCTCGACGCTAGTGCTCCGGGCTACTCCTTGTCCTTGTCCTTGTCCTTCTTGTTGTCACCGGACTCGTCCGGGGCGAAGAGGGTGGTGTAGCACGTGACGGTCTGGCCAAGGAGGTCCTGCGTGGCCTCGTCCGGGGTCGCCATGGGGGCACCGCTCACCTGCGCGGCGAACTCATCGGCGGCGGCGAGGTTCGCCAGTTCTAGGCCCTCCCCGGTCCACTGGGCGAGCACCGCCAGGCCGGGGCCTTCGACGAAGGCGAGGATCGCGTGCATGCCCTCGTCGTCCGTGCGGACATCGACGACCTGGCTGATGGTGAAGTCATCGCTGACCGCGGCATCGAGCGCGGCGACCGACTCCTCGGTGGCCTCATCGCACAGGACCGCGACGATCTTGGTCGGCTCCGGGCTCGGATCGGCGGAGGAACTGCTCGAACTCGAACTGCTCGAGCTGGAAGCGGATGAACTGCTGGGCGCGGCGGACGACGACGTCGCCGCCTCGTCGCCACTGGAGCAGGCGGCGAGCAGGAGAGCGCCGGCCATAGCGGCCGCGGCCCAGGCGGTAGCGGTCCGTGCAGCGGTACCCCGAGAAGAAAGCTGTGTCGCAGACATGTCACAGAGCGTACGTCGGCCTGGGTGCTGTTCCCAGACGACTCTGCTCTAGGCCGCTTCCTTCCCAGTTCATTCCCAGCCCCGCCCCTGGCGACGGCCACGCCGCACGAGTCACACTCGAAACATGAGCATTTCGACCCGTCGGCCCGCCCTCGTGGTGGCGTTGGTGTCGGTCGTGCTCGCCCTCTTCGGCTCGCTCGTCTCGGCCGGCCCCGCCCGGGCCAACGACGACCAACTTCGCGAGCGGGCTCACGCCCGGATCGCGGCGATCTTGTCGGCGGCCGTCGAGGACGGGGTCTTTTCGGAGTCCCAGGAGAACTACGTCACCAGCGCCCTGCTGCCGGTGTGGGTCGATCCCAAGGATCTGTCCAAGCGGGCCGAGCGCAAGACCGTGAAGGCCTTCTGGAGTTTCGTCGGTGAGTCCTCCGGTCTCGACGAGGACGAGGTGCTCTCCCGACTCTCGCGAGGGCAAACCCTCACCCGCATTGCCGGCGATGGCGCCGACGATCTGCGCGACGGCCTCTACAACTGGCTGGCACGCCCGGTTGCCGCGGCTGTCTTCGACGGCGACCTCACCTATTCCGAGTCCATCGAGCTGCGCGATGACATCCAGCGCGCGGTCTACCGATTGATGATCCAATCCGGTGGAGGCGACCGGCCGGTGACACCGTCACCGCGTCGGCGCTGATCTCCGATAGGGTCCCCTCAGCAGCTCGTGGTGGCCGTATGCGGTAGGGCGCGTAGATCCCGACCACTTCGAGCTTCGGCCCCCGGATCTCCAGAATGGAGTGAGGTCCGGGGGCCGCTTGATGTCCAAAACGAGAACCCCGATGTCCTACGGTAGAGGTATGGCCATCCTCGTCGTCGACGATGACCCGTCCCTGCGGCAGGTCCTCGAGCGCGTCCTGTCCTTCGAGGGCTACGACGTCGAGACCGTTCCCACCGGGTTCGATGCCCTGGAGCGCATGCAGACCCCGGCGCGCGGTGCGGCAACCATCGATCTCATCGTCCTCGACCTCGGGCTGCCCGATATCGACGGACTCGACGTGGCCCGTCGACTGCGGGCACACGGCAGCACTATCCCGATCCTCGTGCTCACCGCACGTGGTGAGGTGGGCGATCGGGTGGCGGGCCTGGACGCCGGTGCCGATGACTACCTGCCCAAGCCCTTCGACCTCACCGAACTCATCGCCCGGGTCCGGGCACTGCTGCGGCGCACCGGTCAGGCCGGTGGAAATGACACCTACGCCCTCGGCGACCTCATCGTGGACACCGCACGTCGCCAGGTCACGCGTGACGGCGAGGAACTCAGCCTCACCAAGACAGAGTTCGCGCTACTGCAGGTGCTTCTTGCTGCCGACGGCGCCGTTGTCGAGCGCAGCGACCTCATGACCGAGGTGTGGGGCTTCGCCTCACCGACCCTGGACTCCAATCTCGACACCTATGTCTCCTACGTCCGCCGCAAGACCGAGGTGGGTGGACGCAGTCGGCTGGTGCATACGGTGCGCGGCGTCGGATTCGTCGCGCGCGTGGAGTAGCGGTGCGGTCACTGCGCACGACGGTCGCCTTGATCGTCGCGGTCGCCGTCGCCCTCTCCGTCGTTGGTCTTGCTATCGGCGTGTGGTTCCTCACCCGCAGCGCACTCATCGGCAGCGTCGACTCGTCGCTGGAATCGCGATTGCAGGCGGGCATCTATCTGGAGTCTGCCGAGGACTCCCCTCCGGCCGTTCGACCGCCGATCAAGGGTCAGCCGTCCGTGCTCGTCGACGCGGTCTTCGCCGACGGGGAGGTCTTCGAGGTCGATCGTGAATCGTTCGACCTGCCGGTGGACGACCTCGACATCGAGATCGCGTCCTCGCCGCCCGGCACCGAGGCCTACTCCACCCGTGTCGCCCCCAACGGTGCGCAGGTGCGCGTCCTGACGGTCTCGGTGGTGGAGGGTGCGGCCGCGCGCGCGGTGCGATCGCTGGAGGAGACCAACACGATCCTCGTCGGTTTGGCGTCGATCCTCGCCGTCGTCGGCCTCGCTGCGGTCGGCATCGGGGCCGGCATCGGCGTGCTCGCCGTACGCCGATCCACGATTCCCCTCGAGGATGTCGCCGAGACCATGCGTGCCTTGACCCGCGGGGAGAAGGGCGCCACGCCGGAGGTGAAGTCGGGCTCGCCGCGCGAGGTGGTCGATGTCGTCGATGCGACCGCGGCGCTCCAGGAGGCCCTGCGGCGTTCGGAGGAGCAGCAGGAGCGACTGGTCCAAGACGCCGGCCACGAGTTGCGTACTCCGCTCGCGGCCCTGCGGGCCAATGTGCAGTTCGCGGCTCGCACAGCGACCGACGACATCACCGCCGAGTCGCTGAACGCCGCGCAGGCCGAGCTCGACGAACTCGGCCGACTGGTCGAGGAGCTGCTCGCCCTCGCCGCCCGGGATGAGCCGGTTCGGGAGTACGTCGACCTCGATATCCGCGGTGCCGTCACGGCCGCGGCCGAGCGGCTGACTCGTCGCACCCAGCGCTCGGTGACGCTGGACCTGCCCAACCGACCGGTCATGCTGCGGGTGGATCCGGCGTCCATGGCGGAGATCATCGGCAACCTGCTCGACAACGCGGCGAAGTTCTCCCCGCGGGAGGCGGCCATCGTCGCGGCCGTCCGCGAGGGCCCCACCGAGGTCGTGCTCGAGGTGCGCGACGGCGGTCCGGGGATCCCCGACGATGAGCGCGACACCGTCTTCGATCGGTTCCACCGCACACCGGATGCCCGGGCGATACCGGGCTCGGGTCTCGGCCTCGCCATCGTGGCCTCGGCCGTCGAGGACTGCGGCGGCACTATTGCGCTCGATCGAGCCGCTGAGGGTGGTCTGCTCGCGCGGGTCGTGCTGCCGCGGCAGTAGCGGCTCAGGACGTCGAACATCGGACACCGGGCAAGATTCCCCATCCGTCGCCCGGGTCACATCAGGGCCGGTTTGGTCCTACCCTGGGGTGATGTTGGTGCGCGCGGGGATTGCTTTCGCTCTGTTTGTCGCGGCCCTCGGGGTTGCCGTCCCAGCCGGAGCGGACACCGCCCCGGCCGCCTCGTCCGGCGGCACGGTTGACCGGACACCGACAACCCGAGTGCTCAATGTCGCCGATGAACACACCGCCTTCTTCTCGACGACGTTTGACGCCGATGCCGGCGAGTCACGATTCGTGTCGACCGGTCTGGTTGTCATGGATGCCAAGGGCACCTCGCCGAATGAGATCTTCCTCGGCGTGACCGTGCTGTGCACGAGTCCGTCCGGGGCGACCACGGAGGCTGAGGGCGGTCGCAATGTGTGGCCCGGTGGAGGCGAGTTCTCGATCACCGTCGACATGATGCTGGACACGGACGTGGCCGGCAGTTACACCTGCCAGTCCGACGTCATGATGTGCGATCCGGGGGACTGCAACGGTTCTCCGGGGACGGGCAAGGTCAAGATCGTCACCCGCAAGATGGATCCGAAGGAACATTCCTTCCTCCTGGTCACCGCTCCACTGCCAGCGTGGGCACAGGCCATTCAAGAACCGCCCGGCGGTGACCAACTGGTGGCGCCAGGCAAGTCCTTGGTGCTGACCGAGACCTTCGATGTGTCCGAGGATGGCGGCCAGTCGGTGGAGGTCGGGGCGATGCTGTCGATGACGAACTGCATCGAGGACGACTATCCAACAGCGTGCGGCTCAGCCAAGTCCGTCAAGACCAACGGCTCAGCCAAGGTGAGGCTGTCGATTACGGCGAAGCAGTTGCCCACGGAGCAAGGTGTCACCTGCGCGACGAAGTCCGGCAACAAGGTCACGGGGACGGGCGCATGGACGATCACGTGGCAGCAGCATCATGCTGTCAATGTCCTGTGGGTGCCGGACTTTGAGTTAAGCCAGGCGGCGGGGTGCGGCAATTCGGTCCAGGTACAGGTCACGGTGAAGGTGCTGAAGGGCAACTCGCTGGTGGTCGAGTCTGGCGACAAGGCCAAGTGGTCGAGCCTGGTCTACGTCGTCCCCGGGGATGCCTTCGGCTAGGCCTCGTCCGCAGGGCCGGTCTGCTCAGCGTGCCGGCGGCTAGTCGCCGGGATCGAGGATCCTTTCCGATCCGTTGATGATGCGCACCTTGACCGTGGGGTTGGACCACAGGACGCCGATCTCCGCCTGATCGAATCCTGCTGCCTCGGGAAGGGGGCCGCTGCCGAGGATGTCGATGGTGACCACGCCGGCTTGGGATTGGGCCCTGACGAAGGTGTAGCTCGAGCCCTCGAGCCACTCTTTGGCCATGACCGTCGATCGCTGCGTCTCGATGATCTGGACGAGGCTCTGGCTGGAGGCCACGCCGAGGATGACGACGAGCAGAAGCAACGCCCCGTTCACGATGAGTAAGGGCCGCTTGACCACGCTGCGATCGTGCCGGGCGGCCTTGCCGTACCCGGCGATGGAGAACACGGCAATGGCGCAGATGATCATCGCGACGGCGTTCGCCGCGAAGAGGAGGAAGGCACCCCACGCTTCGAACCACGCGCCCTGAGACAGGCAGATGCCGACGACGGCGAGGGGCGGCACCAGGCTGATCGCGATGGCGACCCCGGGAAGCACGCCGGACAGATCGCTGCGCGCCGTCGCGTAGGCACCGACGAGTCCGGTCGCGATCGCGACGAAGAGATCGAGCAGTCCCGGCGATACGCGGCCGGTGATCTGGCCGTTGCCGGCAACGTTCACCGGGAGGTGGAGGAATGCGGTGAAGATCAGGGGGAGCAGGATCACCGCGGCGATGGACCCGAAGAGGATGATGGCGGACCGCACAATCTGAGCCGGGCGGGTCGTCACGATGGCCAGGCCAATCGCCTGGATGGGGGTGCCGAGTGGCGCGACGATCATGGCGCCGATGACGGTGGCGGTGGAGTCGGTGAGGATGCCACCGGTGGCGATGGCGGTGGACAGGACGAGCAGGACGCCGTAGCGGGTGAGCTTGTCGAAGCTCTGGTCTGAGCTGGTGCGCAGATAGAGCTGGTCGCTCACGCCATCGAGTGAGGTGGCCTTCTCACCGTTGTCGAAAAGCAAGCCCGTCAGCGTTGCCATGGATCCTCCTTCGCGGGATTACCCTGCCATGCGGCTGACGGTGAGAGCGACTAGCCACGAAATGACGCATGGCTTAGCGGAGGAACAGGTGTTCCAATGTGATCTGTTCGAGGCATCGGAGAGTCCAGGGAGTCGGGCCACCGGCCGCCCACCTCACTCGTGTGCGTCAACGTGGCGGCCGTGACTCACTAGTCGACGAATCGTTGCACCGCCTCAGCCGCCGTCAGGACCGGCACGATCCCGACCCGTGCGAGGCCGGCATCTTCACTGACGACCGCCTCGGCACCGGTGCGCATGGCGACAGCAAGCAGGAGAGCATCGAAGGATCCGATTTCCTGGTGGCTTCGCCACAGGCGCAGGGCACTGGTGACGTCGGCCGTGGCGATGACTTCAAGGGGACCGAGCAGGTCGGTGAAGGCCTGCGCCAAGGATGCCGCGTCGTCCCGATCCCGGCGGCGACCGCGCACGTGAGCGAATTCGACGATGACCTGGCCGGTTGTACGGGCGACCACGATGCCGTTCGCTGCCGCTTCGATCAACGCCTGCGCGCTGGATTTGCGATCGTGATCATCGCCCACCGCATAGACCAGGCAGGTGGTGTCGAGAAGGATCATCTGCCGCGCCCCCGCAGGTCGTCGAGTTCCGTCCTAAGGGCGTCCGGGGAGGGCACGGGCATGGATGCGGCCGTGCGGATGAGGGTC
Organism: Candidatus Nanopelagicales bacterium; assembly: GCA_030827125.1. Taxonomy (GTDB): domain Bacteria; phylum Actinomycetota; class Actinomycetes; order S36-B12; family S36-B12; genus Mxb001. The sequence goes on from JAURFD010000016.1 coordinate 33,063, forward strand.
CACGCCGCCGCGCGGCGATCTGGCGACGCCGCGGTGTGCGCGTCGATGGCGTCGCGAATCACCGAAGCCACGGATCGGCGCTCCCGCTCGGCGATGGCCGCGATGCGGGCGTAACGGTCCTCGTCGAGAAGCAGTTGCAGCCGTCGGTCGAGTGACATACACATACATTAGCATGTGTAGGTTCGACGCCGAATAACTCCGCCACGCGTCCGGCGGTTCGCTCGTCGTCTCCGGCGATGACATGGGCGTAGGTGCGCAAGGTCATGGCCGAGGTGGCATGACCGACGCGGGCGGACACGTGGGCGATGGGTTCGCCCCCGGCGTCCGATAACCGTTGAGCCGGCGTTCGAGGTCGGCGAGGAAGGCGGAGTGCTCGACCTCTCGGGTGCGACGCCACTTGGTGAGGGCCTCCATCGTGCCGGCGTCGATGCTGATGGTGCGGTGGAAGCGGCGGGATTTGGGCGGGCCGTACCGGATATCGGACTCTCGGGAGTCGGCCTGGAGGTTGCGGCGGATCGTGAGGCGCCCCGCGGGCAGGTCGAGG
>JAURFD010000017.1 GCA_030827125.1 Candidatus Nanopelagicales bacterium
TCGCCGTCGTCCTGGTGACTCATGATCTGAGCCGAGCCGCCGGACTCGCAGACGAGGTCACGCTGCTCGATCACGGCAAGGTCCTAGCCCAGGGACCCACCGACACCATGCTCAACGCCGCACATCTGTCCGAGGCGTACGGCGTCCCCGTGCGGGAGGGGCACATTGACGAGTTGCGGCACTTCTGGGTTGCCGGCGACTAGGACGCGAGTCCGGATCACTGTGAATCCTCATATCAAAGCGAACACGACGCCGACCGTCGCCAAGCCCACCACACCGGCCGCCATCCACGCGTAGGTGCGCCGCGCCGGGCGTCGACCAGCCTCGGAGCCGTGCTTCGCCAGTCGACGCATTCGCGCCAGCCCAAGACCCAGCATCGAACCGCTCAGGACGACGAGCACCGAGGCAACAGCCCAGGATTTGTCGAGGACGAAGACCGCCCGCAGAAGGAGGGCGGTGAGCAACGAGATGATGAGCAGCGTCCGACTCCACGCCATCCGGGTACGACTCGTCGGGTCATCAAAACCTGATCCGACCGTCGCCATTGACTAGCCCTCCACGACAAGTGCGAGGGCGACCGCAAGGGCGAGAAGGACGAAGAAGACACCGATGAACGGTACGGCGCGCGTGCGCGGGAGCGGGCGCCCATCGAACATCGCCGCATCTGATCGGCGCCACATGACGATGCCCATGATGGCCACCATCGCACCGAGCACGATGATGCCGATGGCGAGCAGGCCGATGAGTCGACTGCCCGAGGCGACGGCGACGAACTGATCGAGGGCGACACCACCAGCCACCAAGCCCAACGCGGTACGCATCCAGGCCAGGAAGGTGCGCTCGTTGGCCAGGATGAAGCGGTAGTCCACCTCGAGTTCGACCTGCTCGAGCCGCACGAGTTCCTCATCCGGATCCCTCGGCTCAGCCATCGGTGTCCTCCGACGGGGCTGGCACCGCCTTGCCTCGCTTGGCCGCCTTGGCCGCCTTGCGCGCCGCTCGCTCCGCCCGCGCTTGTCGATCGAGTTCCTCTGCCTGCTCCAGCGTCGGCGCCGTGCCTCCCAGCCGGCGGGGCACCCACCAGGGTGAACCGGTGACCGGGTAGCGCGCCACCGTCTCGTCTAGGAGCTCGCGCATCCGGGCGCGCAGCTCTTGCGTCACCGCTTCGGTGTCGTCGCCGCGTTTGGGGTGCATCGGCGTACCGATGGTCATGGCCACGGTCGTGCCGCGGGAGAAGTCACGGTGGTCGTAGGACAACAGTCGCGCGCCGCCGAACACGCACATGGGAATGAGCGGAACACCTGCGGCGATCGCGATGCGTACGGCCCCGGACTTGATCTCCTTGACGTCCATAGACCGACTCATCGTGGCCTCGGGGAAGATGCCGACCAGTTCACCGGCCTTGAGGTAGCGCACCGCATCACGGAAAGACTGCGACCCCTGCTCCCGATCAACGGGGATGTGCTTCATTCCCCGCATGAGCGGGCCCGCCACCGGGTGACGGAAAATCGAGTCCTTCGCCATGAATCGGACCAGCCGCTTGCCACGCAGGTCGGCCGGAACGCCGGCGAGGGCGAAGTCCAGATAGCTCGTGTGGTTGATGGAGAGCAACGCTCCACCGACCAGGGGGATGTTGTCTTCTCCGACGATGTCGAAGCGAACACCCAGCCCTCGGAAGAAGGTCTTGGCCACCTTGATGATCGGGCGGTACGTCGGGTCGCGTCGGAATTCGGCTTCAGCCACCCCCCGACGGTATCGGCTGGCATGCTCTCCTCGTGACTCAACAGTCCGACCCGGGTCCCATGGAGCAGAGCGATGACCTGGAGGAATTCATCCTCGAGCTCGGGCGTGCCCAATTGGCCGCCGGCTACCCGGTGGACGACGTGACTCGCAGTCTGCTCGCGGTCGCCGAGGCCAACGGTCGACCCGATATCGGCATCTTCGTACTTCCGAACGCCGTCCTCCTCGACGATCCGGTGATCGGGCGAGCACGCGTCATTGCCGAGAACCCGAAAGCGCTTCGGATGGACCAGGCAGCGGCCGTGCACGACATCGCGCAAGAGGCGAAGCACCGTGAGATCACCCCAGCCCAGGGACTCGATGAACTCGACGACCTGAGCGACCGCGAGCCACGCTTTGCACCCTGGGCCACCATCTTGGGACGCGGACTGGCCGCGGCCGGCTTCGCCCTGGTCTTCCGCGTGAGCCCCTGGGGCGTCGGCATGGCCTTCGTGTGCGGGCTCTTCGTCGGACTCCTGACCTATGTCACCCGTCGGCATCCCGCGATCCAGCCACTCGTGCCGCCGCTGGCGGCCGCGGTGTGCGCCTTCGCCGTCTTCGGCTTCGGCTCCCTCATCGATGACAGCGTTCAACCCCTGCGCGTGGTGGCCGCGCCGATGATCACCTTGATCCCCGGTGCCGCCATCACGCGAGCAACGCAGGAGTTGGCGAGTGGCCACATCATCTCGGGCGCCGCCCGCTTGGTCTCCTCCATCGTGCAGATCCTGGTGCTCACCTTCGGCATTCTGGTGGGTGGGCTGTTGGCGAGTGTCTCGCCGTACGACATTGGCGACCTCACCGAGCAGCGCCTGCCCCTCTGGGTGGCCTGGATCGGCGCGGGCATCTACGCGGCTGGCCAGGTCTTGGCCTTCAACGAGCCCAAGGGGTCGGTCACCCCGGTGATCACCCTCCTGCTCCTGGCGTTCAGCGTTCAACAACTCATGGCCTGGTTGACCGACGCGGTGATCGCGGCCGGAGTCGCGGCCGCCGTGGGACTCTTCGTGGCCATCCTCATCCAAGACCGGAGCAAGCGCGGGACGCCCGCCTTCGTGCTCTTCACACCCGTCTTCTGGCTCCTCGTGCCCGGTTCGTTGGGCCTGGTGGCACTCACCGAGGCCGTGACGGGGACCGCCAACGACGCCACGGCACAGGCAACCAGCGCAGACGCGCCGGAGAGTCCCAGCATTACGTCATCGCTGCCGTCCTTTGACGATCTGACCTTGGATGCGAACTCGTCGGTTCTCCTGGTCTTTGCCGCGTCCATCATCGCGATCACGATCGGAATGCAGATCGCATCCCTGGCCGGCCGCATAGTGCAGCGACTGCCGGATCTGCCCACTCCGTCGTTCCGCACCCGTCCGCGCAAGGGCTAACCACGTCCGACCCATGCCGCGCGAGCGAAGGCAAAGTTCACCGGCGGCACAGTTCAACGACGTGGGCTCGGTGGCGGGCCGCTGGAACCGCGCGATCGCAATTCGGTGGCAACACGACGGTGCACCGACGGACGATCGAGACGATCGATGCGCTCCATGAGCAGGTCGGCCGCCTGCCGACCCATGTCGGCGAGCGGCTGCGCGACCGTCGTGATGTCGAGTGCCTCCAGCAGTCGCATCCCGTCGTAGCCCACGATCGAGATATCGCCCGGCACATCGAGTCCGAGATCACGCATCGCGGCGAGAGCTCCGATCGCTGCGAGGTCATTGGCGACCAGCAGCGCGGTGGGCGGTGGGTCATCCTGGGACGACGAGGCGGCCTCATGCGCTGCCCGATATCCCTGCGACTCAGTGAATCCACCGGGAATGACCCGAGGCTCCAGGCCATGTGCCGCCATCGCTTCGACGTAGCCATCCCGCCGCGCGTGGGAGATGCGGTTCTCGCCACCCGACAGGTGGGCGATGCTTCGATGACCGAGCGTGACGAGGTGATCCACGCCGAGACGCATCCCGAGGCGGTCATCTCCGCTCACCGAATCGACGCGAGCTATCCCGTCCATCTGCCACGTCACCACAGCGGTCGGTACCTCTGCGGCGATCGCGGCGATATCGTCATCGGATAGCCGATGAGCGATGAGGATGAGCCCCTCGACGCGTGACTCGAGCAGGCGAGTGATCTCCTGCTTCTCCGTCTGCCGATCGGCATTTCCCGTCACCAGCAGTGTCGAGTAGCCGTGTCGCCGTGCCGCCTCATGCACCCCATCAAGAATCTCGGCGAAGACGGGATTGTGTAGATCCAGGATATGTACGCCGATGGAGTGCGTCCGCTGCTGAACGAGGCTGCTCGCGGTTCGATTGGGGCGGTAGCCCAACTCCTCGGCGGCGGCGAGGATGGCGGCCCGACTCGCCGCCGACACCTTGGGTGAGTCACGCAGCGCCAGGGAGACCAATGACTTCGACACGCCAGCGCGCGCCGCGACGTCGTGCAACGTCGGCCGCTTGCGTATCGGCTCCGTGACGGTGGGTGGCATGTCGTTCGACCTCGGAGAACTCGACGTCACTCGACCTCGGACATCGCGACCGGACGCCCCTCGCGCGCACTGATCTCACAGGCGATCGCGGCAGCCAGCGCTGCCCGCGAGGCCTCCGGTGGGCAGGGGTTCTCACGTATGCCGAGCACGAAGTCCACGAAAGCACTGGTCTCCGCGGTGAAGGCGGCGCGGAATCGATCCATAAAACCGCGGTAAGGATCGGCCGCCGTCGGTAGATCACCGTCGGCGGGGTGGATCGGCGTGCGGTGGTTGAGTCCAGCCGTCACCGAGTCCTCCGAACCGAACGCTTCGAGCCGGATGTCGTGACCGACGGGGTCATGACGCGTGCCGCTGATGAGGATGGGTACGCCGCTCGCCATCGTGAGGTGCACGGCGACCACGTCGTAGTCATCTGCGGCGGCGTAGTCCGCGTGATGGCGGACCGTGCCTGTCGCGTAGACCGTGGCGATCTCGGAATCGCTCAACCAGCGCGCCAAGTCCAGGTCATGCACGAGCATGTCCTTGAAGGTGCCGCCGCTGCCCGCGATGAACTCCGCGGTGCCGGGAGCAATGTCGTGCGCGGTGAAGGTGAGGCTGTAAAGGACCCCGAGTTCGCCGGATTCGATTCGCTCTTTGACGCCGCGGATGCCAGCATCGAAGCGCCGCTGGAAGCCGATCTGCATCCCGGTCTTGCCCGCCATCGCGACAAGAGCGTCGGTCTCCTCCAGCGACATCGCGAGGGGCTTCTCGATGAGCAGTGGCCGACGGTGCTCGGCCAGCGCAGCAATGAGTTCGGCGTGCGTGTCCGTGGCCGTTGTTACCGAGTAGCCGTCAGCCTCGGGCCACTGCGTCGGATCACCCGGATCCTCCGGCCAGGGCAGCGATGTGCCCCCGACGCTCGCCGCCAGTGCAGCGGCCCGCTCGGCGTTGCGGTTGAGGATGACGATGTCGTCGACCCGGCCGTCCGCGGCAAGGTCCTCGGCCCGGATCGTGCCCATCCGGCCCGCACCAATCACCGCAATACGCATGCCCACTCCCCTTCCAGCCCCGGTCCGGTCCGGGCCACTTGCCCGGCTCACGGCAGTGTGCCACGATTCAGGCATCGGTGTTGGAACGTTCCAACTGTCCCTCGGGAGACTCATGTCCACCTTCCTTGACCGCGTCGCGTCCGCCCCCATCTCCTGGGGGATCTGCGAGGTTCCCGGCTGGGGCGCGATGCTGCCCACGCCCCGCGTCCTGCGGGAGATGTCCGGCCTCGGCATGCCGGCCACCGAACTCGGTGCCCCCGGCTTCCTGCCCACCTCCCCCGAAGACGTGCGGGCGACTCTGGACGAATACGACATGTCCCTCATCGGTGGGTTCACGCCACTCGTGCTCCACAACCCCGAGTTCCGCGAAGCGTCCATCGCCGAGGCGCGCCGCGTGGCCGACCTCTTCCAGCGCGCGGGTGCCACGGAGTTCATCTCCGCGATCGTCTTCGACCCCGACTGGTCAGTGCCGACACCGCTCAACGCTGACGAGCGCAAGCACCTGATGGAGATGTTCGGCATCGTGGACGAGATCTGTGCCGCATACGGTCTCGACCAGGTCATGCACTCACATGTTCAGACCGTTGTGGAGACCAAGGACGACATTGACATGGTTCTCAACGGCTGTGACGTGAACTTCTGCCTCGACACCGGGCACATGGCCATCGGCGGTCAGGATCCGGTGGAGTTCGCCAGGTCAGCCTTCGATCGGGTGGGCCACGTCCACCTCAAGGACGTCAACCTCTCGCTGGTCCCTCCGGTGCTCGCGCGCGAGAAGTCACTGATGGCCGCCACCCAGGAGGGGCTCTTCACTCCGCTCGGCCAAGGTGATGTCGACATCGCCGGCGTGGTGCGGGAATTGGAATCCCGCGGCTACGACGGCTGGTACGTCATCGAGCAGGACACCGCCATCACCGACGGCCTACCCGCCGAGGGCGAAGGCCCGATGGCGCAGGTCGTGACCTCGCTGGACTACCTGCGCGATGTCGTCGCTCCGACGATTGCCGCCACGGGGTCGGCGCAGTAGTCATGGCGGTTCCCGAGGTCGTCACCGTCGGTCGGGTCAGTATTGACCTGTACGCCCAGCAAGAAGGGGCGAGCTTCCTCGATCCGCAGACCTTCGCCAAGTCAATCGGTGGCTCGCCCACCAACGTCGCGGTCGCAGCAGCACGCCTCGGCCACCGTGCCGCCATCGTCACCAAGGTGGGCGAGGGCTCACTCGGTGACTACGTCCGCCACCAACTCTCCAGGTGGGGAGTCGACACGACCTACATCGGCACCGGCGATGGGCAAACCCCCGTCGTCCTGGCGGCCTTGGACCCCCCCGAGGATCCACAGATCGTGTTCTACCGCGGCGACGCCGCCCCGGATACGCAGATCACCACCGACGACGTCCCCGAGGAAGTCATCCGCACGACTCCGGTGCTGTGGATCTCCTTCGGCGCCCTGGCGCAGGGCGCTACCGCTCAGACGTGCGATGCGTGGCTCGCCCTCCGTGATCGGCGGGCGGAGGTGGTCCTCGACCTGGACTACCGCCCGAGCATGTGGCCGGACCGTGAGGTCGCGCATGCGACAGCCCTGGCCGCCGTACGCCGTTCCACGGTCGTGGTGGGCAATCGAATCGAGTGCGAGGTGGCCATCGGCGAGACCGACCCCGATCGGGCCGCGGATGCGCTCCTCGCTGAAGGAGTCCGCCTCGCCATCGTGAAGCGCGGTGGCGAAGGGGTACTCCTGGCGACCACCGACGGACGCTGGACGGTGCCCCCGCTACCCATCGAAGTGCTCTGCGGCCTTGGCGCGGGAGATGCCTTTGGCGGATCACTCATCCACGGCCTGCTATCGGGTTGGACGGTCCCCGAGATTGGGATGTTCGCCAACGCCGCGGGGGCGTACGTCGCCACGCAACTGACCTGCTCCGACGCCATGCCGACAATCGAGCAGGTCGAAGCGATGATGGCGGAGGGGGCATGATGCTGGATCGAGTCGACTATGCGGCACTGTGCGAGGCGCGCGTTCGCGATCCGCAGTCCCTGCGCCGCGCGCTTGCCGAGCGTCAGCGCCGACCCTTCGTGGGCGATGACGGCAACCTGCTGATCTTGGCGGCAGACCACACCGCACGCGGCATGATCGCGGTCGGTGACGATCCACTCGCCGTCGCTGACCGCTACACCCTGCTCAACAACCTCATTCGCGGACTCTCCGTGCCCGGTGTTGACGGAGTGATGGCAAGCGCGGACATCCTGGAGGAACTCGCCTGGCTCGGGGCCCTTGAAGGCCGCATCACCGTGGGGACGATCAATCGCGGCGGCATCAAAGGTGCCGACTGGGAACTCGACGATCGCATCACGGCGTACGACCCGGATCACCTCGGTGAGGCCGGCGTCGACGCGGGCAAAGTCCTGCTGCGCATCGAGTTCACCGATCCAGGCGTCGCGCAGACCATCGAGATGTGCGCCGCCGTCGTGACGAGCCTGGCCGATCAGGGCATCCCCGTCATGGTCGAACCACTGCCCTATCTGAAGGATGCCCAAGGGCGCGCCTACCTCGACACCCGGGACGAGGAACTCATCCGGGCGGTGGCGATCGCCTCCGGGCTCGGCTCGAGCAGTGCCTACACGTGGCTGAAGATTCCCGCCACCGCCCGGATCGCCGAGGTGGCTGCGGCGACGACCATGCCCATCCTGCTCCTCGGCGGTGACCCGGGGGCGGGCTGGCAGGCGGTCGTCGAGGGATGGGCGCAGGCGATGCACGAACCCAATGTGCGCGGCCTGATCCCCGGCCGAACCCTGCTCTACCCCCACGACGGCGACGTCGAGGGGATCGTGCGCACCGCCGTCGACATCGTGCACGGTGAGATCGGCAATTCCGCGACAACGAAGGACACGTGATGAGCTCAGGCCAGAAAGACTCCGGCTGGTACCGACCCCACGGCACACTGGCGCACGACGACGGACCCATGTCCATCACCGCTGAGGAAGCTGGCTGGGCCTACAGCGGACTCACCATCATCGACCGTGACTGCGCTCTGGATCTCGATGACCGTGAGGCGGTGATCGTCCCTCTCTCAGCGCGGGACGTCACCATCCAGGTGACCGTTGACGGCGTGGAGTCGTCGTACGATCTTGCCGGCCGCGACGGCGTCTTCTCCGCGGTCAGCGACTGGCTCTATGTCACGCGCGGCGCACACATTGACTTCCGAAACGTCTCCGGCGAGGTGGCGATCCTCACCGCGAAGGCTCGGGCCGATCATCCAGTCGTCTACACCTCTGCGTCCGACGTGCCGGTCGAGGTGCGCGGTGGTGGCCAGGCATCGCGCCAGGTGACCAATATCGCGACCCCTGATTCCTTCACCGGCGCTGACCGCATCAGCGTGTGCGAGGTCATCACCCCCGGAGGCAACTGGTCCAGTTGGCCGCCCCACCGCCACGACGGCATTGGGGACTGTCCGACCTCCAACGAGGAGATCTACTACTTCCGCATCGGCACCAAGGACTCTCCGCACGGTGATCCGCTGGGACACGGCCTCTTCCACGTCTACACCGTCGATGGATCGGTGGACGAGACCGTCGTCATCTCCGACGGCGACACCTACCTCGTTCCGCAGGGCTACCACGGGCCGACCGCCGCAGCCCCGGACTATCCGATGTACTTCCTCAACGTGCTCGCCGGACCGGCTCACGACCGCACGATGGCCTTCTGCGACGATCCAAATCACCACTGGATTAGGGGTACCTGGGACGAACAGGATGATCGACTCCCCATGACCTCTGCGGAAGGACGTGTGCGATGAAGCGCATCGGAGTAGCTGTTCTCGGCCTGGGCTGGATGGGGCAGGCCCACTCACGCTCGGTCCTGCGCATCCCTTCGCTCTTCCCTGATCGGTCCTGCGATCCGCACCTCGTCGTCTGTGCGGATACCGAGGCCGAGCGTCGGGAGCGTGCCGTACGCGACTTCGGATTCGCGCGGGCGACCGCCGACTGGGCCGAGGCCGTGGCCGACCCCGAGGTCGACGCCGTGTGGGTCACCGCACCCAACATGCTGCACGTGCCGATGATCGAAGCGGCCGCAGCCGCCGGCAAGGCCATCTTCAGCGAGAAGCCGATTGGTGGCACCCCCGCCCAAACCGTGCAGGCCTACACCGCCGCACAGCGGGCCGGCGTCCTCACCGGGGTTGGCTACAACTACCTGTGGTCACCGCTGGTCATCCACGCTCGCGATCTCATCGCCTCCGGTGCGCTCGGTGAGATCACGCACTACCGAGGCCGCTTCCTGTCGATGTACGGCTCCGATGAGATGGGGCTGCTGACATGGCGCTTCATGCTCGATCAGGGTGGCTATGGCGTGAGTTCGGACATCCTTAGCCACTCGGTGTCGCTCGCCCAGTTCCTCGTCGGCGACATCGCCGAGGTCGTGGGCATGAAGCACAACGTCATCACGCACCGGCCAATCCCCCAGGGTGCGGCGAGTCACTACGGCCGCGGCCGCCCCGAGGATCCCAAGGGCGAGGTCGAGAACGAGGACTTCGCCTCCATGCTGTGTCGCTTCGAGAACGGCGCCACGGGCACCTTCGAGACCTCTCGGACGACCATTGGTCCGGAGAGCCAGAACGCCTTCGAGGTTTATGGCACCAAGGGCGCGCTCGCCTGGAACTTCGAGCGCCTCAACGAGTTGCAGTACTACCGGCACGATCCGAGCGACCTCAACACCGGCTGGACCACGATCTTCGGCGGCGATCGCTTCCCCTTCCACGGAGCCTTCGTGCCCGGTCAGGCCAATGCCATCGGGTTCGAAGACATCGTGGCAACGGAGGATTTTGTGTTCCTCGAGGCGCTTGCCACCGGTGGGACCTTCACCCCGGGATTCGCTGAAGCCGTCGACGTCGTCAGCGTGCAGCAGGCCCTCATCAACTCCTGGGACTCGCGCACCTGGGAGCCTGTCACCGATCTGGGAGCGTCCGCATGAAGTTGACAACAGCCGAGGCGATCGTGCGCTATCTCATCGCTCAACGCGTCATGGTCGAGCCCACTCCGGGTGCGGATCCGGTGGAGATGCCGCTCTTCCCCGGCGTCTACGCGATCTTCGGGCACGGCAATGTCACTAGCCTGGGCCACTCACTCGAGATGCACCGTGACGAGATCCCGGTCTGGCGGGGTCAGAACGAACAGGGGATGGCACTCGCCGGTGTCGCCTATGCCAAGGCCATGCGTCGCCAGCAGATCATGGTGGCGACATCCTCCGTCGGCCCCGGGGCGACGAACATGGTCACCGCAGCCGGCGTCGCCATGGCAAATCGCCTACCTCTCCTGCTCATCGCAGGCGACACCTTCCACAGTCGCCTCCCCGATCCGGTGCTCCAGCAGGTCGAGCACTTCGGTGACCCGTCGACCACAGTCAATGACTCCTTCAAGCCCGTCGTTCGCTTCTGGGATCGCATCACCCATCCCGCGCAGGTGTTGAGTTCCCTGCCGCAGGCGGTGGCGATGATGCGCGACCCGGCGGACTGTGGCCCGGCCTTCCTTGGCCTGCCCCAGGATGTCGCGGCCATGGCCTATGACTTCCCGGAGGAGTTCTTCGAGGTCACGGTTCACGAGCCGATTCGGCCCCGACCCGACGTGACTCAACTCGATCGTGCGGTCGAGGCGCTGCGCAATGCCGAGCGCCCGCTCATCATCGCCGGAGGTGGTGTGCACTACTCGCTCGCGGAGTCCAACCTCGCTGAGTTTGCGTTGCGTCACGGCATCCCCGTGGTGGAGACCGTGGCCGGCAAGTCGAGTCTGCTGGCGGATCATCCCCGCTACGGCGGCCCGATTGGCGTGACCGGTGCGGCAGCCGCCAACGTGCTCGCCGCCGAAGCCGACGTCGTGCTCGCGGTCGGGTCGCGGCTGGAGGACTTCACCACCGGATCGTGGACGGCATTCGCCCATGATGCCCAGTTCATCGGCCTCAACGCTGCGCGGTTTGATGCCGTGAAGCACCGTTCGCTCCCGGTCGTGGGTGATGCTCGCGAGGGACTTCGCGACATCAGTGAGCGACTCGGTGGCTGGCGCGCGGCGTCCGCGTGGACCGATCGTGGCACGGAGATGCAGCACGATCTCGATCGCTTCATCACCTCGCGTGCTGAGTTGGACGGTGAAGTCCCCCTTAGTTACGCGCAGATCATCGGAGTGCTGCATGACCAGGCAACCCCCGATGACTACGTCCTCACCGCGTCGGGAGGCCTGCCCGGTGAACTCAACATCACCTGGAGCAGCCTGGGCATCGGCACGTTCGACTGCGAGTACGGCTTCTCCTGCATGGGCTACGAGGTCTCCGGTGGTTGGGGAGCAGCCATGGCGCGAGCGAGTGTGACCGACGGCGACGTCTACGTCCTCGTCGGGGACGGTGCGTACCTGATGATGAACTCCGATATCTTCTCCGCCGCACTGAGCGGCGCGAAGATGACCGTGCTGGTCTGCGACAACGAGGGTTACGCCGTGATTGAGCGCCTGCAGGTGGGTCAGGGTGGCGCGTCGTACAACAACATGCTCCGTGACGCCCGCGGCGATAGCGGGGCTCGCGTTGACTTCGCGGCGCATGCTGCCGCGATGGGAGCTCACGCCGTCACGGTCTCCACGGCACAGGAATTGGCGGCGGCACTCGTCGACGCCCGCACGCGTGCCACGACCTGTGTGATTTCCATGAAGGTGCGCGAATCGGATTGGACCGAGGGCGGCGCCTTCTGGCAGATCGGCGTACCGGAGGTCAGCGACCGAGCCAGCGTGGTCGAGGCGCGCGGTCGCCTCGATGAAGGTCTGAAGACACAGCGTCGCGGGGTCTGACACCGGCGACGGGTTGCGCTACGGGCGCGCAGCCCCCGTCGGCACCGCTTCGGGCGCCGTTACCGAGGGCTTCGCGGGGCGCGATGCCTTCAGGAACAACGTCAGGACAATGCCGACGTAGGCACCCCACACGATGACCTGGAGCCACGAGGGCGTCGATGTCCAATTGAAGAAGCCGCGCAGGAGCTCGCCGAACCACGAATCCATCGGCACGGTGGCGGAGACATCGAAGGCTTTGGCGGCGTCGCCGGGCAGGACGCCGGCCTCCTGGAACTCGTGGACGGCGTAGGACAGGACACCGGCGGCGATGATGACCAGGGCAACGCCTGTCCAGGTGAAGAAGGTCGACAGGTTGATGCGCAGGGCGCCACGGTAGAAGAGGTAGCCAAGCACAACGGCCGTTGCGAGCCCGAGCAACCCACCGATCGCCGCCACGGCCCCCTCACCCGTGGCCTGGCCGGTGGTCCACAGGAACAGGGCTGTCTCGAGACCTTCCCGAACGACCGCGAAGAAAGCCACGAGGGCGACAGCGGCGACACCCATGCCCACGGCCGTGTCCATCCGGCCGTGCAATTCGCCTTTGATCCCGCGGGCCGCACGCTTCATCCAGAAGATCATCCACGTCACGAATCCGACGGCGATGACGGAGGCAACGCCGGCGAAGATCTGCTCGGCCCGCTCACTCAACGCTTCCGAACTCAGCGACAAACCCACCGCGAACGCCACGGACAGGATGATCGCGCCGGCCACACCCACCCAGACCCAGCGCAGCTGCGCCCGCCGATCGGTCTTGACCAGGTAGGCGACGAGGATGCTCACGATGAGGGCGGCTTCGAGGCCCTCGCGCAGTCCGATGAGGTAGTTGGCCAGCATGGAAGCAAGGTAAGGCTTGCCTAACTAAGAGTCAAGTCCGCGCTCAGAGGGCGACGGGCTGCCCGGTTTGCGCGCTTTGCGCCGCGGCAGCGGCGATCACGACAGGAGCGCGCCCGTCCGCCAGGGACACTGGTGACTCACCGTCATCGAGGACGTAGTCGGTGAAGTAGCGCCACTGATCCCGGTAGGCCACCTCGTAGCGCTCGATGAAGAAGTTGGGCAGTACCGGTTGCCGCGTCTCATCGGCGAGGTAGATCTCGCTGCGATTGAGCCGCTCGTTATCCGAGACCGCCATGCCGAGGGATCCGAGGACCTCGACGCGCTGGTCATAGCCGTAGGGCGCCTCGCGGGAGATGTCGATCGTGGTGATGGCGCCGTTCGCGTGCGTGAGAACTGCCACTGCGACATCGACGTCGCCCGCTTCCTTGATCGCCGGGTCGACGAGGTTGGCGCCCTGGGCCCAGACGGAAACGACCGGCGATCCCACGATGAAGGCGGCCATGTCGAAGTCGTGAATCATCATGTCGACCCAGATCCCGCCGCTGACCTTCACATACTCAATCGGCGGCGGTGCCGGATCCCGGCTGGTGATTCGAGCAAGACGCACATCGCCGAGACGCCCGGCGAGTACGGCGTCGCGCACGGCGCGGTGACCGGGATCGAATCGGCGATTGAAGCCCACCATGAAGGGCACCCCGGTGCGGTCAAGGATGTCGGCCGCCCGATCCACTTCCGCCAGATCGAGGCTCACCGGCTTCTCGCAGAAGATGGCCTTGCCGGCCTCGGCTGCAGCGATGATGTAGTCGACGTGCGTGTCCGTGGATGTGCAGATCGCAACCGCATCGGATGCCTCAATCACCCCCTCCGCCGACAGCGCCGGTACGCCGTACTCGGCCGCGACCGCGGCAGCCGCCTCGGGATTCACATCGTTGACGGCCGACAGCACGGCCCGCGGCGTGTGTCGGGCGATGTAGTCCGCGTGCATGCGGCCGATACGTCCGGTACCGAGCACGCCGATACGCAAGGGTTCGGACACGAATTCGCTCCTTGGGTCGTGACGAGGTCAGTGGGTACGGCGTTTGGTCGCGCGCTGCGCGAGGGCCGCGGCGATCTCATCGCGGCTCCAGCGTTCTCGCAGCGCGCGGCGAACGAGGTCGGCCTGACTCTCCGGTGCTAGTCCGCCAACCGGGGGGTCGCGATCCAGGTTAGTGGGGAAGGCATAGCCCTCGGCCGCGGCCCGGAGCGCAAGGTCGACGACCTCGTCGTCCGTCTCAGCGAGCAGCTCCTCGTAGATAGCGAGCACCATGCGCTCGCGATCCACGGACTCCATCGCGCGACCGAAGGCGCTGCTCACCTGCAGGAGATTGACCATCCGCCGGACATCCGCGGTGTGATTGGCTCCGGCGCCATGGATGAGGGCCGGATTGAAGAAGATTGCGTCGCCCTTGGCGAAGGGGATCTGCACGCAGTTCGCCGTGGTGAATTCCGCGAAGTCCTCGCGGCCCGCGATGAGGTAGCCACCAGGATATTTCTGCGAGTGGGGCAGCAGCATGGTGGGGCCGGACTCCAGGGGGGTGTCATCGTGGGCCACCGCCGCCTGCAGGGTGAGGACGGGTGACAACGCGTGGACGTGGTCCGGATAGCGCTCGATCTGCTCGGGGACCATGAAGCCGAGGTGGTAATCACGGTGCGGCACCTGAGCCGCGCCCCCGGGATTGACGACGTTCACCTGCGCGGTGAGTTGGTACGCCGGGCCCAGCCAGGCCGTGGAGACCAGATCGATGATCGCGTTGCCGTGGTAGTTGACGAAGACATCAGGTGCCGCGACGGCCAACTTCTCCAGGGAATTCCAGATCCGGTCGTTCGCACCCGGTTTGGCGAAGTGATCCCCGACCGCCTGCCCGGCGGCGTTCTGCTCGGCGATGATGTCCCGGAAGACGGCACTGGCGCGATCCACGACCGCGGGCCGCATCGCCCCCCTGACGATGACGACCCCTGGGCCCTCACGGAGAGCTCGTGCGAGTTCGGCGCGTGCCACACCTCGATCGGCGTCGAAGAGGTCCGCGGCGTCGTAGACGAGAACGTTATGCACGACCTCTCGTGCCAGCGGGTAGTCACCGATGTCCGTCTGCTCGGCCACGACCGCAGCAAGATCCTCGACTCGACAGTCAGCGGCACGCATCACGGCCATATCCAAGCACGGCACCGGGTTTGGATCGCGTAAGGACCGTGTTATCCCCGTGGACACCCGGGTCGTCGGCTGGGACCTTCGTTGACATGAGCTACGCAACGACGCGACGTGGATTCCTTCTCACCGGCCTAGCTGGCGCCTTCACGCTCACTGCTGCTGGCACGACCGGCCTGCTCGTGCGCACCTCGCCAAGCCGAGCCGCCGAACTCGCCATCCTGGACGTCACCGGCGACTACGACATCATCGACGCCCAAACCGGCTGCGAGATGAAGGTGCGAATCCGAAACGGCCTGCGGTACATCACGGCGAATGGGCTGCCCAATCACGAGACCGGGCAGTTCCCGAATCGAAACAACCCCAATGGGATCTCCGAGCAGAGTTACGGCTTCTCGTTCCCCGTGAACCCGACAAGAAACAAGGGCTACACCAAGTACAACGTCCCGCAGAACTTCGGCATCGCCATCAACGGTGTCCCCTTCGACCCCTACGCCGCCGAGTGGTGGGGCAACGTGCGGAACGGGGACTGGCAGTACAACGCACTCGGCGGCGGCATCAATCTCGGTCTCGACGACAACAACGCCCACGTGCAACCCACCGGCGCCTATCACTACCACGGGCTTCCCGAGGGGCTCATCGACACGTTGCCCGACACTCGACACTCGCCACTCGTGGGCTGGGCTGGCGACGGCTTCCCGATCTATCTCAACCGCGGCTACAAGAAGGCCAAGGAGGCATCCAACTCCTACAAGACGTTGAAGTCCTCGTACATCCTGCGCACCGGGGCTCGACCCGACGGTCCGGGTGGGAGGTACGACGGGACCTTCGAAGAGGACTTCCGCTATAAGAAGAAGGCCGGCAATCTCGACCGTGCGAACGGGCGGTTCCAGGTGACGCCGGAGTACCCTGACGGCGTCTACTGCTACATCCTCACCACCGACTGGCCCGTGATCCCGCGACGGTTCGTGGCAGACGTCGCCAGCACCTTCGTGAGGAATCCCGGGCCGCCACGAGCCTAGGATTCCCGGTCGGGGCTAGATGGGCCGTCGGAACAGTAGTTCGGTCGGCTCCCGCAGTTTGTCGGCGAGGAAGGCATTGCCCTCGACCACATACGGCAGGCCCATGTGCAGCTCCCACGCCTCGCGGGAAGTGAAGTTCTCCAACATGTACCAGACGGTGGGGTCCTCATCGCCCACCACCAACTCCATGAAGATATTCCCGGGTTCCTCCCGGGTCGCATCCCTCATCAGTCGAAGACGATCGGCCACGGCATCGGCCTGCGCCATGTCAGGGCGAATCACAGCCACGAGGAGGATCGGTTCAGTGGACACGGAGAGCGATGGTAGCGAATCAGGCGGGCACGGCCTCGGCGACGCGCAGGGCATTGGCGGCAATGGTGAGTGCGGGGTTCTGCGCACCCGAAGAGGGGAAGAAGCCCGCGTCGACGACGTAGAGGTTGTCGATGTCGTGACTACGACAGTCCCGATCCACCACGCTGTGCGTGGGATCGTCTCCTGCGGCCAGCGTCCCGCACATGTGCGAGTTCATGGAGATGTCGAACCGCTGCTCGAAAATTCCGACGTAGCCAGCTTTGCGCAACACCGACTTTGCCTTGGCAAGCAACAGTTCGTGTCGGTCATAGTTCGTGCGCTGCCAGGACACCGTGATGCGGCCACGATCATCCAAAACCAGGCGGTTCGCCACGTCCGGGGTGTCCTCCGTCATGACGAGCCACTCCACACTGCGATCAGCCATGGGCCGCAACAGGGCGAGTGGGGCCCGGGTGGCGTGCGTCTTCATCATGGACGCTTGCACCTTGCCGATGAGTTGGAGCGTGCCACCGGGATAACCGTCCCCGAGATCGTCGTAGAAGTCGTTCACGCAGGCGGTTTTCTGGAAGATGACGTCGTTGACCCGCCGCGGATCGATCGCGGCGATATGGGTGTTGTTATGCACCATGTAGCGGGCGCCCACGAGGCCGGACGAGTTCGCCACGTCACTGCGCAGGAGAACCGCGGCCGAGTTGGCAGCACCGGCCGCCGTGGCAAAGATCCGGCCGCGCACCGTGAGTTCCTCGACATCCCCTGTCGCCGGATCGGTGCATGTCCCATGCGCCGAGGCGATGCGACCGGTGGCATCGGTCGAAAGTCGCTCGACGTACGCTCCCGTGACGAGCCGTACCGAACCCGTGGCAAGGGCGGGTTCTAGCGCACACACTTCGGCATCCGATTTGGCTCCCCATCGGCAGGGAAACCCATCGCAGGTCCCACAGCGGACACATGCCCCACCAGGGCCGAGATCGACTCCCATCGCTGTCGTTGTCGGATGTAGACCCTGCTCGCTCAGTCGGCCAAGGGTCTCCGCAATGTACGGCTCGTGAGGCAGCGCCGGGAATGGATAGGGCGAACTGCGCCATGGCTCGAACGGCTGATCCGGCCCGCTGCCGGCCGGTGTTCCGTGAACGCGATAGAGGCGCTCCGCCTGGACGTAGTACGGCTCGAGATCGGCATAGGTGAACGGCCAGGCTGGTGAGACCCCGGAGGGGTAGCGCGTCTCTTCGAAGTCGCGCTCACGAAGGCGCGGCAGCGACGACCCGTAGACCTTCGTGTTGCCGCCGACCACGTAGTGGACACCCGGAGCGTATGGCGTCCCGTCCACGGCGTACCACGTGTCATCGGGCTTGTAGCGGCGCTGGACGAAGACCGCCTCAGCCGAGAAGTTCTCCGGTTCGCGCGGCAATCGCTCGCCCCGCTCGAGGACGAGGACCTCAAGACCACGTTGTGCGAGTCCATAGGCGAACGTCGATCCGCCCATGCCGCTGCCGATCACGACGACGTCCGCGCTCAACTCCACGGCCTCACCTTAGACGGGCGGGCTCGCGGCCATCAGGGAAGTCGAACGGCGCGGGTGGAATCGCGGAGCTTGTTGTCCTTGCCGAACGTGCGCATGAGGTAGCGGGACGCCTCCGGCTCCCCCTCATCGTTGAGGTCGAGGGGGCCGGTGTAGCCGACATAGGCAATGTCACGCCCTTGCCGCGCAAGCTCGAGACAGCGCTTCAGGGTCGTGCAGGAGATCCCCCCGGCGGTGACCGACGGCAGGGCCGCCCGGATGCCGTCCGGGGTGATGGCACCCAAGAATCGGCCCGATTGCTCGGCGGCGAGGATGCTGATGGCGGCCGCGTCGTAGGCCTGCGGGGAGTACGCGAGTTGCGAAGCATCCGGGACGATCCGCAGTACCCGCTTCTTCAGGCTGCGAGGGACTGCCAGGTCATACGAGACCGTCACTGCGCCCTGGAGCGCACCCTTCTTGATCTTCTTGGGATTGACCTCGTTCGCGGCCCAACTCGTGAGCAGGACATTCGAGGGCATCCCGCGCGTGATGAGCGCCTGAACGATCGCACTGGTCTTGGTGTCCGTCGCCAACAGGAGTCCGTCTGACGCCGACCGGCGAATCTTCGCGGCGATCTTGCTCGGTGACTGGCGCTGGGAGTACAGGATGACGACAGCCTGCATGCCGCGCAGTTCCGCGGCGTCCGCCGCCGCGTCTGCCACCTCGCTCAGCGACCGAGGAGCCACCGCGACTATCCGTCGGACGTCACGCTCATCCGCGATCTTCGTCAGCATGACGCCCTCGAGCGTCGTCGTTGGTGCCACGTGGGCGACCAGACCGGCCACGTCAGGGTTAGTCGTCGCCGGCGAAACAAGGGTCCGACCCAGAACGGCATCGACGTTGTCCAACACGACGTCCGACGACATCGGACCGATCAGGGCCTGAGCCCCACGGCCGGAGAGCCTGTCGAGTGTTCGGGCAAAGACATCCGAGTCCGTGTGCCCGGAGTCACCGGGGAGCAGGACGATCCGCTCACCGAGAACACCTCCGGCGGCGTTGGCGTCGTCCACAGCGAGTCGCACCGCCGCCTGGGTTGCCGGGCCGTAGGCCTTGAGAGCCCCGGTATCGGGAAGGGCGGTGCCCAGCGTGAGGACCTGATCGCCGTCCGCACGGGGCCCAGCATCGACGGAGGGCGCCGGAGCAGCGGTGGCCGGGACGGTGCCGAGGACTGTCAACGAAGCGCTGAGGCAGAGTGCACCGATCCACACGATCCGCCAACGCATGCTGTCGATGGTACGTGCTGACGGCGATGAATCGCCTGCTTGAATGCACGCATGACGCAGGCATTGCAGATCGGGGTCATTGGCACGGGCAATATCGGAACCGCTCATGCGCGATCCCTGGCCCGCGAGGTGTCCGGGGCCGACGTGGCGTGGCTCTACGACGCGGACACTTCCCGCGCCACCGATCTCGCCGATGAGATCGGGGCACGACTCGCCCCATCGGTGGAGCACCTCGTTGCCTCGAGCGACGCCGTCGTAATCGCCTCTCCCGATGGGCTGCACCCTGAACAGGCGATGCTGTGCCTGGATGCCCAACGACCTACCCTGTGCGAGAAGCCCCTCGCGCCGACGACGGAAGAAGCGGCCAACGTCGTGGCCGCCGAGGTCGACCTCGGTCGCCGACTCATCTCCCTCGGCTTCATGCGGCGCTTCGACCCGGGCTACGTCGCCCTCAAGGAGGGCATTCCCTCGGTCGGTCGTCCCCTTGTGGTCCACAACGTTCACCGGAACACCTCAGCCCCGTACGGTCTGGACACCGCGCTCACCCTGACCAATTCGGCCATCCACGAGTTCGACATCAACCGCTGGCTCCTCGACGACGAGTACACGAGCGTGCAGGTCGTCACCGGCGAGCCCGGTCCACGGACGCCCGACGGCCAGCTCGACCCCCTCCTAGTGATCCTCACGACACGCGGCGGAGCCTTAGTCGAGATCGAGGTCTTCATGAACGCCTGGTACGGCTATGAGGTGCGCTGCGAGATCGTCGCAAGCGATGGCACCTTGGACATGGGTGACGGCTCGTACATCACGCGGCGGGCGTCCCGACAGGTGGGGCACGACGTGCCGGAGTTGTGGCTTGGGCGGTTTGAGGATGCCTACCGCCGGCAACTGCAGGCATGGGTCGACGCAACACTCGTAGGCAAGACGTCGGGGGCCACCGCCTGGGATGGCCTCGTTGCGACCTTGAGTGCGAACGCTGCAGTGGCCGCCATAGGAAACGGGGCGGTCAGGATTGAACTTCCCGACCGCCCCGCCCTGTATGCGTAGGCCCTGTCCGCGCTAGCGGACCGGCGCGAGCTGCTGCTCCTCTTCAGGAACGGTCATGGCGCCGGTCATGATGGCGACCACGTCGTTCATTGTGTGGCTCTGCGGCGTGACGACGGCGGCACGGCGGCCAAGTCGCTGAATGTGGATGCGATCGGCGACATCGAAGACCTGCGGCATGTTGTGCGAGATCAAGATGATGCTCATGCCACGGTCACGCAGGTCCTTGATGAGTTGGAGCACGCGGGCGGACTCATTGACGCCCAGTGCCGCGGTGGGCTCATCGAGGATGACCACCTGGCTTCCGAACGTGCCTGCGCGCGCCACGGCTACCGCCTGACGCTGACCACCGGAGAGTGTTTCGACCGTCTGGGTGATGCTCTGCACAGTGAGGACACCAAGGTCGCTGAGGCTCTTGGTGGACACCTCGCGCATGTGCTTCTTGTCCAGGCTACGGAAGACTTTGCCGAGGATCCCCTTCTTGCGCACCTCACGACCGAGGTAGAGGTTCTCGGAAATGTCCAGTGCCGGGGCCACCGCCAGGGTCTGATAGACCGTCTCGACGCCGTGACTACGTGCGTCGTGCGTGGACTTGAAGCTCACCTCTTGGTTGTTGACGAAGATCTTGCCCGAGTCGACCTCATGGGCACCGGAGATGCACTTGATCAGCGTGGACTTGCCCGCGCCGTTATCCCCTACCACCGCGAGAACCTCGCCGGGGAAGAGCTCGAACTGGCAGTTGTTCAATCCGATGACGCGCCCGAAGGACTTGTTGAGGTCCTTGCCCTGGACGATCGGCTGCGCTGAGGTCACGACGGTCATATCTTCACCTTCCGAATCCACTGGTCGACGGCGACGGCGGAGATCACGAGGACGCCGATGGCCAAGACGCGGTATGCCTGGTCCAGACCGGCCAGTGAGAGGCCGAAGTCAAGGATGATGATGATGAACGTACCGATCAGGGTTCCCACCAGTCGGCCGCGTCCACCAAAGAGTGAGGTTCCACCGATGACGACCGCGGTAATCGTCTCGAGGTTGATTTCTGGGGCGACATTGGGGCTTGCTGAGCCGAGGCGGCCGATGGTGATCCAGCCAGCGATGCCGATGATGAAGCCCGCCGTCAGGTACACACTGAACAGGACCCGCTTGACGTTAATACCGGAGAGCTCCGCGGCAGTGGGATCGTCACCCACGGCGTAGACATGCGTGCCCCACGCCGTGCCGCGCAGGACGTAAGCCATGACCACGTACACGATCAGCATCACGACCAGCCCGATGGTGAAACCGAAGGGCCCGATCTGGAAGTCCTTGCCCATGATGCCCATGACATCTTGGGCGCCTTCGAACTCCTTACCCTGGATGGTGCGGGCCTTGAAGATGATCAGCGTCAGTGCCGTGAAGATGCTCAGCGTGCCCAGGGTGACGATGAACGGCGGCAGATTGAATCTGACGATCAAGAAGCCGTTGACGCCGCCGGCCAGGGTCGCTACTGCGACACCGATGATGACCGCCAGATACGGGTTCTGACCCGCCATGAAGGTCACATTCGACGCCGTGGCCGATACCGCAAGGTTGGCCATAACCATCTGACCGAAGACCATGATGGCGCCGATGCTCAGGTCGATGCCGGCCGTGAGGATGACGATCGTCTGCGCGACAGCCAAGGTTCCGATGATGACGGTCTGCTGCAGCATCAGTGAGATCGTTGCCGGCTTGGCGAAGTTCTCCAGGGAGCCGACGTCGAATCCGAATCCCAGAATCGCGAAGATCACGATGAGGACGACGAGGACGATAAGTGGACTGAGCCACGGGTAGCGGTGCAGGGCGTGCTGGACCTTTTGCATCGGGGTCGCGCTGTTGGCGAACTCCTCGGCAGCGGTCGTGCGGGCGGTCTCGCTCACAGGAACCTCCGACGGTGTGGGTAGGGGAAGACTAGCGGGAGACGCGAAGTGGGGCGGCCTTCTTGCGAAAGCCGCCCCACCTCGTTGTCAACTAATTACCGCTCGGTGCGTGGATCAGCCCCAGGCGTTGTCGATGCAGTACTGCGCCGACTCCTGCGGAGCAGATGTCACGGTGTCCATCGGCATGTCGGTGCACAGGGTGACACCGGTGTCGAAGAACTCGCCGTTCGCGGAGGTGTTCTGCGGAGCCGCACCACCGTTGGCGATCGAGGCGATGGCCTCGACGCCGAGCGAAGCCATACGCAGCGGGTACTGCTGCGAGGTGGCCTGGATGTCGCCGGCCTTCACAGCCTCGACGCCGGCGAGACCGCCGTCGACCGAGACGATGATGACGTCCTCGCCGATCGTCTTGCCAGCAGCCTTGAGGGCCTCAGCGGCACCGAAGGCAGTCGGCTCGTTGATCGTGTAGACGACGTTGATGTCGCCGTTGGCAGCGAGGCACTTCTCCATGCCGGCGCGGCCACCCTCCTCGTTGGCACCCGTGGCCTCGAGGCAGACGATCTCGTAGTCGCCACCAGCGCCCGTGGTGTAGGAGCCGGACTTCGCGGGGCTGGTCATGTCGGCCAGGTCGGGAACCTCAACACCGAGACCGGTGAGGAAGCCATTGGCACGGCAGTAGTCGACCGACACAACGCGATCGTCGAAGATAACGAGCTCGGCGATGGTCGCCTTCTCGCCATTGAGCCAACCAGCGGACCACTGACCAATGGCCTCACCAGCGAGGCAGTTGTCGGTCGCGAAGGTGATGTCGACCACGTCCGGCGGATCGGTCGGGGTGTCAAGAGCGATGACGTAGAGGCCAGCGGCGCGGGCCTTCTCGATCGCGGCGTTGACGTTGACCGACATCGGGGTGATCAGGATGCCAGCGTCGCCGCGGGCGATGGCCTGCTCGATAAGGTCGATCTGGCCCTGGTCGTCACCTTCCTCCTTGCCGGAGCCGATGGTGATCTCAACACCGTTGGCCGCTGCGGCCTCCTTCGCGCCTTCCTGCATGGCGACGAAGAACGGGTTGGTCGAGTCCTTGGTGATCAGGGTCACCTTGACCGGCTCAGCAGGAGCCTCAGACGAGGACTCCGAGGAACTCTCGGAGCTGCTGCTGTCGGACGAGGCGCTGTCAGACGAACCGCTGTCGCTCGAACCGCCACAGGCGGCAAGACCGAGCGCCAGCACACCGGCGGACGCCACGAAGGCGAGGCGCCGGCCGCCAAATGCACGTGCCATGAAGAATCTCCTCTTCCATGGGGGTCAGGGTGACCCCGGGGGTCTACGAAAGGTGTCGCGATCTAGCCCTAAGCGCAAGGTGGGCGCACTGCCCGTTACGCAATCGTTCTGGGGCTGAAACCTTGACAACGTTGTCGTGAGGCCTTTCTATGGCCCTAGCCACACTCCCGTCAACCCCTAGAACCCGAAGGTCTCCGCTCCGTTATGGCTTCGTTATCCACCCCTGAGGGGACCGCCACCACCCGGCGGCGCCCCACCCTTCGAGATGTTGCTGCCCTCGCCGGGGTCAGCTTCAAGACCGTCTCCCGGGTGGTTAACGGGGAGCCGGGGGTCTCAGCGCCCGTCGCCGAGCGCGTTCGCGCCGCCGCGGAGCAGATCGGATTCCGCCCCAATGCCGCGGCGACAGCACTTCGCAGGGCGGACGGAAGAACCGCCACGGTCGGCGTCCTACTCGAGGACACCGGCAACCCGTTCTTTGCAGCCCTGCTCCGCGGAGTTGAGGACACCGTGCGCGCCCGTGGCGTCGCAGTGTTCTCCTCCAGCACGGACCTTGATATCGCCCGCGAACGCGATGTCGCCGCCAACTTCCTCGCTCGACAGGTCGACGCCCTCATCACGGCACCGTCGCAGGCCGACGCCGCCCACCTCGAGGCACTGCGGGACGCCGACATCACCGTCGTCCTCGTCGACCGGCCCGTCAATGACTCGATGACGCCGTCCGTGATCACCGACAACCGGCAGGGCACACGTATCGGCGTACAGCACCTCATCGATCAAGGGCACCGGCGCATCGGCTACGTCGGCCGCGACCCGTCGATCTACACCTCCCAGGAGCGCTACGCCGGCTACGTCGAGGCGATGAAATCTGCGGGCATCCCGGGTGATGATCACCTCGTGCATCGCGTGGGGGCAACGCGATCCAGCGCCGCGGAGCAGGTGAACGCGCTGCTGGATCTCGCCGAGCCCCCCACGGCCATCTTCACCGCACAGGACATCATCACGATGACGGCTGTTGGCGTGCTGCAGCGGCGCAGTCTCGCAGATCAAGTGGCCCTGGTCGGATTCGATGATTTCGAACTTGCCGATCTACTCCAGCCTGGCATCACCGTTGTCGCGCAGGACCCTTACCGCATCGGCGTGATCGCCGCGAGCCTCGCGCTCGGCGACGACTGCTCCGGCGATGAGCATCCGGTTGATGGTCAGCACGTCGTCCGGACCCAACTCATCGTCCGCGGGTCCGGCGAGATTCCCCCTCCCCCCTCCCGTTGAGTGGCGAGTTGTTGACTGCTTTTCGCCCAAAATCCGTCAACAACTCGCCACTCAACGATGTATCGGCGGTGGAGCGGACCTAACCTGGCGGGCATGGGTGTGTGCTTGCATCGCGGACGGCGCACCGCCGTCTACGTCGGGGCGCTAGTTTTCGCTACCGGATCGCTGGGAACGATCCCGACCACCGCTACGGCGTCGCCGGAGCATGCGCCATCCCACAGTGCAACGGCAGAAGTGTCCGGAGCAACTCCATCGAGACTGACTGCAACAGGTTTGACGCGGGCGAACGATGGCCGATCACTCTCCGACGTCGGCATCACGGCGAATGCGAGCCTTCGCACCACGCCCGCACGCTACGCCCCCGGCACACCTCTCGACATTCGAGTCGCCGGAACCCTCGACATCAATGCCACGGCCAACGCGGTCTGCCACGGACTCGAACTCACTGTCATGCGAGGAGCCATTCGACTCGGCGGTCGGCTCAGTTCACCAGACCGTTCCCCCATCATCGCTGGAGAGACACGCGTCGAGCCGGTTAACCTCGCCTTCGATCTTCCCGTCGACGACGTACCGACCACGGGGAATATCTCCGTCGACATAGCCCTGCAGTGCTCGCCCGTCATCGATGGCACGTGGGACTTTCCAGGAGAATCTTCCGTGGTCGCGACGACGACGATCCGGGCTGCGAGCGGCACCGTCATCGTCACCCCAGGCTGGGTTTTCCCGGATGCCGACGACGCCAAAGAGGCCCGTGTCACCGCGGGGACGACCGGTGGCAAGTCAACGATCCGAGTGAAGCGCGGCACCAAGACGGTGTGGACCAAGAAGACGTCTAAGTCACGCATCAACCTCGCGATCCCAACTTCGACGCTCTCGAAGTCCGGTACCTACACCGTCCTCGTGCGCGGCGATGGCAAGACCGCGCGCACGACGTTCCGTGTGAGTAAGGGTTGGGCACCCCTGATGAGCGAACCCGCCCATTGGGAGCGCTGCTCAACGATCACGTGGACCTACAACGACGCTCAAGCTCCTCGCGGCGGCGATAGGCAGATGATCGAGGACCTCACCAGGACCTTCGATCTCTACGAGCGACTGACCGGACTGACCTTCGTGCGCGTGAAGGAAGGTCCAGGGGACATCGTTATCGACTGGGCGAATCTCTCCGGTCAGGCCGATGGCTGGGGTGGGGCTTCGGGGTACGCCGGCATCCTCAGTGGCGGCAGCCTGACGCTGTCAACCACCAGTCGGTGGGCCAAGACCCCTGGTGACGGTGTGGACGGTCGAGGCGCACTGCTCAATCACGAGGTCGGACACACGCTTGGCCTCGGCCATGTCACCAACGACCGCGAATTGATGTTCCCGATCCACACTGGGGGCGTATCACCGCTGACCCCGCAGAAGGGCGACATCGCCGGGCTTCGTGAGTTGTACGCACCAGCTAACTGCCCGTGAGTGGCGAGTTGTTGACTGTTTATCGGCCGAAATCCGTCAACAACTCGCCACTCAACAGGGAGTGTCAGGCGAAGGTGATGGTGGTTTCCACAGGGATAGTTGAACGCAAGGTGTGCCCCACCGGTGAGGTCTGCAGAACATGCTCGTGCAACTCCGCCAGTTCGGCCGACGTAGCGCTGCTCTGCAACTTCACATCCACCGCGATGTCATCGAATCCGGCGTGCCCACCGGGGCGCAGTCCGAGGAAGGTGTGCAGATCGAGGTTGCCGGAGATGTCGATGCTGAGTTCGTCAATCTCGATTCCGCGCGCCGTGGCATTGGCGGCGTACCCCACGGCCAGGCAATTGCCCAGAGCCGCGAGCACCTGCTCCACCGGGTTGGGAGCCGAGTCAGTGCCACCGAGTGCGGCCGGCTCGTCGGAGGGAATGGGATCGAATGAGCGCACCTTTGCCTCACTGCGGAAGGCGCCGAGCCAGGTGACGCGTGCGCGCCACGTCGTTGCGCTCTTGCTGGAATCGGTGGAAACCGCCTGAATGAGATTGCCCACGGCTTCGATATCGACATCGTTGAGCAACGTGGCGGCTTCGGTAGAGGTGTTGACGGACATGGTGGTTCCTTTCGACGTATGTGAAGGGGCGCAGCAGGACGACATTCGCGTCTGCCGACGCAGGGAATATGGGTTCGCGGTCAATGCCGCGGGAAGTCAATGAAATCCCACTGATCTCGGGCTATCGGGCATGCCGACAGCGCATCAAGTCAGTGGCGCATACAGGGTTCCATCGCAAGGCCTCTCGCTCATCTTTCTCCTGCACCGTGCAGGAGACGGAGGTGGCACCACTCCGCGTCGGGCCTTGCGGATGCAAGACGATCGCGGCAGGTTGCCGGGGCTTCATCGGGCCGTATCCCTCTGCCCCTCTGGATGAGGTATTCAGTTGTGGGGATGAAGATACCCGACCGCACGCATGGTTGTCACGCGGGTGTCCCCGGCGTCACGCGACGGTTCCGGCTAGCCTGACAACATGCTGTCCGCGGCCGCGCTCGTTGCCCTACAGCAGCGGTATCCCGGGCTTATCGACAAGCCCATCGCACCGTTCACGCTCCAGGGCCAGTCCTTCGATACCGACACCAACCCGGTCGTCATGGGCGTGGTGAATTTGTCCCGCGACTCCACCTACCGCGAGAGCGTCGCACTGACGCGCGAATCGGCGATCCGCAAGGCACGTGTGCAATTCGCCGAAGGCGCGCACGTCATCGACATCGGTGCTGAATCCAGCCGCGGTGACGCGGCCCGCGTGGACAGCGCTTCGCAAATCGCACAACTGGTTCCGGTGATCGAGCAACTGTCGAGCGAGGGCATCCCGGTCTCGGTCGAGTCCTACGACGCCAACGTCGTCGCCGCCTGCCTCGCAGCCGGGGCATGCATGGTCAACATGACCAGCCGCGATCCGGGCGACGCGATTCTCGAGCAGGTGGCCGCCGCGGGCGCCGCGGTGATCTTGTGCTTCCTCCCCGGTGAGCACGCGCGTGACGGGGCGTCCTACACCTTGCAGGATGATCCGATCCCGCAACTACTCGAGTACTTCGCCGATCGCGTTGCGCGGGCGCGCGAACTCGGCGTGACCTCGATGGCCATCGACCCGGGCCTGGGCTTCTACTACGGGCCGCACGTGTCGCAGCCGGTGAAACAGCGTCACCAGGGCCAGACCCTGCTCCACTCGTTCCGCCTGCGGGAGTTGGGTGTCCCCATCTGTCAACTCATGCCGCACGGCTTCGACTTCTTCGAGGACCGCTACCGCGTCGGTGAGCCCTTCTTCACCGTGCTTGCCCGTCTCGGAGGTGTCGGTGTTTACCGCGTTCACGAGGTGCCCGAGGTCGTTCGCGTGCTGAGGACGATGAACGAGTTGTCGATCTAATGGAGTGAGCTATGCCCGTTGTCCGTCGTACCGCCCTCGCCCTGTCCACGGCACTCATTGCCGCGGCCACTCCGGTCGCCGTGCTGTCACCATCGCTCGCCTCGGCCGCACCGCCCTCGATCATCGATCCCCCCGCGATCGGCGCATGCTGGAATGCGACGTACAAGCAGGCCAACAACTCGATGTTCAAGGGCGCGTCCGTCGAGTGCACGACACCGCACACAATCGAGATCGCCGCCAATCTCGACGTCCCAGCCGATGTCGCTGTCAAGGGCCCCAAGAGTCGCGACCTGCATCTGTTTGTCGATGCCCGCTGCCAGGTGGCCGTCAATGAGTACGCCGGCGTTGAGCAGCCCACAACCGCGGGGCAGGGCACACGCACGTGGGCCTTCTGGTTCACTCCCAACAGCAAGGAGTGGAAGGCGGGCAACCACTGGGTGAGTTGCGCGGCCGGCTCGGTGCCGAAGTCCTACACGGCGATGCGCACCAAACCCCGTCTGGTGGCAGTGTCCAACTCAATCGCTGGATCACCCGGCCGCAGCAAAGCCCTCACTTTTACGACGGACTACGGCACGGGCACGCTGGTCTCACGCAAGCCCATGACGACGATGGCTGGACGCCCCTATCCCGGCAGCGCTGGTCTGCAAAAGAAGGCGTGGAAGTTCTGCGAGAAGACCGTGGGGTCCAACAAGTACTTCTGGTACGGCCCCAGTGAGGCCGAATGGGTCGCCGGCTGGACCGCCATCACCTGCTGGAGCACCAAGAAGTCCACCTAGTCCGCGGGGATGGTGCGCACTAGTGGTAGCCATGCCGCGCACCAAGGACCCACATGCCATGTACTGCCCCGGTTGGTGCCAAAGGCGCACGGTCACGCCTGCCGCTAGGGTCGGCGCGTGGCCGCCTCCGACGTCATCGTGATCGGTGGTGGCGTCGTGGGCCTGGCCCTCGCCGACGCCTGGCTGGCCCGGCATCCGGGGTCGGCCGTGACGGTGCTGGACAAGGAGCCTCACCTCGCGGCCCATGCCTCCGGTCGCAACTCCGGTGTGCTGCACGCGGGCTTCTACTACGCCCCGGACTCACTCAAGGCCCAGCTCACGCGGCGTGGCAACCAGATGCTCCGTGCCTTCTGCGATGAGCGTGGAGTGGACGTTCGCGATACCGGCAAGGTCGTCGTGACCACCTCGGCCGAGCAACTTCCCCGTCTCGATGACCTTTACGCGCGCGGCATCGCGAACGGCGTTCCGCTGGAGATGATCGATGAAGCGGGATTGCGCGAACTCGAGCCGCTAGCGCGGACCCATGGGCGCGCCCTGTGGTCACCCTCGACCGCAGTCGCTGATCCCGCCGCGGTGGTGCACGCCCTAGCCGATCGCGTGGCAGAGCGGGGCGGTCAGGTGCTGCTGGGCATGCCAGCGGTGGCCGCGGGTCCGGGGTGGGTGCGCACGCCCACCGAGACGTTCAACACCGGGCACATCATCAATGCCGCCGGGCTCTACGCCGACACGGTGGCCCACTGGTTCGGCGTCGGGGAGGACTACCGGATGCTGCCCTTCAAGGGTCTGTACTGGTATTCCTCGTGGCCGGCCGGACGACTACAGCGCCACGTTTATCCCGTGCCCGATCCACGCAACCCCTTCCTCGGCGTCCACCTCACCGTGACAGTGCACGGACGTGCCAAGGTCGGTCCGACCGCGATTCCCTCGCTGTGGCGCGAAGACTACGGCGGGCTCGGCGGCTTCAACGCACGGGAGAGCGCACAGATCGCTGGTCTGTATCCGCGGTTCGCCCGCAGTCCGCACCACGACGTGCCCGGCTTGGTGCGCACCGAGTTGCCGAAGTATTCACGGCGCTACCTGGTCAATCAAGCGGCAGCGCTGGTACCAAGCGTGCGGCCGCAGGACTTCCGCGAGCGCGGTCGACCAGGAGTGCGCGCTCAACTACTTCACGTGCCGACCGGCAAACTCGAGATGGACTTCGTCGTCCGAGGCGGAGAGCGGTCCACGCATGTGCTCAACGCGGTATCGCCGGCCTGGACCTCAAGTCTGGCGATGGCTGAGTGGATCGTCGCACGCATCTGAGATGCGCCTTGCTGTCACCTCATCGTGCGCACGCAACCGCGCTTGGTCAGCGCGAGTTGATCCGCACAATCACGTTGGTCGGCCGGCGAAATGCAAAGCCGCTCGGCGGGGTGAACGTCACCAGGTCCATCGTCGGCCACGCGGTGAGCATCTCCTCCACCGCGATTACGGTCTGCATCCGGGCAAGATGTACGCCGAGGCAGTGATGTTCGCCAGAGGAAAAACTCAAACCGTGCCGGGAATTCGGCCGATGAATGTCATAGCTCAGCGGGTCGCTGAATACGGCCGGGTCACGGTTGGCCGCGATCACCGAAACGCCGACGAACTCGCGTGCGTCGATCTCCACGCCGGCCAGCGTCAGCGGCTCCTGAGTCCACCGCTCCATGAAGGCCACCGGGGGCATCCACCTGATCGCCTCATCAACGGCACCGACGAGAAGTGCGGGCTCGGCTCGCACCTGGGCCATCGCATCCGGATGTTGATGGAGCAGCATCAGCGTCGTTAACACCGACGCCTGGATTGTTTCGATGGCACCGAACATCACCACGCGCAATTGCGCGGCGATCTCCTCCGGCGACAGGTCCGAGTCCTCAACGACCTTCGACCGCGAGAGTCCCTGCAACAGCAGTTCGGTGAGCTCCGCACGCGCAGCATCGGCACGGCGTACCGGCTCGGGATCACCGGTGTATTCCATTGCGGCAGCGAACACGGCATAGAAGCCATCGACACGCTCAATGTCATCAAGGGGTAGACCGATGACCTGCGCGGCGACGCCAACCGCGAAGGGAGCGGCGAAGGCCTCGGTCAACTCAACCTCACCGGAGATTCGCGAGATCAACTCTCGCGCGTACGACCGGATGGACTCACCGAAGAGTCGCTCAGCCTCACGGGCCCGGAACGGCGCCTCGAAGGGCTGACGATATCGCTCGTGCTCGGCCCCATCGACCGTGAGCATCATCCGGCCCAGAGAAGCTCGCACCATGTTCTGCTCGGCCTCGACGGTGGCACCGGACTTGGGCAGCAGGACCTGTCGTGCCGGTTCACGTGCGGTCACCAGCCACCCGCCGATCGCGGGCAGCCACGTGACCGGCTCACGCTCTCGCAGGTCATCGAGCACGTGCTCGCGACCAGCATCCTCAAGGTCGGCCAACGTGACGGCAGCGCCGACGGGGAAGTCCCGTCGGCGCTGCTCGTCTTGCTCGTTGGTGATCTGAACCTGGTCGAGCAAGGGCTAGCTCACCAGGTCGGCAATCGCATCGACGTTCTCGGTGCGACGGCGTAGGGCACCTACCGCAATGCCGATACCGAAGACAATGAACGGCAGCAGCACCAAGAACCAGCCCAGCGGGTTGAGCGCCCAGGCCTGAACCGTGGGATCGCTGCCGTCGGCGGCTGTGCCGGCGAAGATGGCGAAGCGGCTCATGAGCAGGTAGGCACCGAGCGCCAACCCGATCGCCGCAAGGATCGGCGCAATCATCGTGTGCCAGATGCGCGTGTCCTCCTTCGTACGCCGGAAGTAAGCGACCACCGCGATACTGACAAGGATCTCCACGATGACGATCGCAAGAACCGCGATCGCCGATGACCAGTAGAACAAGTTCAGGACCGGATCGAGGTCAAAGACCACGAAGAGCACCACGACGATGAACGTGATGGCCGACACCGTGAGAGATCCGTTGCCCGGTGCGCCAAAGCGGTTCGTGTGATCGAGCCGCTGACTGAAGACGCCGGAGCGACCCATGGCAAAGAAGTAGCGGGCTGCGGAGTTCTGGAATGCAAGCAGACCGGCAAACAGCGAGGTCAGGACCAGCCAACTCATCACGGTTGCCATCCAGTCACCCACGTACTCGGCGGCGATCGAGAACAAGACGGCCGCCGGGTCGACGAGCGGTTCGCCGTCGACGGAACTGCGCTCAAGGATCTGATCGATGACCTGCGTCGAGCCCAATGCCGTGACCATGGCGAAGGTCACGAACGCGAAGAGCAGGCCGATCAAGATGATGGCGGTGTAGGTCGCGCGCGGCACAGTCTTCTTCGGTTCGCGTGACTCCTCGCCGTAGATGGCAGTGGCCTCGAATCCGATGTAGGACGCGAAGGCAAAGGCCAGAGCGATACCGGCAGTGCCACCGATGCCTCCAGCTAGCACGGCGTTCGGCGCAAACGAAGCACCCAGGTCGATGCCTTCCGGGCCACCCTTGACGAATACGGCGATCGCCACGATGACCAGAGAGAGCAACTCCAGCGTGAGCAGCACGCCGAGCAATTTGGCGCCGATGTCGACCGAGAGCACAGACAGGATCAATACGGCGACCCACGCGAAGAGAATCCACGCCCACCACGGCAAGGCGATCCCGAACTGAGCCAATTCGGCCCCCATGACGGCGCCGAAGAAGCCGTAGATCGCGAGTTGGATTGTCAGGTAGGCCATCAAGGATGTGAACGCCGAGCCCACACCCACGTTGATGCCGAGTCCACGGCCCACGTAGGCAAAGAACGCGCCCGCATTGGTCACGTGCTGGCTCATAGCCGCGTAGCCCACGCTGAACAGCAGCAGGATGACGCCGACCAGCAGATAGGCACCGGGCACGCCGGCTCCGTTGCCGAGGACGGAGGCCACGGGAACAGCTCCCGTCATGCCAACCAGCGGTGCAGCGGCGGCCACCACGAAGAACACGATGCCGAGGACGCCCATGCGTCCCTTGCTCAGTGAAGTGTCAGGAGTCTCTTGGGGAGCCGGTTGGAGATCGGCCATGGGGAACCTTCCCGTCAGGGGGCCGCCTCGCCTCGTACGGCCCCTAATGATCGATGAGGGTGACGCACATCACTAGCCGGGTCAAGCACATTCGACAAATTCG
>JAURFD010000018.1 GCA_030827125.1 Candidatus Nanopelagicales bacterium
AGTCCGGAGGTTTGTCGAGGACTTCTTGAAGCGGAACCGCTTGTCGTTGATAGACACCTGGACGACGTACCGCGTGGACTCTCCCACGGCGGATTCCTGCCAACGAACGTACACGCGACGCTTCTTATTGGTCAGGGTCACCTCCAGCGGCTCGGTGACCGGCTCGGCTCGCGGCGTCAGAGTGATCGGCCGCGACCACTCACCTGGTCCGTAGGACGTTTGCGCGGCGACACGGAAGCTGTACGACTGACCGTTGGTGAGCGCATCAATGGACAGCGCTCGCGTTTGCGTCGCAACCGCGACGGCCGAACCGTTCACCTCCCACTGGACGACGTACATCTCAATGGGTGCTCCGCCGCTGTCGTCTGAGGCGCTCCACTCCAGTGACACGCTGCTGTCGCCAGATCGACCAATGAAGGTGGTCGGTGCTGACGCCGGACCGATTGGAACGAGGTCTCGGCTCCACTCGCTGAAGTCACCGGGGCCCGCAGAATTGCTGGCGGCGACACGGAGGCGGTAGGCGGCGCCATTGACCAGGTCGGCGAACTCGATCGAAGTCTCAGACGTGCTCCGCGTCCTGGTGCCGTCGCTGCCTTGGAGTTCCACGGTGAACTCACTCGGCGCCTCCCCGCCGGTGTCGTCCGAGGCGAGCCACATGGCGCTTACGGTGCCGTCACCCGATTCGGTGCCGACCAGGATAGGTGCGCTAGGCACCTCGATCACCGGAGCGGGTGGTGGTGCAGGGGCCGGTGCGGGTGCGGGGGCGGGAGCCGGTGCGGACGGAGCCACCGGGGTGTCAGATCCGGTGGCCCACGCTCCCGTGCCGATGGCGTTCGTGGCAGCCACTCGCACCGAGTACGTCGTGCCATTGGCCAGTCCTGAAATCGTGACCGACGTGCCGGACTCGGTCGGATAGGTGGTCCAGGTGCTGTCGTCCGTCGAGGTCTCGTACTGGTAAGAGGCGATTGAGCGACCGCCGTCGTCGGACGGGGCCGACCAACTCACGCTGAGGGAACCGTTGCCGGCGCTCACAGCTAGTGCTGTTGGTGCACTCGGCACCGCAGGCGTCCTCGGCGTCGCCCACTCGGTGGTTGCGGAGGTGCCAGCGCCGAGGGCATTGACGGGCGTCACGCGCACCTTGTACGGCGTGCCGTTCGTCAGGCCGCTGACCGTCGTGCTGGTCGTCGCGGTGGTGTCGTCGCTGATCCAGGTCGAGTCATCGGTGGAGTAGGCAACCTCGTATTCCAGGATCGGGCGTCCACCGGTGTTGGTCGGCGCCGTCCAACCCACCTGCAGCGCGGAGTCGTCAACGACGATCGCGAAGTTGGTGACGGCCTGTGAAGTGGTCGGAGCCAGCGGGCTTGTGGCTGCGCTCGTCACCCAGGCAGTGGAGTCGTCGCCGGTCCCGGATCGAATTCGGACGAGGTAGTCCTCCGTGGGATCGAGGCCCGCGAACGAGTAGGACGTGGAGGTCGTCGAATCGTCGCTCCATGTCGCCCCGGTGTCATCGGACAGACCAATGTCGTAGTGAGTGGGAGATGCACCGGATGCTGGAGCTGACCAGGAGACGTCAAGCGCTTCGTAGTCGGGGGTGACGGCAAGACTTGTGGGTGGCTGAACGCTGAGTGCAGCTACGGCAGCCTGCGCATCGACGTATCCGGCGCCACACAGACCGATACAACTCGAGCCGGCCGCGAAGGGCTGGGCGGTGGCTCGTAGGTTCGCCGAAACCTCGGCAGGAGTCAGAGTTGGGTCTGCTGCCATGAGCAGGGCCGCAACACCGGCCACGTGAGGAGTTGCCATTGAGGTACCGCTGTAGGAGGCGTAGCTGGCCGATGCCGGCACGGTGGAGCCGCTGTTGAGGGTTGACCAGATGCCCGACCCGGGTCCAGAGATCTCGACGACGGCCCCATAGTTGGAGAAGGAGGATCGTTGTCCCGCGCTCGTGTGAGAGGCGACGGTGATGACGTTGTTGCAGTTGGCTGGCGTGGCACTCGAAGCGTTCGTGTTGCTGTTGCCCGCGGCCACGACGACCGTCGTGCCATTGGCCACGGCGACATCAATGGCACTTTGCATCGTCGTCTCACAAGATCCGCTTCCCCCCAGCGACAGATTCAAGACGTCGGAGGGGGTGGTGTTAGCCGGAAGGCCGCTGACCGATCCTCCCGACCCCCAGCGGATGGCCACCGCGATGTCGGAGGTGTAGCCACCGCACTTGCCGAGGACGCGTAGTGGCTGGATCTTGACGTCCGGGGCGACCGCTGCGACCCCGGTGCCGTTGTTGGTGATGGCGCCGATCGTTCCGGCCACGTGGGTGCCGTGCCACGAGGAACTCTGTACGCGGCAACCGGAAAAGGTGGAGCCGACGGATTCGGAAAAGGTAATCCAGTCACCCGGGTCTGAGGGATCTGAGTCCCGACCGTCCCCGTCATTGGCCACGTCGACGTCACCGATGAAGTCGTACCCGGCGACGACGTTGGCATCGAGGTCGGGGTGAGCGTTGATACCCGTATCGATGACGCCAACGACGACGCCGGAGCCGGTCGAGACAGGCCAGGCAGCCGGCGCTCGTGAACTGAAGCCGCCATCCCCGGAGCCCGCCCCCTGCCAGAAGCCCCACTGGTTATAGGGGCTGTTCAGGTACGGATCGTTAGGCAGCGTGACCGCCGTCGGATAGACCTTGATGTCTGGCTCGACGTAGGCCACTTTGGGGTCATCGGCGATCTCGGCGAGCAAGGCGTCGTACTCGCTCTGGGTGAGATTCGGATCGACCGCCACCACGGTGGTGTTGCGCGTGACCTGGGAGACCACGGTCGCCGGAGTATCAAGGCCTAACGCGGCCGCGGCTGACTCCGCGGTGCGGGCGACCGCTGCCGTAAGAGTTGCCGCGCGGGCGGACCGCACCGGGACCGTCCCCACGATGATCCGATCCGTTGCCGCCGGGCGGGAGTCTGCGGGGTCGCCGACGGGCTGCGCCGCTTGGGAGGGCAGCGCAAGGCCCACACTCGCTCCAGCCACGATGGCCAGAGCAGACATAGTCCCGAATGTCCGCTTCAGCATCGGTGTCAGTGTGTCGCAGACCCGCCCGGGATGCCCGCCGGCCAGGGGCCATTCTGGGAGGATTCACAGGACGGCGCGAATGCGCGCTTCACCTTCGAATCTGCGGCGACGCAGGTCCATCGATCAGTCCTTGGCGCTGGTGAGCATGAACGTAGTCACCGCGGTGGTGGCCGCGACACCGATCACAGACGGCCAGGCGCCGACCTGCTTGGCGAGCGGATGGCTGGCCCCGAAGGCGCCGATCATCACCGTGAGTGCAGACACCGCTTTGACCGGGCCGGCCTGCTGCCACCACAGCACGGTGCAGGCGCCCGCACCGACCGCCAGCACAGCGCCGCCGAGTTGACGCTTCTTGGTCGAGCGGGCAACGGCGTACCCACCGATGAGGGAACTGGCCGCGAGGGCTGCAGGAAATGCGCGCATACCCATGACGCTAGGCGTCATCCGGTTGCACGGTGCCACCGGGTAGCCCTGTAGGACCGAAAAAGCTCAGGCGCCGGGAGGTGCGGAGATCCGGCCGAAGCGCTCGAGTGGCGTCTCCTCATGCCCGTTGACCGCGCCGGGATCGATGTCGGCGACGTCGATCTGCGGTGATCCCCACTTGGCGAGCGTCGCCTGGATGGACTTGCGGGCACCGTCCATCTTGCGGGCGATCATGCGGCGCGCGGCCCACTCAGTCTCGTTGTTGCGCAGTGCCGTCTCGATGGCATCGGCCTGCGCATCCGTGCAGTCAAGTCCGTACGCGCGCTGCAGCGTGAGCCGTGCCTCGATGCGGTAGTCGTGTCCGCGGCGGACGAACTGGCCGGGT
The DNA here is from genome assembly GCA_030827125.1 of Candidatus Nanopelagicales bacterium. Taxonomy (GTDB): domain Bacteria; phylum Actinomycetota; class Actinomycetes; order S36-B12; family S36-B12; genus Mxb001. The sequence goes on from JAURFD010000018.1 coordinate 3,869, forward strand.
TTGGAATTCATGCCGTTCTTCAGGTCGACGGTGGCGATGACGAAACTGGTGATTGGGCGCCAGCGGGTCTCCCGCGGCACCATCGGCGGCCGAGACGCGGGCGGTCCCATCCACCACGGCGGCTGCAGCACCATGCTGTAGCCGTACTTGTTCACCGGGTCATCGTCGTGAACGACCATGAGGTGACGCATCTGGCCCGGAGGCAGCGGTGGCGCCTGGCTCGGCTCGGCGACGAGAAGGAGTTCGTGCTCGGGATCCATGGCGTCGGGGTTGTCGCGCCAGCGTCGCCAGAATTCGGTGCGGAAGGGGACGCCGAAGTAGCAGCCGCCGGAAACGCCGAGGTGTTCCAAAGCAGGGATGCCGGTGAAATGGCCCGGCACCGTCGAGACATCGAGTGCCACATTGGCGCCGAGGCTCTCGCCCATGAGGACGACGCGGGGACGGCGTTCGGCGGGGATGCTGGCCAGGCGCTCCTGGATGCCCTCGAGCACGTAACGCGTGAGCATGACGCCGTCGAGGGTCTTGGTCATCGCCAGCGCGCTCGGGACCAGGGCGTACTGCGGCACGATGGTCGCGCAGTTGCCGCGCGTGAGGTATTCGAGTGCCTCGGTGATCGTGTAGTTGACGTAGCCGACGCCGGTGGGGCTGGCCACGCAGATGATGGAACGCTCGAATCCACCGCAGGCTTCGAGGTCTGCCAGGCCGAGGCGCGCGCGTTCCTTGAGATCCGGCGAAGACTCGTAGCCGCACACCACGCGGACCGGGTCGACGGCGGTCTCACCCATGACCGCGGTGATCTGATCGTGTGTCAACGCCATGGCGACGAAGCGGCGGCCCTCCTTGCCGATGGAATCAAACGGCATGTCGCTGTTGGGCCCGGAACTCACATGCGGGTTGCTCGGGGGTTCGGGATACGCCGGCTCGATGATGTCGTCGGAGTGCTCGAGCCGATCGGTGACACGCTTGAGTGCGGCGCCACCGATCACCGTCATGCCCGCGAGGATCGCCGCGTGCGCGAGGAAGGATCCAGCCGCACCGGGATCGCGTCGGATGACCTTGCTCATCAGCCGCTCAAGGCCGCGGGCCGACAGTTGTTCGCCGACGACCAGGGTCGTCAGGCCGACAGCGCTCGCCACGCCCACTCCGGTGGCGGTGAGCAGTGACCGGGCGTTGATGCCGGTGACGCGGTGGTTATCGGGATTGACGACGCCGTACTTGTGGGCGCGGCGTACGGAGAAGTAGACATTGCCCGCCGCGATCGCGGCACCGGTCAAGACGTTGGGGAGCAACGTGGTGTCGAGTCCGGGGCGAAGGTGCAGGCGCCGATGGAGTACGTCGTCCCACAGTGAGGCAGCGCCCCCGGCGATGCCGGCGAAGGCGACCTGGCGACCGGTGGCGTAGGCGACGGCCGCTGCCGGGTTGTCCGCGGTCGAGCGAGCGGTGATGAAGGCGGTGGCGTAGCCGCCGACGATGGCGCCACTCGCCACGATGACTCGGGCGGTGGTGCCGGGCCGCGTGCCGGGAACGGAGGCGAGGGCCTCGAGGGAGCTCCACGTGGTGGCGGTGAGCTGGTAGTGGATGGCGGCGGTGACCCCGGTGGCCACGGCCTGGTCGGCCGGGCTGCGCGGGAGCAGTCCCCGGGATAGGGAACCGGCCACGCTCCAGGCCGCGCCGAGGACTCCCGCCTGGGCGGCGGTATCGGTCGACCAGCGGGTGAGCCAGGCGGGGCGGAGCAGGGCCATGCCCCGAGACTAACTGCTGGAATCCTCAGGGGAGGCCCCTTGCGCGCGGCAGTGTTGCCCAGGGGAGCCCATCCCCGGACCCCACCACGCCTTTGTCACCGAGAACCCTGATGGCAGACCGAATTCGGCGCCGATAACCCGGGTTTTAGGTGACAAACCGCGCGGGGGCGCCGGGACGGGTGACCAGACATAGGGGCAGGCCGGGGCCATCGACGGGGGGGACGACAGCACTCCGGCCTGCGCTTCGAATAGTACGGCTCCCTTTGTCCGTATCGCTCCGGGGGGTGCCCTTTGCCAGGGGGGTCCCTCGGCGGTTCAGGTAGCCGGGACGCGTTCCGCCGGCTCCGGGCTGCCGAGGCCTCAGATTCCCGACATTTGTTGGGGTTTTGAGGCGGTCAAGATCCCAACAACGGTCGGGAAATCGGGAACTGGCTCAGCCCGCGGCCTGCCAACTGAAGCCGGGCGGCGCGGGGGAGCAAGCCTTCTGGGTTGCCTTGCGCTGCAGGCGCACTGTCTTGGCGCGGGCCTTGACGTCGGCCACATTGACCAGCAATCCCGGATCGATACGTACGGCGTACAACTCTTCGAACCCGGTCGAGTAGCGCACGTAGAGCCAGCTCTTGGTCCGACGCGCACAGTACGGCGGCATGACGGCGTTGCCCTCATCTGCGGGACGGTTTGCGGCTGCAGACAGGATGAGTGACCGACGTGACTTATTGCCGTTGAGCAGTGACTGCCCGTCGATCGGCGACGTCGGTTCAAGGCTCGCCGCATCGAGTGCGGTCGCTGCGATGTCGGGGAGGGCGACGAGTCGCTCGTCCGATGTCCCTGGTTGTGCGAGGACGCTTCCCGCTGGTGCATCATCCCAGCGCATCACGAGTGGAATCGGCGAGGCATAGGGGAAGTTCTTGGCCCCCAGCAGATTGAACTGACCGAGGGTGAGTCCGTTGTCCGAGGCGAAGACGATCAAAGTGTTCGACAGGCGCCCGGTCGCCTCAAGTGCATCGAGCAGGTCGGCGATGCCCTCATCGGCCGAGAGCAGAGTGAGTGACTGCTGTTTGATCAGGTACTTGGCATCGGCCGGTCCGATCTTTTGGCGGTCCTGCACCCAGGATGGTTTGCCTGTGGTGTCGCCGATGCCTTCCGGCAGCGTGACCTTCACCCGGTTCCAGGTGTTGGAGTGCCGCAACGGGACGGTGTATGGCTTGTGCGGCGCGAAGACCGTGCTGATCATGAACAGCGGCTTATCGCTGGGCGTGGTCTCGACGACCTCGACGGCGCGCGCCGAGAGCACGTCGGTGGAGTAGTCCGCTGAGCTCGTGCCGAAGTAGGAGTACGTCGGCTCCTCGCCCTGACCCTCGCGATCCATGAGCCAGTAGTCGTAGTAGCCCTGGTGCCGGCCGTCCACGCCAGGGGAAGGCTTGGCGAAGGCGTGCCAGGAGTCCCAGCCTGGCGGGACGTAGTCGCGGTCCCCGGTCACGGACGTGCGCGTCGCCGCCAGGCCGTAGCCGTTGAGGTACTTGCCGACGTACGCCGTGTGATAGCCCGCAGCATCGAACTGCTGCACGATCGTGCGGTCCTCCCAGCCGAGGTCGTGGAAGAGTCCCCAGCCGCCGTCGGGCAGCCAGTTGCTCCAGATACCCGTGGTCTGCGAGAGGCCGCCGGTGAGCAGGCTCGCGCGTGAGGGGCAGCACGTGGGGGTGGTGGAGTGGGCGTTGGTGAAGGTCACGCCCTTGGCCATGAACTGGGCCTCGACGGTCTTCATGTTCTGCGTGAGGGAGGGTGCCTGGTCGTCGGTCCAGATGATGACGACGTTCGGCAGGGTGGGGGTGTTGGCGGGCGCCGGTCGCTGCATGGCCTGCGGTCCCGCGTAGGCGCCGGTGGCGGTGACGAGGGCACCCGCAGCCGAGACGACCGCGACTGCCGACCACGCACGAAGGCGCACAACTCTCCCTTGGTTGAGACTGACCGCGTGAATGTAGCGGCTCAGACCGTCACGTCGCCTGCCGGGCAAGGCTGCTGAAGAGAAGGAACTATCGGGACTTTTCGCCCACATAGCCCGCGTGGGGGGTCTAGTACCCCATTTTGCTGCTGAGCGGGACATAGCCGGTTTTCCTCCCTAATCTGCCCTCGAGGCCGTCCATAGTGGCGGTGACCTGAATGTGGTGGCGTCCCTAAGCGAGGGAGTGCAATGGGCGGCGAACTAGTCCTGCGTACAGACGTGAGCCGGCGCGGCTTCCTTGGCGGCCTGGCCGCGGGCGCACTCGTCATCGCCATGCCCTCGACGGCCCGTGCCATGACTGCCCGGGACGGCGAGCCGATGCCCACGATCACGGTGCGCCGACGCGAGGACATGCTGCGCTTGACGATCACGCCGTTCAATATGACCGTCAACAAGGCCACCGGGCGGGTGACTCCGAACGGCGCCAACGGCCTGCTCATCGTGAACTTTGGCCCTCAGGCGGTCACCGAGCAGGCCTTCGCTGCGGGTCAGACGCCCAGCGCCAGTGCCGTCCCTGCGCGACTGGCCGGCGACAGCCAGCTGAGTTTCGTCGTCGACGCTCCGGTGTCCCTCACCTTGGCCGGCCTGTTGGCCTGGGCCGACCGCGATCCTTATCTCAGCGAGATCGGGCGCTACCTCGACGGCGAGGTCCTGCCGGCCAACCTCCCGGTGACGAAGCCGTTGAGTGGCATGGTCACCCGTCTGGAGATGCCCTGGTGGCTGTATCTCTCGCCTAACAGAGTGAGCTCGTGGACTGAGCAGCGCAGTGCCAAGACCAACTCCGGCCGCACCGAGATCTTCCACGCACGACTGGGCTCGATGCTGCCGGGCGAGGATCAGACCGAGGACGCGGAGTACCGAACGTTGCGCGGTGTGGGCTTGCGCGACCCTGGGGCGTCGCTGCTGCTGAGTGACCCCAACGCGGACGTCGCGGAGGGTCTCAACGGACACCCCTGGACGATGATCCCGACCCCGCGAGACCGGGCCGACATCGTCCGGCTGACGACGCGAACCGGCGCCAACCAGGTGGGCGGTCCGGCGGCGGCGATCAAGGCCCGCGTCGCGCTCTCCCCGCTCGGGGGGCAACTCGTTGCCGAGGGCTCGTGGGATGAGCCCGGCGTCTCGACGATGACGGCGTGGCAGCAGCGCATCTGGCAGGGACGTGACACCTACGCCAAGGTCGTGCGCCGCGGATTCCTCTATCCCTGGGGCTTCAAGGCCGCGCAGGTCGAGGAGGGCGTACGCGTCTTCCGCGCCGATTCGCGCGGACGCATCCGGGCCTTCTGGGAAAAGCGCACCAGCATCGTGGTGACAGAACCTGAGCTCGACCTCGGGAGCACCTCGACCGCCACCGATGCCGGGAGGCGAGCGGCGCTCTTCAGCTACGTCACATGCAAGACGGTGCAGACGCCGCCGTTGGCCCTTCCCCGCAACCTCACGCCCATGGGCGGTGACTGGTCCGGGATGAAGGTGTACACACCCAAGGTCGCCACGCGCAACGGCTCAGTGGCCTTCCAGTTCGACCTCGTCGGCATTGATCCCGATGGCAATGAGATCCCCTTCAGTCAGCCGATGCTCTTTGCGCAGGCCAAGGTGTCCGATGCTCGTTCGACGCGACCGAGTCAGCGGCGCGGCGTGGATGGTCGATTCGGCATCGATGACCTCACCGACCCGAACTTCACCGAGGATGGCGCGGCCCAGCTTCGTGGCTACTACGACGACACCGTCCCTTACTCAGACAAGGTGGCGGAGTTCGGCGGAGCCGCGATTGCCTACGCGGAGAATCTCGCCAACTCGGTGAGTACCGACGACGGCGAAGTGCTCTCCGAAGCCCTTGTCTCGGCCCAGACCGTTCAGGCAACCAAGGAGATTGTCTTCGGGATTGCCAACCGGGTCGACGATGAACTGCAGCTCATCCGGGGCGACATCGAGGATCTTCTTGAGGAGTACCACCCCAACAACTTTCCCATCATCAAGGAGGCGCAGGTCTTCCTCGAGGACACCGCACGCCTCGTCGAGGAGACCGTCACCGCCGCACTCAACTATCCGCGCGAGTACCTCGAGAACGCCCTCGACGAGGCGCGCAATGTCGGCCAGGTCTATCTCCAGGCGGCCGAGGATGCGGTCAACGATTTCCTCATGGATCCGGCCAAGGCTGGCGGGGTCACCGGCGGCAAGATGACCGTCGCCGGTCTCAGCCGCACGCTCGGGAACATCTACGGCGATGTGCAGTCCATCCGCTCCTTGGCTGCGGATGGTCGCGTCACCCCCGGCGAGGCGTTCAAGGCATTCGAGATCCTCGGCGGCGTCACCCTGGCCGATCTCATCCCGAACCCCTACCCGGGAGTCGGCGCGGACGGCAAGCCGACTCCGATGGCGCTGAAGATCGATTCGACGTTCGAGAACACGGGTCTCGATAGCGAGCGCTCTGTCACCAGAATGTCGATGTCGATCGACAACTCGCTGCCGTTGGAAGACGGTTCGCGGGTCATGGAGAGCATTCCGCTTCTCGACGTCGACCGCGCCCGTCTGCTCCTTGACCTGCAGACCATCGTCCCCACGGTGCAGGGCTCGGCAACGTGGAAGGTGCGCGGCGAACTCAGCGACTTCATCGTCACGCTCGTGCCGATCGACAACCTGGAGTTCGTGCGCGTCGATGTCGAGCGCATCGTCTTCACCGCCGGTAGCGGCCGCAGCCCCGACGTCGACGTTCAGGTCCGCGAGGTCGACTTCAGCGGGCTGCTGACTCTTCTGCGCACGCTCGCCTCCTACCTGCCCTTCGGCGACCTGCTCATCATCAACGTCGACTCCGGTGGCATTGAGGCGGGCTTCGCGATCGATCTGCCGCCTATCGCGCTGGGTGCCTTCGCGATCTCCGGCATCGGGGTCGGCGGGGTCGTGGACATCCCCTTCGACTCTGAGCCGGTTCGCTTCGGCTTCCTGATGTCCTACCCCGAGGATCCGTTCACGCTCACGATCACCGGACTCGGTGGCGGTGGCTATCTCGATCAAGCACTCGGACTGACCGGGATCGAGCGCTTGAGCATCACTGGTTTCGTCGCGGCCGAGGCGAAGGTCAATTTCGGCGGAGTGGCCAGCGGCGGCGTGAGCGTACGCGCAGGATTCACCTTCGCTATCGGCGCACTCGATCCTCCGGTCGGCGGTGTCGAGGAGGGCCTTGCCCTCACCGCGTTCGCCAGCCTCAACGGCAACGTCGACGTGCTGGGCATCGCGAGTGCCAGCATCGACGTCTACATCGGCCTGTCGGTGCTGATCCCCGCTGAACTGCCGGCCTACGTCAAGTTGCACGGAGTAGCCCGCGTCACCGTGCGCGTGAGCGTCGCGTTCTTCTCCAAGACGGTCAACTTCGAAGCCCAGCGGACCATCAATGCCACCTACCTCGAGGGTCCTGCCGGCCGCGCCGCGGTCTCCGCGCGCAGCGGCGGCGAGGTCCCCGTGGCCACCTTCGCTGATGCCTGGGACGACCGTGCCTGGGCCGACTTCTGTGGAGCGTTCGGATGATCCTCGAGACGATTCTCTTCACTGCGCTCCCGACGTCGCGAGACAAGAACTCGCTCTACGCCTCGGTGCTCATCTCGCCGCAACTCGGCGGCGAAGAAGGCAACCCGCGCCGTCTCCCGCTATCCCGCTATCGCGACTTCCGCGGTGGTGAGTGGGCGCGCATCGTGCGTGCCATCGAATGGCAACTGACATTGCGGTGGACGGTTGATGATCGACAGGAGGACTACCTCGACGCGGAGCGGATCTCCGACGATCCCGACCCCGAGCTCTTTGCCACGCTGTTCCCTGAAGACATGCCCGTGGACCCGTTCGTCTTCCGCAATCCCGCGGATTCGCCAATCGTGTCCTACCCGGCGGCGCGCCTGAACTCTGACCTTGACCAGTTGCAGGTGACGGTAGCCCGGCAGTCGGGGGAGCAGCGACCACTCCTGGAGTCGTTGGTCACTCGCAGCGATGGCACCACGGCGGACTACACCAAGCTGCCCCTCGATGGATTCGTCGTCGATGAGGATCGTCGACAGCGCTTCACCAACCAGATCGAGCAAGTCTTGGCGACCAACGGCGTGCTGACCACGCCTGGAGCCGGTGCCGAGGGCACGGCTCGCTCGCTGGTCATGCTCAACGAGATGCTGGCGCCCAGCGCGCGAGCCAGCGAGCCGTACAAGCCTCAGTGGCCCGACATGGATTTCCACCAGGTCATCTCGCTTCTTCAGTCGCATCCCAACCTGCTGCGCCGCCTGGGCCTGCTGGTGGATCTGCGTATCCCGATCACACGCATCCGGAACAACACCGGCACTCCGCGGGTCTACGCGATGGTTGACTGGCCCCCGCCATACAACCCCGATGCGGTCGGCCTCGACATCACGACCGCCTTCCCGCGCGTGCGCACCACCCTCGGCGAGTCCTACTTCCGCCCGAGGCCTCGCTCGGGCGACTTGGATGACACAGGCTTTGTCGACCTGACTTCGGCAGTGGTGATCACCAGCACACTGGAGTCTGAAGCGATTGGCACATCCGTGGACGCCACGGGGACGGCGCGCCTTTGGACCCAGGGCCGCGAGACCTTCGGGACGCCGAAGCGCCGTGGGCTCCCGGCTCGGCACTCCGCGGGCGTCGAGTTCGCGCGTCCAGACGAAGCGCGTCGGTGGAAGGATCGCATGGCGGCCGCGACGGAGCTGAGCGCGGCCGCAGCCACGGGCGACGATCTCTTCCTCGATGCCGAAGACGTCCTCATGGGTTATCGCGTCGACGTACGCCGTGCTGGCGAACGCGAGTGGCATAGCCTGCATCGACGCCGCGGAATCCTGACGCCGTACAGCGGAACCTCCCCGCAGGCGAAGGTTGAGCTCGGCGACGATGAGGGCTGGAGCGAGACCGCAGCGACGGCCAATCCCGAGGATGAACTCGACGGCGTGCCGACCAAGATCCGAATCCGTGAGGCGCTGGCGCAATGGGACGGGTGGAGCCTGTCACTGCCCCTGCCGGGCAAGTCCTTGGATGCCGAGGACCGGCCAAGTCCCGATACGACGGCGGCTGAGGCGTCGGACCTCATCGCGAGCATGCACGGCACCATCGACTACGAGGCCCCCGCCGGGGGCGCGAGACTGCCGGCGCTGCGCTTCTCGAAGTCCGACTACCAGGCGCGGATGCGCTGGGTCGACCTCGGCGGCAACTCGATCGAGCCTGACGCCACCGGCGGATCGATCCTCACCTTCCCCTACCTGCGCCACGATCCCGTCAACTCACCGGATCTCTATCTCGCGGCCAGACCGGAGTGGTCGGAGTCCGTCGATGTCATGGTGCTGCGCACCGGCAATGAGGCCAGCGCCCATCGCAAGAGCACCAAGCGCTGGATCGCGCCGCCGCGAAGTGCGGCCTTCTTCTGTCTGACGCACGGTGTCTTCGACGATGCTTCCGGCCGCCCGCAGGCCGGTATGTATGCCACGATCGCGCGCCGAGAGAACGAGTCCATTGCCACCGAGCCGGCGGGTGTCGACAACGTCGTCTTCGTCCCGTCGGACCCCGGGGCCGTTCCCTACCTGCCTGACCCGCTGGCACATGGCCTCCTGGCACGCGGCTTGCCCAAGCCCGGCGCGAATTACGATCGGGAACTTTCGGCCGCCTACTCCGGTGACTGGCCCACCGTGCAGGTGGCGAGCATCGAAGCCCGTGCAGCTCGACGCAACTCCGCACGGGTGACCCGGGACAAGATCTTCGTCGACCTCGAGCCCGGTCGTGTGGCACATGTTCGCCTATCTCACTCGCTGACCGGCGACGGCTTGCAACTCATGGACCTGTGGCGTCGAATTCAGCGCTTCGCCGATGCGGCAAAGGCACGCAAGGGTGCCTACTGGCAGTTGACCCCCGACCGCACTCTCGTGGTCGTCCACGCAGTTCAGCGACCGGTGACGCCGCCGGAGTTCGTCCGCACTCCACTGGGCAAGCGGTGGGTCTCGCGTCGCTCGGCGGGAGAGACCGCTACCGAGTTGAGGGGCTCACTCACCGTGGATGCGCCCTCGACCGAGTCGGTCGACATCGTCGGCGCGCGCACGTACGCCGTCGACAATGGGCCGGGCAGTGGGCTCCCCTACGTGGCCGTCAACGCGGACATGGGGGTCCTCGGCACCGTCGCAATCCCGGATCCGGCTCCGGGTGGTGGGGAGCAGCGGGTCGACGGTCTTTCTGTACGCGCGGCCTTCGGCGATACGACGCGTCAGCAGGTGACTCTCACCGCCGAAGGCAAGTCCCGCTTCGCTGAGTACTTCCGGACGACAAAGACAGCGACAGCGTCGACCAGCAGCGTGACTCTCAACGGTGGTAAGCCTGTCGTCCCCGGAAGTGTCCGGGTCAGCTACACGACGTTCGACAGCGACTTCCAGCCGGTGTCGACCACGGCGCCCGACTCGGCCTTCGCGGTGGACCCCGAAGAGGGGGTCCTCAGCGTGGTGGCGGGGGCCGAGCAGCCCATCCCCACCAATGCCGTGATGTCCATCTCCTTCATCCCAGGGCCGATCACGAAGGCAAGCAGCGACTCCTCCGTGCGCGGCAACCTGCGCCGCGGCAAGGTGACGGTGCCGAGCGCCGCGCGCCCGCTCGCGCCGCAGGCCGAGTGGATCATGCCGGCGTTCACCTGGTCGGGTCCCCTTGGCAGCGACCGCACGAGCCGCCGTGGTGGGGGCTGGTTGCGCGTCTACCTCGCTCGGCCGTGGTTCAGTTCGGGCATTGGCGAGGAACTCGCGATCGTGCTCCAGCCGGCGAACTCGCGCGAGGGTCGAAATGACGCTCGGGACGCCCTGGTCACGCAGTGGGCGATGGACTCCATCACGACCGGCGGTCAGCTCCCCGGGGGGAGCCGCCAGTTCCCCAAGCAGCAGCACTTCGACTCCCGGCTCGTGGCACGCAACGTGCGCCTCGCGGAGATGGACGCTGAGGTCGACCTCGTGCGCTACCGGGTCGGCAGCAGCAACGCTGCGGGCGCCATCAGCGGATTCGATGAAGAGCGCGACATGTACTTCGTCGACATCAACATCGAGGCGGCTGACGCCTACCGACCCTTCGTACGACTGGCTCTCGCCCGCTATCAGCCCTCCAGCGTCGGTGAACTCAATCTGTCGCCGGTTGCGCTGGTGGACGTGGTCCAACTCGAGCCAGACCGCACTGCCACCGTCGCCATCAATGGCAGTGGCGCCAAGCAGACCGCCAGCGTCACACTCTCCGGCCGCTCGTACATCAGCAACGAACTCGGTGCCGGGCCCGGCAAGGCGGTGGCTATCTTGGAGCAGTACGACGGCCCAACCGGCCCCAAGGCGAATCCGGCCCTCTCCGCCGCCTGGTCCGAAGTGCGCCGCGTGACGCTCAACGGCCGCATCAACGCCAGCGGCCAGGCTACGTGGACCGGACGACTGACCGTGCCGGGCAGCCGTCCCCGCGGGCGCTACCGCATCGTCTTCGAGCAGTTCGAGCTCATGCGCACGGACGGTCTGGCCACCCCCACGGCAAGCCTCTCAGCCAGTCAGAAGGCCGACGCTACTGGCGAGCGCTTGGTGCACCAGGACATCGTGAGTATCTGACGTGGGAACGATGATGACGGGACGGCCTGTGACGCGGCGACGACCGCGAAGTCTGTGGCTGCTGCTCGCGATGATCGTGCTCGTGGGTGGTTTCAGCGGCTTCGCCGGCGGGGCAAGTGCGGATACCGCCCGTGATGGCTTCGAGGAACTCAACGACTGCTGGGATGACGACGCCTTGCCCGTGCGGAATCTCACCAAGGTGTCTGAGGTGACCAAGCGGAACCGAACGACCGTGAAGATGACGTGGGAGCCCCCTGCTGACTCCGGTCTGTTCCAGGAGTACCGGATCGCCTACACCGCCGACTGGCGCCCGCAGAAGTTCGTCGTGCTGACGACTGACAAGACTGCCGCCACGGTCTCAGGTCTTTGGCCCGGCCGGACCTACACGATCTATGTCCAACCGACCGGGAGCCCGGCGGAGTGCAACGTGGGCATCGACAGCATCGTGGGTGACGCCTGGGGCACGCCTGCTGCTGTCACCGTGACGACGGCGGACACGCGCACCTACCAGTCCGATTCACCCTGGGTGGTGTCGCTGGGCGACTCCTTCATCTCGGGGGAGGGCGGTCGCTGGGCTGGCAACTCCGACCTCTACCCCAACCTCCGCAAGGGCACCGATACCGGTGAGCGGGCGTACTACGACTACGCCAGTGGCGAGGAGATCGCCGGCTGCCATCGTTCGCGAGCAGCCCTCATCCACATCACGGTCGCCAAGTCGATGAACTTCGCCTGCAGCGGCGCCATCACCGCATCGGCGTACGACAGCAGGGTCAGCACCAGCACCAGCGGAGAAGACCCCGAGAAGTGGAAGCCTGGAATCGACCGCAAGACCTTCCCGAATGTTGACCTGACGTTCGAGGGCCAAGAAGCCATCGGTCAGGCAGAGATGCTGGCGAGGTTCGCCCGGACACATCGGGTCGAGATGGTGGTGCTGTCGATCGGGGGCAACAACTTCTACTTCTCCGACATTGTCACCAATTGCGTGACGGGGTACCTCGGCTTCAGTCGGTGCAGCGAGGATGAACGACTCGCCCATTACATCTCCGAGGAATGGCAGGACAAGGTCCGCGCCGAGGTAAAGGGCGCTATCCAGGAGATCGTCTGGGCCATGCGCGACGCAGGCTATGACGAGAGCGAGTGGACCCTCGTCCAGAACTTCTATCCCCAGCCCATCGCGACCTCCGACCAGATGCGATACGCCGACGATGCCCTGGCCTATCGCCAGCAACTCGGCGGGTGCGGCTTCCGCGATGTGGATGCCGACTGGGCCGTCAATTCGGTGCTGCCCACGGTCAACGCGACGGTGGCCGAGGCTGCGTTGGAGGCCAGGGCCTACTTCGATCAACGTCTGCGCCTGGTCCAGATGGATACTTCCCAGGCGTTCCGTGGTCATGAACTGTGCAACAAGGCAGTCAAGCGGGTGGAGTCCTACAACGCCGAAGACCGCGGCGGCGTCAAGTCCTGGAGGAAGCGGAACGCTCCGGACAAGTCCGAGTGGATGAAGGACATCGACATTTCCAACTTCAGCGCCACGGAGAAGAACGAGTCGTTCCACCCCAACTACTGGGGTCAGTTGGCGTTGCGCAACTGCCTGCGGCAATTGTGGAACGGCGGAGACATCGTGAGTGGAGGCACTTGCACTCCACTCCAGGGAAGGAACAGGTACCTCGAGCCCAACATGGAGTTCACGAGAGTGGACGAGTTAACTCACCTGGGCACGTGAGGACGTGAACTGATGGACACGAGGACGATGAGGTTGCGCAACAGGCTGGGAGCGGCGCTCGCCGGCGTCGTGGCCGTGACCCTGATCAGCGCGGCGGCCCCGGCGCACTCGGCGGCGCCGGCGCCCGCGATATCAGCGGTGTCACCGACCGCCGTCCCGGACGCGCCGACCGGCCTGGTGCAGGCGGAGTGGAAGCGGCGAGGCAAGACCTACCGCACCAACGTGTCGTGGGCCGTCGTGGAGCAGCCGGCGGGCCAGCAGCCCCTGACCTATGCCGCCGAGGTGGAGCGAGATGGCGAGATCATTTTGGAGTTGGAACTCCAGAACGCTGCGATCATCCTGCGCAAACTGATCAAGGGGCAGACCTACACCCTACGGGTCTATGCGGTGAATGGCGACGGGCGCAGCGGGGCTGCCGAGATCGTCCTTCAGGTGCCTGGTCGAATCCCGCCGGATGGTGGCGATGGTTACGACCCCGGGGAGCTGGCTGGTCCGCGGCCGAAGATCACCGCGGTCACGCCGAAGCAGGGCGTCGCGGGCAGCTTCGTGCGCATCACCGGCCAGAACTTCGAGAACCTGCGCTACGTCCGCTTCGGCGGCCGACTGGCTGGATTCTTCATGGATTCCACGGGGACGTTGGTGGTGACCGCCCCACGAGGGGCGAACTCGGAGCAGATATCCGGCACGGTGAATATTGAGGTGGCGACCTCCGGAGGGGTGGCCAAGGCGAAGGACGCCTTCACCTACATTGCACGCTCTTCCAGGAGCGTTATGAAGTATGGCGGGAGATGAGATGGGTGAGATGAACTCCACAGGAGTGAGCAGGCGTGCCTTCGTCACGGGCGTCGCGACTGCGGCGGCTGGCGTCGGCGCTGCCACCATGGCCTCCGGGGTCGCCCGGGCCGATGAGGCGCGGGACGGCGCCTGGATCTGGCAGGGCTCGGACTGGCGGATGGTCCGCGCCGGTGCGCCGGGACGAACGCCTGATCGCGATGCCGCCACTCACACGGAAGGCACCGTCGCCGCGTCCAGTGGCACCGGGACCTTCCGCTCGGTGCCGCTCGGTGGCGGTGCTCATCTGCACCTGTTCACCTTCGACGACGGCATGCTCATCGGCCTGGGCCGGGGCCTGAGCAAGGGCACCTACGCCATCGTCGGAGGCACCGGTCGATTCGCGGGACTCTCGGGCGCCTACGTCGCCGAGCAGGTCCCGGCCACTACCCGCACCGAGGGCAGCGCCCTCTTCACCATCACCCCCACGCGATAGGAGAGAGCGATGGCCATCAAGTACTACCTACAGGTCACCGACATACCCGGTGACGCGACAGCGGCGGACTACCGCAACTGGATTGACACCCTGTCCTACTCGTGGGGTGGCGACTCGGACACGACCTTCGCCTCAGCAGCCGCGCGGGTCGACCATCGACCGCTCCTCGTCACGACAAACTCCGGCAAGCACACGACTCGGATGCTGGAGAAGTTCCACACGCGAGGACGCATTCGAACGGCGATCCTCGCCGGTGCAGAGAACCGCACGGAGATCATCCGTGTCACTTTGTCCGACGTGTACATCGGTCAGTGGGACATGGCCGGATCGTCATCAGCTGACGCCCCCGCTGAGTCCTGGTCCCTGTTCTACGGCAGTGCCCTCGTGGTGCTCGGGAACCTCCAGGAGGACTGGACCACAGGGTTGCGCTGACATGGCGGTGTTGACCGGGCCGTGCTGACCGGTTGCCTTGTGACGCTACCTACCTAGTCCAGAGGCGCGGCTGACCTCGTCGGCGACCTGCATGAGTACGTCGACGTCAGACATGGTCGTGCGCACGTTGGTGAAGCACGGTCGCAGCCAGGTTTCGCCGTCCACGACAGCGTGGGAGATGTAGACGCGACCATCTGCCTGCAACTGCTTCACTAGTTCAGCGTTGTCGATGCCGGGCTTGCGCATGAGCGTGATCGAGAGATCCGGAGCGGGGCCGACCTCCCAGCCGCGCTCTGCGGCCATGTCGTGCAGGCACTGGGCAAACTCGATGTTTCGTGCGATCGTCTCCCGGAACTTCTTCGCGCCGTGCACCCGGAAGGCGAGCCAGAGCTTGAGTGCACGCAGCGGCCGGGAGTACTCCAGGGTCACGTCAACGGCATTGCGGGTGCCGGGGATGTACGACGTCTCGTGGCCGAAGGCCGCTGCGAGAGCCGACTCATCGCGCACCATGACGACGCCGCACGCCTTGGGCACGAACATCCACTTGTGCGCATCGACGGTGACCGAGTCCGCACGCTCGAGCCCTCGGAACCGCTCGGGGATCACCGATGCAGCAGGTAGGCCGTACGCGCCGTCGACATGCATCCAGATGCCGTGCTCGGCGCAGATATCGGCGATGGCGTCGAGCGGGTCGATCGCACCCGTGAGCGTGGTCCCCGCCGTACCCACGACAGCCATCGGCGTCCGCCCGCCGGCTGCGTCGGCCTCGACCATCTCCGCTAGTGCACCGGGACGCATGCGACGGTGCTCGTCGATCGGCACGGCGCGGAGATTGTCCGAGCCGATACCGAGCAACTCGATCGCGCGGACGATCGAGTAGTGCGCGTCCGAGGAGCAGTAGACGGTCGCACCGGGGGTCTCACCGCTCTGCCGCGATGCGGGGAAGACGCGCTCGCGTGCGGCCGCGAGCGCGGTGACGTTGCTGACCGTGCCACCCGACGTGAAGGATCCACCCGCCATGGGGAAGCCGACGAACTCCGCCGTCCACCTCAGCGCCTGCGCCTCGATGAGCGTGGCGGCGCCAGCGTGCAGCGCGAGATTGGGGTCGTAGGAGTGGGCGAGAAGGTCGGCCAGCGCTCCGATCTCCAGCCCGGACGAGCCGATGTAGGCGAGGTAGCGCGGACGCGCCTGCGCCAGCGACTGGTCGAGCGCCTCGGCGGCTTCGTCGAGTGCCGCGACGACGTCGATTCCCCACTCCGGCAAGGGCAGGTCGAGCGTGGCGAGCAACTCAGGGGACACCGGTGGCTCGACGTCACGTGCCTGGTCGAACTCCGCCCACGCCGCCGCGACGAGATCCCGGGTGTGATCCAGTGCGCGTTCGCGCTCGAGCTTCACGCCGACACCGTCATGAAGCGCCGATGGACTTGCGGTAGTCCATGAGGTCCTTGGTGCGGTTGACGCCGACGACGCCGACGACCTCGCCGTCGCGCAGGTACTCCACGATGCAGTCGCCGCTCCATTCCCCATCCACCAGCGTCGCCTCGCCGATGCCGGGCAGGCCGTAGGACTGCAGGCCGATGTCGTACTGATCGCTCCAGAACGCCGGCATCGGCCGGAAGTCACCGGTCGGCTCCTCACCGTTCAGCAGCGCGCCGAGGGTCTGACCCGCGCGCTTGCCGGTCTCGGTGGGCAGATTCCAGTGCTCGATGCGTCGCGGCACGTCGTCGAAGCGGGGATTGGGGAAGCGCGCGATGTCGCCGACCGCGACGACGGGCACATCGGTGCCAAGGACGCGCATCAGATTGTCGGTGAGGACACCGTCGGCAAGGTCGAGGTTGTTGCCGTGCAGCCATTCGACGTTCGGCACGCTGCCCACCGCCTCGATAGCGACGTCGGCTGTGAGCCGGGTGCCATCGGCGAGCGTCGCGCCGTCCGCATGGAACTCCGCCACTCCTACACCGAGATGGAACTGGACTCCGTGAGCCTCGTGATGTTCGCGCATCGCCGCGCCCAGATGTTCACCGAGCGGTCGCATCATCGGCTGGGCGTCGTACGCCGTCACGGTGACCTCGCAGCCGAGTTGGCGAGCGGTGGCCGCCACTTCACAGCCGATGAAGCCTGCGCCGATGACCAGCAGCGACGCTCCCGGCGTCAGTCGTTCGCGCAGCCGCAGTGCGTCATCGACGGTGCGCAGCACCGGGGGCTGCGGGCCGGCCACGGGCAGGTGACGAGGTCGGATGCCGCTGGCGATGACGAGTCCGTCGAAGGTGTACGCCGCATCATCGACCTCGACCACCCGCGAGGCGAGCGAGCAGCCGGTAACGGCGGCACCGAGGCGCCAGTCGATGTCCTCGTGCTTGCGCCGGAAGTACAGGCCCTCCACCTCGACGCCGCCCTTGAGCGACTCCTTGGATAGTGGTGGGCGGTTGTAGGGCAGGTAGGGCTCTTCGCCGATGACCGTGACGTCAAAACCCTGGGCGCGCAGCGACTCCGCCGCCCGCAATCCGCCGAGTCCGGCTCCGACAACGACGACGTGACTCATCAGGCCGAGATCTCGATGGCCTGCATCGGGCAGACATCGGCGGCCGACTCCACCTGATCAGCAAGCGCGTCGTCGACCTCGCCCTGATATTCGAGCTTGCCGTCGTCATTGAGGGCGAAGACAGTCGGTGCCTCAAAGGTGCACTGGCCATAGTGCTGGCACTTGTCCATGTCGACGGTGATCTTCACTTACTTCTCCTCAATGGTCGAAGGGTAGAGATGCTTGCTTGGCGTGCGGATTCCGCGGAACTCCCAGTCGCCACCGAGGGCGGTCGAGATGACCTCCTCGCTCTCGGTCGGCTGGGCACCGCAGTCGGTGCGTATGGGTGTGGGGCCCTCGACGATGTGGTTGGTGAGCTTGCCGAGGCCCTCGACCTCGACCTCGACGACATCGCCGGGCTGCACGGGCCGGGAGTTGGCCGGGGTGCCGGAGAAGAGCAGATCCCCCGGCACGAGCGTGATCGTGCGCGCGATGTCGGCGACGAGGTAATGCATGTCCCACTCCATCTCGGCGGTGGTGGAGTCCTGCTTCACCTCCCCATTGACGAGAGTGCGGATGGCCTTGTCGCGGAAGTCCCAGTCGGTGACGACGCCCGGACCGACCGGCGCGAGTGTGTCCGAACCCTTGACGCGCAGCATCGAGCCGGCATCCGTGTCGCGGAAGTCGTGCAGGCCGTAGTCGTTGCCGATGGTGTAGCCGGCGATGTAGTCCGCGGCTTGCTCAGGCGAGATGTTGCGGCAAGTACGACCGATGACGATGACGATCTCGCCCTCGTAGTTCAGCCACTTGCAGCCGGCCGGGCGCACGACTCCGGCCTTGTGCGAGTTCAGGGCGGTGATGGGCTTGTGGAAGTACGTCGGGGCCGCGGGCAACTTCGTCATGAACTCGTTGGTGCGGCTGGCGTAGTTCAGATGCACCGCGATGATCTTGGTGGGCTCGACCGGGGGCAGGTGCGCAGCGTCCTCGATGGCGATGGCGCGGCCGTCGCCGGCGACGAGGAGGTCACCTTCGCGGCGTACCTCGCACGGGTAGCCGTCGAGGAGAATGCGGCGGAACTCGGCCATCAGGTACTCGCCTTCTGGGCGCTTTCGCGCCCTCGCGTCCAGCCGGACTCGGGTCGGTCGAACCAGACGTGCACCTGGCTGGTACCGATGGCGTTCTCGTAGTCGCTGTACTGCGCGCCGGGGGCGATGAAGTCGGCCTCACCCATCGCTCCGGCCATCATCAGGTAGTGGGCGAACATGGCCTCGGGCCGCACGGTGAGGAACTCCGGCATGGTCTCGAGCACGAGGTCGTGTCGGCCCTCGGCGAACCACGCCAGGCGCTCGTGATCCATGTCGCGCGCCTTCTGGCTGATGATGTGCGAGGGATCGCTCGACTCATGCTTGCGCAGTTCCTTGAGCTTGTAGAAGGTGTGCGAGAGCGAGCCGGTGGCGATGATGATCACCTTGCGGTCCATCTCGGCGACCGCCTGGCCGATGGCGCGGCCCGCGCGCAGGAAGTCATCGGTCTCGCCGGTCTGACACACGCTCATGGAGATCCACCGCTTGTCGAGGCCCTTGCCGAGATAGCTCCACAGGTTGAGCGAGGGGTAGTACAACGGGAGGTACTCGTCGTCGATCGCGGTGATCCACGTGCCGTTGGGCTCACCGCGTGCAGCGATCGCCTCGGCGAGCTCAGGGTCGCCGCGCCACTCGAAGGGGATGCGGCACATGCCGCGGGGCAACTCCTCGGCGGTGAAGAGGCCCGCGCGACGGGCGTGGGAGGTGACGACGAACTCCACCGTGGTGAACCAGTGCGAATCCAGCACGATGACGGTGTCGTAGTCGAGGGTCTCGAACTTCTCCTTGCGCAGGCGCTCCAGGCCGGTGACGATCGAGATCTCTTTGCCCTCATTGAGTTCGAACCGCACGTCCTTGGGCAGCATGATGGTGGGCACGTGAGACAGCAGTGCCGCGGCGACAACCTCTCCCATGACTACCTCCAGCCGTTCGGGGAGAAGACGGTGTTCTTCACATCAGCGTAGAAGTCGAACGACCACACGCCACCCTCGCGGCCAATGCCGGACTTGCGGGAGCCACCGAAGGGGGCACGCAGGTCGCGCACGAAGAAGCAGTTCACCCAAATGGTGCCGGCGACCAGGTGCTCGCTGATGCGTTCGGCACGGGCACGGTCACCGCAGACCAGGGTTGCGGCCAAGCCGAATTCGGTGTTGTTCGCCAGCGCGATCGCTTCGTCCTCGCTGTTGAAGGTCTGCATCGTGAGCACGGGACCGAAGACCTCCTGGGTCAAGATCTCCGAGCCGGCTGCCGCGCCGGTGATGAGGGTCGGAGCGAAGTAGAAGCCGCCGCCCACCGGCTCGATGCGCTCGCCGCCGAAGGCGACCTGGGCGCCGTCCCGGCGGGCGCGCTCGACGAAGCCCTCGATGCGTTCGAGGTGCGCCGGATGGATCTGGGGGCCGAGGTCGGTCGCCTCGTCGCGCGGGTCGCCCTGCCGGATGTCGCGAACCTTCTCCGCCAGTCGCTCGGCGAATTCCGCGGCGATGGACTCGTGCACCAGCAGCCGCGTACCTGCCAGGCACACCTGTCCGGCGTTGTCGTACTGCTCGGCCGCGAGTTCGGCAGCCAGACCGAGGTCAGCATCGTCCATGACGATCGTCGGTGACTTCCCACCGAGTTCGAAGGAGAGCGGGGTGAGGTTTTCGGCGGCGGCACGAGCCACGGCCTTGGCGGTTGGCACCGATCCGGTGAAGGACAGGCGTGCGACACCCGGATGGCTCGCAAGGGCGGCACCGGCCTCAATGCCGAGGCCCTGCACGACATTGAAGACACCGGGCGGCAGGCCGGCTTCAGCGGTGATGTCGGCGAAGAGGCTCGCGGTGAGCGGCGCCCACTCCGGTGGCTTGAGCACGACGGTGTCGCCTGCGGCGAGAGCAGGACCGATGCGCCAGGTCGCGAGCATGAGCGGTGCGTTCCACGGCGTGATGATGCCGGCGACGCCCGCCGGATCCCAGGAGACGACGTTCGTGTGACCGCGCGTCTCGAAGTCCGGATGCGACAGGTCGTTGATGGCGTAGTCGGCGAAGAAGCGGATGTTCAACGCGACGCGTGGCATGACACCGCGCCGATGCGAGCGCAGCAGCGAGCCGTTGTCGCGTGTCTCGAGTTGGGCGAACTCTTCGACGCGAGCCTCCACGAGGTCCGCGATGCGGTGCAGGATCTCGCCGCGTCCCTTGGGTCCGAGGCGCGCCCACCCCGGGAACGCCGTACGCGCGGCTGCCACAGCGGCATCAACCTCGGCGGCGCCACCACGGGAGATCTCGCCGAGGACGGCGCCGTCGATGGGGGAGAGGTTGGTGAAGGTCTCGGCCGAGCCCACCCGCTCGCCGCCGATCCAGTGGCGCGGGTCGACGTGGACGCCGGCGACCTCGAGGACGTCGTTCATGGGTGGATCCTTCCCAGGGCAGTGGTCACGGCGGAGCCCTTTGGAGATTGTTCGGACCCTAACGGATTTTCCTCCGCACCGCCAGAGGTTTCCCCCTCATCCCCCACCCTCGCCATATTCCATGGCCTAGGTAGAGAGCTTCCGCGCGTACGTCGCATCGAGGGCGAGGAGGAAAGCCCCCTGGATGATGATCGCCACGCCGTCGCCGCGCCCCATCCGGAACGATGTCCGCTCGGGGATCACCTGCCCGCCGAGATCGACGCGGGCGGGCTTGGCGTGGAAGGCCACGTGCGCGCCCCCGGCGATGTAGAGGACATCCGCGGCGGCGTTCGCGATGAGCATGAGCTGCAGGCGACGGCGCTGGGTCTGAACCTCCTCATCGGAGAGTTCACCCCGGCGCGATCGGCTGAGGGTGCCGGCACCGGCGATGAGGCCATCGATGGCACCCCACATGGCGGTTTGCCGGCCGAAGCGCACCCACTGCCTGCGTCCGGTACGCCGACCGAGCAGGGCAATCGCCGAGCCCTTGATCACGCTGCCCACCGCCCAGGCGCCGAGGAGGGTGCTGATCTGTCGCTCGTTGCTCTCTAACTCCTGCTGATTCATGTCGTCAGCATGTCATCGACCGCACTACCCTGCCGGAGTGACTCGTCCCCGAATCGCTCTGCTGGGCCGCTTTGCCGAGCACACCTCGGCCACGCGCTACGCCGCGGTGGTGTCCGCTCGGGCACTGCTGGAGTCACTCTGGCTCGCCGGCGCTGAGCCCGTCACGCTGCTCCCGGCGCCCGGGCCGGAGGGCATGGATTGGCCAGCGCGCCTATCTGGGGTCGACGGTGTCCTGCTCGCCGGTGGCGCGGACATCGATCCGCGCCTGTATGGCGAGTCCGACATCCACCCCGAGGTGTACGACGTCGACGCGCTGCAGGACGAGGCCGATATCTCCCTGGCGACGTACTCTCTTGATGGCGGCATTCCGACGCTCGCCGTCTGCCGTGGGCTACACATCCTCAACGTCGCACGCGGCGGCACCCTGGTGCAGCACATGGACGCGCATCACCGGCACGTGGTCCATGACGTCGTCGTCGAACGTGAGGTGCCCGGGTTTGCGGCGGGTCCCATTACGGCGTCCTGCTATCACCACCAATGCGTCGATCAGCTCGGGGAGGGCCTTGAGGTCATAGGCCGTGCGGAAGATGGCACCATCGAGGCGCTGGCCATCGATTCGCCGGGCTGGGCGTTCGCCGTGCAATGGCACCCGGAGGACACGGCCAAGGACGATCCCCGTCAACTCGAGGTGTTGCAGGCGTTGGTCGCAGCGTCGCGCTGACGCGCTCAGGTGGGGATCCCTCGAGTCTTGCCGCAGCTACTCGGTGGCCTCGGTGAGTGCGCGCAGCATCGCGGCGGCGCCGCCGAGGTCCTCGACATGCTGCGTGACGGCGCGCTCCTCGGCGTTGAACTTCGGGAAGAGCCCGCGCATGAGCTTCTCGCCGACGGGAGTGAGGGACACGTCGACCAGGCGGCCGTCGGTAGTACTCCGCGCACGCTCGACCAGCCCACGCTTCTCCAGTGTGGTGAGCACCCCGGAAAGGGTGGCCTTAGAGAATCCACCCTCCGCCGCGATGACCCGGGTCTCCACCGGCTCCCAGATCCACACCACCCACAGCACAACAAAGGCCGTCCAGGTGAGATCGGCTGGAGCCAGCACCGTGCGCTCGAGGTGGTTGCGGACCGAGTTCGCCGCCCGGAAGAGATTGGAGACCACGGCCATCGCCTCGTAGTCGAGGGTGAGGTCGCTGAGGCGCTCGGTGACCTGGCGCTCGGTCTCGGCGAGGGTGTGGGGGCCAGCCATGGCGAGAAGTGTCGCAGAACCCTTCCGTTCGGCCCCAAACATCTGGCACTATCACCAATAGTTTGGGCCCGAACGATCGGGTCGGCGTGCCCCAGGAGGTTTGCGTGTCTGTGAAGAACGACGTCACCCTGGCTGATCTCGACCTGTTCGAAGCCGGGCCGCCCTGGGCGACCTTCGACGCTCTGCGCAGCGAAGATCCAGTGCACTGGGATGTCGAGCCCGAACCCAATCACGGCTTCTGGTCCATCACTCGCTATCACGACATCGTCGACGTCTTGCGCGACACCGAGACGTTCTCCAGTGAGAAGGGCACGGTCAACCTCGAGGAACTCGATGAAGAGCAGATGCGGGTGCGCAAGTCGATGCTCGAGACCGACGGCGAACGGCACCGTGCCTTGCGCAAGCTCATGCAAGGTCAGTTCACGCCGCGCGCACTCGCCGGATACGAGACCTTCCTGCGCGGACTCACCGCATCGACCTTGGACGCAGCGTTCACCAAGGGCGAATTCGACTTCGTCGCCGACGTCGCAGCAGACTTCCCGATTCGCGTACTCGCCCGCATGCTCGACGTACCTGACATGGATATCCCGCAACTCATTGCCTGGGGCAACCGGATGGTCGGCAACACCGACCCCGAGCATGCCGACGTGCTCGCGAGCGATCCGGAGAGCGAGAAGTACCGCATGCTTCCCTTCCGTTCACCCGCCGCCCTGGAGGTGTGGGCGTACGGCGACGAGTTGCGACGTCAGCGTGAGGGTCGCGACGGCACCGACTTGGTGTCCATGCTGGTCAACGAGACGCCGATGGACGGCAAGCCGCTCACCGAGGATGACTTCCACGCGTACTTCCTGCTGCTCGTCGTGGCCGGCAACGAGACCACACGGCACACGATCAGTCACACGATGAACAACCTCATCGACCATCCCGATCAACTGCGTCGCCTGCAGGAGGATCCGTCGCTGATTCCGTGGGCCGTCGAGGAGTTCCTGCGCTTCGCAAGCCCCGTCTATCACTTCCGGCGTACGGCGACCCACGATGTGGAGATGCACGGCAGGCAGATCAAGGAAGGCGACAAGGTGGTCACGTGGTTCGCCTCGGGCAATCGTGACGGTGAGGTCTTCCCGGACCCGTATGTCTTCGATGTCACACGCAAGCCCAATGAGCACATGGCGTTCGGCCGCGGCGGGCCGCACATGTGCCTGGGCAACTCCCTGGCTCGCCTGGAGATCACGATCATGTTCGAGGACCTCATCTCGCGCATTGACTACGTGGAGCGCACCGGGCCGGTTGAGCGGTTGCGGTCGAACTTCGTCAACGGCATCAAGCGCTTCCCGGTACGGGTCCAACTGAGGTAGTTCCACTCCCTCCTTGCGCCGAGTGCTGAGTTGCGGGGTAATTTGCGAGCTTTTTTTGCCCCGCTACTCGACACTCGGCAGGT
Organism: Candidatus Nanopelagicales bacterium; assembly: GCA_030827125.1. GTDB lineage: Bacteria > Actinomycetota > Actinomycetes > S36-B12 > S36-B12 > Mxb001. The sequence continues at coordinate 27,900 of JAURFD010000018.1, forward strand.
GGGATCTGGATCTGAAGGCGGCGCTGACCTTGGCGCGCAGCAGTGGCGGGTGGGATATGTCCTCACCCACGACGGTGACGACGAGCCAGTCATTGACGGCGAGCTTCCCCCTGCGGGCGGCGTCCTTGGCTTGGGTCTCCCGCGTGAGGTGATGCTCCCCGTCGTACTCGATGACGATCCGTTTGTCGATGTACACGAGGTCGCCGCGGGCGATGAACTGCCCCATCTCGTCCACGATGTCGACCTGGGGTGTGGGTGCGGGGAATCCCATCTCAAGGAGCATGATCCGCAGGACGGATTCGCGAGGTGACTCAGCCCGGGGATCGAGCAGAGCTAGTGCTTGTCGCGCACGGCGTACTCCTCGCTGGCCGCGAGACCGATCGAGCACTTCGGCGATGTCGGATCCCGAGCAGAGGTCGCGCCGCAGGAAGTCATCGCCCACAGCGACGAGGCGTGGGAGTTTTAGTTGCGAAGCAACGTCCACGAAGGTGCGCTGGGGAGTTGTCACTGCCAGTCCGTGAAGGTCTGTCACGTCCCGCTGATCAAGTTGTCGGCGCCGGCAGCGCACCCCAGGTCGAACTATCAATGGGTCATCCGCGCCGACTGTCACCTCGAGGTCATCGTCGCGATCCTCGACTCCGTCGCAGAGTCTGATGGCGGAGAGGCCGCTGAAGACGACTGTGCGCTTCGAGACGATGTTGACTGCTTCGCATCGGGCCAGGAATCCGTGCTCCTCGAGCGGGAGCCGTACTCCTCGGCTGGGCCGCCAGTAGCCCTTGCCGTGCTGCCATCGGGTGAGGTCCGTGACAAGGCGGGCTCCATGGGGAGTGGGGGTGGGTTGAGGTTGTGGAAGGGACATACCCCCACCGTGTGCGCGGATAAGCCAAAGTGCCCCGATCGCCGAGGGGGCTGTGGGTGTCCGGCCCTCCCCGACCCTGTGGACCTCTCGCCGAGTGTCGAGTTGCGGGGCGAATATCAGCCAAAAGCCTCTCGCTTCTCGACACTCGGCGAGGAGGGCTCAGATCTCGATGACGACCTGATCGAGGAAGGCGTCGACGAGTGCGTGGGCGCGGGCGACCGCGGCTGGCTCCTCACGAACGGTCCCAGCGAGCAATTCCGCGGGGTCGACGCCGTCCTTCTCGGCTTCTGCGACGCCGCCCTCTTCCAGCCAGCCCGCCAGGCACGCGGCGGTGACCTCGGGATGGAACTGCATCGCCAGGGAGCGGCCGATCACGAAGGCCTGGGACGCGCGAGCATTGCGTGCGATCTCGACGGCGCCGGGCGGGATGCTGAAGCGGTCGTAGTGCCACTGGAACCACGGCCCGTTGGGCACCAACTCCTGGTCGTCGGAGTTGATCCAGGTGTAGCCGATCTCGGCGCGCGGCCCGGGTGCGACGGTGCCGCCGAGTGCGCGCGCCAGCGCCTGGGCACCGAAGCAGATCGCGAAGATGGGCACATCGTGCTTGTGCAGATCACGCAGCCAGTCGAGCTCGGGCTTGAGCCAGGTGCCGATGCGATCATCATCCCAGGCCCCCCAGGGAGCACCCATGGGTACGACGACGTCGTGCTCATGGATTTCGGGGAAGTCGAAGTCGACGTCGGGGGAGAAGAAGCGGTCGCGCGGCACCACCACGGACTCGACGACCTCAAAGCCGCGCGCGGCAAACCGATCGGCGATCGGTCCCGGCGGGCTCACATGGTCATGCTGCAAAAACAGGACCCGCATGCGGCCATCCTCCCCTACGATCCAAGTCGTACGCCCCCGAACGATCGGAGTAAATCATGGATGCGCACCGCCCGCTCGACCTCTCCGATGTCCGCGCCAGCCTGCAGGCCCGCGGGATTGACGTCCTGCGCGTGCTCTACTCCGACGTCCTCGGCGTCACCCGGTCCAAGGACATGCTGGTGAGCCAGATCGAACGCGCCCTTGGCCACGGCCCGACCTTTTGCCAGGGTGTCTGGGTCACCACCACGCAAGGTGGGGTGCTGGACGGTCAGGGGTCAATTTCGGACGGTCTGCCCGACCTGGTGACCCAGATCGTCCCCAGCATGATCCGCGACATCCCGTGGGAGCCGGGGGTGGCATACGTCGTCGCCGATGTCTTCGAACCGGACGGTTCACGTCATCAGATAGCCCCGCGCTCGGTTCTGCAGAACGTCATCGACGGATACGGCGAACTCGGCCTCACGCCGGTGACGGGGCCTGAACTCGAGTACTACGTGATGGAAGAGCGCGACGGTGTGTGGGAGCGCACCTTCGATCACAAGGGCTTGGTCTATACGACCGGGGCCATGGTCGATCCGCATGGGTACTTCCTGCACACGCTGCGCATGTGCGACAAGCTTGACATCGGGGCCTTCGCCGGCAACCACGAGTTTTCGCCGTCGCAGTACGAAATCAACCTGTGGCATGCCGACGCCATGTTGTCCGCCGATCGCACCTTCATCTTCAAGGCCGCCATCAAGGACATCACGCACCGGCAGGGCTTCCTCGCCTCGTTCATGGGCAAGCCTTTCAACGACGAGGGCGGCAGCGGCTTCCACCTCCACTTCTCCGTGGAACGTGGTGGCGACAACGTGATGGCCGATGCGAGTGGCGAACTAAGCGAAACCGCCCTGTCGATGATCGCGGGCATCCTTGAACACGCCCCGGCACTGGCGGCGCTGACCAACCCAACGGTCAACGCCTTCAAGCGGCTCGGGCCGGACACGCTCGCGCCGTACCGGATCAATTGGGGAATGGACAATCGCTCGACCATGGTGCGGATCCCTCCGGAGCGCGGCCGCGGCACCCGACTGGAGTTGCGCATCGGCGATGGCGCGGCGAACCCCTATGTCATCTCCGCCGCGGTGCTCGCGGCTGCACTCGATGGCATTCGACGCAATCTCACGCCGCCGGCGGCCCTCGAGGGATGGACCTACGAGGACGAGACCGCTGATGTCCTGCCGATGACGTTGGAGGATGCGCTCGCGGCCCTGCAGCACGACGACGTCCTGAAGGACCTGCTCGGCGAGCAGTTCGTGACGACGTTCATCACGATGAAGTCAGACGAGATCGAGCGCTACACCGAAGCGGTGGAGGACCCGGCGACCCGCGATGTGACACCCTGGGAGGTCACGGAGTACCTCCTTCACTACTGATCAGTGTGCGGTGTCGCGGGCAACGCGTTCGACCACTTCTTGGCAGAAGCGAGCGTGATCGGCTGCGTCGTCGATGAAGATCGACGGCTTGATGGCGAACGTCGTGAATCCTAATTCACGCTGGCGTGGGATCTCCTCGAGCGCTTCAGGCAATGAGGCGCACGAGTGATCGTCAGGGAAGTTCACGCGGGTGCCGCCCACCATCTCGAACTCGGTCAGATCGCGACCACCAGCGTGGATCCGCGCACGTAGATCGGCGATGTCCGCCTCATCCACTCGACCCACCGGATGAAAACCCGAGCCGTATGCCAGGAGGCGCCTCACCACGTGATCGCTGGCCCGTTCGCCACCGAACCACATGGCCGGGCCCTCGGGGCGCCACGGCTTGGGCTCGACGTACGCGTCATCGAAGTTGAAGAACTCACCATGGAACGAAGCCGGCGACTCACCCCAGGCCAAACGGAGAATGGCGAGTTGTTCATCAAGGATCTTGCCGCGGTGCCCAAAGTCGACGCCGAGTGCCGCGTACTCGTCGCGATGCCACGAGACTGTCGGCTGGATGACGAGTCGGCCCTCACTGAGCAGGTCGAGTGCGGCGAGATCGTGCGCGAGTGCGAGCGGATGCCGCAACGGGGCAATGAGAGCAATGGCGCCAATGCGGATGCGTGAGGTCGCTTGAGCTATCGCTGAGAGTAGGACGAGGTTCGACGGCCAGGGCGTGGCCGGGTCCTGGTTGCCGGGCATCGCGTAATCGCGCGGATTGGCCATTCGGCCCTGGGAGCCGGCCGACGGTCCAAGGACGATGTGGTCGCTCACCATGACCATGTCGAAGCCGGCATCCTCGGCCTCCTGGGCCATCCGGACGATGGCGCGCAGGTCCCGCGGGTTGACGATGGTCCAGTTCTCGGTGAGCACCGAGACCATGCGTGGAGCGTCCATTAGATCGGCTGGGAGCGGTCGGTCAAGAGCGTGCCTCCCGCGAAAGTCACGCCAACCTCGCGGTAGTAGCCGTCGATGACCTCGCGCACCGGCAGCAGTGAGGCCGGCTGATCCCATGCGGAGTCGAAGAGATCGAGCGTCGCTTCTCCGCGCCAGGGCTGGCCGAGGTCGGCGTCGATGCCACCCATGGTGACCACCTGATCCAGGCTCAACGCACCACCAGCGATGCTCGGCATCTGTCGGTGATGCAACATCGGGAGTGCATTCACGAACCCGTTGGTGTCACTCGGCTCGGTCAATGTCACCTTCGCCGTTGCAAGCCGATGGTCGTACGCCGCCAGGGTGGCGCCGAAGGTGCCCCCGGGTGCGACACGCGGCGCCGCCTTGCCGTGGTTCATTGCGCGTGTGACAAAGATGCTGCCGAGCTTCTTGGGGTAGCCCTGGAACCAGCCCCGCCCGATCGCGAAGTCGGTCGTCACCCAGATGAGGACGCAGCGGCTGTACGTCGTGCCCTCGTATGAGCACCGCACGACCGCGAAGGTCTCGAGGTACTGCGAACGCGAGGGGTCGAGCAACTCGCGTCCGTCGGCACTGCACGACTGCCAATCGGCCCAGATGAAGGCAACGGCCCCCGGATCCTCCGGCGCGAGATCCACATCAGCGGGCAGGAGAGCGCGCACCTTCTCGACGTCGGTGCGGTACTCAACCGTGAGCAGGGTGCCGGAGTAGAACCACGGCATCTCGGGCACGAGCGCCGAGCCGCCGTCGTCGGTGAAGGGAGGCAGGAAGCCAGCCACGGGTCACTCCTTGTCGAAGGCTCAGGCGAGGCTAGTGGAATTCGTTCGGACCCGCACGAATTTGTCGAATGTGCTTGACCCGGCTAGTGATGTGCGTCACCCTCATCGATCATTAGGGGCCGTACGAGGCGAG
>JAURFD010000019.1:0-19477 GCA_030827125.1 Candidatus Nanopelagicales bacterium
GAGTGGTTCACCGCCCCGCCGCAGCGGCGATCCGGTCAGATGACGACGTACGAGGCTTTGATGACCCTGGGGTGGCGGCCGGCTGACGATGGCACGACGTCGACCCTGCCCAAGCCGCGACCCAACGGATTCCTGGCGCTCCCTGAAGGGTCGCTCGCCTTCACCGTGTATCGGGCCAATGTGCGGGCGGATGGAACCCTCGTCCTCGATATCAACCCGATAGGACCCATCCCGCCCACCACGTCGTCGCTCGGCGCTGTGTCTCTCACCCTCGATGGTGCTGCTGGGGTCCTGGTGATCGATGACACGATCGGCTCGGACATCGGCGTCCACGTCGTCGTCACCGGCGAACGCAACCAGCAGGCCGTGGTGCAACTCATCGACGCCGAGGGAGAGGTGGCCGAGTCGCGCTTCGTCGCGCGTGACATCCCGGCGGCGGCGGATATGGCGGACATCACCACGCCCACGGCCACGCTGTCGGACATCGTGATCGACTTCACCGCTCCCGCCCGCGACAGCGAGGGCCGCATCGTGATCCGCGGAGTCCTGACGGCCGGGGAGGTCGAAACGCCACTGGAACAGGTCGTCGCGCGGTGGAGCCTGCCGGAGGATTCCTAGCGGCAGGCAGGACCTACCATCGGCCAGTGTCCATAAAGACCCTCGCCGGGATGAGTGAGTATCGCCGCCTGTTCAGTTCGCGGTTGATCTCCAACATCGGCAACGGGGTCGCTCCCATCGCGACCGCCTTTGGGGTCCTGGCCCTGCCCGACGGCTCGCCGACTGGACTGAGCATCGTGCTGGCGGCCCAGGCCGTCCCCCTCGTCCTGGTGCTGCCGATCGGCGGGGTGATCGCGGACCGGGTGGGCCGTCCACGCATGATCGCTATCTGCGACATCCTGCTCGCCGGCGTTGTCGCGACGATCGGCCTCCTCTTCATCACCGGACTGGCCACGGTCCCGCTTCTGGCCTTGCTCAATGTGCTCGCAGGCACACTCAACGGGCTGTGGTACCCCGCCTATCCCGGGCTTGCGACCGACGTGGTGCCGGATGAGCATCTGCAGCCAGCCAACGCGTATATGTCGGTGGCGGGCAACGGTGGATTCATCGTGGGGGCGGCGATCGGCGGCACGCTCGTAGCGACAGCGGGCTCCGGTTGGGCGATTCTGTTGGACGCGGCGACCTTCCTGGTCGCGGGGCTGCTCGTCTTCTCCCTGCGACGGTTCTCACGTCCGTATCACTCGGGGGAATCTCCGCTACGCGATCTCGTGGACGGATGGAAGGTCTTCATCTCCTACCGGTGGATCGTCGCGGTGGTCGTGGCGTTCAGTTTCATCGTCATGGTGATGCGCGGCGCCGAAGAAGTCCTCGGTCCCGTCCTCGCCAATGAGGAGTACGGCGGTCCCACGGGATGGTCGGCGGTACTCGCGGCCATGGCGGTCGGCCTGCTCGTCGGCGCCTTTGTCGCCTCGCGCCTGCGCATTGAGCGACCGATTGCCTTCGGCATGTTCCTGTGCCTGGCCCTGCCCGCCTGGCTCATCACCCTGGCACTGGCCGCGCCGTTGCCGGTCGTCATGGCCGGGGCCTTCGCCTGGGGTTTCGCGATCGAGGTCTTCCAGGTGCTGTGGTTCACGGCTCTGCAACGCAACGTGCCCTCCGAGTCGCTCTCGCGAGTGTCGTCGTATGACGCCTTCGGCTCGTTGATCTTCGGACCCATCGGGCTGGCCGCGGCCGGTCCACTCCTCAACGTCATGCCGATCGCAGAAGCGTTCGCCCTGGCGGCGCTCGTTGCCGTCCTGGGCGTGGTGGCCGCCCTCCTCGTCCCCTCGGTCTGGCGCCTGCGGCGCGGGGATGGTCACGCGACGATGGTGGCGGCCCACTGACGCAGGCGGTCACTATCCGGGGCGGTGACTAGCCGGGGCGGTCCAGCCTCCGGTCCCCGTCGCACTTCCGCCGGAAAACCACGTTTTCGAGGTCCAGAAGCGTGGTTTTCCGGCGGGAGTGGAATTGCAACGGACCCGGGAGGCATCGGGGCGCGCTAACCGGGCTGACCGAGGCAGTGGGCCGGAGCGGCCTTGGAGTCTGAAAACGCTTGCGGTAGGCTCCGAGCCACCACCTTCTTCAGGAGTTCACATGACCAGCATGCGCGACCAGATGGGCAGCGGCCAGGGCTTCATCGCCGCCCTCGACCAGAGCGGCGGTAGCACGCCGAAGGCTCTGAAGCTCTACGGCATTGACGAGAGTGCCTACTCCTCTGATGCGGAGATGTTCGACCTCGTCCACCAGATGCGCTCGCGCATCATCACCGACCCCGCCTTCAATGGCGACAAGATCATCGCCGCCATTCTGTTCGAGATGACGATGGATCGCGACATCGAGGGTCAACCGACTCCCTCCTACCTGTGGGACGTCAAGAAGGTCGTGCCGCTGGTCAAGGTGGACCTCGGCCTTGCCGATGAGGTCGACGGTGCCCAGGTCATGAAGCCGATGCCGCATCTGGACGACCTGTGTGCGCGCGCCGCGAGCAAGGGTGTGTTCGGGACCAAGATGCGTTCGGTCATCAACTCGGCCAATCCCGCGGGCATCAAGGCCGTGGTGGACCAGCAGTTCGATGTCGCCCTGCAGATTCTCGGCCACGGTCTCGTGCCGATCATCGAGCCCGAGGTCAACATCAAGAGTGACGACAAAGCCCAGAGCGAGGCACTTCTGCGCGACGCTCTCCTCGCCGGTCTCGATCGCATCCCGGACGGGCAGCAGATCATGTTCAAGTTGTCGCTGCCGAGCGAGAACAACTTCTACAAGGTGCTCATCGATCACCCGAAGGTCCTGCGCGTGGTGGCCCTGTCCGGCGGCTACAGCCGCGATGACGCCTGCGACATGCTGGCGGCCAACAACGGCATGATCGCGAGCTTCTCGCGGGCGCTCTCTGAGGGACTCAGCGCGCAGCAGAGTGACGCGGAGTTCAACGCCACCCTCCAGGCGACGATTGACGAGATCTACGCCGCCTCGATCACCTGACCGGGCATCTCCGGCCATATCAGCGCGCCGTCGGGACACTTCGCCTCGTTGCAGGTGTCCCGACGGCGCGCTGATTTGTGCGCAGGGGCATGATGCGGGTGTGAGCCTGCATGAGAACCTCCTCGGCGGTCCGCCGCCGACCGAGCTGCCCGATGATCCCGCACCCCGCACCGAACTCGACGGTGGTGCCGATGCCTACGACGTCGCACGTCGTCATCCGACGTCCTCGCTGGCCTGGTCGGTCCTCGCTGATCAGGCGTGGGCTGAGGGGCGCGTGGTGGAGTCCTACGCCTTTGCCCGCGTCGGCTACCACCGTGGTCTCGATGCGCTTCGCCGCAGCGGGTGGAAGGGGCACGGGCCGGTGCCCTGGGCCCACGAGCCGAATCGTGGCTTCCTGCGCTGCCTGATTGCACTTCAGCGCGCCGCGGCCGCCATCGGTGAAGATGAGGAATCCGAGCGCTGCGCGGCCTTCATCGTCAACTGCGACCCGAGTCTTTCGTAGTCATGACCGACATCGCGGTGGTCGGGGGAGGCATCAGTGGTGTCGCCTGCGCCGCGGCTCTCGCTCGGGCTGGTCTCAGTGTCGACCTACTCGACAAGGGGCATCGGCTCGGTGGCCGACTCGCGGCCCAAACGCTGCGCGACACCGGTACGCCGTACGACGGTCGGCTGGTGGACGTCGGTGCGTCGTACTTCGTCGCGGACGATCCAGGATTCGCGGCCGTCGTCGACGACTGGCTTGAGCGAGGCCTGGCTCGGCGCTGGACGGATACCTTCCACCTTGCTGACGCCTCCGGACTGCACGGCACCAAGACGGGGCCCTGGCGCTTCGCCGCTCCGCGCGGATTGCGCAGCCTCGTCGAAGACCTGGCCGCGCAACTGCCCTCAGATCTGGTCGCGATCGCGCATCCGCGTGACGTTGAGTCCGTGCAGACGGCAGGCGATGGGGTGCGCGTTGATGGGCGCGACTACCGGGCGGTGGCTCTCTGCGGTCCCGACCCGCAGATGGACCGCCTCGTGCCCGATCCCCAGGCACCCATGTGGGAGCCGGTCATGGCGCTCACCGCGGTGATGGCGGAGCGCGACTGGGTCGACATGGACGGTGCGTTCGTCAATGACGATGCGGTGCTCACCTTTATCGCCGACGATGGTCGACGACGCGGGGATGATGCGCCCGTCCTGGTCGCACATTCCGGACCTGTCTTCGCCGCGGGACATCTCGACGAACCCATGACGGCGGCTCCGATGATGCTGGCTGCACTCGAACGCATCCTCGGCATCGGCAACCCTGACTGGTTCAGTGTCAAGCGGTGGACCTACGCGCGGCCCGCGTTCGCCCGGCTCGACGAGTTCGGCCTCGAGGGCCGGATCGGCAGGGCCGGTGACGCCTGGTGTGGGGAACCCCGCACCCAGTCAGCGTGGATTTCCGGGAATGCTCTGGGTCAGGCGCTGGCGGCTGAACTCGCCTAGGCCGACTCACTGACGAGTTCAGCGAGGACCTGTTCGAGTTGGCCCTCGCGCACCGGGCCGATGACACGCACCGCAACGCGTCCCTGCCGATCGAGGATGACGGTGCTGGGTAGCGATGACGGTGGGACGCCGGGGATCAAGCGCAGGACGGCGCCGTCCTCGTCGTTGATGCTGCGGTAGGGACTCGTCGCGAGGAGTGATGCCGCGGCGATCGGATCGTCAAGTGAGTTCACCCCGATGAAGACGACGCCGTCCGGCGCAAAGGTCTCCGACGCGCGGTTGAGGAGCGGCAACTCCTCACGACAGGGCGGGCACCAGGACGCCCACGCATTGACGACGACCACATCGCCGGCGTTGTCGCCGGTCGACAGCGGTGTCCCGTCCGCGGTCCGGCCCGAGATCACCAGCGGTCCCTCGCGCTCACTCTCGGGGATGACCGTGAGACCGACCTCCGGATTCGCCGCCGGACTCGTGGCCTCGATGGTGACGAGCGGAGTATCGGCGTACATGCCGCCGGAGCAACCGGCCAGGGAAACTGCTGCCACGACGGCAAGCGCCGGAAGCAGTCTGCTGGTCATGTCGGTGTCGTCTCCGCTTCACGCTGCTCGGCACGTTCGAGTCGCGCGGTCTTGCGCTCCTCAGATCTCCACCATTCTACGGCGGCGAGCATCATCCAAAACGAGTCGATGACCATGGTGAGAGCCCACATGAGGGCGCCGGCCAACTGTTGGTCGTAGATCGGCTCCCAGCCCGCTGCCGTAGTGGAGACGACGTACGACGGATAGAGCGTCACTGGCGCGAGGAAGATGACCGCACCGAGGACAGTCTCGGGAATCATCATCAGCCCGAGGGAGAGCACTCGGTACGCCGCCTTGGGCCGACGCGCACACATGTCGTTGCCGACGAGCGGGTAGTAAAAGAGGAGAGCGGCGATGAGATACATCGGACGCTCGACGAAGGCCATGACGTCGTGATCGCCGAGCACCCACTCCATCACCGGGGTGAGGTGAGATCCGATGAGCACCGTGGCGAAGAGAAGCCAGGTGAAGATCGGATTGATGAGGAAGAGCGCGACTCGTGAGCGCAGTGCGCGGATGATGTTGGCCCGCACTCGGCCCTCGGTGGCGAGCACGGTGAGCGCGACCGGATTCGACAGCACGATGAAGGGTGCGGCGAGCATCATGACCATGAGGTGTTGACCCATGTGCGCCCAGAAGAACGTGTGCGCGAGCGTCTCGAAGGGCCCCAGATACGCGAAGGCGAGGAGTCCGAGGCCGACGAAGAAGCTGGTGGTGCGCAACCACGGCCAGGTGAGGGATTTCCCTCGCACTCGGGCAACTCCGACGACATAGAGCGTGGCGAGCACGGAGAGATTCACCATGAGGAAGAGGTCGAGGCTCCACAGACTGCTGCCGGCAACCCAGGGTTCATCGGTGACGAACGGCAGCATGGCGCCACGATAGTTGGTCGCGTGATGTGCTGAATGTGTGTTGCATTTTTGGTACATGTGCCCGAAGTGCGTGAAATCACCACGAAAGCCCCCTAGCGTAAGTGCGCAAATGTGGCTCCCAACTCCCGGAGGGAGGTCTCGATTGTGAAGCGAGTCTTTGCGGCGGTGATCTCAGTTCTCGCCGGTGTCGCGGTCGTGGCAGGGGTGGCGATCTTCGCCAGTGTCACGAAGGGAACTCCTCCCGTCTTGGCGGCCACGCCTACGGGCATGGTCGAGACGCCAAACGGCCCGATGAACTCGGCGTCACTGGAGTTGCAGGTCTACCCCAATAACTCCAGCGAGGTGCCGGGGCCAATGGAGGGTGTGAACGCCGCCTACGCGAGTCAGGGGTGGCCCTTCTACTGGCCGTCCACGACTCTGCAGGTCCCCGCGAATTCGTTGGTCACCGTCACCATCACCCAGTACGACAGCGGCGGTCAGTTGCTCAATCCGTACTGGTCACGCGTGCATGGGACTGTCGACGGCACCATGACGGTCGACGGCAAGACCGTGACCGAGTGGGACCCGGACAAGGTGGGTCATACCTTCACCGTCCACCAGTACCCCGAGAGTGGACAGCCCTACTTCTTCCTGTCGGTTCCTCTCCCCGCCAATGGCGGCAACGCGGTCGGCAATGCGAACCCCTACGTCACCGATCCCAAGGTCGTGACCTTCACCTTCCAAACGGGTGAGCCCGGCAGCTATGTATGGAATTGCGAGTTCCCCTGTGGCGACCTCTACCAGGAGTTCGGCGGGCCCATGCAGCAGCGCGGTTGGATGTCCGGCACGTTTGAGGTGGTCTGATGGCCGACACGATGACGCCGACTCCGGGATCAGGCGAGCAACCCGAGGAGCCGACCAACAGGCCCCCCGCTTTGCACCGCCTTCGTGACTGGCTCCAGCGACGCTATGTGCGACATGTCCTGATCATCACGGTCGTCATCGGCTTCATCCTGCTGCCCCTGTGCTGGCTGATCGTCGCGGCGATGAATCAGACCGGCGCTCCGGCGTCGGTCGTCATGGAGGACATCGAGCAGACAGTCTTCGTCTTCACGCTCGTTTCGATTCCGATCACGGCGTTCGTCTTTGCGGTGCTCGTGTACAGCCTCTTCGGCTGGAAGGGCAAGTCCGGAGACACTCCGCCCAACGAGGACAATCCGGCGATCCGCAACAACCTCGTGGCCGTGATCACCTGGTCTGTCGTCACGAGCGCCTTGGCGGCCTTCCTTGTCGTCTGGGGTCTCATGGAGTTGGCCTCCATCACGAACAACTCCTTCGGAACTCAGCCGGCCAACGGGCAGGTAAAGCAGGAGGACGTCCTCGTCGTCAACGTCACCGGTCAGCAGTGGGTGTGGACCTTTGAGTACCCGCAGTACGACAAGTACCAAAGCGATGTCCTCTACCTCGCCAAGGATCGCCCGGTGCTGTTCAACGTGACATCGAAGGATGTCGTGCACAACTTCTGGGCCGTCGAACTGGGTGTGAAGATCGATGCCAATCCGGGTGCGGTCACACAGACGGGTGTTACACCGAACAAGGAGGGCATCTTCAATGTGAGATGCGCTGAGCTCTGCGGCTTGCATCACGCCTACATGGAGACGCAGATCCGGGTCATGGAACCGGACACCTTCAATTCCTGGATGCGCGAGAACGGCGGAGGGAAGACCTCATGAGCACCGCTACCGCCACCATCTACTCCGTCGAGGTGCCGCAGCCCAAGCAGCACGGCAAGCCTGGCGGCATCATGCGGCGCCTGAACTTCTTCACTGGCCTCGCCGGAGGTGTCATCCTCGCCGCCGTCTTCGGCTTCCTCATGAACATCCAGTTCGCCCCGGGTGCGCAGACCGCGGACTTCGCGAGTGCGTCTGCGGGCCCGACCTTCTGGGCGATCATGGTCGGCTGGGTCCTCGGCTTCATGGGTGGCATGGGCGCCTTCGTCGGCCCGATTCGCTGGGTCATGGGTCGCGATCTCACCCATGCGGATGCGGAGTTCATGGCCGGCAAGGACCAGGGCAAGTTCCGCTACTGGCGCTTCACCACCGACCACAAGGTCGTCGGCATCCAGTACCTCATCATGGCCATGGTCATTCTCGGCTTCGGCGGACTTCTCGCCATGCTCATCCGCACCGAACTCGGTGTGACGTGGGCCGAGGTCTTCAACCCCGACTTCTACAACTCCCTGGTCGGCACTCACGGCATCGCCATGATCATCGCGATGATCATCGTGGTCTCCGGCCCGGTCGGGAACTTCATCATCCCGCTGATGTGCGGAGCGCGAGACATGGCGTTCCCTCGGTTGAACGCCCTGAGCATTTGGCTGTTGGTCTGCGCGGTGCCCCCGCTCATCCTGTCGCTGCTCGTCGGCGGGATTCGGGACGGGTGGAGCGTCTACCAGCCACTCAATTCGCAGGCCGGCCCCGGCATGATCGGCTACCAAACCACGATCATCGTCTTCGCCGTCTCGACGGCTATCGCCAGCGTCAACATCATGACGACGATCCTCACCATGCGCGCCAAGGGCATGACCTGGTCACGCACCCCGATCTCCATCTATGGCGTGTTCGCCGCGGCCGCGATGGGGCTCTACGCCTTCCCCTTCTACCAGTACTCGCAGATCCTCTCGATGACCGATCGCCTCATCAACACGTCGTTCTTCGATCCTGTTGAGGGCGGCAGCGTCTGGCTCTACGAGAATCTCTTCTGGCTGCTCGGCCATCCTGAGGTCTACGTCATCCTCATCCCGAGTACCGCGATCATCCTTGAGCTCATCCCGGTGTTCATGCGCAAGCCGCTCTTCAGCTACTACATGGCGATCGCTGGCATTGTCGGCGTCGTCGGACTGAGTGGTCTGGTGTGGGCCCACCACATGTACATGACCGGCTGGGCCCCGCAGGCGAACTATCCCTTCATGCTGTCGACCGAGATGATCTCGATCCCGGTCGGCTTCCTTGTCCTCGTCATCATCGGAACGATGTGGCGCGGAACCTTCTGGAGCCGCCTGCCGATGATGGCGGTCTTCGCGGTCGTCTTCAACAAGATGATCGGCGGCGTCACCGGCATCTATCTCTCCGATGTGCCTGCGGATCAGTACTTCCACGGGAGCATGTTCGTCACCGCACACTTCCACTACATGCTCATGGGCGTCGCGCTCTTCGGCGCAATGGGTGGCGTGGCGTACTACTTCCCGAAGTGGACCGGTCGCTACCTTGACGAGCGAATGGGGTCCATTGGCTTCTGGCTGGCGTTCATCGGATTCCAGATCACCTTTGGATCGATGTTCGTTGCCGGCCTGCAGGGTCAGCCGCGACGCGTCCTGCAGTTCGACAACCTCTTCAATATCTCCAACTGGATCTCCACCATCGGCGCCTACACCATCGGTATCGCGATGCTCATCTTCCTCGGCGCCATCATCTCCTCGTGGCGCCACGGTGAGATGGCGCCGAGCAACCCCTGGCAGGCACAGACGCTCGACTGGCAGACCGCGACTCCCGTGCCGCTCGATAACTTCCCGGTCCTCCCGGTGGTCAAGGGGCTGCCCTACGACTACGGCGTGCCTGACCCACTGGCACCGGAAAAGGTCGAGGCTCGATTGCGGGAAGAGTACGAGAAAGCGGGGACACCATGAGTTCACCCGTGTTGTCACCGACGACCGGCGAGCCGGTCTCCGTCGTCGGGCGTCGCAACCGAATCGGCCTGATCTTCCTCATCGTCGTTGACTTCTCCGGGACGATGGCGTTGATCGTCAGCTATTGCTACCTGTGGTCGCTGAATGTCAACAACGGCTGGGCACCGAATACGCCAAGCCTGAACAGCAACAACGACGTCAAGGGGCGCTCGCCGCTGCCGTGGGCCGATGATTGGCCCTTCTGGGCGATCCTTGGGCTCACGGTCCTCGCCACGGTCATCTTGTGGCTCGGTATCCGCAGTCTGCGGTCCGGCAACCGTGGCGGGCTCGTCGCCGCCTCCTTCGTGGCGCTGCTGGTCACGCTGGTGACTATCGCGATGCAGTGGTGGCAGATGGCGACGTTCCCCTTCGGCGTCGAGAACGGCGCCTACGCCTCCGCCGTCTTCCTGCTCACCGGTTCGAACATGTTCAACTTGCTGATCTCAGCATTCATCCTCTTCGGGATCGTCAACCGTTCCCGCGAGGGCCTGATCGCCACGGACAACCCGTGGCAGGCGCGGCTCGCGGGCTACTGGATGGTGTGGATCTGCGCCGCGATCCTGCTCGGCGCGCTGTGCACGACCTTCCTCAAGGAGAGTTCGAATCCAACGCCGGAGAACTTCGGCAACTTCAGCCTGTTCAACCCGGACAAGCCGACGCCCACGCCGAGCCCGTCTCCGTCTGCGTCCCCGTCGGCAAGCCCCTCACCCTCTGCCTCCTAGTGTCCGTGCTCGTTCGGCGGCCTGCGCTCGGACTCCTGGTGGGAGTCCCGATTCTCCTAGTGATCCTTGGCACCCTGGATGCCCTGCGTGAGTCCGGAGTCGTCGGTTTGCCGGTCGTGCCGTGGCAGACGCTCTGGGGATTGCCGTTGGATCGGTGGATCCGGGACGTTGCCGCGAGTCTGACGGTCGGATTCCTCATCCTGGGTGGCCTGTTGCTTGGCCGGCCGATCCCCAAACTCTTGGGCGCTGCGTCACTATCGGCCCTGGTGTGGCTCGCGTCCGTGCTGGCGATGGTGCCGCTCACGATCTCCGAACTCCTGGGCCGACCGCTCTCGGATTCGTTCGATCCCGCGATCATTTCGTCGCTGCTGCTGACCGACCTGGGCAAGGTCCTCGTCGCGCAGATTGGATTGGTCGCCCTCGTCGCGGCGCTGGGATGGGCCGTGGTGGGCCGGATCACCGGCGTCATCGTCCTCGCTCTGGCCGCAGCGGCGGCCATGCTGCCGGCGCTCACCGGTCACTCGGGGCTCGGCGGCGGTCACACGTCAGCCTCCATCTCCCTGGCCCTGCACTTGGCCGCCGTCGGGGTGTGGGTGGGTGGTCTGGTGGCGGTGTGCCGCTACCTGCTGACGAATCCGCCGGATGCCAACGTGGCCATTCGCCGCTTCAGTGTGCTGGCCCTCGGCGCCGTCCTCGTGCTCGCCGAGAGTGGACTGCTCAATGCCTCGTTGCGCATGGATGGTTTCGCATCCCTCATCACCTCGCCGTACGGCGCCCTCATCCTCGCGAAGGGGACCGTGCTCGGGGCGCTCATCGTCCTCGGCTGGCGCCAGCGCAAGCGCGCCGTGCCGCTCCTCGTCAGCGGTCAGGCCACGGGGCGCAGCATCGTGCTGCGCCTTGCCGCCTTCGAGATCTTGCTCATGGGCGTCGCGCTCGGGCTGTCCGTCGCGCTCTCACGCACCGCCCCGCCGGCGGGTGCCATAGCGGGTGATCGGATCACGGCGGCCGCCCTGGGCCTCCTCGCACTGGGCGTCCCGCTCGTCATCGTGTGGGCCGGCGGGCGTCCGGCGCGTTTGCAGCGTTGGACGAGTGCCTATCCGGAGCCGTTTGCGGTTGCCCTCCTTGTGACGGCGGTCGTCCTCGCCGACGTCGTGCCGACCGGCTTCCTCGGCGTCGGTTTTGCTGCGATCCTCGCCAGTGCCGTATTGGTTCTCGTGGGCTGGCTCTTCGCCATGGCGGCAATCGGTCCGCGGGGAGTGCCCGCTGTGATCATCGTGATGGTGCTGTGGCCGGCCGCCCTGTGGTGGGCACAGCGCTCGGAGCCGACGGAGACGGTCTGGCAGCTGCTCCTTGCGGTGGTCGTTGCTGAGGTCTGTTTGGTCTTGCTCCTGGTGGTACGCCGTTCCCTCCTCGCGAAGGCCGCGCCGCCAGACGTCGTTCCCGCCGCGAGCGTCGAGGTGTCGGCATGACGACGGATCAGCGACAGAAGATCAAGGATGTGCTCACCCTGCACCTCCCACTCGTCCTTGTGCTCGCACTCTGCACCGTGGCGACGGTCATTGAGTATGGCCGCGCCCAGGAGGGGGTCGGGCGCGCGTGGGCTTACACCTTCCAATGGCCCATCATCGGCCTGTTCGCCATCGTCATCTGGAACCGCTATCGCAAGCACGGCAGCCTGACGCGGTGGTTCACCGACCGCTACCGCAATCGCATTGCGGCGTTCACCGCGGAAGCCGAGGCAGCGGAGACCGCCAAGGAGCCGGAGCCGATCGATCCCGATGAGCAGGCCTGGGCCGAGTACGTCGCCGACCTGCGCCGCCGCGATGAACAGGGCCGGTGATTCTTTCGTCACATCTGCGGGCTAAGCCCCGTGATGTGACGAAAGAACGCCCTAGGGCACTGGATCGAAGATGGACGTCCATTCGAGGTGGGAGTCCCACTGGGACATCCCGTAGGCGGCAGGCCAGGCGGAGTCCATCGTCACGACGGTTGGCGCTTGGCGACCGGAAAGGTAGAGGTGGCCGCGGCCCCCAACAGTGATGGCGAGACCTCCATCGGGAGTCGAGACTTCCGGTGCCATTCCCGGGCTGGGGAGCACGGTGACGAAGCGGTGAGTGTTCTGAGAGGACCGGGACAGAACGACTGCGTCGCTGTCGAAGGTGCCAAGTCCCAGGGTGCCCACGACTGTGATGGATCTGCCGTCGGCGGTGACGGTGACGCCGTTGCCCATGTCACTGCCCGGTCTGAGCAGCACGTGATTCCACACCTTCTTGCCCTTGTTCGTGAGGCGCCTCAAGAAGATGTCCTCCGACGTCTGCGGGGAGGCGAGGGCACCGGTGACGTATACCTGCCGGTCCGCTGATGCGGTCACCGAGCGCGCGACGTCATCACGGCCGGGCGTGCCCCAGGAGCGCTCCCAGCGAGTGAAGCCTTCAGGGCTGAAGGCGCCAAGCCAGGCGTCGCTGTAGACGCCGACATAGCCATCGGGCGTGGTCTCGAAAACAGAGCCAGCGAGGTAGATCGTCTTGTTGGCGATGGCGATGCCGAAGGCCTCCGACCAACCGATGATCGACCCTTGAGCGGTCCACTCGGCCCGCATGGTGCCCTTCGGTGACCAGCGACTCCACCAGATCTTTGCTGAGTACTCGGTGGCTGCGGTCACGCGTCCGGCCACCCAGATATCCCCGGCTGCATCAATTGCGACGGCATTACCGCGATCGTCGTCGTTGAAGACGTCGTCATACGACTTCTCCCAGAGTTTCTTGCCGCGGGAGTTGAAGCGCGCTAGCAAGACGTCGTCATCCCTGTCATTGTCACGCCAACCGGTGATCACGGGATTGCCCTGAGCATCGACGGCGACACCGCGCGCATATTCACGCATGGGTGTCGCGATCATGCGCTGCCACAGGAGTTGGCCTGTCAGCGAGTACCGGCGCAGGAAGATGTCGACGTCGTTGTCTCCCACAGGCACATTGCCAGCGACGTACACCGACTGGGCCTTCGCCGAATAGGCGATCGAGAAGGCGCCGACATCAGATTCCAGGGAAACCGCGCGGGCATCACGCCCGTCCACCTGAGCGATTGAGGGTGGGGCCGCCACGACCAAGCCCCAGGCGACTGCGGCCATCGCGGTAACGATGAGTGAGGCTGTGCGTATAGGTCGCATGAGTCCTCCCGAACTCGATCCGCGTCCCGTTGACTCCAGGATGCGGCCGCCGGTGCCTGCGGCCTACGGACCAAGGTCCACAAAGGGTGCGCCAACCGTCCCTGTCCTCCGCGTTACGAGGGAAGGTGACCGAATCGGCCAGAGCCGCTAGCCTTCTCCGGGCCCATCCGGGGCCACGGGGCGACTCTCCCCAAGCTCTTCGAGGTGATTCACATGCCCGCAATCGTGCTGCTCGGCGCCCAGTGGGGCGATGAGGGCAAGGGCAAGGCGACCGACCTGCTCGGCGGCCGCGTCGACTATGTCGTGCGCTACCAGGGGGGCAACAACGCCGGTCACACCGTGGTCATTGGTGACGCGAAGTACGCCCTGCATCTGCTCCCCAGCGGCATCCTGTCTCCGGAGGTCATCCCCGTCATCGGCAATGGCGTCGTCATCGACCCGGCGGTCCTCATGGAGGAGATGGCCGGGCTCGAGGCGCGTGACGTCGACACCTCTCGCTTGCTCATCAGTGCGAGCGCACATCTCATCACGCCGTACCACGTCACCTTGGACAAGGTGAACGAGCGCTTCCTCGGCAACGCCAAGATCGGCACCACGGGTCGTGGCATCGGTCCGACGTACATGGACAAGATCGCTCGCATCGGCATCCGGGTACAGGACCTCTTCGATCCGTCGATCCTTCGGCAAAAGGTCCAGTCCGCGCTAGACCAGAAGAACCAGGTGCTCGTGAAGGTCTACAACCGCCGCGAGCTCGAGGCGGATGCCATCACCGACGCCCTACTGGAGTACGCCGAGCCGCTGCGTCCGCACGTCGTCGACACGGCCCTGGTGCTCAATCGGGCGCTGGACGAGGGCCAAACCGTGCTCCTTGAGGGTGGGCAGGGCACCCTGCTCGATGTCGATCACGGCACCTACCCCTTCGTCACCTCGTCGAACCCGACGGCCGGAGGTGCCTGCACTGGCAGCGGCATCGGTCCGACACGGATCAACCGCGTCATCGGCATCCTCAAGGCCTACACCACCCGCGTGGGCTCGGGCCCGTTCCCGACCGAACTGCACGACGAATGGGGCGAGCGTCTGCGCAGTGTGGGCGGCGAGGTCGGCGTGACCACCGGACGCAATCGGCGTTGCGGCTGGTTCGACGCCCCGATCGCGCGCTACGCGTCGCGGGTCAACGGTCTGACGGACATCTTCCTCACCAAGCTCGACGTGCTCACCGGCATCGAGAGCATTCCCGTGTGCGTCGCCTACGACGTTGACGGTGAGGTTGTCGACGAGTTGCCCATGACACAGACCGGCTTCCATCACGCCAAGCCCGTCTACGAAGAGCTGCCCGGCTGGACCGAGGACATCTCCGGTGCACGCAGCGTCGACGATCTGCCGCCGAATGCGAAGGCCTACGTGCAGTTCCTGCAGGACGTATCAGGCGCCCCGATCAGCGCCATCGGTGTCGGTCAGGACCGCAACGCCACCATCGTCATCCGCGACCTGCTGGACTGATCGCTTCGACCGCCGAGTGGTCCAGCGCTCACGACCCCAGCGAATCCATCCCCAGTACCAAATAGTGGTGAGCACGTAGTCGTAGAGGAAGAGCAGCATGATCGATGCGCCGCTGATTCCGACCGGCTCCAGTTCGTCCACGACACGGTCGTAGTCCTCTACTGGCCGAACGCCGCCGCCAAGGATGACGACGGCGATGAGCGCAATGGGCAGAATCTTCGCCAGTTCATGGGCGGGCCCGGGGGCGATGAAGACGAGAGTGCGGACCGCGATGATCAGCGCTATCGGCAACAGGAGTAGTTGCGTGGCGTTGAAGGTGTTGTCGCTCAGCAACAGGACAGTGGTGAAGAAGGCCCACCACAGAGCGACCAACAGTGGCGTGACGATGATGTACGTGACGACACTTCGAGGTGTCGCCCGCGGCCCCGCGGGTGTCGGAGTCAGAGCGAGGAGCGGTCGGTCCATGGAGCGGTACACCAGATAGGCAACGACCGCGGCGCTAGCGATAAGGACGGCCCAGGTCACCAGCATCCCGAGGGTGATCTCGGAAACGTCGACGGTGTCCATCTCGGCATCGTAGGTCGCTGCCACACTGGCGCAGTGACGATTCCTCCAGACTCTCGCCCCGTGGACTCGGTCTGGCCGCAGGCGCAGTGGCCGCCGCCCCATGAGTTGGTCGGTGACCACGTGCGGCTCAGTCAATTCGTCCCCGAGGACGGCGCCGACCTCTTCGCGGCGCTTGATCATGACGCCTGCTGGGCGCATGTGGCGGGACGTCCCCACTCCGTTGCCCAGTACGTCGAAACGCTGTCGCAGGCTTCCGCCGTCGGTAGGTGGCCCTGGGTCGTTCGGGTCGACGGCGCAGTGGTCGGGACGACGTCATATCTCGATGTGAGCCTTCCGGATGCCCGCTTGGAGATCGGCTGGACGGCGTACTCACCTTCCGCGTGGGCGACCGCGGTGAATCCCGCGTGCAAACTCCTGCTCATGGGCTGGGCCTTCGACCACGACTTCGGCCGGGTTCAGTTGAAGACCGATATCCGCAACCTGCGGTCTCAGCGGGCGATCCTCAAGATCGGGGCGACGTACGAAGGCGTGCTCCGGCGGTATCAGCGCCGCGCGGACGGGACCATGCGCGACACCGTGATGTTCTCGGTGACGGCGGAAGAGTGGCCGAGGGTTCGGGAGCGGCTTACGCAGCGGCTGAGCGGGGTCTAGGCTGCTGGGGTCGCGGCGGAGGCGCCGCGCGACCGTCCGAGGAGTCAGCCATGGAGTTCACCCCCGATCCCGCCGAGGGCCAGCGCGTTTATGACCTGGACCGCGCCCACGTCTTCCACTCGTGGAGTGCGCAGGGACAGATCAAACCGCTACCGATCGCCGCTGCGGAGGGCTGCTACTTCTGGGACTACGACGGCAACCGCTACCTGGACTTCTCCAGCCAACTGGTCAACGTCAACATCGGCCACCAGCACCCGAAGGTCGTCAAGGCGATCCAAGATCAAGCGGCGCGGCTGTCGACCATCGCGCCGCAGCACGCCAACGACATGCGCGGCGAGGCGGCCAAGCGGGTCGTCGACCGGGCGGGGGCTCGCCACCAGAAGGTGTTCTTCACCAACGGCGGTGCTGATGCGGTGGAGAACGCCGTGCGCATGGCGCGCCTGCACACCCACAAGCACAAGGTGCTGTCGACCTACCGGAGTTACCACGGCAACACCGGCGTCGCGATCCAGGCGACCGGTGACCCGCGTCGCTGGCCCAACGAGTACGCCGCCCAGCAGGTCCACTTCTTCGGGCCGTTCCCCTACCGCTCGCCGTTCTGGTCGGACTCACCGGAGCAGGAGTCCGAGCGCGCGCTGCAGCACCTCGAGCAGGTGATCCAGTTCGAGGGCCCCGACACGATTGGCGCCATCCTCCTCGAGTCCGTCGTTGGTACCGCCGGCATTCTCGTGCCGCCGCCCGGCTACCTCGAGGGCCTGCGCGCGCTGTGCGACAAGTACGGCATCGTCTGGATCGCGGACGAGACGATGAGCGGCTTCGGCCGGACGGGTGAGTGGTTCGCCTGGCAGAACTGGACGGCCGAGCCGGACCTCATCGTCTTCGCGAAGGGCTCCAACTCCGGCTACGTCCCCGTCGGTGGTGTCGTCATCTCGGGTGACATCGCGGCGACCTTCGACGATCGCGTCTTCCCCGGTGGGCTGACCTACTCCGGCCATCCGCTGGCAGCGGCCTCCATCGTCGCCTCGATCGACGCGATGACCGAGGAGGGCATCATTGAGAACGCCAAGCGCATCGGTGCGGAGGTCATCGGTCCCGGCCTGAGCGATCTCGCTGAGCGCCACCCGGTCATCGGTGAGGCGCGCGGGCTCGGTGTCTTCTGGGCGCTCGACCTGGTGAGTGACCGCGCGACCAAAGAACCGTTGGCGCCGTACGGCGGGACCTCACCGGCCATGGTCGAGTTCACCGGCGAGTGCAAGAAGCGCGGGCTGATGCCCTTCGTCAACTTCAATCGCACGCACGTCGTCCCGCCGTGCACGATCACCGAGGCGGAAGCCAAGGAGGGTCTGTCGATCCTCGACGAGGTCCTGACGATCACCGATCGGCACTACACCGGGTGAGGCTTTACAGGACGGGCTGGACGTTGACGCCGTAGACGATGCCGCGGCTGGTCTCCACCTGGACCTGATAGAAGCCCGGGGTGTCCGGAGCGAGCAGGTAGACATCCTTGCCCGACTCGGTCACCTCGAGTTTGCTCGTGCCCTTGCCGTCGCGGGTGAGCTCGATGATGGTGCCGTTAGGCCAGGCTCCGGCAGCCACGCGGAACTTCAGCCCCGCCTCGACGCGCTTGAACGACACGATGCTGAAGAGCTTTACGCGGATATCGAGCGGGATGGGCTTGAGATCGCCGACGTACACGACGTAGCCGAGGTCGCCACTGCCGCCGGTCTGGGCCAGGACGTCGCGGAAGGTGAAACTGCCATTGGCCTTGACCGTGCTGGCGCCCGCGGGTGCGTCACCGGCGACGAGGCGGACGGTGGTGCCCTCCTTGACCCCCTTGGTCGTGCCGAGGACGTCGAAGAGTTCACCGGTGGAGTACGCCGTGCCCGGTGAAGGCTTGGAAATGGTGACGCCCGGCTCGGTGATCGTGATGGATCTGCGCTGCGGTCCGCTAGCGGCGGCGAAGCCGGGCACGGGCTGATCGACCTTGCACGTGTACTGGTTGGCCATCGGCTGGCAGGCGGCCAGGTCACCCTTGGCGGTGACCTTCAAGGTGCCGCCCTTGTTGGCGCGCGTTTGGATCTCCACCGAGGCGCGACCCTTGGGGTCGGTGAGCACGGTGAAGGTGTTGGCGCCCGTGACGAAGACGCCGGGACCCTTGGCGGGCAGGGACAGATCCACGGAGGCGTTCTCGATGGGATTGCCGAAGACATCGGTCACCGCGACGATGGCATCGACGGTCTCACCGGCGTCGACGGTGGCGGCCGACAGCGACAGACTCACATCGCGCGAGGCTTCTCGGGTCGTGATGACGGTCAACGCTGCCTCGGCAGAGTTCAATCCCTCGACGACCACCTTGGCGGGGCCGGTCACGGTGGAGAACAGGTAGGCAGAGGCCACACACCGCTCAGGGCCGGCCTCGCTGAAGACGGTGACCTCCGGTTCGCCGAGGGTGTCGTCGGTGAGCGAGGACAGCAACTGCGCGCCCGTTGCTCTGAAGCGCACCGGCGCGCCACTGGTCGACGTCACGACCTCGAGGCGCAGGACAGACGGCTGACCGTCGCTGCTGCCTTTGAGTCCGTTGTAGGGGACGACCAGCGGGGTGGCGAACTGCGCGGCGGCCACGCCATCGAGGGTGAAGTCGGCAATATCCGGGGGAGTGACCGAATCGCCCTCGGCGCAGGCCGCGGCAGGCATGGTCGGGGTGGTGCTCGTGGGGCTCGGCGAGGGGCTGCTGGAGCCGAAAATGCTGCACCCGGTGAGGCCGAAGGCCGCCACAGCGGTTGCTGCTGCCCACGCCCCCTGGGCCCGCACTCGCGTCACCTGGCCATGTTACGTGTGGGTTGCCCTCGAACCCGCCGCTAGGCTCGCCGATCGTGAGAGTTCTTGTGGTGGGTTCCGGCGCTCGTGAGCACGCCCTCGTGCGTGCACTGCTTCGAGATGCCGACGTCGTGGCGGCACCCGGCAACGCCGGGATCGCGGTAGAGATCCCTGTCTATCCGCTCGACGCCACCGATGGCAGTGCCGCCGCGGACCTCGCTGAGGAACTGGGGGTGGACCTGGTCGTCATCGGCCCCGAGGCGCCGCTCGTCGCTGGTGTCGCTGATGCGGTGCGTGCCCGGGGCATCGCCTGCTTCGGCCCCAGCGCCGAGGCAGCGCGACTCGAGGGATCCAAGGCGTTTGCCAAGGAGATCATGGCCGCGGCCGGAGTGCCGACCGCTCGACCGGTCGTCGCG
>JAURFD010000019.1:19573-29379 GCA_030827125.1 Candidatus Nanopelagicales bacterium
GCGACCACGGTCGTGCAAGCCGAGGCGGCTCTGGATGAACTCGGGGCGCCGTACGTCGTCAAAGACGATGGGCTGGCCGCGGGCAAGGGCGTCGTCGTCACGGATGTGCGTGGCGAGGCACTCGCGCATGCCGAGGCCTGTATCGCGGCCGGATCAACCGTGGTGATCGAGGAGTTTCTTGACGGCCCCGAGGTGTCCCTCTTTGCCGTCACCGACGGCGTCACCGTCGTGCCGCTTCAGCCTGCCCAGGACTTCAAGCGCGTCGGTGAGGGTGACACCGGGCCGAACACGGGGGGAATGGGTGCCTACTCTCCGCTGGAGTGGGCGCCGACCGACCTTGTCGACGAGGTCATGCGCACTGTGCTTCAGCCCACCGTCGATGAGATGCGACGCCGCGGGACGCCCTTTGCCGGGCTCCTCTACGCCGGCCTCGCGCTCACGTCCAAGGGCGTGCGGGTGGTGGAGTTCAATGCACGCTTCGGTGACCCGGAGACGCAGGTGGTGCTCGCGCGGCTGACGTCGTCGCTGTCGCAGTTGCTGCTCGCTGCGGCGACCGGCCGGTTGGCCGAGTTGCCGCCCCTGGAGTGGAGCGCGGATGCGGCCGTGACGGTGGTCATCGCTGCCGAGGGCTACCCGCAGGCTCCCGTGACGGGCGGGGTGATCACCGGCGTGGCTGATGCGGACCTGCTCGATCGGGTCGATGTACTCCACGCGGGGACTCGGGTCGACGGCGATCAGGTCGTCGCCAGTGGCGGCCGGGTGCTCTCGGTCGTTGGTCGCGGGGCGACACTCGATGAGGCGCGCCTGCGTGCCTATGCGGGTGTGGCGTTGATCGACCTGCCCGGCTCGCACTACCGCCCGGACATTGCCCGCCGCTAGGTCTCTTCGGAGCATGAGTGGAAGGATGTGTGCGTGATCCCCGACGTGCTCGCCCAGCGCTACGCCTCCTCGGCGATGATTGCCCTGTGGGCTCCCGAGCGTCGCATCATCGCCGAGCGCCGGTTGTGGCTCGCCGTCCTGTCAGCCCAGGCTGATCTCGGCATCGACGTCCCTGAGGGTGTCATCGCCGACTACGCGCGCGTGCTTGATCAGGTTGACCTGGTCTCGATCGCTGAGCGCGAACGTGTGACACGTCACGACGTCAAGGCGCGCATCGAGGAGTTCAATGCGCTCGCCGGGCACGAACACATCCACAAGGGCATGACCAGCCGAGATCTCACGGAGAACGTCGAGCAGATGCTCATCCGCGATTCGCTACTGCTGACCCGCGACAAGGTGGTCGCAGCGCTCGCGCGACTCGCCTCTCTCGCGACGCAGTACGCCGACACGGCCATCGCGGGCCGCTCTCACAACGTGGCCGCGCAGACAACAACGCTCGGGAAACGCTTCGCTGTCTGGGCGGACGAGTTGCTCGTGTCCTACGAGCGACTCACGAACCTGATCGACCGCTACCCGTTGCGCGGGATCAAGGGTCCGGTCGGCACCGCGCAGGACATGCTCGATCTGCTCGATGGTGATGCCGAAGTGCTCGCCACCTTGGAGCACGCGGTCGCAGAGCACCTCGGATTCACTCGCGTCCTCGACAGCGTCGGTCAGGTCTATCCGCGATCCCTCGACTACGACGTCGTGACGACGCTTGTGCAGGTGGCGGCAGCGCCGAGCAATGCCGCCACCACGATTCGCCTCATGGCCGGGGTTGAGCTCGTCACCGAAGGGTTTAAGCCTGGCCAGGTGGGATCGAGTGCCATGCCGCACAAGATGAACTCGCGATCCTCGGAGCGCATCAACGGGTTCGCCATCATCCTCCGCGGCTACGCGAGCATGGTGGGCGAGTTGGCCGGCGACCAGTGGAATGAGGGAGACGTTTCCTGCTCCGTCGTCCGCCGTGTCGCCCTCCCAGATTCCTTCTTCGCCATTGATGGCCTGTTCGAGACATTCCTTACGGTGCTCGATGAGTTCGGAGCCTTCCCGGCGGTGATCGATCGTGAACTCGAGCGCTACCTGCCATTCCTGGCGACGACCAAGGTGCTCATGGCGGCCGTGCGCTCCGGTGTTGGGCGCGAGACCGCGCACGAGGCGATCAAGGAGCATGCCGTTGCGGTGGCACTCGCGATGCGCGAAGGCACGACCGACAACGACCTCCTCAATCGGCTCGCCGGCGATGCGCGACTGGGACTCTCTCGCGACGCGTTGACGGATCTCATCGCCGAGCCGATGGAATTCACCGGCGCCGCGCAGGATCAGGTGGCCCGAGTCACCGAGCGCGTGGAGGTCATCGCAGCGCGTCATCCCGATGCGGCGGCGTACTCCCCGGGAGCGATTCTGTGACGGACTACGACCTGCCCGAGGGCTACGAGCACCTCTATTCCGGCAAGGTTCGCGACCTGTACGCCACCCCCAATGGGCAGTTGCTCTTCGTCGCTTCCGACCGCATTTCGGCGTACGACTGGATCCTGCCCACGCCTATCCCGGACAAGGGCCGCATCCTCACCCAGCTCAGCCTGTGGTGGTTCCATCGGATGGAAGGCGTCGTGCCCAATCACCTCGTGTCGACACAGGTGCCGGCCGCGGTGCGCGGTCGGGCGATGCTGTGCGAACCACTGGAGATGATGCCGGTCGAGTGCGTAGTGCGCGGTTATCTCGCCGGATCAGGCCTCACCGATTACGAGGCCACGCGTTCGATCTGTGGCAACGGCCTGCCACCGGGCCTGAAGGACGGGTCCAAACTGCCGAAGCCGATCTTCACTCCCGCGACCAAAGCACTACAGGGTGAGCACGACGAGAACATCACCTACGACGAGACGATCGTGCTCGTCGGCCAGGAGGAAGCACAGGACCTCAAGCGCCTGTCACTCGATGTCTATCGACGCGCGGCCGCCATTGCGGAGGAGCGTGGACTCATCCTCGCGGACACCAAGTTCGAGTTCGGGATCGCCCAGGCCGGACGCTACAAAGGCCAGATGGTGCTCGCCGACGAGGTGCTCACGCCGGACTCGTCCCGCTACTGGCCGAAGGCCTCGTGGGAACCCGGACACCCACAACCGTCGTATGACAAGCAGTTCGTCCGGGATTGGCTGACGTCGCCAGCATCTGGCTGGGACCGCAACTCTGGTCAACCTCCGCCCGCTCTACCCCAGGAAATCGTCGACAAGACCCGCGCGAAGTACGTCGAGGCCTACGAGCTGTTGACCGGAGAATCCTTCACGTGAGCCGCTGGCTGTTGACGGGGGGCGCCGGCTACATCGGGAGTCATGTGGCGCGCGATCTCCTTGCCTCTGGTCGCGAAGTGGTTGTGCTGGACGACCTGTCCACCGGGATTCGCGAGCGCGTGCCCGTCGATGCCGAGCTCGTCGTCGCCTCCGTGCTCGACACTGATGCCGTACGTCGAGCCCTCGATGGGGTGAGCGGTGTGGTGCACCTGGCGGCCAAGAAGGCGGTGGGCGAGTCCGTCGAGCAGCCCCTGCTGTACTACCGCGAGAACGTGGGGGGCATGACCTCGCTGTTGCAGGCCATGGACGACGTTGGTACCGCATGCATGGTGTATTCCTCTTCCGCGGCGGTGTACGGCGAGCCAGCCTGGTCGCCGATCTCTGAGGACTCACCGCTCCAGCCGTTGTCGCCCTACGGGGAGACGAAGGTCATC
Organism: Candidatus Nanopelagicales bacterium; assembly: GCA_030827125.1. Classification (GTDB taxonomy): domain Bacteria; phylum Actinomycetota; class Actinomycetes; order S36-B12; family S36-B12; genus Mxb001. Next base: position 23,217 of record JAURFD010000019.1, read on the forward strand.
GGGGAGTGGATGGTGCGTGATGTCGCGGTAGCGCGACCGCTGTCGTGGGTGTCCCTGCGCTACTTCAATGTTGCGGGCGCGGGGGCAATCAACCTGGGTGATCCGAGTGTCAACAACCTCATCCCCATGGTTTTTCGCGCACTGGATCGCGGTGAGTCGCCGCAGATCTTCGGCACGGACTATCCGACCCTTGATGGCTCGTGCATCCGCGACTACATCCACGTGAGTGATCTGTCGGCCGCGCACGTCGCGGCGGCGGACCTGGTGGAGCGCGAGGTTGTGGGAGTGGCCCTCAACGTCGGTACCGGCGTGGGTGCCAGCGTCATTGAGGTGATGGACGCGGTGTCTGAGGTGGTGGGCCGCGATGTGGGGGCGGTGGCTGTGGGCCGACGCGCCGGGGATCCGCCGGAGCTGGTGGCCCAGGTCATGCGGGCGCAGGAGACTCTTGGGTGGTCGGCGAGGCGATCGCTGACCGAGATGGTGTCGTCGGCGTACGCCGCTCGGTGAAGGCGGCGAGCAACCCGGGACCAACTTCCCATAGAGTCCGGGCGTGCGCCGTTACGTGGTCGTCCCTGCTCTAGCGGCATTGAGCCTTCTCGCGCTTGCCGTCGTGCCTGCCCAGGCCGAGGGCGTGGGCTCGGCCCAGGCCATCACCGCAAGCCAGGCACGATCAGACTCCGACCAGGTCACGATCATGGGCGACTCTCACACCCTCATCATGATCAACGACGTGTTCCCGGGTCAGTATTCAAGTGGTGACGAGGGGACCCTCATCAGTGACAGATTCCGCGTCTTCGCCATCAATGGCATCAAGCTAAGGCAAGTTATGCGAGGCAAAGGCGTCGTCGAGGCCGGGGTGAGCGTGATCGGGACCACCAACGTGCGGAAGTGGCGCAAGGCCTTGCGCACCGGCCCGGACACCATCGTCGTGAACCTGGGGACCAATGATGGTGGTCCAAGCGCCGCGGATATCGACAAGTTCATGAGGCGGGCCGGCAAGGACCGTCAGGTCTTTTGGGTCAAGCCGTTTTACCGGAGCTGCCCTGCCTGCCGAGAGATACATGACTACCAACTGGACGCGGCCGCTCGGCGCCACCCGAACCTTCATCTCGTCAAGGTGAACGACCTTGGGCTCACGCTTGGGTCCGATGGTTTGCACGCGTATGGCAAGACGAACAGTCAAGCCCTCTGGAATCGCATTAATGACACGATCAGGGCCTACACGCCGCGGGCTTAGGCTGGGATAGCAGCCTTGTCGATGCGCTCGCCGAGGACGATGCGGAAGACAGGGATGTAGCGCCCGGCATTCTCGGCGTACATCTCGTAGGACTTCCATACATCGACGAGCCGCTGGTAGAGCACATCGCGCTCATCGCCCTCAACCTCGACGAATTGGCACGCCCACGCTTCGTCATCGATGAGGACGAACCCGTCGCGGTGTTCGCGCGCGTTGTAGACCCAGCCCGGCACCTTGGCCTGGCCCGCGTTGGAGCCGGTGATGATCCAGTCGCCATCGACGCGCACCGACACTAGGGGATTGGTGCGCCACTCACCGGACTTGCGACCCAGGGTGGTGATCCACACGATGACGCCGCCGCCGGGCCACCGTCGCCAGACGCGTCCCCCCGTCACCCGATGAACGACCCGGTGCACGGCGGTCGTCGACTTCAGGGCGATCCCCCAGAACGTGTCGTACACCCGCTTGTCCATGCCGTGAGCCTAGGAGCAGTGGCGACAAACGGCAGGAAGGGTGGGAACCTTGGCGCCATGGATGACGAGATCGCCCCGGCCGACCCGGCCCCGGCTTCGCGCGTCTGGCCCATGGAGGGCACGACGTGGGTTCTCACGGAGATCCGCGACGAGCAGGGCGCCCATGCCGTGCCGGGTGGTATCCGGTCGACGTTCCAACTCCTCGAGGGTCATGTGCACCTCGAGACGGGCTGCAATACCGGCCACGCCAGCGTCAGCCTCACCGCCGACACTCTCCAGGTCGGGCCCATGGCCCTCACCCGGATGACCTGCCCCGACTCGGTCATGTGGGTCGAACGCGCCATTACGGCGACCCTCACCGGGACGGTGCCCTACCTGCATTCGGCCGACGTCCTGGCCCTCGGCCGGGCCGATCGCGTCCTCGTCTATCGCAGCGATCTCCCTCCTGCCGCCTAGCGCAGGCCCTCTGAACCACCTGGGAATCCATCCAGCCGCTAGGGCGACACCGGCCGGGCTACGACGTACCCTGCTGGAGGTTCTTCGGGAGGTTTCATGCGCAAGTTGTTCATCGGTGCGATCGCCGCTGCCCTCGTCGGAGCAGGCACGATCACGGCGGCAGCGCCCGCCTCAGCAGCCGTGACCAAACTCGATCCCTTCAGCGTGATGGCCGACCTCGGCCCGCGCGTGAGCTTCCCCAGTGATCGCGCCGACGGAGTCGGCACCGTGTCCGTGACGACCGGCCAAGGCACCGTCAGTGGCGCGAAGGCCACCGTGGTCATCGTTGATCGCGTGGTCGCGCTGGGCAGCAAGAAGGACTCCGAGGTCCGCGACAACCAGGTGACCGTCGTGCTCAGCAAGGGCAGCGTCATCGCGGAGGCCGTCGACGAGGATCCGAAGGGCGGCAAGCCCGAGACGCTGCATATCCTCCCCGTGATCGGCGGCACCGGCGCCTACGCCACAGCGCGAGGCACCCTGCTCATGCGGCCGGTCGGTGGCAAGTACCTCCTCGCCTATGACCTCTTCGCCGAGAAGAGCGTGAGCAAGAAGTCCTTCGCGTTCGGGGATCCAACGTCCACCACGATCGCATCGGGCGGTCCGCGTCGACTCGGTTCAGTGGCGCTCACGCGCGCCGAGCAGGGGGATATCTCGTACGTCGCCGTCACGACCGCGCTCGGCGCCGCAAAGAAGGCCCCGAAGCAGTCGATCGACCTGCAGGTGTTCGACGGCGACAGCACTCTCTTCGCGCGGGGCCTCGCCAACACGCTCCCGGGTGCCGGCAAAGCCATCACCCTGTCGATCCTCGGTGGCACGGGCGACTACATCGGTCAGCGCGGTGAGCTCACGCTCTCCAGCGATGGCACCTCCATCTCGGCCAAACTCGCTCGGCCCGCGGGCAAGGGCAAGGCCCTTCCGTGGACCAATCGACAGAAGACGTCGTACGACGACTCGACCGTCCTGAGCGACGCGATCTATCAAGGTGGCTCAACCAAGGTCGGCAAACTCACGACCGCCCGCACACCGCGCGCGAAGACCACCCCGGTCTACTCGGCGAGCATCATCACCTACCCGGAGATCGGGGGCGTCCAGCCGGTCATCACGATGATCGAGCAGACGCTGCCTACCGGAACGATGCTCATCAGCGGTATGGGGCTGGTCGGAGCGAACTCTCCGCTGCCGGTCGTCGGTGGTGTCGGCGACTACGGCGGCGCTATGGGCGAACTCACTCGCGCCTCGGCCACCACCGTGGCGGGCAAGGCGACCGCAACCTTCTGGCGCTAGATCGGCCCCCTAGACTGGCGGGACCGATCACACCTCAAGGAGTCCCATGGCCCGCGTCGTTGTCGACGTCATGCTCAAGCCGGAGATCCTGGACCCGCAGGGCCGCGCCATCGTTGGCGCATTCGGTCGACTCGGGGTCCACGGCGTTGCCGACGTTCGCCAGGGCAAGCGCTTCGAGATCACCCTCGACGGCGAACCGACCGACGAAGTGCTGGCTGACCTGCATCGCATGGCCGAGGAGTTGCTCAGCAACCCAGTGATCGAGTCCTACGCACTGCGGGTTGAGCAGTGAGGATCGGTGTCGTCACCTTCCCCGGTTCGCTTGACGATCGCGACGCCGCGCGGGCCGTGCGCCTCGCCGGCGGTGACGCCGTATCGCTGTGGCACGGCGACGATGACCTGAAGTCCGTCGACGCGGTCGTCATCCCCGGCGGCTTCTCGTACGGCGACTACCTGCGGTGCGGCGCCATCGCGAAGTTCGCGCCGGTCATGACGCGCCTTATCCCGGCGGCACAGGCTGGTCTCCCGGTGCTCGGTATTTGCAACGGCTTCCAGATCCTTTGCGAGTCCCACCTCCTCCCCGGGGCACTGACGCGCAACGATCACCTGCACTTCGTGTGCCGTGACCAGCGCCTGCGCATGGAGCGCACGGACACCTTCTGGACCAACTCCTATGCCGCCGACGAGGAAATTGTCATCCCGCTCAAGAACGGCGAGGGCGGCTACGTCGCCGATGAGGGCACCCTTGATCGTCTCGAAGGCGACGGGCTGGTGATCGCGCGCTACCTCGAGGTCAATCCCAATGGCAGCCGTCGCGACATTGCGGGCATCTCGAACCCCACCGGCACCATTGTCGGGCTCATGCCGCACCCCGAGCACGCGGTTGAAGACCTCACCGGACCCACGACCGATGGCCTCGGCTTCTTCACCTCGGCCGTGCGCAGTCTGGTCAAATCATGAGCCTCGACACCGTCGCCCGCGCCGAGTCCACCCCCGATGTCGAGCAGCCCTACGCCGATTTGGGCCTGAAGCCTGACGAGTACGAGCGCATCCGCGAGATCCTCGGGCGTCGTCCGACGTCGAGTGAACTCGCGATGTATTCGGTCATGTGGAGTGAGCACTGCTCCTACAAGTCCTCCAAGGTGCACCTGCGCCAGTTCGGTGACAAGCAGCCGGAGGGCGGTTGGCCCCAACTCATGGTGGGCATCGGCGAGAACGCCGGGGTCGTCGATGTCGGGGATGGCTGGGCGGTGACCTTCAAGGTCGAGTCGCACAACCACCCGTCCTACGTCGAGCCCTACCAGGGGGCGGCCACGGGAGTCGGCGGCATCGTGCGCGACATCCTGTCGATGGGTGCGCGACCACTCGCGGTGATGGACCCGCTGCGTTTCGGTCCGGCCGATGCACCGGACACCAAGCGTGTGCTGCCCGGTGTCGTGGCGGGCATTGGCGGCTACGGCAACTGTCTCGGTCTTCCCAATATCGGCGGCGAGATCGTCTTCGATGAGACCTACGCGGGCAACCCACTCGTCAACGCCCTGTGTGTCGGCGCGATGAAGCACGAGGATGTCCACCTGGCGTCGGCCAAGGGTGTCGGCAACCTCGTCATCTTGTATGGCGCCCGGACCGGAGGCGACGGCATCGGCGGCGTCTCCGTCCTCGCCAGCGAGACCTTCGACGAGGATGGTCCGGCCAAGCGACCCAGTGTGCAGGTCGGCGACCCCTTCATGGAGAAGCTCCTCATCGAGTGCACGCTCGAGGTGCTGCACGCGGGTCTCGTCGAGGGCATCCAGGACCTCGGTGGTGCGGGCATCTCCTGTGCCACCAGCGAGCTGGCCTCGAACGGCGAGGGCGGCATGCACGTCGAACTCGACCGCGTCCTGCTCCGCGATCCCTCACTGTCCCCCGAAGAAATCCTCATGAGCGAGTCGCAGGAGCGCATGTGCGCCGTCGTGACCCCGGCCAATGTGGACGCCTTCATGGACATCTGTCGCAAGTGGGAGGTCGAGGCCGTCGTCATCGGTGAGGTCACCGACACCGGTCGCCTCACTATCGATTGGCACGGCGAGCGCGTGGTCGACGTACCGCCGCGGACCGTCGCGCACGAGGGCCCGGTCTATCACCGTCCGATGGAGCGCCCACACGATCTCGATGCGCTTGCTGCGAACGACGCCAATGCGCTTGCTCGACCGCGGTCGCCCGAGGAGATCCGCACGACATTGCTCACGATGACGGGGTCTCCCAACCTCGCGGCGAAAGGCTGGGTCACCAGCCAGTACGACCGCTATGTGCTCGGCAACACGGTCCTCGCACAGCCTGAGGACTCCGGGATGATCCGCATCGACGAGGAGAGCGGACTCGGTGTTGCCATCTCGACCGACTGCAACGGACGCGTCGTGCGACTTGATCCCTACAACGGCGCCAAGCTCGCCCTCGCCGAGTCCTATCGCAATGTCGCCGTGACCGGGGCCAAGCCACTCGCGGTCACCAACTGCCTCAACTTCGGCTCACCCGAGGACCCCGAGGTTATGTGGACCTTTGCCGAGGCCGTGCGTGGCCTTGCCGATGGCTGCCTGGAGCTCGGCATCCCCGTCACGGGTGGCAACGTGAGCTTCTACAACCAAACCCAAATCGGCAACCGCATTGAGCCCGTTTTCCCCACCCCGACCATCGC
>JAURFD010000001.1 GCA_030827125.1 Candidatus Nanopelagicales bacterium
CGTGCATCGTCGACCCTTTCCTTCATCCCGACACGGGCGAGGTGGCCGGTGAGGACAGCACGATGGATGGCATCGCTATCGCGGTCGCCGGACTTCGTGCGCTTGAGTCTGAGGGCGCCGCGAATCTGACCGACGAGGTCCTGCCACTCGCGCACGCGGAGGTAGTGAATGAATTCGGTGCGACACATTGCGCGGAACTTCGTCGACGACAGTCCGCGCTGGCTCTCCTCGAGGTAGTCCCAGAGGTTCAGTGTGGTGAGCAGGTCCGAGGTCGGATCGATGAAGCGCTTGTGCGCGGCATCGGCGAGGCTCGCGCGGTCGTCGGGTCGCTCGCGCGGGTCCCGAATGCTCAGTGCGGCCGCGAGCACGATGACGTCCTCGACACATCCGAGTTCCTCGGCGGCCAGCACCATGCGGCCGAGTCGCGGGTCCACCGGCATGCGCGCCAGGCGTCGACCGATCTCGGTGACGCGCTGCGCGAGAGGCTCGCGCCCCTTGCGGACCGCCCCGATCTCTTCGAGGACGGCGATGCCGGCGGCGACGGCTTTGCGCTCGGGTGAATCGAGGAAGGGGAAGTCGTCGATCTCGCCGAGTCCGAGCGTCGCCATCTGCAGCAGCACCGCGGACAGATTGGTGCGAAGGATCTCCGGATCGGTGTACGCCGGCCGGCTGTCGAAGTCGGCCTCGTCGTACAGCCGGATACAGATGCCGTCCGCGACGCGTCCGCAGCGACCCGCGCGTTGCGTGGCACTCGCTTGAGAGATGGGCTCGATCGGCAGGCGCTGCACCTTGGCGCGTGTGCTGAATCGGGAAATGCGTGCGGTGCCGGTGTCGACGACGTACCGGATGCCGGGGACGGTGAGCGATGTCTCCGCGACATTGGTGCTGAGGACCACGCGGCGGCCGGTGTGCGGAGAAAAGACACGGTGTTGCTCGTGCGCGGTGAGGCGGCCGTAGAGCGGCAGCAGTTCGGTCCCGGCGGGGACGCGACCGCGCAGGGCATCGAGCGCATCGCGAATCTCACGCTCACCGGAGAGGAAGACGAGGATGTCACCCGGTGGCTCGCGAAGGAGTTCATCGACCGCGTCGCAGACGGCATCGACCTCGTCGGTGTCGGCGTCTTCGCGGGGCCGGTAGCGAATCTCGACCGGATAGGTGCGCCCGCTGACCTCGATGACCGGTGCATCGCCGAAGTGTTCTGCGAACCGCGAGGTCTCCAAGGTTGCCGAGGTGACGATGACGCGTAGGTCCGGCCGTTGGGGGAGTAGCCAGGCCAAGTAGCCGAGCAGGAAGTCGATGGACAGGGAACGCTCGTGCGCTTCGTCGACGATGATCGTGTCGTAGCCACGCAGCAGGCGGTCCTGTCGGATGGAGGCCAGCAGCAGGCCGTCGGTCATGACCGTGAGCAGAGTGTCGTCGCTTGTTTCATCGGTAAAGCGGACGCGGTAGCCCACGGTGCTGCCGAGGGGGACGTTCAACTCCTCGGCAATGCGCTCGGCGACAGCTCGGGCAGCGATACGACGCGGTTGGGTGTGGGCGATACGTGGTGGGCGGTCTGCGGGGCGCGTTGATGAGTCCGCTTCGCCCATGTCGTGGCCCGAGCCGGATTCACGGGGCCGGCGTACTCCCGCGGCGAGCGCCATCTTGGGCAACTGAGTGGTCTTGCCCGACCCGGTCTCGCCGGCGACGATGACCACCTGATGCTCACCGAGCGCGGCCATGATGTCGTCGTGACGGGTCGAGACCGGCAGATCGGCTGGGTACTCCCAGGTGAGTTCGCCTCCCGGGAGCCGATCGGTGGTCACGGACCAACCCTAGGCAGCGAGAGCGGGACCGCTTCGCGGTGAGGGGTGCACGCGAGGATGTGCCGGACCCCAGCGTCCACGAGGGACGTGGGCCACCTCACGCGTGGCCGATGCGCGACCTGACCGACTTCCGGGGTCTAATGGAGCAATGGTGTGGGTCTTGCGCGCCCTAGCGGCGCTCGGCGTGCTCGCCGTGCTGCTCGGCGTCGGGGTCGCTGTCGCGACCGGCCCGGTCACCGCGGGAGCGCCACTGGCTACCGCGAGCGCCTCGGATACCGCCCCGGAGCCAGCCGCACTGGAGGGTCCCCAGCCCTTGCCCACGGCGTCCGGCGCTGCCGAACAACCCGCGACCTCGGTTACCGGCGAGGCGGCGTACATCCCCTACGAAGAACGCCCCACCGCAGTCTTCATCGGCGACTCCATCACGCGCGGCATGACCGAACCCGGCTCCTGGGACGTCGAAGAACACTCCTGGTATTACGGCCTGCTCGACGACACCGCCGGGGTTGTCCGCTTCGGCGGTTCGGTCTCCGAGGTGGGCATGACGACCTCGTGGATGGCCGGTCAGGTGTGGAATGCCCTCGCGATGTCACCGGACATTCTCATCGTCCTCGGGGGCACGAACGACATCTCCGGTGAGATCGACGTCGACTACGTGATCTCCAACTTCCAGCGAATTAAGGATGCAGCCGACATACTCGGCGTCCCCATGGCCGTGGGCACGGTGCCACCCCGCTCCGATCCTTATGCAGACGCGCGCGCCGTCCTGCTCAACTCCGCTTTGACGGCTTGGGCGCAGCGCGAAGGAGTGATCCTGCTCGACACCGCGGCCCCGCTCCGGGACCCCTCGGGTGGCTGGATTTATGGCTACTCGGGGGACGGCCTCCACCCCACCCCGGAGGCGAGCAGATTGATGAGCGAAGCCGCCGCGATGGCCTTGCGCGGGATACCCCTGGGGGTATAGCCTCTGGGAAGACCCGACCAGGAGGCTCTCCCCTATGACGACCGCAGGCGTTCCCCATGTCATCACGCTCGACTCCACCGGCCTCGGTGATCGCAGCTACATCGTCCACGATGGCCAGCACGCCCTCGTGGTGGATCCGCAGCGCGACATCGACCGCGTCGAGCACCTCATCGCTGAGTACGGTCTTGAGGTCGCGCACGTGGTGGAGACCCACTTCCACAATGACTACGTGACCGGCGGATTCGAGCTGGCCAAGAAGCATGGTGCGAAGTACTCGGTCCCCTCCGGATTCCCGATCGAGTTTGACGCGATCGAAGTCAACGATGGTGACACCTTCACCGTGGGCAACCTCGATGTCGAGGCGTTGCACACGCCCGGCCACACCCCCAACCACATGTCGTACGCCGTCGGTGTCGGTGACAACAAGGTCGTCTTCACTGGTGGCTCGCTGCTCTTCGGCAGCGTGGGCCGTCCGGATCTCGTTGCCCCGGACCTAGCGGTGAAGCAGGCGCACGATCAGTGGCATTCCGCCCAGAAGATCGCCAACAAGCTGTCCGATGAGACCCCCATCTATCCGACGCACGGCTTCGGCTCGTTCTGCTCGGCCACGCAGGCCGGCGGCCTGGCCTCGACGGTCGGTCACGAGAAGACGATCAACCCCGTCCTCACCGAGGACGAGGAAGCGTTCGTGCAGGGCATGCTCGCGGGCCTCGACGTCTTCCCGGCGTACTACGCGCACATGGGTCCGGCCAACACGGAGGGCCCGGCGGACGTCGACCTGAGTACCCCAGAACTCGTTGATCCCGAGGAGTTGCTCGCGCGTGCTCGCCGCGGCGAGTGGATCGTCGACCTGCGCAACCGCGAGGTCTTCGCCGCCGGTCACGTCCCCGGTGCGGTCAACTTCGGCCTCGACGGTGCCTTCATCAACTACCTCGCCTGGATGATGCCGTGGGGCACCCCGGTGACTCTGTTGGGTACGACGCCTGAGCAGGTTGAGGAGGCCCATCGCGAACTGGTGCGTGTGGGCATCGACCAGACCACCGGTGCCGCGGTCGGCGGACCGGACTCTTGGCTGGCCAATCCTGCCGATGCAGCGACCCTGCGGCGCCTGTCCTTCGATGACCTCGCCAAGGAGGTCGGCGACGACGCTTACATCATCGACACCCGTCAGATCCTGGAGTGGGAGGGCGGCCATGTAAAGGGCGCCAACTTCATCCCGTTCTACGAGATCGCCGATCGCCTGTCCGAGATCCCGCGCGATAAGCCGGTCTACGTCTACTGCGGCTCGGGTTACCGCGCCGCTGCGGTGGCGTCGGTCCTGCAGCACGAGGGCTTCGACAATGTCACGCTCGTCGATGACAACTTCGGCAACGCCGCGGTGCACGGCTTTGAGATCGAGATGGCCGCCGCTCCGGAGCGTCAGCCAGGCTGGACCTGGGTCGCCTCGCGCAGTGCCGTTCGTTCCTTCAGTGAAAAGGCTTCGGCCAAGGCGTAGGGCATGTGCGAAGGGGCGGGTGGCGCGATGCGCCTTGCCCGCCCCTTCGTCTTGTCGCGGCTGGCGTTCATATGCTGACGGGTAGGCTTCGCCGGTGAGTTTTGAGCGCCCTGATCGCCGCAGCGCTAAGTGGCGCACCTACGACGCAGACGTCCTGCCGCTGTGGATCGCGGAGATGGACTACCCGCTCGCCCCCTGCATCGCTGCGGCACTACATGATGCCGTCGATCGCTCCGACACGGGCTATCGCTTCGCCGCCGACCTGCCGCAGGCTCTGTCCGAGTTCTGGGCGCGCCGCATCGGCTGGGCCCCTGACCCGGATCGCATCATGCTGATCGGTGATGTCCTGGTCGGGATGGCCGAGTCACTTCGTCGCCTGTCTGCCGGTGCACTGGTCATCACCCCTCCGGCGTACCCGCCGTTCTTCCATGTCGCTGTCGACCTGGTGGGGCGCGACCTGGTCGAGGTCCCGCTCATTCCGGGAGAGGGGCTTGACTTCGATGGCCTGGCCACCGCGTTTGCCCGCCCCGAGGTGACCACCTTCCTCCTCGGCAATCCGCATAACCCCACCGGCGACATCTGGTCGGCCGATGACCTGCGACGCATCGCGGAACTTGCTCGTGAGTACGACGTCCTGGTGATCTCGGACGAGATTTGGGCGCCGCTGACGATGCCGGGCAAGACCATGACGCCCTATCTCAGCCTCGGCGAGGAACTCACCGGTCCTGACGTCGCCCTCGTGTCGGCATCCAAAGCCTTCAATCTTGCGGGGCTCAAGGCGGCGCAGATGATCGCGGGATCGGACGCGACGATGGAACGCATACGCGCGGCGATCCCACTCGAGATCAGCTATTCCACGGGTCAGTTCGGTGTGATCGCGTCCATTGCGGCGTTCCGAGATGGTGATGCGTGGCTCGATGACACCCGGGCCCAGATCGCCAGCAATGCTGATCTCCTCGCCAAACTTCTCGCCGAGAGTCTGCCGCAGGTGCACTACACACCCCCTGAGGCGACGTACCTCGCGTGGCTTGACTTCCGCGAGCTTGGACTTGGTGACGATCCGGCGGCCGTGCTGTTGGAACGCGGCCGTGTCGCCTTGAGCACGGGCCCGGCCTTCGGCGAGCAGGGCAAGGGCTGGGCTCGACTCAATCTGGCCACGACACCGGAGATCATCAGCGAGGCGGTCACGCGCATGCTTGCGGCTATGCCGTGACACCGCTCCAGCGATCCCGCGTCGGCGCGACGGCGTTCTTTACGGTCAATGGCATCGCACTCTTTGCCATCATGCCGCGGCTCGCGCAGATCCAGGCAGACCTCGGACTCGACGATGCTGGCCTCGGCGTGGTTCTCGCGGTCGGCACGGTCGGCGGATTGCTCGTGGGGCCGCTCGCTGCACCGCTCATCCATCGGTGGGGCGCCGTCCCGGTAGCGTCGGCCGCCGGCCTGCTCTCGCTTCCGCCGCTCGTGGTCCTGGGCTGGGCGGGCACTCCCATCGTCTTCGCTCTCGCACTCGGCCTCGTCCTTGCCGCGGACGCCGTCATGGACTCGGCGATGAACACGCGCGCCCTCGAGGTCGAGGTCGTCTATGGGCGATCCATCATCAACGGTTTTCACGCGTGGTGGTCACTCGGCACGATCATCGGTGCGGCGCTCGGATCGCTGTCGATCCTCATCGGCTTGGCGCTCGGCCCGTTCCTGCTCCTGCTCGCGATCGTCTCCGGTGCCGTGCTCGCCGTCGTCTGGTCCATGGGCGCCGGTGCGGTGCCCGAGGGCGAGCAGGAGCGCAACGCCAGCGATCGCGGTGACGCCGCGGACATGTCACGACGTCAAGCCTTCGTCACGATGATGGCGTCCGGGGGAATCGTGCTCGCCCTGTTCATTATGGGTGCGATTCTCGTTGAAGATGTCCCGGCTCGGTGGGGCTCGATCTACCTCACGTCGGTCAGTGCGTCGCCGGACACGTGGATCCTGCTGGCGTATGTCGGTCTCACCACGGCGATGACCATTGGTCGTTTCACCGGGGACCGGCTCGTGGATCGCTTCGGTGAGGTTCGTTGGATCCGCGGGTCGATGGCCGCCGTCGTGGTGGTGATGGGGGGTGCGCTGCTTGTCGGCGGCCCACTGGCCTTCGTGCTCGCCAGCATCGTGTCCGGCTTCGGAGTCGCCACGCTCTTCCCCGCCGCCATGCGCGCCGCGTCGCGGCTGCCCGGGGTGAGTCCTGCCATGGGTGTCGCGCTCGTGACCTGGTTCTCGCGGATCGGCTTCGTCATCTCCCCGCTCGTCGTCGGCTTCATCGCGAGTGCTGCCGGTATCGGGTGGGGCATCGCGCTCGTGGTCTTCGCGGCCGCGGCGATCATCCCGCTGTCGGCCGTGCTTCGGTCGCGGGTCGCGCGCTGATGGAACTCACGGCCGAGCAGTGGGAGCGGCTCGACCAGTGGGGGATAGACGCTCTGGAAGAGGTCGAGAGTCAGCCGGGCGTGTGGTGGGCCCGCCAGGGTGATGCCTACGTCGTGGTCAAAACCGGTGAGCGCGATGATCGTGCGCGCGAAGCAGCAGCGCTTCGGGCCTTCGGCCCCGCGGCCGCAGAGGTTGTGGCGCATGATGACCACTTGGCGCTGCTCGTCGTGGAGCGGATGATCCTCGGCGATGACATCCGGCCGCTGGCCCGGCAGGACGACGACGCGGCTACCCGCGAGATCGCCCATTTGGTCACTCGCCTGCATGCCGACCAGGGCGATGTCGGCAGCCTGCCGCAGTTGGCGATGATCGGGACGGCGTTCGATGCCCCTGCGGATGACCGACTACCGCGCGAGTTGGTGCAGAGGGCCTCTGGAGTCTTCCGTGGCCTCGTCGATGACTCGGTGGAGTCGCGCGTCCTGCACGGCGACCTGCACCACATGAACGTTCTCCGTCACGGTGACCAATGGCGGGCCATCGATCCGCACGGGTGGATCGGCGATCCAGCCTTCGAGGCCGCCGCCATGCTCGCCAATCCCCGCAATATGCAGGAGTCCGGGGACGCTCGCGGTATGGACGGTTCGGACCTCGCCGCACGGGTTCGGCGTCGGGCGCAGATCATCGCCGAGGTCACCGGCTACGACGTCCGTCGCATCGAGGCATGGGCTTTCGTCGGCTGTGTCATCGCCGAACTCTGGATGATCGAGTCGCACAACATCGTGCACGGCGCACCGATGGCTGTGGCCGAGGCGTTGCTGGCCGACCACTGACCGCACTCTGCCGCCGGAAACCCACGGTTTCAGGGCCGAAAACCGTGGTTTAGCGGCGGAAGAGTGTCATGCGAGCGGAGACCGACGACCGACAACCGGCGACCGTCGCCCGCCGACCGGCTCGCCAGCGACCTGAAGCCCGCTTGCTACTGGTCGCGTAGTGATCCGGCGATGTCGATGACGAAGCGGTAGCGCACGTCGGAGTCCTTGATCCGCTGCCATGCCTCGTTGATGTCGGCGATGTTGATGACCTCGACATCCGCGACCACACCGTGCTCGGCGCAGAAGTCCAGCATCTCCTGTGTGGTCCCGACACCCGCGAGCTTCGCGCCCACGATCGTGCGCGCCTCGCCCACGAGATTGCCCGCCTCGAAGGACAGCGGCTCCACCGGCAGGCCGACGATGGCGAGAACGCCACGGGTCTTGAGCAGGTTGAGGTAGGCGTCGATGTCGATGGAGGCCGAGACCGTGCTGAGGATCATGTCGAAGGACATACGCAGCGGCTTTAGTGCGGCCGGGTCGTGCGTGGCGACGAAGGCGTCGGCGCCGAGACGCAGCGCGTCGGCCTCCTTGCCGGGGCTGTGACTGAAGACCGTGACGCGCGACCCCATCGCCTTGGCGATACGCACGCCGACATGGCCCAGCCCGCCCAGGCCGATGACGCCGACCTCCTTGCCAGGGCCGGCGTACGACTTGAGCGGGGGATAGACGGTGATCCCGGCGCACAGGAGCGGTGCGGCCGCCTGGGTGTCCATCCCCTCGGGGATGCGCAGGACGTAGTCCTCGTTGACGACGATGTGGTCGGAGTAGCCGCCGTAGGTCGGGGTCACGCCATCCTGCTCATACCCGTTGTACGTCGTCGACCAGGTGGGGCAGTAGTTCTCGTCACCGTTGGCGCACGCGTCGCAGGTGCCGCAGGAGCCGACGTAGCAGCCGACGCCCACACGATCGCCGACGGCGTACTTGGTCACGGCGTCGCCAGTTTCGGTGACGATGCCGATGATCTCGTGTCCGGGCACCATGGGGAAGATGTCCGGTCCCCAATCGCCTTCGGCCTGGTGGATGTCGGAGTGGCAGACGCCGCAGGCATCGATATCGATGCGGACGTCGTGCGGACCGACCTCGCGTCGCTCGACCTCGAGGGGGGCGATGCGAGCACCGGCGGATGTAGCGGCGTAGGCGCGAGCCTTCATGGGTCTCCTTCGATCGCGAGTCGGACCATCGCAGCCTAGACGGCGGGTCCTAGCATCGGTGCAGGTCCCCGGGAGGGGTGGAACCGACGGAAGGCATGACATGAGGCGCATTGGCATGGCATTGGCATCGGGGGCGGCGGTCCTGGCGCTCGCCGCATGCGGTGGTGGCGGAGGCGGCGATGAGTCGCCAGCCCCGGAGGACACGATGAACAATCCGGCTTCGGCGTACTGCGAGTCCAAGGGTGGCACCGTCAATCTCGACACGGGCATCTGCACCCTGCCCGACGGCACGGAGATCGACGAGTGGGAGCTCTACCGCAGCGAAAACCCGGAGTAGGCATCACGCATTCGTGAACCGGCGGTGTGGTCGGCCCTTGCAGTCGGTCACACCGCCGTTCACTTCGTGGTGAAGTCCAGTCTCGTGGTGGTCGTGTAGTGCTCGCCTGGCCGCAGAACACATTCGCCCAACGCCGGCTGATTGGGTGCGTCGGGCAGCCGCTGTGCCTCTAGGGACACCGACTGGTGGACCTCGAACGGAGGATGCAGGCTGTTCCCCGTGTAGACCTGCAGGCCGGGCGCATCCGAGGAGACAGTCATCGTGCGGCCCGATGCCGGTCCGTGTAGCCGAGCCGCCACGCGAATCCCCACCCCATCGATGAGGTAGCAGTCATCGAGCCCGCCCGTGGCTTCGATGACCGGGCCGAGCCGGTGTGGCGCCAACAGGTCGTACGGCGTTCCGGCGACGTCGACGATGCCCGTCGGGATGCCGGTGGGGTCCATGGACAGGCGTCGATGCGCCGGCACCTCGAGCACATGGTCAGCGATCGACGTCGATCCGTCGAGGTTCCAGTAGCCGTGATTGGCGAGGCTCACCACGGTGGGGGCATCGGTCGTCGCCAACATCTCGATCTCGATGCGACCCGGACTGATCCGGTACGTCGTGTGCGCCGTCATCGCGCCGGGGAAGCCCTCGTCACCGTCCGGGCTCACCAGGCCGAACGTCACCGCGACGGCGTTCGCTGACTCATCGATCGCGTCGACGGTCCAGGTGTGTCGATCGAAGCCGTGCAGTCCGCCATGCAGGGTGTTGGGGGGGTTGTTGGCGTCGAGTTGATACGTCGTGCCGTCCAAAGTGAAGGCACCACCGGCGATCCGGTTGGCGTAGCGCCCGAGTGTCGAGCCGAGATGCGGATTGCGTGGGATGTCGGCGTAGTCCGCGACGCGCGGCAGGCTCAGGTGCACCTGGCCGAGGCGACCGTCACGATCGGGCACCTCGACGCTATGCAGCGCCGCGCCGAGGTCGAGCAGGCTGACTCTGATGACCGGCGCCCCATCCGCGTCGGGTTGGCCGAGTGCGATGTCGATGACGCCGATGCCGACGTCACCAGCCTCGACCGTTCTTCGTGTGACGGTCATCGCAGCGATGCTCGCTTACGACCCGAGTGCAGCGTCGACGACCTCGCGTGCAGCCGCCTGTACCTGCGCGAGGTGGTCGGGGCCGCGGAAGGACTCGGCGTAGATCTTGTAGACGTCTTCGGTGCCGGAGGGGCGCGCCGCAAACCACGAACTCTCAGATTCGACCTTCAGGCCCCCGATGGGTGCGTCGTTGCCGGGGGCGCGGGTGAGCACGCGGGTGATGGGTTCGCCGGCGAGTTCGGTGGAGGTCACCTGCTCAGGGGTGAGGGCGCCAAGCGCCGCCTTCTGGTCGCGAGTGGCCGCGGCATCGATACGGGCGTAGGCGGGGTCGCCGTGCACCTCGGTGAGTCGGCGGTAGTGCTGGGACGGCGAATCACCCGTGATGGCCAGGATCTCCGAGGCCAGTAGCGCCAGGATGATGCCGTCCTTATCGGTGGTCCACACCGAGCCATCGCGGCGCAGGAACGATGCGCCGGCAGACTCTTCGCCGCCGAAGCCGACACTGCCGTCGATGAGCCCCGGGACGAACCACTTGAACCCGACCGGCACCTCCCACAGTCGTCGCCCAAGGGCGGCGGTGACCCGATCAATCATTGACGAGCTGACCACGGTCTTGCCGACGGCGGCCTCGCCGGACCAGCCATCGCGGCGGGCGAAGAGGTAGTCGATGGCGACCGACAGGAAGTGGTTGGGATTCATCAGGCCGCCGTCGGGAGTCACGATGCCGTGGCGATCGGAGTCCGCGTCGTTGCCGGTGGCGATGTCGTAGTCGGCACGTCGTTCGATGAGTGACGCCATCGCGTGCGGGGACGAGCAGTCCATACGGATATTGCCGTCCCAATCCAGGGTCATGAAGCGCCATGTCGGATCGACGCGTGGGTTGACGACGGTGAGATCCAGGGAGTAGGTCTCGGCGATGGCGGCCCAGTAGTCGACGCTCGCGCCACCGAGTGGATCGGCCCCAATGCGCACGCCGGCACCGCGGATCGCCTCGATATCGACGACGTTCGGCAGATCGTCGACGTACTCGCGCAGGTAGTCGTAGCGCTGGGTAGTGGATGCCGCGAGAGCGCGTGGCAGCGTGACGCGGCGGACGCCCTCAAGTTGGGCGCCCAGGATTTCGTTGGCCCGGGTTTGGATGCCCGACGTGATCTCCGATCCAGCGGGTCCTCCATCGGGCGGGTTGTACTTGAAGCCACCGTCGCGGGGCGGATTGTGGCTTGGCGTGACGACGATGCCGTCGGCACGACCGGGATCGGTGGCTGATCGCCCGGCGTTGTGTCGCAGGATCGCGTGCGAAATCGCAGGGGTCGGGGTGAGGCCATCGCGTGCGTCGATGGCGACCGTCACGCCGTGTGCGGCAAGCACCTCGAGGGCAGTCGCCCAGGCGGGCTGGCTGAGGGCGTGAGTGTCGCGACCGAGGAAGAGGGGTCCGTTGATGCCTTGCTTCTTGCGGTACTCCACGATCGCCTGCGTCGTCGCGGCGATGTGGTCGTCATTGAACCCGTTGGTGAACGACGACCCGCGATGCCCGGAAGTACCGAAGGCGACCCGCTGGCCGGGATCGCTGACGTCGGGGTGCCCGGTGTAGTACGCCGTCACGAGAGCGGCAATGTCGACGAGGTCCGAATCCTGGGCCGGCGTACCAGCGCGCGGGTGCACGGTCATGGGGCCATCTTGCCGGGTCCGGCTGGCCGCTCGCAGGCGCATAGGCTCATCACGTGGCCGAACGCGACGCACCTGCGATCTCGCGCGATGACGCCCCCGGGAGGGGGGCTGCTCGACGCGAGGAGAGCGCGGTGATCTCGCGCGACGGCGTACCCGATCGTCGTTACGTGCGTACACCCGCGACGGCACCGGGTCCGAGCGGGCCACAGATGCTGCGTCACCTGCAATTCATTCGCCGGGATCCGCTCGGTTTTCTGCAACGGATGACAGCGGAGTACGGCGCGGTGGTGCAGTTCCCCATCCCGTCCCCGCCAAGCTATCTCGTCTCCGATTCCGCGCGGTGCGACGGGTGCTGGTCGACCGGGCGCGCGACTATGACAAGGCCACGGTGCAGTACCGGTCGCTGTCGATGGTCACCGGAGAGGGTCTGCTCACCACCTCGGGAGAGGTGTGGCGGCGCCAGCGCCGGATGGTGCAGCCCGCATTCCACCGCGCGGGTCTCGAGGCGGTGGTCGCGCATGCGTCGTCGGCCGCGAGTGCGCTGCTGGGTCGGTGGGGCGATGTCAGTCGACGAGCCGTCGTCGATGTTGACGAGGCCATGATGCGCGTGGCACTCGAGACCGTGGGTGCCTCGCTGTTTGGCACCGATCTGTCGGCGGACGCCGATCGTCTCGCACGAGCGACGCTTGAGGCGCTCGATGTGGTCGTCGCTTCGGCGCAGGTGCCGATTCGGCTCCCGGCGTGGACTCCCGCGCAGCGACGTCTGCGCAGTGCGCTCGAGGATTTGGACGGAGCGGTGGATCACATGATCGCTGCTCGCCTAGCCGATCCGCGGCCACCGGTTGATCTACTCGGCATGCTGCTCGAGGCGATGACGGGGGATGATCCGATCCCGCGGCGCGAGGTGCGCGATGAACTCGTGGCCTTCATGGTGGCAGGACACGAGACGGCGGCGAGCGCGCTCATGTGGTCGCTGTGGTTGCTGGCCGGTGATGGGGCGGCCCAGGATCGGGCGGCGGGGGAAGCTGCAGCAGTGCTCGGTGGTGCGGCGCCGACGTACGACGATCTTGACCGGTTGCCCTACCTAAGGGCAGTCGTTGACGAGGCGATGCGGCTGTATCCGCCGGTGTGGTTGGTGAGTCGGCGGGCGCTAGTCGATGACGTGTTGGGTGGCCGGGAGATTCCGGCGGGGTCGCTGGTCATCATGACGCCGTACCTCGCGCAGCGTGACGGCTCGCTGTGGGCCGATCCCGAAGAGTTCCGGCCCGAGCGGTTCCTGGGTGGGGCCAGCCCGTCAGGGGAGGCTGAGCCTGCCCGCCGGGCCAGAGTGCAGGCGGATGCCGCCTATTGGCCGTTCGGCCTTGGCCCGCGCATGTGCATCGGCAAGGACTTCGCCTACGTCGAAGCGATCACTGTGCTCGCCGTCCTGCTGCAGCGCGTGCGCGTCGCACGGGTGCCGGGGGAGCCAGCGCCCCACGCCGTACCGCTCGTGACGTTGCGTCCGGCCGACGCCCTACCGCTGGTTATCCGCCCGCGCTAGGTCGCCTCGCCCACGCACCCCCGGCCGTTCGGCGATCTTTCTCAGCCGCCGCGGGTGACGTAGTCAACGAGGGCGGCCCTCTCCTCCTCGAGCGCTTCAAGGCGAGCCTTGACCACGTCGCCAATGCTGACGATGCCGACGAGCTTGCCGTCGACGGCCACCGGCAGGTGACGGAAGCGGCGGTCGGTCATGAGCGCCATAGCGTCGTCGACGGTGTCGCCGGGGCCGATGGTGATGACGTCCGCGGACATGATGGCGCTGACGCTCTTGGGACGGACCCCACCGGTACGACCGGCGTCAGGATCCGCAGCCATCGCCCGAACGACGTCGCGCTCGGACACGATGCCGTCGATGCTGGTGCCGTCCACGGACGCGACGACAGCGCCAATCTTGTGTTGCGCGAGCAGATAGATGAGTTCGGCAACGGTGGCATCCGGCACGATCGTGACGGTGTCGGCCCCTTTGGTGGCCAGGATCGATGAGATCTTCATGGCATCCACCTCCGCTGTCATGGTGGCCGGTTGCCTGTGCCGCTGGCAAGGGTCGTGATGCAATCAGGACGTGCTGCTACAGACATCGCGACTTGAACTCGTGGCTCCTGAGCGTGCCGCCTGGGCTGCGTTGCTGCGCGGTGAGATCCCCCCTGCAGCACAGGGCTACCCCACCACCGGTGACCTGGTCATGGCTCGGCTGGTCGTCGATGGCCACCTGGAGGCAGGGGAGTGGGGTCCCTGGCAGGTGCGTGAGACGTCAACCGGGCTGCTGATCGGCGGGGTCGGGTTCAAGGGCGCGCCCAGTGACGAGGGCATCGCGGAGATCGGCTACGGCCTGGTGGAAGTGGCGCGGGGGCGCGGACTCGCCACCGAGGCGGTGCAGGCCTTGGTGACGCACGCTTTCGCTCGGGGGGCCAGCGCTGTGATCGCCGAGACCGACGTCGACAACACCGCGAGCGCGAGTGTGCTGAGCCGCTGTGGTTTCGCGGAGACCGAGCGAACCGACTCGACCGTGTGGTGGCGGCGCAGATGAGGTCAGCCGTGGATAGCGCGCAAGGCGGCCTCGTGGAGTACGCCGTTCGTTGTCAGTCCGCCTTCGCCGGTCATGAGATTGCTGCCGTCCATCGCGGTCATCCGGCCACCTGCCTCCTCGACCACCGGCACCAGCGCCGCGACATCCCAAATGTTCAGCACCGGCTCGGCGGCCACATCGACGACGCCTTCGGCCACCATCATGTGCGACCAGAAGTCCCCGTAGGCGCGGCTTCGCCAGGTGGCATCCATCAGGCGACCGAGCCCGCCCTCGGGCCAGTCCTCGCCGTCGCTGAAGGAGAACGAAGCCTGAGCCAAGTCATCCACTGAACTCACGGTGTTGCGGCGCGGCTCGGCGTCCTCGGGCCCCTGGGTCCAGGATCCTTCGCCGCGCGCCGCCCACCAACGCCGCCCGAGCGCGGGCGCGCTCACCACGCCGACAACGATCGCGTCACCGTCAGCGAGCGCGATCAGCGTCGCCCAGACGGGCACCCCTCGCAGGTAGTTCTTCGTTCCGTCGATCGGGTCGATGATCCAACGCCGACCGGTGCCGATGTCGCCGCCATACTCCTCTCCGACAATCGCATCGGCCGGCCGGCGCTCGGCCAGGATTGCGCGGAGCAGTCCCTCGGTCGCGCGGTCAGCTTCGGTGACCGGCGTAAGGTCGGCCTTCGATTCGACAGCCAGGTCGGGCTGCCGGAAATGTCGCAGGGTGACCTCATCGGCGCGATCGGCGAGTTCGAGGGCCAAAGCGAGGTCGTCGGGTGTCGTCACAGGTCTCACGCTACCGAGGGGCTTAGCCTGGCCCGATGGAGACGCTCTTCGGTCTGCCCGCCCATCCCCTCATGGTTCATGCCCCGATCGTCCTGCTACCCCTGGCTGCGCTCGGCGCCATCATCATGGGCTTTTCTGCCCGCTTCTCGGTCCGGTTCGGTCCGCTGGTCACGGCCGTCGCCGGAGTAGGCGCGGTGACGGCCGCCCTGGCAAAGCTGAGTGGCCAGCAACTCGTCGAGTCGGTCGGTGTCAGTGAGGACCACCAACAGGCCGGCGGCCAGCTGCCCTTCGCGGCGGCGGGCTTCTTCATTCTCGTTCTCGCGCTGTGGCTGCTCGACCGTCGCGGTCCGCGCAACCTCGGTATTCAGATTCTCGCGGTCGTCGTGATCGCGGCGTCGATCATCATCGTCGGATGGGTCATCCGCACAGGCCATACGGGAGCGGAGATGGTGTGGCAGGGGATAGGTCAGCAACTCACCGGCTCATGATTCGTCGCCTCGGGCTCGCGTTGGCGGCCCTGTCTTTCACTCTCAGTGCCTGCGGTGGTGGTGATGACCCGTCGATGGCGACCGGCGTCCAGCAGGGACCGTACGACGTCGTCCGCGTGGTGGATGGCGACACGGTGCGCGTGATGCGCGGGGGCGAGGAGATCGTCGTACGACTGATCGGCATCAACACACCCGAGACCGTCGCCCCCGATCGACCTGTCGAGTGCTTCGGCCCGGAGGCATCCGCGCGGGCGAAGGAGTTGCTCGAGGGCAAGCAGGTGTGGCTGGAGTACGACCCGGTCTCGGGAATGCTCGACAAGTACGACCGCACGCTCGCCTATGTGTGGCTGACTCCCGACGTCATGCTCAACGAGTTGCTCGTGCGCGAGGGCTATGCCGAGGAGTACCCGTACAGCAAGGGCGCGAAGTTCGAGGACGAGATGGCCGCTGCGGAACGTGAGGCGCAATCGGTTGGGGCCGGACTTTGGAGCGCCTGCTAGCTCAATCCCCTTAATTTCCGACCGTCCTGGTTGCTTTTCGGACGCCAAAACCCACCACTATGGTCGGAAACCGGAGGAGTTAGTCCGTGGGTAGGTCGTCCACTGAGTTGCCGCTCGCGAGCAGGCGGCGTAGCGACGCGAGTCGGGCCTGCAGGTGCGGATCGTCACCGACGAAATCATCGAGCGCGCACTCCGTTTCGTCATGGGTGCAGCCGCGCGGGCAGCCTTCGAGACCACCGGCGAGATCGTCGAACGCCGCGATGACAGAGTCGGGCGACACGTGCGCGAGTCCGAATGACCGAACCCCGGGGGTGTCGACAATCCACCCGCCGGAAGGCAGCGGCAACGCTAACGCCGACGTGGACGTGTGCCGCCCACGACCGGTGACCTCATTGACATGACCGGTGCTCCGATCGGCACCAGGCACGAGCGCGTTGACGAGCGTCGACTTACCCACGCCGGAGTGTCCGACGAGCACGGTGACGTGATCGGTCAGCTGATCAATGACGTTCTCCAGATCCGCGGCGACCGGCTGCTTGCCTGCTCCCCGGGCCACTGTCACGGCGGGTACGTCGAGCGCGGCGTAGGCATCGATGACCGGCTGGGCTGGAGCGAGATCGGCCTTGGTCAAGATGAGCAGTGGCTGCAGGCCAGCGTCGTACGCCGCCACCAGCGCGCGGTCGATGAACCCGAATCGCGGCGGGGGATCGGTGAGTGCGGTCACGACGCCGAGTTGGTCGGCGTTCGCGACGATGACGCGCTCGACCGGGTCGCTGTCATCGGCCGTACGACGCAGCACGGTCGTGCGATCCTCCTGCCGCACGATGCGCGCGAGTGAATCCTCTCCGGCGGAGGTGTCACCAACCAGTCGCACGCGATCACCGACGACAACACCCTTGCGGCCGAGTTCGCGTGCCTTGACCGCGAGCACCTGGCGGCCGTCGTCGGTGATGACGGTGAAGCGGCCGCGGTCGACGGTGACGATGCGCGCGAGCAAGGCGTCGTCGTAGTTGGGTCGATCCTTGGATCGGGGTCGGGACTTGCCGCGTCCCGGTCGGACGCGGACGTCGTCCTCGTCCCAGTGTCGCCTGTGGCGACTCACGCGGTCCCCGAGAGCATCGCCGACCACATGCCCGGGAAGTCCGGCAGTGTCTTGGCCGTCGTGCCGATGTTGCGGATCTCGACGCCCGGGATGACGAGGCCGATGATCGCAGCGGCCGTCGCCATCCGATGGTCGTCGTACGACGACACGATGCCCCCGTGCAGCGTGGTCGGCGTGATGATGAGGCCGTCCTTGGTCTGCTCGACCTGGCCACCGAGGCTGTTGATCATCTCGGCGAGCGCGGCGAGGCGATCGGTCTCGTGGCCGCGCAGATGTGCGATCCCGCGCAGATGTGAGGGAGTCGATGCGAGGGCAGCAACGGCGGCGATGGTGGGAGTGAGTTCGCCGACGTCATGCAAATCGACGTCGATCCCGGTGATGGTGTCCGGCCCGCTGAGGATGAGGTCACCCTCGAGGTAGTGCAGGGAGCCGCCCATCTGGGCGAAGATCCCGCGCAACGCATCTCCGGCCTGCGTGGTGTGGCGCGGCCAATCGCGGATGATGACCGACCCCGCGGTGACCATGGCGGCGGCGAGGAAGGGTCCGGCGTTCGACAGATCCGGCTCGATGAGGCGGTCATGCGCGGCGATCCGGGTGGGGGTGAGGTGCCAGCTGGCTCGCTCGCGATCGAAGTCGACGTGCACGCCGTGCTCGGTGAGCATGTGCAAGGTCATCTCGATGTGCGGCAGGCTTGGCAGTGACGGGCCGGTGTGGGTGAGGGTCAGCCCCTCGTCGAATCGCGCGGCCGACAGCAGCAGTCCGCTGACGAACTGGCTCGATGCCGAGGCGTTGATGTCGACGACGCCACCACGCACGCTTCCGGTGCCTTCCACACGGAGGGGGAGGTAGCCGTCGGCATCGGTGCAGGCCACGCCCACCGCGCGCAGGGCCTCGATCATGGGACCGAGCGGTCGCTCGCGGGCGCGCGGATCGCCGTCAAAATCGACGGGCCCGCTCGCGAGAGCGGCGACCGGCGGCACGAAGCGCATCACGGTGCCGGCGAGGCCGACGTTCACATGGGCATTGCCGTGCAGCGGGCCGGGCCTGACCTGCCAGTCGACGTTGCCGACGCGGTCGGTCTTGATCTCGGTGATGTCCGTGCCCAACGCGGTGAGGGCACCGGCCATGAGGTGGGTATCGCGCGCGAGCAGGGCTCGCTTGATCGTGGACGGGCCGTCCGCCAGCGCGGCGAGCACGAGAGCACGGTTGGTGGCCGACTTCGACCCGGGCACGCGGACGGTCGCCGAGATCGGTCCCTCGGCAGTAGGTGCCGGCCAGGTGGCGTTGTCATCCATCACCGCTGAGGGTATCGGCCGGGCTGGACGGTGCCCGGTTGCCTCGTGCAGGCTGGCCACATGTGTGGGAGGTACGCCGCGTCGCGGGAGCCGGCGGCGCTCGTCGAAGAGTTCGACGTCGAGGTGCCGCCCAAGGAGGAGCTGCCGCCGCGATACAACATCGCGCCCACCAACTCCGTGTACGTCGTACGCGACGGCAAGCCCGACGAGGCCGGCCATCACCCGCGCCGGCTCGACGTCGCGCGGTGGGGCCTGGTGCCGTCGTGGGCGAAGGATCCGGCGATCGGCAACAAGATGATCAACGCCCGAGCTGAGACCGTCGCCGAGAAACCGTCATACAAGCGAGCGCTCGCGAGCCGGCGCTGCCTGCTGCCGGCCGATGGGTTCTATGAGTGGCAAGCGCCACCCGAGGGCGCGCTGACCCCGGCGGGCAAGAAGCCGCCGAAGCAGCCGTTCTTCCTGCATCCGGCCGATGGGACTGGGCTCGCGATGGCCGGTTTGTATGAATGGTGGCGCGATAAGGAGATCGAGGACCCCGAGGATCCGGCTGCCTGGCTGCTTTCGACGACGATCATCACGACGGCCGCCAAGGACAACGTCGGGCAGATCCACGATCGGATGCCGCTGGCGGTGCTGCCCGAACAGCGTGCGGCGTGGCTGGATCCGGAAGCCCCGGGTGCGGATGTGCTCGCTGAACTGCTGGCGCCGAGCAACCCGGGCTTTTGGGATATCTACCCGGTGTCGACCGAGGTGAACTCGGTCCGCAACCAGGGCCCGCAACTGGTGCAGCCCGTTTCCTTGGGCTGAGGGGCGCGGTCGGATGGGTCGCAAGGTTGGGGCGAGCCGATCCGGCGCGCTGAGTCGCAGTAGCCACCCCCGGGAATGAAACGGACCGGGGGAGCGTTCCCACCCCCATGCTCATCGGAACGGCGTCGACCCCCTCGGTGGAGGGCCTGCCCTCGAGCCTGGCGCCGCTCACCGGCGCCGCGGAGCCGACCCCGATACCCTCGACAGTGATGATCGAAGACGCCGTGGAGACCGAGGAGGAGCGCGCCGCCCGTTTTGAGCGTGACGCGCTGCCCTACCTTGACCAGTTGTACGGCGCCGCCCTGCGGATGACCCGCAACCCGGCCGATGCCGAGGACCTCGTCCAGGAGACCTACGTCAAGGCGTTCTCGGCGTTCGCGTCGTACACCGACGGCACCAACCTCAAGGCCTGGCTGTTCCGCATCCTCACCAACGCCTTTATTAATACGTACCGCAAGAAGCAGCGTCAGCCGCTGCAGACGCACACCGACGACCTCGATGACTGGCAGATGCAGCACACCCAGGCGTTCGCCACGGGGCAGTTGCGCAGCGCCGAGGCCGAGGCGCTCGACCGCCTGCCGAACGACATCATCAACAACGCGCTGTCGGAGCTCTCCGAGGACCGGCGCGTGGCTGTCTACCTCGCCGACGTCGAAGGGTTTTCCTACCAGGAGATCGCCGACATCATGGATACGCCGATCGGCACCGTGATGTCGCGCCTGCATCGCGGACGCAAGCAGTTGCGTGGCCTGCTCGAGGAGTACGCCGTCGCCGAGGGTTATCTCCCCGCCCCGGTGGGAGGTGAGGAGTCATGACCGAGCAGCACGCATGTTCGTGCAACGAGGCCCTCGCCAGCGTCTACGACTACCTCGATTCCGAGATTGAGGCCGAAGCCGCCCAGGCGATCGCCGGGCACCTTCAGGAGTGCCCTCCGTGCGCCGACCAGTACCGCATGGAGCAGATGGTCAAGGCCTTGGTGCAGCGGACCTGCTGCCAGGAGCGCGCCCCGGAGACCCTGCGGGTTCGGATCGTGGCGCAGATCTCCCAGGTGCGGATCACCTACCGCCGCGAGATCTAGCCCCCTTTGGGGGATCACCCCCCGATATGCCACGATGGGCGGCCGCTGGACGGCGTACTGTTCGGCGTAGCGGATGAGGCAACCGGTATGGCCGGGAGCCATCCACCAGGAGCACGAAGGAGTCAGCATGAGCAAGCGTGGCCGCAAGAAGCGCGATCGCAAGAAGAACGGCGCCAACCACGGCAAGCGTCCCAACTCCTAACGTGGAAATCCGCGCCGAGATGGTGGCGCAGGTGCACTCGGTCCTTGCTGAGCCGGGCACCAAGGTCGCCGTGGGCGACACCCTGGTCATCCTGGAGTCCATGAAGATGGAGATCCCCGTCTTCGTCGAGACCCCCGGAACTCTGCGCGAGATCGCCGTCGCACCCGGTGACGTCATCCAAGAGGGTGACCTCATCGCCGTCATCGACTGACCGCCTCCATGTCGAGCGAGCCCTGTGCAGTGACTGACCGCGCTGATTGCGGATGACGTCGATGGCGAATGACCGGGGCGAGACCGCTCGTTTGACCTACGTCGTCACTGACGACGACACCGCCATCGCCGTTGGCAGCGGAAGCGTGCCCGTGCTGGGCACGCCGCGCCTCATCGCGTGGTTGGAGGCCGCCACCGTCGCGGCCGCGGTACCGGTCATCGCCGAAGGTTCGGATACGTCGAGCGGCGAGGCCCCGGCGCAGACCTCGGTGGGCACCCGTATCGACATCGAGCACCTCACCGCCTCACCCGTGGGGGCTGCCGTGGAGGTCACCGCCGAGCTCGCTCACCGCGACGGTCGCCTGCTGCGCTTCAATGTCGCCGCCCATCACGACGTGGGGGAGGGTCCGGTCCCGATCGCCCGTGGTGAGATCACCCGGGTCGTCGTTCAGGTCGACCGCTTCCTCGCCCGCCTGCCCCGGCTCTGACCGGCCTTCCGCCGGCCCGCCTGCCTCGGCTCCCACCCGGCCGCCCACCACTCTTCCGCCGGAAAACCACGGTTTCGGCGTCCAAAAGCGGGGTTTTCTGGCGGAAGTCGGCTGAGGGGGCGTCATTTGGCGCCTGTGCGCTCACATCTGACCCCGCCAGCCGGCGCACACCCAGGCCCTCGACCACCTGAAGGCCCTCAAGCAATCGCCTCATCAGTCCCACGGGTCGCATACACCTCAAGAGGCTCTTGAGACCCCTTGGAGAGGGGCGCGCGACATTGTCGTGATCTTTCTGTTATGTTCTTCCGATGGCCAGCCGGGCAACCCGCTGGCCGTGTCCGTATCACCGGCACGCGATGGAGGACCGATGACGACGACGATCCGCCGCTTGGCAGCACTAGGTGCCGCCGCTGCGCTCGCCGTCACCACACTGGTCGCGATGCCGACAGCCGCGAACGCCGCCAAGGCCAAGGACAAGCCGGCCGCCTACGCCGCCGCCGCACCCGTCCTGAAGACCGGCGACCGTGGCGAGGCCGTCAAGGTCCTCCAGCAAGCCCTGAAGATCAAGAAGGCATCCGGCTACTTCGGCCCGGTGACCCGCATCGCGGTGAAGAAACTGCAGAAGGCCAACGACCTCGGCGCCACCGGCGTCGTCGGTCCGGAGACCTGGACGGTGCTTGGCCGATCGATCGCACTTGAGGCCGCCAAGGCCGACAGCACCTTCGGCGACGTACAGGTCAATGGCCGCTACTGCCCGGCGGTCGATTTCACCTATGCCGACGGTCTCGGCGCGGGCCGCAACCACATGGGCTTCGACCTCATGGGCAAGAGCGGCTCACCCATCTACGCCGTCGACGCGGGCACCGTGACCCGCAGCGGCTACCAGGGCAACGGCGCCCTCATCCTGGACATCACCGACAGCAAGGGCTCGATGTGGTTCTACGGCCACTTCTCCAAGATCTTCGTCGGCAAGGGTGACAAGGTGAAAGCCGGCCAGCTCATCGGCTACATGGGCGACACCGGATCACCCGGCGCCGTGCACCTGCACATCGAGTTGCGCCCCAACGGCTGGGGCGGCAGCGCTCGCGACGCCGAACCGATCATCCGCGAACTCTGCGCCTCCATCAAGTAGCGCACGCTCCCTCCGCACGCCGACGGTCTTTCGACGAAAACTGGGTGCGGAACGTCGACATCGCAGCGGTCTGCGGAAGTGAGTGCCTAAACCCCGGTCGTCGAGCGCGGGTAGGCGATCTCCGGGTCGGTCATCACGTTGACGAGGTAGGGCACTCCCGACGCAAACGCTCGATCCAACGCCGGCCCGATCTCACCCGGCGACGTCACGGTCTCCCCAGCCCCTCCGAGAGCCGTGACCACCTCGTCGTACGCCGTCGGGCGCAGGTCGGCGACCACGTCGTACCCGTAGAGGAACCGCATTGGATGGCGCTCGAGGTTCCACCCAGCGTTGTTGCCCACCACCATGACGACCGGCAGATCGTGGCGCACCAGCGAGTCCACATCCATCAACGAAAAGCCCGCCGCCCCGTCGCCGAGCAGCAGGACGACTTGCGACGACGGGTGCGCCAAGCGGGCCGCCATCGCATAGCCCGGTCCGGTTCCGAGACAGCCGTACGGGCCGGGATCGAGCCAGTGCCCAGGCAGCGCGGGTTCGACGTAGCGACCGGCGAACGACACGAAGTCACCGCCGTCACCGATGACCACGGCATCGTCGGCCAGGCGCGGCAACAACTCGCCGTAGATGCGCGCGGGATGAATCGGATCAGCGTCGCTGGCGAGGTCGGCGGCATCACCGACGATCGCCGAAAGCGCGCGCTCGCGCAGACCGGTTGACCACTCGGCCTGGGCCACCGGCTCGCCGAAGGCACCGGCGAGCGTGAGCAGGATCGAACTCAGGTCGCCGGCCGTGCTCGCGGCGAGTTCGCGATGCGTCGCGAGTTGTGAGGGGGAGTCGGCGATGTGCACGACGGGTGCGGGCGGATCGCCAAAATTGCCGTAGCCCAAACGGAAATCCAGCGGCGTGCCGACGACGATGACGAGGTCGGCACCACCAAACGCCGCCCCGCGGGCGCGGGTGACGAGCAGGGGATGATCCGGTGGCAGGATGCCGCGCGCCATGCCGTTCGCGATCGTCGGAATGCCGGTCGCATCGACGAACGCGCGCGCCGCGGACTCAGCGCCATCGGCCCACACATCGCCACCGAGGATGAGGACGGGCCGCTCCGCTCCGCGCAGCAGGTCGATGATGCGATCAAGGTCACCGGTATCCGCGGCGACGACCGGATGCGGTTCGGCCGAGGGTTGCGGCGCATCGCCGGGCGTGAAGAGCACGTCCATCGGCACGTCGACGAACGTGGGTCCGCGGTGCGCGGTCGCCGCGATGCGGAAGGCGTCATCCACCGCCGGGCCCACGCCCGCCGGATCGTGCACCGTCACCGCGGACTTGGTCACCGGGGCGAGAAGCGGGACATGATCGATCTCCTGCAGCGCACCGGACCCCCAGCGTCCGTCAGGAGCCCGACCACCGAGGAGCACCAGCGGCGAACCGCCCACGTGAGCCCCTGTCACCGCGCTGATCGCATTGGTGACGCCGGGGCCCGCGGTCACGACGGCGAAGCCCGGAGTGCGCGTCAGCTTGCCCATGCCCTCCGCGGCGAAGACGGCCGTTTGCTCGTGGCGCACGTCGATGAGCCGCATCGGTCCGTCGTCACCCGCGGTGACCTGGGCTGCCCCGCCCACGGCTGCGTCGTACAGGGGGAAGACATGGGCGCCGGACAGGGTGAAGAGGTGGCGGGCGCCATGATGGACGGCTGCCTGCACCGCCTGGATGCCGCCGTGAACGGGCTGCGCGTCAGGCATGCCGACCGCCTACAGGATGAAGAGGGTCAGGGCCGCACCCACAAGGGCCACGATGGCGATGATCGCCGTGACGGTGATGAGGGTCTTGTTCTGCACAGTACGTCCCTTCACGTGCTCCGGTGGTGTCGGACGGGTGGCCCGGCAGGTAGCCTGCGCCACCCCCGTAGGTCCCTCCGACGATAGCCTCAGCGGTTATGAGCAGCCTCGAGCGTATCGCCGAGGAGCGCACCGATCTCGATGCCGACGAACTCGACCGGCTGCGCTCCCTCGTCGGTGCCTGGGCGCTCGTCGCCGATCTGGCGGTGTCAGACCTCGTGCTGTGGCTGCCGACGTGGAACGGCGCCGGCTGGATCGCGGCCGCGTTGGTCCGTCCCGCGACCGCGCCCACATCGGTCCCGGTCGATCTCGTCGGCAGTTTCGTGCCCAAGGGGCGCGAGGTGGCGCTCGATCGTGCGCTCGCCACCGGCCGCATCTCGCGGAGCGGGGTCGGGGCCGGTGTCGAAGCCGTGCCGGTGCGCGGACCCCGACGGGTGGTCGGCGTGCTCGCGCGCCATGCGGTGTCGCGTGCCCCGGGTCACCTCGATGAGTCCTATCGCGAAATCGCCGAGATGCTCTTGCAGATGATCGCCGAAGGATCCTTCCCGCCGCCGGGGTACGGCGTCGATCCGGGTTCGGCGCCGCCGCGAGTCGGTGACGGCATCATCCGCCTGGACCCCGAAGGGCGCGTGATCTTCGCCAGCCCCAACGCGATGTCCGCGTTCCGACGGCTGGGCCTGGCCCCCGCTCTCGAAGGGAGCGACCTCGCACACGTCGCGACGCGACTGTGGCGTCGCCCCGGTCCGCTCGATGAGCGCATCGCCCTCGTGGCGGGAGGTCGTGTGAGCGGCTACACGGAGATCGACAATGCTTCGGGCAGTGTCACCGTGCACTCGGTGCGGCTCAACCCGGGAGGCGTGAACCGCGGCGCCGTCGTTCTCACTCGCGATGTCACCGACCTGCGTCGTCGCGAGCGCGCGCTGATCAGCAAGGATGCGACGATCCGTGAAGTCCATCACCGGGTGAAGAACAACCTGCAGACGGTGAGTGCATTGCTGCGCCTGCAGTCACGACGGGTGAATGCCGAGGAAGCTCGCGAGGCACTCGCCGAGGCCGGTCGCCGCGTATCGGCGATCGCGGCGGTGCACGAGATCCTGGCGCAGGATCCGGGGGACAGCATCGACTTCGACGCCGTCGTTGACCGACTGCTCGTGCTCGCGCGCGATCTGGCACCGGCTTTCGGGGCGGGTGCCCTCGCCATCACGCGAGAGGGATCGCTCGGGGAGGTGTCCACCGACGTCGCCAGTCCCATGGCGATGGCGGTGTCGGAGTTGGTGCACAACGCCGTCGAACATGCCGGTGCGAGCACTGTCACGGTGGCGTTGACGCGCGACCTGGAGCGGCTCCACATCGAAGTCGTGGACAACGGCGGCGGTGTGCCAGATCCGCTCGTCGAGGGGCTCGGGCTCCAGATCGTGCGCTCGCTCATCGAGGAGGACCTCGAGGGATCGTTCGCGCTGGCCGTGGCCGTCCCCCAGGGCACCCGAGCCAGTCTGGAAGTCAGCGCGTAGAGCCAGGGACGGCGGAGAGGAGCCGAGGTCAGGCGGTGCTACGGGCGCGCAAACGGGCATTGCGGCGCTTTAGCGCGCGGCGCTCGTCCTCGCTCAAGCCGCCCCACACACCGGCGTCCTGGCCGGTCTCGAGGGCCCAGCGCAGGCACTCGTCGATGACGTCGCAGCGGCGGCAGACGGCCTTGGCCTCCTCGATCTGGAGCAGGGCGGGGCCGGTGTTGCCGATGGGGAAGAACAGTTCGGGATCCTCGTCACGGCAGGCAGACTCGTGGCGCCAGTCCATGCGTCCCTCCTCACGTCGTCACGGGTTTGTGACATCGTTCACCCGATCGACCAAGTCCTTCCGTGCTGGTCTGACCCAACGGCGGGGTGGCTGATCGGTGATACCGATTTCCAAGGGTCGCAGAGGGCCGGGCATCCCACAAGGCCAATTGCCCAACTCTTGCCTATGTTCACGTGTCGTCTTCGTCACAGGACGGTCACCAAAACGTCCGATAATCGGCTAACTCACCACGCCCAAGGCGTCCGGCTTGCACTCCAAAGTCACCCGGGACATCGGGTCAAACCCCTCTCCGTCCACCTGCAGGCGGGTCGCGGGATCGGCCGAGATCTGGATGCGGGGCTGGTCGTGGAGGACCGTGAGGCTGCGCTTGGTGGACCCGGCCGGGCTTCCGGCCAGCATGCGTCGAGCCAGGCGAAGGGCGGCCGGGAGTCCGAGCCGGCGTACGGCGAACAGGTCCAGTCCGGCGTCGTAGGAGGCCTGCGGGCAAGGGTTGATCGCCTTGCTGCCGAGGTAGGTCCACGGGGCGGTGTTTTGCACGATGGCGAGGAAGACTCCGTCGATCGCCTCGTCGCCCGCCTGGACTGTGAGCGCCGGGTGACGGCGGTCGGTCCCGACGAAGTACTGCCGCAGGGTGGTGCGTAGATAACGCGAGGGAGTCGCGTCGTGCCCGGCCGAGCGCTGCTCCTCCATCGCCGCGATGATCTCCGCGTCGATGCCAAGTCCGGCATTGGCCAGGAACCAGTGCGGCTCTGCCGTCACGCCCTCGCTATCGGTCATCGTGATGAGGCCCAAGCCGATGCGGCGGCGGCGCCCCTCGCGAAGCGCCTCGAGAATCTCGCCGGTGGCTTCGACCGGGTCGGGGGAGAGGCCGAGCGATCGCGGAATGACGTTGGCGCTTCCCCCGGGCACCGTGACGAGGTCGGGTACGTCGTCACCGATGCCGTCCGCGAGTAGCCCGTTCACGGCCTCATTGATGGTGCCGTCGCCACCCAGGGTGCACAGCAGATCCAGGCGCTCGCGACGGGCGCGCTCCGCGAGATCGCGCGCATGTCCGCGGTGCTCGGTGCGCACGACCTCCAGCTCGATCTCATCGGCGAGGGCATGCACGAGCACATCCGTGACGCGGGGGGAGGTGGTGGTGGCGTGCAAATTGACGATGAGGAGCCCGCGCACACAGCTACCTTATGCGCCCCCGTCGGCCGATGCGCCCACACGGGCCGATGCGCCTACGCTGGGAGCATGTCCGACGGCTCCCCGCGCGCTGCGCGACCGGTGACCTCGCTCATGGTGGGGGCGGTCGTTGCCGCCCTTGAGGGTGTTGCGCTCGTGGCGTACTCCCTCTACATCGTTGTCCAACTCATCCGCCTTGGCATCACCGGGCCGGCCGACGTGTCCAACCCGGTCAGTGTGGGACTCGAGATCGCGATCTTCGCGCTCTTCGGCGCGGCCATGCTGCTCGGTGCCTACGGTCTGTGGCACGTGCGCGGCTGGGGCCGCAGCCTGTTGGTGCTGGGGCAGTTGCTCGCGCTCGTGGTCGGCGTACCGCTAGCAACGGCCCAGGGTGGCTGGGATCGCGCCGCCGGTATCGCGATTGTGGTCGCCGCCATCACCGGACTGGTTGCGGCCTTCTGGCCGACGACGACCGCGGCCATCGCCGACTCCTAATCCGCTTTCCGACCGTTGTGGTGGGTTTCTGGCGCGGGGAAGCAACCAAATCGGTCGGACATCGGGTGGGTGGGGACCTACTCTGCGGCCATGCAGATGCGCCTCGACGTCATCCCCACGGGCAAGACCACGGCGACCGTGATCATGACCCAGGATCAGGTGGATGCGATCCGCGGTGAGCCGGGCATGGGTCGCGTCCTGCTGCGCATCGAATACGCCGGTGAGACCTACCGCACGAGCATCTCCCGCTACCGCGGTCAGTGGATGATGGTCGTCAATAGGGAGATGCGTGACGGCGGTCTGGCTCCCGGTGCGTGGTACGACGTCGAGATCACTCGCGACGACGAGGTGCGCACGGTGGAAGTGCCGGACGACCTGGCCCAGGCCCTGGCGGTAGCAGGGCTCACCGAGGCTTTTGACGCTCTTGCCTTCACCCATCGCAAGGAACACGTGCGGGCGATCGAGGAGGCCAAGAAGGAGGAAACCCGTACACGCCGAATCGAGAAATGCCTCGCAATGCTGCGAGAAAGCTAGCCTGGTGACGGCGCCCAGAGGGGTGGTTGATTTGGCGCGCACATGCGCGTCGCGGACAGGGGAGGCGAGGTCATGACCGAGACCGCGGGACAACGTCGAGTGATCGGTGTCATCTGGTTTATCGCCTCGCTTGTCGGATTGGCGGTCGCATTCGTCCTCCAGCCGGTTGCGGACTGGGGGTTCTTCGGCACGGTGATCGGTGTCCTCGTGGCCATCCTCGGTCTCGTCGGACTCTGGATGGCGGTGACCGGCAAGGGACGGCTATTCAACAGCCGACTGAGCGTCAGCACGCAGAAGGCGATCGCCATCGTCATGGTCATCCTGGTGACACTCATCATCATCGTGAATGTCGTGTCGGACTGGGCCAACTGGACAGCGCTCGACGTCCTCACCGTCTCCGTCTGGGTGTCTCTAGGCGCGATGTATGTGATGTCGCTGTCCATCGTGAGTCGCGCGACACCGGAGTAGCAGCTAGCTCGCCTCGGCCGGCACCCGTGGCGCACGGACGAGCGCGACACCAATCGTTGCGATCGCGAATCCGACCAGCGCCAGCACAGGAAGTCGCTCGCCGAATAGGAGTGCCGCCTCGGCGAGGGTGACGGGTGGCACGAGGAAGTACAGGCTGGTGAAGCCCGACGCCGTACCGCGTCGGATGAGCCAGAACATCAGCAGGATCGCACCGACGGACAGCACCAGCACCATGTAGGCCAGGACGGCGACGAAGGTCGGCGTCCAATCGACCGTGAGTGGTTCGGTGAGTGCGGCGACGGCAAGGAGCACGATTGCGGCCGCGGCATATTGCACGGTCGTGCCGCTGACCGGCGGGATGTCATCGCCCCACTTCTTCTGCAGCAGCATCGCAGCGGTGGTGCCGAAGAGTCCGACGATGGCGGCGATCGCGGCGGCTACCGGCGTTTCGCCCGAGGTCAATCCCGGCGCGAGGACGATCGCGGCGCCGATGAAACCGAGAGCGAAGCCGAGCCACTGTCGGGCGTGCACCTGCTCGCCGAGCACCGGTCCGGCGAGGATGGCGACGAGGATCGGCTGCAGGCACACAATGAGGGCGGTGACGCTCACGGGGAGGCCGAGGTCGATGGCGACGAAGAGACCCCCGAGATAGACCGCGTGCAGCAGGATGCCCACGATCGCGGATCTCGAATACTGGCGGTGGCCGATGAGTCGCGGTGCGCGAAGTGCGAGCACGAGGAGTGCGAAGACGGCTGTCGCGATCGTCATGCGGACGCCGAGCAGGGTGAGGGGAGCGGCGTACGGAAGGCCGAAGCGGGCACCGATGAAGCCGGTGCTCCAGATGACGACGAAGATGCCGGGTGCCAGTCGTGCCCACAGCGTCACGTGCGCAGGCTACTCGGCGAGGGGGTTAGTCCCGGCCAGCAAGGCGGTGGAGTGCATCGCCGCTGACGCGCTGGACCGTCCACTCGTCCATCGGCTCGGCGCCGATCGATCGGTAGAACTCCAGTGCGGGGGTGTTCCAGTCCAGGACCCACCATTCAAAGCGGCCGTAGCCGCGGTCGACAGCGATCTGCGCCAACGCCTGCAGCAGGGCCTTGCCGTGACCGGCACCGCGATGAGCGGGTCGCACGTAGAGGTCTTCGAGGTATACGCCGTGACGACCCAGCCAGGTGGAGAAGTTGCGGAACCACAGGGCAAAGCCGACCACCTCGTCGGAATCGTCGGATTCGGCGATGAGGGCGAAAACGGCTGGATCAGAGCCGAAGAGTGACTCGCGCAGCAACGCCTCGGTCGCCACCACCTCGTGCACCGCGCGTTCATAGTCGGCGAGTTCGCGAATCATGGCGAGGATCTCGGGTACGTCGTCGGGGGTGGCTTCGCGGATCGACATGCGCACGATTGTGCCGGAGGCACCTTGTGCGTCGTCATGCGCTCTGGATGTCGGCACGGCGACCGTCACGTGATGGTGAGTGCTGGTCGTCTTGATTGACCGGAATGCAGGGACGCCGTGTGATCGTGAAGGTCAAGCTCACCGTCGCCGGACCTCCGGAGCCCAAGGTGCCGGCTGTGGTCGGCCTTGATCAAACCTCTGCGGAGAACACCCTCACTGATGCGGGCCTGACCGTCGGCAAGGTGTCGTCGCAGCCAGACCCGCAGCCGTCGGGCACGCACGTCGTCTCAGTACGTACCGTTTGCGAGCCCCGAAACGGGACGCAGTGAGACGACGTTGCCCATGGAAATGAAACGGCCCCGGCCCGCAGGCCGTGCTGGAGGGCGCGTGAGTGGGCTAGCCTCAGATCCGTCGCCAGAGCGGGCCATGACATCAGCGAGCGAGGTTGCCGAGATCGTGACGGTATTGACCGAGTCCCAGCGGGAGACGCTGCGCGCGCTCATCGACCGGATCATCCCCGCGGACGACTTCCCCGGTGGCTGGGACGCTGGCGTCGGCGACTACCTCGATCGTCAGTTTGCGGCGGATCTGCGGCCTCTCATCGAGATGTACCGCGCCGGGCTCGACGCACTCGGCCATGAGGCGCGCGCGACGACGGGGAGCGACTTCGCTCAGGTCGCCCCGGAGGCACAGGATGAGGTGTTGCGCCGGGTTGAAGCGGGCGACGTGGCGACGGACTGGTCCGTGGATCCGGCCGCGTTCTTCCGCACGGTGGTCGAGCATGCCGCAGAGGGCTACTACGGCGACCCGGGCAACGGCGGCAACCGCGATGGGGTGTCGTGGCAGATGATCGGCTTCGAGGTGACCGGATGAGCGCCCACGATGTCATCGTCGTGGGCGCTGGCGCGGGCGGCGGGGTCGCTGCCGGCGTACTGGCCGAAGCCGGCAAGAGCGTCCTACTGATTGAGCGCGGACGCGAACTCGCCTACGAGGACATCCCGCGCGACCACCTGCGCAACCACCGCTACTCGCGTCACGGCCACAACACGGGCCCGAGCCTGGACGGCAATCCACGCGTGCTGGTGGACTCGGACGGTCAGGAGTACACGCTGCGCCCGCATGAGGATGCCTACCAAAACAACGCTGCCGTTGTGGGCGGTGGTGCCCGCGTGTATGGCGCGCAGGCATGGCGCTACCTGCCGGCCGACTTCGAGATGGCCAGTATCTACGGCATCCCGCCCGGGAGTTCACTAGCGGATTGGCCGATCAGCTACGCCGACGTGGCGCCGTACTACGAGCGAACCGAGTGGGAGATCGGCGTGTCGGGCGATAGTGCGGAGAGCGCCGCGCGCTGGCCACGCGACAGGGGCTATCCCATGCCCCCGGTACCACTCAATCGCCAGGGAGTTGTGGTGCGCCGCGGCGCCGAAGCCCTCGGCTGGCCGACCGTGGCGGTGCCCCTGCTCATCAACTCCACGCCCTACGGCGGCAGGCCGGCCTGCATAACCTGCCAGCACTGCATCGGCTTTGCCTGCCCGGTGGACGCCAAGAACGACAGTCAGAACACCCTGTTGGCCCGTGGTCGTGCGACCGGTCGGCTCGACCTGGTGACCGAGGCGATGGTTGAGCAGGTCGACACTGTGGGCGGTCGGGTGGTCGGCGTGACATACGTCGACCACGACGGTCAGCGTCAGAGCGCACGCGCCGAGGTCGTGGTGTTGGCCGCCGGCGCAATCGAGACGGCACGGCTGCTGCTCAACTCCACCTCGCCAGAGCACCCGCAGGGGCTGGGCAACGCCCACGATCAGGTAGGCCGCAACCTCCAGGGCCACTACTACCCCGGCGCGTTCGGCCTGATGTCTGAGCCGGTCCACGACGGCATCGGCCCGGGCGTGACCACCGCGATCACCAAGTTCAATCACGGCAACGCGGACGTCATCGGCGGCGGCATGATCGCGGACGAGTTCGTGGTGCTGCCCATCATCTTTTGGGCGCGTAACCTGCCGCCGGACTTGCCGCGCTGGGGTGCCGAGGCGAAGCGCTTCATGCGCGACAACTACACCCGGGTGGCGCGCGTGATGGGGCCGGTGCAGGAGATTCCTAGCCCGGATGCGCGCGTGACACTGGACCCGAAGGTCCTCGATCGCTGGGGAATCCCGGTCGCTCGGCTCTCGGGCACCACGCATCCCGAGACCGTGCGCACGTCGGCGTTCATGCACGCGCGCGCACGCGAGTGGCTGGCGGCCTCGGGTGCGCAGCGGATCTGGGGTTCACCGCCGAGGCTCAAGCTCAGCGGCGGTCAGCACCAGGCGGGCACGGCCCGCATGGGTGATGATCCCGCCAACTCGGTGACTGACCGCTGGAGCCGAGTCCACGGCCACGACAACCTCTACGTGGCCGATGGGTCGGTGCACGTGACCAATGGCGGCTTCAACCCCGTGCTCACGATCATGGCGCTGGCGTTCCGCGCCGCCGAGCATGCCGCCAAGAGCTGGTAGCGCTGGTTCGCCGAGGAACGACGCCGAGGTCATGACCAATGGGGTGACGATCGAGCGGCGAGGAGCGCGACGTGGATCAGGGCAATGAAAAGGGGCCCGGACCGCAGTGGTCCGAACCCCTCTCCCTGGTGTGAAATCAGGCCTTCTTGGTCTCCCAGAAGATCTCGGAGATCTCGTCGATCTTGCCGAGCAACTGATCGGCCACGGCCACGTCGACGGTGCCCTTGGTGCCACCAGCACCCGCGAGCTTGGTCGCCTCATTGAAGAGCTGGTTGAGCTGCGGGTACTTCTCGAAGTGCGGCGGCTTGAAGTAGTCGGTCCACAGCACCCACAGGTGCTCCTTGACCATGTGCGAGCGCTCCTCCTTGATGGAGATGGCGCGCTCCTTGAAGATCGGGTCGTCCGACGCGTGATACTTCTCCATGCAGGCCTTCACCGACTCGGCCTCGAGGCGGGCCTGGGCGGGGTCGTAGACGCCGCAGGGCAGGTCGCAGTGGGCGTGAGCCGTGGTGCGCGGCGCCAGCCACGCGGTCAGGCGATTGAGCATGTCTCCTCCGTCCGTGGGGCGCGGGACGAGCGCCCGATGCATCTCACCCTAGTCCGGCGGCCGAATCGCGGCACCCGGTGGCCTGCCCAGCACTCAGAGGGTCAAGATGTTCCCCATGCCCAGTTGGCCGCTGCTCCGGGTCGCCATCGCTGGTGAGTCGATGGCGCCGACCCTGAGCGATGGCGAGTGGTGGATCGCCTGGCGTACGACGAAGTGCCGACCCGGTGACGTCGTCGTGTTTGACCACCCCACCCGATCCGGAATGCTCGCGGTGAAACGCGTAGTCCGTATCGATGGTGACAGCTGGTGGGTGGAGGGGGACAACCCCGAGCGCAGTACCGACAGCAGGCACTTCGGTCCGCTCCCGCAGCGACGAGTCCTCGGCCGACTGATGTGGCGTTACTCACCCTGGCCACCGCGGCAGTTCACTCGATGATTGACTGTGCGGCTATGAGCCCCGGAGACGCTGACCCAAATCACATCGACCCTGCCTTCCCGCTGCACAAGGGCGGCAAGATCGAGGTGCGCCCGACGGTGCGAATCCGGGATCGAGAGGGGCTTGCGCTGGCCTACACCCCTGGCGTTGCGCGCGTTTCCAGCGCAATCGCCGCCAATCCGGAGTTGGCCCGCGAGTACACCTGGAAGGCCAACACCGTGCTCATCGTCACCGACGGCACCGCGGTTCTCGGGCTCGGCGATATTGGTCCGGAGGGGGCCTTGCCGGTCATGGAGGGCAAGGCCTTGCTCTTCAAGGAATTCGGCGGCGTCGATGCTGTCCCGATCTGCCTGGACACCAAGGATGTCGACGAGATCGTCGATACGGTCATCCGTATCGCCCCGGCCTACGGGGGAGTGAACCTCGAGGACATCAGCGCCCCCCGCTGCTTCGAGATTGAGCGCCGGCTCGATGAGGCCTTGGACATCCCGGTCTTCCACGACGATCAGCACGGCACCGCGGTCGTGGTCCTCGCGGCGCTCATCAACGCAGCCAAGCTCACCGGTCGCGAGATCAGCGACCTGCGCGCGGTCGTGTCGGGTGCCGGTGCGGCGGGTGTCGCCGTGACGGACATCCTGCTCGACGCGGGCATCGGCGATATCGCGGTGGCGGACTCCAAAGGGATTATCTCCGCCGACCGCACCGACCTCAACGACACCAAGGTCGCGCTCCTCGAGCGCACGAATCGGGCCAATCTCTCGGGCACGATCGACGACGCCCTTGTGGGTGCCGACGTCTTCATCGGTGTGTCCGCTGGCACCATCCATGACGACACCGTGGCGCGCATGGCCCCGGGCTGCTTCATCTTCGCCCTCGCCAACCCCGATCCGGAGATCCACCCGGAGGTGGCGCGTCAGCATGCAGCGGTCGTGGCCACCGGGCGCAGCGACTTCCCCAATCAGATCAACAACGTGCTGGCCTTCCCCGGGATCTTCCGCGGGGCGCTGGATGTGGGTGCTCCGACCATCACGTCGGGGATGAAACTGGCGGCGGCGCACGCGATCGCCGATGTGGTGGGCGATGAACTCAGCGCCGACTACGTCATCCCCAGCGTCTTCGACCGCCGCGTGTCGGCCGAGGTGCCGCGTGCCGTGGCTGAAGCGGCTCGCCAGGACGGCGTCGCCCGCCGCTGAGGGCTACTGCCCGTCCTCGGATCGGGTCAGCATGCGTCGCAGGGTTTGGGCGTAGAGCCCGGCGAGCACACAACCGACTCCCACCAGCACGGCCCACAGCGCGCCGCGCCCAGCACCGATGAGGGCTCCGGAAGCCAGCGGCGCACCCATGGCTCCCAGATTCCAGGTGAGGGACTGCGCAGAGTTGTAGCGCCCACGCAGGTGATCAGGCGCGATCGCATTGACGAGTGCGGGAGCGGTGGGGCTCCACACAGTCTCACCGAGCGCAAAGATGACCGTCGACCCCAGCAGCACGATGAATGCCGGCAATCGCGGGATCTCGGGTACGGCGGCCAAGATGAGCCACGACGCGCCCCACAGCAAGCCGACAACACCGATGAGCCGGGTGCGCGAACGTCCACGCAACAGACGCAGGACGAGAATCTGCCCGATGACGATCGTGAGCGTATTGGTGAGCCACACGAGCCCGATGGCGCTCTCCGGCAGTCCTGCGGTGTCGGTGATGAAGATGGCGAGGCCAGCCTCGAGCGAGCCGTAGCCACACACGAGCAGCAACAGCGACACCGCGACAAGGCGGCGTAGTCGGCCGTCGGCGACCGCGGCCGCCCAACCGTCTCGTGAGTCACCGGCTGGCTCATCAGGGTCGCTCATCGGTGTGGGACTTGGCCCCCCGTGCCCGCGCAGGGCGAGTACGGCGATGAACGAGAAGCCAAAGGTTGCGGCGTCGATGAGGTAGAGCAGGACAAAGGTCTCGGGGCGTGCGATGTCGATGATCAACGCTCCGATGAGTCCACCGAGACCGAGGCCGAGGTTGAGCAGCATGAAGCCTAGGGCGAACGCCGTGGTGCGCATCTCCTCGGGGACCAGCCGCGCGGTGAAGGTGCTATCCGGCCCCCAGATCCCTGCGGCGCCGAGCGATATGAGTGAGGCCACGGCAAAGGCGGTGATCAGTGTGGTGACCTGAGACAGCAGGGCCACGCCGATCGCCTCCAGCGCAATCGCGATGAGAAGCACAGGACGAGGACCGAAGCGATCGGTAAAGGTCCCGATCATCGGCGTTGCCGCGAGCCCGATCACCGCCATCCACGCCAGGACCAGCGAGGCCGTGAAGATGGGGATCCCGCGGACCTGGGAGAGATAGACCACCAGCAAGGACAGGGTCATGCCGTTGCCGATGGCATTGAGGAACCGTCCGGCGGCGAGGATCCGGAACGGTCCGCGCAGGACCGTGCGAATCTCGCCGAGCGTGTTCATGTCTGCCTTTCCTGCGCCGCTCCGCGGCGTACACCATCACCTTGTTTGCAGTGACCGCGGGCAAATCGCCCACACAACCGCGGGAACTGCAAGGAAGGCGGAAGAGTTAGTCCTCGTCGTCGTCGAGGCGGGCGAGCCAGGTGGCCAGCCGCTCGATGGGAGTTTCGAACTCCGGATTGAGGTCGACGAACTCGATGAGCCGCTCGGCCAGCCAGTCCAGGCTGACCTCCTCCTCGCCGCGGCGGCGTTGGAGTTCCTCGATCCCTCGGTCGGTGAAGTACATGGCGCTAGTTGAACGCCGCCTGCACGACCCACTTCTGCTCCTCCTCGTGACGGTGGTGACTACCCACCGCGGGGGAGGATGACGAGGGCCGCGACACGCACTCGAGGGATCGACCAATGATCTCCGGCAGGTTGAGTGCCATGAAGGACCAGGCACCCTGGTTGGCCGGCTCTTCTTGGACCCAGCGCACGACGGACGCGTTGGGGTAGGCGCTCACCATCGCTGGGAGGGTTCGCCATGGCAGCGGGTAGAGCCGCTCCAGCCGGATGATGGCCGTCTCCTTGTCGCCGCGCGCCTCACGCTCGGCGACAAGGTCGTAGTAGACCTTGCCGCTGCACAGCAGCACCCGACGTACGTCGTCCGGCTCCACCGTGGTGTCGGGAATCGCCGGACGGAACGACCCCTGGGTGAAGTCCTCGAGCGGGGACGTGGCGAACTTCGCACGCAGGAGGGACTTCGGTGTGAAGATCACCAGCGGTCGAATGAGCGGGGACAGCGCCTGCCAGCGCAGCAGGTGGAAGTACGACGCCGGCGTCGACGGCATCGCGATCGTCATG
Organism: Candidatus Nanopelagicales bacterium; assembly: GCA_030827125.1. Taxonomy (GTDB): domain Bacteria; phylum Actinomycetota; class Actinomycetes; order S36-B12; family S36-B12; genus Mxb001. The sequence goes on from JAURFD010000001.1 coordinate 36,870, forward strand.
TTGTCTTGCGCGCACATCTGGAGGAATCGCTCGATGCGCGCCGACGAGTGATCAGGTCCCTGCCCCTCGTAGCCGTGGGGGAGGAGCATGACCAGCGAGGAGCGCTGGTTCCACTTCTGCTCGCCGGAGGAGATGAACTCATCGGTGATGGTCTGCGCCCCGTCGACGAAGTCGCCGAACTGCGCCTCCCACATCGTCAGGACATCGGGCCGCGCCACCGAGTAGCCGTATTCAAAGCCCACGGCCGCGAACTCACTGAGCATCGAGTCGTAGACCCACAGCTTCGCACCGTCGCGGTAGAGCCGCTTGAGCGGCTTGTACTGCCACCCCGTCACCTTGTCGACGATGACCGCGTGCCGGTGGCCGAAGGTGCCGCGGCGGGAGTCCTGGCCGGACAGGCGCACCGACCGCCCCTCGAGCAGCAGCGAGCCAATGGCGAGGGCCTCAGCCATGCCCCAGTCGATGGTGCCGTCCTCGACCATCTGCGCACGACGCTGCAACTGCGGGGCCAGGCGGGGATGCAGGGTGAACCCGTCGGGCATCGTGAGTTGGGACTCGACGACGAGGTCGACCGCGGAGCGCTCGATCCCGGTGAGAATGTCGCCCGCCGGACCCATGGGAGCAAGTTGCAGTTGTCCCGTGCGCACGACCTCATCGGAGGAGTCACTGAAGGTGTGGGCATCGGAGACGTCGGTGCGCGTCTCCTGGAAGACCTTCTCGAGTTGCTCCTGGAAGTGACGCAGCGCCTCCTCGGCCTCCTCGACCGTGATGTCCCCGCGACCAATCAAGGATTCGGTGTAGTGCTTGCGTACCGATCGCTTGGCATCGATGAGCTCGTACATGAGCGGTTGTGTCAGCGACGGGTCGTCCGCCTCGTTGTGTCCGCGGCGCCGGTAGGTCACCAGGTCGATGACGACGTCCTTGTGGAAGGCCTGCCGGAACTCGAACGCCAACTTGGCCACGCGTACGACAGCCTCGGGATCATCGCCGTTCACATGGAAGATCGGCGCCTGCACCATGCGGGCCACATCCGTGGGGTAGACCGACGAACGGCTGTACTTCGGCGACGTGGTGAAGCCGACCTGGTTGTTGACGACCACATGGACGGTGCCTGCGGTGCGGTAACCCTGCAACTGGGAGAGGTTGAGCGTCTCGGCGACGATGCCCTGACCCGCGAATGCCGCATCACCGTGCAACAGCAGCGGCAGGATGCGTGGCACCTCGTCGCGCGGCAGGAGATCCTGCTTCGCCCGCACGATGCCCTCGAGGACGGGATCGACGGCCTCGAGGTGCGAGGGGTTGGCCGCGACGTATACGAGGGTCTCGTGCCCATCGCGGCTGCGGTAGGTGCCCTGCGTGCCGAGGTGGTACTTCACATCGCCGGAGCCCTGCACCGACTCCTCGCCATAGTTGCCCTCGAACTCGGCGAAGACCTGGCGGAAGGACTTGCCGGCGATATTGGTGAGGACGTTCAAGCGACCGCGGTGCGGCATGCCGATGGCGACCTCGATGACATCGTCGTGTGCGGCGCAGTAGAGGATCTCGTCGAGCAGCGGGATGAGCGACTCCGAGCCCTCCAGGGAGAACCGCTTCTGCCCGACGTACTTCGTCTGCAGGAAAGTCTCGAAAGCCTCGGCCTCATTGAGTTTGTGCAGGATGCGCAACTGCTCCTCGCGGGAGGGCTTGTGGTGGGGCACCTCCACGCGTTCTTGGATCCACTCGCGCTGCTCGGGATCTTGGATGTGCATGTACTCGATGCCGATACTGCGCGTGTAGGAGTCGCGCAAGACGCCGAGGATCTCGCGCAACTTCATCAGCGGCCTGCCGGCGAATCCACCGGTGGCGAACTCGCGGTCAAGGTCCCACAGGGTCAGCTTGTGCGAGAGCACGTCAAGATCGGGGTGCATGCGCTGCTCGTACTCGAGCGGATTGGTGTCCGCCATGAGGTGGCCGCGCACACGGTAGGCGTGGATGACCTCCTGCACGCGCACCGTCTTGTTGAGATCGGTCTCGTGCGACGCAGCGAGATCCTGGGCCCAGCGGATCGGTTCGTAGGGGATGCGCAGGCTGCGGAAGATCTCGTCATAGAAGTGATCATCGCCAAGCAGCAACTGACTGATGCGGCGCAGGAACTCACCGGACTGAGCGCCCTGGATGATTCGGTGATCGTACGTCGACGTCAGGGTCAGGGTCTTGGTCACGGCGTTGCGGACCAGCGATTCCTCCGATGCCCCCTGCCACTCGGCGGGGTATTCCATCGCGCCGACGCCGATGATGCAGCCCTGACCGCTCATCAACCGCGGCACCGAGTGCTCGGTGCCGATGGTGCCCGGGTTGGTCAGGCTCAAGGTTGTCCCGACGAAGTCATCGACGCCGAGTCCGCCGCTGCGGGCCCGCCGGATGACGTCTTCGTACGCCGACCAGAAGCCGGCGAAGTCCATATCCTGCGCAGCCTTGATGTTGGGCACGAGCAACTGGCGTGTGCCGTCTGGCTTGGCGAGGTCAATGGCAACGCCGAGATTGACGTCGGGGTTCTTGACGATCGCCGGTTTGCCGTCCACCTCAGCGAAGGAGGCGTTCATTTCGGGGACATCGCGGAGCGCACGGACGAGGGCGTAGCCGATGATGTGCGTGAAGGACACCTTGCCGCCGCGACCGCGGGCGAGGTGGTTGTTGATGACGACGCGGTTGTCCATGAGGAGTTTTGCCGGCACTCCGCGCACGCTCGTCGCCGTGGGGACGGCGAGGCTGGCCTCCATGTTGGCGACCACGCGCGCCGCGGGACCACGCAACGTCGTGACCTCACCGGTGGGCGCCGGGGTGGCGGGAGCTGCCTTGGTCTCGGCGGCGGGCTTAGGTGACTCGCCGGGGGCCACTGCGGCGGCGGCCTCGACCGCTCGCTGATGGGCGACCTGAACCTTGGCGGCGGACCCGTCCGCGGGGGTGTAGTCGGCGAAGAAATCCCACCAGGCGGGGTCGACGCTCGTGCGATCGGTGAGGTACTGCTGGTAGATCTCGTCGACCAACCACTCATTCGTGCCGAAACTCTCCTGGGCCACGATGACAGGGTAGTCGCCGAAGGTTGCCCGACTATGCCCCGGTCGACGGGCGCTGGTGGTCGCCCCCGCCGATTTGGTCGAGCATGTGCGGCAGCAGCGGTCCGAGGACTGCTAGGCCGTCCCGTGCACCCCCGGGTGAGCCGGGCAGGTTGACGATCAGCGTTGTCCCCGCGAGTCCGGCGACGCCGCGGCTGAGGACCGCGGTCGGGACGCCGTGGGCCACCCCGTATGCGCGAATCGCCTCGGCGAGCCCCGGAGCCGGCCGATCGATCACCCGCATGGTCATCTCCGGGGTCTGGTCCATGGGTGTCATCCCGGTACCCCCGGTGGTGAGAATGAGATCGAATCCTTCATCGATGCCGGCGCGGAGTGCGGTCACCACCTGCTCGCCGTCCGGGATGACTACGGGATCACCGACTTCGTGCCCCAACTCCCGCAGGCCGTCGACGAGTACAGGACCGGATCTGTCCTCCCAGATGCCTCCGGCGGCACGGGTGGAGATGGTGATGACGAGGGCGCGGGAAGCCATGTGCTCATCCTGCCGCACGGATGGCGTCGAGCAATTCGCGCAGAGCGTCTACGGAGTGCCCGCTGAGGAAGGTGTCGACGTAGGGCAGGGCAGCCGCCATGCCGCCGGCGAGAGGCTGGAACTCGCGCGCGGCACTGCGTGGATTGACCCAGATGATGTGGTGGGCCAGGCGGGACAGCCGCTCCATCGCCCGACCCACCTCTGCCGGATCACCGATCTCCCAGCCGTCGGAGACGATGACGACGACCGCGCCCCGGGCGATGCCGCGGCGGCCGTGCTCGTCGAGGAAGCGGGTGAGCGCCGTCCCGATTCGGGTCCCTCCGGACCAGTCGGGCGTGGACTCGGACACCTTGGCGTAGGCGTAGTCGGGGCCGCCCTGGGCGAGTTGTCGTGTCAGGCGGGTGAGCCGCGTGGCGAAGACGAAGGATTCGGCACCGAGTGCGCGGACGGCGCCGCGCATGAGATGGAGATAGATCCGCGCGTAGGGCTCCATCGAGCCGGAGACGTCGGCGATGAGGACGACGCGTCGCGGGCGCTCGGTATTGCGTCGACGGATGCGGCGTACCGGATCGCCACCCGTGCGGTGCGCGCGCCGAAGCGTGGCGCGGACGTCCAGTTGCCGTCCGGCAGGATGTCGACGACTGCGGCGGGCACGTCGGGAGGGCGGAACCAGGGGGAGTTCTTCGACCAGGCGGCGCAGGAGGGCGAGTTCCTCGGGGGAGCACTCGGAGAAGTCCCGATGGCCGAGGATCTCCGACGTGCTCGCCGCGGCGAGGACGGAGGTGTCGTCCGCGTCGGCCTCGCCCGGCGCATGTGAGCCGGGGGTTGCGGAGGTGATGGGAGCCACGCTGTCGGTCTCGCGGGCGGATGACTGCTCGCTGCCGATGTTGTCATCGGACGGGGTCGCACGGCTCGGTGCCGGAGCCGTGATCTCGGCGTTCGGATCGGCGAGATCGAGGTATCCGCGGAAGACCTCGTCGAAGAGGGCGTCGTACACGGGGATCTGCGCCTGGGTGCTCAGCAGCGTTACGCGACCGAGCCAATAGACCTCGGCCGTGGTGGTGGGTTCGGCGAGCAGGACGGCGGCCGCGAATCGCGCGCTGCGTTCGGGAGTGACCGGCACGCCAGCCGAGTGCAGCCGGTCACCGAAGGCGGCGGCGACGGCCGCGAGGTCGGTGCGGGTTACCGCGGGTGCGTCAGGCACCCGCGACCCATGCGAGGCCGGCCTCCTCGGCCACGGCGTGATCCTCGCGGTATTTCAACACCGAACCGAGGGTGCGGGCGACGGCATCAGCATCAAGACGTTGTACGCCGAGCAGGATTGCCGCGCTCACCCAGTCGATGGCCTCGGCGATGCCCGGCGGCTTCTGCAGATCCAGGGTGCGCAGGCGCGACACGGCCGCGGCAATGTCCTGGACCAGCGTCGACTCGGCCTGGGGTACCCGGGCGCGCACGATCTGTGTCGCGTGCTCAAGGGAGGGGTAGTCGATCCAGTGGTAGAGGCAGCGACGCTTCAGGGCGTCGTGCAGATCGCGGGTGCGGTTGGAGGTCAGCAGGACGATGGGCTTGCGCTTCGCGTGCACGGTCCCGATCTCCGGGATGGTCACCGATGACTCGGCGAGCAATTCGAAGAGGAAAGCCTCGAACTCTTCGTCGGCGCGGTCGACCTCGTCGATGAGGAGGACGGCCGGCCGGGGGCCGTCGTGCTCGATGGCCTGCAGCAGCGGACGTTCGATGAGGTAGTCCCGACTGAAGAGGGAATCCTCCGCGACCGCGGTGCCCTGGGCTTCGGCGACACGGATCCCTAGGAGCTGCCGGGGGTAGTTCCACTCGTAGAGGGCTTCGGCTGCATCGATGCCCTCAAAGCACTGTAGTCGGATGAGGGGCGTGTCGAGGATCTCGGCGAGGGCCTTGGCGGCCTGGGTCTTGCCCACTCCGGCTTCACCCTCCAAGAGCAAGGGCTGGGGGAGACGGACGGCGCAGAAGAGTGCGGTGGCGAGGCCGGATTCGGCAAGGTAGCCGGTCGCCGCGAGGTGTTCGGCGAGTGCGGGAATGTCCGGGATCAGGGCGGCCACCTCGTCGGTGGACGTGGCGTCCGCCACGATCACACGCCGGCGTAGGCCGCCGGGTTGGCGACGAACTTGTCCAGGCAGCCCTGGCAGCAGAACCACCAGGTCTTGCCGTCTACCTCCGCGTGCAAGGAACTCGGGACCATGACGACCTCCATGTGACAGATCGGGTCGATGGCCTTCTCGAGCGCCGGGGCTGCCGCCTCGGGTGTGCGAAGTGTGGCGCCGCGGTTTGCCACGATCTCGGCGAGGATCGACAGCGCGACCTCCTGGGGAGTGCGGGCACCGATGTCGAGTCCGGCGGGCGTGTGCACCTGCGCTCGCTCTTCATCGGTGAGATCCAGTGAGCCGAGGACGGCTGCGCCACGCTTGCGGCTAGCTACGAGTCCGACGTAGGGGACACCGCTGCGGAGCGCTTGCTCCAGTGCCGCTTCTTCGCCATTGCCGTGTGATGCCACGACGACGGCGTCGGTCGTGGCGAGGTCCGGGGCTGATCCGCAGCAGCTGTCCTCATAGGGGAAGACGTCGTAGCCCATCGCGGTGCCAACTTCGGCGAGAGCCACCGCGATGGGTGTGGTGCCGAGGACCCGGACGAGTGGAGCGGGAAGGACAGCCTGCATGAAGATCTCCAGGGTTCCACCGGACTGGCAGGGATTGTGAACGACGACGCGGCCCGGCTGGTCGGGCTCGGGTACGGGCGCGATGCGGACAAGGGTGCTCTCGCGACGCTCGAGTACAGCGAGGCCCTGGGCCCGCAGAGTGGCCAGGGCGCACTGCCCGCCCACGAAACCTTCGACGGTGCCATCGGCAAGAACAATGGCCTCATCTCCGGGCTTGGCCGAGGTGGGGCGCTCGGCGAGTACCACGCGTGCGTGGACGTAGGGGACACGTTGGGCTTGCAGTTGCTCGACGCGCTCGCGCCAGGTGGCTCCGGTCATGGCCGCTCCCGTTACTTCCGCTTCCGGGCGATGAGCCAGATGATTCCGACGATGGCGATCAGGCCCAGGACCGCGGGGATGGCTCGCTTGAGGACTGGCGCCCCGGCGGTGCCGAGCAGGTCGATGCTGTCGGCGGAGTGCGGCAGGACCGGCGCGGCGGCAGGGGTTGGTCCGGGGGTCTCGCCGTCGGCGGTCGCGGGAGCCGGAGCCGAGTCCGCAGCGATGAGCGCCTCAAGGTTTGCGGCGAACTGGTCGATGAGACGGGTGGCGACGTCCTGCATGACGCCTCGACCGAACTGGGCCGGCTTGCCGGTGATGGACAGGTCGGTGGTGACCTCGACCCGTGTGCGATCGGGGCCCTCAGAAATCATCTGAGCGGTGATAAGGGCGGATGCCGTGCCCGAGCCTCGAGTCTCCTTGCCGTTGCCCTCGATGATGGCCTTGTGGGCGTCCTCGTCGACCTCGACGAAGCGGGCCTTGCCCCCGTAGGTCATGTTGACCGGACCCAACTTGACCTTCACCGTGCCCGTGAAGGTTTCACCCTCGACCGCGTCAAGCTTGGCTCCGGGCAGGCAGGGGGCAACCTTCTCGAGATCGAGGAGGGTCGCCCAGGCCTTGTCGATGCCGGTTGGTACGACAAAGGAGTTCTGCAGATCCATAGGTGCGCTCCCGAGGCGGACTGGAGTTGGCGGCCGGTCGGCTACCCGTGACACTAGTGCCATGGTAGGTGAAGCGCGACCGGTCGAGGTCCATCTGTTTGCTGCTGCACGGGCGGCAGCCGGGGTGCCCATGGTTCAGGTCGCGGCTGGTCCGCTGGCCGAGGTCCTCGCTCAGGTGGTGAGGGAATATCCCGACTTGGGCGCGGTCCTGCCGCGCTGCTCCACCCTCGTGGACGGGCTAGCGGCAACCGAGGACGACGTGGTCGTGCCCGGGGGCGGCCGCGTTGACGTCCTCCCGCCCTTCGCCGGCGGCTGACCGAGCGGGTCTAGCCGCCGATGGCGCTCATCGGCCGCGGCGGCTGGATGAAGGACGGGTCGTTGATGCCGTGGCCGGGCAGCTTGGCCCCCACGCTGACGTGAAGGCGCCGACTGATCTCCGCGCGCTGGGCCTCCTCATCAAGGCTCTCGTCGCGCAGCACCGCACGCAGGTCGGTCTCATCACGCGCGAAGAGGCAGTTGCGCAGTTGGCCATCGGCGGTGATCCGCAGCCGATCGCAGGTGCCGCAGAAGGGGCGAGTGACGCTCGCGATGATCCCGACCGTGGCCGGACCGCCATTGACGCGGAACTCCTCCGCGGGTGCGGTGCCCCGCTCCTCGAGCGGCTGCAGGTCGAACTCCTCCGACAGCATCGCCAGGATGTCTTCAGCGGTAATCATGCGGTCGCGTGCCCACAGGCCGCCGGCGTCCAGCGGCATCTGTTCGATGAAGCGCAACTGCCAGCCTTCGTCCAGCGCGCGGCGCAGCATGGGGATGGCCTCGTCGTCGTTGATCCCAGGCATGAGCACGGTGTTGACCTTGACCGGGGCGAGGCCGGCGACCTGTGCGGCGGCCAGCCCCGCGAGTACATCGTCGAGCCGATCGCGGTGGGTCAGCTTCTTGAAGCGCTCGCGATCAAGGGTGTCGAGGCTGACATTGACGCGCTCAAGGCCGGCGTCCCGCAGGTGAGCCGCCTGCGCAGCAAGGCGCAGCGCATTGGTGGTGATGGAGAGCTTGGGGGCCTTGGGCAGCGAGGCGATGCGCTGGACGACGTCGACGACATCGGGGCGCAGGAGCGGCTCACCGCCGGTGAGTCGAACCTCGTCGATGCCGTCTTGGGTGGCCACCTCGAGGATGGTCATGAGTTCATCGGTGGTGAGCAACTCGGCACTCGGGATCCAGTCCGCGAAATCGGCCGGCATGCAGTAGGTGCACCGCAGTGAACAGCGGTCGGTGAGGGAGACGCGCATATCGCGGTGCCCGCGACCAAAACTGTCGACGAGCGTCGTCGGGTTGTCATGGCTCATGCGCAGTTCACCCATTCGTCGGTGCCGTCGGCGAAGTACTGATGCTTCCACACGGGGATGCGCGCCTTGGTCTCATCCACGAGCGCCTGGCATGCCGCGAAGGCCTCGCCACGATGCGCCGCGCTCGCCGCCGCCGCGAGAGCGCAGTCGCCGATCTCGAGCGGGCCGACGCGGTGAACGACGGCGACGGCGATGACGTCGAAACGCGCCGCCACGTCGGCAGCGACCTCGGCGAGGAGATCAGCCGCGGAGGGGTGGGCCTCGTAGTCCAGCCGCAGGACCGTGCGGCCATGGTCGTGGTCCCGCACATCGCCGGAGAAGGTCACGACCGCGCCTGCGGCGGGGTCGTCGACCTGCTCGGCCAGTTGGAGGGCGTCGATGTGGTGGGTAACGACATCGGCTGCGCGCACACGCGTCGACTCGCCGGTAGCCGTCATTCGGCCATTATTAGGGGAGGCGTAGCGTCACGCCACACAGGATCGGGAATCCGACGAACGGGCGAAGGGAAGCCGATGCGCGAAATCCTGGCCGAGATGATGGCTGCCTACGAGGCTGGCGAGTCCGTCGCCATGGCGACGGTCGTGCGCACCTGGCGTTCCGCGCCCCGCCCCGCAGGCGCCTCCATGATCGTCACCGAGGGCGGCGAGGCGGTCGGCTCGGTCAGTGGGGGTTGCGTCGAAGGAGCCCTCTATGACGTGGGCCAGGAGATCCTCGCGGGAGGCGCCACGCGACTGGAGACCTACGGTGTCAGTGATGACGATGCCTTCGCTGTGGGCTTGACCTGCGGAGGCATCCTCGATGTCTTCGTCGAGCCGGTCTCGCCACAGACATGGCCGGAACTCCCCGGGATCGTGGCCAGTGTCGAGCGGGAGGAGCCCGTCGCGGTGGCGACGATCGTGCGCGCTCCCGACGAGGCCGCTCTCGGCAAGCACATCGTCGTACGTCCGGATTACGTCGAGGGATCGCTCGGGACCGAGCGTCTCGATGACACGGTGTCGGCCGATGTGCGCGGCATGCTCGAGTCGGGCACCACCGGCTTCCTGCGCTACGGGCCGCAGGGTGAGCGCCTTGGGGACGGGCTGGAAATCTTCGTGGGCAGCATGGCGCCGCCGCCGCGGATGTACATCTTCGGCGCGATCGACTTCTCGGCGGCGCTGTGCCGCGTCGGCAAACTCCTCGGCTTCCGGGTGACGGTGTGCGATGCCCGCGAAATCTTTGCCACGCCGCGCCGCTTCCCCGAAGCCGACGAGGTTGTCGTGGACTGGCCGCACCGTTGGCTTGCGGGGCAGCCGGTGGACTCGCGCACGGTGATCTGCGTGCTCACGCACGATCCGAAGTTCGACGTGCCGGCCCTGCAGATCGCCCTGCGGACCAACGCGGGATACGTCGGCGCGATGGGATCGCGGCGCACGCATGAAGATCGATTGGAGCGGCTGCGCGAGGTTGGCATGACCGAGGACGAGTTGGCACGACTGCATTCGCCCATCGGCCTCGACCTGGGCGCGCGCACCCCGGAAGAAACCGCGATCTCCATTGCCGCGGAAATCGTCCAGGGCCGGTGGGGTGGCTCGGGGTCGCATCTGGCAGCGACGTCGGGCCCGATTCATCCGGGAGCCCCGCGCTGACCGTCGCCGGTGTGGTGCTCGCGGGCGGTGAAGGCCGTCGCTTTGGCGGTCCGAAGGCCCCCGTCGTCGTGCAGGGTGAGCGCCTCGTTGATCGCGCTGTGCGTGTGTTGCGTGACGGCGGTTGCGATCCCGTGTACGTCGTTCTCGGCGCCTGGCAGGGCGAGGTCCCTCATGCGACGGTAATCGTGAATGAGCAGTGGAACGAAGGCATGGGGTCGTCTCTGCGCGCGGCGCTGTCAGCAGTGGCCGATGCTCCCGCGGACGCGGTGCTCGTCACGCTTGTCGACCTCCCAGGTCTCACGACCGAGGCGGTGCGACGCATCATTGCGACTGATGCCGAACTCGTGGCGGCGGCGTACGACGGTGAGCGGGGACATCCGGTGCTCTTCGCGCGGCGGCATTGGTCCGGCGTGATTGAACGAGCACACGGTGATGTCGGTGCCCGCGACTACCTGCTCGAGCATCGCGATGAATTGCACATCGTCGAGGTGGGCGACATCGCGACCGGCGAGGACATGGATGTGCCGCCGACCGCGTGAACGGCTGTCGACCGCCTGAGCGGCGAGGACTACAGGCCGAGGGTGCGCGCGATGACGAGCAGTTGCACCTCGCTCGCACCCTCGACTACCCGCAGCATGCGCAGGTGCCGCAACACGCGCTCGACCGGACCTTCGCGCATGAGGCCCATGCCTCCCATGGCCTGGACCGCGCGATCCGCCACCTCGTAGGCGTGCTCGGTGGCGGAGTACTTCACGATCGAGGCGTCGCCCATGATCGCGAGGGGATCGCCTTCGGTGTCCACGCGCCAGGCAAGGTGGTAGACCAGCCAGCGAATCGCCTCGATGTCGGCCTTGCTGCGCGCCAGCGGGAACGAGACCCCCTGGAACTTCGCGAGTGGCTTGCCGAACGCCGTGCGGGCCTGCGCATGCGCGACGGAACTCGACAGTGCGAACTCAGCAAGTCCGAGAGCTTGAGCGCCGATGTAGGCGCGGCCCGCGTTGAGGAAGGCCATGGCCTCCAGGAAGCCCATGCCTTCGGTACCGACCACATGGTCTGCGGGGATGCGGGCGTCGTCGAAGAAGAGTTCGGCGGGATGCGAGTCAGAGATGTTGTATTGCGTCTTGCCCACGCGGTATTGATCGCGCGGGACGACAAAAGCGGTGATGCCACCGGCCGCCCGCTTCTGCGGATCCGTGAGGGCGAAGACGAGCGCGAAGTCTGCATCGGCACCGTTGGTGATGTAGTGCTTGTGCCCGTTGATGACCCAGGAGTCGCCGTCGCGCACGGCGCGGGTGCGGATCGCTTGAGCGTCGCTGCCGGCCTCGGGTTCGGTAAGAGCGAAGCACATTGTGCGTTCGGCCCGGGCGACCGGGATGAGGTAGTCGGGCCACAGGTGTTCGGGGAGTTTGAGTAGCAGCGTCGACGGCCCCGCTGGGTTCGGCGGGGCGACCGCGGTCATGGCCAGGCGCATGCCGCTCGCCGCGGCGTCCTCGACCAGCAGTGTCGTCCCGAGGACGCTGAGGTCCTGTCCGCCGACGGATTCGGGGAGATAGGGGGCGTAGAACCCGGCCGCGGCGCTGAGTTGCCGGACCTCGTCCACCGCAGCGCGCGCCGCACCCTCCGATCCTGGCTCGGCGAAGGTGGGTGCCCATCGCTCCTCCAGAGGGCGTACCTCGCGCTGGAGGAACGACGCGAAGGACTCACGCAGGGCGGTGAGTTCGGCAGGAACGGCGAAGTCCATGGGTCGATCCTGCCCTAGGGCGCAGGCCCCTGCTCGCGATACCGTCCGCCCATGAGCCAGTCCCTGATCCCGGGTATCGACCCGAATGCCGTGACGCCTGTTCCGTTCCTGGGTGGCTGGACCACCGGGGAGGCCTCCTCACCCGTGAATGCACCGTACGACGGGGCCCTCATCGGAAGTGTTCCGGCCCTCACCGCGGCTGACGTCGACGCCGCGGCGGCCTACGCAAAAGAGGCGCTGCACCACCATCCGCTGCCGCAGTGGAAGCGCGCCGAGATCCTCGACCGTGCCGCCGAGCGGCTCGCGGCGCACCGGGAGACGTTCGCCCGGTGCATTGCGCTGGAGGCGGCCAAGCCGATTCGGACCGCGCGCGGTGAGGTCGATCGGGCGGTCAGCACCTTCCAGTTCTCCGCCGCGGTGGCGCGCACTCTCACGGGGGAGACCGTGCCGCTCGAGGCGGCCTCGGCCGGCGAAGGCAAGCTCGGATTCGTCATGCGCGTGCCGATCGGCGTCGTGGGGGCGATTGCGCCGTTCAATTTCCCGCTCAATCTCGTCGTGCACAAGGTCGGACCTGCGATCGCGGCGGGCTGCCCGGTGGTCATCAAGCCGGCCTCGCAGACGCCGTTCTCCACCATCCTCCTTGCGCGCATGCTGCTCGAAGAGTGCGAGCTGCCGGCGGGCTTCTTGCAGGTGACGACGGGTGGCGGTTCGACGGTCGGCAATGCGCTGGTCGACAACCCGGACATCGCGCTCATCACGTTTACCGGCTCGCCGCCGGTTGGTTGGGCTATCCGGTCGCGGGCACCGCACAAGCGAGTCGGCCTCGAACTCGGCAACAATGCGCCGGTCATCATCGACGCCGATGGTGATTGGGAGACGGCGGTGGCCAAGATTCGTCTCGCCGGTTTCGCGCATGCCGGCCAGTCATGCATCTCGACGCAGCGCGTGTTGGTCCACGAGTCGCTCGTGCAGCAGGTGGGCGCTGCGCTCAGCGAGGCGGTGGCGACGCTGGTCGTCGGCGATCCGCTGGACGAGGCCACCGAGGTGTCCTCCCTCATCTCCACGTCGGAGCGGGATCGCGTGAAGTCCTGGATCGATGAGGCCGTGGCGGACGGCGCCACGGTCTCATGCGGCGGCGACATTGGTGCGGACGGCGTTCTCCGACCGACGGTGATCGTTGATGCCAAGCCCGAGATGAATGTGTGCGCCCTCGAGGTGTTCGGTCCCGTCGTGGCGGTGCAAGGTTTCACCGACTTCGACGAGGCACTTCGCCTAGCGAACGACACGCGCTACGGCCTGCAGGCCGGTGTCTTCACGCGCGACATCGACAAGGCGCTGCGCGCCGTGCGCACCCTGGACTTCGGTGGTGTGACCGTCAACGAGGTGCCGACCTGGCGTGCCGATCAAATGCCCTACGGCGGCCTCCGTGACTCGGGCAATACCCGGGAGGGTCCGGCGTACTCGGTGCGCGAGATGACCGAGGAGCGACTGGTCATCCTCAACGGCTGACCGGGATCGCCCACGTTGTCTGGCACCTATGCGGGCTCGTGGCATGTCATGGCGGCGGATGCGGGAGACGCGTCCGCGGATGAATCAGGCGTACGACGGTGCGCCCGCCTCGAGGGGGAGTCCGGCCACGCGCCAGGCCCCGGTGCCGCCCTCGACATTGGTCACGGTGATGCCGCGCTGGGCGAGGAACGCCGCGACCTGCCATGAGCGGGCGCCGCTCTCGCAGATGACAAAGACGTCACCCTTGGGAAGGTCCTGGATGCGGATCGGGATGGTCGCCATGGGGATGTTGATGGCCCCCGGGACGTGGCCCGCGGCGTACTCGTAGGGTTCGCGCACGTCGATGACGGCACCCTGGCTCAGTCGGCTGTGGAGATCGGCCACGGTCGTGGTCGTGATCTGCATCGTTGTCCTCCTCGTCGGTGAGGAGAGCAGCATACCCCGGGGGGTATATAGATCGCCACTCGGGCCGACGCCGAAGCGCGGCCGAGCCTAGACGCTGGCGGCCTCGAGTTTGCCCATGTTTTCCAGCGTGACGCCCTTGGTCTCGCGGATGTATTTCATGACGAACGGGATGGACAAGATCGCGAAGACGGTGAAGATGCCGTAGGCCAGCCCGAGCGAGGTGCCGGCCAGTTCGGGGAAGGTCGTGGAGACGACGAAGTTCGCCATCCACTGGGCCGACGCTGCGACGGCGAGTGCGGCGGCGCGGAGGCGGTTGGGGAACATCTCGCCGAGGAGCACCCACACGACAGGCCCCCACGTCGCGGCGAAGAACGCGACGTAGAGGTTGAACGATATGAGCGCGACGACGTCGGGTCCATCGGCGAGCGTGGGCTGGCCGTCACTACCCACCGGGGCGGTGCCGAAGACGTAGGTGAGCGTGGCGAGTGTGAGCACCATGCCCGCGGAGCCAACCAGGAGCAGTGGCTTGCGGCCGACGCGGTCGACCAGTGCGATCGCGACGATGGTGAAGATGACGTTGATGGCCGTCGTGATGAGCGAAGTCTGGAAGGCCTGCGATTCGGAGAATCCGACGGATTCCCAAATGGTGTTGGAGTAGTAGAAGACCGCGTTGATGCCGACGAACTGCTGGAAGACGCTCAGCAGGATGCCGATCCAGACGATCGGCATGAGCCCGAGCGAGCGACCGCGCAGGTCACTGAACCGCGGCTTGTGATCACCGGCGAGCGAGGTCTCGATGTCCTTGACGATCGGGGCCGGATCAATGGTGTAAATCGTTGCGAGCACGCGCGATGCCTTGGCCGGTTCGCCGATGGCGACGAGATAGCGGGGGGACTCGGGGATCCTCAGGACGAGCAGCGCATAGACGATCGCGGGGATGATCATCGATAGGAACATCCACTGCCAGGCTTCGAGACCGAGGAGCCACTCGTTTCGGGCGTTGCCGCCCGCGGCCTGCAGGACGAGGTAGTTGACCAGGCTGGTCGCGAAGATGCCGATGACGATGGCGAACTGCTGCAGCGCACCCATGCGCCCGCGAATCTCCGCGGGAGCGATCTCGGCGATGTACATGGGTGCCATGACGCTGGCGACGCCGATGCCGGCGCCACCGAGGAAGCGCCAGAACATCAGGTCGGCGACGGCGAAGGGGAAGGCCTGCCCGATGGCGGCGATGAGGAAGAGGGCTGCGGCGATGAGCATGACGCGCTTGCGACCGAATCGGTCCGCCAGACTGCCGGAGAACCAGGCGCCGACTGCTGAGCCGATGAGCGCGATCGCGACGACGAAACCGATCATGAGATCGCTCAGACCGAAGATTGCCTTGATCGCCGAGGTGGCGCCGTTGATGACCGCGGAGTCATATCCGAAGAGGAAGCCGCCTAACGCGGCCGTGGCCGCGAGACCGACGACACGGCCGGTCCGATAGTCCTTCACGGTGCTCATGGGCCCTCCTCAGCGTGGTGAGGTGAACGTTACGACCGTGATGGGCGTGACGGAGGGGTTTTGCTGGCTCTCGTCACGGGAGCGGAGAGTGCCGCCGGCTATCGGCCGGTCTGCGTGATCGTGCTGCCCTCACCGGGCCGACCTGGGATGACGTCGATCCGGTCATGTACCCATTCCTTCATCTCGGTGACGTGGCTGATTACGCCGACGGTGCGCCCCCGCGAGCGAAGGGCATCGAGCTGGTCGAGGACGACCGACAAGGTTTCCTGGTCGAGGGAGCCGAACCCCTCATCGACGAACAGGGTCTCCAGCGTCAGGCCACCGGACTCCTCGCGGACGACGTCAGCGAGGCCGAGGGCCAACGACAGGGAGGCGTAGAAGGTTTCGCCTCCGGACAGGCTCGATGGGTCCTGAGGCCGGCCGCTCCAGGCGTCGACCACGTCGATGCCGAGTCCGGTCTTGGCGCCGTGCGAAGCGGTCTCGTCGAGGGTGAACGTGAACTTGCCGCTGCTCATGCGCTCAAGGTGCGCAGAGGCCGCGTCGAGCACCGCCGCGAATCGGCGTTGTACGGCGTAGGCCTTGAGCATGAGATTGCGATCGTTGGCCGAGCCCTTTGCCGCGGTGACGAGCGCGCTGAGGTTGATGATGGGCGTGGTGCGCTGGACGACAGCCTCGGCCGCGGTGCGGGCATCGTGCCATCGCTGGACGAGGACGTCGATCGCCGCACAGGCGGACGTGACCTGGTGGTGGCGTGCCTGGAGGTCCTTCAGGGCGTCATCGGCCTGCCGGCGAATCTGCACTGCCTCAGCCACTCGAGCCTGCGCGGTCGACACGTCGATGGTTGCGGAGGAGGCTGCGCTGAACTCGTGCGCCGCGAGCAACTCCTCCAACACCACGGCCGCGCGCTCCAGTGCAGTCAGCGCGGCGGTCGCCGTCGTGTCCGGACCAACGGCGGCGATGACGGCGACCTGCTCGGCGGCCACACGCTCGGCGGATTCCTGCTCACGTGTCAAAGCGACGGCCTCGACCGTCACCGCTGACTCCACCGCTGCGGTAAGCGTCTCTCCTTCTTTTTCGAGGGCAGCTCGGGCGAGTTCGGCGGCCGTCAGCCCGGCCGCCTGAGCTGTCACCGCCGTGAGGTGATCGAGTGCCTGGCGCAGCTCGCTCTCGATGGTCGCCGGATCGACGTCACCAAGTTTGGCCCGCGCCGCGGCCTCCTGGGTGTTGGCATCCTGAACTCGCCGTTGGGCCTCGGCGTGATGCGCGGCCGCGGCCGCCTCGCGACCTTCCGCTGCATCGACCGCGGCTTCGCTCTGCGCGACCTGGTCGTCGGTGATCAGGCCTTCGTCCGGTGCCCGGGCCGGCTGGGGATGGTGTGTCGAGCCGCAGACCGGGCACGGTTGATCGTTGTGGAGGAGACCGGCCAGATGCGCAGCGCGTTGTTCGAGTTGACTGCGCAGCAGTGAGCTGGCTTCCTGCCGGGAGGCATACAACGCCTTGCGCTCCGCCTCAAGCGCGGTGCCCGCGGCCGCTTCGCTCCGGCGGGCGGCGTCGAGAGCGGTCCGTGCCTGCTCGAGTTCAGTGGCGGCCGCGCGGAGGGCGGTGAGCGCGTCGACGGCCGTCTGAGCCAAGGGTGCCGCTGCGGCCGAGCGGGCAGCAACGTCGACGGCTTCGTCGGCTGCAATGCGGCGCGCGGGCAGGGTGGCACTCTGCTCGCGCAGGTCGGCAAGGGTCGCCCGGGCGCTGCGCACGGCTTCGGCGAGGGTCGCCGCGTGTGCCCGGCGTTCGGGCTCGGCCGCTTCCCAGTCGGCGAGCGGTATCAATCGCTCCCGCTGAGCAGTGAGTTCCTGCTGCTTGGCGCGCAGTGCCTCGGGGTTCAGGGTCGCCCAGGTGGGATCGAAGGCCGCTGCCGCCTCCCGCGCAGAGGTCAGTCGGGCGAGGGCACCCACATAGTCACGGGCTGCCGTGAGCGACTGTTCGGCAAGTGTCGCCGCGGTGCGGGCGGCTTCGGCTCGCTGCTCACATGTGGCGACCTCCTGGCTGAGAAGGGCGGCGCGCTCGGCCAGCGTGGTCTGGAGGGTCGTGATCGCCTCGGCGTCGAGCGGCATCACGCTGTCGTCGTCAATGAGGTCGGCATCGGCTTCGCGGATGCGTTCGCGCAGAACGCCCAGAATGTCGTTGGCGTCCCGCAGTGCCGCGGCACGAGCCTCAGCGGCCGCATCAGCGTTTTGCTTCAACTCGTCTTGCACGCGGGCCAGGAAACCGTCGTCGATGAGACTGGCCAGGGCGTCGTAACGATCGCTGGGCTTGGCGCGCAGCAGGGCGGCAAATTCACCCTGGGGCAGCACCACCAGGCGACGGAACTGGTGGACGTCGAGCCCGGTGCGTTCGGCGATATAGGCGCCGATCTCTTTGGCTTCGCGCATGGGGGGTGTCATGCCGTCGTCATGGACGAGAAGGGTCTGGGCGGCCCGCTCCTGTGTCGTGCCTTCACCGCGGGCCTTGGCTCGCTCGTAGGGCGGATTGCGGGTGATGGTGTGCCGCACCCCAGCGACGCTGAACTCCAGCACAACCTCGGTCGGTTCGTTGGGCTCGCAGAGCAGGCTGCGCATGCGTCCGTGATCGACCCCGGTCTGACCGGTCAGGGAGCCATAGAGCGCGAACACGATCGCGTCGATGATCGTGCTCTTCCCGGCTCCTGTCGGACCTTCGATCAGGAACAGACCCGAGGCGGACACGGCGTCGAAGTCGATCTGCTGCGTATGCCGGAAGGGTCCGACACCGGTCAACGTCAGTGCATGGAACCTCACGACGAGATCTCCGCGATGCGCACGTGCTCGATGGCCTCGCGCAGTAGTGCCTGATCGGTCGGCAGGGCGGCGCTCCCCGTGACGTGCTCGATGAAGGACTCGGCAATGGCGAGTGGATCACTGGTGGGTCGGCCGTCGGGGTCCAGCGCTTCAACGCGGCTCGACGCACGATGCTCGAAGGTCAACTCGACGAGGTAGGGCAGATGAGCATGTAGTCGGTCGAAAGAGTTGTCGGGGCGGCGCTCGTCGATGAGGTGCACGCGCACCCAGGAGTCGGCACTGGCCTCCAGTCGCGGATCGACGAGCAGCTCCGCCAAGGTCCCGGTCAGGCTGACAAGGGGGCGAGGGACGGGCGCCTCAATGCGTTCAACCATCACCGGTCCGTCGGGCGGGATCTGCAGGATGCTGACTGACTTGCGGTGCTTCTCCTCGGAAAACGAATAGGCCAGGGGGGAGCCGCTATAGGTAACGACGTCCTCGCTCGTGCCGGTCGAGAGTTGTTGGGCCCCATGCAAGTGCCCCAGCGTGACCACGTCGACCCCTTTCAGAACCGACCACGGGGCATCGCCGACGCCGCCGACGCGCAGATCCCGCTCCGAATCGCTGACGAGGGTGTCGCCGCCGCCGGTGATGAACGCATGGGCAGCGACCAGGGATCGCACGCCCGGCCGCTCGGCCAGGTCTGCGCGTACGCGATCCATGGCGGCCCCGAGCACGGCGGCGTGCGAGCGTTCTGCTCCCAGCGCCTCCCGGTGAAGGTCCGGCTCAAGGTAGGGGATGCCGTATGCCGCCAGCTCTACCCCGTCGCGACCGTGCACCAGAACCGGGTCGGCGATGGTGTCGAGCGCGGTGCGCAGGTGCAGACCGGACCGCGCCAGAAGTGAACCGGCGAAGCCGAGCCTGGTCGGCGAGTCATGGTTGCCGGAGGTGACGAGGAGCGGACAGGTGCGCGTCAGCCCGATGACGGCTTCCTCCCACAGGGCGACCGCCGGCAGGGGAGGGACCGCTCGGTCGTAGACATCGCCGGCGACGACCACAAGTTCGATCTCCTGTGTCGCGACGAGGTCAACCAACCACTGCACGAAGGCGCGCTGATGATCAAGGACATCGGATCCGTGAAAGGAACGGCCCAGGTGCCAATCGGAGGTGTGGAGAACGCGCACCCCGGCAGGCTAACGCGGTTCCCTGACAGCGCCGATACGCTCGCCGGGTGACCACGTATGACGAGGCGGTTGATGTCCGTGATGGCTCCTGGGAGGTGCCGGAGGGCTGGCTCCAGGGCCGCGGAACCTGGGGTGGCCTGCTCGCGGCGGGGATCATTCGCGCGGCGGCGGCCGCCGAGGGGCGTGGCTTGCCGCTTCGGGAGGTCTCCGTGCACATGGTGGGCCCGCTGCCGGCTGGCCCGGCAGGGGTCTCGACGACCCTGGTTCGCCAAGGCTCAGCGACGTCCGTCTGGCAGGTCGCGGTCGCTGGGGAGGAGACCTGGGCCGTCGGCACGGCGGTCTTCGGTGGGCCGCGCGCTGCCAACTTCACGCCGACGGTGGACCTGGTGATGCCGAAGGCGCCGGAGTGGGCCGCCTGTGATGTGGTCGCCATCGGTCCGCCGATCGCTCCGGAGTTCTTGCAGCACCTGGCACTGCGGCCCATCTCCGGCTTGCCATATTCGGGCGGCGCCGATCCGGTGATGGCGTGGCTGGCGCCCGCGAAGCCGCCGACGACGTACGACGAGGGCCTCCTCGTCGGGCTCATCGATGCGATGTGGCCCGCGTCCTTGGTGCAGGTGTCGACTCCGCGGCCCATGGCCACGTTGAGTTTCAGTGCCACGCTTTTGGTCGACCCGGCCACCGTGGACCCGCAGGTGCCGCTGCTGCATCACGGACGCTTGCTCGGCTACGCCGATGGCTACGCGACGGAAACGCGAGAATTATGGACCGCTGACGGGCGACTTGCGGTCCACAACACCCAGGTCATCACCGTCATCAAATAACGGCGGGCATCACGTCAGGGCGAGGGGATGGGCATGGCAACAGGCACAGGACCGCTGGCAGGACTGCGCTTCGTTGAGATGGCGGGGATTGGACCGGCGCCGTTCGCCGCCATGGTGCTTGCTGATTTGGGAGCCCAGGGTGTGCGCATCGAATCCCCTCGACCCGGACTGACCCTCGGTGATCCGGCGCGTGACATCACCCGCCGGGGGCGCGACGTCGTCGTGGTGGACGTACGGCACGACGACGGACGCGAACTCGTGCTCAGCCTTATCGAGTCCGCCGACCTGCTCATCGAGGGCTTCCGCCCCGGCGTGATGGAGCGGCTCGGACTGGCGCCGCGGGCGTGCCTGGAACGTCGTCCGTCCCTGGTCTTCGGGCGGATGACGGGCTGGGGCCAGGACGGTCCGTGGGCCCGGACGGCGGGGCACGACCTCGATTACGTCGCGATTGCCGGCGTGCTTGCGCACATCGCGCGTCGGGGGCAGACGCCGACACCCCCGCTCAATCTCGTGGGTGACTATGGGGGCGGGGCCATGCTGCTCCTCGTCGGGGTCCTCGCGGCACTGTGGGAGGCACAGCGCTCCGGAGTGGGTCAGGTGGTCGATGCCGCCATGGTCGATGGCGCCGCACTGCTCATGTCGCTGTTTCATTCGATGACTGCGCAGGGCATGTGGCAGTTAGAGGCCGGTGTCAACCTGCTGGATTCCGGAGCGCCGTTCTATGACGTCTACAGAACGGCCGATGACGGCTATCTCGCGGTGGGCTGCCTCGAGCCAGCCTTCTACGCCGAATGGCTGCGTATTGCGGATCTGGCTAATGCGGACCTGCCGCCGCAGTATGACGTGACGCAGTGGCCGAGATTGCGGGAGGAGTTTGCGCGCGTTGTTGCGATGCGCACACGTGAGGAATGGGCGACCATCGCCGACGGCACCGATGCGTGCGTTGCACCTGTACTCACGATGGCGGAGGCGCCGATGCACAAGCACCTGGCGTCGCGTGGCACCTTCGTCGAGGTCGATGGTCTGGTCCAGGCGGCGCCTGCACCGCGCTTCGATCGGACAACGGTCGGCGCGGTGGCGTCTATCCCGGCGACGTCATCGCCGGTGTCGCTGACCGCCTGGGGCATCGACGAGACACGCATCGCTGACCTGACCCAACGCAGCATCCTGTCCTGACCCTCCCGCGAGTGCGCACCTGCGCACGGGTTTTGCCCGGCATGGGCGTCCACAAGTGAGCACTCGCGGGGGGATGACGGCGCTAGGGTGATGAGGCCGTGCTGCTGGGGGCGAGCCGCGGTCACGACTCGATTCCGGGAGGCGCCATCAAGACCGAGAACATCAATCACGAGTTCCTCGACGCCGTCCTCGAGGGTCGCCAGGTGGACGTCTACTACCACTTTGGTGTCGCCAGCGACGATCCGATTCTGGAGAAGCTACGTGGTGTCCGTGCGGTGATTTTGGCCGGCTCTGGTGAGCGCATCACTGACTTCGCTGAGCGCTGGAGCGCGCTGAGCGGCGACCCAGAGATCATCGCCTTCCCCAAGGAGGAACGCTTCGTCACGCGCTACACGGGCGGGGTGCTCTTCTCTTCGCATGGCATGGGCATGCCGAGTGCCTCGATCGCCGTCCAGGAGCTCATGCGGATGGTCTACTTCCTCAAGCGAGGCGATCTCGAGGCACTCGACGATGTCTTTTGGGCTCGTGTGGGGACCAGCGGCGGTGTCGGTCTGCCGGGAGGCACCATCGTGGTGTCCGAGGCCGGCCTCATGGCGGACCTTAAGCCGTTCCGGCTGCTCCAGGGCGGGATCGGCACCTACTGGTTCGATGGTGAGTTCCCGGCGGCGACCCGTGCGGCGATCATGGCGGCCAACGCCGACTCGGGTCTGCCGATCGTCGAAGGCAAGACCATCGCGACGAATGAATTCTTCCTTGAACAGTTCCGACTCGATGGCGCCATCCGACGGGAGACTGCGCAGACGAAGCACGAGTTTCTCGAATGGCTCCACGCCAACGGAGTGCGCAATATCGAGATGGAGGGCGCCATGCTCGCCGCCTACTGGAACTCGTGGGGCTTTCCGTCCTTCGCCATGATCTGCGCGGTGCTCCTCAACCGCCTCGAGGGTGACCAGGTCACGTCAACCCCGGAGCAGTTGCATGACTTCAGTGAGCAATCCGGCGATGTGCTCTTCAACTACCTGCAGCAGCGCCTGCTGACGTCCTGAAACCTAGTCGACCGACGAGACAAGGTGGTTCCCATGTTCGATCGCGACGCCTGCGTCCTCGCGGTCATGGCGACGAGGGGAGAATCACGATGAGCCTGACGGCCGCGTTGCGATCGGCGCAGCAGTGGATCGCCACCGATCCAGATGAGCAGACTCGCACCGAACTTCAGCAACTCGTCAGGCGTGCTGAATCGGGGGATCAGGAAGCCGTCGATGAACTGGCGGATGCCTTCGACGGCACCTTGTCGTTCGGTACCGCGGGGCTGCGGGGTCGGCTCGGACCGGGGTCGAACCGCATGAATCGAGTCGTCGTCATGCGCGCCGCTGCCGGACTGGCCGCCTACCTCCGAGATACAGGCGGCCGCTCCATTGTCATCGGCTACGACGCGCGTCGAAACTCTGATGTCTTCGCCCACGACACGGCACGCATCATGGCCGGTGCCGGCATTGCCGCGATGGTGCTCCCGCACCCGCTGCCCACTCCGGTGACGGCGTTCGCCATCGGGTTCCTCGGCACGAGCGGAGCCGTGATGGTCACCGCATCTCACAATCCGCCCGAGGACAATGGCTACAAGGTCTATCTGGGCGATGGCAGCCAGATCGTCCCTCCTGCGGATGCTCAAATCTCCGAACGTATTGCCGCCGTCGGACCCGTCGCGGACATCCCCACGTCCGACGACTACGTCACGCTCGGCAGTGAAGTTCTCGATGCCTACGTTGCCCGCGCGGTGAACCTGCTGTCCCCTGGACCGCGGCAGATCCGTGCCGTTTACACCGCGTTGCACGGTGTCGGGGGCGAAGTGTTCATGCGGGCGGCCGCCGATGCGGGATTCCCTGCCCCGGTGCCGGTGGCCGCGCAGTTCGAGCCCGATGGTCACTTCCCCACGGTGAACTTCCCCAACCCCGAGGAGCCGGGGGCCATGGATCTCGCATTCGCCGAAGCAGCCGCGGTGGACGCCGACATCATCATCGCCAACGATCCTGACGCGGACCGAGCAGCGGCGGGTATCCGGACCGCAGACGGCGGCTACCGAATGTTGACCGGCGATGAGATTGGGTCCCTGCTGGCGTGGTGGACCGTCGAGCGCATGCGACGCTCCGGTGCGCCGATGATGGGCACCATGGCCGAGTCGATCGTCTCCGGCACTCTGTTGCGCGGCATCGCCGAGGATGCCGGTCTGGACTATGCCGCCACGCTCACCGGCTTCAAGTGGATCTCGAAGGTGCCCGGGCTGATCTTTGGCTACGAAGAGGCCCTGGGCTATTGCTGTGACCCGGCGTACGTCAAGGACAAGGACGGCATCACCGCGTTGCTGCTGACGCTCGAAATGGCTGCGCACCTTGCGGTGGAGGGTGGTTCGTTACAGGACGTCCTCGACGATCTGGCGCTCCGTTTCGGTCTCCACGTGACGTCGCAGGTGTCGGTTCGAGTGAGTGACCTGCATCTGATTCGCGACGCCATGGCACGACTTCGGACGTCGCCGCCCCGTGTCCTCGGAGGTCGTCCAGTGAGTGCGGTCGTCGATCTCGAAGAGGGTGCAGACGGCCTACCGCCGACCGACGGTCTGCGCTTCACCTTGGCGGGTGCGCGCGTCATCATTCGGCCGAGCGGTACCGAGCCAAAGCTGAAGTGTTACCTGCAGATTGTCGTTCCCGTCCTCGGCGAGGATCTCGTGGCCGCCCGCGCGCTCGCGGATGCCGAGATGGCCTCGCTCCGATCAAGCGTCACCGACATTCTCGGTCTTCCCTAGCCCATTGCCATCACACGGTCGACGGGCAAGGTTCACCTGATGGCCAAGACTCCTCGCCGATGTCCCCGTCGGGCAGGCAGCATCATCGACCGGCCTAGCCCTCCTCGATCGCCGCCGCGATCTCAAGATCGTGGGGGCCGAAAGCCTGCGGCAGGATCTGGTCCATGGATTGGACGCCCTGCGGCGTCATCATGAGCATGTGTGGCCCCCCGTGCTCGTACAGCAGTTGGCGGCAGCGGCCGCACGGCATGAGAGGTTCGCCGCGCCCATCGACGCAGTACGCCGCGGTGAGCTTGCCGCCACCTGTCGCGAAGAGCATGGAGACCATGGAGCATTCGGCGCACAGGGTGATGCCGTAGCTGGCATTCTCGATATTCGCGCCCCACACGATCCGACCGTCCTCGGCGAAGCCGGCTACTCCCACGGGGTATTTGGAGTACGGCGAATACGAGTGCGCCAGCGCCGCCACAGCGGCCGCGCGGAGTTGCTCCCAGTCGGTATCCGTCATCGCCGTTGACCTCCGTCGCATCATGGCTACACCCGTATGTCTGCGCGAAGTTAGCACCGCGGACGGTGCCCGCGTGGGTGGTTGGTGCGCAGAGCACTAGCCTTCGTAGGGAGCAGTTTCCGCGGCCGATGTGGATCACGTGCGCCAGCGGCCCAGCGATCGGGAGGTAGCCATGCCAGGCATCTGCGACGGACGGATCGTCGTCATCACTGGAGCCGGACGGGGGATCGGTCGCGAACATGCCCTGGCCTTCGCCCGCGAAGGGGCCAAGATCGTGGTCAACGACCGCGGTGGAGCCGTTGACGGAGGTGGCTCCGATGTGAGTCCGGCGCAGCAGGTCGTCGAGGAGATTCAGGCGATGGGCGGCGAGGCCGTGGCCAATGCCGATGATGTCACCGATTTCGCCGGGGCCGGGCGCATCATCCAGGCGGCGATCGATGCCTTCGGTGGACTCGATGTCGTCGTGAACAACGCCGGCATCCTGCGGGACCGCATGTTCGTCAACATGACCCCGGAGGAGTTCGACTCCGTGATCGCCGTGCACTTGCGCGGAACCTTCGCGGTGTCGCGGCACGCGGCCGACTACTGGCGTGCACGATCAAAGGCCGGGGAATCCAATGATGCGCGGATCATCAACACGTCGTCCCCGAGTGGCATCTTCGGCAATATCGGCCAGGCCAACTACGGATCTGCCAAGGCCGCCATCGCCGCAATGACGGTGATCTTGGCCGATGAGCTCGCACGCATCGGGGTGACTGTCAATGCGATCGCGCCGGTCGCGCTCACGCGGATGACCGAGGGACTGCCGATGTTCGCTGAACTCGCGAAGTTGGAGCCCGATGCCAGCGGCTATCACCCCCTGGATCCGGCGAACATCTCGCCGCTGGTGGTGTGGCTCGGCTCCGCTGAGTCGGCCGGTGTCACCGGTCGGGTCTTCACCATCACCGGCAACGAGATCGGGGTGGCTGAGCCGTGGGTTAAGGGACCGACAGCGGCCAAGGAGTCGGGCGGCTGGGCGCCCGCCGAACTCGGTGCTGTGATTCCCGAACTCGTCGGCGACGCACGTGGCTCCAGCGACATGTTCGGCAATCCTCGGACCTAGCGCTCACCCGGAGGCCGTCTGAGTTACAGCTGGACGCGTTCGGCCCGAGTGAGGATGCGATCGACGTAGGCCTGCGTCTCCGGGAACGGCGGCACACCCTCGTACTTGACCACCTGGTTGAAGCCGGCGTTGTACGCCGCGAGGATGTTCTTCAGCGAATTGCCGGGTACGTCGGCCACCAGGGCGGCGTTCACGCAGTTGAGTTCAGCAGCGGAGTGGATCGCGTCCACCGGATTCCACACGTCGATATCGCCATCGCCATCGCCGTCGACGGCGTACTGCTCCCACACGGCCGGCATGAATTGAGCAATACCCTGGGCGCCGGCGGGACTGACGGCGTACGGATCCCAACTGCTCTCCGACGCGATCTGCGCGGCGAGAACCTGGGGCGGAACCACGGGGCACCGCTCGGCCGCGGCCACGATCACGGGTCGGTACTGCTCGGGGACGACAATCGCTTGGCGATCGCGGAGCCAGTCGACTCCGCCGAGGGCGACAAAGGCCCCCGCGAGGGTCACCCCCGCGAGGACGAGGACCGCGGCGACCACGGCCAGGACCTTCCCCATCAGACCACGGTAACCCGGCAGATCCTCGGATCCTTCCCCCTGAGGCCTCTTGCCCCACGAGCCGACGTCGCGGCGGTCCGGGCTCTACCGTGGACCCATGGGTGATGAGGTGGCCGGCCGCGATATCGACCGCACGGAGGTGGAGCGCCTCTTCGGAGCCCGCCTTGGGGAGGCGTTCGACGCGCTGGGGTGCTTCAACCTCGCGGTCTTCGGCAAGACGGGGGTGGGCAAGTCCACGCTGGTTAACGCGATCTTTGGCGCCCAGGTCGCCCAGACCGGCGTCGGTCGCCCCGTTACCCGGGGCCTGGTCTACTACCGTCACCCCGGCGGCCTGCTAGGCCTGTACGACTCCGAGGGCTTTGAGACCGGTCACTCGGGGGACGAGATCCTCGCGGCTTTGCGCGAACGGGTCGAGGGCACCCGTGGACTGCCGGTCGATCAGCGGATTCACGCCGCCTGGTACCTCGTGCGGTGGTCCGATCGCCGGTTCGAGGATCGGCAGGCGGACTTCGTCCGTGCCCTGTCCGACCTAGGTCTGCCGGTCGTTCTTGTGGTGACGCAGGTACCCACGCGCGACGGCGTTCCGCACCCGGAGGCCCTGGAGTTGGCGGCGTACATCGAGAGCCTCGGGCTGCCGCTGCGCCCCGGGGGCAAGGTCGTGCTCACCAACGCTCTCGACGATCCCTTCACCGGCGCGCCCGTCTTCGGGCTGCAGGAGTTGCTCGATGCGACGTACCTGGTCGTCCCCGAGGTGGCGACGGCGGCGCTGACGGCCGCTCAGATCCTCGACTGGGAGCGTAAAAGACAGGCGGCGAAGAAGATCATCAATCAGTCGGTGGCGGTCGCGGCTGGCGTCGGTGCCACTCCCATCCCCTTCTCAGATGCGGCCATCCTGGTTCCGGCGCAGGTGACGATGATCGCCCGGCTCACGGCCGCCTACGGTCTGCCGGCGGATCGGTCACGCGCCCTCGCCGCGGCAGGTGCCCTCGTCCTCACCGGCGGCGCAACGATGGCAGGCCGCTACCTGGTGACGAGCCTGCTGAAGTTCATCCCCGGGGGTCAGGTGGCAACGTCGGCAATCTCGGCGACGGTCGCCGGATCGCTCACTCGGGGGGTGGGCATGGCGTGGGCGCGGGTGTGCGAGCACGCCCTCGCGCTCCCCGATGCCGAGCGGGACCGGTTCCTCGCGGGGAATGCCCCGCTGGAGCTGTTCCGGGCCTACCTCAAGGGCCGCTAAACCCGCCCGGTTCCGACCGTCATGGTGGGTTTCGCGCACGGGAAACCCACCACAACGGTCGGAAACCGGGAGGGGTTGGGCGGACCTTGCTACGGTCGGGGCTGGTCACGAAGGGAGTCCGCCATGCGCAAGGTCTTCGTCCTCGCCGCTGCCGCGGCCGGAGCGGTCGCAGGAGTAGCCGCCTGGAAGAAGTATCGAGACACCAGTCCGGTTGCGGAGCGGGCCGACGCCTGGGCCGGTGCCGTGTCGTCGTACGCCGACCGTGCCTCGGCCGGTGTCGCGGGTGCCGCGGGGCTGGCCGCGGGAGTCGCCGATACCGCTGCCCGGACCGTGTCCGACGCCGCGCACGCCGCCCGCTTGCCCGGCTCCGTCGCCGACTCGGTGTCTGCCGGCGCGGCTCAGGCCGGTGCCGCGGCCTCTACGGCGGCGGACACCACGAGCCTCGTGGCCGGTACCGCCGCTCATGCGGCCGCCAGCGCTGCGTCGGAGACCGCCGAGACGGTGAAGGGAGCCGCCGCCGCGGCCGCTGCGGATCTCGCCGCGAGTGAAGCGGCGGAGTCAAGTGCACAGGAGCAGGTCGAGCCACCCGCCGGAACGGAGGGCGCTGAAGCTCCCGAGGTGGACGCCCCTAAGGCCGCGCCCAAGGCAAACGCGCCCAAGGCAAACGCGCCCAAGGCCGCACCCAAGCCGCATCCCACCCCGACATCGGTCGGCAACCCGGGGGCGAAGAAGGCGGGCAAGAAGGCGGCGAAAAAACCTGCGGCCAAGAAGGCGGCCGCCCCGAAGCCAAAACCACCGGCCGAGTCCGCCTCCGGTGCGGCGGCGACCTCGCCCAAGCGCAGCCGCAACCGCACCAAGGGTGGGGTCCCGGTCGACCGGGAGGCGTCGGAGGGCGCCCCCGACGCCTAGCTCGCCCATCGCCGCGCCGCACGCGGACCCCGAGCGCTCCGAAATTACCCTCGCGGGAACATCGGGGCACCCTGATGCGTTGCGAAGGTCAGCACCTATGAGGAGGACACCCATGCGCGAACCCGCTGACCTGATCACCTGGCACAGCGAGCCGACCCCGGTCGAGGGGCGCTCGGTGCTCGTGCACGCCTTCACCGGATTCCTCGACGCCGGCGGGGCCACGGCGACCGCCGCCCGCCTCCTGCAGTCCCGCGACCACCGGCTCCTCGCGACCTTCGACGTCGATGAAGTGCTGGATTACCGCGCCCGACGTCCGGTGCTCACCTTCGTCACCGACCACTTCGCCGCCGTCGACATGCCGCAGATCGCCCTGCATGAGGTGCTAGACGACGAGGGAACGCCGTTCCTCCTCCTCACCGGTCCCGAACCGGACTATCAGTGGCAGCGCTTCGCGGCCGCGATCGTCGAACTCACCCGACGGACCGGTACGACGCTCACCGTGGGTCTGTCGGCGATTCCGTGGCCCGCGCCGCACACCCGGCCGCTGGGCATCACCATCCACGGCAATGTCCCGTCCTTGGTCCAGGCGCCCCACACCGCGGGCAATATCCAGGTCCCCGGTCACATCGGAGGACTCCTCGAACTGTCCTTGAGTGAGGCCGGTGAAAAAGCGATCGGGATCGCCACCCACGTGCCCCACTACCTGGGCCAGTTCGACTACCCCGCTGCCGCCATCGCGATGGTGGAGGCGTTGGCGCAGGCCACCGGTCTCGTGCTCCCGGTCGACGAGTTGCGCGCCCCGGCCTCGCGCGCCGAGGGTGAGATCGCGCAGCAACTGCAGAACAATGAGGAGTTCGTCACCATCGTTCGTGCCCTCGAGCAGCAGTACGACCAGATGGCCGCGCTGCGCACCGGCACTGCATCGGCGGGCTCCTCGGAGTTGGCCCCGGAGGGCCGAGTGGCCTCGGGGGATGAGATCGCGGCGCAGGTGGAGCAGTTCCTCGCCGATATGCACGGCCGCGAGTCCGGCGACGACCTCGACTGACGGCATTGAGCCGGCAACGCCAGGGCTGACGAAAACGGTGCCACTCCTACACACCGCGACCGGTCTGTATGACAGGATTTCCCCAATTCCGTGGGAGGAAACCTGTGCGAAACCGTGTTCAGCTGATCGCCTACGCCGACCGACTCGGTGGTGATATTTCGGCGCTCACAAACATCGTGCGCGGTCCGCTCGCAGGCGCCTACGGCGGCGTTCACCTCCTGCCGTTCTTCACCCCATTCGACGGCGCCGACGCGGGGTTTGACCCGGTCGATCACACCGAGGTCGACCCCCGACTCGGCGGTTGGGGGGACCTCGCCGCGCTGGCAGCCGACCACGAGGTTGTCGTCGATGTGATCGTCAATCACGTCTCGGCAGACTCCGCTGCCTTCATCGATGTGCTTGCCCACGGTGACGCGTCGACCTACGCCCCGATGTTCCTCACGATGTCGAGCGTCTTCCCTGACGGCGCCACCGAGGCTGACCTGGCGAAGATCTACCGGCCACGGCCCGGCCTCCCCTTCACGCCGTACACCCTCGGCGGTGAGCGGCGACTGGTGTGGACGACGTTCACTCCGCAGCAGGTCGACATCGACGTTCGGTCAGAGCAGGGGCGGGCCTATCTCATCTCGATCCTCGACCGCCTGCGCGATGTGGGCGTCTCGCTCGTGCGCATGGATGCGGTCGGTTACGCCATCAAGACCGCGGGGACCTCCTGCTTCATGACTCCGGACACCTTTGACTTCATCGACGAGTTCACCGCGTTGGCGCATGCGCGAGGCCTCGACATCCTGGTGGAAATCCACTCCTACTACCGCGACCAGATCGATATCGCGGCGCGGGTGGACTGGGTCTACGACTTCGCCCTTCCGCCGCTCGTCTTGTACGCCGCCTACACCGGTGACCACGCGCCGCTCCACCGTTGGTGCGACATGCGCCCGGCCAATGCCATCACGGTTCTCGACACTCACGACGGGATCGGCATCGTTGATGTCGGACCGGATCAGAAGGTATCGGGGCGCCCCGGATTGTTGACGCCCGAGCAGTTGGATGTCGTGGTCGAAGGAATCCATGAGAGCACGGCGGGGGAGAGCCGGAAGTCCACCGGGCAGGCCGCTTCTAATCTGGACGTCTACCAGGTCAACTCGACGTTCTATTCGGCTCTCGGCGCCGATGATCGACGCTATCTCGCGGCCCGTGCCGTGCAGTTCATGCTTCCGGGCATCCCGCAGGTGTATTACGTCGGCGCGCTCGCTGGCGCCAACGACATGGACTTTCTGGCCCGCTCTGGGGTTGGACGCGACATCAACCGGCACGCCTACTCCGACGACGACCTCGCCGCGGATCTTGAACGCCCGGTCGTGCAATCGCTGCTGGCCCTCGCTCGGTGGCGCAACGAACTGCCCGTCTTTGAGGGTGAGGCGATCGTGGAGGGGAAGGACGAGGGAATCCGAATCACACGCCGACAAGGCGAGGTGTGGGCGGCCCTGGTCACCGATCTGTCGCAAGGAGAGGTGCACCTGAGTTGGTCGGGGCCCGACGGCGAAGGCGAGACGACCGATCTGCTGACGTCGCCACCGCGCGTGGGCTGACCTCCTGCCACGATGGTGGCCATGAGTGACGCCGTGAAACCAGAGCCCGCCCTCCCGGCCGATATGACGTTCGGCACCGCAACCGCGTCGTGGCAGGTGGAAGGAGATGTGGCGGGACGTGGCCACTGCATCTGGGATGACTTCGCGGCGACCCCCGGTGCCATCGTGGACGGCACTACGGGGGAGCCAGCGTGCGATCACCTCACGCGATTCGACGAGGATCTCGATCTGCTGACCTGGCTTGGCGTCGATGCCTACCGCATGTCCATCAGTTGGCCGCGGGTGCAGCCCACCGGCATGGGACCGGTGAGCGAAGCAGGGCTCGCGACGTACGACCGCATGATCGATGGTCTGCTCGAACGGGGGATCGATCCGGTGGTGACGCTCTATCACTGGGATCTGCCCTCGGAGTTGCCCGGCTGGACCTCGCGGGAGACCGCCGAGCGTTTTGCCGACTACGCCGAGGCAGTCGGTGCGCGGCTCGGCGATCGAGTGAGTCACTGGGCCACCTTGAATGAGCCCTGGGTGTCCGCCTACCTCGGCTACGCCGCCGGTGTGCATGCCCCTGGACGCCGTGCGCCCGCCGAGGCATTGTCGGCCGCCTACCACCTCATGCTCGGTCACGGCCTCGCGCTCGAACGACTGCGGGCACAGGGGTTGATCAACCTGGGGATTGTGCTCAACCTCATCCCGGTCTACGCCGACGATCCCGGCGCGCAGGCTGCGGCGACCCACATCGACGGCCTGCACAATCGGTTCTTCCTCGACCTACTTGCCGGTCGCGGTATCCCGGCCGACGTCGTGGCCGGGACGACCCAGTTCACCGACTGGTCGTTCGTTCAGGAGTCTGACCTGCCGATCATTGCGGCACCCATCGATTGGTTGGGCGAGAATTACTACACCGTCAATCGGGTCAGCAGTGTCGCGTCGGACGTAACGGCGGTCGGGCAGGATCTCGCGGCCTATCCGGGTAGCCCACCGGCGACCTTCGCACCGCGTGAGCCGGTGACAGCGATGGGTTGGGAGGTGTATCCCGAGGGGATCGTTGATGCGCTCCGGTTGGCTGCAACGGCGTTGCCCGGCGTGCCGCTGTGGATCGCGGAGAACGGCGCCGCGTACGCCGACGTCGTCAGTCCCGACGGTATCCACGACATCGACCGCGTTGACTACTACCGGCAGCACGTGGCGCAGGTGCTGCGCGCTCGCGCCGAGGGCATCGACGTGCAGGGCTATCTCGCGTGGTCGCTGCTCGACAACATCGAGTGGGCCGAAGGGTTCACCAAGCGGTTCGGCATCGTGCGGGTCGAGCCGGGGACCTTGACGCGGACGCCGAAGGACAGTGCCCTGTGGTGGCGGGACCGATTGGCGACGCGCGTCAGCCCTTGACCGAGCCGGCGAGCAGGCCGCGCACGAAGAACCGCTGCAGTGCGAAGAACACGATCAGCGGAACCACGATGGCGATGAACGCTCCCGCGGTGATGAGGTGGGTCTTGGCGCCGTAGCTGCCCACGATATTGGCGAGGTACGCCGTGATGGGTGCCACATCGGGTGTGCCACCGGCGAAGGTCAGCGCCACGAGAAGGTCGTTCCACACCCAGAGGAACTGGAAGATCGCGAACGAGGCGATCGCGGGCACCGAGAGTGGCAACACGATCTTGCGGAAGATCATGAAGTGGCTCGCGCCATCAACGACCGCGGCTTCCATGAGGTCTCGAGGCAACTGCGCCATGAAGTTGTGCAGCAGGAAGACGGCGAGCGGGAGCGCGAACATCGTGTGCGCCACCCACAGCGGGATGTAGGTGCCGCCGAGGTTGAGGTCGGGGATGATCGGCACCGGCCCGATGCTCCAGCCCAGGTTGAACAACTGGAGCAGGGGCAGCAGGGCCATCTGCAGCGGCACGATCTGCAGGGCGAAGATCATGAAGAACAGCACGGTGGCTCCCTTGAAGGGGATCCAGGCGAGGGCGTAGGCGCACATGGTGGCGATGACGAGCGGGAAGATCGCGGCCGGGATCGCGATGGCAAAGGAGTTGAAGAAGTAGGGGAGGATGCCGCCGGACACGATCTCGCCACCGCCGAGCACCTCCGCGTAGTTCTGGAGAGTGAGCTCTGGATCGGTGAAGACGGTCCACCAGCCAGAGTTGGTGGCCGGTCCCGAAGGCCGCAGCGAGGTGACCAGTAGCCCGAAGGTGGGGATCGTCCACAACACGGTGATGACGATGACCACGGCAGAGGCCCAGGGGCTGCTCAGGGTGCGGCGCGCGGTGCCGCCAATGGTGACGTCGTCCTTGGGTGGTTGCGGAATCGGGATGATCTCATGTGCTTCGACGCTCATCGGACCGCACGCTCCTTCCGCAGTTGCACAATGTTGTAGGAGACGATCGGGATAACGCCGAGGAACAGGATGACGGCGAGCGCGGATCCGCGCCCGACGTCAAATTGAACGAAGGCCTGGCTGTACATCTCGTTAGCGACGATCTGTGTGCCGAAGTTGCCGTTGGTCATGACGCGCACGATGTCGAAGATCTTGAGGGTGGCGATGAGAATGGTGGTGAACACGACGATCAACGTCGTGCGCACCATGGGGACAGTGACCCGGCTGAAGAGGCGCCAGCCGCGGGCGCCATCGAGTGTCGCCGCTTCGATGACGTCGTGCGGAATAGCCTTAATGGCCGCGGAAAGCACGACCATGGCGAAGCCGGTCTGGATCCAGATCATGATGACCATGAGCAGGAAGTTGTTCCACGGCTGCAGCAGCAGCCAATTCGGCGGCTCCATGCCGAGCCACAGGACCACTTGGCTCAACAGGCCCACCTGCTCCTGGGAGGGATCCCGGTAGGCGTAGACGAGTCCCCAGATGATGCTGGCGCCGACGAAGGAGATCGCCATCGGCATGAAGATGAGGGACTTGGGGATGGACTCACGCTTCATCTTGTCCAGGAGCAGGGCGAGGAGCAGACCTACGCCGGTGGAGAAGATGGGCGCGACGATGATCCAGAGCGCCGTGTTGATGAGGACTTTTTGATTGTTCTCGGTGGTGAAGATCCAGCCGTAGTTCGCCAGTCCGATGAACTTCTGCCCACTGGCGTTGTAGAAGCTCTTGGAGATTGTCTGAATGGTCGGGACGACCAGGCCGATGATCAGGAGCAGGATTGCGGGCCCGAGGAACATGATGCCGGCGAGCGGATTGGCGAATTTGCCGCGGATTCGGCCAAGGACGAAGAAGAGGATGAGGAGGATCCCGAGGAACGCGGCAACAGCCGCGAGGGCAATGCCGATTTTCGGTAGTCCCGCGATGATGTTGTCCCAGATCATCGATACCTCTCGTCGCTTGAAACTGTCACCAGACACGAATCGGGGCCCGAGGTGTGTCTACACCGTCGGGCCCCGATTCGTCAGTCGTCTGACCTAACTGCTAATCGGTTGCGAAGTGACTACTCGGCCGGCCAGCAAGCGTCGATCGCCTTGAGGACGTCAGCCGTCGGCTTGTCCTCGGCGAACCACGCCGTCATCTCGGTCCACTCGCAGCCTGCGCCGACAGCGGCCGGCATCAGATCGGAGGCGTCAAACCGGAAGGTGCCCTGCGGATCAGTGAGGTACTGAGCCGACAGCTGATCAATCGAGCCGGGGGTGTAAGCGTCCAGCGGCACACCGGAGTTCGCCGACACCCAAGTGCCGAGTTTGACCTTGTTGGTCGCGAACGTCGGCGAGGCCAGGAAAGTCTGCGCCGCAGCAACCTCGGGACGATCGGAGAACGCGGTGACGAACTCGCCACCACCGACGACGGGGTTCGGCACATCGGCGTTCATCGCTGGCAGGTAGAACGCGTAGGCGTCGCCGTCCTCAGCCACGGTCGCGTCCGGGTTGAATTCCTTCCAGAAGTTCGCGTAGAAGGAGGCCTGCTGCAGCATGCCGCACTCACCCTTGAGGATCGGCTCACCGGCCTGCTGGAAGCCGGTCGTCGCGATCGTCTGGACGTTGCCGAAGCCGCCATTGACGTAATCGGGGTTCTTCATCCAGCCCGCGAGCACGTCCATGGCCGCGGTGACCTCGGGGGAGTCGAACGGAATCGTGTGGTTGACCCACTGGTCGTAGACGTCGCCGCCATACATGCGCAGCATGATCTGCTCCAGCCAGTCAGTGGCCGGCCAGCCAGTGGCGCCACCGGACTCGATGCCACCGCACCAAGGCTTCACGCCATCGGCGACCATCTGATCGGACAGGGACCACAACTCATCCCAGGTGGTCGGGACGGTGTAGCCCTTCTCCGCGAAGACCTTGGGCGAGTACCACACGAACGACTTCATGTTCGAGCCGAGCGGAGCGGCGTAGAAGGTGCCATCGACGGTGCCGTAGGCCTTCCAAGCCGGGTTCCAGTACTCGTCAACGAGTGAGCCCACCGACGCGGGAGCGGCGATTGGGCCGCCGGTCTCGACGAGCTTGGCCAGCAGGCCGGGCTGTGGGATGAAGGCGATGTCAGGGGCGTTACCACCGGCGATGCGGGTGGGCAGTTGCGCCTCGAACTGATCGGAGCCCTCGTACACGATGTCGATGCCCGTGCAGGACTCGAACTGAGCCCAGGACTCCTCAAATAGGCCCTGCTCGGGCGGCAGGATGGAGGTGAAGATGGTGACGGATGCTCCGTCGAAGGTGCCGTAGTCGGCGTACTCCTCGCAGCCGGCCGCGGGTGCGTCGCCGGAACTCGAGCTCTCCGAGGACGACGCCGACGAGTTGTCGGGGGCCGCGGACGATGAATCGCCGGAGGTGTCCGAGCCACCGCAGGCGGCGAGCAGGAGTGCTGCTGCGCTCGCGCCGACGATGAGGGCGACCCCACGACGGCGATTGGGTGATGACATGCCGTCTCCTTGTCATTGATGTGCCCGGGAGTTCATGGGCTGAAAACGTGTCCATCCTTTCTCGCCGGTAGCGGGCTCGCAAGGCCCATGAGGCGTGGCTGACGGTAACGAAACCGCAACGTTTTTATGGGGAGGTGCACTCTCACGAGTGTTTCGCAAACACCATGAAAACGTTTCCGCGATTCGCGTCCGATCTGCACCTTTGGCCGTTTTCGCCATGGTCCCCTGTGAGGGGACATCGGTCTGGCGATCGGCGGACAGCGGCGCCAGCGTTCCTCGTCCTTCTCGAACCAGGTCCTACGTCTGGAACCAGGCGGTGGTGTCGGGAGGGATGGACCCGTCCGCGAGCAGCGGTGCCGAACTCAACAGCACCATGCCATCCGGAGCCGGGATGGGCCCGGCCGAACAATTGCTCACGCAGACGAAGCCGGCTCCACGCTCAAGCACGATGACGTCATCGCGGTCCGTGGTGATGCGCCACGGCGCGTCCCCCGCCAAGCCCGGGTGGGTGCGCCGCAGGAGGATAGACGCGCGGTAGAGCGCCAGAGTGCTCGCGGGGTCGTCCTGCTGAGCCGCGACGGTGAGTCCACCCCAACCATCCGGCTGCGGCAACCACGTGTGCTGACCGCCGAAGCCGTATGGTGGCGCGTCTCCCGACCACGGTAGGGGTGCCCGAGCGCCGTCGCGACCGAGTTGTTCGCCCTTGGATCGGAAGAACACCGGATCCTCGCGGCGTTCATTGGGGATCTCGGCATCCTGCAGGCCCAACTCCTCGCCCTGGAATATGTAGAGGCTGCCGGGCAGTGCATGGGCGAGCATCGCGAGGGCGCGCGCCCGTCGCACCCCGACGTCGCCACCTCCGAGCCGAGTCGCCACGCGGGCGGTGTCGTGGTTGTTCAGCGCCCAGGTCACCGGCGCGGGCGCGAGACCGTCGATCGTGGAGGTGATGACGCGCGCGAGTGCGCCAGCGTCCCAGGGCGCCATGAGGAAGTCGAAGTTGAAGATCTGGTGCAGCGTGTCGCCTGCGACGTAGCGCCGCGCTCGCGCCGGCGGGAGCCAGGCTTCGGCAACAGCCATCCGATCGCCCTCGTAGGAATCGAGGATCGCGCGCCAGCCGCGGTAGATGTCCTGTACCTCGTCGCGATCCATGTACGGCGAGCCAGCGACGAGGTCACGGCGCCGCTGTGATTCCTCGCTTCCGGTGTCCAGGTCGAGGCGCACTCCTTCGACCAGACCCACGGGATCGGGGACGTCGGGGTAGGTCATGTCCTTGGCGAGGCCGAAGGCGACGTCGACGCGGAAGCCGTCCACACCCATGTCCAGCCAGAAGCGAAGCGTCGTGTGGAAGTCCTCGACGACGTCGGGGTTCGTCCAATTCAGGTCGGCCTGCGACGAATCGAACATGTTCATGTACCACTGACCGGGGAGTCCGTCTGCTTCTGTCACTCGCGTCCAGGATGGGCCGGTGAACAGGCTGGCCCAGTTGTTCGGTGGCTCATCCCCGTTGGGTCCGCGACCCTCACGGAAGTGGAAGCGGGCGCGTTCGGGTGACCCGGGTGGAGATGCAAGGGCTTCCTGGAACCATTCATGAGCAGTCGAGAAGTGGTTGGGGACGAGGTCGACAATCACGCGCAACCCACGCGCATGCGCTTCGTTGATCATGCGCTGCGCGTCCTCCAGGGTCCCGAAGCGAGGATCAACGGCGCGTGGATCGCTCACGTCGTACCCGGCGTCGAGTTGGGGTGAGGGGTAGAAGGGCGAGAGCCAGATGGCATCGACGCCGAGGGAGGCCAGGTAGGGCAATCGCGAGATCACGCCGGCCAGATCGCCCTCGCCATCCCCCGACTCGTCAGCGAAGGAGCGCGGATAGACCTGGTAGACCACCGCGTCGCGCCACCACGGCTCGGATGTCGTCATGGCTCCAGACTAGGGCGCCCCGGTGTGCGCCTTGTGCATCCGGGCGCGCCTTGCCGAGGGGCCCGTGACAGACTCTTTCCTTGCGTGGAAGCCGCCGCCCGTCCGTCTGTGGAAGGGTCCGTCCTTCCGTGCAAGCAAGGCGCACGAAGCGCCGGGAAGGGACCCATGACGCAGCCGCAGGCCCGCAACGCCACCTTTCGGTTCGGGGATACCGCCATCCTCTCGGTTGAGCAGGTCGAAGCTCCCGAGGTCGTGACGTCTGCGTGGATCGATGAGCAACTCGCCGACACCTATGCGCGCCTGGATGTGCGGCCCGGCCTCCTTGAAGGACTCGCCGGGATCAAGGAACGTCGTTGGTGGCCCGAGGGCGTGTCGTTTGCCGACGCCGCCGCGATGGCTGGCCGCAAGGCACTGGACGCCGCTGGAGTTGAGCCGGGAGCCATTGGGCTCCTCATCGACACCGCCGTGTCGAGGGCCCATCTCGAACCCTCCGCGGCCGTCGACGTGCACCACCAACTCGGCTTGCCACCGCACTGCATCAACTTCGATCTGTCCAACGCGTGTCTTGGCTTCGTCAACGGCATGCACCTCGCGGGCATGATGATCGACTCGGGACAGATCGACTACGCGCTCATCGTCGACGGCGAGGGGTCCCGCGAATTGCAGGAGCGCACGATCGCGCGACTGCAGGGGCCGGACTCCGTCGCAGCGGACATCTTCGAAGATTTCGCGTCGCTCACCCTGGGTTCGGGTGGAGCCGCCATGGTTCTTGGTCGCGCGTCCACACATCCCGAGGGCCACCGCCTGGTCGGTGGTGCTTCCCGGGCCGCGACCGAGCACCACCGCATCTGCGTCGGCGACATGAACCGCATGGTCACCGACTCCCGGGCACTGTTGGAGGCGGGACTACAACTGTCTGGAGAGTTGTGGAAGGAAGCGGCGGAGGATTTCGACTGGGCGGACCTGGACTGCTACGTCATCCACCAGGTGTCGAACGTCCACACCCAGGCCGTCTGCGCGGCTCTCGGCATTGACTCGAACCGCGTCCCGCTCACCTTCCCGATGTTCGGCAACATCGGACCTGCGTCGATCCCGGTGACGCTCGCTCTCCAAACCCAGGACTTGGTCCCCGGTCAGCGCATCGGCTGCCTCGGTATCGGCTCCGGTCTGAACGCCAGCGTCATCGAGATCGTCTGGTAGTGGCGATGACGGCTGCGCACCTGCCGCCCGCCCTCCCCGGACTTCGCCCCGAATGGTCGCGGCTCGTCGACCTGCCGGGACGCGGCACGATGCACGTCCTCGAACGACCCGCGCAGGGCGATCCCGAGATCACTGTGCTTGCCGTTCACGGCAATCCCACCTGGTCCTACCTGTGGCGCGCTCTCCTCGAGAACGCACCCGCCACGTGGCGGGTCATTGCGGTCGACCAGTTGGGCATGGGCTACTCCTCCCGGGGCGAGACGCGACGGCTCGCCGATCGGGTGGACGATCTGGGCGCACTCACGGAGGCGCTCAGTGTCGGCGGCCCGGTGGTGACGGTGGCGCACGACTGGGGTGGACCGGTCTCCCTCGGGTGGGTGCTCGACCATCGAGAACTCGTGGTGGGTGTGGTGCTCACGAACACTGCGGTGCATCAGCCCGAAGGGGCGCGCACCCCGGGGTTGATCCGGTTGGCGCGTTCACGGGCACTGCTGCCCTGGGTCACTCGCGGGAGTCGTGCCTTCGTTCGTGGCACCACAGCGCTGTCGCGACAGTTGCCGCGCGAGGTCATCGACGCGTACGGCGCTCCGTATGCCACGGCGGAGCAACGCGGAGCCGTCATGGACTTCGTCGCTGACATCCCCCTCGAAGCCACCCACCCCAGCGCACCCACCCTCGACGCCATCGCCGAAGGTGTGACGCACTTCGATGATCTGCCGGTGTTCTTGGCGTGGGGTTCCGACGACCCGGTGTTTTCTGATCGGTACCTACGCGATCTCGTTGCTCGGATGCCGCACGCCGACGTACATCGCTACGAGGGAGCACGGCACCTTGTTACTGAAGACGACGCACGCTGCATCCCGGACATCATCACGTGGATCCAACGACTCCGTGATGGTCGGCGGCCGGTGCCGGCGTCGATCGGAGTTGACCTCCCGGACATGAATTCCGGTCTGCGGCAGCGAACGCACGACACCGGTGTGGCGATCGCGGACATGCGCTCGGAACTGCGGGTGAGTTGGGAGCGGCTTGCGACGCGCACCGAGGAGATCGCGTCCGGTCTGGTGGCGTGGGGGGTGCGTCCAGGGGACCGCATCGCCCTCCTGGTGACGCCGGGTCCGGACCTCATCGCGTCGGTCTACGCGGCGTGGCGTATCGGTGCCGTCGTCGTCGTGGCTGACTCGGGTTTGGGTTTGCGTGGCATGCGCCGTGCATTGCGATCCGCCGAGCCGACTCACGTCATCGGTATCCCGGCCGGGCTCGGACTCGCTCGCACGTTGGAGATTCCGGGGCGGCGGTTCTTGGTCGGTCGACCGGGTGCGGCCGCACGTCTCCTCGGCGCCGATGCCACCTTGTCCGAGGTCGCGCGTCGCGGACGCGAGGAGTCCGGTGTCGTACCGACCACGGCGCAGTCCGACCCGGATGCGGATGCCCTTGTCGCGTTCACCTCCGGTGCCACAGGGCCGGCCAAGGGCGTCGTCTACACCGAGGGTCGACTGCGGGCCTTGCGTGAGGCCTTGCGCGATGCTTACTCAATCACTGAGTCCGACGCGCTCGTGGCCGCCTTCGCGCCGTGGGCTGTGCTCGGTCCCGCGCTGGGGATTCCCTCCGCCATTCCCGATATGGACCTCACCGATGCCTCGACGTTGACGTCGGCATCCTTCGCGGACGCAACGGCGGCGGTGGCCGGAACCCTCATGTGGGTTTCACCGACCGGGCTGCGCGGAATTGTGTCCACGGCGGACTTCCTGACGTCGCCCCAGCGGTCTGCACTGCAGACCCTCCGCGAGATCCTCGTCGCGGGTGCGCCCGTGCCGGTGGAACTGCTCCAGCGCATGTCGGACATGGTTCCGGGTGCTCGCTGCAGTACGCCGTACGGCATGACGGAGGCACTCCCGCTCACTGAGACCGACCTCGGTGAACTCGCCAGCGCCGAAGGCTCCGGGGTGTTGGTGGGTCGTCCACTCGACGGGGTGTCCATCGCCATCGCCCCGCTCGATTCCATGGGTGCCTCGGCTGATGACGCCACGGAGGAGGCGGACGTCACCGGCGAGATCATTGTGCGAGCGCCGTGGATGAGAGACCGCTATGACCGGCGTTGGGGCGTCCAGGACCGGGCCGACACCCCGCGCGGCTGGCATCGCACGGGGGATGTGGGCCACCTCGACCGAGACGGACGGTTGTGGGTGGAAGGTCGATTGGCCCACGTGGTCACGACGGCTGACGGTCCCGTGACACCGGTGGCGGTCGAACTCGCGGCCCAGCGTCGCGCCGGTGCGGACCTCGCGGCCTGTGTCGGCATAGGGCCCGTAGGGGCGCAGGCGGTGGCCGTCGCTGTCCAACTGCCCGGTCCGTCAATGGCCATTGCTGACGTCGAACTGTCCATGCGGGTCCGTGACGCGGTACGCGCGGCTACGGGAGTGGAGGTGGCCGCTGTCCTCACCATGCGCGAGATTCCCGTGGATGTGCGCCATCGGTCCAAGGTAAATCGCACGGCCGTCGCCGAGGAGGCTGCCGCGTTGTTATCCGGTGACGGAGACGATGACTGACCGGGTCGTCGTCACCGGGGGAGCCGGCGTCGTGGGGGGAGCCGCCGCGCGTGCCCTCGCGGCGAGCGGTTTTGACGTGGTCAGTGTGCAGCGGGGACCCATCAGTGACGAGATGCGCACGCTCGGGATCCAGGAGTATCGCGCTGACATCACAGGCGGCGCCGCTGGACTGGTGGACGCTCTGCGCGGAGCGAGCGCCGTCGTGCACGCAGCCGCGCGCGTGGACATCATCGGTCCCTGGGAAGAGTTCGAACGCATCAACGTTCACGGCACGGCCGCGGTTGTCGAGGCGGCGCAAATCGCTGGAATTGAGCGCCTTGTCATGGTGTCGTCACCGTCCGTTGCGCACGCGGGCCGGTCCCTGGTCGGGGCACCCGCCGGAACTGCTGACCCGGACGCCGCACGCGGCAACTACGCCCGAAGCAAGGCCATGGCCGAGTTGGTGGCCCTCGAGGCGGACTCCGGTGATCTGGCAGTGATCGTGCTGCGGCCCCATCTCGTCTGGGGGCCGGGTGACCGACAGCTGACGGAGCGCATCGTCGAGCGCGCCCGCGCGGGGCGCCTGGTCACGATCGGCTCTGGTGCGGCTCTCATCGATACGACCTACATCGACAACGCGGGTGACGCCATCGTCGCGGCCGTTCGCCGCGCGCAACTTCCGCAGGTGCGGGGTCGGTCGTTCGTCGTCTCCAACGGCGAACCCAGAACTGTCGTCGAGATGCTCACGCGGATCGCGTGGGCCGGTGGCGCGGATGGCCCCGCGCGGTCCATCCCCTTCCCGGTGGCCAAGGCGGGCGGGCGCGTGGTGGAGCAGTGGTGGGAGCGGACAGGGCGGGCCGGCGAGCCTCCGGTGACGTCGTTCCTCGCCGAGCAGCTCGCCACCGCGCACTGGTTCGACCAGCGTGAGGTCCGCACAGCCCTGCAATGGCACCCGCGGGTGTCGATCGAGGAGGGCTTCGGGCGCCTGGCGGCGCATCTCGGCGGTCGGTAGCCCGCGACGACCCATCGCGCCAGGAGCGAAATCTTCCGGATGCCCAACCGCCGTTCGGCGTGGCACCACGATCTCGAGGCACATATGCAGTAGACAAGGAAAAGGCCCCTCGAAGTATGAGTTCGAGGGGCCTTGCCCTTGGATCGGCGCGTTCTGCGGCTCTCCTTGCGGAGGAACGCCGGCGTGCCTGCCTGCGCCCGTCGCACCCGTTGCCGGGGCGCCGCCGCGATGGCCCGAAAGCCATCCGCCTGCCTATCCGCGTCGAGCCTCAAGGTCCGGGTCACGGCACATGCCCCGGACGGTTGCCCGTGACCAGGTTTGCACCCGGTCACCTCTTCGGCTTCCCGCACCTTCCGGTTGCCCGGTCGGTGGGATAGTTCTACTCCCGACAGCAAGCACCGACAAGGGGTTTTCTCCAATTTTTTGAACAACTTTGGCCACCTTCGTCACACCGATTTCACTGTGTCCCAGCAGCCGCGTGGGTTGCGCGAATCTGGGGGGAGCGCGATGCCGGAAGAGCCGACGTACCCTGACGTCATGGGTTCGGTCGGCTCCATCATTTTCCTGCACGGAGTGGGGGGCGTGCGCGCCGATTGGGCTCGGCCGCTGGCCGATGTCGAGGCCGGTGTGGCTCTCACCGCGCCGACATACGCCGACCTTCTGAGGCCCGATGCCCTCGTCCGGCATCGCCGCCCCCGGTGGAGTGCTCCGGTGCACCGTGACCTGGC
Organism: Candidatus Nanopelagicales bacterium; assembly: GCA_030827125.1. Classification (GTDB taxonomy): domain Bacteria; phylum Actinomycetota; class Actinomycetes; order S36-B12; family S36-B12; genus Mxb001. The sequence goes on from JAURFD010000001.1 coordinate 80,217, forward strand.
TGATGCGCCAGGTCAGGCCGACCCACCGGATGACCGCGACGTCGCGCGGTTGACCTATCTCGAGCGGCAGCGCCTGCTGGCCGAGCACGTGCGCGCGAGCGGAGACGCCCTGCCGGAGGGGATGTCGTGGCCCTCGGGGCTCCCGCGTCCCGGCGATCTCTCGGCGCGCCTGCCCCTGGCGCGCATCGTGCGCAGCTCCCTGTTTGGCTTAGACCAGGTAGGCCGCTACCTCGACGACGACGAACGCCGCGATGCCGTGGCGCATCGGGTGTTGCCATCGGTCCTCATCGCCCCCGCGCCGCGGGTGATCATCGCGCACTCGTTGGGCTCGATCGTGGCCCTCGACCTGCTCGCCGACCCGCGAGTCGAAGTCGATCTGCTCATCACCGTCGGCAGCCCCCTCGGTCATGAGGCGGTCCATGGTGATCTCGCCGTCGCCGACACCTTCCCCTACGACCGCGTGGGGGGTTGGCTCAATGTCGTCCACCTCCTCGATCCCGTCCCACTCGGTCGAGGGCTTCATCCGAGATTCCCCGCGGCGCACGACGCCTTCGTGCCCATGGTCGGCGGCGAGACATCGGCGGCGGAGACTCTCCCCAAACTCGTGAGCACCGCCGGACGTGCGCTCACCGCCCACCTCGATTCGACGTACCTCGCGACCGGTACCGTCCGAAGTGCTATCGCCCACGTCTGGCAGTCGGGAGTCACAGCATGAGTGAGACGTCGTCGAGCATTCCCCCGCGCGACTACGCCGATCCGCCTCGTGTGCCCACTTCTCCCTCATCGGCGGAGCGCGAGTACCTCGGTCGTCTCCGTCGCAAAGAGGTGGGTTTCGCCGAAGCACTCGCATCGGTGACGCCTGATCGTGGCGGCGAGACCGACTCGCCGGGACCGACGGGTATCGACGTCTGGCTGGTCGGCGAAGCGGGGGTGGCCTCCCTCATGCCGGTGGACGGGAGCGGGGAGTCGTCCATTCTCGACTTCACCAACGTCGATGATGCGCTGCCTGGTCCGTGGGAGTTGGACGTCGTGGCCCTCGCTAGGCACGTCGCGAAGAATGACGGAGGTCGTGTCGTGCCGGACATGGCCGAGGGATACCGCCGTGCCGTGACGTCGCTGGCGCACGCACCCCTGCATGCGCGCACCGAACGAGCGGTCGCACTCGCGACGCGCTCGACACGCGATTCGTTGGGCGCGAGTGCGGAGGCCGCGCTGGAGCGGTTGGTGAAGTCGGGTGATGAACCGCTGCTGCGCCGTGATCGGGTGGCGAAGCGGTGGGATGCCCCCGTCGTGGATGCCGAGGGTGTCGAACGCGAGCTCGCGCACTATCGCGAGACGGTGGCGGAGCCCGTAGCCGCATTGATCTCGCACTACTCCGTGGCCGACGCGGTGAGCCACGAGTCGGGTCGATTGCTCGTGCTCCTCGCGCGACAGGCCGATGACGTCATCCTTCTTGAGGCCATACCCGCGGGACCCACGCCGTTGGAAGAGTCCGTTGGCGCCTGGCGGCACGGTTCGGACCTCCAGCGGGTGCTGCTTGTGCGCGAGTCATTGCCGCTAGTGCCGCCGGAAATGCTCGGGTGGACGACGAGCCCGGAGGGCAACGTGGCCCGGGCATGGGCGCGTGCTCGCGCATTGCCGAAGGGTGCCAAGGTCGATCTCGGCGGCCGTCGACGTCGTGCCCGCGCGTACGGAACTGTGCTCGGACTGCTGCACGCGCGGTCCGGTGATGCGGCCATGTTGGCCGGCTACTTGGGATTGACGCCGAAGTTCGGTGCCGCGCTGGCCGCCGCGGTCAAGCGCTCCTAGGTCGGACCTGCCCTGCTGGGGTCACTGCCGCCCGACACTTATTGCCGGCCGACGACGAAGGCGTCCATGCCCCACGCCATGGTCAGGTGGGCGACGACGCCAGCAGCGATCGATCGCAGGCGGAGAGCGACGTAGCCGAGGATCAGTCCGCCGATGAGACTGGACGCGCATTCGGGCATCGGCTTGCCGAGGTGCAGCAGGCAATAGCCAAAGGCCATCACCGGTACGGCGTGCACGCCCAGGATGGGCAGACCCGCGAATACGAGGAATCCCCGGAAGAAGAACTCAAGGGCGACGAAGGTCGCACCATAGGCCACCTCGAACACGAGCAGTTTGACAAGGGCGTTGTCGCCACCGGATTCGTAGTCGTAGAACGGATACGTGCGCAGGAATCGCTCGTCCGACGAGACGAGCCAGACGAGGACCACGATGGCCGGCGCGAGGAGCGCAATGAACGCCGCTTCGGAGCGGATGAAGCCGAGGGACAGACCGTAGGACCGGATCGCTTGACCGGTGAATAGCGCGTAGGCGACCGGGACGGCGATGTAGATCGTGAGGGTGACGGCGGCCCACCAGAGGGAATGTGCGAAGGACGGGTCGGCCGCACTGTCGAAGAGGCGCAGTTGACTGAGGTGAAGCAGAAGCGCGGGCGTCGCCCACAGCGCTACGAGGAAGCCGATCGCCGAACGAGACAGGGCACCCCTCCGCCAGGCGATGATCACGCCCGCGAGCGCCGGAAGGGCGAAGATTGCAAGCCCCACCGCGAGGTTGCCGCGCCGCCACTGTTCAATCGGCCAGACCTCGTAGGCGATCCACACCACGGTGAGGGAGGCCACCGCGAGCGCCAGCATGACGAGGGCCGCGCGCGGACCATAGGTACGTCGTACAAATTCGCCGATGAGGAGAATCGCCACGACCGCGATGGCCATGACCTCCCAGGCGGCGAGCACCTCGCGATGCTACTCGGGTGACGGCGAGCACCCGGCGCGCTCGCGGAAGTCGCGCACCGTTGATTATCCGTGCAGCGCTCGACGCAAAGCGGCAATCCGTGTCTCGATGATCCGTCCGCTCAACTCCGCATTGGGGGCGAAAACCTCGGAAGCGTGAAAGGCGCCGGGATACACATGGAACTCGATGGGGACACCGGCCTGGGCGAGTCGGCCGACGAACGCAATGTCCTCGTCGCGGAAGGCGTCGAGCGTGCCAACGTCGATGAAGGTCGGCGGCAATCCGGCAAGGTTCGCCGCATGCGCGGGCGCGGCGTAGGCGTCGGCCGTTTGATCCCCGAGGTACCAACCCCACGCTTCCACGTTGGTTGCACGGTCCCAAATGCCGAGGTCGCTGATCTCGTGGCTGGACGGACTGTCGTTGCGCTCGTCGAGCATGGGGTAGGGCGCCATGAGGTAGGCGATGCTCGGTCCGGCGAGGTCACGCGCCCGAAGTGTGGTGCTGATCGCGAGGTTGCCGCCGGCACTGCCGCCGAACACCGCGATGCGGTCCACGTCGATGTCCAACTCGTCGGCGTGTTCGACCATCCAGGTGAGCGCGGCGTAGCAGTCGTCGGGCGCTGCGGGGTAGGGGTGTTCGGGCGCCTTGCGATAGTCCGTCGAGACCACCACCGCTCCCACGGCTTCGCAGTAGGCCTGTGCCTTGAGATCTTCTGCGTCAACGCTCCCCATGATCATTCCGCCGCCGTGGATCATGAGGATTCCCGGCAGGCGGACACCGGTGGCCTGGGCTGGGGTGTAGATGCGTACGGCGAGGTCAGGGTTGTCGACGGGGCCGGGGATGATCCGGTCCTCACAAATCACTTGGTCATTGGGTGGCAGGTTCGCCGTCATGAGTTCGAGGAACTGCGCGGCGACAGCGCGGCGTTCGACGATGTCGGCGATGGCGCCGAACCCGCCGGGGACGGCGGCGAGGAAGAGATCAAGGCCGTCACGAGTTTGCGGGTCGAGGCGGTCGCGCGGCTTCATGGGTCCCCTTCGTCGGTCGGCGCGGCGTAGCGGTGTGGGGCGACGCTAGTAGGTGTCGTCGCGTCGCGGGAGATCTTCAGCCAACGAAATCACGCTGGTCCTCGGCCTGTGCGCGTCGAACCTGGCGGGGGAAGGAGATGATCACGGGAATCAGGAGCAGCGAGATTCCGATGAGGACGACGGCGGGGACGAGCAGGCTTCCGGTCGATCCGAGCAGGGTTTCTTCGAGTGCAGGCGTGAAACTGCCGAGGATCATCCCGATGCTGTAGGTCAGTGCGATCCCGGTATAGCGGATCTTGGTCGGCACAAGTTGGGTCATTTCCGTCGTGGTAGTCGAGTCGACGAAGGTCTGCAGAACCGAGAGCACGACGATGGCGAGTAGAACACCGGCGATGATGCCGGAGTTCAGCAGCAGGATCGCTGGAATCGATAGGACGACGTAGGCCAGGACCGTGCCGATCATGAGAGGCCGACGGCCGCGTCGATCACCGAGGACCGCCACCGGCACGACGACGGCGATGTAGACGACCGAGACAAGCGCGGATACCAGATCGGCGCGAGCATCGGTGATGCCGACGACGGTCTCGAGGTAGGACGGCATCCACGAGATGAGCGTGTAGACCGTGACGCCGCTCCACGTGGCCAGGGCCAGCATGAGGAAGGTCGCGCCCGGGTAGGCGCGCAGCAGGTAACGCACGGGCGTGCCAGTGTCGCCGGACTCAGCAACCTCTTCGAAGCTTGCGGTCTCGCGCATCTTGCGCAGCATGATCACGGCGACTACGGCGAGGACGAACCCGATGGCGTAGGGGACGCGCCAGGTGCCTTCGACGAGCGCCTGCTGACCCCACAGTGCCGTGGTGCCGAACACCACGAGGGAAGCCAGCAGATTGCCGCCCATCGCGGTGGCGAGTCCGAGAGACACGCTGCGGCCGCGACCGGTCTGACCGGCCGATTCGCTCAGGGCCGTCAGCGCACCTGAGTACTCGCCGCCCACGCTGAATCCCTGCAGCAGACGCATCACGGCCAGGAGGATGGGGGCCAGGATCCCGATCTGGTCGTACGTCGGCAGGAGGGTGGTTACCAGGAGCGGGACCAGCATGAGCGCCGTCGACAGGACGAGTGCGAACTTGCGCCCCCTAGTGTCGCCGAGTCGGCCGATCACGAGGCCGCCGATTGGCCGGGCGAGATAGCCGACGGCGAAGGTGGCGAAGGTCAGGATCAGCCCGACCGCTGCGTCATCGGTCGGGAAGAAGACCTGCTGGATCGTGGTGGCGAGTAGGCCGTAGACCATGAAGTCGTACCACTCGATCACGACACCGCTGGTGGTGAACAGTCGGTTTCGGCGTAGTTCGCGAATGGTGAGGGCGGTGGCGGGCACGCCGGCAGCCTAAGGGCCGCAAGAGCGCCCCCGGCAGGATTCGAACCTGCGACCTTCGGTACCGGAAACCGGCGCTCTATCCCCTGAGCTACGGGGGCTCGGGCGAAGTAGAGGGTAACAGTCGAGTGCAGGACTCAGCCGGGGCAGCGGCTCAGGGCCCGAGTTAGGACGAGAACCAGCGCGGCGGTCCGGCGATGACCGCGGTGAGGAAGGATCCCAGCGCGGCGCCGAGACCCATCGAGGTCCCGGACAGCACGAACGGCGTGAACAGTCCGACCGCGAAAGCCACGGCACCGAAAACGACGGCGCTGATGACGGCGAAGGCGATGCGACCACCGGGCTTGTCCGAGGAGCGCTCGACGTCCCCGGACGTCTTGCGCGCGGGAGTGGCCTTGCCCGAACCCGCCTGGCCCTGGGGCGCCTGGCTCGCGGTGGACTTGGAGACTTCGGCCAGGAGTCGTTCGATGTCGTCGCTCATGCACTCCATCCTCACCCGAGTCGACGCCTGGCGTCCACCTGGCCATCTCAGCTGCACGTCCACGGACGGGTGAGGCAGGTCCTTGCAGGCGCCACAAGGAAGCAGGCGCTACAAGGAAGAAGGCCCGCCCCTTGGGGCGAGCCTTCTTCGTAGGTCGGTACGTCAGATGATGCGGACGTTATCGGCCTGCGGGCCCTTCGGACCCTGGACGATGTCGAACTCGACCGTCTGGTTCTCGTCGAGGCTGCGGTAGCCGTCGGCCTGGATGGCGGTGAAGTGCACGAAAACATCGGCACCCCCGTCAGCCTGAGCGATGAAGCCGAAGCCCTTTTCGGCGTTGAACCATTTGACAGTTCCCTGTGCCATGCGGGGTAACTCCTACTGCTGGGATCCTCATAAAGCGGATACGCGTCGCCGGGCACCTCGCCCGACGGGCTGATCTTGCGAGCCGACGTCCCGCCCCAAGGTCGCCCCTAGAACTGAAGGATCCGCGTCGAGCGTGAGCCCGGCAGGGAACCGCGAACGGTGGTTCATGTGCAGCACAGCCGACCCCGACGGTAGCACGGCGGGGAGCGGCGCAGGGTTGCTCGGTCCCTTCCCATTACGCTCCGGTCATGACTCCCGAGGATTTGGCCGGTGTGGTGCGTGCCGCGGTGGCGCAACTCCAGGCCGAGGGCGCCCTGACCGGAGACCTGCCTGAGGAGATCGTTATCGAGCGGCCGCGAAGCAAGGAGCACGGCGATTACGCGACGCCGGTCGCGCTGACGCTGGCCAAGTCGGCCGGTCGTCCGCCTCGTGAGATTGCCGAACTGCTCGCCGGTCGTCTCACCGCCACCCCGGGCATTGAGGCCGCAGAGGTCGCCGGACCGGGGTTCGTCAACCTGCGCCTCGCGGCCGACGCCCAGGGTCAGGTGGCACGGGCCATCGTGGACGCCGGTACGGCGTATGGACACGGCATCGGACACGCCGGCCAGTCCATCAACGTGGAGTTCATCTCGGCCAATCCGACGGGACCCATTCACCTCGGGCACGCTCGCTGGGCCGCTGTGGGCGACGCCATCGCCCGGGTTCTGGAGGCGGATGGGGCGTCAGCGGTCCGCGAGTTCTACATCAATGACCGCGGCGTCCAGATGGACCGCTTCGGCGCCTCTGTGCAGGCCGTCGCCGATGGTCGCCCGGTGCCCGAGGACGGGTATCACGGCGCCTACATCGCGGACCTCGCCGCTCAGATCGTCGCGGAGCACCCGGAGTTCCTCGGACTGTCCGAGGAGGAGCAGCATGTCGCCTTCCGGGAGGCGGCGTACCTCGTGCAGTTGAAGCAGCAGCAGCAGGTCCTCGACCTGTTCCGCACCCATTTCGATGTCTGGTATTCCGAGCGGTCCCTGCACGCGTCCGGTGCGGTTGAGCGCGGTATGCAGCGGCTGCGTGAGCAGGGCCACGTCTTCGAACTCGACGGTGCCGTGTGGTTGCGCACCACCGATTTCGGCGATGACAAGGATCGTGTCCTGATCAAGGCCGATGGGGAGATGACCTACTTCGCTTCCGATACGGCGTACTACGTGGACAAGCGCGAGCGGGGATTTGACGTCGCGATCTATCTGCTGGGCGCGGATCATCACGGCTACGTCAACCGCCTGCGGGCCGTCGCGGCATGCGCCGGCGATGACATGGATCGCAACGTCGAGGTTCTCATCGGGCAGCTTGTCAAGATGATGAAGAACGGTGAAGAGGTCCGGCTGTCGAAGCGCGCGGGCACCATCATCACCCTGGAAGACCTGATCGACGAGGTCGGCGTCGACGCTGCTCGATACTCACTCATCCGCTACCCGGTGGACTCACCGCTCACCCTCGATCTGGATCTGCTGGTCAAGCGCACCAACGACAACCCGGTGTTCTACGTGCAGTACGCGCACGCGCGGATCGCATCGGTCCTGCGCAATGCGACCGACCTCGGGATCGATTGGCGCGAGGCGTCGTTCGACGCGGGATTGCTCAGACACGAGCGGGAGGCGGATCTCCTCCTCGCCCTGGCCCAGTTCCCCGCGATTGTGGCTTCGGCCGCCGAACTGCGGGAGCCGCATCGAGTCCCGCGATACTTGGAATCCCTGGCGACGGCGTACCACCGGTTCTACGACGTGTGTCGGGTGTTGCCGCGTGGTGACGAGGAACTCACCGATCAGCACGTGGCGCGGCTGTGGTTGTGCGCGGCGACGCGTCAGGTAATTGCCAACGGACTTTCGCTGTGCGGAGTCAGCGCCCCCGATCGGATGTAGCGGCAGCGGGTTTCCTCGCTCGAGGCGCGTCTAGGTGGTGCGGGACTTCTCCCGGCGAGTGCGGGTGATGATCAAGATGCCGCTCGCGGCGAGAAGAACGACACCGGCGACGAAGAGGCCCGCGATGAGGCCGAGTGTCTGTCCCGCCACCGACATCGCACCCACGCCGGCCGCGATCACACCGCCCACCGCCCATGCCCACGAGCGACCCCGGGCAAAGAGGTAGAGCGCCAGGGCGGCGAAGCCGAGCAGGACCGCGCGCGAGAACCACATCGCGGCGTCCATCTGCCACTCGATGTCGGCATCGAGGCCCATCGGTCGATCAAAGGCGAAGAACGCCGTGGGTACCTGGAAGAAGATAAACGCGGCCATGCCGAGGGCCTCGGCAAGCACGGCGGGGGACAGTAGGCGCGGCGCAAGGAGCAGCCAACCGCTCGCCGCCACGAACAGGACGATCGGATCGAGCAACGGTGACTCCAACGGGCCGATCACGCTGCCCAGGAAAGTCATGATCCACATGAATCCGGTCAGGGCGACGGCAATCGTGGGCACGATCCCGGGCACCCACCACGCCGCGAAGCCGGCGGCGATCACGGCCACGCTGAAGACGATGAGCATCGTGATCTCGTCGCGTCGGCCAAAGTCAACGCCGGACCACTCCAAGGCGAGCGCGGTCGTCATCGCCGCCAGGGGAGCGGCGAGTGCGGCGAGAACGCCGATGAGCCGGCGGCGAGCCACATGCTCGGACAGATGCTGACGTCCGCCCGCGGTGAGGCTCAAGGCGCCCGCGGCGATGTACAGCGCGACCATGGCGCTGGCGACGACACCGGTTTGCGTGGCCAGGGACAAACTGCTCCAGGACTGGGCCACCAAGGCAAAGCCGGCGCCGACGACGAGCGCTGCGCCGAGGTACCCGAGAATCTCGGGAAGGCGCCCGTGTTGCCACGTGTGGTGTGGCCGAGGCGTCTGAATGGGTGAGATGGCGGCCATGGCAACCTCCCTGGTCCGAACCTGGGCTCCTTCCACGGTGATCCATCGGCGGAGCACTTGCCAGGGCCTTTTGTCCCGCTGACTAGCCTGACTCCATGCGCGCTCATCCCGCCGGCCCACGCCACGGCGACGTCATGACCCCCGCGGGGCTGCCGCCCCTGCCCGCAGGGGAATTCGCCGACCTCGATCCCGCGGTATGGCCGCGCACCGTGTTGCGCGGTCCGGACGGGGCCATGGTCATCGGCGGATGCGATGTGCGGGATCTCGCCCGGGACTTCGGCACGCCCCTGTTCCTCCTCGACGAGGCGGACTTCCGGACGCGGGCGGCGGCCTTCCGGACGTCGTATGCCGGGGGTGATGCCCCGGCAACCGTCTACTACGCCGCCAAGGCTTTCTTGGCGACCCGCGTGGCCCGCTGGGTCGAGGAAGAGGGACTTGGGCTCGATGTCGCTAGTGGTGGAGAACTCGCTGTCGCCCTGGCCGCGGAATTCCCGCCCGAGCGCCTGATCCTGCATGGCAACAACAAATCGCTGGACGAGATCGCGCGTGCCTTGCGGGCCGGCGTGGGTTTGATCGTCATCGACTCGCTCGTCGAGATCGACCGCGTCGCCGAGGTCGCGCAGCGGCTCGGAGTCGTGGCGGAGGTCTTGGTACGCGTCACCGTGGGTGTCGAGGCGCACACGCACGAATTCATCGCGACGGCACATGAGGACCAAAAGTTCGGACTTTCGCTGAGCAACGGTGAAGCGGCGGCGGCGGTGCTCCAAATCCTTGAGCGCCCCTCCCTGCACTTTGCTGGACTTCACTCACACATCGGTTCCCAGATCTTCGATGCCTCCGGTTTCGAGATCGCCGCGTCACGCATCGTCGAACTCGCGGCGGAGTTGGCCGAGCGCGGGATCGCAATCGAGTGGCTTGATCTGGGCGGCGGCATGGGCATCGCCTATACGTCGTACGACGACCCGCTGGACGTGGCCGATATGGCGATGGCCATTGACCGCATCGTGGTGAAGTCGTGCGAGCGTGCTGGGCTTCCGATTCCCCGCATGGCCTTCGAACCCGGTCGAGCGATTGTCGGGCCTGCCGGCGTCACCCTCTACGAGGTTGGCACCGTGAAGCCGGTCCAACTCGACCACGACCTCGTCCGCACCTTCGTGTCGGTCGACGGCGGCATGAGCGACAACATTCGGACCGCCTTGTACGACGCCGACTACACAGTGGTGCTCGCTTCGCGGGAGTCCGCGGCCGAGCCGATGCTGTGCCGGGTCGTCGGCAAGCACTGCGAAAGCGGGGACGTGGTGGTGCGCGATGCCTGGCTCCCGGCTGACCTCGCACCCGGCGATCTCCTGGCGGTGGCGGGCACGGGCGCGTACTGCCGGTCGATGGCCTCGCAGTACAACTACCTGCCGCGCCCCGCGGTGATCTCGGTGCGCGATGGAATGACCGACACCGTCCTTCGCCGGGAGACCGAGGCGGACATGCTCTCGCTCGACCCCGGCGCTTAGCCAGGGCCGACCCCGAGCAGGACGATCTGAGAGGCTAAGGGCCCTGCCTGCCGCCCGGCGGGCCGAGTCGACCGGGAGTCGCCATGTCCGCCGCACCCCTTACCGTCGCCCTGCTCGGAGGCGGAACCGTCGGTGCGCAGGTGGCACGGCTGCTCCTTGAGCAATCGGCCGACCTCGAAGCCCGTGTGGGAGCGCCCCTGCAGCTCGTGGGTGTCGCCGTGCGCGACACCGCGAAGCCGCGCGAGGGGATCCCGTCCGACCTCATCACTGATGACGCGGCCGAACTCATATCGCGGGGCAGTGACATCGTCGTCGAGGTCATGGGAGGCATCGAGCCCGCACGCAGCCTCATCCTCCAGGCCATGGCGGCCGGCTCCAGCGTGATCACGGCCAATAAGGCACTCCTCGCGGCCGACGGGGCAACCCTCTATCAAGCGGCGGAGGAATCCGGTGTCGACCTGTACTTCGAGGCTTCCGTCGCCGGGGCTATCCCGCTGCTTCGGCCCTTGCGCGAATCTCTCGCGGGCGACCGCGTGATGAAGGTGCTCGGCATCGTCAACGGGACGACCAACTTCATCCTCAGCAAGATGGATGAAGAGGGCGCCGACTACGCCGATGTCCTAGCGCAGGCTCAGGAACTCGGGTACGCCGAGGCGGATCCGACCGCCGATGTCGGTGGCCTGGACGCCGCTGCCAAGGCCGCCATCCTCGCCGAACTCGCCTTCCACACGCGTGTCACTTTCGACGATGTGTCCTGTGAGGGCATCACCGACGTGACCTCGGCAGATGTCGAGGCTGCTCGTGCCATGGGATTTGTCATCAAGTTGCTCGCGGTCGCGGAGCGGACACCGGACGGTTCCGGTGTGATCGTCCGCGTCCATCCCGCGATGGTGCCGAGGGATCATCCGTTGGCGAGCGTGCGAGATGCCTTCAACGCGGTCTTCGTTGAAGCTGAAGCGGCCGGGGAAATGATGTTCTATGGCCGCGGCGCTGGGGGAGCGCCCACCGCGAGCGCCGTCCTCGGTGACGTGGTGGCGGCGGCCCGCAATCGCGTCAGTGGCGGCCGCGGCCCCGGGGAGTCCACCTACGCCGACTTGCCGGTGCGTCCCATTTCCGAAGCTTTGACGCGCTACTACGTGAATCTGGACGTCGCCGATCGCCCGGGGGTGCTCGCGGCGATCGCCAACGCTTTCGCGGCCAATGGTGTGAGCATTCAGGTGGTGCGGCAGGACGGTCATGGCGACGACGCGGGCCTCGTTGTGCGCACGCACCTCGCCTCGGATGGCGCGCTGAGCCGCACCGTCGATGAGCTGCGCAGTCTGGACGCCGTGAAGGAAGTCCTCGGTGTGATGCGAGTCGAGGGTGAGGCGGGTGCATGACCAGGTTGGGAGCGCCGCAGTGGCGCGGCTTGATCGAGGAGTACCGGTCCTGGTTGCCGGTCGATGAATCCACCCCCGTTGTCACGTTGCGCGAGGGCGGTACCCCGCTCGTCTACGCGTGCACCATCAGCGAGATGACCGGCTGCCAGGTGTGGCTGAAGTACGACGGCGCGAATCCCACCGGCTCCTTTAAGGACCGTGGCATGACCATGGCCATCAGCAAGGCGGCCGAGGAGGGCGCCAAGGCGGTCATCTGCGCATCGACGGGCAACACGTCCGCCAGCGCGGCGGCCTATGCCGTCAAGGCCGGGATGGTCTGCGCCGTACTGGTTCCCGAGGGCAAGATTGCCATGGGCAAGTTGGCGCAGGCGATCGTGCACGGAGCTAAACTCCTTCAGGTGCAGGGCAATTTTGACGACTGCCTCACACTTGCTCGGGGTCTCGCGGACGACTACCCGGTGAGCCTCGTGAACAGCGTTAATCCCGATCGCATCGAAGGGCAGAAGACTGCGAGCTTCGAAGTCGTCGACCTCCTCGGTGATGCCCCGGACATTCACTGCCTTCCGGTCGGCAACGCGGGCAACATCACCGCGTACTGGAAGGGCTACAACGAGTACGACGCATCGGGTCACACCACGCATCGGCCTCGTATGTGGGGCTTCCAGGCGTCCGGCGCCGCCCCCCTCGTGTCGGGAGAGCCGGTCGCTACCCCTGAGACCATCGCGACCGCGATTCGCATCGGCAACCCGGCGTCGTGGGATCACGCGATTGCGGCGCGCGATGAGTCGGGCGGCCTGATTGATGCGGTGACCGACGAGCAGATTCTTGCGGCGTACCACCTGCTCGCGGAGAAGGAGGGTCTCTTCTGCGAGCCGGCGAGTGCGGCAAGCGTGGCCGGACTGCTGCAGCAGCATGTGCGGGGCGAACTCGACCCCGGGCAAACGGTGGTGTGCACGCTCACCGGCAACGGACTCAAGGATCCCCAGTGGGCCCTGGCTGACGCGCCGGATCCCACCGTGGTGCCCGTGGATGCTGCGGTGGCCGCCGCAGCCCTGGGACTGCGTGGCTAGCCGATGGCCGTGACTTTCCGTTCCAGCGGTGTCGAGGTGGTCGTTCCCGCGACCAGCGCCAACCTTGGCCCGGGATTCGACAGTCTGGGTCTGGCACTCGGACTGCATGACCACCTTGTCGCCATGGTGACCGAGGATCCTGGCGTTCTCGTGCATGTCGAGGGCGAGGGAGCCGGTCTGCTCCCGACCGACGAGCACCACCTCGTGGCCCGGGCCATGGCCGCGACCTGGAGCGCCATGGATGTCGAGCCGCCGGGAGTGATCATCCGGTGCCTGAACGCCATCCCGCAGGGCCGGGGGATGGGATCGTCCGCGGCCGCGATCATCGCAGGCATCATGTTGGCGCGCGGGTTGGTGGTCGACGGCGACGACCTGCTGCCCGACGACGAGGTCCTCGGCCTCGCCACCCGCATGGAAGGCCACCCGGACAACGTCGCCGCCGCCCTCCTCGGCGGCTTCACCACGGCATGGGTCGACTCCGACGAAGAAGGGGCTCCGCATGCGAGCGCGGTCACCCACGCGGTACACGCGGACGTCGTTCCTGTCGTGTGCGTTCCGCAGCAGCCGATGGCCACATCGACCGCACGCGGCATGCTCAATGATCAGATCGATCGCGCGGACGCGGTCTTCAACATCGGTCGTGTTGCGCTCCTCACGCACGCCTTGACGGAGGCACCGCACCTGCTGTTTCCGGCGACCGAAGATCGGCTGCACCAGCATGCGCGTGCATCGGCGTACCCCGCATCCCTTGAGCTCGTGATCAGGCTGCGTGGTCGTGGACTGCCCGCGGTGATCTCCGGTGCCGGGCCGACGGTCCTCGCGCTGACCACCTCGCCGGCGGACGTGGCTGATGTGCTTGCCCAGGTGCCGGAGGGGTGGCAGGCCTCGGCGCTAGCGATCGATTCCGCCGGTGCCCGGGTGCATATCCGGGGGGTCTGAGGCACCAGCATGGGAGGGTGCTAACCTTGCTGCATTGGTCCTGTTGGGCCGGTGATCCCGTGGAGTAGTTCCAGTGGAGCAGTTCCAGGAGGATCAACAGCCTCCAGAGCCAACGTGTTTAGGGTTTTCATCCCCGCGTTGTTTTTCGGGCCGTAGGCCCTCTTCGCAGATGGCTTGGGAATCCACCCGACCAGCGATTTTCCGGTCGGTTGCATGTCGCCTCACGCAATCACGCGCCATGGCGAGTGCGCAAAGTCCCCACCAACGTGGTTGGGGCAGTCAAGAAGGATATTTAGGTGACCGACACCACAACAACGAAGCCTGCCAAGTCCGGGTTGTCCGGCATGCTCCTCCCCGAGTTGAAGCAGTTGGCATCCTCGATGGGCATCACCGGCGCGAGCGGGATGCGCAAGAGCGACCTCGTCGCCGCCATCAGCGCCAAGCAGGCCGGTTCCGGCAATGGCGCCGCCGAGTCGCGCCAGCGCCCGCCCCGCAAGCAGCGCGGCGCCGAAGAGACCTCCACCAACGACAACACCTCATCAGGTGCCGACGCATCCGAGCGGGCCGCTGAGCCGGCCAAGGCAGATCGCCACCGTCAGGGTGAGCAGGGCGGTTCCGCCAACCGCGACGCCCAGCGCGGCGGCAATCGCGACGCGAACCGTGACAGCAATCGGGACGCGAACCGCGACAGCAATCGGGACGCGAACCGCGACAGCGGCAACGATCGCTCCTACGACGACGACGAGGGAGGTTCGCGTCGCCGACGTCGTCGGGGCCGTGACCGATTCCGCGATCGGCGCGACCGCCGGCCCGTCGGAGCGAACGAGCAGGAGATCGAACTCAGCGATGACGATGTCGTCGTTCCCGTCGCCGGCATCCTCGACATCCTCGACAACTACGCCTTCGTGCGTACGGCCGGCTACCTTCCGAGCCCGAACGATGTTTACGTCTCGCTGTCGATGGTGAAGCGCTACGGCCTGCGCAAGGGCGATGCCGTCACCGGAGCGGTTCGCCAGCCGCGCGAGGGCGAGCGGCGCGAGAAGTTCAACCCTCTCGTGCGCATTGACACGGTGAACGGGTCGGAGCCCGACGTGGCTCGGCAGCGCCAGGACTTCTCGAAACTGACCCCGCTCTACCCGCAGGAGCGCTTGCGCCTTGAGACTGAGCCGGGCAACCTCACGACCCGCGTGATCGACCTCGTTGCCCCGATCGGCAAGGGTCAGCGTGGCCTCATCGTCTCGCCGCCCAAGGCGGGCAAGACGATGGTTCTTCAGGCGATCGCCAATGCGATCACCGCCAACAATCCCGAGTGCCACCTCATGGTCGTCCTCGTGGACGAGCGGCCCGAGGAAGTCACCGATATGCAGCGGTCGGTCAAGGGGGAGGTCATCGCCTCGACCTTCGATCGACCTGCGGAGGACCACACCATCGTCGCCGAACTCGCGATCGAGCGGGCGAAGCGACTGGTCGAGCTTGGCCACGATGTCGTCGTACTCCTGGATTCGATGACCCGACTCGGGCGTGCCTACAACCTCGCCGCACCTGCCTCCGGACGCATCCTGTCCGGCGGTGTGGACTCCACCGCGCTTTATCCGCCGAAGAAGTTCTTCGGTGCTGCGCGCAATATCGAGAACGGCGGATCGCTCACGATTCTGGCCACCGCCCTGGTCGAGACTGGCTCTCGCATGGACGAGGTCATCTTCGAAGAGTTCAAGGGCACGGGCAACATGGAGCTCAAACTCGACCGCAAGCTCGCGGACAAGCGCGTCTTCCCCAGCGTGGACGTCGACGCCTCAGGTACTCGCAAGGAAGAACTCCTCATGGCCCCCGATGAGCTCAAGATCGTGTGGAAGCTGCGTCGGGTGCTCCATGCCCTGGATCAGCAGCAGGCGATCGAACTGCTGCTCACGAAGCTGCGTGAGACTCCGAGCAACCTCGAGTTCCTCCTCCAGGTGCAAAAGACGACCCCATCGGTCACGTCCTCGGCGTCAGACGACTAGCCCGTCACCCCTGCACGGGCGGGCGGTGCGGCCATTCGGGCGGTCCACGCCGTGGGCCCTCTCCGGGCCGATTGGGGATCGGCGGGCCTCATGGCGTACCCTTCCCAGGTCCGGTTCACCGCCGCGGCGGACCCGGGCACTCACCTAAGGAGCCACTATGAAGTCGGGTATCCACCCCGAGTACGTCGAGACCACGGTCACCTGCTCGTGCGGATCGACGTTCACCACACGAAGCACCGCAAAGAACGGCCAGATCCACGCCGATGTGTGCTCGCAGTGCCACCCGTTCTACACGGGTCGCCAAAAGATCCTCGACTCCGGCGGTCGCGTCGCGAAGTTCGAGAAGCGCTTCGGCGGCAAGGGCAAGGCCGCAACCCCGGCCGAGTGACCCACGCCGCCGCACCATGCTGAGGGAGGCTGGCCGCAATGTTCGACGCCTGCGTCGATCTGCTGGCTGAGTACTCCGCCATTGAGGAACGCCTCGCCGACCCGTCGGTGCATGCCGACCCGGCGGAGGC
The DNA here is from genome assembly GCA_030827125.1 of Candidatus Nanopelagicales bacterium. Classification (GTDB taxonomy): domain Bacteria; phylum Actinomycetota; class Actinomycetes; order S36-B12; family S36-B12; genus Mxb001. The sequence continues at coordinate 96,532 of JAURFD010000001.1, forward strand.
TCGCCGCTTGGCCCGTCGCCATGCCGAACTCCGACCCATCATCGAGGCCTACCGTCGGTGGGTCGCCCTGGGCGAAGACCTCACGGCTGCCCTCGAACTCGCTGGCTCGGACGCGGCGTTCGCCGAGGAAGCCGAGGCGCTCGATCGAGAGCGTCAAGAGGTCTCCGATCAGTTGCGGCGTCTACTCATCCCACGTGATCCCCTCGATGGCAAGGACGTCATCGTAGAGATCAAGGCCGGTGAGGGCGGCGAGGAGTCGGCACTCTTCGCCGGAGATTTGCTGCGGATGTATCTGCGCTATGCCGAGCGCCGGGGCTGGTCCACCGAAGTGCTCGAAGCCGAAGAGTCTGATCTCGGCGGCTTTCGCGATGTCGCCGTCGCGGTCAAGGCGCGCGGTGTTCCCGAACCCGGCGAGGCGCCCTATGCGCGGTTGAAGTACGAGGGTGGGGTGCATCGCGTTCAACGCGTACCCGTGACGGAGTCGCAGGGTCGGATTCACACCTCCGCGGCGGGGGTTCTGGTGCTGCCGGAGGCCGAGGAGGTCGACGTCACGATCGACCCCAACGACCTGCGTATCGATGTCTACCGCTCGTCCGGTCCCGGTGGCCAAAGCGTCAACACCACCGATTCCGCCGTGCGCATTACGCACCTCCCCACCGGCACGGTGGTGTCCTGCCAGAACGAGAAGAGCCAACTGCAAAACCGCGAGCAGGCCCTACGCATCCTTCGTGCGCGACTGCTCGCGCTCGCAGAGGAGCAGGCCGCGCAGGAAGCTTCGGACTCACGACGAGCGCAGGTGCGCACCGTCGATCGCAGCGAGCGGATTCGCACGTACAACTTCCCCGAGAATCGCATCAGCGATCACCGCGTCGGATTCAAGGCCTACAACCTCGATCAGGTGCTCGATGGCGAGCTCGATGACGTCGTACAGGCCTGCATCGATTCCTTCGAAGCGCAAGCCATCGCGGAGGGCGCGTGAACACGCCGGGCAAGACACCGGGCCGCAGCGAACGCTTTGTCGGCGGCTGGGTGTCTCTGCGAGACGTCCTTGCCGACGCGCAACGTCGCCTCGCCGCCGCAGGCGTCCCGTCACCACAGAACGACGCGGTCATGTTGGCGGCCCACGTCAAGGGCGTGCCGAAGGGTCGGTTGCATCTCCATGACGAGATGCCGGTCGAGGAGCGTACGTCCTTCGAACGGCTCATCGCGCGCCGCATGGCCCGCGTGCCGCTGCAGCATCTGATCGGCTCCGCGGCCTTCCGCACCATCGACCTCGGCGTGGGTCCCGGAGTCTTCATCCCCCGCCCCGAAACCGAGTTGCTCGCGGGCGCGGCCATCGATGTCCTCCGGTCTCTCCCGGCATCCGAACGGCGAGCCGTGGACCTGTGTACCGGATCCGGCGCGGTCGCCCTGTCGATGGCGATCGAGGCAGGCGGCACCGACGTCACCGCCGTCGAGGTCGATTCCGTGGCGGCTCGGTGGGCGCGCGACAACGTCGTACGCCTGAGCAACGAGCTCGCGGACGTCAACTCAACCGTGCACATCGTGGAGGCCGACGCGCGCGACTGCGCGAGCGGAGACGGTCCGCTCGCGGCACTAGTGGGCTCGGTGGCCGTGGTCACCATGAATCCGCCGTACGTCCCTGACGACGCCGAGGTGCGCGATCCTGAGGTGCGCGATCATGATCCGGCTCTCGCCCTCTACGGCGGTCGAGACGGTTTGGACATCGTGCGCGGGGCCGTGGAATCGGCGGCTGACCTGTTGCGTCCGGGCGGCTTCGTCGCCATCGAGCACTCCGACGAGCAGGGCGAGGGTGTTGAGGACGGTGTGCCCGCGCTCCTCCGCGATGATTCTCGGTGGCGCGACGTGCACGACCACCTCGATCTCAACCGTCGGGCGCGATTCACGACGGCCATCCGGGCGGTGTGAGATGCCGCTGCGGATCGATGTCGGGTCGCGACCCGGTCCCGATCGCACGCGGGGAGTGACCGCGGCTGCTGCCGCTGCGCGACGCGGTGAACTGCTGGTCTTCCCCACCGAATCGATGTACGCCGTCGCCGCGGATCCCTTCTCGCCGCGCGGGATCACCTCCTTGCGCGAGGTCAAGGGGCGCGGATCGTCGCTTCCGGTGCCGGTGCTCGTAGGCGCCATTCGTACCGTGGACGGCTTGGCGACCGGGATATCAGCGGAGGGCCGCGCCCTCATCGAAGCAGCGTGGCCCGGGCCGCTCACCCTCGTTGTTCGTGCTCAGCCGACGCTGGCCTGGGATCTCGGCGGCAGTACGGGCACCATTTCGGTACGCATGCCCTTGCATCCCGTTGCCCTCGAGGTGCTCGCGGCAACCGGTCCGTTGGCGGCCACCGGTGCCCAGCGCTCGGGCAGCACGCCCCCGCGCTCCTGCGACGAAGCCGAGCAGCATCTGGGGGACGACGTCTCGGTCTACCTCGATGGTGGTCCCGCCCCCGCGGAATTGCCGAGCACCATCGTCGACCTGAGTGGGCCGATCCCGGCCCTGCTCCGTGAAGGTGGTTTCCCGGCCGAGGTGCTCCGCGAGGTCTGTCCCGACCTGCTCGATTCGACCTCGTAATCGGGACTACGGGGCGATTTCCCGCGCCGCGGGTCACCACTGCGCGCCCCACGGGGTCCGGGTCCGTAGACTCGCGGGGTCGCGTCCGACGCGGCCGTCATGTCAACGGTGGTCTGTCAAAGGTGGGCCGACAGGGAAGGACAGCTGATGAGCATCGATCCGTTCTGGGGCCCGGACTTCGGTCAACTGCAGGCTGAGGATCCCGAGATTGCCGGCATCCTGCTCGATGAACTCGAACGCACGCGCAGGGGACTGCAACTCATCGCCAGCGAGAATTTCACGTCGCCGGCCGTCCTCGCCGCACTCGGGTCGACGCTGAGCAACAAGTACGCCGAGGGTTATCCGGGTCGTCGCTACTACGGCGGCTGCTCCGAGGTCGACAAGGCCGAAATCCTTGGCATCGAGCGCGCGAAGGAACTGTTCGGGGCTGAACACGCCAACCTGCAGCCGCACAGCGGTGCGAGTGCGAACATCGCCGCCTACGGGGCCTTCGTCAAGCCCGGCGAGACGGTGATGGCGATGAGCCTGCCGCACGGTGGGCACCTCACGCACGGATCGAAGGTCAACTTCTCCGGTCGCTGGTTCGATGTCGTGTCCTACGGCGTACGCGAGGACAACGAACTCATCGACTACGACGAGGTGCGCAGCATCGCACACAACCACCGGCCCAAGATGATCATCTGCGGGGCCACCGCGTACCCCCGCTTGATCGACTTCCAAGCGTTCCGTGAGATCGCTGACGAGGTGGGCGCCATCCTCATGGTGGACGCGGCGCACTTCATCGGCCTCGTGGCCGGCAAGGCGATTCCGAGCCCGGTGCCCTACGCCGACGTGGTCACGTTCACCACGCACAAGGTCCTGCGTGGGCCGCGCGGCGGCATGATCTTGACGACCGAGGAGCATGCGGCGGCGATCGACAAGGCCGTGTTCCCCATGATGCAGGGGGGTCCGCTCATGCACGCAGTCGCCGCCAAGGCGGTGGCGCTCAAAGAGGCGATGTCTCCCGAGTACCAGCAGTACGCGGCCCAGGTGGTGCGCAACGCACAGGCGCTATCGGCGTCGCTCGCGGCCGAGGGCATGCGCCCGGTCAGCGGCGGCACGGACACGCACCTCGCGCTCATCGACCTGCGCGGCGTTGACGTGACCGGGGCCGAGGCGGAGGCCCGCTGCGATGCCGCCCGCATCACGCTGAACAAGAACGCGATCCCCTATGACCCCCAGCCGCCAGCCGTGGCCTCGGGTATCCGCGTGGGCACGCCTTCGGTCACCACGCAGGGCATGGGGGAGCCAGAGATGGTTGAGGTCGGCCGTCTCATCGCTCGAGCCGTGGTCGACCCGTCGGCGAGTGCGTCCGTCGCGGCGGATGTCAGCGCGCTTGTAGATCGCTTCCCGGCCTACCCCGAGTCACCGGTCGGCGTCTAGGTCTCGGCCGTGCGCGAGTACCTCCTCTGTCTCGCGGCGGCCGCGGCGGTCACGTACCTGACCACCCCGCTCGCCCGCTCGCTCGCCCTGCGGTGGGGCGCGATGGCGGAGGTGCGCGACCGGGATGTGCATGACACACCCACCCCTCGACTGGGCGGCTTGGCGATGCTCGCGGGGTTGCTCGCCGGGATGCTGCTCGCGAGCAAACTGCCGCAGATGAGCGCGGTTTTCGGGGACTCGGACAATCTCACCCTGGCTCTGCTCAGCGGCGCCGGCATCATCGTCGTCCTCGGGCTCATCGATGACCGCTGGGGCCTCGCGGCGCCCACCAAACTTGCCGGACAGGTCCTGGCGGCCTCGGTCATGGCAGTCCAGGGCATCTCCATCATCTGGCTGCCCTTCGGGGGCACCCTCGTGCTCGATCCGGTGACCAGTGTGCTGCTGACGGTCCTCGTCGTCCTCGTGTGCATCAACGCGATCAACATGGTCGACGGCCTTGACGGGCTTGCAGCCGGGATCGTGGCCGTCGCGTCCCTCGCCTTTTTCGCCTACTCGTACCTGTTGTCGGTCGAAATCGGATTTGAGCGCGCCACGCTCGCGACGCTCGTGTCCGCACTCCTCGTGGGGATCTGCCTGGGCTTCCTGCCCTACAACTCCTTCCCCGCGCGCATTTTCATGGGCGACACCGGATCGATGCTCCTCGGACTCCTCATGGCGGCCAGCATCATCACGCTGTCCGGCCAGATCGATCCGGCAGCCATCGAGGGCGGGACCTTGCTCCCGGCGCTCCTGCCGATCCTGCTGCCCCTTGCCGTCCTTGTCCTGCCTCTCCTCGACTTGGGCCTTGCCGTGCTTCGGCGTACTCGCAAGGGGCGTTCGCCGTTCGCCCCGGACAAGCAGCACCTGCATCACCGCCTCCTGGAAATGGGGCACTCCCAGCGACGCACGGTGTCGCTGATGTACGGCTGGACCGCCGTGGTCGCCGGAACGGCGGTCGCGTTGGCCTTTGTCCCGGTGGCCTACGCGCTGCTCATCTTGGTGCTCGGCACCCTCGCCGTGGCCTTCGCCGCGTTGCGGCCGCGCTGGCGCAGGTTTGGCAGGAAAGGCTCCCGCTCGGTAGCGTGACCAAGAAGCCGATCCGGGAGTCTATTTGCCGTCTATTGACCGACTGGTGCTGCGTGTCGCGATTCCTGTGACCGCGGTCGTGGGTGTCATCGCGGCTGTCATCGGGGCCCTCGTGGCTGACGATCCGGGCAAAGCGGTCCTGGGCGCCGCCGTGGGCGTCGTCATCGTGGTGGTCTTCTTCACCGTGGGCCAGTTGGTGGTCGGGGGAGTTCTGCGTACCAATCCACAGATGGCGCTCACCGTGGCGCTCATGGTCTATCTGCTGAAGATCGGTGCGCTCCTCATCTTCATCGTCCTCTTCCAGGACACAACCGCCTTCAATACCAAGGTTTTTGCCCTCACGGTTCTCGCATGCACGCTCACCTGGACCGCCGCCGAGCTGTGGGTCTTCAGCCGCACGAAGGTCCTCTACGTCGACCCCGATGCCCCGAGGCCGCCGCTGTGACCACACGACGCCCTGAGGAGTCCGAGGCCGATCGTCACGAGGGATGGACGACCGCCAATACGGCCTGGATCATCGTGAGCCATCTCATCACCGGGATTGGGCTGTACGCCGGCATCGGCTGGGTGCTCTCACTCTGGCTGGGAATGGCACCCCTGCTGATCAGCGCCGGAGCCCTCATCGGTATGTTCCTATCGCTCTACCTCGTCCACCGACGCCTCGAGGCGTCTTCCACCGGGAAGGGATCGGCCGTGCCAGACCGTGCGACCCGCATCCTCCGCGGCCACCGCCAAGGAGGGGCCGCATGAGCAATCTCGTGGCTTCCGGTGGGCTGAACTGCCACTTCGAGAACGCCGATAACCCGTGTGGCTTCCCGGCCCCGGGCTCGGAGATCTTCTTCTTCGACGACGTCATCTCCACGGAGTTCGCCGGAACCGTTATCGGCATCAACAAGGTGACGATCCTCATCGTCGTCGCGGTCATCCTGGTTCTTGGCTTCTTCCTCTATGCCTTCCGTCGCCCGCAGCTCGTCCCCAAGGGGTCACAGAATGTCGGCGAGGTCGGCTACCTCTTCATCCGTGACGGCATCGCCCGCGATGTGATCGGCAAGGAGGGGGACAAGTTCGTTCCCTTCCTGTTCTCCTTCTTCTTCCTCGTGTGGATCTTCAACTTCCTCGGGATTGTGCCTTTCGCGCAGTTCCCCATCACGAGTGTCTTCGCTATCCCGGTCGCTTTTGCGCTGATCGTGTACTTCACCTGGGTGCCGCTGGGCATCTACCGTCAGGGCTTCGTCGGCTTCTTCAAGGGCATGCTCTTCCCGCCCGGTGTGCCGAAGCCGATGTACGTGCTCCTGGCGCCCATCGAGTTCATCTCGAACATCATCGTGCGACCGTTCACACACGCGGTCCGTCTGTTCGCCAACATGTTCGCCGGTCACCTTCTCATCGCGACCTTCAGCATTGCGGCGTTCTATCTGCTGAGTTTCACCGTTGTCGGACTGATCGGGGCCGCGGCCTCGTTCACCATGGCGGTGGCATTGACGGCCTTCGAGATCCTGATCCAGGGGCTCCAGGCCTACATCTTCACCCTGCTGACCGCCGTCTACATCGGTGGCGCACTGCACGCTGAGCACTGAGTCCGCACCACCACACCGGCTTTACCCAACACAACTGAATCCCATCCAGACCGGCAGACCAGACTGTCGGCCCGGCACCAGAAGGAAGAATCATGTCCCTGCTCGCTGAACTTTCCGGCTCCATCGGCTCTGTCGGTTACGGCCTCGCCGCGATCGGCCCCGGCGTCGGAATCGGCATCATCTTCGGCCAGGGCGTCCAGGCCATCGCGCGTCAGCCCGAGGCCTACGGCGTCATCCGCCAGAACATGCTGCTCGGCTTCGCGCTCGCTGAGGCGCTTGCGCTGATCGGCTTCGTCGTTCCCTTCGTCTACGGCACCTGATCGGAACGCCCGTGTCTTCCCTCTTCACTGGAAATCTCCTGGCCGCCGGAGGCGGCGGCGAGGAGATGCCGAGCGTGCTCGCGGTCCCGATCGACGAGCTCGTCATCGGCATCCTGGCCTTCTTCATCGTTTTCGGCGTTCTGGGCAAGATTGCCCTGCCGAAGTTGAGGCAGACGCTCGCCGAGCGATCTGAGGCGATCGAGGGTGGCCTGGCCAAGGCCGAGGAGGCTCAGGCCGAGGCGCAGCGTGCCCTCGAGGAGTACCGCGCCGCCCTGGCGTCGGCTCGTGAGGAAGCCGCCGCCATTCGCTCCCAGGCTCAGGCTGACCGTGCTGCGATCGTGGAGGAGGCTCGCAACGAGGCTCGTACCGCGGCCGCTGCGGTCACCGCGCAGGCCGAGGCTCAATTGGCGGCCGAGCGCGCTCAGGCCACGAGCCAACTGACCCGTCAGGTGGGCGAGGTGGCCGTCAGCTTGGCCGGCAAGATCGTCGGCGAGTCACTCACCGATGATGCCCGGGTCAAGGCGACGGTCGACGCCTTCCTATCCGATCTCGAAGCGCAGGTTGCGCAGCGGGAGGCGAACGCCTGATGTTCGGAGCGAGTCGAAGCAGCCTGTCGGAACTCTCCGACTGGCTTGATGGTCAGCGCACTGCCGAAGGCCTCAACGGTCTCGCGGCGGATCTGTTCGCGGTTGCCGATCTCGTCGGTCGCGAAAAGAACCTGCGCTCGGCCCTCGCCGACTCTGGTCAATCGGCCGACTCGCGCTCCAGTCTGGTAACGACTTTGCTGGCCGATCGTGTCGGCGCCCTTGCGTTGACGGTCATTCAGCGAGTCGCGACGTCACGCTGGTCCGACGACACCGACCTGGTGCTCGCCCTCGAGACCCTCGCGGATCAGGCCGCCTTCATGGTGGCCGATGCGGATGGGACGCTCGACGCGACGGAGGAGGAGATCTTCCGCTTTGGACGGGCGATCGATTCCTCGTCCGACCTCCAAATGGCGCTCACCGATCCGTCCCTGCCGGCGGCGGCGAAGGCGGCGATCGCTGGAGACCTGCTGCAGGGACGGTCAACAGCCGCCACCCAACAGGTGCTCGAGTACGCCGTCGGGCATCTGCACGGGCGACGGATCGACGCGGTCGTCGACGACTTGGCCGATGCCGCGGCTCGCCAGCGGCAGCGCATCGTCGCTGAGGTGCGCGTCGCACAGCCGCTGGATGCTGATCAAGAGCGCCGCCTCGCGGAGGCGCTCAGCGCACTCAAGGGTCGCCGGGTGCGGCTCAATGTCGCCGTGGACCCGGAGGTCCTCGGTGGTGTCTATGTCACCGTGGGTGACGAAGTTATCGACGGGACCGTTGCCTCGCGCATGGAACAAGCCCGTCGCACGATGCTGGGTTAGTTGATGACAACGTCGCCACAGGCGACCGAAGAAGGAGAGCAGGCACCATGACGGAGCTGACGATCCGGCCGGAGGAGATCCGGGGCGCGATCGAGCGGAACGTCCAGTCGTATGCGCCGACGACCGCTCGCGAAGAGGTCGGCCGTGTGATGGAGACTGGTGACGGCATCGCTCGCGTTGAGGGGTTGCACTCGGCGATGACGAACGAGCTGCTCGAGTTTGAGGGCGGTCTTCTCGGCGTTGCTCTCAACCTGGACGTGCGTGAGATCGGCGTCGTTCTTCTCGGCGACGGGTCGCACATCGAGGAGGGCCAGCCGGTGCGCCGCACGGGCGAGGTCCTGTCCGTCCCCGTGGGTGACGGCTACCTCGGTCGTGTGGTCGACCCGCTGGGCAACCCCATCGACGGCAAGGGCCCCATCGAGGCCGAGGGCCGTCGCGCCCTCGAGGTGCAGGCGCCCACGGTCGTACAGCGCCAGCCCGTGAAGGAGCCGATGCAGACCGGCATCAAGGCCATCGACGCCATGACCGCCATCGGCCGCGGCCAGCGTCAGCTCATCATCGGTGACCGCCAGACCGGCAAGACCGCCGTGTGTCTGGACACCATCATCAACCAGCGCTCCAACTGGGAGTCGGGCGATCCGTCAAAGCAGGTTCGCTGCATCTACGTCGCCATCGGCCAGAAGGGCTCGACCATCGCTTCGGTGCGTGGTGCCCTCGAGGAGTACGGCGCGATGGAATACACCACCATCGTCGCGGCTCCGGCGTCCGACCCGGCCGGCTTCAAGTACCTCGCCCCGTACACCGGCAGCGCCATCGGCCAGCACTGGATGTACAACGGCAAGCACGTCCTCATCGTGTTTGACGACCTGTCCAAGCAGGCCGAGGCCTACCGCGCCGTGTCGCTGCTCCTGCGTCGTCCGCCGGGCCGCGAGGCCTACCCCGGCGACGTCTTCTACTTGCACTCCCGTCTACTCGAGCGCTGCGCCAAGCTCAGCGACGAGATGGGTGCGGGGTCGATGACCGGCCTGCCGATCATCGAGACCAAGGCGAACGACGTGTCGGCCTACATCCCGACCAACGTCATCTCCATCACCGACGGACAGTGCTTCTTGGAGTCCGATCTGTTCAACTCGGGCGTTCGCCCCGCCATCAACGTCGGCATCTCGGTCTCCCGCGTCGGTGGTTCGGCACAGCCGAAGGCGATGAAGAAGGTCGCCGGCTCGCTGCGCCTGAACCTTGCCCAGTTCCGTGAACTTGAGGCGTTCGCCGCCTTCGGTTCGGACCTGGACTCCGCGTCCAAGGCGCAGCTCGCCCGGGGCACCCGCCTGGTGGAGTTGCTCAAGCAGGCGCAGTACCAGCCGCAGGCGATGGAGCGCGAGGTCATCTCGGTGTGGTCCGGCACGAGTGGTCAACTCGATGACGTGCCCGTCGAGGACATTCGTCGCTTCGACTCGGAGTTCCTCGAGTACATCGGCCGCGACAAGCCGGAAATCTTCGATGCCATCCGCCAGACCTCGGATCTGTCCGACGACACGATCACCACGCTGACGGCAGCGATCAACGCCTTCAAGAAGCAGTTCACCACGCACACCGGTGAGATGCTCATCAAGGACGAGCCCGTCGAGGCGCTGTCCGAAGAGGAGATCGATCCCACCCAGATCACCCGGACTCGTCGGGCGTAGGGGAGATCAGTCATGGGTGCACAGCTGAGGGTCTTCCGTCGCCGGATCAGGTCGGTCCAGGCGACGAAGAAGATCACCAAGGCGATGGAGTTGATTGCGTCGTCGCGCATCGTGAAGGCGCAGCAGCGCCTCGAAGCGTCGACGCCGTACCTCATCCAACTCACCCAGGCGATTTCGGCGGCGGCCTCACACGCCAGTGACATCGCGAATCATCCGCTCATCGCACGTGACGAGACACCCAAGCGTGCGGCCATGCTGCTCATCACCGCCGACCGTGGCCTGGCCGGCGCCTACTCGGCGAACGCGATTCGTGAGGGTGTCGCCCTGACTCGGTTGCTCAACGAGCGTGGTGTCGAGGTTGTGCCCTATGTCGTGGGTCGCAAGGGTGTGGCCTGGTTCAAGTTCCGTGGCCTGCCAATGGCGGGCGAGTACACCGGCTTCACCGATCAGCCGACCTACGACCACGCGCGCCGTATCGGTGATGACCTACTCGAGGCCTACCTCAAGCCGACGGACGAAGGTGGCGTGGATGAGATCCACATCATCTACACCCACTTCGCCAATATGGCCTCCCAGCAGGTCCGCGTCCGTCGGGCACTGCCCATCGAGCTGGTTGAGGAAACCGTCGACGCCTCGGCCGGCGAGGGCCTGCCCTTCCCGCTGTATGAGTTCGAGCCCGGCGCTGATGCCGTGCTCGATGCACTGCTCCCGCGCTACATCGATCACGCCGTCTACTCCGCACTGCTCATGTCGGCGGCCTCCGAGCACGCCGCCCGCCGACGCGCAATGAAGTCGGCGACCGACAACGCCGAAGACATGATCCGTTCCCTCACCCGGCAGGCCAACCAGGCCCGCCAGGCCGAAATCACCCAGGAGATCAGCGAAATCGTCGGCGGCGCCGACGCGCTCGCCTCCGCCTAGCCACCGAACCACGACAAGACCGCACCACGACGTCCCCACGAAGGAAAGAGGACTCACATGACCGCCACGATGGATCAGGCGACCGACCAGGCCAAGACGCCCGGAGTAGGCCGCGTGGCCCGAGTCACCGGCCCCGTTGTCGACGTGGAGTTCCCCGTCGAGGCGATGCCGGAGTTGTTCAACGCGCTCACGGTCGACGTCAGCTTCGATGAGGGCGAAGAGGGCGGTGGCACCCGCATGCTGACCCTTGAGGTCGCCCAGCACATCGGCGACAACATGGTGCGCACCATTTCGATGCAGCCCACCGACGGTCTGGTCCGCGGTGCCGACGTCCAAGACACCGGTGCGCCGATCTCGGTTCCCGTCGGTGAGGTCACCAAGGGTCACGTGTGGAACACCCTCGGTGAGCCCCTTGACGTCGACAAGGCCACGCTGGATATCAAGGACCGCTGGGGCATTCACCGCCCGGCGCCGTCCTTCGATCAGCTTGAATCCAAGACCGAGGTCTTCAACACCGGCATCAAGGTCATCGACCTGCTCACCCCGTACGTCAAGGGTGGCAAGATCGGACTGTTCGGTGGTGCCGGTGTCGGCAAGACCGTCCTCATTCAGGAGATGATCTACCGCGTCGCGGAGAACTTCGGTGGTGTATCGGTGTTCGCCGGTGTGGGGGAGCGCACCCGCGAGGGCAACGACCTCTTCCTGGAGATGACCGAGTCGGGCGTCATTGACAAGACGGCACTGGTCTTCGGCCAGATGGACGAGCCGCCCGGTACCCGCCTGCGTGTCGCGCTGACCGCGCTCACGATGGCGGAGTACTTCCGCGACGTCGAGAAGCAGGACGTGCTGCTGTTCATCGACAACATCTTCCGCTTCACCCAGGCCGGCCAGGAGGTCTCGACCCTCCTCGGTCGTATGCCGTCGGCTGTGGGCTACCAGCCCACCCTGGCCGACGAGATGGGCATGCTGCAGGAGCGGATCACCTCGACACGCGGCCACTCGATCACCTCGCTCCAGGCGATCTACGTCCCTGCTGACGACCTCACCGACCCGGCGCCGGCGACGACGTTCGCGCACCTCGACGCCACGACGGTCCTCTCGCGTCCGATTTCCGAGCTCGGTATCTACCCGGCCGTGGACCCGCTCGACTCGACCTCGCGCATTCTCGATCCGCGCTACGTTGGCGAGGAGCACTACGCGGTCGCCGCGCGCGTCAAGGAGATCCTCCAGCGCTACAAGGATCTGCAGGACATCATCGCGATCCTCGGTATGGACGAGTTGTCCGAAGAGGACAAGATCATCGTTAACCGCGCGCGTCGCATCCAGCGCTTCCTGTCGCAGAACATGTTCGTGGCTGAGGCCTTCACCGGCCAGCCTGGATCATTCGTGCCGGTTGAGGAGACGATCGCGTCTTTCAAGGCGCTTGCTGACGGCGTGTACGACCACATTCCCGAGCAGGCGTTCTTCATGTGCGGCGGTATCGAGGACGTCGAGGCCAAGGCAGCTGAACTCGCCAAGGAGAACTGATCGTGGCTGAACTCGAGGTCGCCATCGTCTCGGCTGAGCGTGCCGTATGGCAGGGACGGGCGAAGAGCGTCGTGGCGAAGACGCCGGACGGGGAGATGGGCATCCTGCCCGGGCACTCGCCGGTCCTCGCCCTGCTCCTCGAAGCGCCGTTGCGCATCGAAACCACCGATGGGACCAAGGTTCTTGTGGCCGTCCACGGTGGGTTCTTCTCGATGGATTCCAATCACGTCCACGTGATCGCGGAGACCGCTGAGTTGGCTGAGGAGATCGATATCGAGCGCGCCAAGGCCGCGTTGGAGCGCGCCAAGCGGGATGGGGCCGAGGGCGATGACCCCGAAGCTCGCGCCGCGCGTCGAGCCGAGACCCGCCTCAGCGTCGCCATCGGCCACTAAGACCGCCGTCGGCGGGGGGTCAGGTCCGGTCGCCGCCGGGCTGCCACAGCACATCGCCGCCGGCCTCGACGTTGGCGCATCGGCCGAGGATGAACAGCAGATCGGACAGGCGGTTCAGGTAGTGCGCGGCCATCGGATTCATCGAGTCGCCGTACTCGTCAATCGCCCGCCACGTCGACCGCTCAGAACGCCGCACCACGGTGCGGGCGACATGCAGGAGTGCGGCGCCGGGGGTCCCCCCGGGAAGGATGAACGACCGCAGCGGCTCTAGCCGGGCGTTGTACTTGTCGCACGCGGCCTCGAGCCGTTCCACGTATTCCGGGGTGATCCGCAGGGGCGGATGCTCCGGATGCGGAACCACCGGCGTGCAGAGGTCCGCTCCGACATCGAAGAGGTCATTCTGTACGCCGGTGAGCAGGGTGACGATGTCCTCGGGGAGTTCGCCGAGGGCGATGGCGACGCCCAGCGCGGAGTTGGCCTCGTCCACGTCGGCGTAGGCGATCAGGCGCAGATCGGTCTTGCGCGTCCGGGACATGTCGCCGAGGGATGTGGTCCCGTCGTCACCAGTCCGGGTGTAAATCCGCGTGAGGTTCACCATGCCCCTGACCCTAGGGGAGAACCCCCCTCGGCGCGCACTCGGCGCGGGGGTGGGCCACTCGGCCGCTTAGCATGGGCGCGTGGAGGCGCTGCAGATCATCGGAGGCAACCGACTTGCCGGTTCGGTGCGCGTGACCGGCGCCAAGAACAGCGTCCTGAAACTCATGGCTGCCGCGCTCCTCGCCCCCGGACGAACGACATTGACCGAGGTGCCCGGCATCCTCGATGTCGAGATCATGGGCGAACTCCTCCGGCGACTCGGCTGCGCCGTCGAACTCGACCTTGGCCATGGCAGGGTCAGCATCGATGTGCCGGAGTCGCTTGAGCATCGCGCCGACTACGACCTCGTCCGCCGGATGCGCGCGTCCATCACCGTGCTCGGGCCGCTTCTCGCCCGGTGCGGTGTCGTCGATGTCGCGCTGCCCGGCGGGGACAACATCGGCTCCCGCGGTCTCGACATGCACGTCTCGGGTCTGCAGCGCATGGGCGCCGAGGTCACCATCGAGCACGGCTACCTCATCGCCTCAGCACCTGAGGGACTCCACGGAGCGTCCGTGTGGCTCGACTTCCCGAGCGTGGGGGCGACCGAGACGATCCTCATGGCGGCGGTGACGGCGGCCGGCCGCACGGTTATCGACAATGCCGCGCGCGAGCCGGAGATCGTCGACATCTGCCAGATGCTCATCGACATGGGGGCGCACATCGACGGTGCCGGTACGTCGACGCTGGAGGTCGAGGGAGTGCCGTCCCTGCGCCCGGTCCAGCACGCCACCGTCCCGGACCGCATCGTCACCGGCACCTGGGCGGTGGCTGCGGCGATCACCGGGGGTGACATCACCATCGAGAACGCGCGGCCAGAGCACCTCCAGATCGCGCTGGACAAGCTGAGCACTGCGGGCGCCGACGTCACCGAGATCGACGACGGCCTCCACGTCCGCATGGACCGTCGTCCGGCGGCGGTCGACATCGTGACGCTGCCCTATCCGGGATTCCCCACCGACCTGCAACCGCAGTTCATTGCCCTGAACGCTGTGGCGCAGGGGACGGCTCTCGTCACGGAGAACCTCTTCGAGGCGCGCTTTCGCTTCGTGCACGAACTCGTGCGACTCGGGGCCGACGTCCAGACGGAGGGTCACCACGCGCTAGTACGCGGGCGTGATCAACTCAGCGGAGCGCCCGTCGAGGCCACCGACATCCGTGCCGGAGCTGGGTTGGTCCTTGCCGGACTCGTCGCCGAGGGTGTCACCTCCGTGCACGAGGTACATCACATCGATCGCGGTTATGCGGGCTTTGTGGACGACCTGGTCCGCCTCGGCGCCCAGATCAGCCGCGTCCCGATCCCGGGCTGAGGGCCGCCCGTGCCTTATCGGCATCCTGCGGCCAGACCATGAGCCGGGGGCCATCGAGGGTCTTCGCGAGTGTGGCGCGAATCCCCGCGGCCTCCAGGGTCTGCCGGGAGATCTCTCCCTCGATGTACGTCGGGGGGCTCGCCACAGAGACGAGCACGCCGTAATCGTCCTCCTTGCCGGGACGGGCGGGGGCGGCCACGACGGAGCCGCCACGACGAAAGGCCCAGCGCAGCAGCAGGATGAGCACGCCGAGGAAGGCGAACGCCATGAGCGGGCCCACGATGTAGGAGTAGGAGTTCGCCACGGGAACATCGTGGGGCAGGTTGGCTCGGGCCGCCACCGGACCTACTGACCAGTAGGCTTATCTCGTGCCTCGCCCCAAGGATCGTCCGTGGCTCATGCGGACCTACGCCGGGCATTCGTCGCCCGCCGAGTCCAATGCTCTCTACCGGCGCAACCTCGCCAAGGGGCAGACGGGTCTTTCCATCGCCTTCGACCTGCCGACGCAGACCGGCTACGACCCGGACAGTCCGATGGCCGAGGGTGAGGTGGGTCGCGTCGGGGTGCCGGTTGCCGATCTCGGCGATATGCGTGCCCTGCTCGAGGACATCCCGATCGGCGAGATGAACACCTCGATGACGATCAACGCCACGGCGATGTGGCTCTACGCCCTGTACGTCGTCGCCGCGGAGGAGCAGGGTGTCCCGGAATCCACACTCCAGGGGACCACGCAGAACGACATCATCAAGGAGTACCTCAGTCGGGGCACCTATGTCTTCCCGCCCGGCCCGTCGCTGCGCCTCATCACCGACATGGTGGTGCACACCGTGGAGCACGCACCGAAGTGGAATCCAACCAACATCTGTAGTTACCACCTCCAGGAGGCGGGGGCGACTCCCGTCCAAGAGATCGCCTTCTCCCTTGCCACGGCGATCGCCGTACTCGACGCGGTGCGGGACTCGGGCGTGGTCCCACCGGATCGGTTCGGCGAGGTGGTCAGCCGCATCTCCTTCTTTGTGAACGCCGGGGTCCGCTTCATCGAGGAAATGTGCAAGGTGCGTGCCTTCGTGGCGCTGTGGGATGAAATCACGCGGGACCGCTACGGCGTGACCGATCCCAACCAACGACGATTCCGCTACGGAGTCCAGGTCAATTCGCTGGGTCTTACCGAGGCGCAGCCGGAGAACAACATCCAGCGCATCGTCCTCGAGATGCTGGCGGTCACGCTCTCCAAAGACGCCCGTGCGCGCGCGATCCAGCTCCCGGCGTGGAACGAGGCCCTCGGGTTGCCCCGGCCCTGGGACCAGCAGTGGTCGCTGCGGATTCAGCAGGTTCTCGCGGAGGAGAGCGACCTGCTCGAGTACGACGACATCTTCAGCGGGAGCACCGTCATCGAGTCGGCGGTCGCTCAGATGGTCGCTGATGCCCGCGCCGAACTCGATCGCGTTCTCGCCGACGGTGGTGCGGTGGCCGCGGTAGAGAGTGGCTACATGAAGGCCGAACTGGTCAAGGCGCATGCGGCCCGCCGGGCCCGCATCGAGTCGGGCGAGGACACCATCGTGGGGCTCAACGCACATGTGGAGACCGAGCCCAATCCCATGCTCGCCGATCTCGACGGGGCGATTCAGACGGTGGATGCCGATGTGGCCGAGCGGGCCATCGACGGTGTGCGGGCCTGGCGAGCCCAACGCGATGAATCGCGGGCCCAAGCGACCTTGGACGCCCTGCGGGCGGCCGCGCAGACGTCGACCAACCTGGTCCCCCTCAGCATCGAGTGCGCCCGCGCAGGGGTGACGACGGGGGAGTGGGCCGATGTCCTCCGCGAGATCTTTGGCGAATTCCGCGCACCGACCGGTGTGAGCGGAGCCGCGGGTCATGCGGCAGACCAGCCCGGTCTCGCCGGAGTGCGCGAGGAGGTACGCCGCACTGAGGAGGAACTTGGCTCGCGGCTGCGTTTCCTCGTCGCCAAACCGGGCCTCGACGGTCACTCCAATGGCGCCGAACAGATCGCCGTCCGCGCACGCGATGCTGGATTCGAGGTCATCTATCAGGGCATTCGGCTCACACCGGAGCAGATCGTCGCAGCAGCGGTCGAGGAGGACGTCGACGTCGTCGGCATCTCCGTGCTCTCCGGAGCCCACCTCGAACTCGTCCCGCGCATTGTCGAAGGCATGCACGCGGCAGGACTGACTGACGCCGTAGTCGTCGTGGGCGGGATCATCCCGCCGGCCGACGCCGATCGCCTCCTCGCCCTCGGCGTCGCGGATGTCTTCACCCCCAAGGACTACGACGCCACGGCGATCATGCGTCGCATCGTGGAGCATGTTCGGACGGCCCGCGGGCTCACGCCAGCAAAGGTCGGCTAAATGCGCTTGGTTGTGGCGCGCTGCTCGGTGGATTACGCCGGTCGCCTGGAGGCGCACCTGCCCGAAGCGACTCGCGTGCTCATGGTCAAGGCTGATGGATCGGTCCTCGTGCACGCGGACGGCGGCTCCTACAAGCCCCTGAATTGGATGAGTCCACCGTGCGCGCTCACGGTGAGTGAAGCCGACGGCGAGGTCAGCGAGACCTGGGTAGTGACGAACAAGGCGGGCGAGACGTTGACCGTGCGCCTGCACGAGGTGCACCACGATTCGCAGCACGACCTCGGTATCGACCCCGGGCTAGTCAAGGACGGGGTGGAAGCGCACCTGCAGAAGCTGCTGGCCGAGCAGGTGGAGACCCTGGGGGCTGGCTGGTCGCTGGTACGCCGTGAGTACCCGACGCCGATCGGCCCGGTCGATCTGCTGTGCCGGGATGACCGGGGCGCCTCGGTGGCTGTGGAGATCAAGCGTCGTGGCGAGATTGATGGCGTGGAGCAGCTGACCCGCTATCTCGATTTGCTCAATCGCGACCCACTCCTGTCACCGGTGACGGGGATCTTTGCGGCGCAGGAGATCAAGCCGCAGGCCCGGACTTTGGCCGAGGACCGCGGTATTCGCTGCGTCGTTCTTGACTACGCGGCCATGCGGGGAAGCGACGACCCGGACTCACGACTGTTCTGAATTCGGTGATGGGAGACTAACGGCATGGAGATGAGCACGGTAGGCGTTGTTGGTCTGGGCACGATGGGAGCGGGGATCGCGGAGGTCTGCGCCCGGCACGGCTATCGCGTTGTCGCTGTCGAAACTGATCAGGACGCACTGGAGCATGGACGCGCATCCATCTCCGGCTCGACGCAGCGTGCTGTCACCCGCGGGAAGTTGACCGAGGATGAGCGCGGCGCGATTCTCGATCGCATCACCTTCACGACCGCACTCGAAGATCTGTCCGCGGTCGATTTGGTGGTCGAGGCGATCCCCGAGGACCTTGATCTCAAGCGTGAACTGTTCGGTCGGTTGGACGCCATCACACCGCCGCACGCCATCCTCGCCTCTAACACCTCGTCGCTGTCCGTTACCGAGATCGCGGTTGCCACGGGTCGGCCGGCTCAGGTGGCGGGTCTGCACTTCTTCAATCCCGCACCGGTGCAGGCCTTCGTCGAGGTCGTGCGCACCGTCGTGACCTCCCAGGATGTGGTCGACGCGCTTGAGGAGATGGCCCGCTCGCTCGGCAAGGAGCCGGTGGTCATCGGTGACCGAGCCGGCTTCATCGCCAACGCCCTGCTCTTCGGCTACCTCAATCACGCGGTGTCGATGTATGAAGCCCGCTACGCCTCACGCGAGGACATCGACGCGGCGATGCGCCTCGGCTGCGGATATCCCATGGGGCCGCTCGCCCTGCTCGACCTCATCGGCCTGGATACGGCGTACGAGATCTTGGACACGATGTACAAGCAGGGTCGCGATCGCCTGCACGCACCGTCCCCGATCATCAAGCAGATGGTGACCGCTGGCCTGCGAGGGCGCAAGACTGGTCGTGGCTTCTACACCTACGCCGCTCCCGGATCGCCCGAGATCGTTGATGACGGTGCGGCCGAGATATCCGGACCGGCAGTCGACCCGCTACCGGTGCAGCGCGTGGGTGTGGTGGGCTCGGGCACGATGGCGACGGGGATCGCCGAGGTGCTTGCCAAGGGTGGCTTCGATGTCACCCTGGTCGCCCGTTCTGAATCCAGCCTGTCCCGCGCGGTGGGCGCCATCGACAAGTCGTTGGAGAAGGCGGTGCAGCGCGGCAAGCTCGAGGCCGACGCGCGTGATGTCATTCGTGCCCGGATCACCGGCTCGACACGACTCGAGGATCTTGCCGATGTCGACCTCGTCGTCGAGGCGGTCGTCGAAGAACTCAGCGTGAAGACGGCACTGTTCGAAAACCTCGATGAGATCTGCCGTCCCGGCGCGATTCTCGCGACGACGACCTCGAGCCTGCCGGTCGTCGACCTTGCGGCGGTGACCACGCGGCCTGCCGATGTTGTCGGGCTGCACTTCTTCAATCCCGCGCAGGTGATGAAGCTGGTCGAGGTGGTGAACACCGTGTCGACATCGCCGACGACGGTGGCGACCGCACTTGATGTTGCTCGCCGTTCGGGAAAGCATGCGGTGCTCTGTGGTGACCGCGCCGGCTTCATTGTCAATGCGCTTCTCTTCCCCTACCTGAATGACGCTATCCGGATGCTGGAGGCGAACTACGCCTCCGCCGATGACATCGACCTTGCGATGAAGAAGGGCTGCGGCTACCCCATGGGCCCGTTCGAGTTGCTTGACGTCGTGGGGCTCGATGTTTCGCTCGCGATCCAGCAGACGCTCTACCGGGAATTCCGCGAACGTGGCTTCGCGCCCGCCCCGCGGTTGGAGCATCTGGTGACCGCCGGCTATCTCGGGCGCAAGACCGGCCGCGGCTTCCGCACCTACGAGTAGCGGGTGGGACGACGCCGACCGGCCCGCAAGCCGGCAACCACACGCCCCGACGTGCTCGAGGAGCATCCTGATGGGGATTGGTACGTCCGACCTATCACCGGGTCGTCGTCGACGAAGCCGTATCGCTGTCCCGGATGCGATCAGCAGATCATGCCCGCGACCCCGCACATCGTCGCGTGGCCGGCTGATCGGGGCATCGAGGATCGACGCCACTGGCACACCCCGTGCTGGAAGGCACGCAATCGCCGAGGACCGGCTCGATGAGTGACGGCGAGGAAATCCGCGCCACCAGCGTCCTGCCGGCCGAGCGCCGTCCGCTCACCCTGACGACGGCCGATGGGCTCCGACTCGTCGGGGAGGTCGCCCGGCCGCAAGGGCGCCCCGCAAGGGCGACGTTGGTCTGTGCACATCCGCTGCCGACGCACGGCGGCATGATGGACAGCCATCTGCTGCGCAAAGCCGCCTGGCGACTTCCCGCCCTCGCCGACATCGCCGTGGTGCGCTTCAACACCCGCGGTACGACGTCGGCGGCCGGGACCAGCGAGGGTGCCTTCGACGGATCCACGGCGGAGGGACTTGATCTCACTGCGGCTGTGGACTGGGCCCGCGCCCAGGGACTGCCCAATCCCTGGCTGCTCGGCTGGTCCTTCGGCAGTGACGTCGTCCTGCGACACGGACGCACCCTGGCACCGGAGGGCGTGATCGCGGTGTCCCCCCCGTTGCGCTACACGACCGCGGAGGAACTGGCCGCCTGGAATGCCGTGGTCACACCGATGGTGTGTTTGGTCCCCGAGAACGACGACTATCTGCAGCCCGAGGAGGCGCGCGAACGCTTTGCCGTCGTACCTCGCGCCGAGATCGTCGTCGGTGAGGGCATGGGGCACCTGTGGGTGGGCGAGCCCGCGGTCCGCCGAGTGCTGGGCGAGGTGGTGACGCGATTGCGCCCCGATCTGCCACCTCTAGTCTGGGAGTGGCCGGCCGACCGGGCGGTACGGGAAGGACCGATGGAGAGGTGGTCGGACTTATGACCTTTGACCTGACCGGCAAGCGAGCCCTGGTGACCGGAGCATCGCGAGGGATCGGCCGCGGTATCGCGCTCGCGTACGCCGCGGCCGGTGCGGACGTGGCCATTCTGGCGCGCAACGCCGATCTGCTCGCCGAGGTCGCGGGCGAGATCGAGGCCCTGGGACGTCGTTCCGCAGTCGTGACCGCCGACATCCTCGATGCCGACTCGACGCGGGCCGCCGTCACGCAGGCGATCGAGACGCTCGGGGGCTTGGACATCCTGGTGAACAACGCCGGTGGCAACTCCTTCTCGATCCCGGTGGCGCAGATGCGGATGAGCGGCTGGGAGAAGACGATGCGGCTCAATCTCGACTCGACGGTGCATATCACCCAGGAGGCACTCCCGGCCATCTCCGCCGATGGGGGCGGCTCGATCATCAATGTGTCGTCTGTGGCGGGCCTGCGCGGTGCACCCACCATGGCGCACTATGCGGCCTCGAAGGCGGCGGTGATCTCGTTGACCCAATCGCTCGCGATCGAGACGGCGTGGATGGGCGTGCGCGTCAACGCCCTCGTGCCCGGCTGGATCGAGACCGATCTCACCGACTTCCTGCGCGCCAGCGATGACGCTGAGCGCGGCACCTTGTCGCGCGTGCCCATGCAGCGCTGGGGCCGCGTCGAGGAGATCGCCGAGCCGGCAGTCTTCCTGGCGTCGAGTGCGGCGTCGTTCATGACCGGTCAGGTCCTCGTCGTCGACGGCGGCCTCTCGGCCATGCCGTAGGTCGGGCTGTCCTCCGAGAGGGTGACGGAATGGTTCGATATCTATTGCTGCATGCCTTCCCGTTTGATGCCGGGATGTGGGACGACGTGGCCGCGGTCTTGCGTGAGGCCGGTCACGAGGTCATCGCTGCGGATCTTCCCGGGTTTGGCGCCACGGCACTTCCTGCCGGCGAGCCAGACCTTGACCGCCTCATTGACGATGTCCTGCCTCGCCTCGACGATGAGCCGGCCATCGTGGTGGGTTGCTCCATGGGCGGGTACGTCGCCTTCGGCATTGCGCGGGACCGACCGGACCTCGTCACGGCTCTGGCCCTGGTCGACACCAAGGCCACCGACGACGCGTCGGCCGCCCGGGCGAAGCGCGAACGCATCGCGGCCCTAGCCGAGAGCGGTGGCGACTGGTCGGCCGGCATGGTCGAGGGGCTCCTCGGCGCGACGTCGAGGTCTGGGCGACCGGACGTGGTGAGGCGTGTAGAGGACTCCCTCGCGCGGGCATCCGGTGCGAGCGTGGCCTGGGCGCAGCGTGCGATGGCGGCCCGACCGGATTCACGCGAGGTTCTGTCGAGCCTCACGGTTCCGGTCCTGGTGGTGGTGGGCGACGAGGACACGATGAGCCCGCTGCCCGAGCAGGACCTCATGATCGACGCGGCCCCACATGCTCAGTTGATCGTCATTCCCGAGGCCGGTCATCTCACGCCGCTGGAGGTGCCAGCGGAGGTTGCCGCAGCGCTCCTCACCCTCGCAAACCCTCGTTGAGTGGCGCGTTGTTGACGGTTTTCGGCGGGAAAACCGTCAACAACGCGCCACTCAGCGGGTGTGGTGGGGGCTAGGCGTCCAGGCCCACGCCGCGCATGATTTCGCGGACGAAAGCCTTGATGCCGCTGGGCCACTGCGGGTGCGTCCCGTCACTGACGAAGTACTCCGGGTTGTCGACCGACACCGAATACCAGTCGGCGACAACGGCGTTGGGGTAGTCCTGGACAACCACGGCGATGAGTTCGTTGTTCGGTTCCATCCAGGGCCGAGGCACATTGGTGTTGACGATCACGACACGTTCGCGATCGCTGAGGATGTCGAGCATCTCGCGGAGTTGGTCCTCCGTGACGATGCCGTTGGTGCCGGTGTGGATGACAACCGTGGGGGCCAACAACCCCTTCTTGGTTAGCTTTTGCACCCGCTCAAGGACCCCGGAAGCCTGGCGACTCACTTCGGCATCCACCTGAGTCTGGTCGATTTTGGCGATGAGTTGATCGGCGATGCCCAGCATCACCGAGTCGCCGATCGCGGTGACCGCACCGTTCTCGTTGATGGGCAAACCGTCCTTCGAGGTCTGCCCCGTGGGCTTCGTCGAGGACGAGCCTGACCCGTCGGTCGTCGATGACGGGGCAGGCGTCGGACCGGTGCTGCTGGTCGGATCATCGATGAGTCGCTCGGAGGGACCGCCATCGTCAATGCCGATGGCCGCGGCGACGTCATCGGGGATCTGTTCCTCGGCGGGCTTGGCGGTGGCGAGGCCGGCACCGATCAGGCCGAGAGCGGCAATAGAGACGGCACTGCCCGCGAGTACCCGCCGACCAAGGTACGCGCGGTCCTCTGGATCGGCTTCGCGCCACTGGGTGAAGAAGCGGCCGATGGCGCCACGACGAATGGGAATCTCAACGTAGCGGTAGGAGAGTTCTGCGACGACGAAGGTGAGCCCGAGACGCAGCGCGAGGTTGGCGAATCCCTCAAGGGGGATGTCCAGGACGGGACGGGTGATGACGAAGATCGGCCAGTGCCATAGGTACAGGCCGTAGGACCGCTGGCCGATGTAGCGCCACGGCTGGGAGCCGATCACGCGACCGAAGGGCGCGCCCGGGTGGCTTGCGGCCGCGATGAGGATGACCACGAGCACGGACAGGATGAGGAAGCCACCCCGGTACATGAACGGGGAGTACTCGCCGACCTGCCAGAAGAACCAGATGACACCGAAGAGTGCTGCGGCGCCGATTGCCGTGATGATGGCCCGCGCGCCCACCGTGAGACGCGTGGAGAGTCGACCGGGGCGCCAGACCATCGCCAGGGCGGCGCCCAGGAGCAGGCCCATGACGTGGGTATCGGTGCCGAAGTACGCACGGCTGGGATCGGCCTCGAGCGGGAAGCCGTTGGAGACGGACAGGAAAATCATCCACAGCGTCGACAGGATCGAGCCGCCGAGGGCGACCCAGAACACCCCGCGTCGTCCGCGCCAGCGCATGAGCACGACGGCGATAGCGGGCCAGATCAGATAGAACTGCTCTTCGACTGCCAAAGACCACAGGTGCTGCAGGAAGGCCGGTCGGCCGATGGCCTCAAAGTACGACTGGTCCGCGACGATGTACCACCAGTTGGTGACGTAGAACAACGACGCGAGGGCGTCCGCACGGAACGAGGCCGCGGAGTCGCGGTAGATGAAGGCGGTGGCCGCCCCGACCACGATGAGGACGAGGATGAGGGCGGGGAGCAGCCGGCGGGCGCGTCGGATGTAGAACTGCTTGAAGTCCACCCGGCCCGACCGATCGAATTCCTCGACGATCAAGGTCGTGATGAGGAAGCCGGACAGGACGAAGAAGACATCGACGCCGAGGAAGCCGCCACGCATCCAGGTCTGGTCGCCGTGGTAGAACAGCACCCCGAGCACGGCGAGTGCGCGTACGCCGTCCAGGCCGGGCAGGTAGCCCATCTCGCCGGCCTTGCGGCCGCGGTCCAGATGCCAGGGACGGCGATCGGTGATCTGGTCGGTCGCCACCGTCGCCCCTCTCCCCGGTTCCGTGTCCCGCGATTTGCCGGCCCGGGTCATCGTACGTGGGGGAGGGCGCTCAAGCCCCGGCGAAGCGGTTGATCTCGGTCAGGTGTCGCGCCCGGAACTCCTCGTCGCGGACCCCGAGGCCGGCCTCAGGGGCCAGCGCCAGCACGCCGACCTTGCCCTGGTGGAGGTTGCGATGCACCTCGTAGGCGGCCTCACCGGTCTGCTCGAGTGGGAAGGTCTTGGACAGGGTCGGGTGGATGAGGCCCCGACTGATGAGCCGATTGGCCTCGTAGGCCTCCCGGTAGTTCGCGAAGTGGGACCCTACGATGCGCTTGAGGTTCATCCACAGGTAGCGGTTGTCGTACTCGTGCATGTAGCCGCTGGTGGACGCGCAGGTGACGATGGTGCCGCCCTTGCGGGTGACGTAGACGCTGGCACCGAAGGTTTCGCGCCCGGGATGTTCGAAGACGATGTCGACGTCGTCACCGCCGGTGAGCTCGCGGATCCGCTTGCCCAGGCGCTGCCACTCCTTAGGGTCCTGGGTGGTGTCGTCCTTCCAGAAACGGTAGTCCTCCGCCCGCCGATCGATGATGAGGTCGGCGCCCATCGCGCGACACAGATCAGCCTTCTCCGGGCTGGAGACGACACAGATGGGAATCGCGCCGCCGTTGACCGCCATCTGGGTCGCATAAGACCCCAGGCCGCCGGAGGCTCCCCAGATGAGGACCACGTCGCCCTGCTTCATACCCGCGCCATTGCGGGAAACGAGTTGACGGTAGGCGGTTGAGTTGACGAGACCGGGGGAGGCGGCCTCCTCCCATGTCAGATGCTTGGGCTTGGGTAGCAGCTGGTTGGCCTTGACCAGCGCCACCTCGGCCAGGCCACCGAAATTCGTCTCGAAGCCCCAGATGCGCTGCTCCGGATCCAACATGGTGTCGTTGTGGCCCAGTGGGCTCTCCAGCTCGACTGATAGGCAGTGCGCGACCACCTCGTCGCCGGGCTTCCACGTGTTGACGCCCGGTCCCACCCTCAACACGACGCCGGCCGCGTCTGATCCGATCACGTGATAGGGCAGGTCGTGCCGCTTGGCCATCTCGTGGCTGCGGCCGTAGCGCTCTAGGAACCCAAAGGTCGAGACCGGCTCGAAGATCGAGGTCCAGACCGAGTTGTAGTTGATGGAACTGGCCATGACGGCGATGAGCGCCTCGCCCGGGCCAAGTTCGGGCACCGGGACATCGTCGAGGTGGAGGGAGCGCCGCGGGTCTTTGTCGCGGGACTCCATCCCGTCGAACATGTCGACCTCGTTCTTGTGGACGGTGATCCCGCGGTAGGACTCAGGGATGGGCAGCGCGGCGAAGTCCTCAGCGCTGGCCTGCCCCGACACGATCGCATCGCGAATGGCGTCCATGGATTCTCCTTGTGTGGGGGAACGGAGTGCCGCGTTAACGCTCGTTCATGGTAGCCGGTGTTACCAGGTGATGTAGCCCTGGGAACGCGCCCAGTAGAGCGCGAAGACCAAGACTCCGACGAGGATGAGGGGGACGAGCAGCCGGCGTAGGCACACCGTCAGTGGTCCCCGGACTGGTCGGGGGCGGCCTGGACGAGTTCGACGAGGACACCCCCGCAGTCGGCCGGGTGCGCGAAGTTGACGAGCGAGCCGGCGGTGCCGCGCTTGGCCTGCGGGTAGAGCACGCGTACGCCGGCCGCGCGAAGTCGCTCCGCGGCCTCTTCGACGTCGTTGACGCCGAAGGCCACCTGCTGGATGCCCGGTCCACGCGTGTCGAGGAACTTGCCGATCGTCGACTCGGGGTGGAGCGGGGCGAGGAGTTGGAGGTGGCTGTCGCCGACGGCGAGCATGGCCTCTCGGACACCCTGCTCCTCGTTGATCTCCTCGTGAACCACGGGGATGCCAAAGGCATGGCCATAGAACTCGATGGCCGCGTCGAGATCAGGTACGGCGATACCGATGTGGTCGATTCGGGTGATGATGGGGCCGAGCGCGGCCTGTGCCTCGTGCATGCCTTCTCCTCGCTAGGGTGGTTCCATCGTCGCAAGGGGGCCGCGGGGCCCGTCCAGGAGGTCGCCATGTCCGTGATCGTCGCCGGAGCCAGGACCCCTATGGGTCGACTGCTCGGTTCGCTGAAGTCCATGAGCGCGGCGGATCTGGGCGGCGTGGCCATTGCGGGTGCGCTGGAGCGCGCCGGTGTGGCCCCGGACCAGGTCGACTACGTCATCATGGGCCAGGTGTTGCAGGCCGGAACCGGTCAGATGACTGCCCGTCAGGCGGCGGTCAAGGCCGGTATCGGCATGGACGTGCCTGCGCTCACGATCAACAAGGTGTGTCTGTCGGGTCTCGACGCCATCGCCCTAGCTGATCAACTGATCCGGGCCGGTGAGTTCGACATCGTGGTTGCTGGCGGAATGGAGTCGATGACGAATGCCCCGCACCTTCTCGTGGGGTCGCGCGAAGGCGTGAAGTACGGCGACTGGAAGATGATCGACTCGATGGCCTTCGACGGGCTCACCTGCGCGTTCGATCAGTGCGCGATGGGCGAGGCGACCGAGGGCTACAACGCGCGCTACGGATTGACCCGCGAGGAGCAGGACGCCTTCTCGGCACGGTCCCATCAACTCGCCGCGGCCGCTCAGGCGGCCGGCGTCTTCGCCGAGGAGATCGTCCCGGTGTCCATCCCGCAGCGCAAGGGTGACCCCATCGTCGTCAGCGAGGACGAGGGCATCCGGGCTGACACGACGGTCGAGTCACTGGGCAAACTCCGTGCCGCCTTCGCCAAGGAGGGCACCATCACCGCGGGCAATGCCTCGCTAATCTCCGACGGAGCCGCCGCGGTCATCGTGATGAGCAAGGCCAAGGCCGAGGAGTTGGGCCTGTCGTGGCTCGCCGAGATCGGTGCGCACGGTGTCGTCGCCGGTCCGGATGCGTCCCTGCACGAGCAGCCTGCGCGCGCGATCGAGCGTGCCTGCGAGAAGCAAGGCATTTCCCCCTCTGATCTGGATGTCATCGAGATCAACGAGGCGTTCGCGGCGGTGGGTCTGGTGTCGACGAAGCAGCTGGGGCTCAACGAGTCCGTCGTCAACGTAAACGGGGGCGCCATTGCCCTGGGCCATCCCATCGGAATGTCGGGTGCCCGCATCGTCCTGCACTTGGCCCATGAACTGCGTCGCCGCGGCGGCGGTGTGGGTGCTGCGGCCCTGTGCGGTGGCGGCGGCCAGGGCGATGCATTGATCGTGAGCGTGCCGACGGCGTGACCGAGTCGGTCGTCGACCTCGTCGATCGGGCTCGCGCAGGCGAGGCCCGCGCGATCGCGCGCCTGATCTCCATGGTGGAGGATGGCTCACCACACCTGCCCGAGATGCTCGCGGCACTGCGCGGCGGCGGTTCGGCGTACGTCGTAGGAGTGACCGGAGCGCCCGGCGTGGGCAAGTCGACGGCGACGAATGCGCTGGTGACGGCGTACCGGGAGCGTGGGCAGCGCGTCGCGGTCCTCGCGGTCGATCCGAGTTCGCCCTTCACCGGTGGCGCGTTGCTCGGCGATCGCATTCGGATGCAGGAGCACGCGGGCGACTCCGGTGTCTACATCCGCTCGATGGCCTCCCGCGGTCAACTCGGTGGACTGGCCGCGGCCACTCAGCAGGCCGTGCGAGTGCTGGAGTCGGCGGGTTTCGACGTCGTGCTGGTAGAAACGGTCGGCGTCGGTCAATCCGAGGTGGATGTCGCAGCAACCGCGGATGCCACGGTGGTGCTGCTGGCGCCGGGTATGGGGGACGGCATTCAGGCAGCCAAGGCCGGAATTCTGGAGATCGGCGACATCCTGTGCGTCAACAAGGCCGACCGCGATGGGGCGGCCAATACGGTGCGCGAGGTGCGCAACATGCTGCAGTTGGGGGGTGATCGCGACGGCTGGCGGCCGGTGGTGGTGACGTCGGTCGCTGCGCAGGGGCAGGTGGACGATCTGGTTGCTGCGCTCGATGAACGACGTGTCTGGCTCGATGAAGGAGATCACCTGGCCATGCGCCGTCGGCAACGTGCCCGCGGCGAGGTGTTGGCCCTCGCCTTGGGTGGCGTGCGCGCGCGTCTGGAGGAACAGATGCTGGGGGAGGGTGCGGCCGACGTTCACGCTGTCGCTGAGGGCTCGATGACCCCCTACGAGGCAGCAGCGCGCTTGGCGGCCGAGGATGACAGGATGGGAGCGTGACTGACCAGCCCTCCCTGTCCCTGCGCGGAGCCGTCGACCTCGGAGCCCTTGCGAGTCAGCGCGAGGCCGAGCAAAGGCGCTCGACCGCCATGTCGAGCGCTCCGGCGGGAGTCGTCATTGATGTGACCGAGGCCACCTTCGAACGCGACGTCATCATCCAGAGCCAGACCGTCCCGGTCGTCCTCGACCTCTGGGCATCCTGGTGCGGCCCCTGCAAGACGCTGTCACCGATATTGGAGTCGCTTGCCGCCGAATACGCGGGCCGCTTCGTGTTGGCCAAAGTCGATGTCGATGCCGAGCAGCAGATTGCGGCGGCGTTTCAGGTGCAGTCGATCCCCAGCGTCTTCGGGGTCATCGCCGGGCAGCCAGTTCCACTATTCCAGGGCGCGTATCCCGAGCCGCAGATCCGGCAGGTGCTTGATGAGTTGTTGCGGGTTGCCGCCGAGAACGGCGTCAAGGGCACGCTCGCGGCTAGTGAGCCGGATGCGGAGGATGTGACCGAGGCCGCTGGCGAGGTGGAGGAGCCCGACGACCCGCGCTTTAACGCGGCTTTTGACGCCATCGAGGCGGGAGACTGGGCGGCGGCGGCGGACGCCTACCGCGCAGTGCTCGCGCAGTCACCGGTCGATGCTGACGCGCAGGCAGGCCTGGCAATGTGCGAGTTGCAGGTTCGGTTGGAGTCCGGGG
The DNA here is from genome assembly GCA_030827125.1 of Candidatus Nanopelagicales bacterium. GTDB lineage: Bacteria > Actinomycetota > Actinomycetes > S36-B12 > S36-B12 > Mxb001. The sequence continues at coordinate 125,715 of JAURFD010000001.1, forward strand.
GTGAGTCCGGTGCCTTTCGCGACGCCGATGTCGCGGCGGCCGAGGGCGATTGGGCCACGGCGTTCGCTGCGCTGATCGCCGAGGTCAAGGCGACGGCTGGTGACGAGCGGGAGGCCGCACGTCAGCGGCTTCTCGAACTCTTCGCCATGGCCGGCGATGACCCGGCTGTGCAGCCCGCGAGAGTATCCCTCGCCTCCGCCCTTTTCTAGACCGGCCGCAGCCAGATAGTCGCCAGGGGCGGCAGCGTCATTTCGGCGCTCGAGGGTCGGCCGTGCCACTCGATGCGTTCGGCGTGTACGGCGCCCATGTTGCCGACGCCACCCCCGCCGAACTCGGTGGCATCGGTGTTGAGAACCTCGGCCCACACACCACCCTGGGGAAGCCCGATGCGATACCCCTGCCGCGGCACCGGCGACATGTTGGCCACACTCACGAGCGGATTGCCGTCGTCGTCCCAGCGAATCCAACTGAAGATGTTCGCCTCGGCATCGTTGGCATCGATCCACTCGAAGCCTGAAGGGTCGTCATCGCGCTGCCAGAGGGCCGGCGTCTCGGTGTAGATCCGGTTGATCTGCGCTACGGCCCGTGAGATGCCCTGGTGCTCGTCGTATTGGAGCAGCCACCAGTCCAGCCCGGCATCGGCGTTCCACTCCGCCGACTGGGCGAACTCCGCACCCATGAACAGCAGCTTGCGTCCCGGATGCGACCACATGAATCCCATGTAGGCGCGAAGGTTCGCCAACTCCTGCCAGCGATCGCCGGGCATGCGCTCGATGAGCGAACCCTTGCCGTGAACTACCTCGTCGTGCGAGAGGGGAAGCACAAAGTGCTCGCTGTAGGCATACATCATCGAGAAGGTCATCTCGTTGTGGTGGTACTGGCGATGGATTGCCTCACGCTGCATGTAGCCGAGCGAATCGTGCATCCAGCCCATATTCCACTTCAGGCCAAAACCGAGGCCGCCGAGGTACGTCGGTCGCGTGACACCGGGCCACGCAGTCGACTCCTCGGCGATCGTGACAATGCCGGGCACGCGCTTGTAGACCGTCGCGTTCATCTCTTGGAGGAACGCAACAGCGTCAAGGTTTTCGCGACCACCGAACTGGTTCGGCGTCCACTGCCCAGGTTCGCGCGAGTAGTCGAGGTAGAGCATCGAGGCGACGGCGTCTACGCGTAGGCCATCGACGTGGTATTCCTCCAGCCAATACACCGCGTTAGCAACGAGGAAGTTGCGCACCTCGGTGCGGCCGAAGTCGAAGATGTAGGTGCCCCAGTCAGGATGTTCACCGCGCTGCGGATCGGCGTTCTCATACAGCGGCGTCCCATCGAAGCGCGCCAGGGCCCACTCGTCACGAGGGAAGTGCGCAGGGACCCAGTCGATGATGACGCCGATGCCCGCCTGGTGGAGGCGGTCGATGAGGTAGCGCAGGTCGTCGGGGCTGCCGAACCGCGGGGTGGGTGCGAAGTACGACGTCACCTGGTAGCCCCAGGACCCGGCGAAGGGATGCGCTGCCACCGGGAGGAACTCCACGTGGGTGAAGCCCTGCTCAACGACGTACGCCGTCAACTCCTCGGCCAACTGCCGATAGTCCAAACCAGGACGCCACGAGCCCAGGTGCACCTCGTACGTCGACATCGGTTGATGGAGCGGATCGGACCGGTAGCGATTTTTCAGCCAGGCACTATCGCCCCAGGTGTAGTGCGACGTGTAGACCACCGAGCCCGTTGCCGGCGGCACCTCGGTCGCGAAGGCAAAGGGATCGGCCTTCTCGCGCCACACACCGTCCTTGCCCAGGATGGAGAACTTGTAGACCGTGCCGTCGCCAATGTCGGGGATGAACAGTTCCCAGACACCGGTCGAGCCGAGGCTGCGCATTGGATGCGCCTGGCTATCCCAGTGATTGAAGCTCCCGGTGACACGAACGCCCTGGGCATTGGGGGCCCACACGGCGAAGGACACGCCCGTGATGTCGCCGTGCAGACTCGAATAGGTGTGCAGGTGGGCGCCGAGCACCTTCCACAGTTCCTCGTGTCGGCCCTCGGAGATGAGGTGGAGATCGAGTTCGCCCAGTGTGGGCAGGAATCGGTAGGGGTCATCCGCGGGGATGACCTCACCGCCGTAGGTCACATCGAGGCGGTAGTCCGGTACGTCGGTTCCGGGCAGGAGTCCCACCCAGACGCCGCGGTGCTCGTGCTTGAGCGCGATGCTCTCATCCCCGACGACCGCGACCACGGCCTCAGCCATCGGTCGCAGGACGCGCAGCGTGACAGCGTTCTTGCCGACGTGCGGCCCAAGGACCGAGTGGGGGCTGTAGTGCGCACCGTCGACGATGCGATCGAGTTCGGCCGTGTCGACCTTGACCGGCTTGGGCGCCTTTGGCGCCTTGTCCTGCTTGCTCATGATGGGCGCACCTCGACGATATGGCCGACCGTGAAGTCGGGATCGAAACGGACGTAGGTGGCCTGGCCCCAACTGAAGGTCTGACCGGTGACGTGATCGTGCGCAATGAAGCGGTCGGACCAGTCCATGCCGAGTGCCGGCATGTCCCACCACACCGTGGTCTCGTGCACGTGGTGAGGATCGAGGGTGCACGCGACGAGGGCGATCTCGTTGCCCACCTGTTTGGAGTAGGCGATGATTGACGGATCGTCGGTGTGATGGAAGCGCAGACTCCGCAGATCCTGCAGCGGTGCGAGCCGCCGACGAATGTCGTTCAACGTGGTGATGTACGGGGCGAGGGTGCGGCCCTCGGCCTCAGCGGCTGCCCAGTCGCGGGGTCGGTATTCGAATTTTTCGGAGTCGAGGTACTCCTCACTGCCCGGGCGCACCGCCGCACTTTCAAAGAGTTCGAAGCCGGAGTAGACACCCCAGGTGGGCGAGAGCGTCGCCGCAAGAGTCGCTCGGATGGAGAAGGCGGGCCGACCCCCGGTCTGAAGGTACTCGGTGAGGATGTCCGGGGTGTTGACGAAGACATTCGGTCGCATATACGCGGACGCAGGACCGGCGAGTTCGCTGAGGTACGCCTCAAGTCCCTCCTTGTCATTGCGCCAGGTGAAGTAGGTGTAGCTCTGCTGGAAGCCGACCTCGGCCAGGGCGCGCATCATCGGCGGACGCGTGAAGGCCTCGGCGAGGAACAAGACATCGGGGTCGCCGGCGTTGATCTCGCTGATGAGTCGGTCCCACACCCACAGGGGCTTGGTATGCGGATTGTCGACGCGGAAGATGCGAACACCGAGCGTGATCCAGTGCCGCACCAGGCGCAGCACCTCGGCGTAGAGCCCCTCGGGATCGATATCGAAGTTGAGGGGGTAGATGTCCTGATACTTCTTCGGGGGATTCTCCGCAAACGCGATCGTCCCGTCCGCGCGGGTGGTGAACCATTCGGGATGATCGACCACCCAGGGATGGTCGGGGGAGGCCTGCAGGGCGAAGTCCAGGGCGACCTCCATGCCGAGTTCGCGCGTGCGATCGACGAACGCAGCGAAGTCCTTTTCGGTTCCGAGGTCGGGGTGAATGGCGTCGTGGCCACCGGTTGAGGCCCCGATGGCCCACGGGGAACCGGGGTCGCCGGCACCGGGGGTCAGCGTGTTGTTACGGCCCTTGCGGTGTTTCTGCCCGACCGGATGGATCGGGGGGAGGTAGACCACGTCGAAGCCCATCTCCGCGATGGCGTCGAGCCGCTTCATCGCGGTGCGGAAGGTCCCCGATTTCAGTGGCCGACCGTTCGCCCCCTCACTCCGTGGGAAGAACTCGTACCAGGATCCGACGAGAGCTCGGCGGCGCTCAACGAGAAGCGGCCACGGGCCGGACACGGTGATGTGCTCGCGAATGGGGGCCGTCGTCGTCGCGTCGACCACGGCCTTGTCCCGCGATGCGGCGAGGCGGACCGCGGGTGGAAGGTCGGTGTTGCGCATTGTGGTGATCGACGCTGTGAGATCGCCCTGTGCGCGCTCAAGGATGAGCGCGCCCTCAGCCAACTCCAACTCAATGTCGATTCCCGCGGGCACCTTGATGTCGGCGCGATGCAACCAGGTTGCCCAGGGGTCGCCCCAGGACTCGACGGTGAACGTCCACAATCCCTCGGCGTCAGGAACGACCGTGGCACCCCAACGGTCGACACCGGTGCCCAGATCGATCATGCGCCGACGCATGTGCTCGCGCCCCGAAGGATCGCGCAGCACGACTTCGACGCCGAGCAGGTCATGACCTTCGCGGAACGCCGTCGCCACCACGGGGATGTGCTCGCCGACCACGGCCTTCGCCGGTCGGCGACCGGACTCCACCGTGGGGGAGATGTCCGTGATGGGGAATCGGCCGGTCAACACGTTGGGGACCACGGCCTCATGGGTGCTCACGGCGTTCGACGCCTCGCGGGCAGTGGCCGGGGGAGCCTTCTTCGCCGGCGCGGTTTTCTTCGCCGGCGCGGCCTTCTTGGTGGGCGCGGCCTTCTTCGCCGGGGCCTTCTGGGCGGGCGCGACCTTCTTTGTGGGCGCGACCTTCTTCGCCGGGGCCTTCTGGGCGGGCGCGGCCTTCTTGGCAACCTTCTTGGCCGCGGTCTTCTTCGCTGCTGCCGTGCTCCGCGTATCGGAGCGATCCCCGGGTGCCGCGGAGAATTCGGGCACCGTCGGTGGATTGCGCTGCGTCATAGTTCGCAAGCCTATCGGCGCACGAGGCGTCGCGGGGCCGCTCGCGCCCGGGACTTGCCCAACGCCCACCAAGCCCGAATGTCCTGGAAACGGACTGAAAGGGCCCCGTGCATTCCAGCAATAATCGGTGTCGTTTCGGCCTACCGACGGGTTTAGATGCGCGTCACGAGCCGGTCATGTGCACCCGCTAGGTTGGCCGCCGTGAAGGCTATTCGACGGTTCACTGTCCGCACGGTCCTGCCGGAGTCGCTGCAGCCCCTTGAGGAGCTCGCCGCGAACCTGCGCTGGTCCTGGCATCCGGAGACACGCGATGTCTTCGCTGCCATTGATCCGGACCTGTGGCACCGGGTGGGGGACGACCCGATCCGCATGCTCGGTGAGGTTCCCGCCGAACGCCTCAACGAACTTGCTGCCGATCCGGACTATGTCGAGTGGGTACGTCGTACCCGCGATGAGCTCCACGCCTACCTGCATCGCGACGCGTGGTTCCAGCATCAGCCGGATGACCGTCCGTCCGGCATCGGGTACTTCTCCCCGGAGTTCGGCATTGCCGCAGCGTTGCCGCAGTACTCCGGCGGTTTGGGCATCCTTGCCGGCGACCACCTCAAGGCGGCCTCCGATCTCGGGATCCCCATCATCGGCGTTGGATTGTTCTACCGCGCGGGGTACTTCCGGCAAACGCTGTCGCGTGAGGGCTGGCAGCAGGAGACCTACCCCGTACTCGACCCCGACGGCAGCCCGGTCTCGCTCCTGCATGACACGTCCGGTGAGCCCGTCGTCATCACTATCGGTATGCCCGGCGGTCGCACGATGTACGCCCGCGTGTGGATCGCGCAGGTGGGTCGAGTGGCGCTACTGCTGCTCGATACCGACATTGAGGCCAATGAGGCCGCCGAGCGTGAGGTCACCGATCGCCTGTACGGCGGCGGTAGTGAACATCGCCTTGCGCAGGAGGTCCTCCTCGGGATTGGTGGCGTTCGCGCCATCCGCGCCTACTGCGAGATCACCGGAGCGCCAGCGCCCGAGGTCTTCCACTCCAACGAGGGGCACGCCGGCTTCCTCGGCCTGGAGCGTATTCGCGAACTCGTCGAGGGCGGCCTCGACTTCGGCGCGGCCCTCGAGGTGGTGCGCGCAGGCACGCTCTTCACCACGCATACGCCCGTGCCCGCCGGAATTGATCGTTTCCCCCGTGAACTCATCGAGAACTTCTTCGGGGGCGACAACGCCGTGGAGGGCGTCCCCGTTGATCTCGTCCTCGATCTCGGCCGCGAGAGCTACACCGGCGGTGACCCGGCCGTGTTCAACATGGCGGTCATGGGGCTGCGACTGTCTCAGCACGCCAACGGCGTGAGCCTCCTGCACGGTCAGGTCAGCCGCGGCATGTTCAACGGCCTGTGGCCGGGATTCGACTCCGCGGAGGTCCCCATCACCTCCATCACCAACGGCGTACACGCGCCAACCTGGGTAGCCCGTGAGGTGCGCGACCTCGCTGCCCGCGAGGTGGGCCCCGAACTCATCGAGCAGGGTCAGGGCTGGGATGCGATCGGTCGCATTCCCGATCATGCGATCTGGCCGGTCAAGCGCATCCTGCGCGAGCACCTCGTCGCCGACGCGCGCGAGCGTCTGCGTGCCTCCTGGTTGACCCGCGGCGCGAGCGAGGCCGAACTCGGCTGGATCGATGACGTCCTCGATCCGGACATTCTCACGATTGGCTTCGCACGCCGCGTGCCGTCGTACAAGCGACTTACGCTCATGCTGCGCGACCAGGAGCGACTGCGGGAATTGTTGCTGCACGCTGAGCGCCCGATCCAGATCGTGGTCGCGGGCAAGGCGCATCCGGCGGACGACGGTGGCAAGCGCCTGATCCAAGAGCTCGTGAGGTTCGCCGACGATCCCGAGGTGCGCCATCGCATCGTCTTCCTGCCCAACTACGACATCGGGATGGCGACGATCCTGTATCCGGGTTGCGATGTCTGGCTGAACAATCCGATCCGCCCGCTGGAGGCCAGCGGCACGTCGGGCATGAAGGCCGCATTGAATGGCGCACTCAACCTCTCCATCCTTGACGGCTGGTGGGACGAGTGGTTTGACGGCGAAAACGGCTGGGCGATCCCGTCCGCCGATGGGCTCACCGACGTCGATCGCCGTGATGACCTCGAGGCGGCTGCGCTCTATGACCTCATCGAGCGTGAGGTAGCGCCCACCTTTTACCAGCGGGGCGACGATGGCCTGCCGCATCGATGGATTGAACGCGTGCGGCACACACTGCAGACGCTCGGCCCCAAGGTGCTCGCGAGCCGGATGGTCAGTGAATACGTCACCCGGCTCTACACGCCCGCCGCGATCGGCACACGCGCGTTCAGCGCGGATGACTTCGCGCTCGGCAAGGAGTTGGCGGCATGGAAGGCTCGCGTCATCGCGGCCTGGAGCCAGGTCGCGGTTGAGCATGTGGAGTCGACGGGTGTGGGTGATGCTCCTTCACTTGGCGCTCCTGTGCACCTGCGCGCGCACGTGCGCCTCGGCACCTTGATGCCGGAGGATGTCGTCGTCCAGGTGGTGTCCGGTCGCGTGGATGCCAACGATCAACTTGTCGATCCGCAGGTCGATGAACTCTCCGCGGTGGAGTCCTGGGAGGGCGGCCGTTGGCTCTTCGAGGGCGAACTATCGCTTGGTCGGACCGGACCTTTCGGTTACACGGTCCGTGTCCTTCCGCGCCACGAGGGTCTGGTGACCCCGGTGGAACTCGGCCTGGTGACGCTGCCAGCGGAGACCGGCTCACCGGTGGATGCGGCGGGACTTCGCTAGGACCGGGCGTCGCGCTAGGCCGTCACGCGCACGAGGGCGGAACTGCGTGGGGCAAGGTGCAATGCCTCGCCTGCTCGGATGATCGCGCCCTCGTGGTCGACCCCGGTGTCGAAGACGACCTCGTACGCCTGGCCGAACGGCTCGCCGGGCAGAGTGAAGTCACAGGAAGTGTCCCCGGCGTGCAGGATGAGCAGGAACGAGTCATCCGCCTCCGGTAGGGGCTCGCCCGGCACATGGTGCAACTCTCCGGAGAGGTACATCCCCAGGGTTTTGCTCCAGCCGGCGTTCCATTCGTCCTGGGTGAGCGGTTGGCCGTCGGGACCTACCCAGCCGAGATCAGGGGCGCCGCCCTCGCGAGTGGGGCGGCCGTCAAAAAAGTAGCGCTGCCGGAATGCACGGTGATTCCGTCGCAACGCGACCACGCGCCTGGCAAAGTCAAGGAGTTCGTGCTGCCATTCGGCCAGGTCCCAGTCGTACCAGGAGATGGCATTGTCCTGGCAGTAGGCGTTGTTGTTGCCGCCTTGTGTGCGTCCGAACTCATCGCCCCCGAGGATCATCGGAACGCCAGTGGACAACAGCAGGGTGGCAAACATGTTGCGGATCTGCCGGTGGCGCACCTCGTTGATCCCCGGGTCGTCGGTCTCGCCCTCGACACCGTAGTTGTAGGAACGGTTGTCGTCGGTGCCGTCGCGGTTGTCCTCGAGGTTCGCCTCGTTGTGCTTGTGGTCGTACGTCGTGAGGTCGCGCAGCGGAAAGCCGTCATGTGCGGTGATGAAGTTGATGGACGCGTAGGGGCGCCGACCCTCACCGCCGTAGAGATCGGCCGAGCCGGACAGGCGCCAGCCGAGTTCGCCGATGCCCGCTGTGCCCTTCCAGAAGTCGCGCAGGTTGTCGCGGTACTTGCCGTTCCACTCGGTCCACATCGCGGGGAACTCCCCGACCTGGTAGCCCCCGGGGCCGACATCCCAGGGTTCGGCGATGAGCTTGGTGCGCCGCAGGATCGGGTCCTGCTGAATGGTGGTGAGGAAGGTTCCGAGCATGTCGACGTCATGGAAGGAGCGGGCGAGCGCGGCTGCGAGGTCAAAGCGGAAGCCGTCCACGTGCATCTCGGTCACCCAGTAGCGCAGGGAGTCCATGACCATCTGCAACACATGGGGGTTGGAGACATTGAGGGTATTGCCGCACCCGGTGTAGTCCATGTAGTGCCGGCCCTCACTGAGCCGGTAATACCCCGGATTGCAGATGCCGCGGAAGGACAGCGTGGGGCCGAACTCGTTGCCCTCGGCGGTGTGGTTGTAGACGACATCCAAGATGACTTCCAGGCCGGCGGCATGGAGGGTGCGGACCATCTCCTTGAACTCGCGTACCTGCTCACCGCGACCGCCCGCGGCTGAATAGCGTGCGTGGGGGGCAAAGAACCCAAGGGTGTTGTAGCCCCAGTAGTTGGTGAGGCCCAACTCCAGCAGATGCGTCTCGTCAACGAAATGGTGAATGGGCATCAACTCGATCGCGGTGACGCCCAGTGATGTCAAGTGAGAGATCACCGCGGGGTGTGCGAGGCCGGCGTACGTGCCGCGCAGATGCTCGGGCACGTCCGGGTGTTGCATCGAGATGCCGCGCACGTGTGTCTCGTAGATGACGGTGTCGCCCCACGGAATGCGCGGGTGGGTGTCGCCGTACCAGTCGAAGGATTCGCCCACCGCGACGCTGCGGGGCACATACGGGGCGGAGTCCTCGTCATTGCGCGTGAGGTCGTCGGTGCCCACATGCGCGAAGACGGCCGGGTCGAGCCGGAATTCACCGTCGAGGGCGCGCGCATAGGGGTCCATCAGCAGTTTCGCGGGATTCCAGCGGGCCCCATTCGCCGGGTCCCAGGGGCCGTCGACCCGAAATCCGTAGGCCTGGCCCGGGGCGAGGCCTGACACGTGCCCGTGGAAGACACCGAAGGTCTGCTCGGGCAGTCGGATTCGTCGCTCACTGTCCTGGTCGTCGAAAAGGCAGAGATCCACGGCCGACGCACCGGGCGCCCACAGCGCGATATTCGCGCCGGTGCCGTCGAGGCTCAGGCCAAGGGGGTCCCAGGTGCCGGGTCCATCAATGAGTGGCTCCATGGTCCTTCCCGAGTCGTGGTCGAGGGTCACGCTACTAGGCTGACGACACCAGGACGGGGATGTCCGTCGCGGGCGGCGCGGATGGGTCGCCCAGCCACACCGATGAGGAGAGCGCATGCCGGAGTTCGTATCGCTCGAAGTTGTCGACGCGATCGCGACGATGCGGATCGAACGCCCACCGATGAATGTCTTGTCATCGGCGGTTCAGGCGGAGATCCGGATGGCGGCCGAGGAGGTTGCCCGACGCCAGGATGTGGCGGCCGTGATCGTGTACGGCGGCCCGAAGGTCTTCGCGGCCGGTGCGGATGTCAAGGAGATGCTCGACTGGTCGCTCGCCGATGCCCTGCGTCGTACGCAGGGACTTCAGGACGCGTTCACCGCGGTCGCGTCCATTCCGCAGCCGACGATCGCCGCGGTGACAGGGTTCGCGCTCGGCGGTGGATGCGAACTCGCTCTCACCTGCGACTTCCGGGTGGCCGGGGACAACGCCAAACTGGGCCAGCCGGAAATCCTCCTCGGGATCATCCCTGGCGCCGGTGGCACCCAGCGGCTGCCGCGACTCATCGGCACCGCGCGGGCCAAGGAGATCATCTTCAGCGGCCGTTTCGTCGGAGCTGACGAAGCGCTCACCATCGGGTTGGTCGATCGGGTCGTGGCACCTGACGCGGTGTATGGCGAGGCACTCTCATGGGCTCGCACGTTGGCCCAGGGCCCCGCTCTGGCCCTACGTGCGGCCAAGGTTGCCATCGATCGCGGTATGGACGCCGATCTGGGCACCGGACTGGAGATCGAGCGCGGGCACTTCGCTGCGCTCTTCGGGACCGAGGATCAGCGGGTCGGCATGGCCACCTTCGTGGAGAAGGGGCCGGGTCAGGCGGAGTTCACCGGATCATGAGTGTGGACGAAGAACGCCTGCGCGAGGCGTGGGCCGATCCCAAGGTGGCGAACATCGTCTACCACGATTGGGAAGCGTCGACATACGACGAGAAGTGGAACATCAGCTACGACGAACGCTGCGTGTCCTACGCGCGCGATCGGTACACCCATGTCGCAGGCGATACGGGGTGGCCGTTCGACCGCATGCTTGAGATCGGCGCCGGCACCGGATTTTTCACCCACAACCTCCTTCAGGCCGGGGTGGCGCGCTCCGCTGTCGTCACCGATATCAGCCAGGGCATGGTCGATGTGGCGGTGCGCAATGGCCGCGAACTCGGCCTGGATGTTGATGGCCGTGCCGCGGACGCCGAATCGCTGCCCTTTGGCGACGCCGAGTTCGATCTGGTGATCGGTCACGCCGTTCTCCACCACATCCCGGATCTCGACCTGGCCTTCCGTGAGATATTGCGCGTTCTCAAGCCCGGTGGACGATTCGTCTTCTGCGGTGAGCCGACACAGCGTGGAGATGTGGTGGCACGCAAGCTGTCGGCACTGGCCTGGTGGAGCGCCGGACGCGTGACACGGTTGCCCGTCCTTCGCGAACGATTCGCGCGCAGCGCCGATGAGTTGGCGGCGTCATCCGCCGAGGCGCACCTGGAGGCAATCGTCGACCTGCACACCTTCGACCCCGACCGCCTCGCGGCTTTGGCGATGCGCGCGGGTGCCATCGAGGTGAGCACGGCGACGGAGGAGCTCACCGCCTCCTGGTTCGGCTGGCCGATACGCACCATTGAGGCCGCGGTCAAGCCGGGCTCGCTGGGATGGAACTGGGCGATCTTCGCCTATCGCACCTGGTTAGCCCTTGACGCGGCGGACCGCCATTTCTTCGCTCACTGGGTTCCCGACGAGTTCTTCTACAACGTCAGTGTCACGGGGGTTCGGCCCTGAGCGAAGATCCACGGCAGGCCCGCTTCCTCACCCGCGCGTCACTGCGCTGGGTGTGGCGACATCGCGCCTGGTCATGGTGGTACCTCGTGCGTTACTGGCGGTTCCTTGTGTTCCGCATCCGCAATCCGCACATCATCACTGAAGGCTTCGTGTTCCTCGGTCGCCGCGTGGAGGTGCAAGCGCGCCGCGGTTACGGCCGGTTGATCCTCGGTCGTTGGGTGCACCTCGGTGATGAGAATCGCATCCGCTGCCACGAGGGAACGATGCGCATTGGCGACAAGTGCGTCTTCGGTCGCGACAACACGGTCAACGGCTTCCTCGACATTGAGTTCGGTGAGGGGACCATCGTGGCGGACTGGGTCTACATCTGCGATTTCGACCATGTCACCGACGACATTCATGTGCCGATCAAGGACCAGGGCATCCTCAAGTCCCCGGTCCGAATCGGATCGGACGTGTGGATCGGCGCCAAGGCCAGCGTTCTGCGCGGCACGCGTATCGGCCACGGCAGCGTCGTGGCCGCACATGCGGTGGTGCGCGGTGAGGTCCCGCCGTATTCCATCGTGGGGGGCATTCCCGCGCGTGTCCTCAAGGATCGTCGCGAGGTGTACGCCGCCGAGGAGCAGCGGCGCATTGACGTGGCGGATATCGCGCGCAAGACGGCCGTCGCGGCCGAGGGAAATGCTCACAGCGAGCCGGAGCGTCCCGGTCCTATGCGCGCAGGAGGTTGACCCCGCGGGGCGGGATCCACACTGGTGGCGCTGTCGTGCGGCCGTGGTGTGCGCGCGCCTCCTCGTAGGTGTCTCGCGTCTGCCCGGCGAGCAATTCCCATCTGTACGACGATTCCAGTCGATCGCGTGCCGTGCGTGCCATGGCGGCTGAGGCGTCCGCATCGTTGATTGCCTCCGTGGCCGCCCGCGCGAGGTCGGCCACGTCTCCGGGCACGAAGACTCGGCCGGTCACGCCGTCCTCGACGAACTCGGCGAGCCCACCGGTGCGGGCGACGACAAGGGGCGCTCCCAGCGCGGCTCCTTCCAGTGCGACGAGCCCGAACGGTTCGTAGATGCTGGGAATGACGAGGGCATCAGCGGCCGCGATGAGGGCGTGCAATTCGTGCTCGGGGAGCCAACCGGTGAATTCGATGATGTTGGCGACGCGGCGCTCGCGCGCAAGACGTTGGAGATCCTCGCTCGCCCCTCCACGGCCCGCGATGACCACGCGCAGGCCAGGGAGTCGCCGCCGCAATCGAGGGAGCGCATCAATGAGCGTGTGGGCACCCTTCTCCCACTCGAGTCGACCGACGAAGACCAGGAGCGGCCCGGCGGCACCGAAGCGATCGCGTACCGCCGCCACTGCCGAACGTGAGGCACGCCAGCGATCACGATCAATGCCGTTGGCGATGACGTGGACATGGCGGGGCTCGAGTGCGCCCTCGGCGAAGAGCTTCTCGACCTCGGCGTACATGTGCTGCGAACAGACAATGATCCGGTCCGACTCATGGACAAGCCAGTGCTCGACGGAATGAATCGCCTCGGACAGGGGGCCTGGTAGCCACCCCTGGTGCCGACCCGCCTCCGTCGCATGCATGGTGGACACCAGGGCGGCGCTTGGGAAGTGTGTGCGGAGCGCTACGGCGGCGTGAGCAACGATCCAATCGTGGGCGTGTACGACATCGGGTTCGTCTTCCAACACGAGTCCGGCGCGGATCATGGCGGACTCCAGTGCCATAACCCAGGCGAGCAGGTGCTCTTCATCGAAGGGCAACGCTGGCGGGTCATGAGGTACGCGAATCACGCGAACACCGTTGATGAATGCATCGGATGACTCGCCGGGCGACAGCTGGGTGATGACGGTGACCGCGTCCCCGCGTGCGGCCTGCGCCTCAGCAAGGGCATGCACGTGACGACCGAGCCCGCCGTAGACGAGCGGTGGGTATTCCCACGACAGGTGAAGCACGCGCACGCGACGAGCATAGGGCGCGCGCGGCCGTTACCAGCGCTCGGCGAATCCGTCGCGTGTCATGAACCGGCGCGCATCAATCAGCCCAAAGGGATGATCGACGGCGAATGCACGATGTGCGCGATCCTCAGCGACTTGGGCATCCGCGCGCATGAGAGCGGTCACGATGCTTTGAGCGCGCTCCGCGTGATCGTGAAATCGTCGCCGCGCATAGTCGGCTGCTGAATCGTGACTGACCATGAAGGCCCAGTCTGATGACAGAGCCAGCAGCAGTTCGCGTACGAGTTGATCGTGCGTTGTTGAGCGAGAGTTTCGCGGGTGCGTCGTGCGGAGGGCGGCAAGAACTTCCTTTGTCAAGCCCTGTTGGCGGTCGGCGATCTCGTGCGGATCTGTCCAGATGTGCCAGTCCTTGTGCAGTCCCCAAGAGCCGGGTTGAGGGAACACCGCCCCCGCGGTCTCACGGGCGGCCTGCTGCATGGTGACGACCTCGATCCCCGCCTCGGGCATCGCGCGCAGGACGCGTTCGAGCCAGTCCGGTCCTTCATGCCACCAATGCCCGAAGAGTTCGGTGTCGAAGGCAGCGACGACGAGTGGGGACGACTGCCCATCGGATAGATCAAGGAGTCGGCGCCGTACGACGTCGACGAAGTCGGTGGCATCGCGCGCGACCGAGTCGGCGGCGCGCCCCGCGTCGTAGGGAGCTTTGTCGCCGGGTTCGACCGTGTGGCCCGTCACTCGCGCGGTGCGGAACCCCCATTCGTGATCAAACGTGTGGAAGTCGCGGTACCAGCGATCACCGGGATAGCCGCGGCGCGGCGACCAGACCCGGTAGGTGACCTCGAGGTCGCGGCCCACGACGGCGACGTCGCTCTCTCCGAGTCGCCACGCGTGATGGGTGTCGGCCCCCGCGCCGAGCAGGCTGGGGCCGTCCAGCATGAGGTGGGTGACGCCTGCCTGAGCGAAGATCGACTCGAGTCCCGGTGCGTAGGCGCATTCGGGTGTCCACATCCCTGTCGGCCTGGTACCGAGGCGGACCGCGGTGTCGTCCATGCCTGCCGTGAGGGTGGCGCGTGCCAACGCATCGGGGAGCAGGGGAGTGAAGGAGTGTGTCAGCGGACCGCTCAACAACTCGACGACACCGGCATTGACGAGGGGACGGAGGGCCGCGGACCCGCCACTGGCCCAGTCACGTTCGAACAATTCGAGTGCCCACGTTGCTTCGGCGAACTCGCGCCGCCCTGCGGTGCGGCGATCCGACTCGGCAGCGTTCGCCATGCCGGACGCCCGCGTCTGCCAATGCGCGAGCCATCGTCGCTGCTCCGCGATGACGTGCGGGTCGTCCCATTGGGCCGCCAGGACGGGGGTGACGCCCAGGGTGAGAACGTCGCGCATGCCCTCATTGCCGAGGCGGGTGAGAACGTCGAGAACCCGCAGGTACGACGTTCCCCATGCCTGGTGAAGCCACTCTTCCCCCACCGGCCAGGTGCCGTGGTGGGTGAGCCACGGCAGGTGCGTATGCAGGACAAGGGCAAACCGGCCGACGCGTTGCGTACGGGCCCCGACGGTGCTCACGCGACGCCTTGAGCCACGAGGTCCTGGGCGGTCTGGACCTCGCCCGAGAACTCGAAGTCGGCGGCTGTCACGGAGGACACCATGTCACCCAGTTCGACGCTCCACTTCCCGGTGGTCATCGCGGTCACCTGGGCCGCGACCAAGGACCCGTGTGTGGATTCCCATTCCTGGAGGCGGGGACCATGGTGGAGACCGAAGACGCCGATGTCAGCGAAACCGGCCTGCTTCAGCAGGCTTCGTACCTGTTCGGCGTCGAACTCCTCCACGTGGAATGGATTCGCGGGCTTCTCCCCCCTGCCCAGTCCGGGGGAGAAGGTGAGTCGATTGGGAGTGGTCAGCAGCAGGCGGCCACCCGCACGCAGAATGCGTCGTGCCTCCGCAAGGAAGCCGAGTGGATTCCAGATGTGCTCGAGGACCTGGAGCGTGACCACCGCGTCCACGCTCTCATCGGCTATCGGCAGGGCAGCCAGGTTCGCGGTGACGGGTGCGATGGTCGGATAGTGCGCGCGCATGTGAGCGCAGGTGGCCCTGTCGTAGTCCACGGCGAGTCTCAGTCGTCCGGGCAGCAGGGAGGGGCCGTAGCCTTCGCCGGCGCCCGCATCCACGACCACGCCGTGGGACGAGAGTCGCTGGGCGCTCCAGTGATACGCCACGAGATGGCGAGCAAACCAGTACTCCTCGTGCGGCAGTCCCGGTGCTGTGCGCTCGCCGGTGGCCGGGAGACCGTCCAGCCCATGTTCGAGAGGAGCACCGTCACGGGACACGGGGCTAGGGTGCCGCGTGTTGGGGTTGTTCGTCCATCGGCGCCACCCGCGTGGCCACGGTGACGGCCCAGCGGCGATCCTCGACGCGACAGCCTAAATACTGGCGAGTAACATAGCCGCGAGCACCTCAAATCGGGGTCGCCGGCTGCCAAGGAGTACGCGTGAAGATCGCCGTATGCGTGAAGCAGGTGCCCGACACCTGGGCCGAGAAGAAGCTCAAGTCTGACGACTCGACGCTCGATCGCGAATCTGCCGAGGGAGTGCTGAACGAGCTTGATGAGTACGCCGTCGAGGAGGCCCTTCGCCTGATCGAGGCCCACGGTGGCGAGGTCGTCGTCGTGTCGATGGGCCCGGAGCGGGCCGGTGAGACGGTCCGCAAGGCGCTCAGCATGGGTGCCGACGCGGGGATTCACGTGGTCGACGACAACCTGCGCGGCTCTGATGCTCTCGCCACGTCGGCAGTGCTCGCCAAGGCACTTGAGGGACGCGGCTTCGACCTCATCATCTTCGGCTCGGAGTCCACCGACGCTCGCATGAGCGTTGTGCCGGCGATGGTGGCCGAGCGGCTCGGAATCCCGCAGGTCACCTTCAGCCAAAAGGTCGAGGTGGAGGGATCTACGGTGCGCGCCGAGCGAGTGACCGAGTACGGATTCGACACCGTGGAGGCCGCACTGCCGGCCGTCGTCTCCGTGGTCGAGAAGATCAACGAGCCGCGATACCCGTCTTTCAAGGGCATCATGGCGGCGAAGAAGAAGCCCGTCGAGACACTTGCCCTCGCTGAACTCGGCATTGAGCCGACCGCGGTGGGCCTCGCGGGTGCGTGGACCGCGGTCGCCGACTTCGCTGAGCGCCCCCCGAAGGCCGCTGGCACCATCGTCACTGATGAAGGTGAGGGCGGTGCGCGCATCGCCGACTACCTCGTCGAGCAGAAGTTCATCTAGGAGGGCTGGGACATGGCAGAGATTCTGGTTGTTGTGGACCACGCCGAGGGCGCGGTCAAGAAAGTCACGCTCGAGCTGCTGACACTCGCGCGTTCGCTCGGTGAGCCGTCGGCGGTGTGGCTCGGGTCCGGTGCAAGCGCTGATGCCCTCGCATCCCTGGCGGAATACGGTGCCCAGACGGTGTACGTCGCCGAGGGCAGTGACCTCGACGAGTTCGTCGTCGCTCCCAAGACAGAGGTCCTGGCCCAACTCGTGGCAGAGAAGTCACCGGCCGCAGTGCTGTTGGCCTCTTCGGCCGAGGGCAAGGAGATTGCCGGACGGCTGGCGGTCAAGACCAACTCCGGTGTCATCACTGATGCCGTAGCCGTCGAGCCGGACTTCACCGCGACCCAGAGTGTGTTCGGCGGCGCTGTCGTCGTGCACTCCCGTGTCAACACAGGTACGCCGATCATTACGGTACGGCCGAACTCGACCGCGCCCGAGCCCGCGGCCGCAGCCGGTGCTCGCGTCGATGTTGCTGTCAACGTCTCGGATGCCGCCAAGGGTGCCAAGGTCACCGGCCGCACGGTTGCGCAGAAGGGTGGTCGCCCGGAACTCAGCGAGGCCGCCATCGTGGTATCCGGCGGTCGCGGCGTGGGCGGGGCGGAGGGCTTCGGCGTGGTCGAGGCGCTCGCCGATTCACTTGGTGCTGCCGTGGGTGCTTCTCGCGCGGCAACCGACGCTGGCTGGTACCCGCACCAGTTCCAGGTTGGCCAGACCGGCAAGACCGTGTCACCGCAGCTCTACATTGCCAATGGCATCAGCGGTGCGATCCAGCATCGTGCCGGAATGCAGACCTCCAAGACGATCGTGGTGGTCAACAAGGATCCCGAGGCGCCGATCTTCGAGCTCGCGGACTTCGGTGTCGTCGGCGATCTGTTCGCCGTCGTGCCGCAACTGACCGATGAGATCGGGAAGCGCCGCGGCTGACGCACCACAGGTAGGCTCCTGCGCGTGACCGACCGCCGCGTGTACCTCGATCACGCCGCGACCACACGCCTGCTGCCCGCCGCGGCCCAAGCGTGGGCCGCGGCGGCGGCGCAGGTGGGCAATCCCAGTTCACTGCACACGTCCGGGCGCCGGGCCCGGCGGCTCGTGGAGGAGTCCCGGGAGTCCATCGCCGAGGATCTCGGCGTACGACCGAGCGAGGTTGTCTTTACCTCGGGTGGGACCGAGGCGGACAACCTGGCCGTGAAGGGATTCGCCTGGTTGGGCGATCCCCTCGGCCGGCAGGGATCACGTCGGCGGATCCTCGCCTCACCCATCGAACACCACGCGGTGCTCGACGCGGTGCTGTGGCTGCAAGAGCAAGGTCAACCCGTCGAGTGGATTCCCGTTGATGCGCTCGGCCGCGTTGATCTTGATTATCTGCAGCAGCACCTGGACTCCGACGTAGCCCTCTGCACGGTCATGTGGGCGAACAACGAGGTGGGGACGGTTCAGCCCGTCGCCGACATCGCCGCAGCCTGTCGTGAAGCGGGCGTGCCCTTCCATTCGGATGCCGTTCAGGCACTCGGTGCGCTGCCGCTCGATCTCACACTGCCCGGCCTCACGTCGGTTGCGCTGAGTGGCCACAAGATTGGCGCTCCGGTGGGCGTGGGTGCGCTCATCCTGGACCGCGATGCGGCGTTGGTGCCCCTCCAGCACGGCGGAGGTCAGGAGCGCGAGGTGCGTTCGGGCACGGTCGACGCTGCCTCCATTGCCGCCTTCGCCGTCGCAGTCCACGAAGCGGTCACCGAGCAGGTGGTGAGCGCGGCTCACATGGCGATGCTGCGCGACCGACTCATCGAGGGCATCACGGGCCTGGCCCCCGACGCGGTCGTCAATGGTGACCTTGTCGATCGGCTGCCCGGCAATGTGCACGTGACCTTCCCGGGCTGCGAAGGCGACGCACTGCTCATGTTGCTCGATGCCGCCGGAGTGGAATGCTCCACCGGCTCGGCATGCACGTCGGGCATCCCGGAGCCCTCCCATGTGTTGATTGCCATGGGGGTGGATCCCCGAACCGCCCGTGGTTCCTTGCGATTCAGCCTCTCGCGCAACAGCACTGATGCGGATGTCGATCGTGTCCTCGAGGTGTTGCCCGCGGTTCTTGATCGCGCGGCTCGTGCGTCGAGCCCGCGACTGCGATCGAGGGTGTGACGTGAGAGTCATCGCCGCACTGTCCGGCGGGGTCGACTCCGCTGTCGCTGCTGCGCGCGCCATCGACGCTGGACATGAGGTCGTGGGCGTACATCTGGCGCTGGCGCGTGTGCCCGGTGCCGGCACTGGATCGCGCGGCTGCTGCTCCCCGGCGGACGCACGCGACGCTCGGCGTGTCGCCGACGTTCTCGATATTCCCTACTACGTGTGGGACGTGAGCGAGGAGTTCAGTGCGGAGGTGATCGACGACTTCGTGGCGGAGTACGACCAAGGACACACACCGCATCCATGTTTGCGGTGCAACGAGTCCATCAAGTTCTCCGTCGTCCTTGAGCGAGCCCGAGCACTCGGATTCGACGCGGTCTGCACGGGGCACTACGCCCGCCTGGTCGAAGGGCCGGAGGGCCGGGAACTGCACCGCGCCTTCGACGCCGCGAAGGATCAGTCTCCGGTCTTATCGGTCCTCGACGCCGACCAACTTGCCGGCGCACTGTTTCCGCTGGGGGAGTCCACGAAGGGTGAGGTGCGCGCGGAGGCGGCTGCGCGCGGCTTGCGCGTCGCGGACAAGCCCGACAGCCACGACATCTGCTTCATCCCGGACGGCGATACGCGCGGATTCCTGCAGCAGCGGCTCGGGGATCGCCCCGGCGATCTTGTTGATGTCGCGACCGGTGAAGTCGTCGGCCAGCACGAGGGCACCTACGGATTCACGATCGGGCAGCGGCGTGGACTTGATCTGCGCGTGCCCACCGAGGCGGGCGACCGTCGTTACGTCGTCGACATCGATGCCGCGTCCCATCGCGTTTACATCGGTGCACACGAGCTGCTCGCCGTACGACGGATTGACGCCGAACGGCCCCGCTGGTGTGGTCCGCCGCCCACCGAGGACCTCCTTGGTCAGATTCAGTTCCGCGCGCATGCCGCCCCTGTGGATGCCCGCGTCGTCGTTGACGGGGATCGCGTGTCGGCACACCTCGCCGAAGCCGTGCACGGTGTCGCACTGGGTCAGGCGCTGGTGATGTACGCCGGGAGTCGGGTCGTCGGCTCCGCCACCATCAGTGGCAGGGCGGGTTGATCGCGCCTAGTGCAGCCACCGGGATCGGTAGCCTCCCCGGCACCGATTCGCACGAGTGGTCCCGCACGATCGCCGGTGAACTGCCGGAGTTGCCGCATGTTCCCGAGTTGCCGTCCCGCGGTCCCGGTGCCGACATGGTGGGCCGGACGATGTCGCTGCTCGCGGAGGTGGCGCCGGATCTTGCCGTCGAGACGACACCGACCGGCTGGCGATTCGCCGATGCGCCCGGACGGGTCATGGCCCGAGCCCGGTCCTGGCTTGGCGAGGATCTCGACGGCATCGAGCAGGCGCTGGCTGGGCGCGGGATAGCGCTCAAGGAGCAACTGGTCGGCCCCTGGACCCTCGCGGCGGCCATCGAAATGCGCAACGGCGAGCGGGCAGTGCGCGATGTGGGTGCCTGCCGTGACATCGCCGAAGCGCTTGCCGAGGCAACACTGAGGCACCTCGCGGAGATCGCACGTCGGCTTCCCGACATTGAACTCGTCCTCCAACTTGATGAGCCATCCCTCCCGTCTGTGCTGGCCGGAGGTGTGACGACGGCGAGTGGCCTAGCGACGTATCGCTCGGTCGACGTCGGCCGGGCGGAGTCGCACCTGGGCTGGGTGCTATCCGCGGCGACGAGCGTTGGCGCCCTCGCCGGGGTGCACTGCTGCCATCCACGTGTGCCGGTCGACCTCTTCCGCAAGTCGGGGGCTCGGATGCTGTCGGTGGATCCCGCCGTCCTGGAAGGAGCGCAGGAGGAGCCGCTGGGTGCGGCGCTGGAGGATGGCGTACTCCTCATGCTGGGATATGCCCCGGCCGTGCCGCGGCCGGTCTCCGGCCCGCAGGTTGTTGCCGAGAATGTCGCCGGGCGCGCGCTCGAGCAATTCTCCCGGTGGGGTATACCCGCGGACGTGGCTACTCGCCATGTGGCCCTCACACCGGCCTGTGGACTGGCCGGTGCTGACCCAGCGTGGGTGCGGACGGTCTACACCGCCTTAGGAATCGCCGGGCGTCTGGTGCGCGATGATGCACCCGTGGAGGACGAAGGATGAGCGTCCCGGAGGAAGCCCGAGCGCGCTGGGCCGAACTCGTCGATGCCATCAACGAGGCGCGCGAGCGCTATTACCAGCGTGATGCGCCCACGATCTCCGACGAGGAGTACGACGCGGACTACCGGGAGTTGGTGGAACTCGAGTCGGCACATCCGGAACTTGCATCGGGGGAGTCACCGACGCAAACGGTCGGTGGCTCGCGTGCCGAAATGTTTGAACCGGTCGAACATCTCATGCGGATGTACAGCCTGGACAACGCCTTCAGCATTGACGAAGTTCAGGCCTGGGCTGCCCGCGTCGACCGAAGTGTCGACGAACAACCCGCGCTGCTGTGCGAACTCAAGGTGGATGGTCTCGCCGTCGACCTCGTCTACGTCGATGGCCGGCTGCGCACCGTGGCCACGCGTGGCGATGGCACGGTGGGGGAGGACGTCACCTACAACGCGTCGTTCATCCCGGGAATCCCCAAGTCATTGCGTGGGGCCCCCGCACTTCTCGAGGTCCGCGGCGAGATCTATTTCCCCCTGGATGAATTCGAGAGCGTCAACGACGAGCAACTGGCGCTCGGCCGATCGCCTTTCGCGAATCCTCGCAATGCGGCGGCAGGCAGTCTGCGCCAGCGCATTGATCGACGTCAGGAGGACCTCGCCGAAGTCGAGGCGCGCTCGAAAGGCACCGAACGACAGGGTGCCCGCATCGATCGTCTTCGAGCCGAACTCACGGTGGCGGAGTCGCGGCTCAGCTCGCTGCGCCTCGTTGTCCACGGCATCGGTGCGCACGAAGGGTCGGGTGTCGCCTTCTCGACACTCAGCGGCGCGTACGACGTGCTCGCTGACCTGGGCCTGCCCACGAGCGATCGACGACGCCTCGTGCCGGACCTCGCGGGGGTCGAGGACTACATCGCCTACTACGGCGAGCACCGTCATGACGTGGAGCACGAGATCGACGGCGTCGTCATCAAGGTGGACGACCTCGCTATCCAGGATCGCCTTGGTGCGACGTCACGGGCGCCGCGATGGGCGATTGCCTACAAGTACCCGCCCGAGGTGGTGCGTACGCGGCTGCGCAATATCCAGGTCAACGTTGGGCGCACGGGTCGGGTGACGCCGTTCGCGGTGATGGAACCCGCCAAGGTGGCGGGATCGACCGTGTCGATGGCGACGTTGCACAACGCCGATGAGGTGAAGCGCAAAGGTGTGCTCATCGGTGACATGGTTTTCCTGCGCAAAGCCGGTGATGTGATTCCCGAAGTCCTCGGCCCGGTGATCGAGGTTCGCGATGGCACCGAACGCGAATTCGTCATGCCCACCGCATGTCCGGAGTGCGGCACCGCGCTTGCGCCGGAAAAGGAAGGCGACGTCGATATCCGCTGCCCGAACACCCGGGCGTGTCCGGCGCAGCTGCGCGAGCGCCTCTTCCACGTCGCGTCACGGGGGGCGATGGACATCGAGGGGCTCGGATGGAAGGCGGCCATCGCCCTGCTCGATTGCGGACTCGTCCACGACGAGGGCGACCTCTTTGCCCTCACCGCTGAGGATCTCCTGCGCTGTCCATTTTTCACCCGCGAGGCGGGCAAGGGTGAGAGCGGACCGCAATTGACGGAGAACGCACGGGGGATGCTCGCGCAGATCGAGGCGGCCAAGGACCGTCCGCTGTGGCGAGCACTGGTGGCCTTGTCGATCCGACATGTGGGTCCGACCGCGGCGCAGGCGCTGGCCCGTGAGTTCGGCAGCCTTGATGTCATCGCCGAGGCGACACCGGAGCAATTGGAGGCGGTCGACGGTGTCGGAGGTGTCATTGCCGAAGCACTGCATGAGTGGTTCGCCGAGTCCTGGCATCGCGAGGTTGTCGACAAGTGGCGTGCGGCTGGCGTGCGCCTCGCAGACGAACGCAGCATCCCCGGTCCGGGCACCCTCGAGGGTGTGACTGTGGTCATCACGGGCAGCCTCGAGGGATTCACCCGCGATGAAGCAACGGCCGCTGTGGTCGAGCGGGGCGGCAAGGTGGCCGGATCGGTGTCGAAGAAGACGACGTTCCTCGTGGCGGCAGGGGAGTCCGGCTCGAGCAAGTACGAGAAGGCAGTCGCCCTCGGCGTACCGATCCTCGGCGTGGAGGGCTTCCGCGTGCTCCTCGACGACGGCCCTGACGCCGCCCGCGCCAACGCCGCGGACTGACCCCACTCGCGGAAGGAGTGGGTGGGAAGCACCGGCTGAGCGCTGCCGGACGGCGCTTCCTAGACTGGCCGGCATGTCCGCGATCACCCGCGGGGAGGTCGCCCACCTCGCCCGCCTTGCCCGCCTCGCCCTAGAGGAGTCCGAGCTCGATCACTACGCCGAGCAACTCGACGTCATCCTCACCTCGGTGGCTCGGGTTTCGGAGGTCGCGGCCGACGACATCCCGCCGACGTCCCACCCCCTGCCGCTGGTCAACGTCATGCGTGAGGACGTGGCCCGACCGGGCCTGACCCGCGAAGCCGCCCTGGCCGCGGCCCCGGCTGTCGAGGACGATCGCTTCCGCGTCCCGCGAATTCTTGATGGGGACGACGAATGAGCAGCGCGATGGAGTCCGACCTGATCCACCAGAGCGCGGCCACGCTGGCCCAGGCCATCGCTGAGGGCGAGGTGAGCTCGCGCGAGGTGACCCAGGCACACCTTGACCGCATCGCGGCCGTCGACGATCGCGTCCATGCCTTCCTGTACGTCGATACCGAAGGCGCCCTCGCGGCTGCCGAGGCTGTCGATTCTCGTCGGGCTGCGGGTGAGGAACTCGGCCCACTCGCGGGCGTCCCCCTGGCGCTCAAGGATGTCCTCGCGATGAAGGGTGTCCCGACCACATGCGGTTCGCGGATCCTCGAGGGCTGGCGACCACCGTACGACGCCACCGTTGTTGAGCGGCTGCGTGCCGCCGACGTCGTCATCCTTGGCAAGACCAACATGGATGAGTTCGCCATGGGCTCCTCCACCGAGCACTCGGCCTACGGACCCACGCACAACCCGTGGGATCTTGACCGGATCCCCGGCGGCTCCGGTGGCGGTTCCGCCGCGGCCGTTGCCGCCTTTGAGGCGCCGCTCGCCATCGGCACTGACACCGGCGGCTCCATCCGCCAGCCCGCCGCGGTCACCGGCACGGTGGGTGTCAAGCCCACCTACGGCGGTGTCTCGCGCTTCGGTCTCGTCGCTCTTGCCTCCAGTCTTGATCAGGCCGGACCGTGCACGCGGACGGTCATGGATGCGGCCCTGCTCCACGCGGCCATTGGCGGTCACGACCCGCGTGATTCCACCTCGATTCCGGATGCGATGCCCGACGTCGTCGCGGCGGCCCAGCAGGCGGACGTTCGCGGCATGCGCATTGGCCTGGTCCGCGAACTCTCCGGTGAGGGCTACCAGGCCGGAGTGGAGCAACGCTTCCGCGAGGCCGTGCATGTCCTCGAGCACCTCGGTGCCGAGGTGGTCGAGGTGTCCTGCCCGATCTTCGACTATGCCCTCGGCGCGTACTACCTCATCCTGCCGAGTGAGTGCTCGTCCAACCTCGCGCGATTCGACGGCATGCGCTACGGACTGCGCGTGGGCGATGACGGCGAGCGATCGGTGGAAGAGGTGATGTCGCTGACCCGTGAGGCCGGCTTTGGCGCCGAGGTCAAGAGGCGCATCATGCTCGGCACCTACGCCCTGTCCAGCGGCTACTACGACGCCTACTACGGCCAGGCCCAGAAGGTCCGCACCCTCATCCAGCGCGACTTCGACGCCGCCTTCGCGCAGTGCGACGTCCTCGTCTCGCCGACGGCGCCGACGACGGCCTTCAAACTGGGGGAGAAGGTGGACGATCCGCTCGCGATGTATCTCAACGATGTCGCGACGATCCCGGTGAACCTCGCCGGCAACTGCGCGATGTCGCTCCCGGTCGGACTCGCTCCGGAGGATTCGCTGCCGGTCGGCCTGCAGATCATGGCCCCGGCGATGGCCGACGATCGCCTCTATCGCGTGGGATCAGCCCTCGAAGGGGCGCTGCAGGATCGCTGGGGACACCTGCTCATCGAGGAGGCACCGGCGCTATGACCGAACCCATGCCTTACGCCGAGGCCGTGGCGGAGTTCGAACCCGTCATCGGGCTCGAGGTTCACGTCGAACTCGGCACCGAATCCAAGATGTTTTGCTCGTGCCCCACGGCGTTCGGCGCCGAGCCGAACACCCAGGTCTGCCCGGTGTGCCTCGGCCTGCCCGGTTCAATGCCGGTGATGAACGGCGCTGCGATCGAATCCATCATCCGCATGGGTCTGGCGCTCAATTGCTCGGTCGTCGACTGGTGTCGGATGGCACGCAAGAACTACTTCTATCCCGATATGCCGAAGGACTACCAGGTCAGTCAATACGACGAGCCGATCTGCGTCGACGGCTACCTCGACGTCACCGTGACGACCGATGACGGTCCGCGGGTCTTCCGTGTCGAGATTGAGCGCGTTCACATGGAGGAGGACACCGGCAAGCTCACCCACGCCGGTGGTGCCACGGGTCGCATTCACGGCGCGGACTACTCGCTCGTCGATTACAACCGAGCGGGTATTCCGCTCGTCGAGATCGTGACTAGGCCGGTGACCGGCACCGGTGCGCTTGCACCGGAGGTCGCCCGCGCCTACGTCACCGAGTTGCGCGACATCATGCGTGGCCTCGGCGTCTCCGACGTCAAGATGGAGGAGGGTTCGTTGCGCTGCGACGCCAACGTTTCCCTCAACCGCCCCGGCGACGAATGGGGCACGCGCTCCGAGACCAAGAACGTCAACTCCCTGCGTTCGGTCGAGCGCGCCGTGCGTTCAGAGATCGAGCGCCAGGCAGGTGTGCTGGCCGCGGGCGGGCGCGTCGTCCAGGAGACCCGCCACTTTCATGAGGACACCGGTCAAACCACGCCGGGTCGATCCAAGGAGCAAGCCGAGGACTACCGCTACTTCCCCGAGCCCGATCTCGTCCCAATCGCTCCTGATCCGGCCTGGGTTGAGCAGTTGCGCGCGGCACTGCCGGAGCAGCCGTCGGTCCATCGCGCGCGCCTCGCCGAGCAATGGGGCATCGGCGATTTCGAGATGGCCACGCTGGTCAACGCCGGGGTGCTCGGCCTTGTCGAGGAGACGGTGGCGGCCGGAGTTGCGCCCGATGCCGCTCGCAAGTGGTGGGCCGGTGAACTCACACGCGTGGCCAACGAGCGTGAGGTGGAGCCGGGGGAGTTGGGCGTCACGCCGGCGGACATTGGTCGCGTGGAGGAACTCATCGCGACCGGATCGCTCAACGACAAGCTCGCGCGTCAGGTCTTCGAAGGAATCATGGCCGGGGAAGGCTCCGCGGATGAGGTCGTCGCTGCACGCGGACTCGCCGTGGTGTCCGACGACGGTGCGCTGCTCGCCGCCATCGATGAGGCCCTCGCCGCCCAGCCGGATGTGGCCGAGAAGATCAAGGGCGGCAAGGTGCAGGCCGCCGGCGCCATCGTCGGCGCGGTGATGAAGGCCACACGCGGACAGGCCGACGCCGGCAAGGTGCGCGACCTGCTGCTTGAGCGACTCGGGGTTACGGAGTAGGTCGCTGTGATTCGCCGCATGGCCATCGCCACGTTTGCCACCCTCACGCTGGCGGCTTGCGGTGGAGGGGCCAGCGTCCCTGAGGCGGTGTACGTCGACCCGGTGCGCGCTGCCCCCACGGTGTCGGCGGCGTCGACATGGGTGGAGGGTCTGCAATCACCCTGGTCGATCCTGCCCAATGCAGACACGGCGCTGGTGAGTGAGCGGGACTCCGGTCGGATCGTGCGGGTGGACGCCGACGGTTCGGTCTCGACCGTGACGACGATCGATGGGGTCGTCCACGAAGGCGAGAGTGGACTGCTCGGACTCGCTGTGCCGCCGTCGGGCGGCGAGCTGTACGCCTACTACACGTCGGACACGGACAACCGCGTTGTGCGCATGCCGTGGGACGGACAGACCCTCGGTGCCCCGGTGGACGTCGTGACCGGGATCGACAAGAACACCTTCCATGACGGGGGTGGCCTGGCCTTCGGCCCGGACGGCATGCTCTACATCGCCACCGGCGACGCGGGGGCACCTGAGCTCTCGCAGGACATGGCCAGCCTTAACGGCAAGATCCTGCGCGTGACTCCGAACGGCGGCATACCCGCAGACAATCCGTTCCCCGACTCACCGATCTACAGCCTCGGCCACCGCAACGTGCAGGGCCTCGCCTTCGATGGGAGCGGACAACTGTGGGCGACGGAGTTCGGTACGTCGGAGGCGGATGAGCTGAACCGCATCGTGGCCGGTGGCAACTACGGGTGGCCGATGCACGAGGGCACGGCTGGTGCCGAGGACTTCATCGACCCGGCGGCGCAGTGGTCGCCGACTTCCCTGGCCTCACCGAGCGGCCTGGCGATCCTTGATGATGTGGCCTATGTCGCCTCCCTACGCGGCCAGGTCGTGTGGCAGGTCCCCCTTGTTGGCGACGCGGCCGCGGAGCCGATCGCACTGAATCTCGGCGACCTCGGCCGTCTGCGGGCCATCACCGTCGATGGGCCAGGGCGACTCCTGCTGGCGACGAGCAATACCGATGGCCGTGGCGACGTGCGCAACGGCGATGACCGCATCATCGTGCTGGAGGTCGAATGACGACTCAAATCCTCGTTGAGGACTACATCGCTGTATCAATCGACGGCGACGATGTGGCCTCGTACGTCGATGTCCCCTTGGGAGACGTGAGCGCCGTCCGCTTCTATGTCCCGCCGTACATGGGCACACCCGCGGGCTTCGAGGTCATGGCTCACATGACCGCGCTCGAGGTCTGCCAGTTGCCTACCGCCGGATTCGAGCACGCCCTCGCGCACGTCCCCGATGGCGTCACCGTGTGCAATGCGGCCGGGGTCCACGACGCCAGCACGTCCGAACTCGCCGTCGGTCTCATCCTCACGAGCCTGCGCGAACTTGACACCTTCGCCCGGGCAATGCCGACGGGCGAGTGGCGGGTTGGTGATGGCGTCTCCCTCGCTGACCGCTCGGTCCTCGTCGTGGGGGCGGGGGGCATCGGTAGGGCGTTGCGTCGCCGGCTCGAGCCGTTCGAATGTGAGGTCACCCTCGTGGGGCGAACGGCCCGAGACGGCGTGCGGGGGATGGCGGAGATTGACGCACTGCTGCCAAACGCCGACATCGTCGTACTCGCGGTGCCCCTCAACGAGTCCACGCGCGGGTTGGTGGACGCCACCTTCCTCGCTCGGATGCGCGATGGTGCGCTCCTGGTCAACGTCGCCCGGGGTGGCGTCGTCGTGACCGATGACCTCGTCGCGGAGGTCGGACCCGGTCGCCTGCGTGCCGCGTTGGATGTCACGGACCCCGAGCCGCTCCCTCCTGATCACCCACTCTGGCGCCTGCCGGGGGTCTTCATCGCGCCACATGTTGGGGGTGACTCGACGGCATTCATTCCGCGTATTCGTTCGTTGGTCGCCGATCAGGTCGGTCGCTGGCGGAGGGGCGAGGCGCTGCGCAACGTGGTGGCCTAGGCTTCCTCGTATGGCCGACATCAAGCCCCGTAGTCGCGACGTCACCGATGGTCTCGAGCGCGCCGCCGCTCGCGGCATGCTCCGTGCGGTTGGTATGGGCGATGAGGACTTCGCCAAGCCACAGATCGGCATCGCGTCGTCCTGGAACGAGATCACCCCGTGCAATCTCTCCCTCGAACGATTAGCGCGTTCAGCCAAGGAGGGTGTGCACGCGGCCGGGGGCTACCCGCTGCAATTCGGCACCATCTCGGTGTCCGATGGCATCTCCATGGGTCATGAGGGCATGCACTTCTCGCTCGTGAGCCGCGAGATCATCGCTGACTCGGTCGAGGCCGTCATGGAGGCAGAGCGCCTCGACGGCATGGTGACCTTCGCCGGGTGCGACAAGAGCCTGCCCGGCATGCTCATGGCCGCTGCCCGCATCAACCTCGCCAGCGTCTTCGTGTACGCCGGATCTATCCTCCCCGGACACGTGAAGCTGTCGGACGGCACGGAGAAGGACGTCACGATCATCGATGCCTTCGAGGCCGTCGGTGCCTGCTCCCGAGGCCTGATGTCTCGTGAGGACGTCGACGCCATCGAACGCGCTATCTGTCCCGGTGAGGGTGCCTGCGGTGGCATGTACACCGCCAACACGATGGCGAGCGCGGCCGAGGCGATGGGCATGTCGCTGCCGGGCTCCGCGGCACCGCCCGCCGTCGACCGACGACGCGACGGCATCGCCCGCCGCTCAGGTGAAGCGGTCGTCGAACTCATCCGGCAGGGCATGACGACCCGCGACATCATCACGCGTCAGTCGCTGGAGAACGCCATCGCCGTGGTCATGGCGTTCGGCGGATCCACCAACGCGGTCCTCCACCTGCTCGCCATTGCTCACGAGGCGGGGGTGGAGTTGGACATGGAGGATTTCCACCGCATCGGCTCCAAGGTGCCGCTGCTCGCCGATGTGAAGCCCTTCGGCCGCTACGTCATGAGCGACGTGGACCGAGTGGGCGGTGTGCCGGTGATCATGCGGGCACTGCTCGACGCCGGCCTGATCCACGGCGACTGCCTCACGGTGACGGGCAAGACGGTGGCGGAAAACCTCGCCGATATCGACCCGCCGGACCCCGATGGCGACATCCTGCACGCGTCCCAGTCCGCCCTTGCGGCCACAGGCGGCATCACGATCCTGTCCGGCTCACTCGCCCCCGAGGGCGCCGTGGTCAAGAACGCCGGCGTACCGGTCGACTCCTTCGAGGGCACCGCGCGCGTGTTCGAGCGTGAGCAAGCAGCGATGGCGGCTCTGGAGGACGGCACCATCCAGGCCGGAGACGCTGTCATCATTCGCTACGAGGGCCCCAAGGGCGGCCCCGGCATGCGCGAGATGCTCATGATCACCGGCGCCATCAAGGGCGCAGGGTTGGGCAAAGATGTCCTGCTCATCACTGATGGCCGCTTCTCCGGCGGCACCACCGGATTGTGCGTCGGTCACGTTGCGCCCGAGGCGGTCGATGGCGGCCCCATCGGTCTGGTGCGTGATGGTGACCGCATCCGAATCGACATCCCGTCACGCACCCTCGATCTGCTGGTCGATGACGCCGAGATCGAACGTCGTCGGGCGGAGTTCGCTCCGCTGCCGCCGCGCTATACGCGTGGTGTGCTGGCGAAGTACGCCAAGTTGGTGGGTTCCGCGAGCCGCGGCGCCGTCTGCGATTAGGAGAAGACCTCGGTGAAGCTCATCCGCGTCGGCGCCCCGGGCGCCGAGACCCCTGCTGTACTCGGACCCGCGGGGGAGCGGTTCGACATCTCATCGATCACTTCAGATTTCGACGGGTCTTTCTTCGCCCGGGATGGCCTTGCTGACCTGCAGCGGCGGTGGGACAGCGGTGAGATTCACAGCCTTCCCTCACTCGATCCGGCCGCCCGACTCGGTGCGCCCATCGCCCGCCCCGGCCATCTGCTCTGCGCGGGCCTGAACTACGCCGACCACGCCGCGGAGTCCAACATGGCCATTCCGGATGAGCCGCTGCTCTTCACCAAGGCACCCAACACCGTCGTGGGTCCCTATGACGATGTCCCGATGCCGCGCGGGGCCACCAAGGTGGACTACGAGGTGGAGTTGGGCATCGTCATCGGGAGCACCTGCCGTTACCTGGAATCCACTGACGATGTGTGGTCGCACATTGCTGGCTTCGTTCTGTCCAACGATCTATCCGAGCGGGCCTTTCAGCTCGAACGCGGCGGTCAGTGGCTCAAGGGCAAGTCGTGCGAGGCCTTCAATCCGCTCGGGCCCTGGCTGGTGACGCGCGACGAGGTTGACCTGGCCGGTGGGCTTGATCTGTGGCTGGACGTCAACGGCGAGCGACGTCAGACCGGGAGCACCAACTCGCTGATCTTCCCGGTCGACGTCCTGATCCACTACATCTCGCAGTTCCTCGTCCTTGATCCCGGTGACCTCATCAACACCGGTACGCCGCCCGGCGTCGCCATGGGTATGGCGGAGCCGGCATGGGTGCAGGAGGGTGACGTACTCACCCTGGGCATCAGCGGGCTTGGCGAGCAGCGCACCGCTTTCACCGCAGCGGTCTGAGGGTCTCAATCTGTCTCACGACATACCGTGTGAGCGCTTCGAAACGGTACGTAGTGCGACGGACTCAGGGAGGTCTCAGACGGGGAAGTCGCGGTAGGCGTCCCAGTCGGCACCGGCGGTGAGTCCGCCGTCGATGACGATCGTCTGGCCCGTCACCCACGATGAGGCGTCGCTGGCGAGGAACACCACCGAGCCCACCAACTCCTGGGGTGTGCCGAGGCGTCCGGCGGGGGTGATGTGGTCGAACCACCGCTGGCGGTGCTCCTCGCCCCACAGTGGCTTGGTGAACTCGGTCTTGATGACGAAGGGCTCGATGGCGTTGACGCGCACGTTGTCCCGTGCCCACTCGCGGGAGCAACTCCGCGTTAGTGACGTAACGCCGGCCTTGGTTGCCGAGTACACCGAGATCGTGTTGAAGCTGAACCGGGCGCTCAGCGAACTGAGGTTGACGATGGTGCCACCACCTGCGGTGCGCATGACGGCGTGCGCCGCCTGGCTAGCGAAGTAGACGGCGCGCAGATTCACCGCGACGATTGCGTCGAAGTCCTCCTCCGTCACCTCGTCGATGGGCTTGCGGCGGTTGATCCCGGCACCATTGATCAGCACGTCAAGCCCACCGAGTTCCTCGGCTCCTCGGCGTACCACCTCGGCGGCGCCCGCGGCGTCGGACATGTCGGCGGCCAGGGGGACCGCCCGTCCACCGGCCGCCGCGATCTCCGCCGCCACCGCATCCACACGCTCCGGGGTGATGTCGTGAACGCCGACCACCGCCCCCCGCTCGGCGAGGGCTCGTGCGAGCACCGAGCCGATCGCCCCCGCGGCGCCGGTGATGAGCACTCGTCGCCCTTCTAGGTCGAACAGCGGGTCGTTCACTCGGGACTCCTTTGGAGGTCGACGGCGGTCATGGACTGTGGCGGAAGTTCGATGGAAGCCTCGATGATGCCGGTCATGAGGACCTGTCGCGACTCGGCGTCGAGGTTGATGAGCCAGGCGCGGGCGCCCTCGGGGCCCTGCGTGACGAGCGCATCGGCGACCTCCGGTTGATCGGAGGACGTGAGGAGCACCTCGGTTTGGTCGGCCAGCCCGGCGAAGAGTCGATAGACCGGGAATTCCTCAGCCGGACCGGACCCGAAGGCCGCGGCGTCCGGTGATCCGGCATCGCGCTCACGCAGACCGCGCCAACCGAGCGCTTCGAAGTAGGTCGCGGCGGTGACGCTCCCCGCGAGGGCCAGGCTGCGAAGTGAGAGCGCGGTCCACGCGGCGCCCCGCCACGTGCGTTGACGGGCATCGACCGAACTCGGGAGGGCGGTGCTGCTCACGTCGGACGCGGGGTCGGTCGCGTTCGGGTTGAATCGGGGTCTCAGGGTGATCGGACCCACGGCGATTCGAGCGTGGCCCGCCAGCGGCTTCGCCGCCTCCGCGACCACTCGCTGTGTCGCTGTGTTCTGCATGATCGTGCGGTCGTCAAAAGCGTGCACCTGCGGATTGAGGCTGAAGGTGAACCACGACAGGTCCGTCGGATCCGGCGGTTCGCGATTGACCTCCGTGAAGTACAGGTCTGTCCCGGTTGCCCACGGCAGATCGGGGCCGAGTTCGAAGCGCGCCGCATCGAGGGACCCCCGTGACGTGACCTTCTCCTCGCTGCGCACGACCATCCACGAATCGACGAGGTGCGCGATCTCGCGACTGACGTCGTGGAGGCGCTGATAGTCCTCGGGTCCGGCATCGCGCAGACGCACGTGCAGCCGCACGTCAAGGTGCGTCGCGAGAAGCGCAGCTTCACGCAGGTGCTGCTCTGCCGAAGGCTCACCCGCGTTGATCGTCACCATGAGGTGGCTGAGTCCCAGTTGCGCGATGGCCTCGATTTCGGTGTCCGTCCACGGCGTATCGGTCATGTGTGTGCCGATCGCCGGCAGGGGTACGCCGTCCTCGGCGACGGTGATGGTGACGACATCGGGTGGCCGCACTGCGGGTGGCAGACTGCCGTCGAGGGTCAGTATCACGGTCTGCTCAATGACGTCACCGGGTTGCACGGTGACCGGGAAGGGCAACGAGATCGGGGTGCAGTAGGTCTTGTAGGACGCGTCGGTCCAGTTGCGATGGTCCTCGGTCTCGAAGACGTCGCCGGTGAATTCCAGGCGCGCGACCGCATCGGCTCCGACGGGAAACTCCATGGCCGCGATATCGAGGAACGGCTGGTGGGGTGAGATCGCGTCGGGGAAGACCGACAGGTGCCGCTGGCCGGTGGGCGTGGTGATCGTGCACGGTCGCCCGGCGAAGTCAGCCATCGGGTGCAGCACGCATAGCCCGAGTCGATTGCGCACGAAGGGCACCGAAGTCGAGCCACTCACGGCGTAGCGGATGGTGCCGTCGGGCGCCCCGGTGATCTCGGCGGTCCAAGTGAACGGGGCCGCATCGAAGGTGCCGTGCGCCGTGAAGGTGATTCGGAAGGAGTCCTCGGTCGCCTCAATGGCCTCGTCGTGGATCGACCAGGGCCGGGCCGTCCAATTGCGATCCTGGAAGACGACGTAGATGCGGCGGACGATCTCCAACTCACCGACAGCGATTCCGCGCAGGTCCCCGCTGTCGTAGTCCAGGTGCACCGGACCCGCGCGCAGCGGAGTTACGGTGCTCAGAGCGAGCTCCCGACTCGGTAGGGCAGCCCGGTTGCGAGGGACTCATAGGCGCCGAGGGTGATGTCGAGCAATCGCAGCGTGTCCTCGCCGGAAGTCTCCGGTGTGCGCCCTGTGTCGAGGCATTCGATCCAGTGCCGCTGCACACCGGACACGCTGTCCTGGATGCCGTTCCACGGTTCCGAGGTCCAGGTGTGTTCGGGAATCCTGAGCGTCTCGTCGAGCACCTCCCCGCGGGAAACCACCTGAAGTTGGTAGTCGGGGCCAAGGTGGATGACGCCCTCGGTGCCCTCGATGGTGACGAAGGTCTGGGGATAGGTGGAGTGGTCCGATCGGGTCTCGTAACTCGCGTCGACGATCACCGTCGCCTCGTCCATCCTCATGAGGATCGTCGCCACGTCCTCGCCGCGGATGCGGGGGTTGACGCGGAGGGCCTCGGTGTAGAGCGACTTCGGCTCGCCGATGAAGAAGCGTGCGAGATCGAACAGGTGCACCGCCACATCGACGATGATCATGCGTTCGCTGTCGACGAGCCAGGGCTGATTGGAGTAGCAGTCGTAGTCGGTGCGGAAGCTCATCCGACCGAAGAAGGGCCGACCGATCGCCCCGCTGTCGAGGATTTCCTTAACGCGACGCATCGGGTACTGGAAGCGGAAGTTCTCGTGCACCATGAAGGGCAGGTTCTTGGCCTTCATGGCGTCCACCATCGCTTTGGCATCGGCCATCTCCCACGCGAGCGGCTTTTGGCAGAGGGCGGCCACGCCGTACTCGGCAGCCAGTTCGACCATCATCCGATGTGTCGGGGGAGTGGTGGCGATATCAATGAAGTCGACGTCCTCGTTCTCCAGCAGCTCGCGCGCGTCGGTGTACGGGGTTCCGCCGAACTGCGCGGCGGCGGCCGCGAGACGCTCCTCGTCGACATCGCACACGGCCACGAGTTCGACCTCGGGCATCTCGGCCCAGGCGTGCAGATGGTTCTGCGCAAAGAAGCCGGTCCCGATGAGGGCGTAGCGGTAGCCCGCGCTCATAGCTCGACCGGCCGTGACGGGTCGGTGATCCATTCGCTCCAGGACCCGACGTACATCCGGGAGCCGGGCAGGCCAGCGACGGTCATCGCGAGCACATTCTGCGCGGCGGTGATGCCGGAGCCGCAGTAGAAGATGATGTCCTCCGGGGCTTGGTCGCCGATCAACTCGACGTAGTGCTCGCGCAACTCGTCGGCGGATCGGTAGCGCTTGTCGGCGGTGAGGGTGTGGGCCCGGTCCGCCAGTCCCGCGCCAGCAATGTGGCCACGCACCGGATCGTGATAGACGCCGCCACCGTGATACCCCTCCGCGCCGCGCGAGTCGAAGACGCAGGTGAGCGGGCGCTGGCGGGCGGTGTCTACCTCGTCCACGTCGGCGAGGAGTTCCGGGCGCAGTCGCGGGGTGAAGGTGCGCGGAGTGGGGGTGGGGGCGGCGGATTCCACGGGTCCGCCGGCGGCCAACCAGGCCTGCCAGCCACCGTCGAGGACGGCGACGCGGTCATGGCCCATCCAGCGCAGCATCACCCAGACGCGGGCGGCGGACATGAGGCCACCGTCGGCGTCGTAGGCGACGACCTGGGTTGATTCGTCGATTCCCCACGCTCCCAGGGTCGCGGCGAAGTCCGCGGGGTCGGGGAAGGGGCGGCGACCGGTGACCCCGGTGATGATCGGTCCCGCGAGATCGTCGGCGGTGTCCGCCTGTCGCGCGCCGGGGATGTGCCCCTCCGCGTACACCGCCTTGCCCCACTGCTCATCGTCCAGGGTGAACCGCGCGTCGAGGATCACCAGGGCGGGATCGTCGAGGTGCTCACGCAACTCATCGACGGTGATGAGTGTGGTGAAGTCCATTCTTTGCTCCTTCGGCCGCTGCCCCCGCGTTGATCCTATTGTTGTGGCCATGACGTCGTCCGGCACTTCGCTGACCCCTCGCAGCTACCTCGCCACCCAGGGCCGTGATCGATCGCCAAACCGCGGCATGCTGCGGGCACTCGGCATGGGTGATGACGACTTCGACAAGCCACAGATCGGCATTGCCTCCTCGTTCAACCAGATCACCCCCTGCAACATGTCCTTGCGCGACGTGGCGAGCGAGGTCGCCAACGGCGTCCGCGCGGGCGGTGGATTCCCTATGGAGTTCGGCACGATCACCGTCTCGGACGTCATCTCGATGGGCCATGAGGGCATGCACTTCTCGCTGGTGAGTCGTGAGGTGATCGCGGACTCGGTGGAGACGGTCATGCAGGCCGAGCGACTCGACGGCATGGTCACGCTGGCCGGCTGTGACAAGTCGATCCCGGCCATGATGATGGCGGCGGCTCGCCTGGATGTGGCCAGTGTCCTGCTCTACGCCGGATCGCTGCTGCCGGGCAAGGTGCGGCTGTCTGATGGCGAGGAGCACACCGTCAACATCGTCACCTCCTTCGAGGCTGTGGGCGCCAATGCTCGAGGACTGATGTCTGATGAGGATCTTGACCGGATTGAGCGTGCGGTGTGCCCGACGGCGGGCACCTGCGGAGGGATGTACACCGCGAACACGATGGCGAGCGCCGCGGAGGCCATGGGCATGGCGTTGCCCGGATCTTCGTCACCACCCGCGGTGGACGCCCGTCGTGAGGTGCTGGCCCGTGAGTCCGGCCGCGCGGTCATCGAGATGATCCGCCAGGGCATCACCGCGCGCGACATCATCACGCGGGAGTCGATCGAGAACGCGATCACGGTCATCATGGCGCTCGGTGGCTCGACGAACTCCGTCCTGCACCTCCCGGCCATCGCTCATGAGGCCGGGTTCGAGTTGGATCTCGATGACTTCCAGCGCATTAGCGACCGCACGCCGCTTATCGCCGACCTCAAGCCCTTCGGCGAGTTCGTCATGTTCGACCTCGACCGCGTCGGCGGAGTGCCGGTCGTCATGAAGGCTCTGCTCGATGAGGGGCTGCTCCACGGCGATTGCCTCACGGTGACCGGGCGCACCCTGGCCGAGAACCTCGCGATGGTCGATCCGCCGGCGCCGGATGGCCACGTGGTGCGGCCCCTGGACCGTCCCCTTGATGCGACGGGTGGGATCACGATTCTGGCGGGCTCACTGGCGCCCGAGGGTGCGGTCGTGAAGACGGCCGGCGTACCGGTCGAGGTTTTCGAGGGCACCGCACGCGTCTTCGATCGCGAGGAAGCCGCGATGGTCGCTTTGGCAGACGACACCATTCAGGCGGGCGATGCCGTCATCGTCCGCTACGAGGGTCCGAAGGGTGGTCCCGGCATGCGCGAAATGCTGGCCATCACCGGGGCGATCAAGGGGGCTGGTCTGGGCAAGGAGACCCTGCTCATCACCGACGGCCGCTTCTCCGGCGGCAGCACGGGGCTGTGCGTCGGTCACGTGTCGCCCGAGGCCACCGACGGCGGCCCGATCGGACTGGTGCGCGACGGGGATCGCATCCGGATCGATATCGGCACCCGCACCCTGGATCTGCTGGTGGACGAGGAGGAGTTGGCGCGTCGTCGGGCCGAGTTCACCCCCTTGCCGCCGCGCTATGACCGGGGCGTCCTCGCAAAATACGCTCGTCTCGTGGGATCGGCGAGCCGCGGAGCGGTCTGCGACTAGGCCCACTCGCCCGGCTCTGCGGGCCGATCTGCGACCGAGATCCACTCGGTACGCGATAGCAAGGGTTAGCGGCCGCCGTAACCCTGGCTATCGCGTACGAACCGCTGAATTCTCTCGGGGGCCGGCTACGGGAGCCCGGACATACCCCGGGGGTAGCGCGGTCGGCCGGGACCGTCTAGCCTTATCCCCATGCAGCAGATTCTCGTAGTAGGCAGGCGCGCGGGCTAACCCCGGCATCTGTCGCTACGGCGACCCGCGCGCACCCTCCGAGCCTTCAGGGCCGGGGGGTTTCGTGTTGAAGGGGCCCATACGAGACCATGGTCCCCGCGAATGAAGTGGAGTGAGGCAGCAGATGAGCACAAGCCCCGAGCAGATCACGGGCGCCCAGAGCCTGATCCGGTCGCTGGAGTACGCCAATGCGGACGTGGTCTTCGGCATCCCCGGCGGAGCGATCCTGCCGGCATATGACCCGCTCATGGACTCCACCAAGGTCCGCCACATCCTCGTCCGCCATGAGCAGGCGGCCGGCCACGCTGCCGAGGGCTATGCGGCGGCGACTGGACGGGTCGGCGTCTGCATGGCCACCTCGGGCCCGGGCGCGACCAATCTGGTCACTCCGATCGCCGACGCCCACATGGACTCCGTGCCCATGGTGGCGATCACCGGCCAGGTGCCCTCATCGGCCATCGGGACCGATGCCTTCCAAGAGGCGGACATTCGGGGCATCACGATGCCCATCACGAAGCACAACTACCTCGTGACCAACCCGGATGACATCCCCCGTGCGGTCGCCGAGGCCTTCCACGTCGCCGCCACCGGTCGACCCGGTCCGGTGCTCGTCGATGTCTCCAAGGACGCCCTCCAGGCGATGACGACGTTCGACTGGCCGACCGACGTGGCGCTGCCGGGCTATCACCCGGTGACGAAGCCGCACAATAAGCAGATTCGCGAGGCAGCCCGGCTCATCAGCGAGGCCAAGCGGCCGGTTCTCTACGTCGGTGGCGGAGTCATCCGGGCCAACGCCTCTGGCGAACTCATGGAACTCGCGTCGCTGACGGGGATCCCGGTCGTCACGACCTTGATGGCGCGCGGCGTCTTCCCGGACAGCCACCCGCAGAACCTCGGCATGCCGGGCATGCACGGGACTGTCTCCGCGGTCGGAGCCCTGCAGAAGTCAGACCTGATCATCGCGATCGGCGCACGCTTCGACGATCGCGTGACGGGCAAGCTCTCAAGTTTTGCCCCCGGCGCCACGGTCGTTCATGCCGATATCGATCCAGCGGAGATCTCCAAGAACCGCACGGCCGACGTGCCGATTGTCGGAGATGCCGCCGAGGTGATGCGCGAACTCGTCGCCGCGGTGCGCGAGGAGCAGAATGCTGGCCGCGTGGGTGACTACGCAGCATGGTGGGTGACCATCGATCGCTGGCGCGACACCTATCCGCTGGGCTACGACGCTCCTGCCGACGGCACGCTGTCCCCGCAGTACGTCATCGAGCGACTCGGGGTCCTCAACGGCCCCGATGCCATCTACGCGGCGGGTGTGGGCCAGCACCAGATGTGGGGTGCGCAGTTCATCTCCTATGAGAATCCGCGGACGTGGCTCAACTCCGGTGGACTCGGCACCATGGGGTACGCCGTACCGGCCGCCATGGGGGCCAAGGTGGGTCGTCCAGACGCCGCGGTGTGGGCGATCGACGGGGACGGCTGCTTCCAGATGACCAATCAGGAACTTGTCACGTGCGCGATCAACGACATCCCGATCAAGGTGGCGCTCATCAACAACTCCAGCCTTGGCATGGTGCGCCAGTGGCAGACCCTGTTCTATAACCAGCGCTACTCGGAGACGGACCTGCATAGCCACCGGATCCCGGACTTCGTGAAATTGGCGGATGCCTACGGCTGCCACGGCTTGCGGTGTGAGAGTCCCGAAGAGGTCGACGCCACGATCGAGAAAGCGATGTCGATGAATGACGCCCCCGTCGTCATCGACTTCGTTGTGCACCGCGATGCGATGGTCTGGCCGATGGTCGCCGCCGGCACCAGCAATGACGACATCATGGTCGCGCGTGAAATGGCGCCGACCTGGGACTCGGAGGAGTGACCATGACCCGTCACACGTTGTCCGTCCTCGTGGAGGACAAGCCTGGCGTCCTGGCTCGCGTGGCGAGTCTGTTCTCGCGGCGTGGGTTCAATATCGAGTCCCTCGCGGTGGGTCCGACGGAGGTTCCGGACGTCTCCCGCATGACGATCGTCGTGAGTGTTGAGGGGCTCCCGCTCGAGCAGGTCACCAAGCAACTCAACAAGCTCATCAACGTGCTCAAGATCGTCGAACTCGACGAGGCGACGTCGGTGCAGCGGGCGATTGCCCTGATCAAGGTCAAGTCCGACGCGGACACCCGCTCGAGCATCCTCGAGATCGTCCAGCTCTTCCGTGCGAAGGTTGTCGACGTCGCCCTCGACGCGGTCACCGTGGAGGTGACCGGCAACGAGGACAAGATCGACGCTCTGCTGCGACTCCTCGAACCCTTCGGGATCAAGGAGTTGGTGAAGTCCGGTGCGGTTGCCGTGGGACGCGGTGGGCGTTCCATCAGCGACCGCGCCCTCAGGTCCGCCTAACCCCACCCCAGGGGGGCCGATAGTCTCAGCCCTGCCCATTCGACAAAGGAGTTCCCCCGTGGCCGAGTTGTTCTACGACGCTGATGCCGACCTGTCCATCATTCAGAACCGGGTGGTGGCCATCCTCGGCTACGGCAGCCAGGGGCATGCGCACTCCCTGAGCCTGCGCGACAGCGGTGTCGACGTACGCGTCGGCCTGCCCGAGGGGTCCAAGAGCCGCGCGAAGGCGGAGGAGGAGGGCCTGCGGGTCGTCGACCCGGCCACCGCGGCCGCCGAGGCCGATCTCATCATGATGACGGTGCCCGACCCCGTGCAGAAGAAGCTCTATGCGGAGGCCGTGGCGCCCAACCTGCAGGAGGGCGACGCACTCTTCTTCGCGCACGGCTTCAACATTCGTTTCGGCTACGTCACCCCGCCGGACTTCGTCGATGTCTGCATGGTCGCCCCCAAGGGGCCGGGCCATCTGGTGCGCCGTGAGTACGTCGCCGGTCGTGGCGTGCCCGCCATCGTTGCGGTGGAGCAGGACGCCACCGGAGAGGCGTGGCCGCTGGCCCTGTCGTACGCCAAGGCGATCGGCTCACTGCGCGCCGGTGGCATCAAGACGACGTTCACCGAGGAGACCGAGACCGATCTCTTCGGCGAGCAGGCGGTGCTGTGCGGTGGCGCGTCGCAGTTGGTGATGTACGGCTTCGAGACGCTCATCGAGGCGGGTTACCAGCCCGAGGTGGCCTACTTCGAGTGCCTGCACGAGCTCAAGCTCATCGTCGACCTCATGTATGAGGGGGGCATCGCCAAGCAGCGTTGGAGCGTCTCGGACACGGCCGAGTATGGCGACTACGTGTCCGGCCCGCGCGTCATTGATCCCAGCGTCAAGGACAACATGCGTGCGGTGCTTGCCGACATCCAAAGCGGCACGTTCGCCGAGCGCTTCATGAACGATCAGGATGCCGGGGGCCCCGAGTTCAAGGCCATGCGTGCCAAGGCCGAGCAGCACCCGATTGAGGAGACCGGGCGCAAACTGCGTGGCCTGATGAGCTGGATCGACTCCGGCGACGACGACTACGTCGAAGGCACTGCCGCCCGCTGAGGCTGCGCGAAGAGGCTGACCAGATGCGTACGCCACCGTCGTCCATCTACACCAAACCGAGCGACATCAGTCCGGATACGCTCGCCAATCTCGGTCCGCTGCGTGCGCTCGCAGGAGTCTGGCAAGGAACGCTCGGAGCCGATGACCACCCCAACCGGTCCGGTGGCAAGGATGACGTCTACGTAGAGCACTACGAGGCGCAGCCGATCGACCCCCAGACGAATGGACCGCAGTTGTTCTACGGGCTGCGCTACCACACGCACATCACCAAGCCTGGCCAGGTGGCGACGTTCCACGACCAGGTGGGGTACTGGCTCTGGGAGCCGGCCACCGGCACGGTGATGCTCACCGTGGGAATTCCGCGGGGAGAGGTGCTCCTCGCGGGTGGCCAGTGCGATGCCGACGCCAAGAACTTCACCGTGAAGGCGGCACTGGGCGCCCCCGACTACGGCATCTGCTCCAACCCCTTCCTGACGGCTCACTTCAACACGACCGCCTTCTCCATGGCGATCACCGCCCATCCCGACGGCACCTGGTCCTACGTCGAGGACACGACCATGACCATCACGGGTCGGACGGAGCCGTTCCAGCACACCGATGGCAACACCCTTCACCGCATCGCGCCTCCCACACCGAATCCCATGGCCCAGGCCGCGCCGGCGCCGTCCACGACCAACCCCTGAGGATGCGCTCGCGGCACCTCGCGTCGAAGATGTAGTCGTGCCCCCGGAGCCCAAGAACTGTGCCCGCTGCGGTCGCGCTATGGAGTGGCGCAAAGCCTGGGCGCGGAATTGGGATTCGATGCGCTACTGCTCCGACGCGTGCCGCCGGCGCAAACTCACCGCCACGGACAAGGCGCTTGAGGCTTCCATCCTCGACCTCATCGATGCCCGTGCCGCGAGCGCGACCATCTGCCCGAGTGAGGCGGCCCGCGCGGTGGATCCCGAGGGATGGCGCGACCTCATGGAGCCGGCCCGTCAGGCGGCGCGCCGTCTGGTCGCCCGCGACGAGGTCGAGATCACCCAGGGCGGGCACGTCGTCGACCCCAGTACGGCCAAGGGTCCCATCCGCATCCGCCGAGTACGCCGTGGCTGAGATCCCCACCCCCGAGGTCGGGATCGAACGCGAGTGGGTCGCGGCCCACCTCGCCGACCTGCTGCGACCGGGCGACGACGTGACGGCCAGCACCTCACATCGCGGGGGCCAAACGGCGGCGGACACCGCGCTTGCGGCCTACGACGTCCGCGGCTATGCCGCCCGCCGCAACGAGGTGTGGCCCACTTCGCGGCGCGGCGCCTCGGCCCTGTCGCCGTACATCCGACACGGCCTGCTCACGTTGCCGCGCGTGTGGGATCACGTTGGCGGGGGACCGGCTCGCGATGTCTCGACCTTCCGAGACGAGTTGCTCTGGCAGGAGTACGCGCGGCACCTCTATGCGCGGCTGGGCGAAACGACCAGGCGCAGCCTGCGCTTCGCCGTCGAGGAACGGGGATCGGCGTATCAGTGGCCGACCGAGATGGCCTGTGTCGACCTCGCGGCCACTGAGCTCCACCGAGATGGCTGGCTACCCAACCAAATGCGCATGTGGTTGGCGAGCCAGTGGACCGTTCGTGATGGCAGCGGTTGGCGCGACGGTGAGGATGAGTTCTTCCGCCACCTGCTCGATGGTTCCCGTGCGGCCAACCGCGTGGGCTGGCAGTGGACGGTCGGCGCGCTCACCGGCAAGCCCTACGGCTTCAGCCGGTGGCAGGTGGGCAAACGGGCGCCAGGACTGTGCGATCGCTGCGCCTTGCGTGCTGCCTGCCCGATCGAGGAGTGGCCACCGGAGAATCCACCCGAGCCGCGCGCATACGTCGACCCGCAGATGCGGCGGGCCGCAGACGGGCCGACGTCGGTCCCCCCACTAGCGGCGACCGCCCCCGAGGCCGTCTGGATCACCGCCGAGTCCCTCGGTGACGACGATCCAGCGCTTGCCGCCTATCCAGACCTGCCGGTGCACTTCGTCTGGGATCGTCCCCTGCTTCAGCGATTGCGTCTGGCTTCCATCCGCCTGGTCTTCCTCGCTGAGACCCTTGCGGATCTAGCGCAGCGGCGCACTCTTCATGTCCACCTCGGGGACCCTCGCGAGGAACTTGTGGGAGTGCCCCTCGCGGCCACGGTCGCCCCCGTCCCGGGCTGGGACCAGCGCGCTTCGGCGCTCACCA
Organism: Candidatus Nanopelagicales bacterium; assembly: GCA_030827125.1. GTDB lineage: Bacteria > Actinomycetota > Actinomycetes > S36-B12 > S36-B12 > Mxb001. The sequence continues at coordinate 168,884 of JAURFD010000001.1, forward strand.
TCGCCTCAGTTCAGAACTGGCCGTGGCTCGTCCCTCCGCACGACGGACCTGTGACCTCGTTCACCGCTTGGCGACGCCGCGCGAGGGTGTGAGGGCCGCTGACTAGACTCCACCATGCTGATGCCTTCCGCTGACGCCGACTGTGAAGGTCGCCCTTCCGCACAAACGAGGTACCCCCGTGAGCAAGCCCGTCGTCCTCATCGCTGAGGAACTCTCACCGGCCACCGTGGAGGCTCTCGGCCCCGACTTTGAGATCCGCAGTTGCGACGGCGCTGACCGAGGTCAACTCCTTGAGGCGATCGCCGACGCCGACGCGATCCTCGTGCGATCGGCCACCAAGGTGGATGCCGAGGCGATCGCTGCGGCCAAGAAGCTCCGCGTGGTTGCCCGTGCGGGCGTGGGCCTCGACAACGTTGATGTGAAGGCGGCGACCCAGGCCGGCGTCATGGTGGTCAACGCACCCACGTCGAACATCGTCAGTGCCGCCGAACTTGCGGTGGCGCTGCTGCTCTCGGTGGCCCGCAACGTCGTCCCCGCCAACATCGCGCTGAAGAACGGCGAGTGGAAGCGCTCGAAGTACAACGGTGTGGAGTTGTCGGAGAAGACCGTCGGCATCGTCGGTCTCGGGCGCATCGGTGTCCTCGTCGCGCAGCGACTGTCGGCGTTCGGCGTCAAGCTCATCGCCTACGACCCCTACGTGCAGCCGGCACGCGCCGCGCAGATCGGCGTACGCATGGTGCCGCTCGAGGAGCTCATGGCCGAGTCAGACTTCATCACCGTCCATCTGCCCAAGACTCCGGAGACTCAGGGACTCATCGGCGACGAGCAGTTGGCGCTCGCGAAGCCGACGATGTACCTCATCAATGCCGCGCGGGGTGGGATCGTCGATGAGGACGCGCTCTACCGCGCGATTTCTGAAGGTCGCGTGGCCGGCGCCGGGCTCGATGTGTATGCCAAGGAGCCGTGCACTGACTCACCGCTCTTCGGGCTCGAATCGGTCGTGGCTACCCCGCACCTCGGGGCGTCAACCGACGAGGCCCAGGAGAAGGCCGGTATCGCGGTTGCTAAGAGCGTGCGCCTCGCACTCGCCGGGGAGCTCGTCCCCGACGCTGTCAACGTGCAGGGCGGCGTACTCGCCGAAGCCATTCGCCCCTTCGTCCCGCTCGCGGAGCAACTCGGCGCCATTGCCAGCCCACTCTTCGATGGAGCCCTACAGCGCGTCGACGTTGAGGTGCGCGGTGAGGTGGCCGACCTTGACGTGCGCGTGCTTGAACTGGCCGCCCTCAAGGGTGTCCTCCAGGGATTGGTCCACGATCCGGTCTCCTATGTCAATGCTCCGGTGCTCGCACAGCAACGTGGCGTCGAGGTCGCCCTCATCACCGATCGCGAGAGCGAGGACCACCGCACCCTCGTTCGCGTGCGCCTCACCGGCAGTGACGGTGAAACGGTGAGCGTCGCCGGGACCGTGACCGGCCCCCGCGATGCCGAGAAGCTGGTCGAGATCGATGCCTACGACATCGACGTCCCGCTGAGCGAACACATGGTCTTCTTCCGCTACCACGATCGTCCCGGCATCGTCGGATCCGTGGGCCGCATCCTCGGTGACCACGCGATCAACATCGGCGGCATGCAGGTGAGCCGCGAGGAGTCTGGCGATCACGCGATGATCGTGCTCACGGTTGACAGCGACGTGCCGGCCGAGGTGCTCGAGCAGATCGTGACGGAGATCGGCGCCCACACCGGCCGCGCGGTCGACCTCATCGTCTAATTGCGGTCTCCGCACAGGGATTCCGCGCGAAGACCGCAGAAGGGACGAAGCCGAGCGGCTTCGCCCCTTCGTGCTCTCTGCTGGTCGCGACTATCCGCGCACCGCGCGATTGACCGCGCTGATGATCGCCTTAAGTGATGAGGTGGTGATGGACGGGTCGATGCCCACGCCCCAGAGGATCTGCCCGTCGACCGCGCACTCGACGTAACTCGCGGCCTTGGCGTCGCCGCCGGCGCTCATGGCGTGCTCGGCGTAGTCCAGGACACGTACGTCGACACCGTGTTGGCCGAGGGCATGGCAGAAAGCCGCTACGGGCCCGTTGCCATGGCCGGTGAGGTCGACCTCGTCGCCTGCGTCGATGAGGACGACGTTGACGGTGGTGTCACCGTCGACCTCGGAGTCCTGCTTCACCGACTTCAGCGAGAAGCGGCCCCACGGGGCGTCAGGGTCGGGGAGGTACTCGGAGGAGAAGACGCGCCACATCTCTTCGGGTGAGACCTCGCCGCCCTCCTCGTCGGTCACCTGCTGAATGACCTGGGAGAACTCGATCTGGTGGCGACGGGGGAGTTCGAGTTTGTACTCCGTACGCATGATGTAGGCGACGCCGCCCTTGCCGGACTGGGAGTTGACTCGGATGACCGCCTCGTACGTGCGTCCGACGTCCTTGGGGTCGATCGGCAGGTAGGGCACCTCCCAGCGGAAGTCGTCGACATCGACGCCCGCCTCGGCCGCGTCGGCCTCCATCGCCTTCAGACCCTTGTTGATCGCATCCTGGTGCGACCCCGAGAAGGCCGTGTAGACCAAGTCGCCACCATACGGGTGACGTTCGTGCACGGGGATCTGGTTGCAGTACTCCACGGTGCGGCGGATGTCGTCGATGTCGCGCATGTCCAGCTGCGGATCGACACCCTGGCTGAACAGGTTCATGCCCAGGGTGATCAGGCAGACATTGCCGGTGCGCTCACCATTGCCGAACAGGCATCCCTCGATGCGGTCCGCCCCGGCCATATAACCCAGTTCGGCGGCAGCGACGGCGGTGCCGCGGTCGTTATGCGGATGCAGGGACAGCACAACGGAATCCCGGCGCGCGAGATTGCGATGCATCCACTCGATCGAATCGGCGTACACATTGGGCGTCGCCATCTCGACGGTCGCGGGCAGGTTGAGGATCACCTTGCGGTCCGGCGTGGGCTGCCACACCTCGGTCACCGCATCGCACACCTCGACCGCGAACTCCAACTCGGTCCCGGTGTAGGACTCGGGGGAGTACTCGAAGAAAACCTCGGTCTCGTCCGCGATCTGCTCGGCGTACTTCTTGCACAGTTGGGCGCCATGGACGGCGATGTCCTTGATGCCTTCCTTGTCCAGGCCGAAGACGACGCGGCGCTGCAGCGTCGAGGTGGAGTTGTACAGGTGGACGATCGCCTGCTTCGCCCCGCGGATCGCCTCGAAGGTGCGCTCGATCAGGTGCTCGCGCGACTGGGTCAAGACCTGAATGACGACGTCATCGGGGATGAGGTCTTCTTCGATCAACATCCGCACGAAGTCGAAGTCGGTCTGCGAGGCCGATGGGAAGCCGACCTCGATCTCCTTGAACCCCAGCGCGACGAGGAGTTCGAACATTCGCTTCTTGCGAGCTGGGGACATGGGGTCGATCAGGGCCTGGTTGCCGTCGCGCAGATCGACCGCGCACCAGCGCGGGGCTTCGGTGATGACCTGGTCCGGCCAGGTGCGATCACGCAGATCCACGGGGCGGAAGGGCTGGTAGCGATGCCACGCCATGGGCGAGGGCTGCTGGGGATTGCGCTGCTCCTGCGCGGGCTGGGGTGTGATGTCGGTGGTCATGTCGGTCTCCTCGGAAGATCGGGTGGGGACCGGCGCAGCAGAACTCACCGCGACGAGGGGGCCGGCGTGGCCGCCTCTTCGGCGACCCTAGGCCTCGTCGCGGCGACCAAGGAGGAGTCGCTGCGTGGACATCACCGCCGAGGGTACCAGCCCATCCCCAAGGACTCCTCCTGCGAGTCATCCACAGGCTGGTTGTCGGGGCTCTCAGCGGTGGGGTCGGCGTACCTACGGTCGCGGCGACCAATTCGCACGGCCATGGCTTCAGGGCTCGTCCACGACGGCCCCGACGCTGCGGCTGACTTCACCGGGAGTTCCCATGTCCGCACCCATCGCACGTTTCCTTCCGGCAGCCGTGGCCGCCGCCCTCATTGCCCCGATGCTGTGGGCCAGTCCGGCGCAGGCTGCCCGCACGACCGCGCCTGACCTGCCCGATGTACGTCGCACAGTGAGCTTGTCCGTGAGCGGGGAGTGGAGCGGCGACATCATCTTCGGCCAACTCGTGACCGGTCCATCGCGCGCGATGCGACCGATGCCCGTCGCGCTCGCTCTCACCCACTCCGGCTGTGATCTGGCTGGATGCCTCACGACGACGATCACGCTCGCCGAGTCAGCGGGCGTGCCCAGTGCGACGCGCATCGCTTCGGGCCTGTCCAGCGCGGCATTGAAGCCCACTGTTGTCGGGGTCGTCGTCCGCAGATCTGTGGGAGGGCTGGTGCTCGCAGAGCACGACGCCACGCTGACGATCGCGGCGATGGCCAAGCGCAGTGGTCCGGTGATTCGGCGTACGACGTTGGAGCAGGGCCCCACCGGCGAGGTCCTCACGGTGGCGCGCATCGCGCCCGTGCGCGCCACCATCACGATCGACGACCAGACGTTGAGCGGGACCGGAGAGTTGGTGAGGTCCCAGATCGTCGACTAGGTCCCCCCACTGTCGCCGAGTGTGCGCTCCCGTGCACGATCTCTGTCCGATCCGTGCACGGGAGCGCACACTCGTGGGGGGTGGCCGAGGCGGGACCGCGCCCGCCGCCCCACTAGCCTTCGGGCTATGGCGCGCACACTGAATCTGGCCCTCATCCCCGGTGATGGCATCGGCACCGAAGTGGTGGCCGAGGCCCTCAAGGTCCTCGACGCCGTCCGCGGCGACATGACCGTCATGACGCAGGAGTACGACCTCGGTGCGCGCCTGTACAACCGCACCGGCGAGACCCTCCCCCCGGCGATGCTGGAGGAGTTGCGCGGGTACGACGCGATCTTGCTCGGCGCCATTGGTGACCCCAGCGTCCCGCCCGGCGTCCTCGAGCGCGGTGTGTTGCTGCCGCTGCGGTTCGAGCTCGACCATCACCTGAACTACCGTCCGGTCAAGCTCTACCCGGGTGTCACCTCACCGCTCGCGGGCAAGGGCCCGGACGAGATCGACTTCGTCGTCTTCCGCGAGGGCACCGAGGGACCGTACGTGGGCGCCGGCGGCGTCCTGCGCAAGGGCACCCCCCAAGAGGTCGCCACCGAGGAGAGCATCAACACGGCCTACGGCGCCGAGCGCATCATCCGCGAGGCCTTCCTGCGCGCGATGCGCCGCCGCAAGCACGTGACACTGGTGCACAAGACCAACGTGCTCACCAACGCGGGCAGTATGTGGAAGCGCACCTTCGATCGCGTGGCCGCCGAGTTCCCCGAGGTCGCCACCGACTATCAGCATGTCGACGCCGCAGCGATGTTCTTCATCACCCAGCCCGAGCGCTTCGACGTCGTCGTCACCGACAACCTCTTCGGCGACATCCTCACCGACATTGGCGCGGCCATTGGGGGTGGCATTGGCCTCGCGGCCAGCGGCAACCTCGATCCAAGCCGCAGCAATCCGAGCATGTTCGAGCCGGTCCACGGCTCGGCGCCGGACATCGCCGGCCAGGGCAAGGCCGATCCGACCGCCACGGTGCTGAGCCTCGCGCTGCTGTTGGACTTCATCGGCGAGGAGGACAAGGCCGCCCGAGTCGAGGCGGCGGTGGCTGCCGATCTCGCCGCACGGGGAGACGCCGTCCGGTCCACCAGTCAGATCGGCGATGCCCTCGGCGCCGGGTCGGCGGACTAAGTACCCTTCGTCCATGACGACTTCGGCCGACGCCCCTCGACTCGCAGACACTCATCTGTGGCCGATTGAGGTAACGCCGAATGACGCCCTCGTCCCCGCTGGGCGCCGCGCGGAGATCCTCGCCAACCCCGGATTCGGCCAGCACTACACCGACCACATGGTCCGGGCGACCTGGACCGAGGGTGAGGGCTGGCATGACGCCGAACTCGTGCCCTACCAGCCGTTGACGTTCGATCCGGCGACCAACTTCCTGCACTACGGCCAGGCGATTTTCGAGGGCCTCAAGGCATACAAGCACGCCGACGGCTCCATCTGGCTCTTCCGGCCGCTCAAGAACGCCACCCGGTTCAACAACTCCGCCCGCCGCCTCGCGATGGCTGAGTTGCCGGCGGAATTGTTCATCGCGTCGATCGCAGCACTCGTGAGTGCTGATCGCGACTGGACCCCGAGTGGCGCCGAAGCATCGCTCTACCTGCGTCCGTTCATGCTCGGCACCGAGCGTGGCCTCGGCGTTCGCCCATCCCGGGAGTACCAGTACCTCCTCATCGCGTCGCCGGCCGGTGCGTACTTCTCGAAGGGGATTCATCCCGTGACGGTGTGGCTCTCCGACGACTACGTGCGCGCAGCACCCGGTGGCACCGGCGAGGCCAAGTGCGCGGGCAATTACGCCGCCTCCCTGGTTGCCCAAGCCGAAGCCGCCCAGCATGGCTGTGATCAGGTCGTCTGGCTCGACGCCGCCGAGCATCGGTGGATCGAAGAAATGGGCGGCATGAACCTGTACTTCGTCTACGGGTCCGGTGATCAGGCCCGCATCATGACCCCGTCGCTCACCGGCGCGTTGCTGCCGGGTGTGACCCGCGACTCGCTCCTTACCGTCGCGCAAGACCTCGGCATCAGGGCCGAGGAAGGGCGCATCAGCGTCGAGGAGTGGAAGGCCGGCTGCGCCTCAAGGGAGATCACCGAGGTCTTCGCCTGTGGCACCGCCGCCGTAGTGACTCCCGTCGGTGAGGTGAAGTCGCGCATGGGCAACTGGACCGTGGGCAACGGCGGAGCGGGTGAGGTCACCATGCGCCTGCGCCAGGCCCTGCTCGATATCCAGACCGGCGCGGTGCCCGACAAGCACGCCTGGATGCACAAGATCATCGACGCTGACTAGGCGTCCCGTGCGCGAGGCGCCCCCGGTGTGTCGCCGAGGGTTCCCCGAGGATCCCTTCAAAGACCAAGCCCAGAAGGGGTATGCTCTTCCCGTGCTTCACGCCAGCATCATCATTACCTAGCGCATCGGCGCCGCGACGCGGCATCGATGCGCAGCCCTTCGCACCCGCGGGGGGCTTTTTGCTTGAGGAGGACCGACATGGCCACGCTGCCTCTCGGCGATGACTTCCACGTCTACGACACGACCCTGCGCGACGGCGCGCAGCGTGAGGGAATCGCCTACTCGGTCGCTGACAAGCTGGCGGTGGCCCGCCTACTCGACGACTACGGGGTCGGCTTCATCGAGGGTGGTTGGCCTGGCGCCCTGCCGAAGGACACTGAGTTTTTCGCGCGGGCTCGCGAGGAGATCGACTTCAAGACCGCCCAACTCGTCGCCTTCGGTGCGACCCGCAAGGCGGGGGTCACGGTGCAGGACGATCCGCAGGTCAAGGCCCTGCTCGACTCCCAGGCTCCTGTCGTCACCCTGGTGGCCAAGTCCGACGTCCGCCATGTCGCCGAAGCGCTGCGCACGACCAACGAAGAGAACCTCGCGATGATCGCCGACACGGTGCGCTTCTTGCGCGAGCACGACCGCCGCGTCTTCGTCGACATGGAGCACTTCTTCGACGGTTATAAGCACGATCGTGACTACGGCGTGCGCATCCTCGAGGTGGCCTTCGAGGCTGGCGCCTCGGTCGGCGTCATGTGCGACACCAACGGGGGCATGCTCCCGCAGGGCATGTATGCCGTGGTGCAGGACGTCCTCGCGCGCTCCGGCGTGCGCCTCGGCATTCACTGCCAGGACGACACCGGCTGCGCCATCGCCAACACGATCTCGGCGGTCGAGGCAGGCGTCACCCATGTGCAGTGCACGGCCAACGGCTACGGCGAACGCACCGGCAACGCCGACCTCTTCCCGGTCGTGGCCAACCTCGAGACCAAGCTCGATCTTCGCGTGCTCCCCGAGGGCAAACTCCGCGAGACGATGCGCATCTCGCACGCCATCGCCGAGATCGCGAATATCGCTCCGGACACCCACCAGCCCTACGCCGGCGTGTCCTCCTTCGCCCACAAGGCGGGCCTGCACGCGAGCGCGCTCAAGGTCAACGCCGAGCTCTACAACCACATCGATCCGGCGCTGGTCGGCAATGACCAGCGCATCCTCATCACCGAGATGGCGGGGCGCGCCTCGGTGGAGCTGAAGTCGCGAGAACTCGGCCTCGATATCGCTGATGACCCCTCGACACTCTCCAAGGTCGTCGAACGGGTGAAGGAGATGGAGGCACGCGGCTGGACCTTCGAAGCTGCCGATGCCTCGTTCGAATTGCTCGTGCTCGATGCCGGCGACCAGGGTCGGCCACAACCGTTCACCGTGGAATCGTGGCGCACCATCGTCGAGCAGCAGACCGACGGCCGCGTGCTCAGCGAGGCAACCGTGAAGGTTCATGCCGGTGGACGACGAGCGATCGCCACCGCTGAAGGCAACGGCCCCGTCAACGCACTCGACCGGGCGATGCGCGAGGCGCTCGTCGAACTCTTCCCGGCACTGCAGTCCGTGCACCTCACCGACTACAAGGTGCGCATCCTCGAGGGCGTTGCTGGCACCGACGCAGTGACACGAGTCCTCATCGGCAGCAGCGACGGTCGCAAGAACTGGACCACCGTCGGGGTCCACGAGAACGTCATCGCCGCGTCCTGGACCGCGCTCGAGGACGCTCTGGCCTACGGACTCCTGCGCTCGGCCGACTGACTGGGCCTTCTTTCGTCACATGTGGGGGCTAAGCCCCCGGAACTGGCGAAAGAACGAGGGTGGTTGCCGTTCGGCTCGGGCGAGCCTGACAGGTAGGGTCACGGCGTGCGTATCGCCCGAGTTGCCCTAGGTACCGACGTGGTCTTTGCCTCCGTGGAGGGGGATATCGACGAGCGGATGTCCGTCCTGCCCGACGATGCCCTCCTGCGGATCATCGATGTGCATCCCTTCGGTGAAATCACCTTCACCGGCCAGCAGATCACCGGCGCCCAGGCCCGGCTTCTGGCCCCTGTGCTGCCGAGCAAGATCGTCGCGGTGGGCAAGAACTACGCCGCCCACGCGGCGGAGATGGGCGGCACTCCGCCGGCCGAGCCGATGATCTTCCTCAAGCCCAATACCTCCGTCATTGGACCCGATACGCCGATCCGACTGCCAGCGATGTCCCAGCAGGTCGAGCACGAGGCTGAACTCGCGATCGTCATTGGACGGCTCTGCCAGGACGTGCCCCTGGAGCGCGTCAACGAGGTCATCCTCGGCTACACCTGCGCCAACGACGTGACCGCGCGCGACCTGCAGAGGACCGATGGCCAGTGGGGGCGGGCGAAGGGGTTCGACACCTTCTGCCCGCTCGGCCCCTGGGTGGTCACCGACCTCGACCCGAGTGACCTGGCCATCTCGTGCGAAGTGGAAGGCGAGACGCGCCAGTCCGGGCGCACCAGTGAACTCGTACACGACGTACCGAGCCTGGTGTCGTGGATCAGTCAGGTGATGACGCTGCTGCCCGGCGACGTCATCTTGACCGGCACCCCCGCCGGAGTGGGGCCGCTGCGCGATGGAGAGGAAGTGACCGTGACCATTGAGGGCATCGGCACGCTGGCCAACGAGGTGATCGCGTGAGCGACGTGCGCGTCCGGTTCTGTCCCTCGCCCACGGGCAATCCACACGTCGGCATGGTGCGCACGGCGCTGTTCAACTGGGCCTACGCGCGGCACACCGGCGGCACCTTCGTCTTCCGCATTGAGGACACCGACGCCGAACGTGACTCCGAAGAGTCCTACGACATGTTGCTGGACTCCCTGCGCTGGCTCGGACTGGACTGGGACGAGGGCCCCGAAGTTGGTGGCCCCTACGGTCCCTACCGGCAGTCCGAGCGCATGGACATCTATGCCGATGTGGCCCGGCGACTTCTGGAGTCCGGTCACGCCTACCCCTGCTACTGCACGGCCGAGGAGTTGGAGGCCGAGCGGGAGAAGGCGCGCGCCGAGGGTCGCGCGCAGGGATATGTCGGCACCTGCCGCCACCTGACCGCGCAGGAGCGTTCGGCCCGCGAAGCCGAGGGCCGCCCCGCGGTCATCCGCTTCGCCATGCCTGAGCACGACTTCACCTGGGACGACCTCGTCCGCGGCGAGATCACCTTCACCCGCGACAACGTGCCCGACTACGTCATCGTGCGCGCGAACGGCGACCCGCTCTACACGCTCGTCAACCCGGTCGACGACGCGCTCATGCGGATCACCCACGTGTTGCGCGGGGAGGACCTGCTGTCGTCAACGCCTCGCCAGATCGCGATGTACGCCGCGCTCGCTGACATCGGTGTCGGCGACGGTGGCACGCCGCGCTTCGGTCATCTGCCCTATGTGATGGGGGAGGGCAACAAGAAGTTGTCGAAGCGCGATCCGGAGTCCTCACTGCTCATGTATCGCGAGGAGGGCTATCTGCCCGAAGGCCTGCTCAACTACCTAGCGTTGCTCGGCTGGTCAATGGGCGATGACCAGGAGTTCTTCTCCCCGCAGCAGATGGCGGAGGCGTTCGACGTCTCACGGGTGAGCCCTAACCCGGCTCGTTTTGACCTGAAGAAGTGCACAGCCATCAACGGCGACTGGATCCGCAGTCTGTCGGTCGACGACCTTGCGCAGCGGATCGTGCCCTACCTCGCGGCAGCCGACCTGGTCGGCGTACCCCTGACGCCGGAGCAGGAGCGCATCCTCGACGAGGGGGTGCCTCTGGTCCAGGAGCGCATGGAGACGCTCAAGCAGGCGGTCGGGATGCTCGGGTTCCTCTTCGTGGCGGACGACGACTTCGCGATCGACGAGGGCCAGTCGGTCGCCGACGAGTCCTCCCAGGCCGTGATCGGCGCAGCAATCGAGTCCCTATCGGGCCTGCGGGAGTGGAAGGCGGCGGATATCGAGACTGGTCTGCGCGCCGCCCTGATCGACGGGTTGGGGCTGAAGCCCAAGCTCGCCTTCGGTCCGGTCCGGGTCGCCGTCACCGGACGCAAGATCTCTCCACCGCTCTTTGAGTCGATGGAGATCCTCGGTCGCGACCGCTCCCTGGCCCGCTTGGCCGCTGCACGAGTCATCTGAACGGACGGGTATACTCTCCGGGTCGCTTCGCGCACCACGCGAGGAGATGCCCATGGGGTATGGGGTAATTGGCAGCCCAACTGATTCTGGTTCAGTTAGTCTAGGTTCGAGTCCTGGTACCCCAGCGAGTTCACGTGCTCTCTCACGTGCGCACGGCCCCGTTGTGTAGCGGCCTAGCACGCCGCCCTCTCAAGGCGGTAGCGCGGGTTCGAATCCCGTCGGGGCTACGCGATGAGGGGGGTCTGCTTCGGCAGGCCCCCCTCTTTTGGTTCCCGATACCTCGCCGAATGTGCACTCCCGCGCAGGATTTCGCGGCGTTTCGTGCGCGCCGGTGCACACTCGGCGGGGGGTTAGGTCGACAGGCGCTGGACCTCAGCGAGCAGCTGCTCGCGCAGGCGCGCGGACGGCTTGGCGAGCCGGTCGGCCGGTCCCGAGATGCTTACGGCGAGCAGCACGTCGCCGTCGGCCGAGCGAATCGGCGCGCTGATCGACCCCACTCCCGGGGCCCGTTGTCCCACGCTGTGCGCCCATCCGCGTCGGCGCACTGCCGCCAGATCCGCCTCGTCGTACGCCGCCCCGTTGAGCAGCCGGGATCGCTCGAATTCGTCGAGCCACGCGACCAGCACCTGGGCACCCGAGCCGGCACCGAGCGTGAGCAAGGAGCCCACCGGCACGGTGTCGCGTAGACCCGACGGCGGTTCGGCGGCCGCGACGCACAGGCGTTGGTCACCGATGCGGCGATAGGCCTGGGCGCTTAGTCCGGTGGCTTCACGCAGGCGATGGACGGCCTCCTCGGCAATGGGGCGCACCTCGTCGAGGCCCGCGGCCCAGCGAGCGGTGCGCGGGCCGAGGGTGAAGCGGCCGAGGTCATCGCGCATAAGCACGCCGTGGCACTCCAGCGCAACGGCCAACCGGTGCGTCGTGGCCCGCGGGATTCCGGTGCGCTTGGCCAGCTCCGCCAGGGGGAGTGGCTCGGTGGCCACGGCATCGAGGAGGGCCACGGTCTTGTCCACGACGCCGACTCCGCTAGACTCGTCCATACAGTGATACTGGCGTCTCACATACTGAGATGTCAATCATGAACACGGATGCAGGAGGCGCACATGGGCCGCACACTCGCCGAGAAGGTCTGGGAAGACCACGTCGTACGACGTGCCGAGGGCGAACCGGACCTGCTCTACATCGACCTGCACCTCGTGCACGAGGTGACGAGCCCGCAGGCCTTTGATGGACTACGCGCGAGCGGCCGCGTCGTGCGACGCCCCGACCTCACCGTGTCCACCGAGGACCACAACGTCCCGACGATCGATATCGACAAACCGATTGCCGATCCGGTGAGTGCAGCGCAGGTCGACGCATTGCGGCGCAATTGTGCGGAGTTCGGCGTCCCGCTGTACTCCCTGGGCAATGTCGAGCAGGGCATCGTGCACGTTGTCGGGCCGCAGATGGGCTTGACCCAGCCGGGCATGACCGTGGTGTGTGGCGACTCGCACACCTCGACACACGGAGCCTTCGGCGCCCTCGCCTTCGGCATTGGCACCAGCGAGGTCGAGCACGTGCTCGCCACGCAGACGCTGCCGCTCAAGCCGTTCAAGACGATGGCCATCACCGTGAACGGTGCGCTCCCCGAGGGCGTGACCGCCAAGGACTTGATCCTCGCCGTCATCGCCAAGATCGGGACCGGAGGCGGTCAGGGCTACGTCCTGGAGTACCGCGGCGAGGGTGTGCGCGGCCTGTCGATGGAAGGCCGCATGACGCTGTGCAACATGTCGATCGAGGCCGGTGCCCGCGCGGGCATGGTGGCGCCCGATGAGACGACGTTCGCCTACCTCGAGGGCCGCGACCGCGCGCCCAAGGGAGCGGAGTGGGATGCCGCGGTCGAGTACTGGCGCTCTCTGGTCACCGACGACGATGCGGAGTTCGACGCCGAAGTGGTGATCGAGGCCAGTGAACTCAGCCCATTCGTCACGTGGGGCACCAATCCCGGCCAGGGTGCGCCCCTATCGGCGACGGTCCCGTCGCCGGACGACGCCAAGGATGAGGTCGAGCGCGTTGCGATCGAGCGGGCGCTGGACTACATGGGACTGACCGCGGGGATGCCGTTGCGCGACATCACCGTCGACACCGTCTTTCTGGGCTCCTGCACCAACGGTCGCATCGAGGACCTGCGAGCGGCTGCCGACGTGCTGCGCGGTCACCAGGTCGCGGACGGCGTTCGCATGCTCGTTGTCCCCGGGTCCGCGCGCGTGCGGTTGCAGGCGGAGAGTGAGGGACTGGACCAGATCTTCCTCGACGCGGGCGCTGAGTGGCGTGGCGCCGGATGCTCGATGTGCCTGGCGATGAACCCCGACAAGCTCGCACCGCAGGAGCGCAGCGCGTCCACGTCGAACCGCAATTTCGAGGGCCGCCAGGGCCCGGGTGGTCGCACGCACCTGGTGTCCCCGCAGGTGGCTGCGGCCACCGCCGTCACCGGGCACCTCGCCTCGCCCGCCGACCTCGCCAACGCCTAGGAGATCTGTCATGGACGCTTTCACCACGCACACCGGTACGGCCGCTCCGCTCCGGCGCAGCAACGTCGACACCGATCAGATCATTCCGGCTGAATTCCTCAAGCGGATCACCCGGCACGGCTTCGAGGACGCGCTCTTTCAAGCCTGGCGCCAGGACCCCGAGTTCGTGCTCAATCGCCCCGAGTACCACGGTGTTTCCATCCTTGTGGCCGGTCCGGACTTCGGTACCGGATCTTCGCGCGAGCACGCGGTGTGGGCGCTGCAGGACTACGGCTTCGCGGTTGTCCTGTCATCTCGGTTCGCCGACATCTTCCGCGGCAACTCGGGCAAGGCCGGCTTGCTCACCGCCCTGGTCGATCAGGACGTCATCGAGCAACTGTGGACCCTCGTCGAGGCGGATCCCAGCACGTCGATCACGGTTGACCTTGACGCGCAGACGGTCGCGGCCGGGGACCTCACCGCCACCTTCGAGGTCGATCCCTACGTTCGCTGGCGGTTGATGGAGGGCCTCGACGACGTGGGAATCACGCTCCAGAACGAGCACCTGATCTCAGAGTTCGAAGGCTCTCGTCCGTCGTTCAAGCCGACCACCGTCGGCTGACATCCGCGGACCTTGGTCGCAGGCCCAGATCACGTTGCCCAGCAACGAGATTCATGTCACGCGACATTCCGGGGAGTCGGTGGTGAAAGCACCCTGTACGTCGTACTAGGGTGAGGTCGACGCCGGTCACCGGACCGGCCCTGCCGACTACAGTCGGCCTGACTTCCCTCCGGAGGGGACTGACGTGAACAAGCAAGATCTCATCGAGTCTGTGTCGACTCAGCTCGGCCACAGCAAGCGCGATGTCACCGACATCGTTGAGGCGACTCTCACCGAACTCAAGCGCGCCGTGTCGCGTGGCGAGAAGGTGGCCCTCAGCGGTTTCGGCGTTTTTGAGCGCGCCCAGCGCAATGCCCGCATGGGCCGCAATCCGCAGACCGGCGAGGCCGTGAAGATCAAGGCCACCAAGCTGCCGAAGTTCCGCGCTGGCGCGGAGTTCAAGGCTGTTGTTTCGGGCGCCAAGAAGGTCGCCGCCCCGGCGAAGCCCGCCGCCAAGAAGGCCGCTCCGGCCAAGAAGGCTGCACCGGCGAAGAAGGCTGCCGCCAAGAAGGCCGCTCCGGCGAAGAAGGCTGCCGCCAAGAAGGCTCCGGCCAAGAAGGCTCCCGCCAAGAAGACCGCGGCCAAGAAGACCACCACGCGCAAGCGCTAGGACTTCTGCACGACATCGCGAAGGGGTCGGATCCGCAGGGATCCGGCCCCTTCGTCATTCCCGGTGTCCGACCCTTGTGGTGGGTTGCGCGGCAAAGAAACCCACCACGACGGTCGGAAACCGGGGTTTCTACAGCAACGCCGCAGTGTGTGGGCCGACACCGAGGCGACGGGCATCCCACAGCCCGATCTCGTCGTCGACGTCGCGACGTAGCCGTGCAAACTGTCCGGGGACATCGTCGAGGATCGGCGCAGCGCCACTCGCTGCGTGGGCGGCACACGATCGATCGCCGAAGGCGGGGGCCAGTTCGGCTCCCAGGCGACTCATGAGCATCGTCGTCCCGACCCCCTCCGCGTCAGCGATGAACGCGCGCTCGTGGTGGGCTCCGCGATCGAGAGCCGTGGTGAGATCCCCAGTCGTCACGGCAGGGACATCGGGGAGCAGGACCGCGACGGCTGCGTAGTGTGCGGCGGCGCGGGCAACTTCGGCGTTCAACCCAGCTCCCGAATCCGGCACGACCTTCACCTCGTCTAGGACGGCCGCCGCTTCGCTATCAGCGACAACGACGATGTGGTCGACGAATTCGCACGATCGGGCCGCATCGATGACGTCCCGAACCATGGCCTCGGCCAGCGCCATCCGGTCGGTGCGGTCCCAGGTGGCAAGCCTGCCTTTGGGCGTGGCCAGCCGCACCGGCAGCAGCAGGGTCCAGCGGGCGGGCACCTCGCCATCCAAGCGCACCCGACGTCATCGGCAGGTCGCGGGACCGCTGAGATCAGGACAGCGGGCGCCGCTTCCTGACAAACTCGAGGGGGACATGGAGGTGGAGCATTGAGACGGGTGAGCAAGCGCGACGGGTTGGGATTCGCCTACCGGTTTGCGGCGCTCATTCTCCACCCGCTCATGCGACTGATCACCAAGCGCGAGTGGTGCGGCACGGAGAATCTCGACGTCGACTCCGGCATCGTGGTCGCCGCCAATCATCTGTCCTGGTTCGACCCCATCGTGATCTCGCATGTCCTGTGGGACAACGATCGTCCGCCGCGGTTCCTGGCTAAGGACGTGCTTTTTCGAGCGCCCGTGGTGGGCTGGATCATGCGCAACGCGGGGCAGATCCCCGTGGTCCGCGGAACCAAGGATGCGGCGGCGGCGGTGCAGGCCGCTGTGGACGCCGCCCAGGCGGGGGAGTGTGTCCTGGTCTACCCCGAGGGCACCATCACCAAGGATCCGGACCTGTGGCCGATGTCCGCCAAGACCGGCGCCGCCCGAATCGCCTTGACCGCCGGTGTGCCCGTCATCCCGCTGGCACACTTTGGCGCGCAGGACGTGATGGGCCCCTACCGCAAGGAGTTCAAGGCCTTCCCGCGCAAAACCATGCGGGTCATCGTCGGACCACCGGTGGCACTCGACGACCTCTACCGCGGTGGACAGGTGGACAATGCCACCTTGCACGAGGCCACGGACCGCATCATGGCCGCCATCACCGAACTGCTTCGACAGATTCGCAAGGAGGAGTCATGAGCCGAGTCGCCGTCATGGGGTCGGGTTCCTGGGGCACGGCATTCGCCATGATTCTGGCCGATGCCGGTGGGGACGTGGTCATGTGGAGCCGCGATCCCGAAGCGGCCCGGGAGATCAACGAGGAACACGTCAACCGTCGCTACCACGATGGCATTGCCCTGCCCGTGGGAATCCGCGCCACCGGGGACGCGGCCGAGGCACTCGCGGACGCACCCCTGGTGGTGCTCGCCGTTCCCGCGCAGACCCTGCGCGACAACCTTGGTCGGTGGCGTGATCAGGTCGCCGACGGAGCGGTTCTCGTGAGTTTGATGAAGGGCATCGAGGCGGGCACGACGATGCGAATGAGCCAGGTGATCGAGCAGGTGGCCGGGGTCTCCCCGGCTCAGGTCGCCGTCGTCTCCGGGCCCAACCTCGCGCGCGAGATCGCGTTGCGGCAGCCCGCGGCAACCACGGTGGCCTGTTCTGATGAGGGCAGCGCTCGTCGCCTACAGGATGCGTGTACGACGGACTACTTCCGCGCGTACTGGACCACCGATGTGGTGGGTGTCGAGATCGGCGGCTCGGTAAAGAACGTCATCGCGCTCGCCAACGGCATTGCCGTCGGTGCCGGATTTGGCGAGAACTCGCAAGCTGCGCTCATCACCCGTGGACTTGCCGAGATGGCGCGACTCGGGATGGCGCTCGGGGCGGACCCACTCACCTTCCAGGGGCTGGCGGGTGTGGGCGATCTCATCGCCACCTGCCAGTCACCCCTCTCACGCAATCGCACCTTCGGGGTCAACCTCGGCAAGGGGCTCACGGTCGAGGAGACCATCGCGAAGACCCAGCAGACCTGTGAGGGGGTCAAGAGTTGCCAGTCCATCCTTGACCTCGCCCGGGCAACCGGTGTCGAGATGCCCATCACCGAACAGGTGGTGCAGGTTGTTCATCACGGGATGGGTCCGATGGACATGCTGCAGGCTTTCATGTCCCGCTCCCCGAAGCCGGAAGCCTCCCTGTACTAGGCGTCACACATTCGCGAGCGCGGCGGCGAGGTCCTGCCAGAGATCCTCGACGGATTCGATGCCGACAGAGAGCCGTAGGAGGTTCTCGGGGACCTCGGCGCTCTCCAATGGCCAGCGTCGACGCCGTTCGATCAGCGACTCCACACCCCCGAGGCTGGTGGCGTGCACCCACAGGTCTGTGCTGCGCGCGACTCGCTCGGCGCCTTCGGCGCCTCCAGCGACCTCGATCGACAACATCGTTCCCGGCCCGGACATCAGACGCCGCATGCGCTCGTAGCCAGGGTCATCCTTCAGTCCTGGATAGCGCACGCGCTCAACAGCCGCATGCTCCCCCAGGCGCTCAGCGAGCACCAGGGCGCTGGCCTGTGACCGGTCATAGCGGACCGACAAGGTGCGCAACCCGCGCAGGATCAGGTAGCACTCCAATGCACCCGGCGCGCCACCAAGGATCGTTCGACGGAAGCGCAGCGCCGCCGCGCGGTCCGCATCCGCCGTCACGGCGATGCCCATCAAGCCGTCCGAATGCCCTCCGATGGACTTGGTGGCGCTGTGGAGGACGACGTCCGCCCCCATCTCGAGGGGACGCTGACCCAGGGGAGTGGCGAAGGTGCTGTCGACGACCAGGAGCCCGGAAGCGCCCGCGCGAATCGCCGGGATATCGGCGATCTCCAGCATGGGGTTCGTCGGTGACTCCACCCAGATCGCATCGGCCCCTGCCGCGGCGGCGATGACCGCCTCAGTGTCGGCAATGTCGACCAGACGTAGTGCGATGCGTCCGATGTCGTTCAACTCGCGCAGACGTACCGAGACCCCGGTGTACGTAAACCGGGCCGCGACGACGACAGCTCCCATGGGCAGCAGATCGATAATCGCTCCTGCAGCAGCCATGCCGGACGCGAAGGCGACGGCTTCGCCGCCTTCGAGTGGGCCCATGGCCTCCTCGAGTGCCTGCATGCCGTGCGTGCCATCGCGCGCGTACTCCGGCTCGGCTCCGGCGTAATACGTCGAGGCCGGCTCGATCGGCTGATTGATCGGCTGCCCCGGCTCGACCGGGGGCCGTCCCCCATGCACCAGCCAGCTCTCCATGGACCACTTCGGCATGGCGTGACCCTAGCCCCCGCGTGAGCAGATAGCGTCTCGGGCGTGACCGAACGACCGCTGCGCGTGCTCGTGATCTTCGGTGGCCGCAGTAGCGAGCATGAGATCTCCTGTCTCAGTGCCGCGGGGGTGCTGCGTGCGCTGGATCGCACTCGCTACGACGTACGCGCGGTGGGCATCTTGCCGGACGGTCGGTGGGTCAGCGCCCCGGACGATCCAGAACTCATCACCGCGGCGCCTGGTCAGGCGCTCCCCAGCGTCCCGGAATCGGGTGAGCACGCCGTGCTATTGCCGGAGCCGCTGGGCACCCGTGGGATCGCCGAAGCGGTCGCCAACGTCGACGTCATCTTCCCGGTGCTTCATGGACCTTGGGGTGAGGATGGCACGATTCAAGGGCTGCTTGAGATGGCCGGGGTCCCCTATGTCGGATCGGGTGTCTTTGCGTCCGCCGCGGCCATGGACAAGGGCCACATGAAGGCAATGCTGGCGCACGCGGGATTGCCGGTGGGGGACTACGTCATGGTGACGCCGCGCGATCGTGCGCGCGGAGTTGACCTGGCTGCGCGGCTGCGGCATTTGGCGTTGCCATGGTTCGTGAAGCCAGCGCGTGCGGGGTCCTCGGTGGGGATCACTCGCGTGGTGGATGCCGCGCGAGTGCAGGAGGCGTTCGACGAGGCCGTGCGCTGGGATCCGCGCGTCATCGTTGAAGCGGGCGTGATCGGCGCCCGCGAAATTGAGTGCGGGGTTCTCGCTGACGTCGACGGGAGTCCGATCGCTAGTCGGTGCGCGGAGATCCGGGTGCGGCCGGGTCGTGACTTCTATGACTACGAGGCCAAGTACCTCGACGACGCGGCCGAGCTCATCGTTCCCGCGGATCTCCCCGGTGATGTCGAGTCGCAGGTCCAAGAACTCGCCGTACGTGCCTTCGAGGCGCTCGACTGCGAAGGACTGGCGCGTGTGGACTTCTTCGTCACCGAGGACGCGATCGTTATCAACGAGGTCAACACGATGCCGGGCTTTACGCCGATCTCGATGTTTCCGCGCATGTGGGATGAGAGTGGGGTGGCGTACGCCGAACTCATCGATCGCCTCATCGCCGACGCGGTGCGTCGTGGGACCGGCCTGCGTTAACTACTTCAGCGCCGGCGCGAGATCAAGCAGCACGTCCGCGGGCGCGGCATAGGCGTCGGGAACGGCGACCTCGATGTAGATCGGCTCGCTCGCTGACGGCCAGGTGACCGCGTAGAACACGTCACCGCCCGTAGCCGCGACCGGGAGCCACGCGATGCCGTCGACCTCGAGGAGCGCGGAGTCGGCAGCCAGTTGCGGTGGCCGGGGCATGCCGCAGCGCCAGGTGATCGGAGGTTCGCCCCACGCTGCCGTACCGGGCTCACCGGTGGGACGACGTCCTGCTCCGTTGACGGTGTCGGGCAGCGACACCTGGGCGCAAGCCGGACTTGGGGCTTCGGGTGATGGGACGGCGACGTCTCGACCGCAGCCGGTGACGGTCAGGGTGAGGGCCGCGCCGAGAAGGGCGACGCCGATGCGATGCGGGGTCGAGGACCCCGAGGTCACAGGTGAACGACGGGGCACGTCAGCGTGCGGGTGATGCCGGATACCTGCTGGATGCTCGTGAGGATGTCTCGACCGAGGGCGTCCATCGACTCGGCTTCCGCGCGCACGATGACGTCGTACGGGCCGGTGACGTCCTCGGCAGAGATGACTCCGGGTATCTCATTGATCGTGCTCACGACGTTGACGGACGTGCCAACCTCGGTCTGCACCAGGATGTAGGCCTGTACGGTCACGTCGAACTCCCATTTCTGCCTGTCGGCGGGCTGCCGTCCCGACCAAGCGGGGGTGGAGCGAGACTAGCGGTCGAGGCCCGATTCGGCAGAATCCGGGCAGGACCTGCGACAGTCCTGGGAGGAATCCGATGGCGACAGGCGAGACAGTCGGCGACATGGGTGAGATCGCCCTGGTCGAACGTATCCGCGTGGCAGTCGGTGCGTCGGGC
This sequence comes from Candidatus Nanopelagicales bacterium, assembly GCA_030827125.1. Taxonomy (GTDB): domain Bacteria; phylum Actinomycetota; class Actinomycetes; order S36-B12; family S36-B12; genus Mxb001. Next base: position 189,290 of record JAURFD010000001.1, read on the forward strand.
GCTCAGGTGGAGGTCGGGCCTGGCGATGATGCCGCCGTACTTGGCGTTCCGGACGGACGCATGGTGGTCACCACCGACATGCTGGTCGAGGGCCGACACTTCCGCCGCGACTGGTCCAGCGCCGAGGACATCGGGCATAAGGCAGCCGCCGAGAACCTCGCGGACCTCGCCGCCATGGGGGCTCGCCCGGTCGGGATCGTGGTCGCCTTGGCCCTCCCGGAATCCACCGAGGTCGCCTGGGTGGACAGTTTCCTTGACGGGCTGCTCGCCGAGACGCGGCGAGGCGGAGCAGCTTTGGTGGGGGGAGACCTCGTATCGGGGAATCAGGTCGTCGTGTCGGTCACCGCGATGGGTGAGCTTGACGGGCGCCCGCCGGTACTTCGCTCGGGAAGTCAGATCGGCGATGTCGTGGCCCTCTGCGGAGAGGTGGGCCGGGCAGCTGCCGGCCTCGCCGTCCTCTCCCGAGGCTTCCGTTCTCCGAGGGCGCTGGTGGACGCGCACAGGCGCCCCATGCCGGACTACGCCGCGGGACCGCGCGCGGCGTTGGCCGGGGCTACGGCGATGCTGGATGTGAGCGACGGGCTGCTGCTCGACGCCGCGCGGCTGGCCCGCGCCTCCGGAGTGTGCATCGACGTCGACTCCGGCGCCCTGCCGATCCCGGAGGCGGTGCAGACGACCGCGGCGGCGTACAACCTCGATCCGCTCACCTGGGTTCTCGGCGGCGGTGACGACCACGCCCTGCTCGCGACGTTTGGCGCGGCTGATGTGCCCGACGGATTTGCCGTGATCGGACGGGTTATCGCGCGTGGCGACGGAGACGAGAGCGTTGAAGTGCGCGTGGACGGTGAGCCGGTGACACCCCAGGGTTACGAGCACTTCCACGCCTAGGGCCGGATATGCCGACGCCCCCTAAGCAGACCGGATCACTTCAGGAGTGAACGTCCGCAGGGGGCGTACGGAGACGTGCGGAATGGGTTGCGCTAGGCGCGGGTGACCTTGCCCGCCTTGAGGCAGGAGGTGCACACGTTCAGCCGCTTGGGGGTGCGGCCAACGAGGGCACGCACGCGCTGAATGTTTGGGTTCCAGCGACGGGAGGTACGACGGTGCGAGTGGGAGATCGAATTGCCCCAGCCCGGGCCCTTGCCGCAAACATCACAGGTGGCAGCCACGGTGAAACTCCTCAAGGATCAGGGGCGGTCGGAATGTCCAAGCCCACGACAACCACCTGAGGGTAGCCGAGGAGGGGCCCGGACCTCAAACCGGGCGTCCCTCAGGCCGGATACGGTGTGCCGAACAGATCCGCCCGGGGTCCTGGCCCATCCTGCCGGAGGTGAGCATGTCTGCCGACCGCCCGTCGGTCTTGCACGCAGCCTCCGTGCGCGCCTGGGGAGAGCAGTCGCTCGCGGCGCTCGGCGAGGAGCGGGCCGCCATCGATGCGCTCAACGTCTTCCCTGTCCCCGATGGCGATACCGGCACCAACATGTTCCTCACGGTGGAGTCAGCCTGCGCGGCCATGGAAGAGGTGTGCGAACCCGGGGGTGCGCGCCTCGCCGATGTCGTCGGTGCCATGACGTACGGCGCCATGATGGGGGCCCGGGGCAACTCCGGGGTGATCTTGGCCCAGGTGATCCGGGGCGTTGCCACGGCACTCAGCGACTGCCGCGATGGTGATCGCTTGACCGCCGATCACATTCGCGCCGCTCTCCGGCGCGCCAGCGATGAGGCCTACGCGGCTGTTGCGCACCCGGTCGAGGGCACGATCCTCACCGTCGCACGAGCTGCCGCCGAAGCGGCAGAGGAGCACTCGGGCGACGACCTGATCGATGTGATCGCGGCCGCCGTGGAGGCTGCCCGCGCTGCCTTGGAGCGGACGCCGGACCAACTTCCGGTCCTGCGTGACGCAGGCGTCGTCGATGCCGGCGGCGCGGGCCTGGTGGTCGTGTATGACGCGCTCCTCGATGTCGTGACGGGTGTACGACGTCGACGCCCACGGCGCGACTCTCGACCCAAGCTTCCGGCTCCCACCCGATCCGCTCACGGCCTACCTGTTGCCGAGGAGGGAGCGCCGGCGTACGAGGTGATGTACCTCCTGACCGCGCCCGCGGATCATGTCGATGTTCTACGGTCGACGCTCGATCGTCTGGGTGACTCGTTGGTGGTGACCGGAGCCGATGAACTGTGGAACGTCCACGTCCATGTGCACGATGCGGGGGCTGCGATCGAGGCCGGCCTCACGGTGGGGCAACTCGACCGCATCCGCATCACCTATCTCCCGCCCACCGCGCCCGGAACCCCGCTGGAGGGACGCCGTCTGGTCGTGGTCACGCACGGGCCGGGTGTCGAGGCGCTGGTGATCGATAGCGACGGCATCGCGGTGCCGGCGAGACCTCGGCGCCGACCTTCGACGGGTGAGTTCAGCGAGGCCATCGCGGCTGCCCGGGCCGCGGAAGTGATCGTCATGCCCAGTGACTCGGATTCCTTGGCGGTAGCCGAGGCTGCTGCTGAGCAAGCACGCTCCTCCGGGGTGCGCGTGTCCGTGATCCCCACGCGTTCAGTCGTGCAAAGTCTCGCCGCAATCGCGGTGCACGATCCCGCGGCACGTTTCGACGAAGACGTCGTTGCCATGACACGCGCAGCAGGTGCCACCCGGTACGGCGCCGTCACGGAGGCTTCTCGCGAAGCGCTCACGATGGCCGGTCCGTGTGTGCCGGGTGACATCCTCGGCATAGCGGACGGTGACATTGTCGAGATTGGTGACAGCGTTCACGGGGTGGCTCTCGCGGTGGCCGAGCGTCTGCTGTCCTCGGGTGGCGAACTCCTTACCCTCGTGGGCGGGCAGGACGCTGATCCGACGTTGCTCGAGACGCTGGCCGACTCACTAAGCCGAGACCATGCCGGCATCGAGGTGGTGTCGCTCGAGGGTGGCCAACCGCTCTGGCCCATCATCATCGGGGTCGAGTAGCCGATGCGCCGCGTGACACTGGCCTCCCCGGTGGCCGATGTTGCCGGTGGGCGCACCGCCAAGGCGCTGCGCGAGGGCCTCGGCATCGAAACGGTCGATGACCTCCTGCGCCACTACCCGCGCCGCTATATCGACCCCGGTGATCTCACCGACCTGGACGCGCTCGCCACCGGGGAGCACGTGACCGTGCTCGCGGAAGTGATGTCCGCGACCAACCGGCGCATGCAGCAACGCAAGGGCACCATTACCGAGGTCGTGGTGTCCGACGGCCGTGGCCGACTGACCCTGGTCTTTTTCAATCAGGCATGGCGCACTCAGCGTCAGTTGCAGGTCGGTCGGCGTGGACTGTTCGCCGGGACCGTGTCGGCTTACGGTGGCACGCGGCAACTCGCGCATCCGCGGTTTGTCATGCTTCCCGACAGCAGCGATCTCGAGCCCGATAGTGAAGCGCAGGCGGCGTTTGCCGATTTGCTCATCCCGATCTACCCGGCGACCGCCGGCCTGCCCAGTTGGAAGATTCAGCAGACCATGCGTCTGGCCCTCGATGCCGTGGAGGACATCGTCGATCCACTGCCGGCCTCCGTGATCACCGACGAGGCATTCTTGTCCCTCGACCAGGCGCTGCGGCAGATCCATCGGCCGACGGATCAGGACGCGATCGAAGCCGCCCGCACGCGGCTTCGCTTCGACGAGGCCTTCGGCCTGCAGGTGGTGCTCGCCCAGCGCCGGGCTTTGCTCGAGGGTCAATCCGCGCTCCCTCGCCCACCGCGATCAGACGGATTGCTCGCCACCTTTGACGCGCAGCGACCGTTCGTCCTGACGGGGGCCCAGGAACGCGTTGGGGCCGAGATTGCCGAGGACTTGGGCAGCGATCACCCCATGCATCGGCTGCTGCAGGGGGATGTCGGCGCCGGCAAGACGCTCGTGGCCTTGCGGGCGATGCTGCAGGTTGTCGACGCGGGTGGCCAGGCTGCACTCCTGGCGCCTACGGAGGTGCTCGCCCAGCAGCACCTGCGCACGTTGCGAACCTTCCTCGGACCGATGGCGGAGTCCGGGCTCCTCGCCGGATCTGGGCCTTCCACGCGCATCGCCTTCCTCTCCGGCTCGCAGGGGGCCCGCCAGCGACGTGAACAACTCCTCGCGGTGGCGAGCGGGGAGGCCGGCATCGTGGTGGGTACCCACGCGCTGCTCGAGGACACGGTGACGTTCGCCGAACTCGGCATGGTCGTCGTGGACGAGCAGCACCGCTTCGGTGTCGAGCAGCGGGCAGTCCTAGGGGCGGCGGATCGTGACGGCCAGCGCCCTCATGTGCTCGTCATGACGGCGACACCGATTCCCCGAACGGTGGCGATGACCGTATTCGGAGATCTCGAGGTGAGCGTGCTCGACGAGTACCCACCGGGGCGGGGAGTAATCGCCACGCACGTGGTGGCCCCGCGCGAACAGCCGGCTCACCTGGCCCGGGCGTGGGCCCGCGTGCGCGAGGAGGTCGAGGCCGGGCGCAAGGTGTTCGTCGTCTGCCCCCGCATCGGGGATGAAGCCGACGACGGTTCCGACTCTGCGGAAGGTCCAGTGATGTCGAGCGTGCTTGACGTTGCCGATGAACTTCGCGAGCGATGGCTCACCGGGTTGCGGATCGGCATTTTGCACGGCCGCATGACAGCGGACGAAAAGGACGACGCCATGCGTCGGTTCACTGCTGACTCCGAGACCGCGGACGCCATCGATGTCCTGGTGGCCACCACGGTCATTGAGGTCGGTGTCGACGTGCCCGATGCCTCGACGATGGTCATCCTCGACGCTGATCGCTTTGGCATCTCGCAGTTGCATCAGCTCCGTGGACGCATCGCCCGCGGTGGGGGAGACGGACTGTGCCTCCTCGTGACCGCGGCCGACGCCGACTCGCCCGCCCGGGAGCGGCTCGCGGCCGTGGCCGCGACCACGGACGGCTTCGAACTCGCGCGCGTGGATCTTCAGGCGCGCCGCGAAGGCGATGTCCTCGGCACCGCCCAGTCGGGGAGCCGGTCGTCACTGCGCCTGCTCGAGGTGGTCCGCGACGAGGCCGTCGTGGAGCGAGCTCGCGTCGCGGCGACGACTCTGGTGGCGGAGGACCCACAACTCGAACTCCACCCAGCGCTGCGCGAACACGTCAGCGCCATCAGCGACGACGATCGCTCGGACTACCTGGAAAAGGGCTGACGTGCGCATCATCGGTGGACGGGCAGGGGGCCGACGCCTTGTCGTGCCGCATGCCGGCACGCGTCCGACCACCGACCGAGTGCGCGAGGCGTTGTTCTCGAGTCTGGAGTCAATGCTCGGTGGATGGACTGGGCTCCGGGTACTCGACGCCTATGCCGGGTCTGGCGCGGTCGGCCTGGAGGCACTCAGTCGGGGGGCGGCGGAGGTCACGTTCGTGGAGCGCGATCGACGGGCGGCGACCCTGCTGCGTCGCAATATCGACGCGGTTGGCCTTCCGGGCGCGCGGGTGCTTGTCGCGGACGCCGCCACCGCGGATCCGACCGGACCGTTCGACCTCGCCTTCCTCGATCCCCCCTACGACGTACCCGATCGTGATGTCGCCGCGGTCCTCGAGCGCTGGGCGACCCCCTCGGTTCTCGACCAGGAGGCCCTCGTCATCGTGGAGCGCGAGGTCCGCTCGGGGGCCCCCTGGCCGGAGTCAGGTTGGGACTCGCTGCGTCGACGCGAATACGGGGAGACCGCGCTTTGGTACGGTCGGTTAGCGCTCTAGCGCCCAGTTCTCGAAGGGAGTGGCGATGCGCGTCGCGGTGTGCCCCGGCTCCTTCGATCCCGTCACCAACGGACACCTTGATGTCTTCGCGAGAGCGGCCAATGTGGCCGACCGCGTCATCGTTGCTGTCCTGGTGAATCGGTCGAAGTCGAGCCTGTTCACGGTCGACGAGCGAATCGAGATGCTCCGTGAGGTCGTGGCTCCCCTGAAGAACGTCGAGGTGGACTGCTTCCATGGGCTCCTCGTGGATTATTGCGCCGAGCACGACATCAGAGCCATCGTCAAGGGACTGCGCGCTGTGAGCGACTTCGACTACGAACTGCAGATGGCCCAGATGAACTATCGACTCGCGGGCGTGGAGACGCTCTTCGTCTCGACCAACCCCCTTTACAGTTATCTCTCGTCGAGCCTCGTCAAGGAGGTGGCGACGCACGGTGGGAGCGTGGCGGGCCTGGTGCCCGATCCGGTCCTGGAACGACTGCGTAAGCGTGTCGCGGCGCAGGCTTCGAAGAAGGAGTAAGCGTGGACGTCGATCAGCGACTCGAGGAACTCGCAATCCTCATCGAAGAGGCAAAGGCGGTGCCCCTGTCGGCATCCTGCATGGTGAACCGCGCCCAGGTCCTCGACATGATCGAGGACATCCGTGAGGCGCTGCCGGAGTCACTCAGCGATGCGGATCAACTCCTCGCCGAGCGCGAGGGCGTGGTAGCGGAAGGCCGGATCGAGGCCGACCGGCTCATCGCGGAGGCCCGGGCAGAGCAGATGCAGATGCTCTCGCAACATGAGGTCTACCTCGTGGCCGTCGCCGAGTCCGAGGCGCTGCGCTCAGAGACACTCGACGAAGTGACACGGATGCGTCGCGAGACCGACGACTACATCGATGGGCGGCTGGCCTCCTTCGAGATCACCCTCCACAAGACCTTGACGGCGGTGGAGCGTGGCCGCGACAAGCTCCGGGACCAGGCCGAATACGACGAGGAGCCGCTCGAAGAGGGCGGCGACCTCCTGTCCTGACGACCGGTTTCGCTCCTGGCGCCGCTCTGCCGTATCCTGACGGGCGGCCCGTTCGAGTGATCGGGTCCGTTGTAGCACCGTCGGAGGAGTCTTGAGCGCCCTCGACCCCCGTGCTCCCTACGTCGTGGACACCCGCGAACTAGGTCGCCGGGCGGGCGCGATGAAGGAGTTCGAAAGACGAGTTCCTGCCGCAACGGGCCTGGGAACTGGATTGGCCAAGGTGCCCGAAGGCACCGAGGTCGACCTCGATCTGAGGTTGGAATCGGTGGTGGAGGGGGTCTTCGTCTCCGGAACCGTCCGGGTGGATGTCGTCGCCGAGTGCGCGCGCTGCCTGGAGCCGGTCTCGTGGGAGCAGACCGCGGACATCCAGGAGTTGTTCGTCTACCCGCCGCAAGACGCTCACGGACACGTGGCGCACGCGGCGGCTGACGATGACGACGATGCGCCGCCCACGATCGAGGGCGACCTCATCGATCTCGAGGCGACGGTGCGCGACGCAGTGGTTCTCACACTGCCGATCGCACCGATGTGTCGGGAGGATTGTGCAGGGCTGTGCATCGAATGCGGTGCCCGACTGGACGACGATCCCGGACATGGTCACGAGACCACCGACCCGCGCTGGGCTGCCCTCAGCGCACTGCTCGACGACGAGAAGGACGATTGACGTGGCCGTTCCCAAGCGGAAGACCTCCCGCTCCAACACCCGGCACCGCCGTTCGCAGTGGAAGACCTCCGCTCCGACCCTGGTGGCCTGCGCGCGCTGTGGCGAGTCGAAGCTCGCCCACACGGTGTGCCCCACCTGCGGCACCTACGCCAAGCGTCGCGTCCTCGACGTCTGAGGCCGTGACGGCAAGCGGCGACGCCTCCGGTGCGGCTTTCGGCCGCGCCGACGCGGTGGACGCCGGGCTGCGCCGCGTTCTGGGCCTTTCGTCGGCCACGCCCGTTCGGGCGGACACCCCGCTGCCCCTCCTCGGCGTCGATTCGCTCGCCTTGGTCTGTCTGGGGGATGCTCTGGCTGAGAAGGGCTGGCATCTCGACGAGGTCCGCGCGCGTGATGCCCAGATCGTGGGCGACCTCACCGACGCCTGTGAGGCGCTGCCATGAGTCCCATGGACGAACTCAGTGACCACCTCGGAGGGCCTCTAGCCCTGCTCGAGTTGGCTCTCACCCACCGCTCCTATGCCTACGAGAACGGTGGAATCCCCACGAACGAGCGCCTGGAATTCCTGGGGGATTCGGTCCTCGGCCTCGTCGTGACCGAGACGCTCTATCGCAACTATCCCGACACCGCCGAAGGACAACTGGCCAAGATGCGCGCGGCCGTGGTCAACGCACGTGCTCTCGCCGATGTCGCTCGTGAACTCGGCGTCGGCAACTGCCTTCTCCTCGGGAAGGGCGAGGAAACCACCGGAGGCCGCGACAAGTCCTCAATCCTGGCCGACACATTGGAGGCGCTGATCGGCGCCGTCTATCTCGAACGCGGTCTGGCTTCGGCCGAAACTCTGGTGCATCGACTGTTCGACCCACTTATTGAACGGGCTGCTGATCTGGGCGCGGGCCTGGACTGGAAGACATCGCTGCAGGAACTGGCGGCCAGTCTTGAGCTGGGAGCCCTCGACTATGAGGTCGATGAGTCCGGACCCGATCACGACAAGTGGTTCATCGCGCGGGCCGTCGTCGGCGATTTCTCGCGCGGTCAGGGCGAGGGCCGATCCAAGAAGGAGGCCGAGCAGCGGGCCGCGGAGGCGGCCTACCGCGCGATCGACCCTGACGGCGAATGAGGCGCCATGCCAGAGTTGCCCGAGGTCGAGGTAGTCCGGCGGGGGCTTGAGCCCTACCTCCGCGGCCGGCGCATCGACGCCGTGACGGTCAACCATGAACGGGCTGTGCGTCGACATGTCGCGGGAGAGCGCGATTTTGCCGCCGGTCTGCGCGGTCGACGAATCGAGTCGGTCAGTCGTCGTGGCAAGTACCTCTGGATGCCCCTCGATGACGGGCGCGCCCTAGTGGCCCATCTGGGGATGAGCGGTCAGTTGCTCCTCCCGCCGCCCGATCAACCCGATGGTGCGCATCTGCGGGTCCGGCTCTCGCTCTCGGGAGCGGACCGCGACCTGAGGTTCGTCGACCAGCGCACCTTCGGGGGACTGTTCATCGACGAGCTCGTGGCCGACGGAGCCGGTGGCCGAGTGCCGGCCTCGGTGTCTCACATCGCGCGCGACCCCCTGGACCCACTCTTCGATGATCGCGCCTTCTCTCGGGCGCTGAGGTCGCGTGACTCCGGCGTCAAGCGGGCCCTGCTCGACCAGTCACTGATCTCCGGTATCGGCAACATCTACGCCGACGAAGCCCTGTGGCGGTCGCGGCTGCACTACGACCGTGCCGCCAGGACGCTGAGCGCGCGACAGGTGGCCGAACTGCTCGGCCACGCGCGCGATGTCATGCGCGAGGCTCTGGCGGAAGGGGGTACGTCGTTTGACGACCTTTACGTCGACGTCAACGGGTCCAGTGGATATTTCGACCGTTCCCTGCGGGCCTACGGCCGAGAGGGGGAACCATGTGAGAGGTGCGGTCGCCCGATCGTGCGGGAACCCTTCATGAACCGATCGTCCTACCGATGCCCGAGTTGCCAGCGGCGCCCTCGGAGCGTCTAAGCGTCGGGTCCGGACCGGCGTGGGTAGGGTGGCGGCACCTGTCCGTCTGAAAGGTTGTCCGCGTGTACCTGAAGAGCCTGACCCTCAAGGGGTTCAAGTCCTTCGCGTCGGCGACCTCGCTGGCGTTCGAGCCCGGGGTGACGTGTGTCGTCGGTCCGAACGGCTCCGGCAAGTCCAACATCGTCGACGCCCTCGCCTGGGTCATGGGTGAGCAGGGGGCGAAGTCTTTGCGCGGCGGCAACATGGCCGACGTCATCTTCGCTGGGACTTCGGGACGCGCCCCCCTCGGCCGTGCGGAAGTCGCCCTCACCATCGACAACACCGACGGAGCCTTGCCGATCGACTACACCGAGGTGACGATCTCGCGCACACTCTTCCGCAACGGTGGATCCGAATACGCGATCAACAGCACGCCCTGCCGACTCCTTGACGTGCAGGAACTGCTGTCGGATTCCGGGATCGGCCGCGAGATGCACGTCATCGTCGGTCAGGGACAGCTCGATGCGATCTTGCACGCGTCACCTGAAGACCGCCGCGGCTTCATCGAGGAAGCGGCGGGTGTCCTCAAGCATCGCAAGCGCAAGGAAAAGGCCCTGCGCAAACTCGATGCCATGCAGGGCAACCTCACGCGGTTGACCGACCTCACCAGCGAACTTCGCCGACAACTCAAGCCGCTGGGCAAGCAGGCCGAAGTTGCTCGGCGCGCGGTCGTGATTCAGTCCGATGCGCGCGACGCGCGACTCCGCCTACTCGCGGACGATCTCGTGCAGCTGCGCGAGGTGCTTGCGGCCGAGGTGGCTGACGAAACCGCCATGCGCGAGCGCCGTTCCGAGGTCGAAAACGCGCTCGCTGTCGTGGTGGCCCGCGAGTCCGAACTTGACGAGCAGGCCAGGGTGGATGCCCCCGCTCTCGCTCAGGCCCAGCAGACGTGGTTCGGGCTCTCCGCGCTGCGCGAGCGACTCCTCGGGACCGCATCCCTCGCCGCCGAGCGCCTCCGACTCCTCGGGGCGGACGACGAGGTCGTGGCAGAGTCCAGTCGCGACCCCGAGGCCATGGAGGCTGAGGCGGCCGGTCTGCGCGAGGAACTCTTCGCTCTCGGACGCGAGGTCGAAGGGCACCGGTCCCATCTTGCGGAGGCAACCGCGCAGCGGCAGACCGCTGAGGACCAGCACAGTGCCGAGGAGCGCCGCGTCACCGAAGCGACCCGGGCCGAGTCCGACCGTCGAGAGGATCTCGTGCGTCTCTCCGGCCGGGTCGCGGCGGCGCGTTCGCGTCTCGAAACAAGGACCGCGGAAATCGATCGGCTCGTCGCGCAGCGTGAGGATGCGCGGTCTCGGGCGAGCGAAGCCCAGCGTGACTTTGCCGCGTTGGAGAGCAAGGTCGCCGGTCTTGACGCAGGCGAACTCGGACTCGATACCCAGTACGAGGCTGCGCAGCAGCGACTCGCAGCGGCCGATGCCGAGGTTGAACGGCTTCGTGCTGAAGAGCGCGACGGAGAGCGGCAGCGGGCAGCACTCACGGCGCGGGTCGAGGCGCTACGTATTGGACTGACCCGGGGTGACGGCGCGGGTGCCTTGATGCAGGCCGGCCCAGAGGCAGGCGTCCTAGGCACCGTGGCCCAAATGGTGACGGTGGAGTCGGGTTACGAGCGTGCGGTGGCCGCCGCGCTCGGTGACCTCTCCGATGCTGTTGTCGTGCGTGATGCGGCCGCGGCGTTGCGTGGGCTGCTCCTGCTTCACCGTGATTCGGCCGGTCGTGCGAGCGTCGTACTCCTCGACGGTCCGACGGAGTCACCGGCCGTCGGGATCGCGCCCGGGGGTGCTCGCTGGCTCAGCGACGTCATGAGTGGTTCCCCGGAACTCCTGCGCGCCCTTGCGCCCCGTTTGGCGGGACGCGTCATCGCCGAGACTCTCGACGCGGCAGCCGCGATTCGTGCGGCTGGTGCGATCGCGGTGACGCGCGAGGGTGATGTCCTCGGGCCCCACCACGCCGAGGGAGGCTCCGGTGAGGCGCCGAGCCTCCTGGAATTGCAGGCCGCGGTGGACGAGGCCGAGCGCGAGCTCACGGAGGTTCAGCACCACCTTGATCGAGTGCGCTTCGCGCTCATCGCGGCGGCAGAAGAGCAATCCACGGCGGCGGATGAGGCCGAAGCTGCGCTGAGTCGGTTGCATGAATCCGATGCCCGCCTGGCCGCGGTCGCGGAGCAACTCGGCCTTCTCGGTCAGGCGGCGCGCGCCGCGACAGGCGAGGCCGATCGCTTGGCCTTGGCGGAGCAATCAGCACTGGAGGCGGTGGCGTCCGATCAGGCAACGCTCACAGACCTCGAGCAGCGGCTCTCGCAGGCCGAGTCGGAGGATTCCGACGAGCCCCTGGTCGATCGCCGCAGTGAGTTCGCGGTCCGCGCGCAGCAGGCTCGTGCGCACGAGGTGGAGGCCCGGCTCGCGTTGCGTACCGGCGAGGAGCGGCTGGCCTCGCTGGAATCTCGCGTGGAGGCTCTCGAACGCGCCGCACAGTATGAGCGCATCGCACGTCGTCGGGCAGCCGAGCGCCGCGAACAGCGACGGCGTGAGGCTGAGGTGGCCTCCGCGGTGGCGCGTGGGGTTGAGGTGGTCCTTCGTCGCATGGAGGTCTCGCTGCACCGCGCGGATTCTGAGCGTCGCGGCCTCGAAGAGCGTCAGGCGCAGCGAGAGAGCGCATTGCAGCAGGTGCGCCTTGAGCATCGCGAGTTGTCCGGGGAAATGGAACGGCTCACCGACTCTGTGCACCGCGATGAGGTCGCCCGGGCCGAGCAGCGACTGCGGATTGAACAACTCGAGGGGCGGGTCATTGAGGAGTTCGGCATGGAGCCGGACGAGCTCGTCGTTGACTACGGACCCGACCAACTGATCCCGCCGACGCCCGCCGCTCCCGGCGATGAGGTCGATCCGCGGGCCCCCGAACCTGAGCCCTACGCCTACGACCGCGTTCAGCAGGAGCGACGACTCAAGGCCGCCGAACGTGGTCTTGCACTGCTGGGCAAGGTCAATCCGCTCGCACTCGAGGAGTTCAGTGCGCTCGAGGAGCGGTTGCGCTTCCTCACCGAGCAGGTAGAGGACCTCAAGCGTTCGCGCGCCGACCTTATGGACATCGTCAAGGAGGTCGACGAGCGCGTCGAGCGTGTCTTCACCGAGGCCTACGAGGACACCGCCCGCGAATTCGAACACGTCTTCGCACGGCTCTTCCCCGGTGGCGATGGTCGCCTCATCCTCACGGACCCCAGCGACATGCTCACCAGTGGCGTCGACGTCGAGGCGCGCCCGCCCGGCAAGAAGGTCAAGCGCCTGTCCTTGCTGTCCGGAGGCGAGCGCTCACTGACGGCCGTCGCCTTCCTCATCGCGCTGTTCAAGGCCCGGCCCAGCCCGTTCTATGTCCTCGATGAGGTTGAGGCGGCTCTGGATGACGTGAATCTCGGCCGACTCATCGATGCAATCGATGAGTTGCGGACGAGTTCACAGCTCATTGTGATCACGCACCAGAAGCGCACCATGGAGATCGCCGACGCGCTGTACGGCGTATCGATGCGTGGTGACGGCGTCACCCAGGTCGTGGGTCAGCGGCTGCGCGAGTCCGATCCCGTCTCCGCCTGACGCTTCGTCGCGGCGGAGCGCTTCTTTGGTCACATCACGGGGCTAAGCCCGGCGATCTGCCGAAAGAACGCGACTGAGGTACGGCTGATGCCTCCCGCGCAGCGCCGCCTAGGATCGACGCGTGGAAATGACCTTCGTGTACGTCGCCCTGGCCGTCGCCCTTCTGGTCGCCGTCGTCGTCGGAGTGGCCCTCGTGGTCAACCGTCGTGGCGAGCCGAAGCTGCCCAAGCCGCGGCCGGGCGTCGACTACGCCCCGGGCGTCGGCGACGATGACACAACACCTCGCGACACGCCCCGGCGACTTGTCGAGGAGGCCCCTGGCCCGGACGGTGTTGGTACCGCAGTCCTCGATGGGCCGTCCGTCGAAGAGGTCGATCTCGAGGAGATCGACCTCGAGGACATCGATCTCGAGGAGATTGCGAACCTTGAGGCTCCTGAGCCGGCCGCGGGTCGATTCACCCGGCTGCGGCGTCGGCTCGCGCGGTCGCAGTCCGCCCTCGGCCGGGGACTGCTCAGTCTGCTGTCCCGCGACACCTTGGACGCCGACACCTGGGACGAGATCGAAGAGACCCTGCTTACCGCGGACCTCGGTGTCTCAGCCACGACCGAACTCATGGATCGACTCCGTGCCCGGGTGCTCGCCGAGGCCCCGTCGTCTCCGGCGGAGGCCCAGGCCCTGCTGCGCGAGGAACTCATCGCGCTCGTCGACCCCACCGTGGATCGCACCGTCCACTCCACGCGTGACGCGGAGGGACCCGCGGTGGTCCTCGTCGTGGGCGTCAACGGAACCGGCAAGACCACGACAACCGGCAAACTGGGGCGCCTGCTCGTGGCCGAGGACCGCACCGTCGTCCTCGGTGCGGCCGACACCTTCCGCGCGGCTGCCGCGGAGCAACTCCAGACCTGGGGCGACCGGGTGGGCGCAGCGGTCGTCCGCGGACCCGAGGGCGGAGACCCTGCGGCCGTCGCCTTCGATGCGGTCACCATCGGCGCGGAGGCGGACGTCGACACGGTCGTCATCGACACAGCCGGGCGCCTGCACACCAAGGTGGGCCTCATGGATGAACTCGGCAAGGTCAAGCGCGTCCTGGAGCGTCGCGGTCCGGTCGATGAGGTGCTCCTCGTGCTCGATGCGACCACCGGGCAGAACGGCTTGACACAGGCCCGGGTCTTCTCTGAGGTCGTGGATGTCAGCGGGATCGTCCTCACCAAGCTCGACGGAACCGCCAAGGGCGGGATCGTCGTGGCGGTGCAGCGGGAACTCGGCGTACCGGTCAAATTGGTCGGCCTGGGTGAGGGTCCGGACGATCTGGCCCCCTTCGACGCGGCTGAGTTCGTGGACGCCCTCCTCGCCGAGTGACATGACACACGCATGTAACAAACGGGCTCGGGAAGTGATGAACCCGTAACGCGACGGTGCCTCCGGGGAAACGTGCGCTCAGCAGGGTGTGGCTCACACCACCTACCCAAGGAGCGTGGCGCGAATGGAATCGATGCTTGATACCGGCAACACCGCATGGGTGTTGACGGCGGCGGCCATGGTGCTGCTGATGATCCCCGGACTGGCTTTGTTCTACGGCGGCATGGTCCGCGCAAAGTCTGTCCTCAATATGTTGATGATGGTCATGACGGCCGCCTTTGTCGTGATGATCCTGTGGGTGCTCTTCGGCTACTCGATGGCCTTCGGCACCGACATCGGCGGACTGATTGGTGATCCGGTCGAGTACCTCGGACTCGAAGGCCTCATGGTCGATGATCCCGAAGCGAGTCTGCCGGCGATGGCGTTCGTTGGCTTCCAGGCCATGTTCGCCGCGCTCACCGTGGGACTGATTGCCGGCGCCGTGGCCGATCGCACGAAGTTTGGTGCCTGGCTGTTCTTCGGCGCGGTGTGGGCCATCATCGTGTACTTCCCGGTCGCTCACTGGGTGTGGAGTTCGGGCGGCTGGATCTTCGAACTTGGTGTCATCGACTTCGCCGGTGGCACGGCGGTGCACATCAACGCTGGCGCTGCAGCACTCGCACTCGCCATCGTCATCGGTCGCCGCGTGGGCTGGCCCAAGACACCGATGCGTCCGCAGAACCTCACGCTTGTCATGCTCGGTGCCGGCCTGCTGTGGTTCGGTTGGTTCGGCTTCAACGCCGGCAGTGCGCTCGCTGCCAACAACGCCGCGTCGGTGGTCTTCGTCAACACCTTCGCCGCGACGGCCGCCGCCGCACTGGCCTGGTTGGTCGTGGAGAAGTTTCGCGACGGACACGCAACGACTCTCGGTGCCGCGTCGGGCATCGTGGCGGGCTTGGTAGCCATCACCCCGGCGTGCGCGTCGGTCAGCCCGATCGGTGCCATCGTCATCGGCATCATCGCCGGGGCGCTCTGCGCCATCGCGGTGGGCTGGAAGTACAAGCTGGGGTATGACGATTCCCTCGACGTCGTGGGTGTCCACCTCGTAGGCGGTCTGGTCGGCACGCTCCTCATTGGTTTCCTGGCAACCGAGGCCGCGCCCACCGGGGTGAACGGGCTCTTCTACGGGGGCGGCGTAGAACAACTCGGCAAGCAGGCGATTGGCGCCTTCGCGGTGATGTTCTACTCGCTCATCATCGCCGCCATCATCGCCCTGATCATCAAGGCAACCCGCGGCTTCCGTATCTCCTCGGATGACGAAGTGTCGGGTATCGACCTGGCGGTCCACGCCGAGTCTGGATACGAACTGGGAGACTCGGGCGGCGGCGGACACTTCGCCGGCGTCGGGCAGCGCTCGCTGGGAGGGGAGTAGGACATGAAGTTGGTCACTGCGATCATCAAGCCGTTCAAGCTTGAGGACGTGAAGTCAGCGCTTGAGAGCAAGGGCATTCACGGACTCACCGTGACCGAGGCCAGTGGTTTCGGGCGCCAACGGGGGCACACCGAGGTCTATCGCGGTGCTGAGTACACCGTCGATCTTGTGCCCAAGGTGCGCATCGAGGTCGTCGTTGAGGACTCGGACACCGAGGCAGTAGTCGAGGCCATCGTTAACGCGGCGCGGACCGGCAAGATCGGCGACGGCAAAGTCTGGGTCGTCCCCATCGAATCCGTTGTTCGCGTGCGCACCGGTGAGAGTGGACCGGACGCTCTGTGAGTTCTGACGCCACGCTGGGTCTCGGGGGGGAGGTGGGGGGCACTTCGGTGCCCCCCACCCTGGCGCTGTCCTACCGGCAGTCGCGCGAGGAACTCCTGGCTCGTCCGGTGACGTCTCGCGTTGCCCGACGTCGCGCGCTCAGTGCGCTGACCGATGACTGGTTGACCGCGGTCTTCGAGGAGAGCGGCGCCGCCGAATTGGGGGCGTGCCTGGTCGCGGTGGGCGGCTACGGTCGTCGCGAACTCACGGTCGGCAGCGATCTCGACCTGGTCCTGTTGCTCCCTGACCACCTCGATGCACAGGACAAGCGCATCGCAGCGGTGGGGGAGCAACTGTGGTACCCCATTTGGGATTCCGGAGTGCGGGTCGATCACAGCCTGCGGACGGTGGGGCAAGCGCGACGCATGGCTGCACAGGACTTTCGTGTCATCCTCGGCCTGCTGGACCTGCGGGTCATTGCCGGCCATCGCGAACTCGGCGAGCGCACATCATCGGCGATCCTGTCTGACTGGCGCGCGCTCGCGAGGACTCGTCTCGATGAATTGCGCGATGCCTCCCTCGCGCGGCGGCGGCAGCATGGCGAGCTCGCGCACCTGCTTGAGCCAGATCTCAAGGAGGCTTACGGCGGCCTCCGCGACTCGACCGTTCTGCGTGCCATCGCGGCCTCCTGGGTTACCGATGTCCCGCGGGAGGGTCTCGATGAAGCGCACGAACACCTCCTGGACGTGCGCGATGCTTTGCATGAGGTCACGGTGGCGGACGGTCGACGACCCGCGGACATCCTCCGCACCCAGGACCAGCCCGAGGTTGCCGAGCGGCTCGCGCTCACCGACCGCGAGGAACTTCTGCGCCTGGTGAGCGAATCAGCGCGCACGGTCGCCTATGCCGCGGACACGACGTGGCGGCGTGTTGATCGACTTCTCCGCCAGCGCACATCCCGCCTTGGTCGACGACGCGTTCGCAAGCCTGGTCCCGAGCGCGTTCCCTTGGCTGACGGCGTCGTCGCCCACGACGGTGAAGTGGTCTTCGCGGCCGACGCGCGCGCCGATCGCGATCCGGTCCTGCTCTTGCGCATGGCTGCCGCGGCCGCGCAGGCCGGCCTTCCTCTTTCACCCGCCACGGTGGCCCGGTTGGCACGCGAAGCGGCGCCGCTGCCCACCCCGTGGCCGGAGTCTGCCCGTGATGCTTTGGTCTCCCTCCTTGGTGCGGGAGACGGCCTGGTGCCGGTGTGGGAGGCGCTGGATCGCCAGGGCCTGATCCCTCGGCTTATTCCCGAGTGGGAGGCGGTGCGCTCGGCACCTCAATCGAATCCCGTGCACCTGTATCGCGTGGACCGGCATCTCGTGGAGACAGCGGCTCGCGCATCGGGTCAGGTCCGGGACGTGGCTCGACCTGACCTGCTGCTCATCGCAGCCCTCCTGCACGACATCGGCAAGGCGCGCGGTGGTGACCACAGTGAGATCGGCGCTGAGCTCACCGCGCAGATCGCCCCGCGTCTGGGCTTCGACGCATCGGACACCGACATTCTCGTGCGCCTCGTCCGCCACCACCTCTTGCTCGCGGACGTGGCCACCCGTCGCGACCTTGACGATCCAGTGACAATCGGCACCGTGGCGACCGCTGTTGAGAGCCAACGTTGTCTGGAACTGCTGCGCGGTCTCACCATCGCGGATGCCCTGGCCACCGGACCGGGGGCGTGGAGTGATTGGAAGGCCGCTCTCGTCGACGATCTGGTTCGTCGCACCGCGGGAGCACTCACCGGCGCGGAGGTGGAGATACTGCCCTCGGCGGCGGACCGCAACGCGCACCTTCTGGCGACGACCGGCGTGGAAGTCATCCTGGAGCCGGGCGAGCCAGCGTCCTCCCTGATCGCCGTCGCGCCCGATCGGCCCGGACTCTTGGCCACGATCGCCGGAGTGCTCGCGCTCCATCGCCTTGAAGTGAAGTCGGCGGACACGCAAACGGTGGGTGATCGAGCGGTCACGGCGTGGATCGTCGCCCCCTTCTTCGGCGACTTTCCCGCCCTTGATCTGCTGAGGTCGGACGTCATCCGTGCCCTTGAGGGTGAACTGAACCTCGACCGCAAACTCGCTGACCGTCGCCGCGGAGCCATGGGTCGCTCCGCCCCGCCCCGCGTTGATTTCGTTCCCGGCGCGGCGTCCGAAGCGGATGTCCTGGAGGTGCGTGCCCACGACGGGCCTGGTCTGCTGCATCTCATCGCTTCGGCCATCAGCCATGCCGGAGTGACTATTGGGGCCGCCCGAGTGGCCACGCTGGGGTCCGAAGTGGTGGATGCCTTCTACGTCACCCAGCCGGACGGAGGTCGGCTCTCGGCGCAGGACCGAGCCCGCGTGGTCGGTCAGGTCCTCGATCGTCTCCATGAAGCCGGAGGATCAATGGCGGCCGCCACGGCATAGGCTGGTGTGACCGCCGGAAAGCCCGGCGACTCGTCTTCGGGAGTCCATCAGGTGTTCGCTTCGCTGTCCGACCGGCTGTCAGCGACCTTCCGCAATCTTCGCGGCAAGGGACGCCTGTCCGAGGCGGATATCGACGAGACGGTTCGTGAGATCCGCATTGCGCTCCTCGATGCTGACGTGGCATTACCCGTCGTCCGGGCCTTCTGCGCCACAGTCAAGGAGCGTGCGCTTTCCGCCGAGGTCTCCGGAGCGCTGAATCCCGCTCAGCAGGTCGTCAAGATCGTGCACGAGCAACTCGTCGAGATTCTCGGTGGGCAGACGCGGCGCCTTCGGTTCGCCAAGCATCCGCCAACCGTCATCCTGCTCGCCGGGCTCCAGGGCGCCGGCAAGACCACGCTGGCCGGCAAGCTCGCGGCCCACCTGCGTGAGCAGTCGCACCAACCCCTCCTCGTGGCCGCCGACCTGCAAAGGCCGAACGCGGTCGACCAATTGCGCATCGTCGGAGAGCGCGCGGGCGTCCCTGTCTTTGCCCCTGAACCCGGCAATGGCGTCGGAGATCCGGTTCGGGTAGCGCGCGATGCGGTGGAGCACGCCAAGGTCCACCTCAACGACATCGTCATCGTCGACACGGCTGGTCGACTCGCCATCGACAGCGAACTCATGGATCAGTTGCGTGATGTGCGTGACGCGGTCGAACCCGATGAGGTCCTCCTCGTCGTCGACGCCATGATCGGCCAGGACGCCGTACGCACCGCCGAGGAGTTCCAGACCGGGGTGGGCTTCGACGGAGTGGTCCTCACCAAACTGGACGGTGACGCGCGCGGTGGCGCGGCTCTGTCGGTCGTGAACGTGACCGGTCGGCCGATCATCTTCGCGTCGACGGGCGAGAAGCTCGAAGACTTCGAGGCCTTCCATCCCGATCGCATGGCCTCGCGAATCCTCGACATGGGCGATGTCATGACGCTCATCGAGCAGGCTGAGCGCGCTTTCGACGCCGAGCAGGCCGAACGCATGGCGGCCAAGGTCAGCAAGGGCGAGGACTTCACCCTCGAGGACTTCCTTGAGCAGATGCAGGCCGTCAAGAAGATGGGCTCACTCGGCAAGTTGCTCGGGATGCTTCCCGGCATGGGCGACATGAAGGCCCAGCTCGACCAACTCGACGAGCGAGAGATCGATCGCGTGTCGGCGATCATCCAGTCGATGACCCCGGCCGAGCGCCAGGATCCGAAGATTCTCAACGCCTCCCGCCGTCAGCGGATCGCGCGCGGCTCCGGCACCGAGGTCAGCGATGTGAACTCACTGGTCGAGCGGTTCGGTGAGGCGCAGAAGATGATGCGCCAGATGCGAGGCGGCAAGGGGATGCCGGGGATGCCGGGGATGCCTGGGATGCCCGGCATGGGGGGCGGCGGCAAGAAGTCCAAGGGTCGTTCGGGTCGGACGCCGGCCAAGGCCAAGAAGGGGCGCAGCGGCAACCCAGCCCGCCGCGCGCAGGAGGAGCAGTTGGCCGCCCAGCGGGCGACTGAAGCCCCCGTGACCCCCGAGGCCACCGACTTCGAACTCCCCGACGACGTGAAGAAGCTCCTCGGCGGCTAGCGAGCCCCCCCCGACGCCGATTTTCTTAGGGGCTCGGGCCCACCTACCCTGGACCGATGGCGCTACGCAGGGCACTTGCGGCCGTGTTGGCCAGCGGATTGCTCGCCGTGCCGGGCGTGGCGTCGGCTGAGGACCGAGTCCTGTGCCAGATGAGCGGCTCGGAGCTCGACGAGATCAGCGGATTGGCGTACTCGAATCGCCACGCTGGGATCGTGTGGACCCACAACGACTCAGGTGGGGGCGCCACGGTCTACGCCCTGGATACCCGGACGTGCGACGTGCGAGCCACGGTCACCCTTGTCGGCATGCCCGGGATCGATCCCGAAGCCATCGCCGCGTCTATCGACGCTCGTGGCCGACCGGTCTTATGGCTCGCGGACATTGGCGACAATGCCCGCAAGCGTCCTCGCGTCTTCCTCTACCGATTCGTGGAGCCCGACACCCTGTCAGATCGGGCCGTGTCCGCCCGGAAGTTCGTGGTGCGCTATCCGAAGCCGGTCGATGCTGAAGCCGTCCTCGTCGGGGCCAAGGCACTGTGGATTATCAGCAAGGACGGCACGGCGGGCACCGTGTGGAAGGTACGCCTGCCCCTGCGTAAGAAGGCAAACCTCGCGCGAAGGGTGGGGCGCGAGGGGGCGTTCGTGAGCGACGCTGCCATGGCTCCGAACGGTCGCTACTACGTGGTTCGGGACTACTCGGAGGCTCGTGTCTACCAAGGGTCTCCGCCAGGGCGACTCGTTGATCGATTTGGGCTCCCCGGGCAGATCCAGGGCGAGGCCATCACCTGGATGCCCGATGGTCAGGGCTTCCTCATTGCCAGTGAGCGGGATCCTCGACTCATTGAGGTGACCTGGAGCCCTCCGCGCCGAGCGCGTTGACGGGGTGGCCGGTAGGGAGGTGGGCGAACTCCCCGGATGGGCGGTTCGCCCTCACCCGGGGCTCTCTGGCAGACTATGCGGGCCGTGCCGCCCGCGGACCCTCTCACCCGCGGCGCAGCACCCGCCGGGCAGAGAGCGTCGCACCCCACGCGATGAACGACGCCCACCATCACCACCTGCCTAGGTGGTCGAATCGAATGGAGCAGTGCCGGCCGTGGCCGTCAAGATCAAGTTGAAGCGCGTGGGCAAGATCCACGCCCCCCAGTACCGCGTCATCGTTGCCGACTCGCGCACCAAGCGCGATGGTCGTGCGATCGAAGAGATCGGCATCTACCAGCCAATGCAGAGCCCGAGCCTGATCGAGATCGATTCCGATCGCGCCCAGCACTGGCTCGCCGTCGGCGCACAGCCGACCGAGGCTGTCCTTGTCCTGCTGAAGATCACCGGTGACTGGCAGAAGTTCAAGGGTCTGCCCGGCCAGGAGGGCACCTTGCAGGTTGCCCCGGCCAAGGAGTCGCGTGTCGCCGCCTACGAGGCTGCGGTCAAGGACGCCGCTGACGAGCCCAAGACTGCGACGAAGAAGGTGGCCGAGAAGGTTGCGGACGCGGCCGTCGCCGAGACGGTTGCCGTCGCTGCGGCGGAGGAAGCAGTCGTGGCTGAGGCCGAGGCCGTCGTCGAGGTGGCCGAGGCCAACTCCGGCGACGTGAGTGTCGCTGAGGCCGAGGCTGCCGTGGCGGTCGCCGAGGCTGCCGACGAGGTGGCGGACGCTGCCGGCGCCGTGGCTGACCAGGCCGTTGCTGAGGCCGTGGAGGCCGCGGAAGAAGCTGGGGCCTGACGTGCTCGAGGAAGCTCTCGGGCATCTGGTGCGCGGCATCGTCGATCATCCTGACGACGTTGCCGTCCGCACCCGCTCGGGCCGCCGCGGAAATTCGCTCGAGGTACGAGTGCATCCGGAGGACATGGGCCGCGTGATCGGTCGTTCCGGTCGCACCGCGACCGCCCTGCGCACGGTCGTGACGGCAATCTCGTCGGATCGTCACGTGCGCATCGACTTCCTCGACGTCGACGAGCGCTGATTCCCGGTGCGCGTCGTTGTCGCGCGCATCGGTCGTGCGCTGGGGATCAAGGGCGAACTTCTCATCGACGTGCTCACCGACGAGCCTGAGCGCCGACTGGCAGCAGGCTGTCGCGTGTTCGCGGGTGACCGCGTGCTACTCATCGAAGCCGAGCGCGATCACGGCAAGCGCATCGCCATGCGCTTCGCGGGTATCGATGACCGTACGGCGGCCGAAGCATTGACGGGGATGCTGCTCGAGGTCGAGCGTGATCCCGCCGAGCGACCGGACGATCCCGATGAGTTCTACGACGATCAGCTCATCGGGCTTACGACGTACCTGCCGGACGGGACGGTCCTCGGCGACGTCTCCGAGGTCATCCATCTGCCCGCTCAAGATCTGTTGGCGGTCGCCGGGGCCGGGGGGCGCGAAATCCTCATTCCGTTCGTTGCCGAGATCGTCACGGCGGTGGATGTCGAGGCCGGGAGCCTGACTGTCGAGCCGCCGCCGGGCCTCCTTGAGGCGAACGAAGCCTAGGAACGACATGCGTATCGACGTCATCACCATTTTCCCGGCCTACCTGGACCCACTTTCGCTGTCACTCGTGGGCAAGGCGCAAGAGCAGGGCCTCATCGACGTCCAGGTGCACGATCTGCGCGACTACACCCACGACCGACATCGCACGGTCGACGACGAGCCCTACGGCGGCGGACCCGGCATGGTCATGCGTCCGGAGCCGTGGGGAGAGGCGCTCGATGCGGTTCTCGCCGAACACCGAGACCCGACGCTGGTGGTGCCCACTCCCTCGGGACTGCCCTTCACGCAGGCCATGGCCACCGATTGGTCGCATCGCCCGGGCTTGGTCTTCGCCTGTGGTCGCTACGAGGGCATCGACGCCCGCGTGCTCGAGGACTACGCCACGCGTGTCGAGCTGGTCCCGGTCTCACTCGGTGACTACGTCCTGGCCGGCGGTGAAGTGGCGGCCCTCGCGATGATCGAGGCCGTGGTGCGGTTGGTGCCGGGGGTTCTCGGCAATGCTGAGAGCGTTGCCGACGATTCCTTCGCCCCGGGGACGATGGAGGGGCTCCTCGAAGGGCCGGTCTACACGAGGCCGCCCGTCTGGCGGGGTCACGAGGTGCCGGACGTCCTCCTGTCGGGGGACCACGGCCGCATCGCCACCTGGCGGCGTGAGCGAGCCGAGGAGCGGACCCGGTCGCTGCGACCCGATCTGCTCGACTAGGACGCCGGTCGATCACGACCGGCGGCTCATCAGGGAGGCGATTCGCCCCTGGCCCGGTGCCTGTGGCAAAATCAGCGGGCTGATCCCGGCCGCCATGGCCGCGACGGACCCGCCACAGGGGGCCGTTTTGGAGCAGTCCGGATCCCCGGCCGATCGACCCCCACCCGATGTGGGCGACCTGTGGCGCCGACAGGAAGCGAAGATGCACCATGCAAAAGCTCGATGAACTCGATGCCCTCTCGATGAAGTCCGACGTCCCGGACTTCCGCCCCGGTGACACCGTCAAGGTGCACGTGAAGGTCGTCGAAGGCAACAAGACCCGTGTGCAGGTCTTCCAGGGTGTGGTGATCGGCCGCCAGGGTTCTGGTGTGCGTGAGACCTTCAGCGTTCGCAAGGTGTCCTACGGCACCGGCGTGGAGCGCACCTTCCCGCTGCACACTCCCATCGTGGAGAAGATCGAGGTCGTCTCCCGCGGTGACGTGCGGCGAGCCAAGCTCTACTACCTGCGCGGTCTGCGCGGCAAGGCCGCCAAGATCAAGGAGTTGCGCGAAACGACTCCGACCGAGGGTCAGTAGCTAACGCAGCGCCGCCCCGCGATGAACCCACCCGAGGATTCCAGCGGAACCCCGTCCTCGGACATCCCGTCTGAGTCGACGGAGGTGCCCGTGGATCACACGTCCGACGACGAGAGTTCATCGCGGCGTCCACGTATCCCAGCCTGGCTAGAATTCCCGCTTCTCATCGTCGGTGCCTTCTTCGTCGCGTTCCTCGTCAAGACGTTCCTCGTCCAGGCGTTCTACATCCCATCAGGGTCGATGGAGGACACGCTCCAGGTCGGGGACCGAGTGCTCGTCAACAAGGTCGTCTATCACACGCGCGCGGTCGAGCGCGGGGACATCATCGTCTTCGACGGCACCGGCTCCTTCATCTCCGGTCCGGTCGTGGAGCCCGATGTCTCGCCGATTGAGCGGGTGACACGCCTGCTCGGTGACATCGTGGGACTCGCTCCGCCCCGGGACACCGACTTCATCAAGCGCGTCATCGGCGTCGGCGGTGATCGCGTCGTGTGTTGCGACTCCGAAGGCCGCATCACCGTGAACGGTGTACCGCTCGATGAGCGCGACTACCTCTATCGCAACAATCCGCCGAGCAAGCAAAGCTTCGATGTGCTCGTCCCCGAGGGCACACTGTGGGTCATGGGCGATCATCGCTCGGCCTCGGCTGATTCTCGCGCACACATGGGTGAGCCCGGTGGTGGCTTCGTGCCGGTCGACCATGTCATCGGGCGCGCATTCGCTGTGGTGTGGCCGTTCAGCCAGGCGCAGATCCTGGAAATCCCGGCGACGTTCGAGCAGCCCGCGCTCGTCGATTCAAACCCGTGACAACGATCGGTTCCCGGCCGCCGATGCGCGACGGTGACACCCAGCCGATTCCCGTCGTGGACGTCGGCGCCGCCCCGTCGCCGCGGGCCGGGTCGGGGCGACACGCGGCCGCCACGCCCAAACGGCCGTGGCCCGTACGCATCGTGCGCGAGTTCGCCATCATCGCGGCGTTGGCGCTGGTGGGCTTGGTCGCGGTGCGTCTCGTGATCGGCAGCACGACATACATCCCCAATGACTCCATGGCGCCGACGCTCGACGCTGGGCAGCGAGTACTGGTGACGGCGTATCCGCTCACGGGCGGCGTTGGCCACGGCGACGTGGTGATCTTCGAGGACACCGGGAATTGGTATGAGGGCCCGGCCGCCGAGCCCTCTCCGGGCATGCAGATCCTCAGCGTCCTCGGCTTCACCTCCCCGGCGGCGGGCACGCAGGGTGTCGGACGTGTCGTCGGCATGTCCGGGGACCGAGTGGAGTGCTGTGACGATGCCGGGCGAATCAAGGTCAATGGCCAACCTTTGGATGAGCGATTTCTTGCAGGTCCGACCGATCAGGTGCCTTTCGATATCCGCGTGCCGCAGGGGCGGATTTTCGTGCTCGGTGATGCGCGGGCAACCGCGCTGGACAGCCGTTCATTCCTCGACGCGGAGGCCGGCACGATCTCGCTTGATGATGTGACCGGAAGAGTGCTTATCAGCGTGTGGCCACCGACCTTCGTTGACGGGCTGTGACCGCGTCGAGTTCGCGGCCTTCCGCGCCCACCCTGCGCTACGAGCGCGAACTTCTGCGCGCCTCCGGTCTGACATCGCTCGCCTGTGCCGATGAGGCTGGTCGCGGTGCCTTGAGTGGGCCGGTCAGCGTGGGTGTCGTCGTGGTGACGAGCTCGACCAAGTCAGCGCCGCAGGGTGTGCGGGACAGCAAACTGCTGAGCCAGGAACGTCGAGAGGAGTTGGCTCCGCAGGTGAGGCGCTGGGCGGCGGCCTGGGCCGTGGGCATGGCGTCGGCGGCAGAGATTGACGAATTGGGCATTGTGGCGGCTATGCGCCTGGCCGGCCATCGAGCCCTCGCCGCACTCCCGGATCTGCCCGGCACAGTCCTGCTGGACGGCAATCACGACTACCTCACCCCCGCGGATCAGGCGTCGCTGTTCGGTGAAGACGTGGTGCTGGTGGATGTGCCGCCCGTGGTGACGCGCGTCAAAGCGGATCTGCGCTGTGCTGGCGTTGCGGCGGCCAGCATTCTGGCCAAGACGGCGCGCGATGACGTGATGATCCGACTCGCCGCCGATCACCCCGAGTACGGGTGGGCGGAGAACAAGGGCTATGCCGCGCCGGAGCACATGGAGGCGCTGCGCCAGCACGGACCATCGCCATACCACCGGGTGTCTTGGAGTCTTCCGACCCGGTAGCGGCCAGAGTCGCTCGCCGAGGGGCCGGTCAGTGGGTGCTCGGCAGTCGACCGTCGAGGCGGTCCAGCATCGCCGCGCTGTAGGAGTTCAACCCAAGGACGTCGACCGTCTTGCCGTGCCGCTCGTACTTGTAGACGACAGCATCGAGCGCCGCCACCGTGGACGCATCCCACACGTGGGCGCCGGACAGATCGATCACCACCCAGTGCGGATCCTCGACGTACTCGAACTGGCCGACGAGATCGTTGCTGGACGCGAAGAAGAGTTCACCGTGAACCTCGTAGGTCACATGCTCCGCGTCGGGGGCAACTTCGCGCGTCATCGTCACCAGGTGTGCCACCCGTCGAGCGAAGAGCACCGACGCGGTGAGGACGCCGGTGATTACTCCGATCGCCAGGTTGTGTGTGAAGACGGTGGCGATGACCGTCGCGATCATCACAATCGTCTCGCTCTTGGGCATGTAGCGGATCGATGTGAGGCTGTGCCAGTCGAAGGTTGAATACGACACAATGATCATAACGGCGACCAAGGCGGCCATCGGGATCACGGCCACGATGTCCCCGAGGGTAACAACGAGAATGATGAGGAAGACTCCGGCGAGGAAGGTCGACAGGCGGGTGCGCGCACCACTGACCTTCACATTGATCATGGTCTGGCCGATCATCGCGCAGCCACCCATGCCACCGAAGAATCCGGTCACGATGTTCGCAACGCCCTGACCCCAGGACTCGCGCGTCTTGCGCGAGTGGGTGTCGGTGATGTCGTCCACGAGTTTCGCGGTCATGAGAGATTCCATGAGTCCCACCAGCGCCATCGCGACAGCAAAGGGAGCGATGATGCGCAGAGTTTCGAAGTCGACGGGAACTGCGGGAATCCCGAGGACGGGCAGGCCATTCGGCAATTCACCTTGATCGCCGACCGTCGGGACGTTCCAGCCGAAGGCGACGACCGCGACGGTGAGCAGAACCACGGCCACGAGCGGCGCGGGGACGGCCGTGGTGAGTCGGGGGAGCAGCAGCATGATGGCGACACCGACAACCACCATCGGGTAGACGATCCAGGGGACGTCGATGAGGTAGGGCACCTGGGCCATGAAGATGAGGATGGCCAGCGCATTGACGAACCCGACCATGACGCTGCGCGGGATGAAGCGCATGAGACGTGCAACGCCCGCGAGGGCGAGCAGAATCTGAATGACTCCGGCGAGGATGACCGCCGCGACCAGATATTCCAGTCCGTAATCCCGGGCCAGGGGAGCGACGATGAGCGCGATCGCGCCCGTGGCGGCCGAAATCATGGCGGGTCGCCCGCCGGTAAAGGCGATGGTGACGGCCATCGTGAAGGACGCGAAGAGGCCGACGCGCGGGTCGACGCCGGCGAGGATGGAGAAGGAAATTGCCTCCGGGATCAACGCGATGGCGACCACGAGACCGGCGAGCGCTTCAGTCTTGAAGACGCGGGGAGCGAGCCAGGAGGGGCGGGACAGGGCAGGAAACGCGAACGACAAGGGTCAATCTCCGATGGATGAGGGGATATGGACCCTGCTAGGCATGACGGCGAGGCCTCTGTCCCGCACCGTAGTACGAATTGGTGGCGAGTCCCGACAGCGCCACCGCACGCCCCCACGTGGTTGTGTGCCATCTCACAGGCGGTGAGTCCCACACGTTCGCAAATGGTCTTTGTCCACAGATTCGCCGCGAGCCTTGAACCACCTTCCCGTGACCTTCCAACCTGGCCACCGCGAGGAAGGGAGTGACATGGGAACCGAACGCGTCGAGCGCGGCCAGTGGGGTGAAGGGGTAGCCGCACAGCACCTCATGGGGATGGGTATGGAGATCATCGATCGCAACTGGCGGTGCCGCCAAGGAGAGATCGACATCGTGGCGCGGGACGGGCAGGACATCGTCATCTGCGAGGTCAAGACGCGCGGCTCTCAGCGTTTTGGTACGCCCCTCTCGGCGGTGACCCCCGCGAAGGTGCGTCGCCTCCGCGTGCTGGCGAGTCGTTGGCTCGCCGCACACGAGGCTCGAGCGCGCAAAGTGCGTCTGGATGTGATTGGCATCGTCATTGACGGTGACGGCGTACCCATCATCGAACATGTCAGGGGGGTTGGCTGATGGTGGCTCGATGCTCGTCGGCCGTCATCGTCGGCGTGGACGCACGCGAGATCATCATCGAGGCGGAGGTCGGTACAGGGTTGCCGGGCCTCACCCTGGTCGGTTTGGCCGACGCTGCGATCCGTGAGTCGCGCGACCGCGTTCGCTCGGCGGTCGAACACAGCGGGCTGACTTGGCCCGATACCCGGATCACCGTGGCTCTTCTCCCGGCGTCCCTGCGCAAGCGCGGCTCAGCACTCGATGCGGCTATCGCTGTTGCGGTCATGGCCGCATCGGACCAGATTCCCGCGCAAATGACGGTCAACACCTGTGTTCTCGGCGAGCTCGGTCTCGATGGTCGGATTCATTCCGTGCCCGGTGTGGTGGCCACTGCCCTCGCCCTGCGCGGAAGCGGACGCCGGCTCCTCGTCCCGGTCAGCGAAGTCGACGACGCCGGATTGGTTCCCGACGTGGCCGTGGGAGGTGTTCGCAGTCTCGCCCATCTCATCGACGTGTTGCGCGGGGACGCGGTACCCGTGCCACCGGGTCAGGCGCCCTACTCGGAGCGCCGTAGCGCAGGTGCCGGCATCCCGGATCTCGCGGACGTGCGCGGGCAGAGCGAGGCCCGACGTGCGCTGGAGGTTGCGGCCGCGGGGGGACACCACCTGGCGATGATTGGTCTGCCGGGCGTGGGCAAGACCTTGCTGGCGGAGCGTCTTCCCGGGCTCATGCCACCCCTCGACGATGAGACCGCCCTGGAAGTCACGGCGATCTGGTCGGCGGCGGGCATGTCGACGGAGGGACTTCTGCGCGAGCCTCCGTTCCAGTCGCCCCATCACACCGCGTCCGCGAGTTCGGTGATCGGCGGAGGGCAGGGAGGTCATCTGCGCGTAGGAGCCGTCACCTTGGCGCACCGCGGGGTGCTCTTCCTCGACGAGGCTCCCGAGTTCTCGCGCAACGTACTCGATGCGCTGCGACAGCCCCTCGAGTCCGGCCGTGTGCGTCTCGCACGTGCGGAGGCAAACGCGGTCTTGCCGGCCCGCTTCAGCCTCGTCCTCGCGGCCAATCCGTGTCCTTGCGGGCGTGGCATGGGTGTGGATGCGCGGTGCTCCTGCACACCGATGCAGCGTCGTCGCTACGCGACCAAGTTGTCCGGGCCGATCCTCGACCGCGTTGACCTGCGCGTAGGGCTTGAGCGGCCACACCTCGCCCAACTAGGTGAGCCCGGTGAATCGACGGCGGTGGTTGCCGAGCGCGTCCGCGCTGCGCGCGAGCGGGCGTGCGCGCGATGGACGCAGGACGGGGTTCCCTGGCGTCAGAACGCCTCGGCCCCCGGACCGTATCTGCGTGAACGATGCCCCCCGGACGAGAGCGGGGCGTACCTCCTGCGGACCGCCTTTGCTCGGTCGGCCCTCAGCATGCGCGGCGCCGATCGCGTACTCCGGACGGCGTGGACACTCGCGGACCTCGAAGGCCGCGATCGACCCGGGGTCGACCACGTGGCGGCCGCCATGGCGCTGCGCGGTGAGGAGTCGCCATGGGCGGCGTGATAGACGAACGATCCGCGCGGGTCTTGCTGTCGATCTGGTTCGAATCTGCCGACACCACGGTGGTTGCGCGTGTGCGCGCCCGCGGGGCTCTCGATGTCGTGAACAGGATCGTCTCGGGGCGACGTTCCGTTGCGGACAAGCGCGGCACTGCAGGGCGCATCGCCGAGATCACGATGGACGAGGCTGCCGCTCGCGCTCAAGCGGTGTACGACGCCGCTACGCGCATCGGAGCTCGCTACGTCATTCCCGGCGATGCCGAATGGCCCACGCAGTTGGACGACCTCGGTGATCGAGCGCCGCTGGGTCTGTGGGTAGCCGGCGCGGGAGACCTGCGATTGCTGGCGCTGCGGTCGATCTCCGTGGTCGGAGCGCGTTCGGCGACGTCGTACGGCGAAGGCCTGGCCCGAGAACTCGGAGCTCATCTTGCCGAGCAGGGATGGCTCACGGTCTCCGGAGGGGCTTTCGGGATTGATGCCGCCGCCCATCGTGGATCCCTGATCGCCGATGGGGCGACCGCGTGCGTGCTCGCGGGTGGGGTGGATGTGCCCTACCCGCGGTCACACGCGGACCTGATGGCCCGCATCCGCGAGTGCGGAGTCCTCGTCAGCGAGACCCCGCTCGGCGGTGCGGCGATGCGGCATCGCTTCCTCACCCGCAACCGCATCATCGCGGCCCTCAGTCGTGCGACCGTCATGGTGGAAGCGGCGCTGCGCTCCGGGAGTCGCACGACGGCGAAGGAGGCCGCGGCCCTGCGCCGGGTCGTGATGGCCTTTCCCGGGCCGGTCACCTCGCCGATGTCCGCCGGGTGCCATGCGCTGATCCGCGATCAAGGAGCACATCTGGTGACGTCGCCACGGGAGGTGCTCGCCTTCGTGACCGGGGAGTTGCTCGACATTCCCGCGGGGGATGCTCCGAGTCTGGCCTGGCGGGAGCAGCGGGTTCTGGATGCGGTCCCGGTCCGTAGACCGGCGCCTCTGTCGAGCATCGCCCAGTTGGCCGGCCTCGGCACGCGTGAAGCGATGGCGGGTTTGGGAATGCTGGACGCCCTGGGCTACGTCGAGCGTCGGGGCGAGGGCTGGGTGCGCTCGTCCGCGGGGGACGGGGGAATGCTCGCGGGGTGAGTCGCTGCCGACACCCAGGCGCCGCCGAGGCCACTATGGAAGGCATGGCGGAATGGGCGGCGGAATACGACGACTGGGCTGAGGTGATCGCCCGCTTCGCCGAACATCTCCGGAACGAGTTGGGTCGGAGCCCGCACACCGTCCGCGCCTACCTTGGAGACCTTGAGTCACTCGCCGACTTCGCTAGAGATCGCGGGATCGCTGAGGTCAGCGGGCTGAGACTGGCCACGCTCAGAGCGTGGCTCGGTGAGCAAGAGCAGGCTGATCTGTCGCGCGCCACGCTGGCGCGCCGGGCCGCCAGCGCGCGAACCTTCACCCGGTGGTGCGCGCGACGGGGGCACACCGATACCGACGTCGGCGCCCGCCTTGCCAGTCCCAAGCGGGGTGGGCGACTGCCGGCCGTGCTCAGCGATGAGCAGGCCGCCGAGATGCTCGCTCACGTGGAGGGCGCGGCCGATGACCCCGTGGGACTTCGCGATCACGCCGTACTGGAATTGCTCTACGCCACCGGCGTGCGAGTGAGCGAGCTCGTCGGGCTTGATCTCGACGACGTTGACGACGGTCGGCGTACCGTCCGGGTCCTCGGCAAGGGGGGGCGCCCTCGGACCGTGCCCTTCGGTGTGCCCGCGCTGCGGGCACTGGATCGATGGCGTCATGCGGGCAGACCCGCCCTGGCGCGGGAGAACTCCGGCCCGGCGCTCTTCCTTGGTGCGCGAGGCGGCCGGCTCGATCCGCGTACGGTCCGTGAGGTCGTGCACCGAGCGGTGGCCGACGTGCCGGGGGCCCCCGATATCGGCCCGCATGGACTACGGCATTCGGCGGCGACCCACGTGCTCGAGGGGGGCGCGGACCTGCGTGCGGTGCAAGAGCTTCTTGGGCACGCGAGTCTGGCGACCACCCAGATCTATACGCATGTATCAGTCGAGCGCCTGCGCAGCGCCTACGCCCAAGCCCACCCCCGCGCCTAGCCACACCCCTCCGCGCGTGCGCAATCGTGTGTGGGCATTTCGGGCAATACCCGTGCGCAGGTGCGCACTCGCGGAGAAGGGTTTGAGGATGATGGGGCGGCGGATCAGGCTGAGTGGGTCGCGATAGGTCCGCCCGCTCTTGAGCCCCCAGTGCAGGCCCGACGCATGCCCACCGCCGACCAGGGTGCCGATCCGGTCGCCGGTGCTCACCACCGCACCCACAGACACCGACGGGCGCACCCCCTCGTACGTCGTCCGCCAGGAGCCCTCCGGAAGGCCCGGCAGTCCCGCCGGATGCTGGACGCTCACGACCCAGCGTCCAGCGACGAGCCGGGCCACGACGACGGTCCCCGGTCCGGCCGCCCGCACCGATTGCCCACGGGTCGCGGCGAGATCAACCCCCCGATGCCCGGGGCCGTAGGGACCGGCCGGCGGAACAAAGGGGCGCTGCACCGTGGTCGGCTCGAGCGGGGCGACCCAGGTCGGGGGCGGGGGTGCGGCAGTGGGGTACTGGGCGGCTGAGGGGCTGCCAGTCGCCGAGGGGGACAGGAGCGTGGAGGCCAGGATCGCCGCGCTGAGGAATGTGGTCACCATGCGGCCACCCTGTGCCAGCAGCAGCCCACCGGAAAGGCCCTCGGCCACACCTGTGGACAAAGCACCCCCGCGGATCCCGTAGACTCACCCACTGGTCCGGGTCCGCCCGGATACATCACGCACCCAGCCCCGTAGGGGCAAGGCCGTCGGTCCCGGTTCGCCGGGATGGCCTGACCGGGTGCTAGGAGCCGCCCTCAACCGGGGGTGGCGAGGAACCGACAGCGATCGGCGCAGTCCGATCGCGCATGAGGAGTGCCCCATGGCCGTCGTCACGATGCGCCAGTTGCTGGAGAGTGGTGTCCACTTCGGACACCAGACCCGCCGCTGGAATCCCAAGATGAAGCGCTTCATCTTCACCGAGCGCAATGGCATCTACATCATCGATCTGCAGCAGTCGCTGTCCTACATCGACCGCGCGTACGAGTTCGTCAAGGAGACCGTCGCCCACGGTGGCTCGGTCATGTTCGTGGGCACCAAGAAGCAGGCGCAGGAGCCCATCGCGCAGCAGGCGACGCGTGTCGGGATGCCCTACGTCAACCAGCGCTGGCTCGGTGGCATGCTCACCAACTTCTCCACCGTGCACAAGAGGCTGCAGCGGCTCAAGGAGCTCGAGAGCATCGAGGCGGATCCGACCTCGACGGGTCTCACCAAGAAGGAGCTGCTCGTCCTCGATCGCGAGCGCACCAAGCTCGATCGCACCCTCGGTGGCATCCGCGACATGACCAAGTTGCCGAGCGCCGTGTGGGTCATCGACTCCAACAAGGAGCACATCGCCGTGGGTGAGGCGCACAAGCTCGGCATCCCGGTCATCTCGATTCTCGACACCAACTGCGATCCCGACGTCATCGACTTCCCGATCCCGGGCAACGACGACGCGATTCGTAGCGTCACGCTGCTGACCCGCGTCATTGCGGATGCGGTCGCTGACGGCCTCATGGCCCGCGCCGGCCGCGCTGTCGAGGGTGAGGCCGCCGCGATTGCCGCCGAGGAGCCGCTTGCCGAGTGGGAGAAGGAACTCCTCGCCGGTGGAGCACCCGCCGAGGTCGTCGAGGTGGTTGAGGTCGCTCCTGAGGCCACCCAGGCCCCGTAGTCATCGATGGGCGGGTCGTGGGCCCTTCGGCCTTCGACCCGCACCTCGTGACAACCCCCGAACATTCCATTCAACGCAAGACAGGGAAGGTCATGTCCAACATCACGGCTGCCGACGTCAAGAAGCTCCGCGACCTCACGGGCGCGGGCATGATGGAGTGCAAGAAGGCGCTGGAAGAGTCTGGCGGTGATCTGGACAAGGCCGTCGAGGCTTTGCGCATCACCGGAGCCGCCAAGGCC
This sequence comes from Candidatus Nanopelagicales bacterium, assembly GCA_030827125.1. Classification (GTDB taxonomy): domain Bacteria; phylum Actinomycetota; class Actinomycetes; order S36-B12; family S36-B12; genus Mxb001. Next base: position 223,033 of record JAURFD010000001.1, read on the forward strand.
GCCAAGCGAGGTGCCGAGCGCACCGCCAGCAACGGTCTTGTCGTTGCGCAAGACAATGCGATGGTCGAGATCCTCTGCGAGACCGACTTCGTCGCGAAGAATGAGGACTTCCAGGCTCTCGCGGGCACCGTCGTCGCGACGGCCGCCGAGCTCCAGATCGGCGATGCGCCAACGCTGCTCGGCACGACCATGACCGATGGCCGCACCGTGAGTGACGCGATTGCCAACCTCGCCGGCATCATCGGCGAGAAGCTCGAGCTCGGCCGGGTGGCATTGCTGCAGGCACCGGTTGCGACGTACATGCACAAGCGTTCCTCGGACCTGCCCGCGCAGGTCGGCGTCATGGTCTCCTATGCCGGCAACGAGGACGATGCGCGCAACGTTGCCATGCAGATCGCGGCCATGCGCCCCACCTACGTGTCCCAGGACGAGGTTCCTGCCGACGTCGTGGAAAACGAGCGGCGTATCGCGGAGGCGACCGCCAAGGAGGAGGGCAAGCCGGAGGCGGCCCTGCCCAAGATCGTCGAGGGGCGTCTCCAGGGATTCTTCAAGGACGCGGTCCTGCTCGATCAGCCATCCGTGCTCGACAGCAAGAAGTCCGTGGGCCAGGTTCTCAAGGACGCCGGCACGACGGTGACAGCGTTCGCCCGCTTCGAGGTCGGCCAGTCCTAGCCGGTCAGCCTGCGGGCCGACGAGTCCCACCAGCCATGTCACACCTGCTGTTCTGACCGATCCCCGGGCGACCGGGGCGGTCGGAACGCTACGGTCGGGGTGTACCCGGGGCCTCGTCACCCTGGGAGGATGCGAGGAGGGCACATGCCGGATCGTTCCGGAGTCGTCCAACCCTCACTCGAGGGCACGATCGAGACGTGGCCGGAGGCGCCCGAGGGGGGCTGGAACCGGGTTCTGCTCAAGCTATCCGGCGAAGCGTTCGCGGGGGACGGCGAACTCGGTGTCGATCCCGACGTCGTGTCCTCCATCGCCCGGCAGATCGCCAACATCGTCCGTGGGGGTACCGAGGTGGCCGTCGTCATCGGCGGGGGCAACTACTTCCGCGGTGCGCAGCTGTCCCAGCGCGGAATGGACCGGGCGCGTGCCGACTACATGGGCATGCTCGGCACGGTGATGAACTGCCTGGCGCTTCAGGATTTCCTCGAGAAGCAGGGCGTGGAGACGCGTGTCCAGACCGCCATCACGATGGGGCAGGTCGCCGAGGCCTACATTCCCCGCCGGGCGATGCGCCATCTGGAGAAGGGGCGTGTCGTCATCTTCGGGGCCGGCCTCGGTGCGCCGTATTTCTCCACCGACAGCACGGCAGCCCAGCGGGCTCTGGAGATCGGAGGCGAGATCGTCCTCATGGCGAAGGCTGTCGATGGCATCTACGACGCCGATCCGCGGACGCATCCCGACGCCTCTCGGTTCGAGCGACTCTCCTATGACGAGGTCCTCGCTCGCGACCTCAAGGTCGCCGATGCCACGGCCATCAGCCTGTGCCGCGACAACAATCTGCCGATCCTGGTGTTCAACCTCATGGTCGAGGGCAACATGGCCCGGGCCGTGCGAGGTGAGAGGATCGGAACCCTGGTCACCAAGGCCATGAATGACGACGAAGTGCAGGAGGCACGGACGTGAGCGAGCAGGTCGACGAGATCCTCATGGAGGCCGAGGAGAAGATGGAGAAGGCCATCGAGGTCGCTCGCGAGGACTTCACCTCCATTCGAACCGGTCGTGCCAACCCAGGCATGTTCAACAAGGTGATGGTCGACTACTACGGCACCCTCACTCCGGTGAACCAGTTGGCGTCCTTCGCATCACCCGAGGCCCGCATGATGATCGTCACGCCGTACGACAAGGGGTCGCTCGCCGCCATTGAGAAGGCGATCCGCGATTCCGACCTTGGCGTCAATCCCACGAACGACGGCAACATCATCCGCGTCGTGCTGCCCTCCCTGACGGAGGAGCGCCGCAAGGAGTACATCAAGGTGGCCCGCCAGAAGGCTGAGGAGGCGCGCGTCTCCGTCCGCAACATCCGTCGTCACGCCAAGGATGCGATGGAGAAGATGGTCAAGGATCATGAGGTCGGCGAGGACGAGGTGAAGCGAGCCGAGAAGCAGCTTGAGGACCTCACGCACAAGACCGTCGAGCATGTGGACGAGATCCTCAAGCACAAGGAAGCCGAGCTCCTCGAGGTCTAGGACGTGACCTCCAACGACGGGCAAGCGGCGCCCTCCGCCGGGCGCGCCGGACGGAACCTTCCGGCGGCCATCGCCTCCGGCGTGGTCCTCGCAGTACTTGTCGTCGTCAGCCTCATCTGGGTGAAGTGGCTCTTCGGCGTCCTCGCCGGAATCGTCCTGCTCATCGCTCTTGGCGAACTCATCGGTGCCTTCGCGAGTCGAGACATCCGGGTCGCGAGGACACCTGTCTACGCGGGAACTGTGGCGGCCATGGCGTCCGCCTACATCTGGGGTCCGGAGGCGCTGCTCGGCACCCTCGGTGCCGCCGTCGTGGCGGTGCTCATCTGGCGAATCAGGCGTGGTGCTGAGGGCTACGTGCGCGATGTGTCCGCCAGCGTGTTCCTACTGGGCTACATCGCCCTCATGGCCGGATTCGCCATGCTCATGTTGGCCGAATCCGACGGGCCGTGGCGCATTGTGGTCTTCATCCTGCTCACCATTGGCAACGACATCGGTGGGTACGCCACCGGCGTGCTCTTCGGGCGCCACCCCATCGCGCCGAATATCAGTCCCAAGAAGTCGTGGGAAGGCTTCGCGGGGTCTCTCGCGGTGCAAGTGGCGATCGGTGTAGCCGCGTTCATCTGGATCTTCGAAGCGCCGTGGTGGCAGGGGCTCATCATGGGCGCTGTCCTCACGGTCACGGCGACGGCCGGGGACTTCGCGGAGAGTGCGATCAAGCGCGATCTCGGGATCAAGGACATGGGCACGCTCCTGCCCGGTCACGGTGGCCTCATGGATCGCCTCGACTCGCTGGTGATCAACGCTTTCGCCGCCTGGGCCCTGTTCGCGCTCTTCCTGGGCACGGGCTGACACACTGACGGCATGCCTGAACCTGGCGAGCTCATTCTGGAGGCCCCCCGGCGCGGGCGCCCGCCGCGCCATCTCGCCGACCTCACGGTGGAGGAGCGACGCACGGTCATGGCCGAGTTGGGCCTGCCGGCCTTCCGTGCCGATCAAGTGTCGCGGCACTGGTTCGGACGGTGGGAGGACGACCCCAGCACGTGGAGCGACCTTTCGCCGGCCGATCGAGAGACGGTGGCGCGTGAGCTCCTGCCCACGCTGCTGATGCCGGTTCGCGAACTCTCCTGCGATGACGGCGCCACCGTGAAGATGCTGTGGCGCCTCCACGATGGGTCTCGTGTGGAGTCCGTCCTCATGGGCTACCGCGATCGCATCACGATGTGCGTGTCGTCCCAGGCCGGGTGCGGCATGAACTGCCCCTTCTGCGCCACGGGACAGGCCGGGCTTACCCGCAACCTGTCGACGGCCGAGATCGTCGAGCAGGTCCTCGCCGGAGCCCGCATGATCAAGGCCGGGCTCATCCCGGGTGATCGCGAGCGCGTGAGCAATGTCGTGTTCATGGGCATGGGTGAACCGCTTGCCAACTACCGTGCGCTCATGGGGGCGATTCACCGTCTCGTGGATCCGGTGCCGGCCGGTCTGGGCATGTCGGCCCGAGGCATCACCGTCTCGACTGTCGGGTTGGTGCCGCGTATTCGAGATCTCGCGGAGGAAGGCCTGCCGCTGCGTTTGGCGGTGTCGCTGCATGCGCCCGATGATGAGCTCCGCGACACCCTCGTGCCGATCAATACGCGCTACCCAGTCTCCGAGGTGCTCGACGCGGCGTGGTTTTACGCCGACCGCACGGGTCGTCGGATTAGCATTGAATACGCGCTTATCAAAGATGTGAACGACCAGCGCTGGCGTGCCGAACTGCTGGCGAAGCGACTACGTGGGCACCTGGTGCATGTCAACCTCATCCCGCTCAACCCGACGCCGGGGTCCCAGTGGACCGCGTCGGAGCCGCGAGACGAGCGTGCCTTCGTCCGTGCGCTCGAGGAGGCTGGAGTCCGGGTGACGGTTCGCGATACGCGCGGACGGGAAATCGATGGAGCCTGCGGACAATTGGCGGCAACGGAGGCGGAATGAGCCAGCCAGAGACCACGAGCCGACCGACGTCCGTGACGCGCGCCATCGCCGTCAGTGTCTTGCGCGGCGGTCTCCTTTCGGCCGCGGTGATCGCGGGCACCTTGATCGTCGGTGACGCGAGAATTCTCGGCGCGGACGCGTGGGTGCTCGTCGCCTTCTACCTCCTGCTCTGGGGCGCTGGCACCCTCGGCTACCTCGTGTGGTCGCTGCGTCGCATCGGAAGTGATGGCCACCCGGAGATCCGGGCGCTGGAGACTCTCATCGTCACGGCGGTGCTGGTGATCGCAATGTTCTCGAAGGCGTACCACCTGATGTCTGCGGCCGAGCCGAGTGCCTTCACCGAACCATTGGACGCTTTTACGTCGTATTACTTCGCCGTCACGGTGCTCGCCACGGTCGGGTTTGGCGATATCACGCCGGTGATCACTTCGGCCCGCGCAATCACCATGGTCCAGATGATTATCGACCTCGCGCTACTCGCCACCCTGGTGCGGTTGGTGACCACGGCGGTGAAGGTCAATCATCTGCGGCGCGCCCCGGACACCGTGCGCTAGCGTCGGCGCCATGGAGGAGGGAACGACGTACCGGGACGTCCACGCGCGCAGCCTGGCCGAGCCGGAAGCCTTCTGGGCCGAAGCCGCTGAGGCCATCGACTGGGTTACGGCGCCCACGCGAGTCCTGGACACAAGCAGCCCACCGCTGTTCCGATGGTTCCCCGACGGCGAACTCAACACCTGCGCCAATGCCGTAGATCGCCACGTCGATGCCGGGCGCGGTGATCGAGTGGCGGTCATCCATGACAGTGCGGTCACCGGCAAGGTCACCCGACTGACGTACGCGGAGTTGCGTGATCAGGTGGCGCGGTTCGCGGGCGCGTTACGCGACGCGGGCGTCGAGCAGGGCGATCGAGTGATCATCTACATGCCGATGGTGCCCGAAGCCGTGGTCGCAATGCTGGCCTGTGCTCGCATCGGAGCGGTGCACTCCGTGGTCTTCGGAGGCTTCGCGCCAGCCGAACTCGCGGCACGCATCGACGATGCCGAACCGACCGCGATCGTGACCGCCTCATGTGGCGTCGAGGGCTCGCGCATTATCGAGTACAAGCCCCTTGTCGACGAAGCACTGCGGCTCGCTCAGCACCAGCCGACCGCGACGATCCTGCTGCAGCGTCCCCAAGCCCAGGCAGTGATGGGGGACCGCGACCGCGACTGGACAGAGGTCATGGCGACCGCCGTGCCGGTGGATCCGGTGCCGGTCCAGGCAACCGACCCCCTCTACATCCTGTACACCTCGGGCACGACCGGAAAGCCCAAGGGAATCGTCCGCGACAACGGTGGACATGCGGTCGCCATGGCCTGGTCGCTCGGCAACGTCTACGGCATCGGTCCGGACGATGTGTGGTGGTCGGCCTCAGACGTGGGCTGGGTTGTCGGCCACTCGTACATCGTCTACGCCCCGCTCATCGTCGGAGCGACGACGGTGATGTTTGAGGGCAAGCCGATCGGCACCCCCGATGCGGGAGCCTTCTGGCGCGTCATCGCCGATCACGGAGTCAACGCGCTCTTCACCGCACCCACGGCAATCCGGGCGATCAAGAAGGAAGACCCGGACGGTGAGTTGCTGGCGCGGCACGACATTTCGAGTCTGCGGGCCCTCTTCCAGGCCGGCGAGCGACTCGATCCCGCCACCTTCGCGTGGGCGTCGCAGCACTTGGGCGTTTCCGTCGTGGACAACTGGTGGCAGACCGAGACCGGCTGGCCGATCACGGCCAATCTGCGCGGGCTCGATCCCATGCCGTTGAAGTCGGGCTCGTCGTCCGTACCGGTGCCCGGCTACGACGTGCGTGTCGTTGATGAGCAGGGGCAGGACGTGGCGGCGGGGATCGAAGGAAACATCGTCATCCGACTGCCGCTGCCCCCCGGGACGTTGCCGACACTCTGGGGCGATGATCAACGCTATATCGATTCCTACCTCTCGGTGTTTCCCGGCAACTACGCCACCGGGGACGGTGGCTTCATCGATGAGGATGGCTATGTTTTCGTCATGGGTCGCACGGACGACGTCATCAACGTGGCCGGCCACCGACTGTCGACCGGATCCTTGGAGGCGGTTGTCGCTTCGCATCCCCGTGTCGCCGAATGCGCGGTGATCGGGGTCCGAGATGACCTGAAAGGGCAGGTCCCGCGCGCTTTCGTGGTGCTGAAAGCCGGGGCCAGTGATGACGGCGTAGAAGACGAGATCGTGGCACTGGTTCGAGATCGGGTTGGGCCCGTTGCCGCCCTCAAGCAGGTGTCTGTCGTCCCGGCCCTGCCCAAGACGCGCTCGGGCAAGATTCTGCGCCGTTCGATGCGCGCGATCGCCGACGGTCGCGACGAGGCACCTCCGTCAACCATCGAAGACATTCGCGTACTGGATGCACTCGGTCCCTTGCTGCGGGGCGACGCATGACCGGTCCCCTTCACGGGGTGCGCATCGCGGATCTCAGCCGGGTACTCGCTGGGCCCTACGCCACCATGCTCCTCGGCGATCTCGGAGCGGAGGTCATCAAGGTGGAGCGTCCGGAGGTCGGCGACGACACGAGGGCCTGGGGACCGCCGTACGCCGACAACGGCATGGCGACGTACTTCGCGGGGGTCAACCGCAATAAGTCATCGCACGCCATTGACCTATCGACCCTCGAGGGCATGGCGGACGTGCGCGCGCTGATTGCCGAGAGCGACGTGCTGGTGGAGAACTTCCGGCCGGGCGCCCTCGCAGCCATGGGTCTGGGATACGACGACCTCGCTGCGGAGCATCCGGGGTTGATCTATTGCTCGATCAGTGGCTTCGGGTCCGGTGAAGGTGCGGCGCTACCCGGGTACGACCTGCTGGTCCAGGCGATGGGCGGACTGATGAGCGTGACCGGCCCCGGGCCGGGCGAGCCAACCAAGGTCGGGGTGGCGCTGGTCGACGTGATTACCGGTCTGCACGCGACAGTCGGCATCCTCGCAGCACTGCATCACCGGGATGAGACCGGTGAGGGTCAGCACATCGAGGTCAACCTGCTGTCGTCTCTGCTGTCCGCCCTGGTCAATCAGTCGTCAGGCTACGTGGCTGGCGGCGTCGTGCCCGGAATCCTCGGCAACGCGCATCCGTCGATTGCGCCGTACGAGGTGTTTGCGACCGCGGATCGACCGATCGTGCTCGCGGTGGGCAATGATGGACAGTTCCGAGCGCTGGTTGGCGCCCTAGGTCTTGCTGAACTCGCCGCTGATGAGCGGTTTGCCGCCAACCCGCAGCGCGTAGCCCATCGTTCCGAATTGAAGGCCCTGCTCGAGGGTGCCTTGGCTTCTCGAGGGGCCAGCGAATGGCAGGTGACCATCGCCGCCGCGGGAGTGCCGTGCGGGCCCATCAATGATCTGGAGCACGCGTTTGCGCTGGCTCAGCGGCTCGGCCTTGATCCGGTCGTGGAGATCGGGGGAGTGCCAACCGTGGCTAACCCGATCACACTGTCGGGGAGCCCGGTCGAGTACCGACTCCCACCACCCGACCTGGGTCGGTGACTCAGCGGAAAGCCGGCATTCCGGTCAGGGCCTGGCCGATCACTAGCGTGTGCATCTCATTGGTGCCCTCGTAGGTGTAGACGGACTCCAGATTGTTCATGTGCCGGATGACGGGGTACTCCAGCGTGATGCCATTGCCGCCCAGGATGCCGCGGCACTCCCGGGCGATGTTCAAAGCCTCGCGGGCGTTGTTGAGCTTGCCGAGGCTGACCTGCTCCGGCGTGATCTTGTGCTCGTCCTTGAGTCGGCCCAGGTGCAGCGCCAGCAGCATGCCTTTTCCAAGTTCGAGTGTCATGTCAGCCAACTTCTGCTGCGTCATTTGGTAGCCCGCAATTGGTCGGTCGAACTGCACGCGGTTGCTCGAGTAGTCAATGGCCGTCTCCAGGCAGTCGCGCGCGGCGCCGAGCGTGCCGAAGGCGATGCCGAAGCGCGCCTCATTCAGGCAGGCGAGTGGACCCTTGAGGCCACTGACACCTGGGAGAACGGCTGACGCCGGCAGGCGAACGTCTTCCAGTACCAACTCAGCGGTGACCGAAGCGCGCAGAGACAGTTTCTTGTGGATCTCACGAGCGCTGAACCCGGGGGTGTCAGTGGGAACGACAAAGCCGCGGATACCGTCATCGGTCTGCGCCCAGACCACGGCCACGTCGGCAACGGTGCCATTGGTGATCCACATCTTCGATCCGTTGAGCACCCAGTCGTCGCCGTCCGGCTTGGCCGCGGTGCGCATGCCTCCGGGATTCGAGCCAAAGTCGGCCTCGGTGAGACCGAAGCATCCAATCAACTCACCAGCCGCCATGCCCGGGAGCCACTCCTCACGCTGCTCCTCGGACCCGAACTCGTGGATGGCGAACATGGCCAGAGAGCCCTGGACGCTGACGAGAGACCGAATGCCGGAGTCACCGGCCTCCAGTTCCATGGCCGCCAGGCCGTAGGAGACGGCATTCGTGCCGGCGCAGCCGTAGCCCTCGAGGTGCATGCCCAGGACGCCGAGCGCGCCGAACTCCTTGGCGAGTTCGCGGGCCGGGATCGTGCCAGCCTCGAACCAATCGGCCACGTTGGGCTTGATGTTCTCCTCGACAAAGGAGCGAACGACGTCGCGAATAGCTCGCTCTTCCTCGGTGAGAAGTCCATCGATCGAGAACAACTCGAGGGGGAGCTGCGGGGCACGGGCCACGGGTACCTCCTGGGGTAATGGGGCTAGTATTCCGCACATCCGGGCATCGGGAGAGTTGGGGATAGGTCAAGATGTCAACATGGCCCGATTGCCCCGTCTCCGCATTCCGCGGGATCTTGACCCATCGTCGCGCGCCGGCCTCATGCTCGGTGCGGTCAGCGTCGGACTGTCCTACCAGCCCAACCTGTTGACCCGGCGCAGCCTGGACCAGGGCCTCATCACCGGAGTGTCCGGTCTGGCCGGATATGCCTGGGGCGTCTCCGCCCACAGTGTCCTCAGCAGTCTTGGCGAGCGCCTCGGTGGACGCCGCGGACAGGTGGCTGGAGATGCCCTTGTCGTGCTGGGGTCGGCGGCCACGGCGCGCATGCTCGCGTGGCAGGAACACGAGCCGGCGTGGCGTTCGATGGGCCGGTTGGCGGCGAGCGCTTTCGCGGCGGCCGGTGCCGCGGGTATGGCATCTCGCGCTGTAGAAACGATCCCGCGCACTGGTCTTCGGATCATGGCCACGACCGGCGTGGTGTCCGCGCTCGGTGGTGGGGTCTATCTCGGCAGTCGTCTCATGGGGCAGCAGGTGGGGGCGCTCGGCCTGGGTGCCTTCCGCGACGACCGCGGTGGCGACGTGGCCGACGATCAAGACCGCGCCGTCAACCCCATGGTGGCCACCGGAATCGGCATCGCGACGACCGGCACGCTGTTGGGGCTGGCTGCTGTGGAGTCCCGAGTGACCCGGCTCTGGGGACGCGGTGTGGCAGCCTTGATCGGGGGAACCCCGGAGGAGCACGCCGCGATCGCTCGAGGGCTGACAGCCGTGGCTGCGCTCGGCGTCGGAGCCCTCGGCCTCAAACTCGTGGATCATCAACTCGGCAATGCGGGTGAGGGTTCCGAACTCGCCCACGCGACCCCCCCGGACATCCCCGAAATCACCGGTTCGCCCTCATCGGGTCGCTCGTGGTCGGACCAGAGCCGTGAAGGGCGCCGTTGGCTCAGCATGGTCCTGCGTCCGGACACGATTTCGGCGGTCATGGGCGGTGGCGAAGCCAAGCAACCGATTCGCGTGTACGCGGGCCTGTCGAGCGCCGACACGGAGGAGGGTCGCGCCCAGGTCCTGCTCGACGAGATCGATCGCACGCGTGCGCTGGAGCGGCCCTATGTGGCACTGTGGTCACCTACCGGCTCTGGCTACGTCAACTACGTCGCCTGCGAGACATTCGAGTACCTCACCCGCGGTGACTGCGCGAGCCTGGCCATTCAGTACTCCGTTCTCCCGTCATCGCTGTCCCTGGCGGATGTCAAGACAGGGACCAACCAAACCCGCATGGTCTTCGCCGGGATTGCCGAGCGCCTGCGGAAGATGCCACCGGAGACCCACCCGCGCTTCTTCCTGTTCGGAGAGAGCCTCGGGTCGCAGGTGAGCGAGGAGATGTTCGAGGGGATGGGTGTCTTCGGTCCGGAGAGCCTCGGACTCGAAGCGGCGTTGTGGATCGGCACGCCCGAGGCGACCAAGTGGCGCAAGCAACTGTGGGGCAAGCGCAGTGTGTCTGCGCCGCCCGGCGTGGGTCCGGGCGACATCTATCTGCCTCGCTGGGTGGGCGACTGGACATCGCTGGACCCCGCGGAGCGTGAGCGTGTCCGCTACCTGTTGCTGCAGAACGGCGACGACCCCATTCCAAAATTCTGGTTCGAACTACTCTGGCGCCGTCCCGCGTGGCTGGGACCTTGGGGCAAGCGACCGCCGGGTGCGCCTCGCCGGACGATCTGGTGGCCGGTCACGACGTTCATGGCCACCTTCATGGACGTCCTCAACGCCCTCGCGCCGACTCCCGGAGTTTTCGCCGAGGGCGGCCATGACTACCGGCTCGAGTTGCCCCACGCGATTCGCGAGGTCTGGCGACTCGAAGCCACAGATGAGCAGATGGCGTCAGTGCAACAGGCACTTCGTCAACGCGAGTTGGGCTGGGAGGCCAAGCGTCGCTGGATGGAGGCCGAAGCCACCGTGGGCCCAGAGCATCGCGCTCAGTCTGAGCGCAAAGTGCTCGATGACGTGGAGAAGTGGACCGGGCGTGCGTCTCTCACACCCGCCGATGTCAACGCGCTCATTGCGGCCGACTGCCAGCCCACCTAGTGGCCGAGGAAGCGGCTGAAGATCTTGGCCCGTCGAGCCGGGCGACCCGTACGTGCCTCGACCTCGTCGGCGGATCCCATCGCCCGCAGTCCCACTCCCGTGCCCAGCCAGCGCAAGGGTTCGGGCTCCCACCGCGGTGAGCGATGCCCCACCCAGGGCAGTCGCGTCAGCTCGCTGTCGTTGCCCACGATGAGGTCCGCGAGGGTCCGGCCACCGAGATTCGAGGTTCCGACCCCGTCGCCCACATAGCCGCCCGACCAGGCCTGGCCTGTCTCCTTGTCGAGACCGCACGAGGCGAACCAATCGCGGGGTACGCCGATCGGTCCGCCCCACGTGTGAGTCACCGCCCGGTCGGTCAGGAACGGGAACAGGTCGATCAAGGTCCGCCACAGTTCGGCGAACACCTGCGGATCGCGATCGAAGTGCGGATGCACCCGCGAGCCGAAGTGGTAGGGAGCGCCGCGGCCACCGAAGGCGAGGCGCCCGTCAGCGGTGCGCTGTCCGTAGATGATGAGGTGCCGGCCGTCGGCGAAGGTGGGCCGAGCAGCCAGTCCGATGCGGGACCAGTCCTCCTCCGGGAGTGGTTCAGTCGCCAGCATGAGCGAATAGATCGGCACCATCGTCCGGCGCTCGCCCTCCAGATCCGCCGTATAGCCCTCCGTCGCCCGTACGACGTGCCGCGCGCGAACCGACCCGTGCGCGGTGCGCACGACACCGGGCTCCCATGCCCGGGCGCGGGATCCTTCGAACAGCAGGGCGCCACGCTCGACCACCGTGCGGGCCAGGTGGCGCACCAGTCGCGCCGGGTGGATCGCCAGGCAGTGCGGGGTGTAGGTGGCCCCGAGGACATCGGTGGCGCCGAGCATGGCCCGTGCGGCGTTAGGCCCGAGGAGCGCATAGTCCGCCTCGCCGTAGCCCCATCGGCGCCACTCGGCGATCTCCTCCCGCGCCCGCTGCCACTGCAGGGGCGTGCGCGCGGCCACGACCGTGCCGCCCTTCGCGGCGTGGATTTCCCAACCTTCGCGCTCGGCGACGCGAGCCACCTCATCGACCGTCTGGTGCATCGCATCCTGCATCCGTACGGCCTGCTGGTCACTGCTCGCCTTGGCGACGGAAGACATGCTCGCGGGGAAGAGTGCCGAGCACCAGCCCCCGTTGCGGCCGCTCGCGCCGAATCCGGCGTACTCCGCCTCCACGAGGGCGATCCGCAAGTGCGGAGCGTTCTGCTGTAGGTAGTAGGCGGTCCACAGTCCGGTGAAGCCCGCGCCGATGATCGCCACGTCGGCGTCGACGTCCCCGTCCAAGGGGGACCCAAGCGGCTCGCGCAGGTCCGCAGGCAGCGTGTCCCACCACAGCGAAGTCATGGCCACCGCCAACCTTCGATGTACGTAGGAACAGGCACACTCGCGGCTTGCTCATCGGCGACCGGGACGCCGTAGGTGCACTCGATGGGCACCGAGCCTGCCCACACGCCGGCATAGGGCGGCTCGACAAGGTCGGAGGGAACGTCATCCGGCGGACCATCGCCCACCTTCACGGACATTTCATCGAGGGGGAGGGCCAGGGTGATCGTCGCTTTGAGCTCTTTCGTGGTGGGGTGCCGGGCTTCGGTCGTGCGACCGGGCATGAGGTGCTCGGACAGGGCGAGGAGCGCGTCGATCTCGTCGTCGCCGGTGAGAACCCGAGCCACCCCCAGCACCATGATGCTGCGGTAGTGCATGGAGGACTCGAAGAGGCTGCGGGCCAGGACTAGTCCGTCAAGCAAGGTGACGGTGAGGCAGGTGGGAGCACCGGCCGCGAGGCTGGTGAACAGGCGTGAGGCGGACGATCCGTGGAAGATCACCTCGTCATCCCGACGAGCACAGGCCACCGGAACAACGAACGGTTGACCATCGACCGTCACGCCCACGTGGGCCATCAGGGCTGCATCGAGGATGGCATAGGCCACCTCTCGCTCGGTGACGGCCTTCTCGGGGAGGCGGCGGATTCGCGTGCGCTCGGTGGAGCCAGGTGCCGGCAGGTCGCTCGTGGCCATAGGACTCCTCGATCGGGTAGTGACATTGGACAGCCTAGGGCCGCGGGTTCTCCTCTTCAGCGGCATATGGACACAAGCAGGGATAGCGTGGGACAACCGGTTCGCCGCGTCGGCGAGCCCCGGCGTAAAGGATGCGTAGTGAGCGACAAGCGCGTGTTGCAGAACATCGTGGGTGGCGAGCGAGTGGCTGCCGTTTCCGGGCAGACCCAGGACCTGGTCAATCCGACGACCGGCGAGGTCTTCGCCGAGTCACCCGTCTCGGGCCAGGAGGACATCGACCGTGCCTATGCCGCCGCCTCGGGGGCGTTTGAAGGCTGGCGGGATTCCACCCCTGGTGAGCGGCAGAAGGCCATCTTGAATATCGCGGACCTCTTCGAGGAGCACGCGGAGGAGCTGGTCGCCCTCGAGAGCGAGAACACCGGCAAGCCGGTGGCCGTGACCATGGCGGAGGAGATTCCGCCGATGATCGATCAGATCCGGTTCTTCGCGGGGGCGGCACGTGTCCTCGAGGGCCGTGCCACCAGTGAATACATGCAGGGCTTCACGTCGATGATCCGCCGAGAGCCCGTCGGTGTCGTAGGTCAGGTCACCCCCTGGAACTACCCCATGATGATGGCGGTCTGGAAGTACATCCCGGCGATCGCCGCCGGCAACACAGTGGTGCTGAAGCCGTCCGACACCACTCCCGTGTCGACGCTGCGCATGGCGGAACTCATCGCCGATGCGGGCTTGCTGCCCCCGGGCGTCTTGAACGTCGTCACCGGTGATCGCGACACCGGCCGTGCCCTGGTGAGTCACCCGACACCGCAGATGGTGTCGATCACGGGATCGGTCCGCGCTGGCATGGAGGTGGCCGCCGAGGCATCACGCGATGTCAAGCGGGTCCACCTCGAACTCGGCGGCAAGGCCCCCATCGTCATCTTCGACGATGCCGATGTCGAGGCCGCTGCTGAATGGTTGGCCGTCGCCGGCTACTTCAACGCCGGCCAGGACTGCACGGCCGCCACGCGCATGATCGTGGCACCGGGGATCTATGACGACTTCGTCGCCGCGATCTCGGCGCAGGCGGCAGCAACAAGCACCACCTTCGAGGAAGGCCCCGGGGGAGAGGCCCTGGTGCCACCGGTCAACAACGCCAACCAACTCGAGCGCGTCCTCGGCTTCCTCGAGCGCGTCCCGAGCCACGCCGAGATCAAGGTCGGCGGCAAGCGCCAGGGTGATCGTGGCTACTTCATCGAGCCCACCGTGGTGGCCGACTTGCGGCAGGACGACGAGATGATCCAGAACGAGATCTTCGGACCGGTCATCACGGTCCAGAAGTTCAGTGACGAAGCCGAGGCACTGGCGTGGGCCAACGGGGTCAACTACGGCCTGGCCTCGTCGGTCTGGACGCGGGACATTGGTCGAGCGATGAGGATGGCACGCAACCTCGACTTCGGCTGCGTCTGGATCAATACGCACATCCCGCTCGTGGCCGAGATGCCGCACGGTGGCTTCAAGCACTCCGGGTACGGCAAGGACCTGTCGATGTACGGGTTCGAGGACTACACGCGCATCAAGCACGTCATGGTCAGCCTCGACTAGGTCTCGCCCAAACTTTGTTGAGTGGCGGGTTGTTGACGGATTTTCCGTCGAAAACCGTCAACAACCCGCCACTCAACAGGCGGTAGCGGCATGGGGAAGGGCCCGGCTCCATCTGGAGCCGGGCCCTTCCCCATGCGGTCGTTGCCGCGTGGCTAGTTGCCACCCTCATTCAACGTGACCTCGATCGGTGTGAATCCATCACCCGTCGTATTCAGGCCCATTGCGCTGAGTTCAGCGTTCGCGGCCTCCGCGAACTGGTTGGTGTAGGCATCCGCAGAGGGCTCTGCGGTGATGACCGTGACACCCTCGAGGTTGGGGGTGTTCAGGGAGATCGCCACGGTCTGCGCCCACGCAGCCGGGTCCATCACGCCCACGCCGTTCGGTGAGGGCCAGATCAACTTGTTGATCTCATTCATCATCCACAGCTGATGGCTGGCGCCGAGCTGTGAACCGTTCGCCGTCACGATGTCCGCGCACTCCTGTGCGTTATCGCGGCAGTAGATCCAACCCTGGAGCGAGGCCGTGACGAATCGCTGGGTCAGATCCTGGTATGCAGCATCGGCGAGGCGCTCCTGGGAGGCCCAGATCGCATCCTGGAGCATGCCGACGCCGTACTCGGTGTAGTTGATGACGGTGAAGTCCTCCGGCTTGTACAGCTCGCCGGTATCGGGATTCACAGCCTCAAGCAACTGCGCGTACTCGTTGTAGGTCATGGCCTCGGCCGCGTCGATCTCACGGTTGAGCAGCGCGAGCATGTCGAACTGCTGCTGGACGAGTTCGACGTCCTTGGCCGGGTCGAGGCCCTCCTTGGCGAGCGCCGCGAAGATCTCGTACTCGTTGCCGAAGCCCCAGTTGCCGATCTTCTTGCCCTTGAAGTCCGCGGGGGTGCTGATGCCGGAGTCGGCCCAGGCCACCTGCAAAGTGCCGGAGCGCTGGAAGACCTGTGCCACGTCCACGATGCCGGCGCCCTGCTCGCGGGAGCTCAGGGCCTTGGGCACCCAGGAGATGGCAAAGTCCGAGCCACCCTGAGCCAGGACCGTCTGCGGCACGATGTCGACGCCGCCTTCGAGGATGGTGACGTCAAGGCACTGCTCCTCGTAGAAGCCGAGGTCCTTGGCGGCGTAGTAGCCGGCAAACTGCGCCTGAACGAACCACTGCAGTTGCAGGGACGCGGGCGTGAGTTCGGCGCACGTCTCGGCGGCCTCGGTCGACTCGGCCGGGGCGGCCTCGCTGGACTCCGACGACGCGGAGGACTCGGCCGGGGCCGAACTGGAATCGCCGGAAGTGCTGCCACCGCCGCAGGCCGCAAGAACGAACGCGGCTGCGGAGACAACGCCGACGACGGCCGCCGCGCGGCCGCGCGGTGAGATCCGCTTCATAGTGTTCCTTTCTAGTGGGTTCAGGCTGATCGGGAGCGATCAGCCCACGGGGTCGTCCACCGCTCCAGGGCGATAGTGACCAGGTAGAAGACAAGTCCGGTAATGATGGCCGCGACGACATAGGCCCACGCCCGACCGTAGGCGGTGTTCGCGGCAGAACTTGCGATACGGCTGCCGAGTCCCTCCTGTGGCCCTCCGAAGTACTCGGCAACCAGTGCCGCAATGACGGACAGGGGAGCGGCGATCTTAAGGCCGGTGAAGAAGAACGGGATGGCGTTGGGCACCCGCAGGATGCGGAGCACCGTGCGCGGCTTGGCGTTCATTGAGCGCATGAGTTCCAACTGCACCGGTTGGACCTGCACCAGGCCACGCGTGACGTTCACCAGCATGGGGAAGAAGACGATGATCATGGTCACGAGCACGCGTGGTGTGCGGCTCGTAATACTGAACATGTTGTTCAGGATAGGCGTCAATGCGATGATCGGGACCGCAGCGAGGCCCGCCGCGAGCGGCGTTATCAGGTTGTTAACAACGATGAAGCGCTGCGCCAGGAACGCCATGATGACGCCCACGATCGTCCCGAGCACCAGCCCGAGGAACGCGGTCGTTGCGGTGTAGATCGCGGTGCCCCACATGAGGGACACATCCCCGAAGAAGTTCTGCGCGATAAGACTGGGAGCCGGGAGGAGATAGGGCTGGATGTCCTGAACGACCACGATGGCCTGCCAGGCGGCCAGGACGAGAACGCCGATGAGGATCGGCGGCCAGATGAACCTCAGGCGATCGGTCATCAGACCTCGCCAATCCGAGCCCGTGCCTCCGCGCCCCCGACGCGTCCCCGGAGTGCCTCTCGGACGGCGGTCACCGCGTGGAAGAAGTCATCCGACTCGCGGGTGTCCTCGTCACGGTCGGCACCGAGGGGGACCGGCACGATGTCGGTGATGCGTCCAGGGCGCGGTGACATCACGACGACGCGATCGGAGAGGTAGACCGCCTCGGGGATCGAATGTGTGACGAAGACAATCGACTTCCCCGTCTCGCGGCGAATACGCAAGAGCTCGTTCTGCATGCGCTCACGCGTCATCTCGTCGAGGGCGCCGAAGGGCTCATCCATGAGCAGCAGTGGCGGATCGACGGCCAGGGACCGAGCGATGGCTACGCGTTGCTGCATGCCTCCGGACAACTGCCACGGTCGATGCTCGGCGAAGTCAGACAGTTGCACCATCTCGAGTAGTTCGAGTGCGCGCTCTCGCCGTTTGTCCTTGCTCCAGCCCATCAACTCCAATGGCAACTCGACATTCCGGCGCACAGTGCGCCACTCGAAAAGAGCTGCCTGCTGGAAGGCCATGCCATAGAGCTGCTTTTGGCGAGCCTCGTGCGGGGTGACGCCAGCGACCGTCATCTCGCCCCGGGTCGCTTCCGTAAGGTCGGCAATCACGCGCAAAAGGGTGGACTTGCCGCAGCCGGACGGTCCAATGAGAGAGACGAACTCACCGGTCTGAACCGTCATATCAATGTCCTGAAGGGCCGTGACCTCGCCCAACTGGCCCTCGTTGAAGATCTTCCAGACCCCCTCGGCGAGTACCGCGGTCTGCGTCGCGTCTGTCATGCGCTGTTCTCCTTGGGCAGGTGTCGAGTGAGATAGACGTCGAGGGCCGCGACGAGCGCTGCCACGATGAGGCCCATCGCGAGGGCCCCGAAGACCGCCACGTAGACCTTGGCGGGCTGCGAGGTGATCTGGCGTGCGTACTCGATGAGCAGGCGACCGATCCCGCCCCGTACACCCGTGGAGATTTCGGCAACGACGGTGCCCACCACGGCGGCCGCTGCGGAAACCTTCAGCGCCGGAACCAGGTAGGGCACCGACGAAGGGAAGCGGAGTTTGCGCAGCGTTTGGCCTGGCGTGGCCGCGTAGGAGCGCATCAATTCCAGTGCGGTCGCAGTCGGTGCATGCAACCCGCGAAGCGCTCCGACGGAGACAGGGAAGAAGGCGAGGTAAGCGGCGATGAACATCACCGAGTACGTCGTGTTCCATTCGATGGGGCCGATGGTGATGCGGTTGCCGATCCCCACGATGAGGGGGGCAAGCGCGATGAGTGGCACCGTCTGCGACGCGATGACGAAGGGCAGCAGGCCGCGCTCCATGAACAGGAACCGCTGCATGATCACCGCGAGAAGCAGGCCCACGCCCGCGCCGATGATGAAGCCACCGCCCGCAAGAAGGAGCGAACGCAAGGTTGCGGAGATGACCGCCTCAAGCACCGTGGTGTCCGATCCGCGGACTTCGGGCTCGCCCATCGCGGCAATCATCGTCCACACGTGCGGCATGGTCATGTCGGAGGTGTTGAAGGGCATCGACATGATCGTCCCGAGCCACTTCGCCAATTCCCACATGAGCACGGCGATGCCGATGCCGGCGAGCGCCCACAGCAGCGAGATGCCGCCGTTGCGCAGCCGTCGACCCAGCCCACTGGAGCGGCGCGGCCGATCATCGGTCGCGATGCTGCTCACCTCATGTCCTCCTTGAGTTCAAGCGCTCAGGACTTGGCGTCCACCGTCTCGGCAATGGCGGGGAGGATGCGCTCGCCGTACTCCAGCAGCGTGTGGTCCTTGTCGTCATGCTGCAGGTAGACGGCGAACTGATCGACGCCGAGCGCCTTCAACTCCTCGAGGCGGCGAATATGCTCCTCGGGCGGTCCGATGATGCAGAACCGGTCGATGATCTCGTCCGGAACGAAGTCCGTGTGAGTGTTGCCGGCTCGTCCGTGCTGGTTGTAGTCGTAGCCCTGTCGGTCCTTGATGTAGTCGGTCAGAGCCTTGGGCACGCCACCTCCCTCGCCGTAGCGCTCAACGATGTCGGCGACGTGGTTGCCCACCATGCCCCCGAACCAGCGCAACTGGTCGCGGGCGTGCTCGACGTCGTCGGTGACGTAGGCGGGAGCCGCTACGCAGATATAGATGTCGTCGGGGTTGCGCCCCGCAGCCTCGGCAGCGTTGCGCACGGCCTCGATGGTCCAGGCGGCGATCTGGGGATCGGCGAGTTGCAGGATGAAGCCGTCACCGACCTCACCGGTGAGGGCGAGCACCTTGGGGCCGTACGCCGCGACGAACACCTCGGTATGCCCGTCCGTGGCCCAGGGCAGTCGAATGCTGCTGCCCTTGTAGTCGATGGGGCGACCGTTGGTGAGGTCCTTGAGTTGGACGACGGCCTCTCGGAGTTCGGCCACGGTCACCGGCTTGCCGTTGGTTACGCGAACGGCCGAGTCACCACGTCCGATGCCGATGACGGTGCGATTGCCGTACATCTCATTGAGCGTCGCGAAAACCGATGCCGTTACCGTGAGGTCACGGGTGGCCGGATTGGTCACCATGGGACCGACGATGACCTTGCGTGTTTCGTCGAGGATGCGCGAGTAGATGACGTACGGCTCCTCCCACAGGATGTGCGAGTCGAAGGTCCAGACGTAGTCGAATCCGAGGGTCTCCGCCCGCTTCGCCAGGTCCACGACGCGGGACGCAGGAGGGGTGCACTGAAGTACGACACCGAGATCCATGTTTGCTCCTAACGGGTTTGCGGGAAGCCAAGGTCAACGCTGGAGGTCGAGGGGTCCGGCCAGCGAGAGGTGACGGTTTTGGTGCGCGTGTAGAAGTCGACGCCCGCGGGGCCGTACATGTTGGCGTCGCCGAAGAGGGACGCCTTCCAGCCGCCGAAGCTGTAGTACGCGACGGGGACGGGAATCGGGACGTTGATACCGACCATGCCAACCTGGATGTCAAACTGGAATTGCCGGGCGGCTCCACCGTCTCGAGTGAAGATCGCGGTGCCATTGCCGTACTGGTGGCGGTTGATGAGATCGACTGCTTCCTCGTACGTGTCAACACGCACCACGGAGAGGACCGGACCAAAGATCTCCTCGTCGTAGACCTTCATGCCGGGCTTCACCTGGTCGATGAGGGAGACGCCGAGGAAGAACCCCTCGCTGGGCAGTTCGGCCTCGCGGCCATCCACCACCACCGCAGCTCCCTCACCCGCCGCGCCCTCGAGATAGGAGGCGACCTTGTCGCGGTGCTCGCCGGTGATGAGTGGCCCCATCTCGGCCGTCGGGTCGGTGCCCGGGCCCACTTTGACCGCAGGCATGCGCTCGGCGATCGCCTTGACCAAGCGGTCGCCAACATCGCCGACCGCGACGACGACGGAAATCGCCATGCAGCGCTCGCCGGCCGAGCCAAAGCCCGCGCTGACCGCTGCATCGGCGGCCATGTCGATGTCCGCATCGGGGAGAACGATCATGTGGTTCTTCGCCCCACCGAGGGCCTGGACGCGTTTGCCGTTGGCCGTGCCGGTCGAATAGATGTACTTCGCGATGGGTGTGGACCCCACGAAGCTCACCGCCTGGATGTCCGGGTGCTCCAGAATCCGATCCACGGCCACCTTGTCGCCGTGGACGACGTTGAAGACACCGTCGGGTAGGCCGGCCTCCGTGAGCATTTCGGCTATGAGGAGGGAGACGGACGGGTCCTTCTCGCTGGGCTTCAGCACGAAGGTATTGCCGGTGGCGATCGCGTTGGCGAACATCCACATCGGCACCATGGCCGGGAAGTTGAACGGCGTGATCCCGGCAACGACACCGAGTGGCTGGCGCAGGGAGTAGACGTCGACACCGGTCGAGACCTGCTCGCTGTAGGAGCCCTTGAGCATTTGCGGAATGCCGCAGGCGAACTCAAGGTTCTCGATGCCACGAGCCAACTCGCCGGCCGCATCGGAGGGAACCTTGCCGTGCTCCTGGGAGACCAGGTTGGAGATCTCATCTCGCCGGGAGTCGACGATCTGACGGAAGCGGAAGAGGATCTCGGCGCGCTTGGAGAGCGACGAGGCCCGCCAGGAGACGAAAGCCTCCTTGGCAATGGCGACAGCGCGGTCGACCTCCTCGACGGAGGCGAACCCCACCTCACCCTGCTGGGCCCCCGTGGCGGGATTGAAGATGGGGCCCGACCGGCCCGATGCTGAGGCGACACGCTGTCCGTTCAGCCAGTGCTCTACTGCGTACACGGCACTCCCGTTCCTTGATGTGATGGGTTTGCTTGCCCGGGCGAGGGTGACACCCGAGTGTTGCTGAGGCTAGATGAGGTACTGCGACAGTCCGCGCTTGAGGTACCGGCCGCGGCCCTTGGTGCCGTGGAAGCCACTATCGTCCACGAGCACCTCACCGCGGGACATGACGACATCGACGTGGCCGTCAATCTCGTAGCCCTCCCATGCGCTGTGATCCATGTTCATGTGGTGGGTCTTGTCGTAGCCGATGCTCGTGTGTCCGTTGGGGTCGTAGACGACGATGTCGGCGTCCGATCCGGGGGCAATGGCGCCCTTCTGCGGGTAGAGCCCGAACATGCGAGCGGGCGTGGTCGAGCACAACTCGACCCAGCGCTGGACGCTGAGTTTGCCATCCGCGACGCCCTGGTAGATCAGGTCCATGCGGTGTTCAACGGAGCCGATGCCGTTGGGGATCTTGGAAAAGTCCCCGACTCCGAGCTCCTTCTGCTCCTTCATGCAGAAGGGGCAGTGGTCCGTGCTCACGATCGATAGGTCGTTCGTGCGCAGGTAGCGCCACAACTCGTCCTGATGTCCCTCTTCGCGCGACCGCAGCGGCGTCGAGCACACCCACTTGGCGCCCTCGAAACCGGGAGCGCCAAGGTTGTCCTCCAGGGAGAGGTAGAGGTACTGCGGGCAGGTCTCCCCGAAGACGTTGAGGCCGAGGTCGCGCGCCTCCTGAAGAGTTCGCACGGCCTGCTTGGCCGACATGTGCACGATGTACAGCGGAGCGCCCGTCATCCGGGCGAGCATGATCGCGCGGTGTGTCGCCTCCTCCTCGGTCTCCCAGGGGCGCGTGAGGCCGTGGTTGATGGGGGCGGTCTCGCCGCGGGCGAGGGCCTGGCTCACCAGAACGTCGATGGCGATGCCGTTCTCGGCGTGCATCATGATCATGGAGCCGTTGTTCTTGGCCGTTTGCATGGCGCGCAGGATCTGGCCGTCGTCGCTGTAGAAGACACCTGGGTAGGCCATGAAGAGTTTGAAACTCGTGACGCCCTCGTCGACGAGTTCGTCCATCGCCTTGAGTGAGTCGTCATCGACGCCGCCGATGATCTGGTGGAAGCCGTAGTCGATGAAGCAGTTGCCGTCGGCCTTGGCGTGCCACGCGGCCAGGCCGTCTTGGACCCGCTCACCGTACTTTTGGACAGCGAAGTCGATGATCGTCGTGGTGCCGCCCCAGGCCGCCGCCCGTGTGCCGGTCTCAAAGGTGTCCGACGCAAAGGTGCCCCCGAAGGGAAGTTCCATGTGGGTGTGCGCGTCGATGCCACCGGGAACGACATATTTGCCGGCCGCGTCGATGACCCGATCAACCTGGGCGGCCAAGTCATCGACGTGGGGCCCGGGCTCGTACAAGGCGGCGATGGTCTCCCCGTCCACGAGGACGTCCATCGCCTGAGCCCCTTGGGGACTCACCACGAGTCCATTGCGGATGAGTGTGCGCATCGTGACTCCTTTGCAGATCAGGGGCGGGTCAGGTCGCCGTACGCGTCGGGGCGGCGGTCGCGGTAGAAGGGCCAGCGGTTGCGGACCGTGGTGATGAGGTCCATGTCGAGGTCGCGGACGACGAGCTCGGGCTGGTAGGGATCGGCGGGCTCCCCGACGAACTTGCCTTCCGGATCGACGAAGTAGCTGGTGCCGTAGAAGTCATCGTCGCCGAGATCCTCGATTCCGACGCGATTGATCGCGCCAATGAAGTATTCGTTGGCAACGGCGGAGGCTGGCTGCTCAAGCTTCCACAGGTAGCCCGAGAGGCCCCGCGAGGTGGCCGAGGGGTTGAACACGATCTGCGCACCGTTGAGACCGAGCGCGCGCCAGCCCTCGGGGAAGTGGCGATCAAAGCAGATGTAGACGCCGATCTTGCCGACTGCGGTGTCGAAGACCGGATAGCCCAGGTTGCCCGGCCGGAAGTAGAACTTCTCCCAGAAGCCGGGCACATGGGGAATGTGCGTCTTGCGGTACTTGCCGAGGTATGTGCCGTCGGCATCCACAACGGCGGCGGTGTTGTAGAGGACCCCGGGCTGCTCTTCCTCGTACATCGGGAGCACCATCACCATGCCGAGCTCCGCCGCGAGGGCCTGGAACCGCTCCGTCGTGGGGCCGGGGATGCTCTCGGCGTACTTGTAGTACTCGGTGTCCTGCACCTGGCAGAAGTAGGGACCGTAGAAGAGTTCCTGGAAGCACATGACCTTGGCCCCCTGGGCCGCCGCCTGCCGCGCGTACTCCTCGTGGGCCACGATCATGGACTCTTTGTCGCCCGTCCAGTTGGTCTGCACAAGGGCCGCCCGCACTACCGACATCACGCCTCCTCATCTCACGGGCGCCTCGCGCCCGAAGCGGCACCGTGCCGCAGTACGCGCCCCCACGCGCCTTGATCACCCTAGTGACCGTCGCGCTCCGCGTACGCGGAATCTGACTCCGGTAACGCTTCCATCTCACCGATCCGACTGCCACCCAGCAGCCGCTGTCCATGGATAGGCTGTGCGGAGGTGCCCGGGCTCCGGGTCCCTCACCGTGGAGGTTTTGATGACATCGGCCGCGTCGGCGACGGTCTCGGGAGTGGCGGGGGGGCGCCCGCTCGGTGCGAGCGCCGGTGCCATGGACGTCATCAATCCCGCTGATGGCAGCGTGGTGGCCACGGTCGGGCTTGCCGGTCAGGGCGAGGTCGATACTGCCGTGGCCGCGGCGACCGACGCCTTCGCCGACTGGTCACGAACCACTCCCGCGGACCGCGGAGCGGCGCTGCTGGCGTTGGCGGAGCGCATGCAAGCCCGCGCTGCCGAGTACGCCGCCGTGGAATCACGTCAGACCGGCAAGACGCTGCGGCTGGCGACCGAGTTTGACGTCCCCGGATCCATTGACAACGTCGTGTTCTTTGCGGGAGCAGCGAGAACTCTCGGCGGCTCGAACTCTGCGGAGTACGACGCTGGACACACGTCGGTCATCCGGCGCGAGCCGGTGGGTGTGGTCGGCTCGGTCTCACCCTGGAACTACCCATTGCAGATGGCGATGTGGAAGATCCTGCCGGCCATCGCTGCGGGCAACACGATCGTTCTCAAGCCTGCCGAGATCACCCCCTTAACGTCGCTGATGTTGGCCGAGGATGTTGCGGCGGCGGGGATCCCGGATGGCGTGGTCAATGTTGTGGTGGGGCGGGGCCGCGAGGCCGGAGAGGCGCTGATGGCGCATCCCGGGGTCTCCATGGTGTCGTTCACCGGCTCAACGCCGGTAGGTCGTCGCGTCATGGAGGTCGTTTCCGCCCGGGCTGCCCGGGTCCATCTTGAACTCGGTGGCAAGGCGCCGTTCGTGGTGTACGACGACGCCGACGTCGAGGCGGCCATCCACGGAGCAGTCGCGGGTTCCTTGATCAACACGGGTCAGGACTGCACCGCGGCGACCCGGGTCTACGTGCAGCGATCGCGCTTCGACGAGATTGTCGAGGGCATTGCCGCGCTTTATGACGCCATCGTCGTGGGTGACCCGGGCGACGCCAACACCGACATGGGGCCGCTCGTGTCACACGCCCAGCGTGATCGTGTCGCAGGATTCGTGGACCGCGCGCGTGATGCCGGCGCCAAGGTCGTCGCAGGCGGGGAGGCCCCCGGTGGCGCGTTGGCGGCGGGAGCGTACTACCGACCCACCCTGATCACGGGGGCCGCTCAAGATTCCGAGATCGTCCAGGACGAGATCTTCGGGCCAGTGCTGGTGGCCCTGCCCTTTGACGACGACGCGGAGGCCCTGACACTGGCCAACGACACGGCCTACGGTCTGGCCGCCTCTGTGTGGACCCGAGATGTCTACCGAGCCCAGCATGCGCAACGAGCCATTCGGGCTGGCACCGTCTGGGTCAATGACCACATCCCCATCGTCAGCGAGATGCCGCACGGGGGCATGAAGCAGTCGGGATTCGGCAAAGACATGTCGGTGTACTCCCTGGAGGAGTACACCGTGATCAAGCACGTCTCATGGGATATCTCCGGGGAGGCGCGCAAGGAGTGGCACCGTACGATTTTCCGAGATCGACAGGCAGAATAGGGAACGGCGAGGTTGTCGGCCGCAGGTCGCCAAGCCGCACGCGAAGAGACAGATACCGAAGGAGACCCGATGAGAAAGCCGATGTCCGCCGAGGCGGCTGCGATTGTCCGAATGAGCCGATCTGCGCTGTCCCGCCGGCGACTGCTCCAGGCCGCCGGAGTGAGCGGCGTCGCCGTGGCGGCCGCCGCCTGTGGTGCCGGAGGCGGTGACGACTCCGGGTCCGCTTCGGGATCGGCAGCGCCCGAGACGTCCGCCGCAACCGACGTGTCCGATAGCGAGAAGATCGTCAACTGGGCGAACTGGCCCCTCTACATCGATGTCGACGACGAGACCGGGGCCTACCCGACTCTTGAGGCTTTCCAGCAGGCCTCCGGCATCACGGTCAACTACACCGAGGACATCAACGACAACAATGAGTTCTACGCCAAGGTGCGGGCGCAACTCGAGTCCGGTCAGTCCATCGACCGCGACATCGTCGTGCTCACCGACTGGATGGCCGCTCTGTGGATCAACAATGGCTTCGCCGCCAAACTCGACAAGGCGAACATCCCCAACGCCGCCAACCTGAACCCCGCCTACCTGAACGTCGGCTTCGATCCCAACCGTGACTACACGCTGCCGTGGTTCTCTGGATTCGGCTGCTTCGGCTGGAACACCGCCGCGCTTCAGGAGACCCTGGGTACCGACAAGCTCGTCACACTTGACCAGTTGTGGGATCCGGCGCTCAAGGGGCGCATCACGGTGCTGTCCGAGATGCGCGACACCATGGGCATCATCCTTGCTGCGCAGGGCTACGACCCGTCCAACTTCACCGACGAGCAGTTCCAGGAGGGCATCGCCGTCCTGCAGACGCAGATCGACAGTGGCCAGATCCGCCAGGTCGCCGGCAACGACTACGTGGCCGCGCTCGAGACCGGTGACGTGATCGCCGTCATCGGGTGGTCCGGCGACATGTTCCAGCTCGGCGAGGACTACGGCGTGGGACTGCCGGAGTCCGGCGCGATGCTGTGGACCGACAACATGCTTGTCCCCTCGACCGCGACGCATAAGAAGAACGCCGAGCAGGTCATGAACTACTACTACGACCCCGTTGTCGCCGCCGAGGCGGCCGCGTGGGTTCAGTACATCTCGCCCGTAGCAGGGGCTCGGGAAGCCATGGCGGAGATCGATCCGGAGCTCGTGGACAACGAGTGGATCTTCCCGTCCTCCACCATGCTCGACAATTCCTACGTCTTCATGACGTTGACGCCGGAGCAGGACGAGGCCTACCAGCGCGAATTCCAGAAGGCGATCGGCCTCTAGTCGACAGGTTCGGGCCGGCCCACTGGGTCGGCCCGAACTCTTCGGCATCACGAACGGACCTCGCGGGTCCTCAGGAAAGGGAGTCTGGGTGGACGCATCCGGCGACGTACAAGATCTGCATCTGCTGGACCTCACCAAGGCCTTCGGCGACTTTGTTGCGGTGGACGACCTTACGTTGACGATCCCTGCTGGCTCGTTCTTCGCCCTCTTGGGGCCATCCGGATGTGGCAAGACCACGACACTGCGCATGGTTGCCGGGCTCGAGGATCCGACCCAGGGACAGATCCTGCTCGGGGAGACCGACATCACCCACGAAAAGCCATACAAGCGCCACGTCAACACCGTGTTCCAGTCATACGCACTCTTCCCGCACCTCGATATCTTCGAAAACGTCGCCTTCGGCCTGCGCCGTCGGGGGATCAAGAACGTCGAACCCCAGGTGACCGCCATGTTGGAGCTGGTCGAACTCGGTCCCTTGGCACGCCGCAAGCCCGCCCAACTCTCTGGTGGCCAGCAGCAGCGTGTGGCCGTCGCCCGCGCCCTCATCAATCAGCCGGGCGTTTTGCTGCTCGACGAGCCGCTTGGCGCACTCGACCTCAAGTTGCGCCGTCAGATGCAGATCGAACTCAAGCGCATTCAAACCGAGGTGGGGACGACCTTCGTCCACGTAACCCACGACCAGGAAGAAGCCATGACGATGGCGGACACCGTCGCAGTGATGAACAAGGGACGCATCGAACAGATGGGGGCACCCATCGATATTTACGACCTGCCACAAACCTCCTTCGTCGCCAACTTCCTCGGCCAGTCCAACCTCCTGTCGGGGTCGGTCAATTCGGGGGGAGATGTTCTCGAGGTCAGTGCCCAGGGCCAGCGTTTCGGCGTACCCAGCAATCGCTCGGTGGTGACTAGTGGGGATATCGTCATCGGTGTCCGGCCGGAAAAACTGTCACTCGCGGCGGCGGGGGAGCAGGTGGCCGACGGGCGCAATGCGATCCCGGGCCGGGTGACCGACGCTTCCTTCACGGGCGTCTCGACCCAGTACCTCGTGATGACGCCGTGGGATGCGGAGTGGGTCGTCTTCGAGCAGAATCGCGCATCCGCGATCATGCGCCCCGGCGACGAGGTCACCATCCACTGGGAGGTCCGACACACATTCGGACTGGCACCGGCCGAGGCGGTCTGACGATGCCGGCGATGGCCCCCTCGAAGAAGTCGTCCGCATCGACCGGAGTCGGTGTTCGACGGCGGCCACGCACGGCTTACCTGCTGCTCATTCCCGGCCTCGGGTGGCTGTCAATTTTCTTTGTCGTCCCGCTGATCTCCCTGTTCGCCACGAGCCTTCAAGCTCCCACGGGCAAGAACGGCGTCTACCAGGCGGCCTTCCAGGTCTCGAACTACGCCGAGGCCATTGCGGAGTACTGGCCGCAGTTCGTGCGGTCCTTCATCTACTCGGGTATTGCCACGGTTCTTGCGCTGGTGATCGCCTATCCGCTCGCCTACTTCATCGCCTTCCGTGCGGGCAAGTGGCGGGCGCTGCTTCTCGTCCTGGTGGTGGCGCCCTTCTTCGCGTCGTTCCTCCTGCGCACCTACGCGTGGCGCACGATCCTGGCTGACGAAGGTTTCATCACGTCGTTCTTCAACATGCTGCACCTCCTTCCGGAGCAGCGAATACTCAACACACCGATCGCGGTCGTGCTCGGACTGACGTACAACTTCCTGCCCTTCATGATCTTGCCGTTGTACGCCGCGCTCGAACGCATAGATCCACGACTTATTGAGGCGGCGGGCGATCTGTACGCTTCGCCGTTCACCGGATTTCGCAAGGTGGTCTGGCCGCTGAGTCTCCCCGGCGTTGTCGCGGGAACGCTGCTGACGTTTATTCCCGCATCCGGCGACTACATCAACGCCACCTTGCTCGGTGCGCCGAGCGATCGCATGGTGGGCAACGCCATCCAGACAAACTTCCTGCAGTTCCGTGACTATCCGATCGCTAGCGCACTGTCGTTCATCCTCATGGCGATCATCCTCACCCTCGTCTTCGTCTATATCAGGCGCGCGGGAACGGAGGATCTGGTCTGATGCGTTGGCTTCGCAAGAACCTCATCCCGATTATCGGGATCCTGGTCTTGGTCTACCTCTTCATTCCGATCGCGGTCGTCGCGGTTCTCAGCTTCAACAAGCCCGCGGGCAAGTTCAACATCGCCTGGAATGAGTTCTCGCTCAGTGCATGGCAGAACATTTGTGGTGTCCCAGGAGTCTGCGGATCCTTCGTCACGAGTTTGGAGATTGGCCTGCTGGCGACCCTCGTCGGCACGATCTTTGGCACGATGATCGCCTTTGCGCTCGTGCGCTATCGCTTCCGCGGCCGATCGACGACCAACCTGCTCATCTTCTTGCCCATGGCCACCCCCGAGGTCGTCCTCGGCTCAAGCTTGTTGGCACTGTTCCTCAACCTCGCGTTCCCGTTGGGTTTCTGGACCGTCGTGATCGCGCACATCATGTTCATCATCAGCTTCGTCGTGGTGGCGGTGAAGGCCCGACTGCAGGGTATGGACCCGCGACTGGAGGAAGCCGCGCGAGACCTCTACGCCGATGCGCGGTCGACGTTCCGTCATGTCACATTCCCGCTCGTTCTTCCCGGCATCCTCGGTGCAGCCCTGCTGGGCTTCTCCCTGTCGTTCGATGACTACATCATCAGCGCGTTCAACGCCGGCACGCTCGTGACCTTCCCCATCTACATCTGGGGGGCGGCGCAGCGCGGCATTCCCGTGCAGGTCAATGCGCTGGCCACTCTTGTCTTCGTGATTGCCCTCACCATCGTGCTTGTGTCTCAGTTCATCAACTACCGCCGCCGCCGCATGCTTGAGGCAGGCATGTCGGCGGACTGACATGTCATTCCCCAGCGAGGTCTCCCCCCAAGCGCGATCGGCCCTGGCCGACGTGCAGTTCGCGCCGTTCTGGTTGGACTCCCCGGACCGTCCCGAGGCGCGGCCCGGACTTGTCGTGGACCTTGAGGCCGACCTCGTCGTCATCGGGGGCGGCTTCAGCGGACTGTGGACCGCGTACGAGGCCACCCGGCGCTTCCCGGGGCGATCGGTGGTGCTTATCGAGGCCGATCGCATTGCCGAGGGCGCCACCGGACGCAATGGTGGCTTTGTTGCCGCGTCCTTGACCCATGGACTGGGCAACGGCTTTGCGCGGTGGCCGGATGACATGCGCGAACTGTCACGGCTCGGTCAGGACAATCTCGAAGCCATCGTCGCCGTCATCGAAGCGGAGGGCATCGACTGCGATCTG
Organism: Candidatus Nanopelagicales bacterium; assembly: GCA_030827125.1. Taxonomy (GTDB): domain Bacteria; phylum Actinomycetota; class Actinomycetes; order S36-B12; family S36-B12; genus Mxb001. Next base: position 252,758 of record JAURFD010000001.1, read on the forward strand.
GTGCGCAGTGGTGAACTCGATGTTGCTGTCGAGGACTATCAGGTCGCGGATCTGCACGAGATGGCTGACCTCGCGCAAGCGGCCGGCGTCGACATGCAGCTGCTCGACGCGGAGCAGACGCGGGCGATGGTGAACTCACCGACCTATCGGGGCGGCATCTGGGACCGCTCCGGCGTGGTCATGGTCGACCCGGCACGGCTGGCGTGGGGGCTCGCCGCTGCCTGTGAGCGGCGCGGAGTGCAGATCTTCGAGGGCACGCGCATCGTCGATCTGGTTCGCGACGGCGGTGGTGTCCGAGCAAAGGCCGACTTCGGATCAGTCCTGGCCGGACGGGTGGCCCTGGCCACGAGCGCCTACCCGCCGCTGCTTCGCAGGATCAGCCACTACGTCATCCCCGTCTACGACTCCGTGCTCATGACCGAACCGCTGAGTGCTGAACAGCGTGCGGCGATCGGCTGGTCCGGTCGCGAGGGGATGAGCGACGCGGGCAATCAGTTCCATTACTACCGCACTACCGAGGATGGTCGGATCCTGTGGGGTGGGTACGACGCCTCGTACTACGGCGACTTCAGTCCACTCCACGAACGCGAAGGCACCCCATACGCCCGGCTCTCGGAGCACTTCCGCTACACCTTCCCGCAACTCAGCGAGGTGCGCTTCAGTCATGCATGGGCCGGTGCCATCGATACCTGCTCCCGCTTCAGCGCCTTCTGGGGCACCGCGCTCCAGGGACGGGTGGCGTACAGCGTCGGCTTCACCGGTCTCGGCGTGGGCGCGAGTCGCTTCGGTGCGCAGGTCATGCTGGATCTCATCGCGAGTGAGCAGACCGAGCGTACGTCACTGGAGATGGTGCGTACCAAGCCACTGCCCTTCCCGCCGCAGCCATTGCGCGGTGCCGGTATCGCGCTCACGCGACGCGCCATCGACCGAGCCGATCAGCAGCAGGGTCACCGCAATCTGTGGTTGCGCACTCTGGACCGCATCGGCCTGGGATTCGATAGTTGATGCGATCGTTGATCCGCTCACCTCTGGAGGCGATGTGACCCGATACGGCGGCCAATACGGGCCGGACCTGACCTTCCTCGGCGTCCCGCGCTGTGACCTGGACGATCCCGAGACCTACGCCGATGCCGACGTCGTGATCCTCGGTGCGCCCTTCGACGGTGGGACGTCGTACCGCAGCGGAGCGCGATTCGGGCCCCAGGCGCTGCGCATGGCCTGCTACCTCGGACACGACGGCTCTCGGCCGTCACTTGCGCTGCGCACCGATGGCCTGCAGGACCTCAAGGTCGTCGACGGTGGGGACGTCGAGATGTACAGCGGTGATGCGGCGCGGTCCTGCGCCGATCTCGAAGTGGTGGTCCAGCGTGTGGCGGAGACCGGTGCAATACCCCTCGTGTTGGGGGGAGATCACACGATCACCTGGCCTGACGTCACCGGTGTCGCCCGGGCCCGCGGGTGGGGGCGCGTCGCGGTGCTGCACTTCGACGCCCACGCCGATACCGGTGATATCGAGTTCGGCTCCCTGATCGGCCACGGCCAGCCAATGCGCCGGCTTATCGAGTCCGGAGCGGCGAGAGGTGACCGCTTCCTCCAGATTGGGCTGCGCGGCTACTGGCCCCCGCCGGACATCCTGGACTGGATGGCTGACCAGGGGATGCGGTCCTATGAGATGACCGAGATCGGTGAGCGCGGCCTGAACGAATGCCTCACCGAGGCCTTCTCCATCGCCATGGATGACTGCGACGGCATCTTCTTGTCGGTGGACATTGATGTTGCTGACCCTGGCCATGCGCCGGGCACTGGCACCCCGGAGCCCGGCGGTCTCAGCGGACGTGAACTCCTCGACGCCGTACGCCGCATCTGCCTCGAACTGCCCATCGTCGGTATGGACGTCGTCGAGGTATCGCCGCCCTTCGACCATGCGGACATCACCGCCATGCTCGGCAATCGTGTCGTGCTTGAGGCGCTGTCGGCGATGGCTCGTCGACGTCACGACGCGGCCACCGGCGAAACATGGGATCCCGCCAGGCCCCTACTTGATGGACGGGGGACGGAGTGATGCGCGTCTTAGCGATCGGATCGGGCGGTGTCGGCACGTCCGCTGCGCTCATTGCTGCTCGCCGGGACTTTTTCGACTCATGGGTGTGCGCGGACTACGACGGCTCCCGCGCGGCGGACCTAGCGGCGAGGACCGCAGACGCGCGGTTCAGCGGGATCACCTTGGACGCATCAGACGCGTCGGCTGTCGCGGCTGCCTGTCGCGACCATGGGATCACCCACGTGCTGAATGTGGTGGACCCGCGCTTCAACATGCCGATCTTCCACGGCGCCTTCGAGGCCGGCTGTCACTACCTCGACACCGCCATGAGTCTGTCCCGTCCCCACGGCTCACGCCCGCACGAGGAGACCGGCATCAAACTCGGTGATGAGCAGTTCGCCGAGTCGGATGCGTGGGTCGAGCGGGGATTGCTCGCCCTATGCGGGATCGGTGTTGAGCCCGGACTCGCCGACGTCTTTGCCCGTTATGCCGCCGATCATCTCTTCGACTCGATCGAGGAGATCGGGATTCGTGATGGGGCGAACCTGGTGGTCGCGGGTCATGACTTCGCCCCGAGTTTTTCCATTTGGACCACCATCGAGGAATGCCTCAACCCGCCGGTGATCTGGGAGAAGGACCGCGGGTGGTTCACGACGGCGCCGTTCTCCGAGCCAGAGGTGTTCGACTTCCCGGAGGGCATCGGTCCGGTCGAGTGCGTGAACGTCGAACACGAAGAGGTCCTCCTTGTACCGCGCTGGATCGATTGTGAGCGGGTGACGTTTAAGTATGGCCTCGGAGATGAGTTCATCGAGGTGCTCAAGACCTTGCACAAGCTCGGGCTGGACCGCACCGACCCGGTCACCGTGCGTGGCGTCGAGGTGAGCCCTCGGGACGTTGTCGCGGCGTGCCTACCTGATCCGGCGACGTTGGGCGACGCGATGTCCGGCAAGACGTGCGCGGGGACCTGGGTCACCGGAACGGGCAAGGATGGTCAACGACGCGAGGTGTACCTCTATCACGTGGCGGACAACGAGTGGACGATGCGCGAATACGGCACCCAGGCGGTCACCTGGCAGACCGCGATGAATCCGGTCATCGCGCTGGAGTTGCTCGCGCAAGGCACGTGGAGTGGAGCCGGTGTCCTCGGCCCCGAGGCCTTCGACTCCGTTCCCTACCTCGACCTCATGACCGACGGCTACGACCAGCCCTGGGGCATGCGCGAGGGGTCCTAGAAGCCGGCGGCCACGATGTCCAGACCCTCGCGCAGCAGATCGTCGGTGATGCTGAGCGGTGGGAGGAACCGCAGCACGTTGCCGTAGGTGCCGGCCGTCAAGGTGATGACACCCTGGGCGTGTGCCGCCTTCGCGACCCGCCCGGTGAGGTCGGCATCCGGGGTGACGGTGCCGGGTTGAACCAGCTCGACGGCCATCATCGCGCCGCGGCCACGGATGTCGCCAACCGCCGGATTGGCGGCAGCGAGTGCTTCGAGCTTCTCGCGCAGGATGGCTCCCACCTGCAGGGCGCGGGCATTGAGGTCGTCATCCTCCATCGCCTCGATCGCCCCGAGGGCCGCTGCGCAGGCGATCGGATTGCCGCCGTAGGTGCCGCCGAGGCCACCGACGTGCACGGCGTCCATGATTTCCGCGCGGCCCGTGACGGCCGCGAGTGGCAATCCACCGGCGATGCCCTTGGCCGTGGTGATGAGGTCTGGGACGATTCCTTCGTGTTCGCTGGCGAACCAGTGGCCGGTGCGGCAGAAGCCGGTCTGGATCTCATCGGAGACGAAGACGATGCCGTGTTGGGTTGCGTAGTCGCGCAGGGCGGGCAGGAAGCCCGGCGCGGGGACGATGAATCCACCCTCGCCCTGAATCGGCTCGATGACGATGGCGGCAATGTTCTCGCCGCCGATCTCCTTGTCCATCTTGGTCGTCGCCCACGACGCAACCTCGGCTCCGGTGTGTGGTCCATCGCGGAAGGGATACGACATCGGCATGCGGTAGACCTCGGGGGCGAAGGGCCCGAAGGACTGCTTGTACGGCATGTTCTTGGCGGTCAACGCCATGGTGAGGTTGGTGCGGCCGTGGTAGCCGTGGTCGAACACCACGATCGCCTGACGCTTGGTGTGTGCCCGCGCGATCTTGACGGCGTTCTCCACGGCCTCGGCACCGGAGTTGAACAGCGCGGAGCGCTTGTCGAAGTCACCGGGTGTCAATCGATTGAGCGCCTCACACACCTCGACGTAACCGGCGTACGGCGTCACCATGAAACAGGTGTGGGTGAAGTCGGCGACCTGACGCTGCACGCGCTCGACCACGCGTGGGTGGGAGTTGCCCACCGTCGTGACCGCGATACCTGAGCCGAGGTCGATGAGCGAATTGCCGTCCACATCGAGGAGAACGCCGCCTGAAGCGCGCTCAGTGAAGACGGGCATCATCCCGCCGACGCCCGCCGAAACGGCCGACTGGCGGCGGGCCATAAGCTCGCGAGACCGCGGGCCGGGAATCTCGGTTACGAGGCGTCGCTCCTGGGGGAGCGGCTCGGCGGAGGGCAGCAGGGTGTCGGTCATAGGGCTGAGCGTAGGACAATCTCCACGTGAGTGAGAGCCGAGATGTCATCATCCTAGGCAGTACCGGCTCGATCGGGGTCCAGGCTTTGGACGTCATCGCCCGCAATCCGGACCGATTCCGGGTCGTGGGGCTCGCGGCCGGAGGGTCTGCGCCGGAGGCCCTCGCCGAGCAGGCACACCGGTTCGGGGTCGACGCCGTGGCCGTCGGCGCCGACGAGGCAGCCGACCTGGCCACCCAACCCTGCGACGTCGTCCTCAATGGCATGGCCGGGGCTGCGGGCCTCGTTCCCACACTTCGCGCGCTGGAGGCTGGTCGAATTCTTGCGCTGGCCAACAAGGAATCCCTCATCATTGGCGGCCCCCTCGTCCGTCAACGGGCCGAACCGGGGCAGATCCGACCGGTGGACTCCGAGCACTCCGCACTCGCGCAATGCCTGATGGGAGGCACGGCGGCTGAGGTACGGCGCCTCATCTTGACCGCGAGCGGCGGGCCTTTCCGTGGACGTACGCGCGATCAACTCGCCGACGTCACCCCCGAGCAGGCCCTGGCCCATCCGACCTGGTCGATGGGACCGCTGGTGACGATCAACTCCGCGACGCTGGTCAACAAGGGCCTAGAGGTCATCGAGGCCCATCTGCTCTTCGACCTTCCGATGGAGCGCATCGATGTGGTGGTCCACCCGCAGTCGATCGTCCACTCCATGGTCGAGTTCACCGACGGATCCACCCTTGCGCAGGCGAGTCCGCCGGACATGCGCCTGCCGATCGCCTGGGCGCTGGGGTGGCCGGAGCGGGTGCCGGACGCCGCCCCGGGGTGCGACTGGACGGAGGCGGCCACCTGGGAGTTCCACCCGGTCGACGATGAGGCGTTCCCCGCGATCACCCTGGCGCGCCGAGCCGGGACCGTGGGCGGAACTGCGCCAGCGGTCTTCAACGCGGCGGACGAGGCCTGCGTGGCGGCGTTCCTCGAGGGTCGCCTGCCGTTCACCGGCATCGTCGATGTGGTGGCCGAGGTCCTCGGGGAGCATCTCGCGGGAGGTGAGTTCGCCATGACCGGCCGGTTCGAGCGCGCATCCGACGCTTCGTCGGGCGATCATGGGGGGAACCCGCTCACCGTGGCGGACGTCTTGCAGGCAGATGCTTGGGCGCGGTCCCGGGCCGCAGAACTGGTCGAGGAGGTGTGATGGCCTGGCAACTCGTGGGCATCATCGCCTTCGTCCTCATCATCCTCGCCTCGATCGGCCTCCATGAGATCGGTCATCTGGTCCCAGCCAAGAAGTTCGGCGTCAAGGTGACCGAATACATGATCGGATTCGGTCCGACGATCTGGTCCCGCCGTCGTGGCGAGACCACCTACGGGCTCAAGGCGATTCCGGTCGGCGGATACATCCGCATGATCGGCATGATCCCCCCGGCCAAGGATGACCCGGAGGGACGCGTCCGTAGCCTCTCGACAGGTCGACTCGCGCTGCTTGTCGAGGACGCCCGCAAGGCGTCGCTCGACGAGATCACCCCCGAGGATGCTGATCGCGTCTTCTACAAGTTGCCAGTGTGGAAGCGCGTCATCATCATGCTCGGCGGCCCGCTCATGAACCTCGTGCTGGCCTTCGTGCTGTTCGCCGCCGTCCTTGTCGGAATCGGCATCCCTCAATCCAGCCTGCAGGTCTCGTCCGTGGTGCCGTGCCTTCCCACGGTCGCCGTACCGTCGGGTGAGCCGGATGCCGCAGGCCTGTGTGCCGCGGGGGAGTCCCCGGCAGCCGTGGCCGGCCTCCAGCCCGGCGATCTCATCCTCGACTACAACGGGTCCGCTGTTGGGTCCTGGGACGACCTGACCGCCGCGATCCGAGCGACGCCTCCGAGCACCGCCGATCTCACTGTCCAGCGCCCCGATGGAACCGTCGTCGATCTCGCCGTGCCGATCGCCGAGGTCACCCGACCGGTCCTCGACGAGGCTGGGCAGCCCACGGACGAGTCCGAGACCACCGGGTTCCTCGGCGTGCGACCTGAGTGGGAGTACGTCCCGCAGCCCTGGTCCGCCGTTCCCGAGCAGATGTGGGATCTCACGAGTCGGTCCGTGGCGGCGCTCGTCACCCTTCCGCTACGCGTCTACGAGCTGCTCACCGAGACGATCATCGGCGGTGGTCAGCGCAGTCTGGATAGTCCGGTCAGTGTTGTGGGAGTGAGTCGTCTCGGCGGTGAGGTAGCCGCGTCCCAAGAGCCGGTCGAGGGCAAGATTGCGATGTTCCTCGGCCTGGCGGCCTCCCTCAACCTCTTCCTTTTCCTGTTCAACCTGTTGCCCATTCTGCCTCTGGACGGGGGACATGTGGCGGGTGCGCTCTATGAGGGTGCCCGACGGCAGATCGCTCGGCTGCGCCGCAAACCCGACCCGGGCCCGGTCGATGTGGCCAAACTCATGCCGGTGGCCTACGTGGTCGCCATGGCCCTGGTCGTCGTCGGCGCCGTCGTGATCCTCGCCGACATCGTCAAGCCCATAACCCTGGGCTGACGGGTCGACAGGTGCGCCGGCGTGAAGTCGGGGATACTGGCGGGGTGAGTATCGATCTCGGCATCCCGGCCAGCCCTCCGCCCGTGCTCGCGCCGCGACGTCACACGCGTCAGTTGCTGCTGCGTCACGACACGCACCCCGTCTACGTCGGCGGGGATGCCCCGGTGAGCGTGCAATCCATGGCGACCACCCTGACGGCCGATATCAACGCCACGCTCCAGCAGATCGCCGAACTCACGGCCGCCGGCTGTCAGGTCGTGCGCGTTGCCGTCCCCAGCCAGGACGATGCGGACGCGCTACCCATCATCGCCAAGAAGTCCGGCATCCCGGTCATCGCCGACATCCACTTCCAACCCAAGTACGTCTTTGCCGCCATCGACGCTGGGTGCGCCGGAGTGCGCGTCAATCCGGGCAACATCAAGAAGTTCGACGACAAGATCAAGGAGATCGCCAAAGCGGCCGGCGATGCGGGAACGCCAATCCGTATCGGCGTCAATGCCGGGTCACTGGACAAGCGACTGTTGGAGAAGTACGGCAAGGCAACCCCGGAGGCGCTGGTCGAGTCTGCGCTCTGGGAGGCCTCGCTGTTCGAAGAGCACGGCTTCGGTGACATCAAGATCTCGGTCAAGCACCACGATCCGGTCACGATGGTGCAGGCCTACCGCTTGCTCGCTGAGTCGTGTGACTACCCCTTGCATCTCGGTGTGACTGAGGCCGGGCCGGCCTTCCAGGGCACCATCAAGTCCGCGGTCGCCTTCGGTGCCCTCCTCTCGCAAGGCATTGGCGACACGATCCGCGTTTCGCTGTCTGCACCGCCCATCGAGGAGGTCAAGGTCGGCATCGGGATTCTTGAGTCGTTGAACCTGCGCCAGCGCGGTCTTGAGATCGTCTCGTGCCCCTCGTGTGGCCGGGCCCAGGTCGACGTCTACACCCTGGCCAACGAGGTCACCGCCGGTCTCGAAGGTCTGGAGGTGCCGTTGCGCGTGGCCGTCATGGGCTGCGTCGTCAACGGCCCGGGCGAGGCTCGTGAGGCTGATCTCGGCGTGGCCTCGGGCAACGGCAAGGGCCAGATATTCGTGCGGGGCGAGGTCATCAAGACCGTTCCCGAGCATCAAATCGTGGAGACCTTGATCGAGGAGGCCATGCGCCTCGCCGAGGAGATGTCCGACGATGACCGCTCCGGTGGTCCCGTCGTCAGCGTCGGCTGAGGGAGAGACTCGGCCGCTCACGTCAGCGGACGCCCCTGCCCTGCGTCGACTACTCGACGCGGACCCGGTGACCCACTGCTTCGTGGCGAGTCGACTCGAGTCCCTCGGTGGCCGTATCGGTGCCGATGTGTGGGGCTACTTCGTCGGCGGCGAACTCGTCTCGGCGCTGCATGTCGGGGCCAACATCGTGCCGGTCGCGACGGACGCCGAGGCGCGAGTGGCTCTCGCCGATCGACTGCTGCGTACAGGTCGTCGCGGATCGTCGTTCGTCGGTCCAGCGGAGGAGGTGCTCGACCTGTGGAGCCGGGTGGAGCATCGCTGGGGTCGTCCGCGGGAAATTCGCGCTGCCCAGCCGTTGCTCATGATGGACCGCGATAGCGATATCCCGCCCGATGGCGGGGTGAGACCGGCTCGGCCGCATGAACTCGATGTTCTCGTGCCGGCGTGTGTCGCGATGTTCACCGAGGAGGTGGGCATCTCGCCCGTGTCCGGAGGCGCCGCAGCGGCGTACCGCGCTCGCATCGCCGAACTCGTCCATGGTCAGCGCGCCCTCGTCCGCATCGAGGACGGGGCCGTGGTGTTCAAGGCCGAGATCGGGGCGCTCACGACTGCCGTGTGCCAGGTACAGGGTGTCTGGGTGGCCCCCGGTCGACGCGGCGAGGGGATCTCGGTCCCCGGCATGTCCGCCGTCGTCCACCTCGCTCGACGTTCCGTCGCTCCGGTGGTCAGCCTCTACGTGAACGACTACAACCGCGCTGCGCGGGCGTGCTACGCCGCCGTGGGGTTCCGGCAGGTCGGGGAGTTCGCGACCGTCCTGCTGTAGCGAGGCGGGTATCCTCGCCAGGGCCGTCGATGAGGAGAACCCCGTGCTGCTGCGCATGTCCACCCTGTTCGTCCGCACCCTGCGGGACGATCCCGCCGACGCCGAGGTGCCCAGTCACCGCCTGCTAGTCCGCGCCGGATACGTCCGCCGAGTGGCGCCCGGCATCTTCTCCTGGCTGCCCTTGGGCTACCTCGTCTACCGCAACATTGAGCGGATAGTGCGCGAGGAAATGGACGCTGCAGGCTTCCAGGAGGTGCACTTCCCTGCGCTGCTCCCGCGTGAGCCCTACGACCGCAGCAACCGATGGGAGGAGTACGGCGACAACCTCTTCCGGCTCAAGGACCGCAAGGACGGTGACTACCTGCTCGGCCCGACCCACGAGGAGATGTTCACCCTCATGGTGAAGGGCGAGTACTCGTCGTACAAGGACCTGCCGCTGGTGATCTACCAGATCCAGACGAAGTACCGGGACGAGGCACGCCCGCGGGCCGGAATCCTGCGCGGCCGCGAGTTCGTCATGAAGGATTCCTATTCCTTCGACGTCGACGATACCGGCCTGGAGCGCTCCTACCTGCGGCACCGAGATGCCTACATCACCTGCTTTGATCGACTGGGCTTGGACTACGTCATCGTGTCCGCGCAGTCTGGGGCGATGGGCGGCTCCCAAAGTGAGGAGTTCCTCGCACCCACCGAGTACGGCGAGGACACCTACGTGCGTTGCACCGCCTGCGACTACGCGGCCAATGTCGAGGCCGTGGTGAGTCCACCCATGCCGGCGCAGGACGCTTCCTCTCTGCCCCCTGCCGTGGTGCACGACACCCCGGACACGCCAACGATCGCCACCTTGGTGGATGTGTCCAACGAGCGCGAGGACATCCGTCGCGCCGACCGCGCGTGGACGGCGGCGGACACGCTCAAGAACGTCGTCTTCATGGCGACCTATCCGGACGGCACATCGGAGCCGCTAGCGGTGGGCGTCCCGGGAGATCGCGAGGTCGACGTCAAGCGCATCGAGGCCGCGCTGCACCCCGCCGTGTTGCGTCCCTTTGAGGAAGGGGACTTCCCGAAGTACCCCGCGCTGGTCAAGGGCTACATCGGACCCGGCGCTCTGGGCGGCGAGGGCAATATCCGCTACCTCGTCGATCCCCGCGTTGCCGAAGGCACCGCGTGGATCACCGGAGCCAACGAAAAGGGTCGCCATGTCTACGGACTGGTCCGCGGGCGCGACTTCGACGTGGACGGGCAGATCGAGGCGGTCGAGATCATCGCCGGAGATCCGTGCCCGCGGTGCGGCGCCACGGTGGAAATCGCACGAGGGATCGAGATTGGTCACATCTTCCAACTTGGCCGCAAGTACGCCGAGGCTCTCGGGCTCACGGTGCTGGATGAGAACGGCAAGCAGGTCACGGTGACGATGGGCTCATACGGGCTCGGAGTGTCCCGCGCCGTCGCGGCGATCGCTGAGCAGCATTGTGACGACAAAGGCCTGGTGTGGCCGCGTGAGGTAGCCCCGGCGGATGTCCACATCGTGGCGACCGGCAAGGAAGATGCACCCTTCGAGACCGCCGAGGAACTCGCCCGATCATTGAACGAGGCGGGTGTGCGGGTCCTCATCGACGATCGACGAGGCGCCTCACCCGGTGTGAAATTCAAGGACGCGGAACTGATCGGCATCCCCACCATCGTCGTCGTCGGAAAGCGCCTTGCTGATGGGGTGGTCGAACTACGCGATCGTGTGACCGGTGAGTCGGCGGATGTGCCTGTGAGTGAGATCGCCGGACGCCTCATCGACCTTTGCCGGGCATGACCGTCGAGGCGGTCATCTTTGACTGGGGTGGAACCCTGACGCCCTGGCACGACATCGACCTCGTGCAGCAATGGTCGGCCTACGCACGCGTCTATGCGCCGGATGATGCCCACTTGGCACAGCGTCTCACCGAGGCCGAACTCATTCTGTGGCGTCGCCAGCAGTCCTCGCGCGGCGCCGACGGCACCGGCAGCCTGGATCACATCTTCGAGTCAGTCGGCGTCGACATCACCTCAACGATCCACGGGGAAGCGTTGGCCGCCTATCTCGAGGGATGGGAGCCGCACACCCTGGCCGATGATCAGGCCCGCCCCACGATGGAGGCACTGCGTGAACGCGGCATCCGCATCGGCATTCTTTCCAACACCATGTGGCCGCGATGGCATCACGAGGCGGTGTTCTCACGGGACGGACTCGCGCACCTCATCGACGGCGCTGTCTACTCCAGCGAGATCCCGCATGCAAAACCGCATGCCGAAGCCTTTCGTGCCGCGCTCGACGCCGTGTCGGCGACGGCTGACATCGCGGTCTTCGTCGGCGACCGGCCCTGGGACGATGTGCATGGCGCCCAGGAGGTCGGTATGCGCGCAGTGCTGCTGCCACATTCGAATCTCGGTGATCAGGCCGTCGACATCGACGTGGAACCGGACGCGGTGATCAGCGAACTTCTCGAACTCGTCGCTGTTGTCGATCGCTGGCGTTCGGCAGTATGACTCCCGACTGGTACGTCATCGCGCTGCTTTGCCTCGTGGCGGCGGCTGCGGGATGGGTCGATGCGGTGAGCGGCGGGGGAGGGCTGCTCCAACTCCCGGCGCTCCTCATCGTGACGCCGGCCGATCAACCTGCTGCGGCGCTCGGCACCAACAAGCTCTCGTCGATTTTTGGCACGTCGGCGGCGGCCATCACCTACGGGCGCATCGAAATGCCGCGGCTGCGCACGGCGCTACCCATGGCCGCAGCGGCATTCGTGGGCGCGGCGTTCGGCTCCCTCACGGCCATTCACCTACCACCGACGATCTTTCGACCCATCATTCTCGTAGCGCTCATCGTCGTGTGGCTGTTCATCGCCTTCCGGCGCTCCTTTGGGCTTGAGGCGCGCGAGGTATCCCGAGGCCGCCATCTGCTGACCGCGATCGTCGGAGGACTGGCGATTGGCTTCTATGACGGGGCGATCGGTCCCGGGACCGGTTCCTTCCTCATCATCTTGCTGGTGGCTGCGGTGGGCTACACCTTCCTGCAGGCTTCGGCGACGGCGAAGATCGTCAACGTGGGCACGAACGCGGCATCCCTGATTGTCTTCGGGATCAGCGGGTCCGTCCTGTGGTTCGTGGGCCTGCTCATGGCCGCGTGCAATGTCGCCGGGGCGATTGTCGGTGCGCGCACGGCGATCGCGCGAGGGAGTGAGTTCGTGCGCACGGTGCTGCTGGTCGTCACGGCGGTGCTCATCGCCGTGTTGGCGGTCCAGATCATTCGCGGCTAGTCGCGTCTCCGCCGAAAGCCTCGGGGGGGCGGCAGGGAAGAGGACTAGCGGCCGGGGAAGGCTTCCGGTGGACCGCCCCACCCGATAGCTCGGGCCGAACACTCGCAGGCCGTGAGGACTCCTTCGGTCCGATCCGCGCCCGAACTCGCACCGGCAAGGTCGGCGTACGTCGCAGCCAGACGGGCCTCGGCCCCCGCGAGCAGGGCACGGGCCTGCTCGGGGGTCTCCACCGGCCCGGTGAGGTAGCCCCCGGCGGCACCGGGTTCGGTGACGTCGTCGGCGCGCTCGCGCAGGATCAGGATGCGCGCCCGATGGGCGGCCAGACCGCCGAGAGCCATGTCGCGGTCAGCGTCAGCGAGGTGCGGGCCGGCGACGCCGTATGCGTAGAGCGCCGCCTGTTCGCCGATGATGGCGGCGGTGAGGGCGTCGTTCATGGCCCGCTCCGACGCAGGTACTCGACATGGCCGGCCTCGGAGGCGGCGATGAGCGCGGTGAGGGCGGCAAAGTCGGAGCCGCGTGCGGCGTCGCAGGCTTCCGTCCGCTGAGTGACCGCCGCCCGTTCGGCGGCGAGCAGGTCGGAGAGCACCTGCTCGCGCGAAGCGCCAGCGGCGAGGCTGGACGACTGTCCCGTGGGCGCCTGGGTCGATCCGACAGCACTCGCGTGCTCACGATGTTGATCGCGCAGCGGGGCAAGGAGCGGTGCGAGATCGGGCTGCGCCTGCAGGGCCCGATCGTAGGCGGCCACGAGCGCCCATTCCTGCTCGGCGACCTGCTGCGCGAGGGCCGCATCGGGATCGCTGGTGGTCGATGAGCCGCTGGCGGAGCCTGATGTCGAGTCACCGTCACCCGAACCCGTGCAAGCGCTCAGGCCGAGGAGGGCGCCGAGGCCCATGACCTCGCGTCGGGTGACCTTCCGCACGTCGGTCAGCATGCCATGGCGGGCCCGTCTCCTCGTCAAGCGACGCCGTGGGCCCGTGAATCGGGCCGGAATCACGCCACGAGGGACCCCCGGCAGGATCGGGGCAGGTACTCTTGGGATCCACGGTCGAGGCCTCGGCGGAACGACTGTCTGGAATGCAGCGCACGGCGGCTACACACGTGAATAGAGGAGATGCCATGGGTCAGCCTGATCTTCGCCCCCTCCTTGAGCCTGTCGTGACCGCGTCCGGGTGTGACCTTGAGGACCTTGTCGTCTCCCTCGCGGGCAAGCGCCGCCGTGTGGAGTTGGTCATCGACCGCGACGGTGGAGTGAACCTCGATCTCATCGCCGAAGTGAGCCGGGCCGCGTCGCAGGCGCTGGATGCCGGCGATGTCGGTGATGCGCCGTACATCTTGGAAGTGACCTCCCCGGGCATTGACCGACCGCTCACCCAACCGCGCCATTGGCGTCGCAATGTGGGACGACTCGTCGATGTCGAACTTGCCGACGGAGCCACCATCACCGGGCGAATTCGCTCGGTGGAGGAGGGCGCTGACGGCTCGGTCACGGTGGAGGACGATGGCGATCAGCGTGACATCTCATTCGCGCAGATTGCGCGGGGACGAGTCCAGGTGGAGTTCAAGCGCCCCGAGGAGGAGAACTAGCCGTGGATATCGACGTAAATGCCTTGAAGGCACTCGTCCGCGAAAAGGAACTGTCCTGGGAACTCGTGGTCGATTCCATCGAGCAGGCCCTCCTCATGGCCTACCAGCGAACCGAGGGATCCGCCACGGAGGCCCGCGTGGAACTCGACCGCAAGACAGGTCACGTAACCGTGTGGGCTCGTGAACCTCGCGAGGAGGACCAGGACACGCCGCCCCGCGAGTACGACGACACCCCCACCGATTTCGGCCGCGTGGCGGCCACGACCGCTCGCCAGGTGCTCCTTCAGCGGCTTCGCGACGCCGAGGGTGATCGCACCTTCGGGGAGTTCAGCGGCACGGAGGGCGATCTTGTGTCCGGCGTTGTTCAACAGGCAAGTGATCCGCGCGTCGTGCGCGTCGATCTCGGCAAGGTTGAGGCGCTCCTGCCACCTGCAGAGCAGGTGCCGGGGGAGACCTACCCGCATGGGACACGCGTCAAGGCCGTAGTCACCTCGGTGCGCAAGGGTCCACGTGGCCCCCAGGTGACTGTCTCGCGCAGCCACCCGGCGCTGGTGAGAGGACTGTTTGCCCTGGAGGTCCCCGAGATCGCCGACGGCAGCGTGGAGATCGCCGCGATGGCTCGTGAGGCAGGGCATCGCACGAAGATCGCGGTGCGCTCCACCGTTCCCGGACTCAACGCCAAGGGCGCGTGCATCGGACCCATGGGGCAGCGAGTGCGCCAGGTCATGAGTGAACTCGGCGGGGAGAAGATCGACATCGTCGATTTCAGCGATGATCCGGCCGAGCTCATCGCCTACGCACTGTCGCCGGCCCGAGTCTCCTCGGTCGAGATCGTGGATCCGGTCGCGAAGGCGGCCCGGGTCACCGTGCCCGACTACCAACTGTCCCTCGCGATCGGCAAGGAAGGGCAAAACGCTCGCTTGGCCGCTCGAATGACCGGCTGGCGGATCGATATTCGCCCCGACACGCCGACCTCAGAGACGGGGCCCGCGCAGGACGCGGAGCCGGGGCAAGAGTGATCGGCCGGACCAGCGGCGCTACACTCAGGCGGTCCGAGGGTCCCGCCCGAGGCCGCCCATGACTCGAGCTCGCGCGTCCAGCGTGCGCACCTGCGTGGGGTGCCGCGAACGGAATCACCCGGATGACCTCCTTCGGGTCGTGGTCGAGGACGGGATCGTTATCCCGGACCCGTCAGCTACCCGAGGCGGACGAGGTGCCTGGTTGCACCCCGGCTGTCTGGAGATCGCTGAACGCCGCAGGGCGTTGAGCCGCGCGCTGCGGATCTCGTCAGCACTCGATCTTCGGGTGTTACGCGAGTTTGTAGCCCGCAACGTCAGCACGGCGACCCCGTCGCCGTCGACGCAAGCATGACCGAGCCGTCAGAACGACGGTCCGCCGCACAGATGGGGTTAAGCAGGATGAGCCACCGATGAGCACCCAGCCATGAGCAGGGTCGTCCACCACTGACGGTTCGGTCGCGCGCATGACCAGCGCGCCGCCCGGACCAAAGACAGGAGAGTTGTGTCGAAAGTCCGGGTCTACGAGCTCGCCAAAGAGCTTGGAGTCGAAAGCAAGGTCGTGCTCGCTAAGTTGGCTGAGCTCGGCGAATTCGTTCGTTCCGCGTCCTCCACGATTGAGGCGCCGGTTGTCCGCAAGCTGAAGGACGCCATGCCGCCTGCGGAGGCGGCTCCCGCCAAGTCGAAGGCTGCCAAGCCCAAGCCGAAGCCGAAGGCTGCTCCGGCAGCCCCCGAAGCGCCAGCGGTCGGCGAGGCTCCCGTTGAAGCGGCTGCTGCGGAGCCTGCACCTACCCCGGCTCCCGCTGCGACCCCGGTGGCTCCCGCTGCGACCCCGGCCGCTCCCGAAGCGCCGGCCGAGCAGGTAGCCGCCCCCGCCGAACCGAAGCCGGCTACCAAGCCCACTGGCCCCCGCCCCGGCAACAACCCCTTCACCGGCAATGTGGCCGCCCGGGAGACTCCGCGTCCGAGCGCGCCGCGCCCCGGCAACAACCCCTTCACCGGCAACACCGGCATGGGGCGGTCCGCACCCGCCGTGCCGGGTGTTCCTCGCCCGAATCCGGGGATGATGCCACGCTCCGCTGGTCCGACCCCGCCGCGTACCGGCGGCCGACCGGCCACGCGTGGTCCTGGCGGTCCCGGAGCCGGACGAGGCCCCGGTGGTGCTCCTGGCCGCGGTGGTCCCGGTGGTGCGCCCGGTGGTGCTCCTGGCCGTGGCGGTCCCGGTGGACCCGGTGGTCCCGGTGGTGCGCCCGGTGGTGCTCCTGGCCGTGGCGGACCCGGAGGTGGCCGCGGTGGCTTCGGTGGCCCCGGCGGTCGCGGTGGTCCCGGCGGTCGCGGTGGCACGGCCGGCGCGTTTGGCAAGCCCGGCGGGCGTCCGTCGCGTGGGCGCAAGTCCAAGCGGGCGAAGCGTCAGGAATTCGACAACATGCAGGCACCGACGATCGGTGGCGTGCGCCTTCCGCGTGGCAACGGCCAGGTGGTACGGCTGCCCCGTGGCGCCAGCCTGACCGACTTTGCCGAGAAGATCGACGCGAGCCCTGCGGATCTCGTGACCGTGCTGTTCAAGCTCGGCGAGATGGTCACCGCGACCCAATCCGTCGACGATGACACCCTGCGCCTGCTCGGCGGTGAGTTGGACTTTGACGTCCAGGTCGTCTCGCCTGAGGATGAGGATCGCGAACTGCTCGAGTCCTTCGACCTAGAATTTGGTGAAGACGAGGGCGGCGAAGGTGATCTGGCGGCCCGTCCGCCGGTCGTCACGGTGATGGGTCACGTTGACCACGGCAAGACCAAACTCCTCGACGCGGTGCGCAAAACCAACGTGGTGGCGGGCGAGGCCGGTGGCATCACGCAGCACATCGGTGCCTACCAGATCGTGGCGCACGCCGACGGCGGCGATCGGGCGATCACCTTCATCGACACCCCCGGTCACGAGGCGTTCACCGCCATGCGTGCCCGTGGTGCGCAGGTCACGGACATCGCCGTCCTCGTTGTGGCGGCCGACGACGGTGTGAAGCCTCAGACGATCGAAGCGCTGAACCACGCGCAGGCCGCTGAGGTCCCGATCGTGGTCGCCGTGAACAAGGTGGACAAAGAAGGCGCCGATCCGTCCAAGGTGCGTGGCCAACTCACCGAGTTCGGTCTCGTGGCCGAGGAGTACGGCGGCGACACGATGTTCGTGGATGTCTCGGCGGTCCAGGGCAGTGGCATTGATGAACTGCTCGATGCCATCCTGCTCACGGCCGACGCGGCGCTCGATCTGCGCGCCAATCCCACGCAGGATGCCCAAGGCGTGGCAATCGAGGCGCACCTCGACCGTGGCCGCGGCCCAGTGGCGACGGTGCTCGTGCAGCGTGGCACGCTGCGACCCGGTGCGTCGATCGTGGTGGGCGATGCCTACGGTCGCGTCCGCGCGATGCTCGATGAGGACGGCAACGCCGTTGAGGAGGCCTTCCCCTCCCGTCCGGTGCAGGTGCTCGGCCTCACGTCCGTTCCCGGTGCCGGCGACACCTTCCTCGTCGTCGACGAGGACCGGACCGCACGCCAGATCGCCACGACCCGTCAGGCGCGTGAACGCAATGCTCAACTCGCCAAGTCGCGCGCCCGCCGCACTCTCGAGGACTTCCTCAAGGTCATCGAGGATGGTGAGCAGCATGAGCTCAACCTCATCCTCAAGGGCGACGTCTCCGGCTCGGTCGAGGCACTTGAGGATGCGCTGCTCAAGATCGAGGTCGGTGACGATGTCTCCCTTCGCGTGATCCACCGCGGTGTTGGCGCCATCACCAAGAGTGACGTCACTCTCGCGAGTGCGTCGGACGCGGTCGTGGTTGGCTTCAACGTTCGACCCGAGGGCAAGGTGGCCGAGTTCGCCAGCCAGGAGGGGGTGGATGTCCGGTTCTACTCGGTCATCTACCAGGCCATCGACGAGATCGAGGCGGCCCTGCGCGGCATGCTCAAGCCGGAATTCGAGGAGGTGCAGCTCGGTACCGCCGAGGTGCGCGAGGTATTCAAGTCCTCCAAGTTCGGCACCATCGCCGGTTCGCTCGTGCGGTCGGGTGAGATTCGCCGCAACACCAAGGCGCGTCTGGTGCGCGACGGCGCCGTCGTCGCCAACGACCTCACCATCTCGTCGCTGCGTCGCTTCAAGGACGACGTCACGGAGGTCCGCGAGGGTTACGAGTGCGGCATCAACCTCGGCACCTACGGCGACGTCAAGGTGGATGACGTCATCGAGACCTACGAGATGCGGGAGAAGCCACGGGCCTAGGCCCTCGACGATCGAGGAGTAGACATGCCATCGGAAGCCCGAGCACGCAAACTCGCCGAGCGCGTGCGCGAAATCGTTGCGGAGGCGCTGGAGATGCGCGTGAAGGACCCCCGACTGGGGTTCATCACGGTCACCGATGCACGTGTGACGGCTGACTTGCGTGAGGCGACCGTTTTTTACACCGTGTACGGCGACGAGGAGGCCCGCGCCGCCACGGCGACGGCGCTGGAATCCGCCAAGGGTGTCCTGCGCACCGAGGTGGGTCGCCAGACCGGAATCAAGCACACCCCGTCGCTGGAGTTCGTGCTCGACGCGGTGCCGGACACGGCGCGACACATCGATGAATTGCTCAAGGACGCTGCCGAGTCCGATGCGCAGGTCCATGAGCAAGCCGCTGCCGCGCATTACGCCGGTGACCCCGATCCATACCGGCATCGCGATGCCGGCGATGGGGAGTAGCCCGCCCCGCGGGATCCTTGTCGTCGACAAGCCGGCCGGCCCGTCATCGCACGCGGTGGTGTCGTGGGCCCGCAAGGCTCTGGGCATTCGCAAGATCGGGCACGCGGGCACTTTGGATCCCGCGGCCACCGGTGTGCTGGTGCTGGGCGTTGGTGCAGGAACCCGTCTGCTCGGGTACCTCTCCGGTGACGACAAGGAATACCTCAGCACCTTTGTCTTCGGCATCGGGACGACAACCGATGATGCGCAAGGTGAGGTCGTCGCCACGCCTGGCGCGTCGGTGGATGGCTCTGCGGTCTCGGCCGCGATGCAGGCGTGGACCGGCGACATCATGCAGCGTCCCAGTGCGGTGAGTGCCATCAAGGTCGATGGCAAACGCGCATACGACCTGGTGCGGGCCGGGCACGAGGTCGAATTGGCGGCGCGACCCGTGCACATTGCGGCCTTCGATTTGCTCGGCCTCCGTGGCGAGTCAATGGACGTGCCTGGCGTGGGACCGGTGGCTGTTTCCGTGGCCGACGTGCGCGTGGTGGGTAGTTCCGGCACCTATGTCCGGGCACTAGCACGGGATGTGGCCGCGGACCTGGGCACCGTCGGGCACGTGCGTGATCTTCGTCGCGTGAGGTCTGGAGCCTTCGGGCTCGATGATGCCGTCGCGGCCGATGCCCTGGACTCGGCCCATCTTGTCCGCCTCGACCACGCGGCACGGCGCAGCCTGCCCTGGGTAGAAATCGGTGCGAACGATGTCGCGCCCATCCGCAACGGCGTGCAAATTGCGTGGCCGCCCGATGCGCCTACCGCCGATGCCGTGGCATTGGTGCATGGTGACGAGCTCGTGGCGCTGGCCCAGCGGCGGGGCGATCGCGCCCGCTACCTCGCCGTCTTCCCCGCCGACTCCTAGGCCTACTGGGCGAGGGTGCCCTGGGCTGTGTCGGGGGAGAGGTCCTCCACGAGAATGCGCGCCCACTCATCGCAAACCGCGGGGAGCGGGAAACTGGCCTCCACCTGTTGGCGGGCCTCGGCAGCCGTCTGAGCCCAGCGGCCACTGGCGACCGTCTCGTGGATGGACTCGGCGATTGCTACCGGATCGGCGTGAATCCACCGCGTGTCATAGATCGTGTCTGATCCGGGCCATGGCAGGAGCGCCGGGACGGCACCGGAGGCCATGCCCTCGGCGGGTGCGAGATGGAAACTCTCATCGTCTGACGTGGACAACACCCAGCCCACGCGTCGCAGCCAGGCGGGGACGTCGCCGCCGAAACCGTCGAAACTCACCGCACCGCGCACCGTGGGATCGGCATGCAGGCGCTCGAAGAGCCGTTCGGTCTCCGCTCTCTCTTCGGGCTTGCGCCAGATCCACCAGTAGTCCCACGGGAGCTTGGACTTGACGGCCAGGCGGTAGCGGCGGTCGCGGCGTCGCAGCCGCGACAGGATCTCCAGACCCAGGTCCGGGCGCTTGCGGTGCGGCGAAATCCCGATCATCCCCAGCGTGAACTGAACATCGCCGAGTTTGGGGCGATCGAACTGCTCGATATCGACCCAGTTCGGGATGACAATGATGCGATCAGCCGGCCAGCCGGTGCGCTGTGCGGTGAGTTGCGCATAGAACGGGCTGACGCAGACGACCTGGTCAACGGCCTCGATGCGGACATCGTTGAGCCAACCGGCATCGAGTTCGAAACGATGCAGGCGCACGATAAGTCTTTGGTTGTCCCGCTTGTGCCGGCTGTACCAGACCAGATTGGGACCGGCCCATTCGCAGATGATGACGTCGGCCCACTCCACCATGGCGCGACTGGCTTCCTCGTCGTGGCTGGCCAGAGCTGCCCAGTGGTCGATACGTACCTCGAGTTCGGGGAGTGCCTCGAGGTGTTCCTGGATGCGGGTGAAGAACTTGAGGTCGTGGCTCACGACTCCCACGCGCAACCGCGCACGTCCGGCAAGGGCGGGCGGAGCCGCCGGCAAGGCACGCTCGAGAAGACCTCGCATGCGATCGACCGACGCGGCCATCGTGTACGGCGCCACTGCGGCGGACATGTCCCGGCACGCGGCACCGTGCAACTCCGGATTGGCGATGAGTGACTGGCATGCGGCCACGATGTCCTCGGCACTGCCGACGAACAACGGGTAGTCCTCGCCGATGAGATTCACGTGCATCGGCGTTCGATTGAGGAGTGGGGGGACGCCTAGCGCTCCGAACTCGAGGACCTTGGTGGACAGTTCGAGGCTTGCGTCCATCTTCGGATCCCGCCACGACATCCCGAGATCGGCGGTAGACGTGAGTTCCATCGCCTGCTGGCGGGGCATTCCGCCGTGCCAAATCACTCCGGGGGAGTCTTCGAGGGCGCTGCGCATCCGGTTCGACCAGTCGGGGTCGTCCGGGACGTCGTGAATCTTGTCGCCGACCATGTGCAGTTCGGCGTCGATGCCCACGGCCGCGAGCATCGCCGGGATCTGCGTCATCTCGAGCGTGTTCCACAGCGGAGCGAACTTGCCCGTGTAGACCAGACGCAGCGGCCGCACCTGCTGACCGTCCACGCTCACCGGCGAGCGCTCGGGCAGACCGAACTCGGGCTCGGGAACGACGGGACTCCACAGCACAGAGCGACCACAGGCCGCGGGCACGGTGGATTCGAGAAGGCAGCGCAGTTCCTCCGTCTGACACATCATGTAGCGGCTCGCTCGCGCAATGGCCTGCAGTCGATCTACCTGTTCGTCGTCCATCGCCAGTGGGTCTTGAGCGATGTCGGTGAGGTAGGTCCACAGGCGACCCGTCAGTCGCTCGCTGGCCGCCGCCGCGGTGACGAACCGCAGGCCGCGGACGACGATGAGATCGGCCCGTTGCGCAGCATCGAGTTGCTCGAGATGGTCGACCGCCTGCGCGGGGGTGAGCGGGGTGCCCGTCCTCGCACCGTCGAAGGGATCAACGACGGTGACGCCGGACATCTCCCGAAGTGGTGCCACGAGCCGGTCGTTGTCCACGGGCGCCTTGAGGAGGACGCGCACCTCCACACCGCTGCGAGAGAGCGCCTCGCACATGGATTGCACCCAGATGGCCGAACCGT
This sequence comes from Candidatus Nanopelagicales bacterium, assembly GCA_030827125.1. Lineage (GTDB taxonomy): Bacteria > Actinomycetota > Actinomycetes > S36-B12 > S36-B12 > Mxb001. The sequence goes on from JAURFD010000001.1 coordinate 274,581, forward strand.
CAAGGATGTTGAGGTTGACGTCGCCGTAGACGAGTGCGCTGGTCATCGTGTGCTCCACAACACCGAGTCATGCTGACGGGGCAGCGTCGGGAGTCCCGCGATCTGCTCGATCAGCAGATCGAGGATGGCATCGGGATCGTCGAGGTCGACCTGGCGCGCGATGTAGGGCGTGGTGACCGCCATGTTGAGCAGGGTGCGATCGCGGAGGACATCGTCGGGGAGAGGCGTGACGACGATTCCCTCCTCGTGCAGAAGGTTCATCGATCGGTCGGACAGGGGAGTCCGCACGACGAGTTCCCGCGGTCGCCACGACTGCAGGAGGATCTGATCGACATCGGGATCAGCACCGGCGATCAAGGCCACATCCCACACGGCGCGCGGACGTGACTCGACGTCGAGGAGTTCCGCCAGGGTGGTCAACTGCACGGGCGCGGAGGCTCCGACCATGAGCGCACGCAGCACCGCCCGTCGCTGCCCGTCCGACATCGGTCGAGCTGCCTGTTCGAGCGCATCGGGGACGTTGGATGTCCCCTCGGTGAAGACGACGGCGCCGCGCGCTGCGTCCTGACCGGCCAGCAGCGTGCGCAGGTCCGCATCGTGACCGGCGAGGACACGGCGCCCCGAGGCCAGCAGGCCGAGGCTGGTCGACGTCGCCCCCAGGAGGTGGTCGGGGGTCCACATCGGGTCCGCCAAGCCGAACGACGCCTTCGAGATCGCCTCGCGCAAGGCCACCGAGCGTTGGAGGCGAGGGTCGGGGGAGCACTCATCGCGTCCTGACCGATCAGCCTCGATCGCCGCGCGTAGTTCGCGTTCGAGAGGCGTGCCCGCGCGGCTCTCGCGGGGAACGAAGATGGAGGCGGAATGCGGGACCTCCCCGAACTGCCAGGCGGCCGGGTCGATGCCCGGATGCCAGGGGTTGTCGCGGACCGAGCCCGGACCATCGACGACGAGATCGCACCGCTCCGCGAGTTCGGAGAGGAAGACGGTGCGGGACGGGGGCGTGGACCGAAGGAGGACCACGGGGCGCCCCTGCGCATGGGCCGCGTCGACCAACGCGGCGGCCGCGCGAAGTCGATCGACGGCTGCGGGGTCGCCGAGGTGCTCCCAGGATTCCCCCGGCAAGGCGGAAGCGGTGTCGATGACGACGATGTCGGCATCGACGGCTTCGATCAGTGCGGGGCCTTCGTGCGGAAGGGCATTGCTCACCGCCGCATAGGGCGCCCACGCGAGTGCGGTGCGGTGTGAGAGGGCGCCAGCGATGGCCAGGGATCCCTGCGCGGCCGCGGCTACCGACGTGCGCGGGATCAGTAGTCGCGGGGCGTCAAGATCGAGGACATCGTCGCGACGACCTCGCGTCGAAGGCGTGGTGGTCGGAGCCGTACGTCGCGATCGGCGAAGCCGCCAGATGCGCCATAGATCGCGGGGAAGGGTGAGGAGTCGTCGTGGGCTCTTGGCCGCATTCACCAAGAGGTTGCCGACGACGAACGACGCACTGCGCTGTGCACGTTCGAGGGCGCGCTCCGCACGATCGGCACGGGCTTCGGCGCGCCGCAGGTCGTGTTGGAGGCGGGCGACCTGGTTGGTAGGGCCGGGCTCGGGGGGCGCCTGCAGTTCGTCGGCCGGACCCTCGGTCATTCGCGGCCGCGTTCGTCAAGCCAGTCCAAGATGACCTCGGCGATCCGATCACCGGCGTGCCCATCCCACAGGGGCGGGATCCGCTCGGCGTCGACGGGCTCGGCGAGGACCTCGTCAAGAAGGGCGACGAGCGTGGCGGGGGACGCGAGGCGATTGGTCCCATGGGTGATCGTGACCGGCCGCTCGGTGTTGGGGCGCAAGGTCAAGCAGGGCACCCGCAGCACGGTGGTTTCTTCCTGGACACCGCCGGAGTCGGTGATGACGGCACGGGCCCCGCTCACGAGGGACATGAAGTCCAGGTAGCCGAGGGGTTCCACGACGTGCACGCGCGGGTGATCCCCAATGCCGAGCGCCTCGAGGACGCGTCGCCCGCGCGGATGCAAGGGCAGAACGATCTCGGCCCGGGCAGCGGCTGAATGCACGAGGGCGACCAGTTCGGCCGCGGACTCAGGATCGTCGACGTTGCCCGGGCGGTGAAGGGTTGCGACGAGGTAGTCGTCGGGAAGTCCGAGGTCGGTACGAGCGCGCTGGGCGTCGAGGCGATCGAGGTTGGCGAGCAGGGTGTCGATCATGGGATTGCCGACCAGGTGGATCCGTTCCGCCGGCACCCCCTCGTGGGCGAGGTGAGCGATCGCGTCGGGACTGGTGCACAGCAGCAGGTCGGCGAGGCGATCGGTGACGATGCGATTGATCTCCTCGGGCATCGACATATCGAAGCTGCGCAATCCGGCCTCGACATGGGCCACGGGGATCTGCAGTTTGGCGGCGGCGATGCTCGCGGCCAAAGTGGAGTTCACATCGCCGTAGACGACGACCATGTCGGGTCGGGTGTCGAGCATCTCCACTTCGAGTCCGACAAGGATGGCGGCCGTCTGCTCGGCATGACTGCCCGAACCGACGCCCAGGTTGATGTCCGGCCGGGGGAGGTCGAGTTCGCGGAAGAAGATCTCCGACATGCGATCGTCGTAGTGCTGGCCGGTATGCACCAGGCGCTGACGGGCACCGCGGCGGGCGAGCGCGGCGATGACCGGGGCGGCCTTGGGGAAGTTGGGGCGGGCGCCGGTGACGTGCAGCAGGGTCATCTCGGCCTTCCCGTCATGTGGTCCTCGATTCAGCGCTCTACCTGCGCCGCCGTCTACTATCCCAGACCGGGAGGTGTCGATGGCTACGCGCGGGCAAGACCGGCGTGCCCGCGAGGGTGCGCCTACCGACGCGGACTCACCGCGGCCGATCGGCTCCTCGCCGCGGCTGTGGGAGCGCGTCCTGCCCACGGTGCAGCACACACCCCTCATCGTGACCGGTGCGGTCCGTCGATTCCGCGAGGATCCGGCCCGGGGTCGGGCCGCCCTTGAGCGCGCCCTTCCTCGGCTGACCCCGGGTGCACCGGGCGGTGACGTGCTCGCCGCACTCGATCGGGCGATCGCGGCGGATCGCTACGACGAGGCGGTCACCTTGCTCGAACGCCTTGCTCCGGGTGACCCCGCGCGCCTTGGCGCGGAACTTGCGGTGGCCGGACTCGCCGGGCGACTGAACGACGTCCTCGCCCATGAGCCGTCCGACCGACGCGGTCGGCGGGCGCTACGGCGTGCCGCGGCAGATCGGCAACGGCTCTCGGCCCCACTGCCCACCTGGTGCGCGGTATCGCCACGCACGCGTCCCACCACAGCAGAGGCGCCACGGATCCTCCACGTGGTGACCAATTCCCTGCCGCGCGTCCAGGCAGGCTCGACGATCCGCACTCAGCGCGTTGCCCGCGCGCAGCGCGACGCGGGGTGGGATGCCCAGGTCGTCACCCGTCCGGGATTCCCGGTCACTCGGGGTGAGGCCTGGGCCGCCGACGTGCAGTACGTCGACGGGATTCCCTATCACCGACTTCTGCCGCGGACGATGCCGTCCGAGGCTCGCGTGCCGGAGGTCTACGCCCGCGAGTTGGCCGCCCTCGTCGATGGGATCCGTCCCGATCTGCTCCACGGCGCCTCGGACCCGGTGAACGCCCGAGCCGCACTCGAGGTCGGGCGTCGGGCAGGTCTGCCGGTCGCCTACGAGGCGCGCAGCTTCTTCGAGGACACCTGGCTCAGCCGGCACGGAGGCGATCCCACGGCCGACACCTACCGCCTCCTCCGCGATCGCCACACCGAGATCCTGCGGGCCGCTGATGTTGTGACGACGCTCGGTGTGGCCATGCGCGACGAGATCGTGCGTCGCGGGGTCCCCGCCGATCGCGTGATCATTGCCCCCAATGCCGTACCGGCCGCCTTCCTCGAGCCGCGAGCGGACACGGCGGAGCAGGCTCGCAGTCGCCTCGGCCTTGAAAACGCCGATCTGTGGGTTGGCAGCCTCGCGACTCTGAACGCCGACGAGGGCTTCGACACTCTCCTCGAGGCACTGGCTCTCCTGCGTGCCGAAGGGGTCGACGCGCGAGCGCTGCTCGTGGGGTCTGGCCCGACCTCGGCTGACCTCGCTCGACAGGCGGAGCAACGTGCAGTGCCCCTGACCATGCCGGGTCGGGTCCCGGTCGACGCGGTCCTGCCCTGGTACGACGCGCTGGACGTCTTCGCCTTCCCGCGACATGACACGGCGCTCAACCGCCTGGTTACCGGACTCAAGCCTGTGGAAGCCCAGGCCCGGGAGATCCCCGTGGTGGGCAGCGACCTGCCGGCCGTGCGGGAGGTGTCCGCTCCGGGGGCTGCTCTCGTGGCGTCCGGGGACGCGGCCGCGCTCGCGGAGGCCCTCAGCGGCCTGCTGGATCCCCGTGAACGAGGGGAGCGAGGCCGCGCCGCGCGCCAGTGGGTGAAGGAGACACGCACGTGGCCTCGCGTCATGGAGGCCTACCGGGCCGCGTACTCTTTCGGGGGTATCAGCGCCGCCTGAGGGCGGAGCCGGCCATGGCGGCCGCGCGGCGACGAAGGATGGATATGGCACGCGATCTCGTGGTCATCGGGCTCGGCTATGTCGGTCTGCCCCTCGCCCAGGAGGCCTGCCGATCGGGCCTCACGGTCACCGGACTCGACGTCTCCGAGCATGTTGTATCGGGTCTCAACGCTGGCCGATCGCACGTCGACGACCTGTCCGATGACGACATCAATGCCATGCTCAAGGCGGGATTCAGTGCGACGACCGACCCATCGGTCATCGGCGATGCGCACACCGTCGTCATCTGTGTACCCACCCCGCTGACGCCGGAGGGTGGCCCGGACCTCGGTGCCGTCCTCGGCGCAACGCAGTCGATCGCAGCGCACTTGCAGCGCGGGCAACTCATCGTCTTGGAGTCCACGACCTATCCGGGGACGACGGACGACGAGGTGCGCCCAGTGCTCGAGGCCGGCGGACTCGTTGCCGGCCGGGACTTCCATCTCGCCTTTAGCCCCGAGCGAATCGACCCGGGCAACCCCACCTATGGGATGCGCAACACACCCAAGGTCGTCGGCGGACACACGCCCGAGTGCACGGATGCGGCGTCAACGTTCTACGGGCGATTCGTCGATACCGTCGTGCCCGCGCGCGGGACCCGCGAGGCGGAGATGGCCAAACTCCTCGAAAATACCTACCGCCACATCAACATTGCACTCGTCAATGAGATGGCGCGCTTCTGCCACGAACTCGACATTGACCTGTGGGATGTCATCGCGGCGGCCAAGAGCAAGCCCTTCGGCTTTCAGGCGTTCTACCCCGGCCCCGGCGTTGGCGGTCACTGCATTCCAATCGATCCGAACTATCTGAGCTACCAGGTGCAGGCCAAACTCGGCTATCCCTTCCGCTTCGTCGAACTCGCGCAGGAGATCAACGCGGGAATGCCGACTTACGTCATCCGTCGGGTCCAGGACATCTTGAACGAGGACGGCAAGGCCCTGCGAGGAGCGCGCGTGCTACTCCTTGGCGTGACATACAAGCCCGACATCGCCGATCAGCGCGAATCACCGGCCAAGCCCATCGCCCAGCAATTGCGCGACAAGGGCGCCATCGTGGAGTACCACGATCCACACGTCACAGCCTGGCGTCTGAATGGCGAGACCCTCGCCCCGGTCCCCGACCTTGATGCCGCGGTGAGTGACGCGGATCTCACCATCCTGCTGCAAAACCACGATGCCTATGACATTCCCGCCCTCGTGGCGCGCTCGCGTCGTTTCTTCGACACCCGAGGTGTCACCCGAGGTAACGAGGCGGTGCGACTCTGATCGACGGCGGACAGCAGGTCGCAGCGAGCACCGTCACCGTCCCGGCCGACGTGCTCGCCCGGGAGGCCGGGCTCACCCGAGTCAACAGCCGGCCGCCCTTCTTCGCCTACCTCCGCTCGCTGTGGCAGCGGCGTGCGTTCATCCGCGCGTTCGCCAAGGCAAGCGTCGATAAGCAGAACACCAAGAGTCGACTGGGCCAGTTCTGGCAGGTGATGGATCCGGTCCTCACCATGGCCCTGTACTGGTTCCTCTTCGGATTCCTGCTCGGTGGTCGCGGCAGCGTGGAGAATTACACCGGCTTCCTCGCGGCGGGTGTCTTCAGTTTTGCGATCATTCGCCAGTCCATTACGGCGGGTTCGCGTTCCATCTCGGGCAATGAGGGACTCGTCCGCTCCATTCACTTCCCGCGCGCGGTCTTGCCGATCGCCGTGGTGATGAAGCAACTGCGGGTCTTCTACTACGCGATCCCCATCATGGTGGTGATTCTGCTCATTACGGGTGAGCCGATCACGTGGCGATGGTTGCTCGCGCCCGTCGGACTTCTGCTCATCGTGATGTTCTCGCTGGGTATGGCGATGATCATGGCCCGCATTGTGGCGACGCTGCAGGATGTGTCAGAGATCCTCGGATATCTGCTGCGCATCTGGGGATACATGTCCGGCGTGATGATCCCGATCGCCGACCGTCTCAGCCGGCTCGGCTTGCCGCCGTGGGCCGTGTTCATCATCGAAATCAATCCGGGGACGGTTTACCTCAACGTGATGCGTGATGCCCTCATGGCCTCCTATTACTCACCGGGCGGAGCACTGAACTGGATTCTGGCGGTCGCCTGGGCCGTGGTGATGCTGCCCTTCGGCATGTGGTTCTTCTGGCGGGCGGAGGATCGCTATGGTCGAGGATGACGATGAGATGGAGATCGATCTCAGTGAGGAGGCCGACTTCTCCGATGTCGCGCCACCACGCGAGAACGATCCGAACGCGCCAATCAAGGTGGTCGTCGACAACCTCCACATCGTCTATCGGGTGTGGACCGCTCCCGACCAGCCCCTAGAGGACACCGCCAGTCGCTGGCAGCGCATGCGCGCACGCCGGCCCGTGTCGACCAAGAGGGAGATCCATGCCCTGCGTGGCGTGAACTTCGTCGCGCGCCAGGGTGAGGCGGTGGGCGTCATCGGCAAGAATGGCGCGGGCAAATCCACGCTTATGCGCGCGATCGCCGGGCTCCTTCCGCCAAATCAGGGCGTGGTCTACGCCGACGGTCAACCGACGATGCTCGGCGTGAGTTCGGCGCTGATGCAGGCGCTGTCCGGCCTGCGCAATGTCGAGCTCGGCCTGCTTGCTTTGGGCCTCACTCCCAAGGAGGTCAAGGCGCGCATCCCGGACGTCATCGAATTCAGCGGAATTGGATCGGCGATCCATATGCCGATGAGCACCTATTCGTCAGGCATGTCCGCACGGTTGAAGTTCGCCATCGCCTCGGCGGTCACCCACGAAATCTTGCTCATCGATGAGGCGCTGTCGACCGGTGATGGTGAGTTCGTCAAGCGGTCGAGTCAGCGCATCCAGCAATTGCGCGATGACGCGGACACCATCTTCCTCGTAAGTCACTCGATGGGCGCCATCCGGTCCGCCTGCAATCGCGTGCTGTGGCTCGATGAGGGACAGATCCTGGCTGATGGACATCCGGACGACATCATCCCCGAGTACGAAGCGCGCTTCGGCCTGAAGTCGAAGAAGGCCATGCGTGAGCGGCGGAAGAAGCGCAAAGACGCCAACGAGCAGGCGATGGCCGAACTCGCCGCCGAAGGGTCGGACATGGTCAGCGCGACGGACCCGACGGTTCGCGGCCGGGACTAGCCGTGCGCGTCCTCGTCCTGTGTGCCGTGCACGATCCGCGAGATGCGCGCATCGCGGAACGCGAGATCGCGGCCCTTCTCGCGGCGGGGCATGAGGTGACCCAGGCCGGTCCGTTCAGCGCCTACGGCGCGGTGCCGCGTGATGGAGTGCGCGGCATCGATATTCCCCGAGCGACGGGCCGACGGCGCTTGGGCGCACTGCGTGAGTCGCGGCGAGTGCTGCGGCGTGAGGCTGCCTCCCACGACGTGGTGATCTTGCACAGTGCCGAAGCGGTAGCCGCCGCCACCGGGCTGCGCCATCCGTCCATCGTGTGGGATGTCCACGAGGACACCGCTGCGTCGCTCAGCCTGAAGCCTTGGTTGCCCAATCTGCTGCGTCGTCCCGTGGCCGGTCTCGCCCGTGCCGGGGAGTCGCTCGTCGAACGCCGTCGGCACCTTCTGCTCGCTGAGACGGCGTACGCACATCGGTTCGGCAGCGACCACCCGGTCGTGCCGAACAGTCCTGTGGTTCCGGCGCGAGTCCCGGCGAGCGGCCGCGGACGTGCGATCTACGTCGGGAGTGTGACAGTGGCGCGCGGCGGTGACGACCTCATCGCGCTGTCCCGACGACTGACCACTGTGAGCGTCGATGTGGTGGGCCCGGCGACCGGGGACCTGGTGGGACGGCTGCGCGCGGCCGAGGGTGAGTCGTTTCACTGGTGGGGATTCCGTCCCAACGCCGAAGCGCTCGCGCAGGTGGAGGGAGCGACCGTTGGCCTGTCACTCCTGCACGACGAGCCGAACTATCGGCACTCCATGCCCACCAAGGTGTTGGAGTATCTCGCACGCGGTGTGCCCTTCATCTCGACTCCGCTTCCCCTGGCCGTTGACGTGGCCGAGCAGAGTGGCGCGGGGGTGATTGTGCCGTTCGGGGACCTCGATGCCGCGGCCGTCGCGGTGCAAGAGCTCAACGACGACGACGCGCGACGTCAGGCGATGGCCGAGGCTGGGAGGGCGTGGGTGCGTGCGAATGCCGACTGGGCCAACGACGGCCCGGCCTTCGTGGCGATCCTGGAGTCCTGGGCGCGGGGTTAGGCTGCGCCGGCTCGGCCGGCGTCGCACTACCGAGCGCGCATTGCCATCGGGCGCCGGCCTGCCGGGCGCCTAGTCGCCAGACTCCTCCTCCGCCGCGGGCTTGCCGCCGCGGCGTTGGCTGAGCAGGTAGGCGGCGGCCCCGGCCGCTCGGGCCACGTCCTCCGGTGTGGGTACGCCGTCGGTGCCATCGGCCGCGACCGCGAGGTCCGCGAGATCTCCGAAGATTCGCACTCCGGTGGCGCCGAGGTCGGCGATGTCCTCGGCGGCCCAGGTGCTCACGGTCGGAAGTAGCGCGGCCGGGAGTCCGAGTCGCTCGCCGCGATCCGGGCGGTCCGTCCAACCGCGACGGATGAGGGCGCGATGGGTCGACCGGACCTCTCGCCGGCCTTCGCCGGCCGCACGGGCCGCCAGGTTGAATCCGAAGATCGCGTAGGTCTCCGGCCCAGTCAGCGAGATGTTCGCTTTGTCCTCGGGTACCACCGGCGGGAGGGCTGGTAGGTCGTCGATGCCGCAGGCGGACGCGAATCGCTCCCACACCAGGGCCGCGCCGCCCCCGGCAGCGGGGACCGTGACCACGCGAACGGACTGCGCCCCTGCCGCCAGCCAGCGCCGCACGAGTTCGCCGTATCGATACGCCCGCCAGAATCCTCGGCGCAGCTCATCGCGATGACTCTGCGTTTCGCGTTCCTGCGCGCGCAGGCGCAGGTAGTCCGGATAGGCCTCGAAGTTGCCGTTGCGCATGTGCTGCTGCCAGGAACTCGGCAGGATCCGCGCGAGATCGCGCGCGGTGACCACGACGTCCATCGATACGCCGTCGAACGCATCGACGACCGCAGCCGCTCCGTCATCGGTGAGCACCGACAGCGCTTCGGCGGACAGGATGACCTCGCCGGGGGCGCTGTGCACCACCGAGAGAAGTGCTTCGGCATCGGAGCCGTCCTGCTCGGTCCAGGCATCCGGCTGAAGGCCGATGCCGCCGGATTGGCGCGCGAGATCGATGAGACCGGGCACCTGATTGTGGTCGACGCGGCCGCGGGTCTCGATGGGATAGATGGTGGGGGCAAGTTCACCGGCGAGGACCAGCGCCTGCAGGGCGCGTTGAACGTATGTGGTCGCGGTTTTGCGCGGTCCGATGTGCAGAACGACGCGCGATGCCACGGGCTGGCCTCAGCGACCGAAGCGACGCCGGACGGCCGCGACGAGATCCTCGGGTCGCTGGTCGTCGCGGCCGAGGCAGTAGGCCCCGGCCACACCGCACAGGGTTGCTGCCGCCCACAGCAGGGACGACGACCCTGGATTGCGGCGTGAGCTCACCGCCGCCGCCAGGGACAACACTCCGGCGGCCGCGAGTGGGAGGAGGGCAGCCGGCAAATCGCCCGCTTCACCGGAGATGCGCGACGTGCGGGCACCGACACTCGACCCGCTCTGGGCGTGCTTGGGCTGGTACTCCTCGGGCTCGCGCAGGTCCAGGGTCTTGCGCGTGCCGACCGCGGTCTCTACGCCGTAGCCGTGCTCCACGAGCCAGCGGGCACCCTCGGCCTCGATCGCGACGAGCTCCTCATCGGTGAGGGTGTCGCGCCACGCGCCAGCGCGACCGTCGGTGATGTGGTTGGAGGTCACGCGCAGGTCGTCGTCGACACCGTGCGCCTTGGCCGCGACTGCGCGCTGCTCCTGAGCCGCGAGATCGACGTCCGCGACGATCTTGGCCACTCCGGCCTCATCGATATCCACCTCGAGGAACGTCGCGAGATCGCGGACCAGCCCCGGAACGTCATCGCGGAAGTCTTCATATTTGCCGATCCAGACATCCTTGCGTGAGGTCCAGAACTCATCACCGCGCAATTCACGGCGCACGATGAGGCGACTGTTGCGCGCACCACGCTCGGGATCGCCCGGCTTTGCGCGGCCCTTGCGATAGAGCGAAGCGACGACGTCGCGAGGGTCGCGATAGGTGTAGAGGTATTTCGCTCCCGCGTCCGGGAAGTCGCCGCGGTTGAGGGCCGGCCGGAAGTGCACCTTGGCCATGAGGAGATCAGCCGGGTCCGCCGCCGCCGCGGGATATTCCGACGTGGGGATGCCACGCGGGTTGCGCAGGCCAGGGCGACCGTCGACGAGTTGTCGGGCGATCTGCCACACGAGCGTGGAACCGGAGCGGTGCATGCCGCAGACGAGGAGAAGCACGTGCGCAGTCTAGGTGCTGCGGACCGGGAGTCCGGCGAGGTAGGCCATCGCCGCGCCCGCTGCGCGGGCGATCTCGTCCGGATCGGGACCGTCACCGACGGGAGCGTCGGCGTCCACCAGGAGATCGGATCGCGGACCGACGAGGATGGCCGAGGTCGAATCGAGAACCTCGACATCGTCACGGGCCCACGCGCGGGCCCGTTCGGCCCAATGGCGGGGGAGTTGAACGGGTGTTCCGCGGTCAGGTCGGACCGCGAAGGCCTCGCGCACCAGCCGGCCGCGCAGGGCACGCAGGTCAGGTCCGTCGGCCTTCACCGAGTCCACCTGCCGGTTTAGGGCGGCGAGGACCAGGACCTCAGGCTCGGTCAGACCGACATTGGCGGCGAGGTCGTCGATGGTCGGAGGAGTTTCTGGCAGCGCGGGGCCCACGTCAAGGGCGCGCCGGAAGCGATGCCACAACTCATCCGGGGCCGCGCCGCGGCGGGGGACGGTGACGACGCTTACGGTGCGCGCGAAGGGCGCCCAGCGTTCGACCAGGGTGCCGATGGCATAGGCCCGCCAGAAGGTCTGGTCCGGATCGTCGTTCCACCGAGCGGCGCGCTCCCGTGCGTTGCCCTCGCCACGACGGTCGGCCTGTTGCTGAAGGAACGACGGGAAACTCGTCGACCTGCCATTGCGGATGTGCTGCTGCCACGAACTCGGCAGCACGCGTCCGAGATCACGGGCGGTGATGATGACGTGGGTGTTGGGGACCCCAAGACTCTCGACAAGACGTCGCGCTGCGTCGGCGTCGATGACGGAGAGCGCCTCGCCTGACACGATCGCCGTGCCATCCCACTGGCCGACCTTGCGCACGAGGCCGTTCCATGATCCTTCCTGCCCTCGCGCACGGGCCTCGGGCACCCACGGGAAAGAGGCGGTCCCGAGCAGTCCGTAGGCGGCCGCTTCATGGTTGTAGACCTCGCGGCGCCCGTGCAGGCGCGTTGGGTAGAGCACGCCGTCGCGCTTGAGCGAGGACGAGAGGGCCGCGAGGACGCGCTGGAGGTACGTCGTACCGGACTTCTGCGTACCGATGTGCAGCAGCAGTCGATCGGCCACACGCGCTCCCTGCGACTCGGGACGTCCTCGACGTCGGGAGCCCCATCCTGTCACGACCCGATCGCGTGGCAGGCTTGCCCGCGTGCGCGTGGCGACGGTCGGAAATTTCGATGGGGTGCATCGAGGGCATCAGGCCTTGATCGCCCGCGCCCGCGCGGCGCTGCCCGGGGATGCGGACGACCGCGTCATCGTCGTCACCTTCGATCCCCATCCGCAGGCCGTCCTGCGCCCGGACGCGGCACCCAAGTTGCTCGCCACACTGCCGCGCCGCATTGAGCTCCTGCGCGAGCACGGCGCGGACGATGTGGTCGTGGTCCCGTTCACCCGCGAGTTCGCGGCTAACGAACCCGAGGACTTCGCGCGCTTGCTGCGAGATGATCCGGGCATCGCCGCTGATCGTGTGGTTGTTGGCGAGAACTTCCGATTCGGCCGTCGTGCCAGCGGTGACGTGAGCGACCTCACCCGGCTCGGACAGGAGCTCGGTTTCACCGTGGATGCCGTACCCCTGATGGAGGCGGAGTCGGCCGACGGCGTTCCGTGGTCGTCCAGCTTCGTGCGCGAGCAGATTGACGCCGGGGACATGGGGGCCGCCGCCGCGGCCCTCGGCCATCCGCATCGCCTTGAGGGCCCCGTGCGTCACGGCGATGCCCGGGGTCGGGAGCTGGGCTACCCCACGGCCAACCTCGAGGTGGGCCCGCAATTCGCGGTGCCGCCCGATGGTGTCTACGCGGGCTGGCTGCTCGATGGCCCCGAGCGGTACCCGGCTGCTGTCTCCATTGGCACCAATCCCCAGTTCGCCGGGACCGAGCGGCGGGTGGAGGCCTATGTCCTCGATCGGGACGATCTCGACCTCTACGACCACGACGTGGCGCTCGACCTGGTGTCCCGACTGCGGGGACAGGCCACCTTTGCGTCGGTGGACGACCTCATCGAGCAGATGGGTCGAGATGTCGCCATGGCACGGGGGGCCCTCGGGGGCTGATACCCTTGGCCACTGACGGTCCTGGGGCGGGCGCCCTGGGATTCGTGTCGGTTCGGGACTTCCGAGCCCCCGGCGTCGCCGCAAGGTGTCTGTCGGTCCACGCGCCCTGAAGGAAATCATGTCTCTCGACACCGCAACAAAGCAGCAGATCATCGCCGAGTACGGCCAAAACGCGCAGGACACCGGTAGCCCGGAGGTCCAGATCGCGATGCTGAGCCGTCGGATCACCGACCTCACCGAGCACCTCAAGACGCACAAGCACGACCATCACTCGCGTCGCGGCCTGCTCATCCTGGTCGGCCAGCGCCGTCGCCTCCTGCAGTACCTGCAGAAGGTGGATATCGAGCGCTACCGCTCGATCATCGAGCGCCTCGGCCTGCGCCGCTAGGTGGCGTAGGTCGAAGGGACTGCCTGCGCCGCTAGGTGGCGTAGGCCGGAGGGACTGCCTGCGCCGCTAGGTGGCGTAGGCACATAACTACATAGACATTCATCCACGACGTCCGTCGCCGATCCGTGATCGGTCCTCGGTAGTGGCTTCCGGGCGTGGACCCGTGGGCCTCGATCGAAGACCGACCCCCAGGTGGTGGGCGCCGAGGTCGCCATGCGACCGGCACCGACAGGAGATACCCGTGGAGGGTTCTGTAACAACCACCGAAGCTGTCTTGGACAACGGCAGCTTCGGCAAGCGCACCGTTCGATTCGAAACTGGCCGACTGGCCCGTCAGGCGGGTGGCAGTGTTGCCGCTTTCCTCGACGACGACACCATGGTGCTCAGCGCTACTTCGGCTTCGAAGCAGCCCAAGGAGCACTTCGATTTCTTCCCCTTGACCGTCGACGTCGAAGAGCGGATGTACTCCGTGGGCCGCATCCCCGGCTCGTTCTTCCGCCGCGAGGGGCGTCCCACCGAGGATGCGATCCTCACCTGCCGTCTCATCGATCGCCCGCTGCGTCCGTCCTTCGTGAAGGGCCTGCGCAACGAGGTTCAGGTCGTCGTGACGGTCTTCGCACTCAACCCCGATGATCTGTACGACGTCCTCGCGATCAATGCCGCGTCCGCGTCCACCCAGATTTCCGGGCTGCCGTTCTCCGGCCCGATCGGTGGCGTCCGCGTCGCCCTCATCGATGGCCAGTGGGTGGCTTTCCCCCGGCACTCCGAGCTCGAGCGTGCGGTCTTCGACATGGTCGTGGCCGGTCGCGTGGTGGGTGACGATGTCGCCATCATGATGGTCGAGGCCGAGGCGACGAACGAGACGATCAACCTCGTCGCAAGTGGCGCCACGGCACCGACCGAGTCGGTCGTCGCGGAGGGACTGGAGGCGGCTAAGCCGTTCATCCGCGTCCTGTGCGAAGCGCAGCAGGCTCTCGCGGACACCGCCGCCAAGCCGGTGGCCGAGTTCCCCGTGTTCCTCGACTACACCGATGATGTCTACGACGCCGTGGCCGAGGTCGCGTCCGCTCGTGTCGCCCAGGCGCTCACGATCGTCGGCAAGGCCGAGCGTGAGAGCGCCCTGGATGACATCAAGGCTGACGTCATGTCCGCCCTCTCCGACCGTTTCGAAGGTCGCGAGAAGGAGATCAGCGCGGCGCTGCGCAGCGTGACGAAGAACAGCGTCCGCGAGCGCGTCCTGCGCGAGAAGGTTCGCATCGACGGTCGTGGCCCGCGCGATATCCGCGTCCTGGCCGCGGAGGTCGACGTGCTCCCGCGCGTGCACGGGTCGGCCCTGTTCGAGCGCGGTGAGACGCAGATTCTCGGCGTCACCACGCTGAACATGCTCAAGATGGAGCAGTGGCTCGACACGTTGTCGCCGGACAACCGCAAGCGCTACATGCACAACTACAACTTCCCGCCGTACTCCACCGGTGAGACCGGCCGAGTCGGTTCGCCGAAGCGTCGCGAGATCGGGCACGGCGCACTTGCCGAGCGCGCCCTCGTGCCGGTGCTGCCGACCCGCGAGGAGTTCCCCTACGCGATCCGACAGGTATCCGAGGCACTCGGTTCCAACGGCTCGACCTCCATGGGCTCGGTGTGCGCGAGCACGATGTCGCTCATGGCGGCGGGTGTGCCCCTGAAGGCTCCCGTGGCCGGCATCGCGATGGGCTTGATCTCCGGTGAGGTCGACGGCAAGACCGAGTACGTCGCCATCACCGACATCCTCGGCGCCGAGGATGCGTTCGGCGACATGGACTTCAAGGTTGCCGGCACCAAGGACTTCGTGACGGCGCTGCAGCTGGACACCAAGCTCGACGGCATTCCCGCGTCGGTGCTGGCGGGCGCGCTGGACCAGGCTCGCGAGGCGCGCCTGACCATCCTCGATGTCATGAACGAGGCGATCGACGCACCGGGCGAGATGTCGCTCTACGCGCCGCGCATCATCACGGTGAACATTCCGGTGGACAAGATCGGCGAGGTGATCGGGCCGAAGGGCAAGATCATCAACCAGATCCAAGAGGACACCGGCGCTGACATCACCATCGAGGACGACGGCACGATCTTCATCGGTGCCGCCGACGGCTCGTCGGCGGAGGCGGCTCGGGCCAAGATCAACGCGATCGCCAATCCGACAATGCCCGAGATTGGCGAGCGCTACCTCGGCACCGTCGTCAAGACGACCAATTTCGGCGCCTTCGTGTCGCTCGTGCCCGGCCGCGATGGCCTGCTGCACATTTCCGAGGTCAAGAAGCTCTCGCCGGACAAGAAGCGCCTCGAGAATGTCGAAGAGGTTCTCAAGGTGGGCGACAAGGTCCAGGTCGAGATCAAAGAAATTGATCCGCGGGGCAAGCTCTCGCTCGTCCCGGTTCTCGATGAGTCGGCCGGAGAATCGTCGGAGTAACACGACGTGACTGCACGAAGGGCCTCGACGCGCACCCTGGTCCAGGGTGCCGGCGGGGCCCTCGTGCGTCTCACCACCCTGCCGAACGGGTTGCGCATCGTCACCGAAGCCGTACCCGGCGTGCGCTCAGTGTCCTTCGGCGCCTGGGTCGGGGTGGGGTCGCGCGACGAAACCCCGCAGCAAACAGGATCGGCGCACTTCCTCGAGCATCTGCTCTTCAAGGGGACCGCGCACCGTTCAGCGTGGGAGATCACCGCGCCGATCGAGGCGGTGGGGGGCGAGATGAACGCCTTCACCACCAAGGAATACACCTGCTACTACGCGCGCGTGCTCGACGTCGACATCGATCTTGCCGTCGACGTGATCACCGACCTTGTCCTCCACGGTGCACTGCGCTCTGAGGACATTGAAGGCGAACGCTCCGTGATCCTCGAAGAGATTGCCATGAACGAGGACGACGCATCCGACCTCGTGCACGACCTGTTCATGGGCACCTACTACGGCGCCGGCCCCCTCGGGCGCAGCATTCTGGGCAGCCAAGATTCGATCCGATCCCTATCGCCGCCGAGTATTCGCAGTTTCTATCGACGCAACTATGTCCCTGAGCGCATGGTCATCTCCGTCGCGGGTGCGGTCGATCACGAGCACATCGTCGACCTGGTCCGTGGTGCGTTTGGTGATAGGTACCCCGAGGCCGAGCCGATCGTGCGCATCGCGTCGGCCCGTCAGGCACGTGTTCCTGGGCGAGGCTCCCGCGGTCACCTGCAGCGGCCGTTGGAGCAGGCAAACATCGTCGTGGGCCTCGGGGGGATTCGGCGCACCGACGAGCGCCGATATGCGCTTGGGGTGTTGAACGCCGCCCTCGGTGGGGGCATGTCGAGTCGGCTCTTCCAGGAGGTGCGCGAGGCCCGAGGATTGGCTTACTCAGTGTTCTCCTTTGCCACGAGCTTCTCCGACACCGGCTACACCGGCGTCTACGCGGGATGTCTGCCGAACAAGGTCGACGACGTTCTCGAGGTCTGCGAGGCGGTCGTGGGGGACATCGCCGCGAACGGACTGAAGGAGGACGAACTCGAGCGCGGCAAGGGCCAGATGCGCGGGGGAGTCGTGCTCGGCCAGGAGGACACCGGCGCGCGGATGAGCCGCATCGCCAAGGGTGAGTTGCTCTACGACGACATCCCGTCGATCGATGAGGTCCTCCAACGCATTGACGAGGTCACCGCCACGGACGTGGCCGACCTGGCCGCCGAACTCCTCACGGTCCCGCCGACCTACGCCCTCATCTCCCCCCGCTGATCCGTCGGGGGCTAGTAGTGGCTCCGCAACGGCCGATCGCATTCAACGCGCGCTGTGGACAGTGCCGGCAAGGTTGCCAGCGTGGATTCACCGGCGGCTGTGGACAGTTCTGGCGAGGTGGCCAGTGAAGCGCCAGCCCTCCCTGTCATTGCCTCAGCGTAGTTCCGCCGTCTGACACCAAGTCCGCTCCGGTTCGGATCCGTCCAGGATCCCCAGCCACCAACGGACGTGACAGGAGAGCCCTAGTAGTCGCGAATGGTTTGACCGTCTGCAACCGGGCCGCGGCGCGCCTGGCGCACCAACTCGGCGGCATCGCTGATGAGCAAGACACCGGCCCTCGCGTCGGCGCGCCCCGCCTGGCGCACGTCAGCGACGTACTCGGACTTCTTCGGATACATTCGCTTGACAAGCTTGCGGGGGAACGGCTTTTGGTAGCCGGTGAGATTGCAGAACAGTCCGCCGGTACTCACCGGACCGCGCGTGGCGACCGGCACGTCTGCGGGCGGCAGGCGCAATCCGCCGCGTGCGTTGCCGCGCGTGTCGCGCACGATCGCGCCATCCCGGCGCTCGATCCGATCCACTTCGGCCGGCGCAGCATCGGTTTCGTGCCACGCGGCGAGCGCCTCAAGGGCGGAGTGCCAGGCGAAGCGCATCGGGAAGTCGTTGATTCCCATGGGCGCCGTCCAGTCGCAGGCGGGCGTGAACGGCAGTCCGTAGTCCCGGCTGAGGATGTCGAGTGCCTGCTGACTGCCCCAGCGGTCGTTGTGCGAGGACCCCGCAACCTCCCAGAGTCGGAAACGATCGGTCGGCGTCGTTGCGTCATCGCGCCACACGGCCGCATCGCCGCCACCGGGCTGGTCGAGGGGGTCAGACTCGGTTTGAAGGTTGATCACCGGGGCGCCGCCCGCGTCGATGCGCCGCTGGGCGACGGAGGTGGAGGTCCCCACGGGTGCGCCCCCGCCCTCCGGGGCAACGAAGCCGAGGTTGGTGGCCCGGGTGCCGCGGTAGGCCACGAGGAAACCGTCGAAGACCTGATCGCGCGGGTGGATCGCGTTGATGTAGGTCACGGCATACCCGGCCATTTGCGACTGACCGGTGAGGTACGTCGACCGCACGGCGTAGCCGGCCAGGGGCCCGTCGGCGTCCTGGGCAGCGACCAGGCGTCCCACCGCAGACGTGAGATCCCAGGCCAGCGACGGGTCACGCAGGCCGTACGCCGGTGTTTGCGCCGCCTGCGGTGTCATGAGGTTGAGGTCGAGGTCGGTGTAGCGGTCAGGTTGGGGTCGGAAGCGCGTGAGCGCGTCGAGTCCGGTCTGCTGCACCGTGATGCCGACGTATCCCCAGCCCTCCCGCATGAGGTACTCGTGGGCCTGCTCCCAGGCGACGTCGAGGTCGACGGTGGTCGTGGTGTTCATCATTTCGACGAGGACGCGTCCGTTGAAGTCGGCCGGATCGACCGGCAGCCGGACGATCATGCGGCTGCGGTACTCCCCGCGCGGCGAGGCGGGCGCCGGGGTGGCGACCACCTCCGTGGATTCACCGACGTACTCGTAGACCTGGGGGTCGCGCAGCGCAAGGGCGAATTCGCGCTCGCGGTAGCCGAACTTGGGGAGGTCCTGAAGCGCCGCAGTGAAGAACGTCGCCCCGGGGATCGGGGTGGCTACTACGGAGACCGGTTGCACCGGAGTCTCAGCGACGGCTGCTGTCGGTAGCAGGGCGACGGTGGTGGCGACGGTGGCGAGGGAGATGAACGTTCGGCGGATGCGCATGGGGCCATCCTGACTGTCTGCGGGGCTGGTCGCACCTCGGATGTCCGCAGTCCGATCCAGGAGACGACTAGGCTGACCAGCATGCTCAAGGTGGGAGTGATCGGTGCCGCCGGTCGGATGGGTGCCGAAGTGTGCCGCGCAATCGACTCGGCCGCCGACCTTCAGTTGGCGGCCGCGGTCGATATCGGCGATCCGATGGACCGGCTGGTCGCCTCAGGAGTCGACGTCGCCGTCGACTTCACCACCCCCGATGCGGTCATGGACAACCTCCGCTTCTGCATTGATCAGGACATCAACGTCGTCGTGGGCACGACCGGCTTCACCGAGGAGCGTCTCGCCGATGTGCGCGAGATGCTGGCCGCCCATCCCACGACCGGCGCGGTGATCGCACCCAACTTCGGTCTCGGTGCCGTCCTGCTCATGCGCTTTGCCCGGGAGGCTGCACCGTATTTCGAATCGGTGGAGGTCATCGAACTGCACCACCCCGACAAGGCTGACGCGCCGTCAGGGACCGCTGCGCACACCGCTCACGGCATCGCCGCGGCGCGGGCGGCGGTGGCACCGAGCCCAGACGCAACTCAGCACGAACTCCCAGGCGCACGCGGTGCCGACATCGAGGGTGTCCGGGTGCACTCGGTGCGCGTCCGCGGACTGGTCGCCCATGAAGAGGTTCTTCTCGGCAACCCGGGCGAGGTCCTGACTCTGCGGCACGACTCGCTCGATCGCGCGTCCTTCATGCCGGGGGTGCTGCTCGCCGTGCGTTCCGTGGCTGTTCACCCGGGGCTCACCCTCGGGCTGGAACCGTTGCTGCAGCGATGACAGCCCGCCGCTGGGCCTGGGTGATCACCGGTGCCCTTGCTGCCTACCTCCTCCTCGCGGGGTGGCGAGGCATTGCCCTCATCACCTCGGGCAGCGTGACCGCGATCGCGCTGGGGATCGCGGTACTCATCATTCCCGCCATCGGCGCGTGGTTGGTCTGGCGGGAGATCGACTTCGGGTACGCCATGCAAGAGATGGGCGCGGATCTTGCCGCGCGCGGTGACTTGCCCGTTGACGACTTCGAGCGGATGCCGTCCGGACGCATCACCACCGCGGACGCGGAGCGATTCCTCGCGGTCGAGCGGGAGCGCGTTGATGCGCAACCACAAGACTGGGCGTCGTGGTACCGACTCGGTCTTGCGCTGGACGCCATGCGTGATCGACGCCGAGCACGGGCGGCGATGCGCGAGGCTCGCCGGCTGCGCGACGCCTAGGTCATCGAGTCTCGCGCCACCAGGTGCGCAGAGTGCTGACCGCCGCATCGGACGCCTGGGGTCGGCCCCACAGGTCCGGCGATGCCGAGGCGACGTGCGTGAGCACCTGACTGTCCGGTGTGGTCAGCACGACCGTCGAACCCGCCACCTCGATGGGCAGGCCGAGCCAGCGACTCCGCGGCACCGTGTCGACCGCGCGTACGTCGCCCCACGGGATCACGAGAGTCATGCGCAGGCGCGACACCTTGACGCCCGCGTCACTCACGGAGGTGCCGACCGCCCAGGCGCGGCCCAGGAGCAGGGCGCTGGCAATGAGGAGGACGACGCTCACGACAAGCCCAATGAGGGAGGGAGCCGCGAGCAGGGAGCTGATCATGGCGGCCCCACCGGTGACGAGCAGTGCCGTCGCCGTGATGAGCAAGGTCAGCCGCCACGGGCCGCGCGGCGGCACCCTCACCCAGGTGCGTTGCACGGCCGCGTCATCCTGGGGCACCGGCCGTGGTGCCGGCCAGAGGAAGCCAAAGATCGGTCGCTGCGGCTTCAGGGCAACCACCCCAGCGCGCGCACCACCGCTGTGACCGCGGCGGCGACGATGAGGACGACGAGGAAGGGTGCGCGCAGCAGGAGTGCGACAAGTGCCGCGAGGACGCCGGGGACCCGCGCGTCGAAGGTGATCGACGTGCCGGAGACGAAGGTCCACAGTCCGATGAGCGCCGACAGCAGGGCGATAGGGATGAGGACAGTGATGCGTCGCGCAAGGGGAGTGTCGAGCCACTTCTCCGGGACGACGTACCCAAGGAGTTTGAGGCCGTAGGCCGCCCCCGACGCGATGAGGATCGTCGGCCACATCAGCGCTCCACCTCCGGGGCGCGCGCACCAAGGACGAGTCCGACCGCGATCCCCGCGGCTCCCGCGAGCAGCACCGGCAGCCCCGCGCTGAGGAACGGTGCGAGGATCACGGCGGTGCCGAGGGAGGCAATCGCGACCCAGCGCATGGGCCAGGAGTTCAACCGCGGCCAGATAAGCGCGAGGAACGCGGCCGGCGCGGCCGCGTCGAGGCCGAAGACGTTGGGATCCTCGATGAAGCCGGCACCGACGGCGCCGAGCAACGTGCCCAGATTCCACAGTACGTAGATCGCGATGGCGGTGGACCAGAAGGCGAGGCGTGCCGCATCGCGACGATCCTCATGTCCCACGGCCATTCCGGTGGATTCGTCGATCGTCCACTGGGCGGCGAGGAGTCGGCGCAGGCCGCGAACGCGCAGGATCGGGGCCATGGCCACGGCATAGAAGGTGTTGCGGGTGCCGATGAGGGTCGCGGTGGAAATGGCGACGAGTGCACTGCCGCCGGAGGCGATCACGGCGATCAGGGCGAACTGCGAGGCGCCGGTGAACATCAGCAGTGACAGTGCCTGCGTCTGCCACACACTCAATCCGGACGCCACCGCCAGCGCCCCAAACGAAATCCCGTAGGCGCCGGTGCCGATGCCGATCGCCAGCGCGTCACCGATGATGGCGCGCCGCGGGTCCGTGCCCTTCATCGGAGCGCGTCCACGATCTCCTCGACCCGCGCGCGAGCGGCCGCGTCGTGGGCGGGGATCGTGCTGAGGCGGGTGCGACGTTCCATGACGTCCGACACGGTAGTCGCCCCCTCGCAGATCACCGCGTGCACCACCTCGACCCCGAGGACACCGACGCCGGGCGCCAACGGCTCGCGGAGTGCGGCGTCCGCATCCGCGTAGGAAGCGACACGTGTGGCCTCCGTGCCGTACCGGCGCACAAGGCGCCCCGGAATCCCGGTCGGGGGCAACGCATGTCGGCGTTGAGCCCCGAGGAGGGGCAGGGACGCGGTGCGGCAGGGACCGGCCGGCAGGTCCGCGGCGTCGAGGGCGTCCTGCGCCATGCGGCGGTAGGTGGTGAGTTTGCCCCCGGTGACGGTGATGAGGCCGTCGGGTCGGCGCGCGATGCGGTGTCGTCGGGAAATGTCCGCGGTGGAACTCGCGGCGTCAGCCACGAGGGGTCGGAAGCCGGCGTAGGAACCAACCACGTCATCGTCGGACAGTCCACGTGCGAACGCTGGCGCAAGATGTTCGAGAATCCACCGCGCGTCATCGCGTGGGGCAGCCGGCAGGGTCACCGGTCGATCCGGCACCTCCACGTCCGTGATCCCCGCGATGACCGGCCCGTCGGCCGTGGGCAACGCGAAGACGTATCGGCCGAAATCACCAGAGACGGGCACGGTGACCGCGGCTCGCGGATATCCGAGCGCGGCCGGGTCAAGGAGCACGTGTGAGCCACGGGAGAGGACGAGCGGTGTCTGCGCATCGAGTTCTTCCGTCCAGATGCCGGCGGCCACGATGACCTGGCGGGCGCGCAGCGTGAAGGTATCCCCGTCCGCGTGCACAAGCACTTCCGTGCCGGAAACGGATTCCGCGCGGGCTCGAGTCACGATGCGCGCGCCGTGGGCGGCCGCGGTGCGCGCCACCGAAATGACGAGTCGTGCGTCATCGACAAGTTGGCCGTCCCAGTGCAGTGTCGCTCCGATGAGGCCATCGCGAGTCAGCCCGGGTGCGGCCTCGAGCGCCTCCTCAGCCGACAGCCGCCGCGGGCGACCGAGCGTGCTGCGCGGTGTGCCTGCGGCGGCACGCATGAGATCGGCGGCCTTCAGTCCGACGGGCACCAGGAGGCGATCGCGGCGCGGGCTGTCGGCGTAGAAGGGCATGACGTGGGGGAGCGGCCGGATCAGGTGGGGCGCGATGCGCTGCATGAGTCGATCACGTTCGACGGCACTCTCCCAGGCCACACCGACGTCACCGTGGGCGAGATAGCGGAGTCCTCCATGGGCGAGACGACTTGACCACCGGGAGGTCCCGAATGCGAGATCCTCGGCCTCGATGACGCCGACGGACAATCCCCGGGTCGCGGCGTCGAGGGCAATTCCCGCCCCGGTGATGCCCCCGCCCACCACGAGGACATCGCTCACCTCGCGGCGCAGGGACTCCAGGTCGCGGGAGCGGCGTTGATGGTCGAGGTCGCCGGAGGACATGTGCCCAGGTTGCCACGCCCGCGGTGACACACTGGCCACGTGGTGGACGATGAGCATCTGGTGACCTGGGGCACGCCTCGACATCCTGTGGCGGTGGAGGGCCCTGTCGGGGAATTCCTGCGCCGACATATCGGCGCCGCCGAAGCCTGGCCGATGGAGCCCGCCGCACCCCTCTCGCCCTGTCGGCTGTCCGCGGAGGATCTCGAAGCCCTTGCGGCCGTCGTGGGGTCGGCACACGTCGACATCGAGGAGCCGACCCGCCTGGCGGCCACCGGTGGGGCGAGCTACCTGGATTGGGTACGCCATCGTGCTGGTGATCGCAGCGACGCACCGGACGCCGTGGTTCGCCCGTCCACGGACGACGAGGTCGTCCGGGTGCTCCGGATTGCCGAGGAGCGCGGCATCGTGGTCGTCCCCCATGGCGGTGGCACATCCGTGGTTGGTGGCCTCCGCGAGACGCGCCCCCACGTGGCGCTCGTCCTTGATCGGCTCGGCCTACTCCTCAACGTCGATGAGGTCTCGCATCTCGCCGTTGTGGGACCGGCCGCGACTGGGCCACGCCTTGAGCCGCTGCTCGCCGCGCGCGGGCTCACCCTCGGGCATATCCCGCAGTCCTGGGCACGCGCCAGCATCGGCGGCTATGTCGCCACCCGATCGGCCGGTCAGGCGTCGACCGGCTATGGCCGAATCGATGACATGGTCGAGGCGATGACGGTTGCCACGCCGCGCGGACTACTGCACCTCGGGCGCGGACCGTCGAGTGCGGCCGGTCCCGATCTTCGGTCGCTGTTCATTGGTAGTGAGGGGACGCTCGGCGTCATCACCGACGTCACGTTGCGTGTGCGTCCGCTGCCCAGCGAGCGGCGCTATGAGGCGGTCGTGTTCCCCAGTTTCGCCGCGGGTGTAGCGGCCTTTCGCGCCATTGCCCAGGGCCGGGTCACCGCTGATGTCATGCGTCTGTCCGATGAAGCAGAGACCCGCACATCGCTCGCGCTCTCGGGGCCCAAGGGCGCTGCCGCGGCGGCTCTGGGGCGTTATCTGCGCGCCCGGGGTGTTGACGTGGGCCAGTCCGCCCTGGCGATCCTCGGTTGGGAGGGCACTGACGGGGCCTACGTCGTCGATCGCCGCAGAGCCACCTGGCGCATCCTGAAGGACCATGGTGCCGTGGCTCTCGGGCGTCGTGCCGGTGAGTCGTGGCGTCGCGGTCGTCTCGATGGACCATTCCTTCGCGATGCGTTGATGGATGCGGGCTATCTGGTCGAGACCCTCGAAACAGCATGTGATTGGCGCGGATATCTCGATCTGCACGAGAACCTCACGCGCGCGATCAGCGACGCGCTCGAGACCTCCGCAGGGCAGCCGTATGTCATGTCCCACCTGTCGCACGTCTATGAGACCGGAGCCTCGCTCTACACGACGATCATCGCCGCCGCGGATCGCGGTGATCCTCAGGGGCAATGGCTGGGCGCCAAGGAGGCGGCCATGCAGTCCATCGTGTCCGCCCAGGCCACGGTGACCCACCACCACGGCGTCGGTCGCGATCATGCTCCGTGGCTCGCCGATGAGTGGGGTGTGTTGGGAGTCGACGCGATCAGCGCGGTCAAGTCGGTACTGGATCCGGCGGGGGTGCTCAACCCCGGCGTACTGCTGCCTGACACCGCGCCATGA
>JAURFD010000020.1:0-1267 GCA_030827125.1 Candidatus Nanopelagicales bacterium
ACCGCGAGCGCGGTCCAAATGAGCACGAATCCCACCCATTCGAAGGTGGTCACGCTGTCCCCGAAGAGGGTGATGCCCATGATGAAAATGATCGACGGGGTGAGGTACTGCAGGATGCCGATGGTCGCGAGCGGGAGGCGATTGGCGGCGGCAGCGTAGGCCATGAGCGGGATGGCGGTCACCGGACCGAGTAGGGCGAGCAGGGTGCCGAGGCCCCAGCCGTGGGTGGCGATCGCCGTGCCTCCGTTGACCTGGAAGTAGCCGAGCACCACTCCCGCGACGGGGAGCAGCAGAAGCGTCTCCACCGTGAGTCCGGGCAGGGCGCCAGCACCGGCCATCTTCTTCATCAGCCCGTAGGTGCCGAAACTGAACGCCAGGGTCAGCCCGATCCACGGAGCGGCGCCCTGGGCCACCCCGATGACGAGGACACCCACGGCCGCGATGGCGACGGCCGACCACTGCGGGCTTCGCAGGCGTTCGCGCAGGACCACAACGCCCATGGCCACCGTCACCAGCGGATTGATGAAATAGCCCAGCGCCGACTCCACGACCTGGTCGGTCGACACGGAGTACACGTAGGTCGTCCAGTTGATCGCAATGGCGACCGACGCGGTGCCCAGGAATGCGAGTTGACGGGGAGACCGTAGGAGGGACCCGACCAAGCGCCAATCCCCGAAAATTGCGATAAGGATGAGGCAGAAGACCAGTGACCACGCGATGCGGTAGGACACGACCTCGATCGGATTGACCTCGTCGAAGAGGGAGAAGTAGAGCGGGAAAGTGCCCCACAGTCCATAGGCGAGGAGGCCGAAGAGGAGCCCGGTGGTGAGCTCCGATCGCGGCGCTTTCGTCAGTTGACCGTCCACGTGTCCTTGCCCCGGAGGAGCGCCTGAAGGTCAGGTTGTTCGGTCCCCTTCGCCGCCTCTACCTGCTCTCGAACCAGTCGGTCGTACGACGGTCGCACAACGTCACGGAACACGCCCACGGGCGTGTCGGCGAGGGAGTGCACGTCGGCGAGCCGGGACAGGGCGAAGGCAAGTCCGGGATCCTCGGCGTGCGAGTCGAAAACGATGATGTCGGACTCATCGACGTCGGCGGCCTCAGCGACCGTGATGTGGCCACCCTTGCCACGAACGACCACGTGCTCCCCGTCCGCTCCGAAGCGAATCTGCTCGCCGTCCACAAGCCGGATCAGCATGTCATCGCGGGTATCGACATCCTTGAGTGGCGCCCAGGCTCCGTCGTTGAAGATGTTGCAGTTCTGCAG
>JAURFD010000020.1:1366-29227 GCA_030827125.1 Candidatus Nanopelagicales bacterium
AATCAGCATGTCATCGCGGGTATCGACATCCTTGAGTGGCGCCCAGGCTCCGTCGTTGAAGATGTTGCAGTTCTGCAGGATCTCGACCAGAGCGGTGCCTTCGTGCGCGGCGGCCCGGCGCAGCGTCTCGGTGAGATGCTGCCGATCGGAATCAATCGTGCGGGCGACGAAGGAGGCCTCAGCGCCGAGCGCAATCGATACCGGATTGAAGGAGTAGTCCAGTGAGCCCATGGGGGTGGACTTGGTGATCTTGCCGGTCTCCGAGGTGGGGGAATACTGACCCTTGGTCAGGCCGTAAATCCGATTGTTGAACAGCAGGATTTTCAGATTGACGTTGCGACGCAGGGCATGGATGAGGTGGTTGCCTCCGATGGACAGAGCGTCGCCGTCACCGGTCACGACCCACACCGAGAGGTCCGGACGCGTGACGGCGACGCCGGTGGCGATCGCCGGAGCGCGGCCATGGATCGAATGCATGCCGTAGGTATTCATGTAGTACGGGAAGCGGGAGGAGCAGCCGATTCCGGAGATGAACACGATGTTCTCCTTGCGCAGTCCCAACTCGGGGAGGAATCCCTGGACGGCGGCGAGGATGGCGTAGTCACCGCAGCCGGGGCACCAGCGCACCTCCTGATCGGTCTTGAAGGACTTTGCGGTCTGCTTCTCGTCGGTGCGCGGAACGCCGGCGAGACCGGGCATGGGGAGGTCAGTAGCAGTCACAGGTCCTCACAGGTTCGAAATGACGTCGGTGATGGCACTCGCGAGTTCTTCCGAGGTGAAGGGCAGGCCTCGTACCTGGTTGTAGCCGATGGCATCGACGAGGTAGCGACCGCGGATAAGGAAGGCGAGTTGGCCGAGGTTCATCTCCGGGACGATGACGCGATCGTAGGAGTGGAGGATCTCGCCAAGATTGGCCGGGAAGGGATTCAGGTGGCGAAGGTGGGCTTGGGCCACGTCGAGACCCTCGGCGCGGACCGCGCGGCACGCGGCCCCGATAGGTCCGTAGGTCGATCCCCAACCCAGGATGAGCACGCGTGCCTGTCCGGAGGGATCCTCGACCTCCACCGGGGGGATCGTCGCGGCGATGGCGTCGACCTTGGCCTGGCGTAGCCGCACCATGTGATCGTGGTTCTCCGGGTCGTAGGAGATGTCACCGCTACCGTCGGCCTTCTCCAATCCACCGATGCGGTGCTCGAGGCCGGGTGTGCCGGGCACCGCCCAGGGCCGGGCGAGCGTCTCAGGATCGCGAAGGTAAGGCCAGAACTCCCCATCGTGATTGGGCTCCGTGGCGAAGTTCGGATCGATCGACGGCAGTTTGTTGACGTCGGGCACACGCCAGGGCTCGGAGCCGTTGGCTAGGTATCCATCGGAGAGCAGGAAGACCGGGGTGCGGTAGACGATGGCGATGCGTGCCGCCTCGAGTGCGGCGTCGAAGCAGTCCCCTGGGGAGCGCGGAGCGACGATGGGAACCGGTGCCTCGCCGTTGCGCCCGAACATCGCCTGCAAGAGATCGGCCTGTTCTGTCTTCGTGGGAAGTCCTGTCGAGGGTCCGCCGCGCTGCACGTCGACAACGACGAGCGGCAACTCCAGGGAAACGGCCAGGCCAATCGCCTCGGACTTCAGTGCGACCCCCGGCCCCGAAGTCGTCGTGACACCGAGGGAACCGGCGTACGACGCACCCAGGGCAGCGGTGACGCCGGCGATCTCGTCCTCGGCCTGCACCGTCACGACACCGAAGTCCTTGTGCTTGCTCAACTCATGGAGGATGTCCGATGCCGGGGTGATCGGGTAGGAGCCCAGGAAGAGGGGCAGACCCGACTGCCGAGAAGCCGCGATCAGGCCGTAGGCAAGGGCCGGGTTGCCGGTGATGTTGCGGTAGGTGCCCGGCAGCATGGGGGCGGGCTTCACCTCGTAGCGCACCGAGAAACTCTCGGTCGTCTCACCGAAGGACCAGCCTGCCTCAAAAGCAGCGATGTTGGCGGCCATGATGTCGGGCTTCTTCGCGAACTTGGTGCGCAGGAATTCCAAGGTGCCCTCGGTGGGCCGGCTGTAGAGCCAGCAGAGCAGACCGAGCGCGAACATGTTCTTCGCCCGCTCGGCCTCCTTCTTCGATACGTCGCAGTCGGCAAGGGCCTCGAGCGTCATCGATGTGAGAGCGATGTCGTGCACGGCGTACTGCTCGAGGGAGCCATCCTCCAGCGGATTGGCGTGGTAGCCGACCTTCTCCAGGTTGCGCTTGGTGAACTCGTCGGTGTTGATGATGAGGTCCGAGCCGGGTCGGAGGTCCTTGAGGTTGGCCTTGAGCGCGGCGGGGTTCATGGCAACAAGGACGTCGGGTCGATCGCCAGGCGTCATGATGTCGTGATCGGCGAAGTGCAGTTGGAAGGCAGAGACGCCGGGGAGCGTTCCCGCGGGAGCGCGGATCTCCGCGGGGAAGTCCGGCAGGGTCGACAGATCATTGCCGAGACCGGCTGTCTCGGAAGTGAAGCGGTCGCCGGTGAGTTGCATGCCGTCACCCGAGTCACCGGCAAATCGGATGACTACGTGGCCAAGGGGAACGACAGTCTTGGCAGTCGATGTCACGCGCACCTCTTCGCTCGATATGGGCCGCCCGGCCAGCCTATGGGCCGTCCCCCATTGTCCACCCGAGCCGCTGAATTGTCCGTTCAGGTCCCCCTGGCAGGAACGCCGTTAATCTTCGGGGGTGGAGTACGTCGTGACCAGTGACCCGGGAGTGCGCGTGCACGTCCGGGATCTCGGCCTGGCCTGCTGCGCTGTGGAGTTCACCGCCGCCGTGGCGCGCGGCCTGCTGACCCCGGCTCAGGACACCGACGAGCCAGCCCGGGCCCACGTACTGGTGGTCTCCGGGACGGTGACCGATGCCCTCCACGACGACATTCGAGCCACCTGGGAGGCCATTCCGGAGCCGCGGTTCGCGGTGGCCTTCGGCGCCTGTGCGACCTCTGGTGGGCCGTACTGGGATTCCTACGCCGTCACCTCGGGAATCGGCGACGTGCTGCCGGCCGAGCACTATGTGCCCGGGTGCCCACCGCGCCCTGAGGCTCTCGTGGCCGCGCTCGTCGAATCGGTGGCCCTCCGATGACCGCCCCGAACCCTGCGCCCCCGGGGGCGCAACTCGGCGACTGGGTCGCTGGCGTGACGGAACTGGTGGACGCGGGCTTCGACTATCTGGATCTGCTGACGGTGGTGGATTGGCCCGATGCGGGAGAGTTCGAGGTGGTGATTCACCTCGTGAACGGTGACGCACAGGGTGTCTTCGCGCACACGCGGATCGATCGAGAGGCGCCGGTCTTGGACAGCCTGGTGGGGATCCTCCCCGCGGCGAACTGGCATGAACGCGAACTGGCGGAGATGTTCGGGGTGACCATGACCGGGCACCCGGAGCCGACGCGCCTCCTCCTCGCTGACAGTCCGGTCGCGCATCCGCTCCGCAAGGACGTCCCGCTGCCGAGGAGGCAGGACCGTCCCTGGCCCGGCGCCAAACCTGAGCCCGGCCGGCGTAGTCGCCGCACGCCACGTCCCCACGGGGCGCCGGACCAGCCCGACAGGGACGGCTGATGCAGAACACCCACGGGGCCATTGCCCTCGATGCGTCCGCCTGCACCTCCTGCATGTTGTGCGTGCGGGAGTGCCCGGACTGGTGCATCGAGATTGACAGTCACACGGTTGAGGTAACCGAGCCGGGGGCGCGCCGACCACGAAGTGTCGCTGTGCTCGACCGATTCACCATCGACTGGGGTCTGTGCATGTATTGCGGGATCTGCGTCGAGGTCTGCCCCTTCGACGCGCTGAGGTGGACCGGGGATACCGACTACTCCGCGGCCGAGGTGGATGACCTGCGGCACGGCGTGGAGCGGCTTGAGCAATTCGGGACCACTTCGGACTAGGTCGATCTGCTCGGTCCGGGAGCCCACCTGTGCCACCATGGGCGCGTGCGGCCGTGGTCGCACGGATCGGGGGGATCCATGGGGGAGTCAACACGGCCAGGTACGGCCGATCTTGCGGCCGCGCGTATCGCGGTGCTCGGCCCCGTACGCAATCGTGAAGCGCTCGATGCCGCGACCCGAGTGCTCGCCGAGGCGGGTTTCGGCGTAGAACTGGTGGAGTCGTTATCGCCCCGAGACGCCGTCGGGTTCGATCTGATCCTGCACGACCCTGACCCCGCTCCCGAGGCTTTGTCGATCGAGGATGTCCACATCGGGCGCCTGCATATCGATGGTGCCCGCAAGCGGGTATTCGTGGACCACCTTCCGGTGCCAATGTCGGCCCGGGAGTACGCCCTGCTGCGTGAGCTTGCGGCGCATCCCGATGTCGTGTTCTCGCGCGCCGACCTCCTTCGTTCCGTGTGGGGTTCCACGTGGCGCACGGAGGGCTCGGTGACGGAGTACATCCGGCGACTGCGCATCCTGCTCGAGCCCACGGGGATCGGAGAGTGCATCGCCACGCGCAAGGGGTTCGGCTACAGCTTTGATCCTGAGCCGGCGATGGCGGACGGCTAGGAGCGCCGCGCCGCCAAGCCCAGCGCAGCAGCCGCGGCGGCGGCTCCGGCAACCGCGGCTCCCGCGATCGTGCGCTGGCGTCGGACCGTGGGTTCGATATCGGCGTACGGCGTCGTGCTGAAGGACACCATCTCGTAGCGGGTGCGGTAGCGATCACCAAGGACGCGATGCAGCATTTGCTCGGCCCGGTGGGTGGCCTTGTACACCGGCGAATTCACGGAGTCCCGCATCTCAATGAAGTTGTGCAGGGCGAGGTCGGCGATGGCGTCCCCTTGCGGCTTTCGCACCCGGGCGTACTCGGCGAGGGTCGGCGCCCAGGAGCCGAGATGCAGGTCCCACTGGCGCATGAGCTCAACACAGTCCTCGAAGCCCGCATTTGCACCCTGGCCGTAGAAGGGGCAGATCGCGTGGGCGGCATCACCGATGAGCCCCACCGTCCCGGAGTTCCACGGTTGGCAGCGGACGGTGAGGAGCGACCCGACCGGATTCAGTCGGTAGTCCTCTTCGAGGTCCGGCATGAGTTCGGAGGCGTCGGGATAGTTGTCGTCGAAGTAGCGTCGCGCCTGCTCCGGTGTCGCAATCTCCTCGAAGGAGCCCGGTCCGGTTCGCGGCCAGAAGAGCGTTGCGGTGAAGGTTTTGTCCAGATTTGGAAGCGCGATCATCATCGAGGCCCCGCGCGGCCAGATATGCAGGGCGCTGGGATCCATCGCGTAGTCGCCGTCGACCGGTGGGATCGTGAGCTCCTTGTAACTGTGGCTGAGGTAGTCCTGGGAGTAGTCGAAACCGACCGTGGACTGCAGCGCTCGGCGCACGACACTGAAGGCGCCATCGGCCCCGATGATGGCGGCGGCGCTGATTTCGCGCGTGGATTCCCCACTCGTGAACGCCAACGTGGAGGTCGGCAGATCAAGACGAGCGAGCCGATGGTCGAAGTGGAGAGAGACGCTCGGTTCCGCCTCCGCGGCATCGAGGAGGACAGCGTTCAACTCGCCGCGGCTGATGGACTGGATACTGCGCGCGCCATCCGCGCTGTATTGCTGGAATTCGGTCGCGCCTTCGGCATCGTGAATCATGCGGCCATGCATCGGCAGGCCACGTTGAAGGGCAACGTCCTCAAGCCCAACCTCGCGCAATGCTGTCAGTCCTCGTGTCGAGATGGCGAGGTTGATGCTTCTGCCCCGCTCGGCTCCGGTGAGGCGCGGATCGGCTCGACGTTCGTATACCTCCACGCTCACGCCGCGGCGGCCGAGCATGGCCGCGAGCAGCGAGCCCGTGAGCCCAGCTCCGACGATGACGACGCGATCACTCATGGTGTCCTCCGTTGCTGGGATGGAGTGCGAGGAAGCGGGCGGCGTTGCCGCCGAGAATGGCCGTGCGTTCAGTGTCGTCGAGGAAGTCCGATGTGCGTACGACGTTGCCGACGGGGCGTTCGCCGAGCGGATAGGGGTAATCCGATCCGAGCATGACGTGCTCGGCGCCCAGGGTGTCGACGAGCAGTCGCAGGGCGGCAGGTTCGAAGACCACCGAGTCCACGCTGAAGCGGTCGAGGTACTCGCCAGGGGGGTGTTCGGAGACCCCGATGACGTCGGGTCGCTGCCGCCAGGCGTTGTCGAAGCGTCCGAGCCAGAAGGCGAAGGATCCACCGCCGTGGGCGAAGCACAGTCGCAGCGACGGGTCGACGCGATCGAACACGCCGCCAAGGATCATGGCCAGGATGGTGAGGTGTGTTTCAGCCGGCATACCGACCAGCCATTCGGCCATCCAGCGGGAGATGCGTGGGGAAGGGGTCATGTCCCACGGGTGGACGAATACCGGAGCCCCCACGGCGGCGCAGTGCTGAAGGAACTCCACCGTGCCGGGATCGTCGAGATCGCGGTCGCCGACGTGGTTGCCGATTTCCACGCCGCGGTGCCCGGCGGCGAGGCAGCGGTCGAGTTCGGCACAGGCGGCGTCGACATCCTGGAGCGGCACCTGGCAGAAGGGGATGAGTCGATCAGGCAGGGGATCGCAGATCTCCAAGGCGAGATCATTGAAGACGCGGGCGATCGCGGCCGCCTCGGCGGGCGGTCGGTCATATGAGAAGAACACGGGGGTCGGTGAGACCACCTGGATATCGACACCGTCAGCGTCCATATCCGCGGCGCGCACCTCAGGATCCCAGCACTGATCGTTGATGCGTCGGAACTCACGGTCGCCCACCATGATCATGGCGTCACGCTCAGACTCCAGACGAAGCCACGGCCAGGGGCCGGGGGCGCCGGTGACCTCGGCGAGGTCGGGCCAACCACGCGGGACGTCGTGAGAGTGGACGTCGATAACGGGCATAGGGCAGATCAGCCCTTGCCGGGGTGCAGGTGTCCGCACGCGGTGCAGGTGCGGGCAGATTCGTCGTTGTAGAAGGCCTCAAAAATTGGGGGGAGATCCGCGGCGATATCCGTCACCTGCAGCTCAACCTCGTGCACGAGGCCGCCACATTCGGGGCAGTACCACTGGAACTTCTCCAGGGTCCCGATCTCGCGAGGTCGCTCGAAGACCAAGCCGATGGAGCCGGCCTCGGGTCGCTGGGGGGAGTGCGGCATGTTGCGGGGCAGGACCCACATCTCGCCCTCGCGGATGTCCACGCGGTCGGGACCGTTCGGCGTCATGAGGTTGACATGCATGTTGCCCTTGACCTGGTAGAAGACCTCCTCGTAGGGGTCGACGTGGAAGTCGGTGCGCTGGTTGGGCCCTCCCACCACCATGACGATGAAGTCCTCGTGGCCGGGGAACATCTCCTTGTTGGCTACCGGCGGCTTGAGGTTCGGACCGTTCTCGGTCACCCACGCATCGAAGTTGAGGGTCTTGGTCAGATCGGACATGTCACTCCTTCTCGCGTGCGCCGCGGTGGGCGACGGCCTGGATCTCAATGAGCAGATGAGGATGGGGCAGTTCACGGACCGCGACCGTCGTGCGGGTGGGGCCGGCGAAGTCGAAGAACTCGCCGTACACCTCGTTGTAGCCGGGGAAGTCAGCCATGTCGACGAGGTACGACGTCACCTGGACGAGGTCGTCGATGTCCGCATTGACCGAGCGCAGGATGTCGCGGATGTTCTCGATGACGGCCCGCGTCTGCGCGCGGATGTCGAGAGTCACGGAGCCGTCGTCGCCCACGTCGACACCCACGAACGTGTCGTCGGCTCGGCGGCTACTGGTGCCGGAGACCCAGATGAGGTCGCCTACGACCTTGACGTGGGGGTAGGCCCCTCGCGGGGTTGCTTTGCCCTGCACCACCTTGGCCGTGCCACCACCCGGTGCCGTCAAGTCCGTCATGCCGCCATTCTGCCGGGGTAGCGAGTCTCCCGCTCTCGGTTTCCGACCGTCATCGGTGCTTTCTCGCTTGTGGAACCCACGACAACGGTCGGAAACCTCAGCGCGCGAGCGCGAGGGCGTCGGCGAGTGCCTGCTGTCGCAGGAGCGACACGGTGCTCGACGGATCGAGGATCCGGTAGTGGTCATCTCCGGGCAAGATAGCCAACTCGACATCGATGCCGTGATCGTCGAGGTGGTCGCGGATGCATTCGCTCTGCGACATGGGAACGTCGGTGTCGGCGTCTCCATGAAGGATGAGGCGGCGTCCCGGATCCGGGGTGAGGTGCGCGGGGTCGCATACTGCGTAGCGCTCGGGCACGTCCTCGGGTCGTCCGCCCATCAGCGTGTCCACGGCACCGCTCCCGAGCTGGTCGGTGCTGGCCAGGGTGAGGCAGGCGACAGGAGCCGAGAGGACGATCAGGTCGAAGAGCGGGGCCTGTGCGTTGGCGCCAGGGGCATCGGAGGGCAACCGCCGACGCGACGTCACCCACTGTGCGAGTGCGCCACCCGCGGAGTGGCCGCACAGGGCCTTGCGCGTGGCGTCGACGCCGTGGGCAGGCGCGCGCTGAATGCCGTAGTCGATCGCGGCCGCCACGTCCTCAAACGTGGCCGGCCACCCCGACTCGTAGGTGCGGTAGTCGATGCTCCAGACCGCGAAGCCGCTCTGCGCGAGAGCCTTCGCGCTCGCCTCCTCGATATCGAGGCGGTAGATCGGGCGCCAGTAGCCACCATGGATGAGAACGACGAGTGGCGCTCCGTCAAGGTTGGGCAGGAACCACTCCCCGAACTGCCGATCCGCAGTTCCGTAGGACTCCCGGAGCCGTCGCACGTCACCCAAGACGTCTCCGCAAAGCGTCTGCTGCTCGCCAGCAGTCGAGATAACTCGAATACAACGCGATCGGAGCAAACCGAATGATGTCCGGGTTGCGTGTGTCGGCGATGACGCCGTCCAGGTCCCTCAGCGTGTTGGCGAGTACGGCGATGTCGGTCGAGAAGCGCACCGACAACTGCGAGCCATGTCGGTCCGGATCCTCCGGAGTGACGATGTGCATGCTGCCCTCGGGCAATTCAGCGATGACCTCGGCGAAGAGTCCGCGGAGGTAGCCCGTGAGGCGCAGACTTCGCGCGCGCAGGGCGTCCATCCCGATCCGATCGAACATCTCCAGCGAGATCTGCACCGGGGTCATCGCGAAGATGGGCGGATTTGATACCTGCCATGCGTCCGCAGTGGGCGGCGGATCGAAGGTGGGCTCCATGCGGAAGCGCGTATCGGTACGGGTGCCCCACCAGCCGGCAAGGCGCGGCAATTCGGTGTTGCGGGCATGGCGCTCGTGGATGAAGCAGCCAGCGAGTGCACCCGGTCCGGAGTTGACGTACTTGTAGTTGCACCAGGCGGCCCAGTCGACGCCCCAATCATGCAAGGACAGGGGCACATTGCCCGCCGCATGGGCCAGGTCCCAGCCGACGATTGCCCCGATCTCGTGTCCAGCATCCGTGATTGTGGGCATGTCCATCCACTCGCCAGTGAGGTAGTTCACCGCGCTGAAGAGCACCAGGGCAACCTCGTCACCGAGATCGCGGATGGTTGCGACGACATCGTCGGTCCGCAGCATGTCCTCGCCGTCACGTGGCCGCAAGCGCAGCACGTGGTTAGCGGGATCAAGTCCGTGCCAGCGCACCTGGGACGCAATCGCGTAGCCGTCGGACGGGAAGACGAGGTCTTCCATGATGATCTTCGTTCGCCTACCTTCCGGGCGGTAGAACGTCGCCATCATGAAATGCAGGTTCGCCGTGAGCGAATTCATAATGACCGCCTCGTGCGGCAAAGCACCCACGAGCCGAGCGGCAGGACCGCTGAGCGCCTCGTGGTAGTCCTTCCACGGGCGCGGTCCGCTCAGTTGGCCCTCGACCCCCATCTGCGCCCAGCGATCGAGTTCGATCTGGAGAGCGGGGGCCGTGGCGCGTGGTTGCAGTCCGAGTGAATTGCCGGCGAAGTAGGCCACCTCGGGGTACGCCGCTCCTGGAACTCCCGCATCGCCCTCGAACGGGGGCATGCAAAACTCATCACGCCACCCACGATCGCCCGCGTCGAGCGCGGGGTCGTATGCACGCATCGTCAAATCCTCGTCCTCGCCGACCACAGTTCGGGGAAGGCCTGACGTTGCAGACTGCGTTCGAGCCACCCGAGGCCCGCGGACCCGCCGGTGCCGGCCTTGG
The DNA here is from genome assembly GCA_030827125.1 of Candidatus Nanopelagicales bacterium. Taxonomy (GTDB): domain Bacteria; phylum Actinomycetota; class Actinomycetes; order S36-B12; family S36-B12; genus Mxb001. The sequence goes on from JAURFD010000020.1 coordinate 11,452, forward strand.
CGCCCATGGCCCGACGAACCGCCATGAGGTGCCAGTAGCGCCAGTCACTGAACTCCTGGGCGAGGTCGGTGAGCAACTCACTGAGTTGGCGCTCCGGATCCGTCGGTCCGGTGCGCTCGTACAGCGTCACCCACATGTCCTCGACGCCGTCATGCGCCTCGTAGGCCGACGCCATGTCCCGGTCGAGTACGTCGGCGGGTACGTCGTAGCCGTGGCGACTCAGATAGGCGAGCGTGTCGTCGTAGAGCCCGGGGGCTTCGAAGGCAGCGACGAGTTCGGCGTAGTTGTCTCCGGCAACGTTCTTGTGCGGCCGCAGCAGGGCGGCGTCCTTGAAGCCGAGGAGGAACTCTAAGTGGCGGTAGAGGAAGGACTGGAAGCCCGAGGCCTCGCCCAGTGATTCACGGAAGGAGTTGAAGTCCGGCGGTGTCATCCACTTGAAGGTGACCCACGAGGCGTTAAGCGCGGTGAAGGTGTCGCGGCTTCGACGGAGGGCGACGAGGGCCTGCGACAAGTTGTCTTCACGAAGAAAGCGCTGGGCGGTGCGCCATTCGAAGGTGATGAGCCGGAAATACAACTCCATGACCTGGGACATGACCAGGAACATGTACTCCCCGGGATCATCGGTCATCGTCTCCTTGAAGTGGGCCAGGGTTGATGAGCCGACATAGGCGTCGTAGGGGGTCGTCCCAGCGAACTCCAACTTGGGGGCCTCGGCGCCTTCCTTCGGGCGACGCGATGGATTTCGTCGACTCGTCATGGGTCCATCCTGTCGTTTCGGGCTGGCATCTCGCGGCATATCAGCCGAACGGATGAGGAACCGGGGGGTCCGGATCGCCGTCTATCCTCTGGAGCGCCGCATGGAGCGGCCACGGGAAACGGAGACACCACATGAACGCAACCGCTCGTCGCGGTATCACCATTGCCGCAGCAAGCGTCCTCGCCCTCGGTGGCGCAGGCATTCTCACCGCGTGCGGTGGGTCCTCAGATAGCACGACGTCGAGCTCCGCTGCGGCGTCCTCGTCCAGCGAGGGAGGCACCGGCGTGATCGGACCGGTCATCGTTGAGCCCGGCACCACCACCGCGGAGATCTCCGTCGGTCGGACCATGACGTTCAACGTCGCCGACCCGATGCTGTGGATGATCTCCTCCAGCGACCTAGAGGTCATGACCGTGACCGCGGGCAAGGAAGACATGGGCGCGACCTTCCTGCCAGGTGGTGAGGCCCTCAAGGAGGGCACGACCGAGATCGTGCTCACCAACATGGACAACACCGACGACAAGTGGACCATCCAGGTCACGGTGACGCCGTAGCACGCAGGTCAGGCAAGCACCGCAGCGCTCACGTAGCGCGCGGAATGGCGAAGGGGTGGGCAGCATGGCTGCCCACCCCTTCTGCCTCATCCGTTGAGTGGCGAGTTGTGCACGCGACACGCCGCAGAAATCGTCAACAACGCGCCTATCACCGGATGAGAGTTAGGGACGAAGGACCCGGACATGGGCGCGTGAACGCGACACAATGGACTCATGTGGTGGGTATTCATCGTGATCGCGGTCATCGTCATCGTCGTCCTCGTCGCCATTGCACAGTTCAACAAACTGCGGCGACTCGACGTCAGCGCCGAAGGCGCCCTGGGGGACATTGACACCCTCCTGACCAAACGCGCAGACCTCGTCCCCAATCTCGTGGAGACCGTCAAAGGTTCGCGCGACTTCGAGGCCTCAACCCTGGAGGCGGTGACCGAAGCGCGCACCCGCACGACGGCCGCGAAGTCGATTGATGAGAAGTCCGCCGCCGACGCCGCCATGACGGGCGCACTGGGTCGGCTCTTCGCCGTCGCCGAGTCGTATCCGCAACTGACGACGACCGCAAACTTCGGACAACTGCAGACGCAGTTGGCTGATCTGGAGAGTCAACTGCAGTTTGCGCGCCAGTACTACAACGACTCGGTCGTTCATCTCAACACGGCGTTGAAGACCATCCCATCCATGTGGTTCGCGGGGATTGCCAGCGTGTCACAGCGGGAGTTCTATCGTGAGCCGGATGAGGGTCGCCGCAGCGCCCCGAACGTGCAGTTCTAGTCATGGTCCGGGCCCTCCGACTCCTCGCCGTCGCCGCTGTGGCGACCGTCGCGGTAGTCGCGGGTGCACCCGTTGCGCAGGCCTACGAGAGCATTGCGTCATACAGCGTCGAAGCGGTCGTGACTGACGATGGCCTCCTCAACGTCACCGAGACGATCGAGTACGACTTCGGTTCGACTGCCCGACACGGCATCTTCCGCACGATCCCTGTCGCGGACGAACTGCCTGATGGACAGCGCTGGATCCACCCGATCACGGTCACAAACGTCACCATGGACGGCCTGCCGGTGCGCTACGAAGAGCAGGACCTCGGACTGCTGCGCGAGGTGAAGATCGGCGATCCCGACATCACCATCACTGGTGCGCACGTCTACGTCATCTCCTACACGGTGTCGGGTGCGCTGCGGAGCATGACCGCGGACGAGCTCGCGGTGGAGAACCCCTACGACTTCGCTGCCGGCGACGTCGAGTTGTACTGGGACTTCATCGGGACCGGCTGGGAGGTGACCATCGAGTCGGCCATCGTCGCCGTCGCGGGTCCGGGAGATGTCCTCGCCGCCCAGTGCTTCACCGGCTACTCGGGTTCCACCGTCGGCTGCACCGATCGCATCGAGGGAGTTAACGCGACCTTCCGACAGGACTACCTGAGTCCGGGCCAAGCACTCACCGCCGTGATCGCCTATCCCGGCGCCGCCTTCACGTCACCGCCCATGCGCACGATCGAATCGGCACCGATCTCGGAGTCACCGGGGCGGGTTTTGATGTTCTCCTGGATCTTGGCTCTCATCGCACTGGTCGCACCCTCGGCCTACATTGTCGTGAATCGTCGCCGACTCCGCGGCGTCAACATGCCGAATTCCCCGGTGCAGTACGGCCCTCCGGACAACCTGCGTCCAGCCGAGATCACGGTCGGTCTCGATGGGGATCTGGAGTCGCGCGGTGTGCTGGCGACGTTGCTTGACCTCGTGGCACGCCGCTACATCACGTTGTCGGCGCAGGACCCCGGATTCCTGCGCAAGGGTCGCATCGATCTGGCGTGGTCGGGCGTGGGGACGGACGGACTCAAGCCGTGGGAGGAGCGCTTCCTCGCCGCAATCTTCCAAGGCCGCACGCAGGCGACCCTGGAGGGCTACGACGCCAAGTTCGCCAAAGCGGTGACCGCGGTGCAATCCGAGCTGAAGGCGGAGGCGACAGCGACCAAGCGCTACAACCCGTTGATGAACGCGGCGCGCAAGCCGGTGGGGTGTGCTGCTGGGATCGCTCTCCTGCTCACGATCGGCGCTGTCGTCCTGTTCATGGGGACCGAGAACGCGATCATCGGCGCGGGCCTGGTGCCGATCCTGCTCGCGCTCACGGTCGGCCTCTTCGTCGCCACCTTCTTCGTTCCCGAGAACGAGACGGTGGAGTCGGCCCGCTTCGAGGCACGCGTCGAAGGCTTCAAGAGATTCCTCGACACCGACCCCGGTGCCGCCCGCCGCGAACTCGTGCACCGTTTGGGTCTGCCCGCGCACGCGGTGTTCGCCACGATGCTCCCGTACGCCGTGCTCTTCGGGCTCGAAGGCTCGTGGACCAGTGCCTTCCCCGATCTCACCCCGGAGGAGTTGTCCACCACCGGCCTATTCGTCGCCAATATCTACGCGCTGAACCACATGGTGACGACCGGTGCCGCGACGGTGGGGTCGGCGTACACCAAGCCGAGTTCCTCCGGTGGGTCCGGATTCTCCGGAGGTGGGGGGTTCTCCGGTGGAGGTGGTGGCGGCGGAGGCGGTGGTTCCTGGTGAGACATTGCGTTCCCGACGCGCGGCGCTACCGCGAGACGCTGTGAGCTGAGGGTCCCGGATGTGTCGCTCCTCCGAGTGAGGGTTGGGCGCGGCTAGCCTCGGCTCTTGTGATGGGTTCCCCTGGACCGTGCCCGGCCTGCGAGAGTGTTGACCTCGAGCGCCGCGGTGGCAAGGACTTCTGCCCTCGCTGCTACTACATCCAGCCCTGCTGCGACGGTGGCGACTGTTCCATCTGAGACCGGCGCCGTGCTTTCGCGCATAGGGTGACCGGATGCGCGCTATTGAGGTCACCGAGTTCGGCGGTCCGGAGGTTCTGCAGCTCTCGGAGGTCGAGGACCCAATACCGCTACCGGGTCTGGAGGTCCTGACTGTTTCTGGTGCTGGGGTGAACTACGCCGACACCCACGCTGTGGAGAACTCCTACCTCGCCGCCCAGGAACTTCCCTTTATCCCGGGAGCGGAGGTGGTGGGCACTCTGCCCGATGGTCGCCGCCTCTGTGGGTTCACCGCTTCGGGTGGCGGCGGCTACGCCGAACGGGCGCTGGTCGCTCCCGCCATGTGCTTTGAGGTACCCGACTCCATGAGCGACGCCGCTGCCCTGAGCCTTCTCGTTCAGGGCCTGACCGCCTGGCACCTCCTGCGTACGTCGGCTCGTCTGCAGGATGGCGAGTCGATCGTCGTTCACGCAGCTGCCGGCGGCGTGGGCAATCTCGCGGTGCAGTTGGCGCGGCAATGGGGTGCCGGGCGCATCATTGCCGTCGCGTCCACCGAGGAGAAGCGGGCGCAGGCGTTGGCGGCAGGAGCAGATGTCGTCATCGACTCCACAGCGCCGGACCTTGCCGCCACGATCCGTCAGGCCAATGACGGCAAGCGGGTCGACATCGTCCTGGAAATGGTGGGCGGCACCACCACCGATGCCTCGCTGGCGGTGCTGGCACCGTTTGGGCGGCTCGTTGTCTACGGGATGGCATCACGCACTCCGGCCACCCCGATTCCCCCCGCCTCGCTCATGGTTGGGTCTCACAGCGTCATCGGCTTCTGGCTCGTGGATTGCCTGCGGTCCGACCCGGTTCGACGTGTCGCCGAGCCGTTGCGCGAACTTGTCGGGCTGGTTGTGTCCGGTGCTCTGGTGCCGCTGGAAGGGCCCTCCTATCCCTTGGCCGAAGCGGCGCAGGCCCACCGCGACCTGCGCGAGCGGCGTACCTTCGGCAAGGTCAGCCTCACCGTGCCGTGAGGCACCTGGGAATCGGCCCGGGACTTCGGCCCGGCCTCCATCGCGCGGTACCTTCGGTGGATGCGGCTCCCCCTGTCCCTGGCTCTCGGCGCCGGCCTCGTGGCCGGTCTCGTTGCCGTCCCGGGGATTGCGGCTGCTGACCTAGGCCTGGGACCGGCCGAGCAGGTGTCCGCCCCGGGGATCTCCAGCGGTACGCCGCGGCTCGCGGCCGGCGCCGATGGCCAGGCATGGGCAGCGTTCACCGCGGTCGATGCGTCAACCGGCAAGTCAACCGTCCAGGTCGCGGAGCGACGCGGTGAACTGGGGTGGTCGGCACCCACGATTCTGTCGCGCCGTGGTGTCGACGCGAATGCACCGACCATCGCGGCGAACAACGTCGGTGACGTTTGTGTCACGTGGGTTGAGGAGTCCTGGGCGCATCAGCGACTGCAAGCGTCCTGCCACGCCGGTGCCGACTGGACGGCGGCGACATCCATGGGGCCCCTCGCGGCCCGCATCGACGAGGTGGCGCTCTCCGTCGCCGACTCCGGCAACGCGGTAGTCGCTTTCACGGTGGTCAGCACGAATCTGTCCTCGGTCCTGTTGCACGCGGCGCACTCGGCGGAGGGCCGATGGAGCACGTCGTCGGCGATCGACGTAGCGGCCGCGGAGGTTGACGCGATCGGCGACGTTCACGTTGCCCTCACGGACGACGATGTGGCGGGAGTCGTGTGGCGACGCGACGAGAGAGTCCTGTCGTCGACGGTCGGTCCGACAGGTGTGTGGGCGCCCGCGGAGGTTGAATACGCCGGCTCTGCGACGGCCATCGCGACTGGTTCAACCGCCGATCGCGCGGTGGTGGCCTGGGCGGCCGACGGCGAGGTCACGATGATGGATCTCGGTCCGAACCCTGCCGCCCCCACCACGGTGTCGTGGTCCGCTGACCTCACGCGCCTTGCGCTCGTGCCGGTGGATTCCGGGGCGGTCCTGTTTGCCACCGACTCCGATGGATTCGTCCGGGCCATGGCGGTGGACACCGAAGGGGTGGCCAGCCCCCTCGACCTGGGCGCGGCTTCTCAGGGGCTCGTGCTTCGAGGCTCAGGGACGTTCATTGACGTTGCGCTCCTCGATGACAGCAACGGCATCGCGCTGACCACCCTCTTCGCTAGCGCATTCCCGTTCGTCGATGGGATGTCGGTCGTGTCCTTGGACAGTTCGGCAGAGGTCGCCTTCAGCGATTCGCAGGCTCTGATCATGTGGGTCGACGGTGACAGTCCGGCCTCAGTTCTTGCCGCCCCCACTGTTGAGGACTTGTCGGAGTTCGTGAGGTGACCTCCGCGTCACCCGAGGGTCTGGACCTCGATCGGGTCACACCGTGGCTCACCGGACGCGGACTGCTCGCCGCCGGGCTGCCGGTGGGAGCCGAACGCCTCTCCGGCGGTCTGTCCAACGTCACCTATCTCCTCACGCAGGGCACGCGTCAGTTAGTTCTGCGCCGCCCACCGCTCGGTCATGTCATGCCGACAGCTCATGACATGGCGCGGGAGTACGCCGTTCTCAGTGGAGTCACTCGCGGTGGCTTCCGAGCCCCCACCCCCCTCGCCCTATGTGAGGACATCGAGGTCAACGGTGCGACGTTCCTCGTCATGGATTACGTGCCGGGGCGCATCCTGTCGAGCGATCGGGCGGCTGAGGGGCTCACGGCGGAGGGCGCATCGACGCTGTCTGCCGAACTCATCGAGGTCCTCGCCCAACTCCACGACATTGACGCCGCGGCGGTGGGGCTCGATAACTTCGGCCGCCCGGTGGGTTTCCTTGCCCGCCAGGTGACGCGTTGGGGTCAGCAGTGGGAGTTGTCGAAGACCCGGGACCTGCCCACGCTGGATGCCCTCTTCACCTGGTTGAACCAGCGCGTCTCGAGCCTTCCCGAAGCGACTCCTTGGTCGATCGTTCACGGCGACTACCGGCTGGACAACTGCATTGTTGCCGCGGATGAGCCACGCATCGATGCGGTCCTGGACTGGGAGATGGCCACCCTCGGCGATCCCCTGATGGATCTGGCAACGCTCCTTGTCTACTGGTCGCGACCCGGTGACGAATTGCGCCATCAGATCCGCTTCGCGGCCTTCATCACCGACCGCGACGGGTTCTGGGACCGGTCCGAGCTCGTTGACCACTATGCCCGGGTGAGTGGTCGAGACATCGGGCACCTCGATCTGTGTCTCGTGCTGTCAGCCGTCAAACTCGCCGTGATCATGGAGTCGATCCGCAAGCGGACACTCGCCGGTCAGCAACTCGGTGCCGGGACGGAGTTGGCCGATGGGATGGCTATGGCGACCGATGCGCTTGTGCAAATCGGGACCGCTGTCGCCGATGGCGGCGGAGTCACCGCCCTGTCCGACTAGTTCGGCGCGCCCACTGTGCCATTTCACGGGCCGTCCGGGGGTGGTGATGCCAGGCTAGGGGCCATGGCTCTCGGGAATGGCTCCGATAATGACCAGACCGCTCGCACGCGTACCGGCCGCAAGGCGATCTGGCTCGCGGTCGCCGTCGCGATCGTCTGGCTGCTCATTGGCAGCGTCGCCGGTCCGCTCGCTGGGAAGTTGAGCGAGGTGCAGGAGAACGACAATGCTTCGTTCCTTCCCGCATCGGCCGAGTCGACGCTGGTGGCCGACGAGGTCGCCGCGTTCAACGAGAACGACGCGCTACCCCTGCTGGTGGTCATCACCCGGCCCGATGGGGGTGCGCTGACCCCGGCGGACTTTGCACAGGCACAGCAGTTTGTCGAGTCCATCCCGACTCTGCCGGTTGTCGACGGGGGCAGTGTCGAGGAGTACCTGGCGGACGAGCCGATCGTTCCGATCCCCGCCGAGGATGGCAGGGCGATCCTCATCAGTATTCCGATTAACGGCGACCGTGCATCTGAACGCCTCGGTGAGGGTGTGCTTGTTCTCCGCGGCGTCACGGATGCGGTGCGCGAGGCCGCCTCGACGTACCCGGATCTGCAGATCAACGCGACAGGACCGGCTGGCTTGCTGACCGACCTCATCGCGGTCTTCGGCGCGATCGACACAACCCTGCTCGGTGCCACGGCACTCGTGGTCGCCATCATCTTGATCCTCGTCTACCGAAGCCCCTTCCTCTGGCTCATCCCGCTGGTCGCGGCGGCGATGGCGCTGTCGGCGGCGAGCGCTGTCGTCTACTACCTCGCGAAGTCGGACATCCTCGTGCTCAACGGGCAGAGCCAGGGCATTCTCACGGTGCTCGTCTTCGGTGCGGGGACCGACTATGCCCTGTTGCTGGTTGCCCGCTATCGCGAAGAACTCCATCGCCACGAGTTGCACACCGACGCAATGAAAGCGGCACTGCGCGGTGTCGCCGAGCCCATCATCGCGAGCGCCGCGACCGTCAGCGTTGGCCTCATGTGCCTGCTGCTGAGTGAGTTGAACTCCAACCGCTCGACCGGACCGGTCGGTGCGGCGGGTATCGCTGCCGCTCTGGTCGTCATGCTGACCTTCCTGCCGGCACTGCTGGTGATCCCCAGCGTCGTACTACCGATCCTTGCCTTCGTGGTGCCCACCGTCATCGGTCTCGGACTGAGCTTTGTCACGGACCTGTCGATCCTGCCGTTCGTTGCCGTGGGCGGCGTGCTCGCGCTCATCACCATCCTCGGGTGGATCGTCTTCGGCATCCTGCGCATCGTCCGACCCTCCTGGGGGCCATTCAGTCGCGAACACTTCCCATCAGGGCGCTGGGCCTTCTGGCCGAAGGTTCCCCGCAACGACGAAGCTGATGAGCGCATGTCCGGCGTGTGGTCGAAGGTCGCCTCGGGAGTGGGCCGCCGTCCGCGGATCACCTGGGTCATCACCGCGGGATTGATGGTGGTGCTCGCCGGCTTCTCCGTCACGCTCAAGGCTGACGGCATCACCACGACCGACTCCTTCGTCAATGAGACCGACTCCGTTGTTGGTCAGGAGGCACTCGCCGAACACTTCCCCGGCGGACTGGGTACGCCGGCCATCATCATCACGAACGCCGACTCCCTCGACGAGGTCGAGCAGATCGTTGCGGATACACCGGGCGTCTCTAGCGTCTCCGTCTACACGGGAGTCCCTGCCGGGGTGCCCGGTGCGGACCAGGCGCCACCGAAGGTCGTTGATGGTCGCGTACAGATCCAGGCCACGCTGTCCGATCCGGCAGACAGCACGGCGGCCGAGGAGACCATCGCCGACCTGCGTGAACGCACACACGCTGTCGAGGGTGCGGATGCGTTGGTTGGCGGCCAGACGGCGTCACAACTCGACGTGGATCAGGCGTCCCTGCGCGATCGGAACCTCATCATCCCCGTCGTGTTGGTCGTCATCTTCGTGATCCTTGTGCTGCTCCTGCGCGCAATCCTGGCCCCGGTGATCCTCATGGGCACGGTGGTGCTGTCGTTCTTCGCCACTCTCGGTGTGTGCGCGGTCGTCTTCAACGAGGTGTTCAAATTCGCCGGTGCGGATACATCGTTCCCGCTCTTCGCCTTTGTCTTCCTTGTTGCATTGGGCGTGGACTACAACATCTTCTTGATGACGCGAGTGCGGGAGGAGTCTGCCAAATTGGGGACGCGGCCCGGCATCCTCAAGGGACTCACCGTCACCGGTGGAGTCATCACCTCGGCCGGCATTGTCCTCGCAGCGACGTTCCTTGTGCTCGGCGTCTTGCCCCTGGTGGTGCTGCGCGAGGTGGGCTTTGCCGTGGCGATCGGTGTCCTCCTCGACACCTTCATTATTCGGTCGACACTGGTCCCAGCCCTGTCCTATGACATCGGTCGCAAGATCTGGTGGCCCAGCAAACTGTCGAAGGCACCGGAACAGCCGCGTGACGCGACGAAGGAGCCAGAGCCGGTCGGCTAGGGCCGCTAGGACATGCGTGGAGTGAAGTCGTAGCTCGTTACCCGCAGCGATCCGATGCGAATTGCGACCTCGTCGTCGATGCGCGACATGAGCCAGGTTGCCAGCGGCGCCTGACGATCACCGAGGTACCGGTCGATGAGCCGGGGGAGGACGAGCGCAGCCTGGTCCGCCGAGTGGAGCTCTGCGACAGCCGTGCCCCTAACGCCGCGGTAGGGCGGCAGGTCGCCGGCCACCTCGAAACCGCAGGCCGGGCTGCGGCGCAGTCGCTTGGTGAGGAGTGCGTCAAGGCGGGTGCAGCACCACAGGGCATCGTCGTCATAGAGGAACCACAGCGACTGCACGATGGGGGCTTGGATCCCGGATGTGGCGAGTCGCACGGGTATGGCGGTCTCGGTGAGGAAATGGGTGATCTGCGTCTCATCCCAGGGGCCACTCACGATGTCCACCCCTTGATCCTAGGGCGCCGCGTGCGCGCCGACTTGCTTGTTGGCCGAGGCTCTTCGTACCGTCGAGAGCGATGAAAACTGCCTTCGTGTCCCTCGCCGCTGCCGCCATCCTGCTGACGGGCTGCTCTGCGGTCGACTCCGCCATGGACTTTGGCCAGGGCGCCATTGACGCAGGTCAGCAAGCAGTAGAGGCCGGGCAGCAGGCCGTCGATGCGGGCCGTGAGGCCATCGACAGCGGCCGCGACCTCGTTGACTCCGGCCGGGATCTCGTCGATCAAGGCCAGGACGCCGTGGGTGCGGTGGACGATCTTCAGGTCGCCTGCGACCTACTCCGTGAGGCCTCTGATCCGGCAACGCCGGTCGACGAGACGGTGTCGCTCATGCAGGAGGCCATGGCCATCGTCGGTGGTGTTGTTGCCGCCTACCCGGATACGCCGGGGATCGCCGACCTGGCCGCCGGGTTGCTCGCGGCGCGCCAAGCGCTAGAGATCGACCCCGAGGGTGCGGCACTCGCACTCGATCGTGCGACCGTCGAGTCAACCTGCTCGCAACTTCCGCCCTTGCCGTAGGTCGTCCGTGGTTGACTCTACTGGTGAGGGCGGTGCCAAAAGCAGCGTGCTGCATCCTGGCGTTGGGCCTGGCATTGACAGCGCTCGCCGGGTGTCAGGCCACTCGCGTCGACGCTGATCGTCAACTCACCGATGCACTCGTCGGCGTTCGCGAAGTCAATGCCTCGGCATGGGGAGTGACCGTCCCTGGCATCAGCGCGGCTGTGTTCGGATCTGGCAATGACATGGTGTCGGCGGTCTCCGGTGCTGCAGATCCTCCTGGTGCGACGTCCCTGCAGCGAGAAGACCGCTTCCACATCGGCAGTGTGACCAAAACCTTCACCGCGGCACTCATCATGCTGCTGGACCAAGAGGGTCGGCTCTCCCTCGACGACCCCGTGTCGAAGTGGTTGGACTACCCGGGTGGCGAGACCATCACCGTGCGCATGCTGCTCGGCCACACCAGCGGAGTACCAGAGTTCACCGATGCCGTCGGTCTCACTCGACAGGAGACGCCAAGAGAGGCGATTGGATTGGCGGCGTCGATGGAGCCCACGTTCACCCCCGGCTCGGGATGGGCCTACAGCAACACCAACTACACGATTCTCGGCGTCGTCTCCGAAGAGGCGGACTGGGGCGCCGCGGAGGCGCTTTCAGGCCGCTGGGCAGGGCGTGTTCATCATCCCCACGACGACTCCCGTGGCGGCGTCGATGACGTTGCACATGATCTGCTCCTCGTCGCCGTCAAGCAACGTGTACTCCTCATAGATCAGCTCGACTGCCTCATCAGCGAGGATGGCGGCGCCGATGGCTTCCCCGGCGAAGGCGATTCCCACGATGACGTTGACCGCGGCATCGGCAGCGAAGTAGATGAGGGCCCACTTGGCGACGGGGTTATTGCCCAACCATTGCTGGAATGCCGTGTCCAGGCTCCCGGTGCAGATTACGTTTCCGTTGCCATCCAGGAGGAACATGTCGAATCCGGAATTCGGCCCCCCCGCCTCCGGGGTGACCCTGATGGTGTAACTGCTGCCGGCGTTGAATGTGGGAGACACGACGCTGCACGCCGTGTAGTTGTTGTTTGGCGCGTGATTCCAATTGGCTGAATACGTGGTGCAGCCCAAGAAGCAATCGGTCCGCTGGACGTAGAACCCGACCGTAGTCACGTCCGGTATCGGGTTGACGTACGTGAGCGTCGCGGAATCGTTCTGGTTCACCTGGATAGGGGTGCTGGCGTACTGCCCGGAGGTATCGTCCAGTGCCGTCGGAATCGTGAACACTAGGTCGGATTTGGCGTCGTTGGTTATGGCCAGCCAGAACTGGCTAGTCGCGACCGCTGTCAGGGTGCTACCAGGCAGGACTACCACCGTGCGCGCTGATCGCGTACCGCCGGCGGCCGTGATCCGGTACTCGTGGTCGCCGAGCAGGCTCTTGGGGATGCGGATTTTGGCCTCGAACCGCCCGTTGCTTCTCGGGGTGAATCGGGCGAGCACTCTCCACGTGGAGCCGGTTTCGGACCTCGCCTCGAGCCGCATCTTCTTGCCCGCGAGGGCGTCACGCATCTTGGCAGGGAGCGTGCCGCGCAGGTGATAAGTCTTGCCGACGGCCACCCAGAACGCCGGGGCATCGGCGTACTGCTTGCTGTCGAACACCTCAAGCGGCTTCCCGTCATGCTTCAGGATCTTCCACCACTTCGGAGCCTTCGGTGCGACCGCGGCATACTCGATCGGGGACACCTCTGGGGCGGCCGCCTCAGCAGCGGCGGCGGGAGCACCGCTGCTCGCGCTCTCAGCGGCGGGCGCGTCGCCGACCGCCTGAGCCGGCTGGCCAAGGACTCCCGCGAGCACCAAAGCAGCAACCGGTACCGCAACCCAGTTCACCTTCTTCAGAAACAGCCCGGCCATCGCACGCCTCCTCGAAGTCCCGCTGCCACACGCAGTGCTCGTCAAACTACGGGCGGCAGGCAACCGGTGTCTCGTGACCAGATTCCCAGTGCGAAGAAAAACATGCGCAAGGCTCACCCCCGGTGAACGTCCCGCGAGCGAGGAAGGGTGACTCGCAGGTGACAGCCCCCGCTGGGTAGGGAGTTCAGGGTCAACCGGGCCGGGCTCCTGCCAATCGTGGACAGTCCCAGCCCTGTCCCATTTCCGGCGGGGTTGCCCATTCCGTCGTTGCGCACGTTCACCTCGATCAAGTCACCCTCCACGCCGATCCGGACGTCGATATTCCTTGCACTCCCGTGTGTGACCGCATTGTTGATGCCTTCCTCGACGATCTCGAACAGCCACGTGCGCAGTCCCGGATCATGCGCGACCTCATCGATAACCCGGTCGTCGCTGGTCAGCGATACTGCAGCGATCCCCCGCCAGCGCTCGAGCAGTTGGGTCAGGCGGTCAGGCAGCGGCTGGTCCTCACCGAAAGTCCCGTCGGCCACAGCCGTCAGGTCGGCGACGATCTGATCCAATATCACCTGGCAGCGCTCATGCGTCTCGGCCGATGCCTCGCCCGATCGGGAATTCGCGATATCTAGCTTCAGCAGCATCGCTACGGCGGCCAGGCGGCCCTGCACCGGCCCGTGAAGCAGCAGCGCGACCCTGCGCTTCTCGGAAGCAAGCTCCTCCTGCAGGGCAGCGTTGATGGTCGTGATCTCCTCCTCGACTTGCTTGAGTTCGTTAGCTTGTGCGGCGATCCCGCTGAGATGACGCTCCATCGATGCAGCCAGCATGGCCAGGATGAAGACGATCGCCATCAAGGAGAGCAGCGGCACGGGCGAGAAGAGGCGTGCTGGCAGTTGGCCCAGTGCAGCGAAGATACCGATATCAATGATGACCGAACCAGCAGTCCAGCACACCGTCCAGAGTGTGGTGCGCGTGTGAATCCAGGTTCGTGCCTGAGCCAACGCGCCGAGTCCGAGCATTGCCAGCAGGACGCAGATGCCGACGAGTGTCGGGAGCCCGGGGTCGTCCGGTGGCGCGGTCAGGATCAATGGCGCAAGAGTCGCCCCGAAGACCAGTGCCGACCAGCGTATGGAGATCAGTAGCGGCCGCCGGAAATCCCTTGGTGGCGCTTGCCCAGCGTCTGACAGGGCACTGTCCTCATCCGCTGCTCGAAACGTGGGAAGCGCCGAGACCTGTCGACTGGCTTGGCGGACAACGCCATGCGAGTACGTCTCTGCGATGTGCGACAAGCGCATGAGGCGATCGCTGGTCATCCGGGCGTCGGGGTCACCGAGATCGGCCTGCAGCCGACGCACCATCGGGAGTACCTGATCAACGACGATGGTTCGAACTCGCGCCCGAACATCCGCTAGGTCGGTAAGTGCTGCGGACCGGAGTGCAAGGAGTCGTGAATTCGAAGTCTGAAGTCCGGCGACCGAACTCGCCCAGTAGTCCCGCAGCCCGAAGTAGTAGGCGCAGAGGGCACTTCGCAGAGCAAATGTGACAGAGGAGACCACCCAGCGCAGTGGCGAGATGCCCGACTCGCCAAGGTAGTCGAACGCCGCCCACTGCACCACCATGGTCGCCGCTCCTGCTGCGAGCCAGGTGGCGATCACGAGCGTGAGAGAGGCTGGTTTGCTCGCGCGCTTGCGTAGGTAGGTACGGTCCGCAACGAGCAGCACGAGTCCCGCCGCGAGGACGCGGAGGATGCCGATCCCGATGGACCACATCGGCGCAAGGTCCTCCGGCATGGAATTGCGCGCATAGGAGGGCCATTGCATGAGCAGGGAGATCAGGATCCACGCCCGAAACGAGATCGCCCACCGACCCGTGAGCAGGTACCTCCAAGAGGGCGCTCCGGGCCCAGGGTCAGCGGACGATGACACGGCCCTGCTGCCACATGCGAGCCGCGAGAACCCGCGTGTTGTGCCGTCGATCCGAATGGATACCCAGCGCGATGAACATCCGCTGCACCATGGCCTCGGCCGCATTGACCGACGTGCCCCGAACCTCCGCTATGCCGGCATTGGATAGTCCCTGGGCGACCAGGCGCAACACCTCACCGTGAGCCGCGCTGATAATCACTCGATCGTCCGAACCCTCCCCGCCTGCGTGGACCACGCTGTGGGCGATCGATGCCTCGATCGCAGCAAGCAGATCATCAGCGGACGACACCATCGACTTGACCACGTAGACCACGTCGCGAGGCAACTCGCCTCCGTCCCTGGCGCCAAGTTGAGGCGATGCATGCACACTCAAGACGATGCGACCCACCCACGAGGCCCGCTGTTCCACCTCTCGGAGAAGGTGCACGCCACTCGGCCCCGGACCAAGGTCGAGGTCCGTCATCACGACATGCGGCTCAAAGTCCGCCAGCTCACCCAAGGCCTCCGTCACCGTGCTGCAGGCGTGTACCTCGATGCCCGCACTAGCCAGCGTCTGGGAGAGCAAACCGCGGGTGAACGGCTCGTCCTCGACGAGCAGAACTCGATAGCAGAAACCAGCCTTATCGCCGCGGTCAGGGTCATAGCCCGTCATGTCGGACCCCTCGACCTGCACCGAGATCCCCTTCCTGGCGTGGGTTGCCGAAGTTGCGCCCGAGCCATGGGTAAGAGTAAGTGTCGCATGGCAGACAGGAATGTGAAATGAAGTTGCGCACACGCTGAGGCTGTGTGGAACCGGATGGGCGGAGCGCGTACCCGGCGGCCAAGATGCCATCCGGAACCGCAGGGAGCCGGCAGATCGAGTTCGAGGCAGTTAGCCGACTTGAGGGGCCACCAGCGACTGACCGTTCACGCCCGGGGGGTACTTTAGTGGAGCCATTAGTAGAGGGTTCTACGGATTTCTGAGTGGATCCCCCGGGTCGCTAGCTCAATGGTAGAGCTGCGGACTTTTAATCCGTAGGTTCGGGGTTCGAGCCCCCGGCGACCCACCGCCAGGTCAGCGGCCTTGCGCGAAGGTGCGTTAGCGACCCGCTAAACACTGTACGTTCACGCCTATGACTACTGTGGTCTCGGTTCACTCCTTCCGGGGTGGCACCGGGAAGAGCAATACAACATCCAACGTTGCCGCGAATCTGGTTGCTCTTGGCCACCGTGTCGGCGTCATTGACTGCGATATTCAAAGCCCTGGGATCCATGTCCTCTTCGGCTTCGACGAGACGCTGGATCGCACGCTCAACGACTATCTGTGGGGGACTCGCCCGATCAGGGACGTCGCTCACGACATCACCGATCGAGTGTCGATGTCGACGGGCGTGGCTCCTGGCGGATCCCTGCATCTCGTCCCCTCGAGTATGAAGCCTGGAGACATCGCAAGGATCCTGCGCGATGGATACGACGTCGAGTCGCTGAGTGACGGGATGCGCCAGCTCGCCCGGGATCTGGATCTGGACTTTCTTTTCGTTGACACTCATCCCGGCCTCAACGAGGAGACCCTCCTTTCGATTACCTTGAGCGATGTCCTGCTGCTTATCCTGCGACCGGACCGCCAGGACTATCAGGGGACCGCCGTGACGGTCGATGTCGCTCGCCGACTCGAGGTGCCGTCGCTGTTCCTCGTCGCTAACAAGGTGCCCTCGGGGCTGACCGACCTCCGCGAGCAGTTGGACGATGCCTACGGGGCCGAGACCATTGCCGTCCTACCGCTCTCCGAAGAGGTGGTCGTCAACGCGTCAGGTGGCCTGTTTTCACTGCTCCACCCTGAACATCCATGGTCACAGCAGGTCCGCGGCATCGCAGAACGACTTCATGCGGGGGTGCCGTCATGAGTTCCACGGTGATGAGGTTGTCCCTCTCTCACGTATCGACTCTCGACGTTGCCGCCCGAGCCGTTGCTGATACTGCCGGACGTTTCGGCCTTGAGGCGATCGAGTGCACGCAGCTGGCGTCACTTCTGAGTGAGGCGCTCTCGACGGTCATCGCTGATTCGTTCGAGGGATCCGACGCGATCGACGTGGATGTGTCTCTGAGCTACGAACCCGGCCAAGTGAATATCGTTCTCAAGCAGCGTGGCGCACCCTCCACGTATCTCAACGGTGAATTGCCCGTGAGATTGGAAACGCTGCTCGCACTTGGCTATGCCGAATCGATGGAGTTCGTCAGTGACGGGGTAAGGGGCAGTGAGCTAAGGGTCGGTCGCTCGGTGAACACGGGCAACCTTGTTGATGATCCAGAATTCGTCGCGGCGGTCGAAGCCGAGGGCAACGACAACGAATCGGTGGATATCGACAGCATCGTCATCCGACCAATCAGCAGCGATGACGCCGTTGAAGTCGCGCGTCTGTACTTCCGCACGTACGGCTACACCAAGATCGGCATGTCCTGGCTCTATGAGCCGGATGTCTTCCGGCACAAGATCGAGACGCACATCCACGAAGGAATGGTTGCTGTCCTGCCTTCCGGGCGCATCGTGGGCCATACCGGGCTGCTGCGGTCCACTCCGGATTCGCCGACGGCATCGGGCGGCCCGGCTGCCGTCGACCCGGCCTTCCGGCAGCGCGGGATCGTGAACCGCCTCGATGAGGCCTTCATGCCGCAAATCCTCGCTCTGGGGATGCGCGGAATCTACGTCGAGGGAGTTACCGCGCATCCCGCCAGTCAAGCCGGTGCGCTCAGGGTCGGGTTGCACGAGACCGGGCTTGTGCTCGGTCGACAACCGTCGGACGTGGAGTTCATCGGGTTCGATGGGCCCAAAGGCTTCCGCCGCGCAGTCATGATTCTGTACCGGCCGCTCATGGCACCGGTCGAGCAAGAGGTGCACGTGCCTGCTCGCTACCGCGACATCCTTCAGCGCATCTACGAGGTCGTTGGGCTGCCTCGCCAGATCCACTCCGAGGCAGGTCGACCACCGGCAGATTTGCCGCCAAAGTCGCAATT
>JAURFD010000021.1 GCA_030827125.1 Candidatus Nanopelagicales bacterium
CGACGGTCGTTCTCACGGGAGTTGATGCTGCATGCGAGACCAACGCCTACAGCGTCACCCTGGCTGACGATTCGACCTCACTCGGCGAATCGACCGGCACTATCTCGCTCGCTGGCGGAAGCACCGTCACCATCGACGTGAGTTCCCAAAACGTAGACGGCGAGCTGGTTGACAGCATCGCCGTGGCGATCGTGGGCTAGTCCCGTGCCCACGAGGGTGAGGGTCGTCGGCGGGCTCGGGCTCGTCGGCGCTCTCATCCTTGTCCCAGCAACGACCGGATACGCAGCCGGACTAGGCGGAATCACCAGCGCAGACCTCTATGCGCAACACGGCGAACCGGGTGTCATCGGCTTCATGAGTGACGGCTTCGCCACCAACAAGACTGAGGATCTGGACGGTCGCACGCTGGCCGACGGTCAGGTTTGGTCGGCAACGCCCGGCGACTTTGAAGTGATCAAGCAGACCGACGAGGCTGCCGCACAAACAAACAACCCTCCCCTTTCCATCGCCACCCTCCCCTGGATCTCGATTCCCACCACAAAAATCACCTCCCAGATCACCAAGCAAGGGGCCGGCCAGTTCGGGCTCCTCATGCAGGCCGACCGGACTAGCCAAACCGGCGTCGCCCTGCGCTTCCTTGACACCGGCAACGTCGAGATCGCGCGCCTGCACAACAGCAACTGGGCCACCTTGGCGACGGCGACCTCATCGGCCATCGGCACCTGGTCCTTCACCTACGACCACGGCACCTACACCGCTACTAACGGATCCACCACACTCACGTACACAGCAACGCCCTCGGAGGACTCGGCCTGGCGCGCCTTCGGGGACGTCGGCATCTTCGTCAAGGGCCCCGGCGCAAAGAACGCCGCCTGGACGAACTTCATCGTGGAGACGCCATGACGCTGCTCCGCGAGATACGTCGCCCAGGTAGCCGCGCGCGCCGCATCTGGATGATCGCTAGCGGCCTCTTCACCGCGGCCTTCGTGATCAGCGTCGGCATTCTCGCCTGGCCAGCGACGCTTGGCGGCAAGGCGACATGGGTGTCCGTCGCGGGCACCTCGATGGAGCCGAACTACCACACCGGCGACCTCGTGCTCGCCTGGAACGACGACGGCTGGCAACTCGGCGACGTCATCCTCTACGGCATCCAGGGATCGAACGACGGCCTCATCGTCCACCGACTCGTCTCCGGCAACGCGCAGGACGGCTGGTACGCGCAGGGCGACAACAAGCCCCGCATCGACCCCTGGCTGATCCCCAACGACGCGATCGGCGGTCGCGAGATCCTGCACGTTCCCAACGCCGGCACCGTCCTCACCTGGGTCCGCAGCCCTCAGGTCCTCGCCATCATCTGCGGCCTACTCGTCTTCTGGGCCGTGCTCACCGGACCCCGCTACATCAAGCGGCGAATCGAGCGCGTCCCTGTGACTGAGCCGGCTGTCGTCGACGGTCACGCCGCGCAGACAGTCGACCTGCACCGCGAAGGCGGCCGCTTTTCACTGCCGCTCGAAGTCGAGGTGGAAGGCACCGTCCCGGTGGAAGTGTGGGTGACGCGCGATGGGTCCACGCAGATCGCGCGCGGGACGCTCACCATCGCGCATGAAGTCACCACCGAGGACAAGCGACTCGTCGGCGGACCCATCACCTGGGACGACGACACCGATCAGGAGTCGATCGACAGTCTCGTCACGAGCGCCAAGACCGCCGCCAAAGCCTAGTAGCGGCGGCAGCTCAGCCCACCAGCGAGAAGACCGCCCCTTCGAGATCAGCCAGGGTCGCGAGCCGGCCAAACGGCGTGTCCTCCGGCCCATGCAGCACGGTGCCCCCGGCACTGATTGCGCGCTCCACGGCGGCGTCCACATCACCCACCGCGAAGTACGTCATCCAAAACGTCACCGGTGCGGCGAAGGCTCCCATCGAGCCCATGACCGGCGCGCCATCGAGATCAAGCTGTCGGTAGTCGGCCATGGGAGGAGCCGGATCGGGCGAGGACTCGGTGTAGCCGAAGAGTCCGCGCAGGAAGGCCCGGGTCGCGTCCACATCGGTCGACTGCACGTCAAACCACGCGGGGAATCCGGGCTCATCACGACGAGCGAATCCGCCGAAGTCCGCCGCCTCCCACAGACCAAAAACCGCCATCGCGGGATCCGCCAACACCGCCATCTTGCCGAGGGGGCCGATCGTCATGGTGGGGGCGAGGACTTGACCACCCGACGCCGCCGCAGACGCCAGTGTCGCCTCGATGTCCGTGGTCCCGACGTACACGGTCCACGACGGCGGATAGTCACCATTGATCGGTCCGACACCCGCGACGGGAACGTCGTCCGCGAACCACATGGCGTAGCCGCCGAACTCCGGTCCCGAGCGCTCACCGGCACGCCATCCCATCGTCGCGGCATAGAACTCAAGTGCCGCATCGACGTCGTTCACCATCAGATCAACCCAGCACGGCACACCGGTGCGGAAGGTCACGTCACTCATCGCACTACTTCCGCTGTAGGAGCCACACCAGGTCGGTGAGCGTCTGGCCTTCGAATTCGGTGGTCCCCACGACCACCTCACCGGACCACTCCCCCGCCTGGACATCGAACGCTGAAGCGCCGATCCGGATCGCGTCGGGGTCGACGAGTTCAAAACCGGCGACCTCCAGAGCGCCACTCATCAGGTAATCCTGGATCTCGCGGAGACGATCGCCTTCATAGCGCCAGCGAACGGTCACGAGGCCCTTGCCCGCCGGGAAGTAGTCGATGAGCACCTCGCCAACGCCTTCGCCGACCGCGGCCACCGTGCCACCCTCAAGTGCAGGGAGAGTTGCGAGCCAGGCGGGCTCCACCATCGCATCGGCTTTGGCCTCCAAGCGCACCTCGGTCGCGGGCTCCCCCTTGTCGGGCTTGGAGTACGTCGCCACGGCGAGCCGCAGACCATCGGCTGTCCGCGTGGCCACGAGCGTCGCCGTGGTGTCCGTGGTGCTGATGGAGTTGAACTTCCAGTCCTCGGGGACCCCACCGCCGAACTTCTCGAGATCGCCACGGCTCAGCCGGTCATCGAGCCCCAGCATCTGCTCGTTGGTCACCACGCCCTGCCAGGAGTCCATCAAGAAGCCCGCGCCCGAGATCGTTCCCGCAGGGAGCGGGACATCCGCGGTGAAGAGAGGCAGGGAGCCGGACACGTCCGCGGTCGTGGGCTGACCGATGAGGGCGGCAAACTTCTCCAGTTCCACCTCGGCGACGTCAGCGAAGAGTGCTCCCGTGGGCGTGGGCACCGGGCTGGGAGACACGGACGTCGGTGTGGGCGCCGCCGAAGTACTCGCCGAAGAACTTGTCGAACTCGACGTTGACGATGACGGCTCGGCCGAACTCGATGCCACATCGCTGGACTGTCCACCGCATGCCGCCAGGACAAGCACGGCAGGCGCGACGAATACGCCAGGCACCATGCGACGTTGTCCGGGCATACGCATCCGCGGCATGGGCTCACGTTACGGGACACGAGACCCGATGACCCACGGATTGGGCTCTAAGGTGACAGTCATGACGCAACCGCGACACAGTCGTTATCGACGGCTGTCACGAGTGCGTCCCGTGTCAGATCCCACAGAGCGGCCGCCGTGGAATCGGCTCATTCCATTGGTCACGGCCGACACACTCGCGATCGCCCTGGTATGGATGACCCGCCGGCTCATCAGCCAGCATGACTACCCCGAACACTGGTGGTAGGACCGCTACGACGGCAGATCCACCCGAAGGTGGCCCCCCTCGGGAACCGACTCCAGCAGCACGCGGCCCCGGCTCAGTCGGTTGAGGGTGACCATGCCGAGCCCCGGCTCGACCGCGTTGGGCCCACTGCCGTTGTCCAGCACGTCCACGAGCACGTCATCCCCCTCCTGCTGCACGGTGACGGTCGCCCTTGAGGCACCACCATGGCGGTAGGCATTGCCCACCGCCTCGGCAACGACCACGGCGACCTCCGGTCGGCGTCGCACCCCGGTCGCGCCGCGCTCAGTCAGCGCTGGGTCGAGCTCAATCTCGAGATCGCACAGCCCGTTCCACAGGGACTGCACCCGAGCCAGGTCCGCCGCCACATCTCCTGACCACTCCCCGGGAAGGGCTGACTCACCGAGCACCTCGAGGGCCTCACCCAGACACTGCTGATAGGCATCACCGTCACCGTCCAATGCGGCACGATCAACGCCCGCGGCACACATCGTGAGACGGGTCTGCACCGAACCGTGCAGGTGCTGCGCGAGATCCGACAGGGTCACCGCCAGCTCCCGACGCTGCGCCTCCTGACGAATGTGGGCGCGAGCGACGCCACTCTGCAGTGAGTCAAGGGCCTGGGTGCGCACATCGTCCAGCGCACCAACCATCGAAATGAGGACGATACCCGCCGTGACGCCAATGACTATGGCGCCCACCTCACCTGCGGCACCTGAACCAGCGCCGGGCAGGAAAGCGACCAACAGGACGATGCCCATCGTCGCGAGGTAGCCCAGGACGAACCACACCTGGCGCAACTGTGACCTGGCCGCCATGAACGTGTCCGCGATGCGCAGCACGGCGTAGACCACGGCAACAGCAACCACAATAAGCACCGGAGCCCACGCCGCACCGACCGCGCGGATAGCCGCACCGGGTAGGCCAATACCGATGAAGACAGCGGTCGCGGCCGGGAGGAAGCGTGGCGCGGAGACGAACTGACGCAGCACGCCCTTGAAGCGTGGCTTCGGGTATTCCGCCTCGGCCTGCTCCCAGAGCGCGTGGCTGAGCGGACGAACCGAGTCGCGGGCGGCGGCACCGACCTCCACGGCCACCTGATGCCACGCGTCGGCACCACTGGAATCACGGACAGCCGGTGCTGCGGCGGCCAGGATGCGTTCGCGCGCCCGGCGCAACGACTCATCCACCTCACCCCGCAAGGAACCGCGCAGGCCGTCGACGATGCCCTGCTCACGCAGCGCCTCGGCGGCCACCGCCACCTCTTGCTCGAGCAGTGCCGCGCGCTCACGACGGAAGCGGTCACGCGCTTCGAGGAGGAGCGACATCGCCATGCCGAACGCCACCGTGGTGATCCCGGCAAAGAGGAAACGCACCCAAATCGGGATGATCGTTTCTACACCGAGTACGTCATCGGCGACCTCCATGCCCGCGGCATAGATGAAGCCAGCGCTCAGATAAAAGCCGACGTAGAGCCACAGCGGAATGGGCTTGATAGCCCGGTTGCGCAGGAAGGTGAAGTTGGCGATCACGGCATAGCTGACGGCGAGGACCGCAGCCCCGGCCGTCACCGCGGCCATCGTGGGCAACTGCTCCGGCGTGACCTCGCGCGAACCCAACGTCCCACCGGTGAGCACGATCTGCGGGTACGTCAGAGCGGTGCCGATGACGATCACCTGCCAGGACAGTGCCCAACGCCCAGTGATCCGCTCGATCAAGGTCGAGATGTCCTGTGACCCCGTGGTCGGCCCGATCCCCGTTGTCGTCACGAGCCCTCCGCAGCCGGGACGAGCGTGAGGGTCGCCTCCGCCGACTCGTCAATGGCCTGCTCACTCCACGCCCAGGGGAACTGCTCACCGGTCTGCCAGGCGTCGATCTGATCGCTGTAGTTCGGGTTGTAGGCGTGGCCGCTATTGCCGGTGAGGTTCACCCAGG
Organism: Candidatus Nanopelagicales bacterium; assembly: GCA_030827125.1. Taxonomy (GTDB): domain Bacteria; phylum Actinomycetota; class Actinomycetes; order S36-B12; family S36-B12; genus Mxb001. The sequence continues at coordinate 5,652 of JAURFD010000021.1, forward strand.
TTGACGCGTCAAAGTTCGACAGGTCCACCACCTGCCGCATGCTCGGCACCCAGTTCACCTCGTAGCCCTCGCTGGGGGTCCAGCCCGTCGCATTGACGATGCCGCTGCCGCCGGCGGTCTCGATCGGCCCGCGGTTGAAGAGCATCTCGATGGGCCTGATCCCTGACGACCCGAGCGTCGCGTTCTGCAGGAGCAGGGTGTGCAAGGCGCCCCAACGCCACGCACTCGGGTCATCACCCTGAAGACCGGTCAACTCACTGGCGGCCGCATCCAAACTGGCCGCGATCACCGCGTCACGACCCTCGGTCTCCGGTGTCGTGGCGTCATCCCACCATGGATCGTTGGGCACATCCCACAGGCGCCGAATGACTTCGAAGTACTGGTCATCACCACTTGCCGTGGTGAATTCAGTACCGGTCTTCGCATCGAACATGCGGGTGATGAGTTGGCGCCAGAACGCGTTGAAGTACGCCGCAGCCGCCGACTCGCGCGTCTGCTGGTAGTCCCAGCCATCGAGGAGCGCGACCGCTGGCGTTGCCTGATCCGAGACCGGCATCTCAACCAGCCGGGGGACGAGGAAGTCCGCGTTCGCACTCCAACTATCCATCTGGATCGACTGCATGTCGGCGACGGTGAAGGGTCGACCATCGGCGATCTGACCGGCGATGAGGTCGACGATGCGTTGACTGCGTGAGCCGTAGGACCAGTCGTCGGTGATGAAGTTCGGGTAGTCCGGTCCGATGACGGCCTGATTGGCCGTCACGATCCAGCCCTCCGCAGGGTTGTAGGTCCACGGCAGTTCGTCAAAGGGGATCTGACCGGTCCAGCTGAAATCGCTCGACCACCCGGGCACCGGCCACTTGCCGTCATAGCCCGACCGCACCGGAACGACACCGGGCATCTGGTAGCCGATGTTGCCGTCGATATCGGCGTACAGCAGGTTCTGCGCGGGGACCGCGAGGACTCGAGCCGCCTCGCGGAAGCCGGTGAAGTCCTCGGCGTTGTTCAAGAGTGCAAACGCATCGAAGGTCGGTGCGGGGGTGAGCGCGGTCCAACGCAGCGCGACGGCGTAGCCGCCGTCGCGAGGCACCTCCGGAGCGCTGGCGTAGCCGGGCGCTGGCACCGGAGCGTCCTCGCCCACCATGACGAAGGTGTCGCCGGCCTCGGCCACATCCGAGATGAGTGGCCCGGAATCCGTGGACCGCACGGTGATTTCGACCGGGTCTCCGCCCGCCACCTTGATCGTCTCGGTGCGCGTGGTCAGCGGCACAATCTGGCCGTCGTACTCATAGGAGTCGCCCTCGACCTTGGTGAGCACGAGGTCCGTGACGTCCGGGCCGGTGTTGGTGAAGCCCCACGCAAAGCGGTCCGTGTGTCCGATAAAGACTCCGGGCAGCCCGGCCATCGTCCAACCGGCGACCTGCAGCGTGCAGTCCGGTGACGCGGTGCGGCAGCGAAGCCCGGACTGAAACCACAGGCTCGGCATCGCGGGTCCGAGGTGCGGGTCATTGGCCAGGATCGGCAGGCCCGTCTGCGTGTGCTGCCCGGAGACCGCCCATGAGTTCGAGCCGATCCCATCGCCACTGGGTCCGAGCCAGGGATCGAGCAACTCCGCTGTTGCACCGATCGCGAGGAGGGTGTCGGCGATCGCGGGGACCTCCTGCGGCATCACCGACATGGCTGCGGATGCGGATGTCACCGAGTCGGGAATGTAGGCACCGTCAGTGACGGATCCGCCTTCGATGATCGGGCGGTTGCGGTCGTAGGGGTAGGGCGGGAAAACCTGCTCCGCCTGGTCGATCGATGTCGTTGAGGCGTAGACAACGCGGGCGATCTCATCGGACATGTTGCCGCGCAGATCCCACGCGAGTGCCTTGAGCCAGGCCACCGAGTCCGCGGGGACCCAGGGCTCGATGACGTAATCAGGATTCTGCAGCGACAGGACCGTGTATTCCAGGCTGATGTCGACCTTGGGGCGCCCGTCAAGGTAGGCATTGACGCCTGAAGCGTAGGCGTCCAGCATGTCGAGCGAGTGATCGCTCAGCAGCCCCAACTCCTCTTCGGCAATGCGGCGCCAGCCGAGAGTGCGCAGGAAAGAGTCGGTGGGCACCTGGCTCTCACCGAACATCTCCGCCAAGCGGCCCGCCGTGATGTGCCGACGTACATCCATCTCCCAGAAGCGATCCTGGGCATGGACATAACCCTGGGCGAACATCAGATCGGTGTCGGAATCGCCGTAGATCGTCGGGATACCAAGGTCATCGCGTACGACATTGACGGTTGAGGCAAGCCCCGCGAGTTCGATCTGACCTTCGGTCTGCGGCCAGCTGCGCTTCACCGTCCACTGGGCGAACGAGGAAGCGGTGGCCACCACCAGGAGCAGCACCACTCCGATCGTGCCCAAGACCCAGCGCCAGGTGCGACGCTTGCGGGCGGGAGTGGTCTCCGTTGTCGTCACGGGGCCAGGCTAGGGCTTCCGGATCCAACGGGGAGGCGCAGGTGAACAATAGGTGAACAAAGGGGGCGCCCCGGGTCCACCTCAGCGTGTACGGGAACAATCCCCTCAGCAAACACACGGTGAACTCTCGGAGGGCCTCTTTGGACTGGTTCTTGATCGCGATCATTCTGGTGGTCGCGCTCGCACTCATCTTCGACTTCACCAACGGCTTTCACGACGCCGCGAACGCCGTGGCCACGGTTGTCGCCACCCGTGCCTTGCCGGCAAAGTGGGCCCCCCCGTTCTCTGCGTTCTTCAATTTCGCGGCCTTCTTCATCGTTGGCACTGCCGTGGCGAATACCGTCGCCAAGACCGTGAATGCGGAGAAGGCCACGCTTGCGGTGATCTTCTCTGCCCTCTTTGCCGCGATCGCCTGGAACTACATCACCTGGGCCGTCGGCATGCCCTCGTCGTCGAGCCACGCCATCATCGGAGGCCTGGTCGGTGCAGGCTTGGCAGCTGGCGGGCTCTCCGCGATCGACTGGGGGAGCGTGAGCAAGGCTGCCATCGGCATCATCGCCTCGCCCGTAGTCGCGCTCTCGATTGCGTTTCTCGCGGTGTACCTCGTTGGGCTCGTGCAGAGAATCACCAAGTGGCATGACAATCACCCCGTCTTCAAAGGGACGCAGGTCGTGTCGGCGGCGGCGCTGAGCTTCGGTCACGGCGCGAACGACGCACAAAAGACCATGGGAGTTATCGCCGCGCTACTCCTCGGAGCCGGCTACACCAGCATGGACGAGACCGGATCCACGGTGATCGTCCCAACGTGGGTGGCCTTCGCTGCGTACTCAGCCATCGCTCTCGGCACCCTTTGGGGCGGCTGGAAGATCATCGAGACCATGGGCCTGCGGCTCACCACCCTGTATGCCAACACTGGCGTGGCTGCCAACATCGGTGCCGTCACGGCCATCTTCGGAGCTACTTCCATTGGAATGCCCATCTCGACCACCCACGCTGCTGCTTCGTCCGTGGTCGGTGCGGGCATCGGGTCAGGAAAGGGTGCGAACTGGAAGGTCGTCGGCGAGATGGTCCTGGCGTGGGTGGTCACCATTCCGCTCGCCGGCTCCTTGGCGTTTGGGATGTACTACCTCACGCGCCTGCCGACTGTGCTGGCCTGGATCGCCGTGGGCGGCGTGACCATCGCCTTCGCGGCTTGGGCGCTGTGGGCCATGTTCCACACTATTCACGCTTCGGATGTGGAGCGAGAGATCTTGCCCGAGGACCAGTTGGACGACGGCCCCGATCCCATGCATCCCCACCTGAAGGGGCATGGACCGGTCGAGTAGACACCCCTCGGCTGGGGGCTGGTGAAATGGTGGGCCGAAGGCTAGCGGTGCGACTGCGCAGGGTGGCCGCCCTCAAGTGCACGGAGCACCAGGGTGTCCGGCAGGACGTCCACATGGCGCGACACAGCCCGGAAGGCCCGGCGTACCCGATCAGTGAACATGAACACAAGGTAAACAGATATCTCAGCGATGTCAAATCCATTCGACATCTTGGCCCTGGAGTATCCACTTCTGTCGACACATTGCGTCGACTTCGTCAGGTGTGGACGACATCCAAAAACGCGCCAGGGGCTGGACGTGGCGCTGAGGGACGGGGCCTTAGCCCCCGCGATGCCACTCGGGCCGATCAACCCCGAGGGTCTTGGCCAAGGTGCGCGCGTTGCGCCAGATGTCCTTCGGCGCATGACCGGATCGCACGGCTGCTGTCCGTACCGCCAGCACGGCCTCCCCGGTGTCTACGGCGGCAAAGTACGCAGCAAGGACCGGGGCGGAGTCTTCAGGTACTCGTCCGGCGGCCAGGGCCTCCACGATCTGGGAGACGCTGAGGCGCCGGCGCGCAGCGCCAAGATGGCGAACACTCGCCTCAAGTGCTGCGTCGTCGGCTGCCCGATCTATCTGGGCGGGGACTGCCAGAGGGACCCCGAGGACGTCGAGCAGGGCAAAGAGTCTGCTCGCGCCGATCTCCATGTCCTCTCGGCCGCTCTCCAAATAGTTCAAGGTGGCTCGCGAGACCCCGCCCAGTTTGGCCAGGTCCTTCTGGCTCAATCCCGAAGCCTTCCGATATGCCCGAATGACGGCACCGACGGCTGCCACGGTCAGCGGTCCGGATCCGGTCATGCCCGCAGGCTAGGCGGTCGCCACGTCGAGCGACAATCCTGGTCGGCATCAACGCGGTGTCATCGCGTGCTACGTTCCGCCGATGGTCCATGTGACACCCCTGGACCCGGCCCGGGCTCCCACCGTCGTGATGTTCATTCGCCATGGCGAGAAGCCCAGTGATCATGGCAACCCCCGGGGTATTAACCACCACGGGGAGCATGATGACCATTCTCTGTCTGTCCGCGGATGGATGAGGGCGGGTGCATTGGCGGCCTGGCTCGCTCAAGCGCCGGCCGACGCGCCCACCGGGATCCGACGTCCCGAGCGGATTTTGGCCACCAAGCCATCGGCCGAGGCCAAGAGCCGTCGTGAGATCGACACCGCCGAGCCGATTGGCCGGCGACTGCGCGTCCTCGTCGACAGCGAAGTGGCGAGGGGTGACGAGGAACTCATTCGCGAATCCATCCTCTGCGATGCACGTCCGACCCTGGTCGTGTGGCACCACGGCGCGATGGGTCACCTGGTGCGGGGATTCCCCATCGCCAACGCCACCGAGGTCCCGCACCACTGGCCCGACGAGCGCTTCGATCTGGTGTGGGTGCTCTCGCGGGCTGCCGCAGAACCCGAGTACAGCTTTGCCTCCGTCGATCAGGCGTTGCTTGACGGCGACATTCTGCCCTCTGACTGAGTGAGGGATCCTGCCGAGATTCCCACCTCTCGCTCCACCGCCTCCCGAGCCCACTGATCTGCCTGTGCGCGCGTGATGACATCGGCGTGGGCCACGACCTGTAGGAGGAGACCGTCGAGGATGGCCAAGATCCGCCATGCGGCCGCATCAACGTCCGTCACGACAAACTGCCCTGATTCGACCCCCGTGCGCAACAGGGTCGAGAGTAGTTGCTGCCACTGCTCGTTCAATTCGCGCGAGCGCTGCTGCAACTCCGGTCGGCGTGCCGCCTCTGACCAGGCGTCCAGCCACACCTGCATCCCATCGGGATCCTCCGAACGCGAGTACGCATCAAGGACGGCGCGCAGCTGATCGAGTGGGGTCACCTCGGCCCGGACCGCCGCCACGACGGCGTCCAGATCGTCCCCCGCCACTCGAGCAAAGGCCTGGGCCAGGAGTTCATCCATGGACGCGTAGTAGTGGTGGATGAGTCCGCTGGAGGTCCCCAACTCCGCCGCGACGTCACGGACCGTCGTGCCGCCGATTCCCCGACGCCGCACGACCTCGAGAGTCGCCTCGATGATCGCCTCGCGTCGATCATCCGGGTTCATCCGTGCCATGGCAGCACCGTAACGCCTATTGCGCATTCGTCCAATAAGGCTCTAAGGTGGCGTTTACCTCGCTTCCAACCGCGGTAGGAGTCGCCATGATGCGGACCACTCCCTTCCACCCACGACTGTCTGAACTCAGCCAGACGCAGATGTGGGGCAATTGGGCCGGCTACCTCTCGGCCATCCGGTTCGACCTGTCCAGCAAGCACGAATACTTCGGCGTGCGCAACGCCGCCGGACTCTTTGACACGTCCCCACTGTTCAAGTACTGGATCCGCGGACGGGATGCCGAGCGCTTCTGCTCCTACGTCTTCGCCCGTGATGCCCGTGGGCTCAAGCCGGGTCGGGCGCAGTACACCATCTGGTGCGACGACGCGGGATTCGTCATGGAAGACGGCGTCCTGTTCCGCTTCTCCTCTGATGAATTCCTGCTGACGGCAGCCGAGCCCAATGCCGGCTATCTCCGCGGGCTTGCGCGCCCGTTCGACGTCGAGATCGTGGACGCCAGCGAGGAGTTCGCTTCCCTTGCGCTCCAGGGCCCCCGATCGGCGGCGATCCTGTCGGCGTTGAGTTCCGATATCGGCGGCCTCCGCTACTTCGGCTTCACGGAGACGAAGATCGCTGACGCGAATGTTGTCGTCAGTCGCACCGGCTTCAGCGGTGACCTCGGTTACGAAGTCATGGTTCCCAGCGGCGAAGCCCTTCAAGTTCTCGATGCCATCCTCGAAGCCGGCCGACCGCACGGGCTGCGACCCTACGGCGAGGAAGCATTGTCGATGACGCGGATCGAGGCGGGTCTTCCACTCATCGGGGTGGAGTTCACGTCGAGTCGCTACGCCTACACCGAGCATGAGCGCTTTACGCCGGATGAGCTAGGGCTCGGCTGGCTACTCAAGGGCATCGACGACCCCACACGACCATTCATCGGCCGCGAGGCCATCCTTGCCGAGCGAGCCAACGGCACCACGCGTTGGAGCACCGTCGGCGTCACCATCGAGTGGGCCGACTTCTACGAGCTCTTCGACTCGCGTGGCCAACTCGCCGTGCCCGATGAGATCCCGGTCGGCTGGGAGACCATGATCTACAACGACCGGGACAAGCGCATCGGCTACGCCACGAGTTTCATGTACTCCCCCGTCCTCCAGCGCCATATCGGCATCGCCCGGATCAAGCCGAAGTACGCCGAACCAGGTACCGAGGTTTACATCGAGCAGACCGTCAATCACGAGTACATCAACGTGCGCGCCACTGTGACAAAGCTGCCGTTCTACAACCCGGAGAGGAAGACGGCCTGACATGACCGACACCCAACGCTACGACGCCATCGTGATCGGTGGTGGCCACAACGGTCTCACCAACGCCGCCTATCTCGCAAAGGCCGGTCAGCGAGTCCTGGTCCTCGAGCAGCACAACATCGTCGGCGGAGCCGCGATCACGGAGGAGCTGCGCCCCGGATTCAACTTCACGACGTTCTCCTACGCGCTCAGCCTGCTGCGACCGGAAATCATCGCCGAGCTCGATCTCGTGCGCTTCGGCTTCATGCCGCTCTACATGCGCTCACACTTCGCGCCCATGGACAATGGCGACTACTTCCTCATCGGCCCCGACGCCGCCGTCAACCGTCAGGAGATCGCCCGGCACTCCAAGGCTGACGTCGATGGCATGGAGCGCTTCGAACACGACACGTCGCGCGTTAGGCAGTTCATTCGCCCGCTCTTTGACAGCATCCCGCCAAATCTCTTCAGCGATGACCCGGCCGACACCGAGCGGATGGCCTGGCTGGTGAAGCATCTCGGCAATGCCGACAAGAAGCTCCTGCATGACACCGTGCGCCTGCTCACGGGCAGCATCTCCGACTTCGTCGACGACTACCTCGAGTCCGACATCATCAAAGCGACGATTTGCTCAGCCGCGTGCGTCGGCATCAAACTCGGTCCGATGTCGCCCGGGTCGGGCATCAACTGGCTCTACCTCTCCATGGGCGAGCACGACGGCCTCGGCGGCTCCTGGTCCTTCCACAAGGGCGGCAACGGTGGCTTCACCCAGGTGCTCGCCCGCGCGGCGACCGCCTACGGCGCTGACATCCGACTCAACTCCCACGTCTCCGCCTTGATCACCGAAGGGGGCGAGGTCCGTGGCGTCGCTCTCGCCGACGGCACCGAGTTCCGCGCGCCGGTCGTGGTCAGCTCCCTCGATCCGCGGCGTACCTTCTTGCAGATCGCCGACCCCCGCGAGCTGCCGGCAGACCTTGTCGAGACCATCCAGCGATTCCGTTTCCAGGGCATCACGTCGAAGGTCAACTTCGCCCTCGATGGCGTGCCGCACTATCCCGCGCTCGGTGACCGCACCGACCAGTACGGCGGCTTCATCAACATCGCTCCCACCGTCGAATACATGGAGCGGGCCTACGACGCCGCGAAGTACGGCTGGTATAGCGAGCATCCCTACATCGACGCGTCGATCCAGTCGTTCATCGACCCGGACATGGCGCCCCCGGGCAAGCACGTCATGTCGTGCTACGTGATGTACACCCCGTACAAGCTTAAGGACAGCACCTGGGATGCTCAGGCGGAGAACATGGCCGACCGGGTGCAGGCGACTATGCAGCGCTTCTTCCCCAACTTCAACGATCTCGTGCTCCAGCGCGAGATCGTCACGCCCGAGACGATCGAGTCACGGACGGGCCTGTCAGAGGGCAATATCTACGCCGGGGAGTTCTTCCCGCACCAGATGTACTTCTTCCGGCCCGCCCCCGGCTACAGCGACTACCGAACGCCGATCCGCGGCTACTACCAGTGCGGCTCCGGCACCCACCCCGGCGGCTGCGTGATCGGTGCCCCCGGGCGCTTCGCCAGCCAGCAGATCCTCACTGATACTCGACGCTAGGAGGCCGTCCGGCACGCCTCGGCGAGATCTGGGAAGTCGGTGATGACGGCATCGACCAACGCATCTCTTGCTAGGAGGTCAAAGACCTCGCCGTAAGAATCTGCTCCCGGAGGCAGGGCATCGGCTCGCAAGGTCCAGGGCGTGACGTACATCCCCGCTGCCTGAGCAGCCGACGCAAGGTCGTTCACGCGGAGCCCACCGGCATCAGCTTGGTCGAGGAGCATGGCGATGTCCGGCCCAATGCCGTCGGCCCACTCAGCGAGGGCACCCACCCGCGTGGGATCGCGCATCCAGTCGACGTCGTAGTTAACCCACTCACCACTCGGCAGCCGCTCGAAGACCTCCTGATCAGCGGTGCGGCCAATGAGTTGCGTGAGCGGCACCGTGATGCCGGTGCGCGGGGCGATCTCCTCGCGAATATGTCGAAGGGCTTGAGGATCGAAGCTCATCACCCGACACCCGTCTGCAGCGGTGCGGTATCCATAGCGACCGAGAACGTCGTACACCGCGGCCGCGAGATCGCCTCCTTCACGCTCGTGGAACCAAGGGGACTTGAGTTCGGTGAAGATGCCGACGCGACGCCCGGTGCTGTGCTCGATCCCGGCGAGGAACTGCAGCTCCTCCTCGAAGGTGTGGAAGCCGAAGCGGCCCTGCCACACCGGATACCGATCCGGCCAGACCGGGAGCACGTCTCCGTCGACCACCCGGAAACGGGAGGAGACCCCGAGCGTGAGGATCTCCTCCAGGTCGAAGTCAATGACGTAGAAGTGGCCGTCCTCACGGGCACGCCCCGGGAACCGCTCGGCCACATCGCTCACCTCATCGAGCCACAGATCGTGATTGACGAGGAGTTCGTTGTCACGCGTCATGACAATGTCGTGCTCGACATAGTCGGCTCCCTGCGCCACCGCGAGGGCCTTCGCCGGCAGGGTGCTCTCAGGGAGATAGGCGCTCGCGCCACGGTGGGCGACGATGGCAGGCTTCACACGCTGCACCGTACCGCCTGACTTTGGCAGACTGGTGCCATGAGTTCACGCGTCGTCGCCTGCCCCGACTGCGGCACCAAGAACCGCACGCCCGCCGCTTCCAAGGGGCGACCCCAATGCGCGCAGTGCAAAAAGCCCCTGCCCTGGATCGCGGACGCGACCGATGCCGACTTTGACTCGGTCACGGACACGAACCAACTCGTGCTGGTCGATTTGTGGGCCCCTTGGTGTGGCCCCTGCCGCATGGTGGCTCCCGTGCTGGAGAAGTTGGCCGCGCGCTACGCCGGACGCATCAAGGTGGTCAAGGTCAATGTGGACGACAGTCCACAAAGCGCACGTCGCTTTGACGCCAGTTCGATCCCCACACTCGTATTCCTGCGCAATGGCCAGCCGGTGGACCGCGTCGTGGGCGCACAGCCCGAGTCCGCATTGGCCGCCACCATTGATCGACTCCTTGCCTAGCGTCGCTCGGCCGCGATCCCGCTCGCACAGCAGTTAGCCTGGGCGGATGCGCAGAGCCCTGGCCGTCATCCCGATTGCTGCCGTGGTGGCGGGCCTGCTCCCCTTTGCCGCGCCCGCGGCCCAGGCGACCACACCAGACACATCGGTCACCAATCCGGCGCATGTCGCAGCACCTGCCGCGGGCACACTCGCCTGGCGTGGCTGTGGCTCCTGGCTGCCGGCCAATGCGCGCTGCTCGACGCTCACGGTCCCCCGCGACTGGGGCAATACCTCCGCGGGAGGCTCGTACCAGATCTCGGTGGCCAAGATCCCGGCCGGCAAGCCGGCCAAACGCATCGGCATTCTCACCTTCAACCCCGGCGGTCCCGGTTCCAACGCGGTGAGCAACATCACTTGGGTTGCCTCGCTGCTGCCGAAGAAGGTTCGCGATCGCTTCGACCTTGTCGCCTGGGACCCGCGAGGGGTGGGCGGGTCACAACCCTCGGTGGCCGGTTGCTCAATGAAGGACGTGTCACCTCCCGCCACGGGTCCGGTCGACTGGCTCGCCTGGACGACCAAGTACGTCCGCGTAACAGCCAAGGGCAATGCCGCGTGCCTTGCCGCCAACCGTTCAGAGGCCCCCTACCTCGGGACCTGGCAGGCAGCTCACGACATCGATGCACTCCGACGGGCCTTGGGTGAGGACACCATCACCTTCTGGGGCATGAGCTACGGCACCACGGTGGGCCGCGCGTACGCGCAACTTTTCCCACAACACGTGCGCGCAATGCTCCTCGACGGCACCATCTCACCAAAATCCACGGTGGAACTGTGGGCGCGCGAGCACACGTGGGATGACCCCGCCGCGATCGATATCGCGTTGGGTGCGCTGGGTCCGAAGTACGAGCGACGTTATGAACGGGTCATGTCGGCGCTGGACGAGCGCACGCTCCCGGACGGATCCGGTGGGCGCACGACGCGTTGGGAGGTGGGGCGCAGCATCATCTCTTGGGCGTCATTCCAAACGACGTGGGGCAACATCGCTGACCTCCTTGATGCGCTCAATACTGCGGTGCGATCACGCTCAGTCGCCGATGGTCGGCGCGTAGCCGGCATGCTCGATACTCAGCCGCTCGCCAAGGGCTGGTTCGACCCGCAGTGGACCTACGTGAACTGCTCCGACATGACCGATCGCCCGAGCGAGGAGACCCTGGCCGAACTCGCCGAGATGGGGGCTGCGGCCGGCGGCGTGCATATCGGTCAGTCCGTCCTGCGGGAAGGTGCCCAGTGTGCCGGGCTGCCCGCACTCGGTCGGCCCCTCAAGCCAATCACCACACCACTCACCTTGCCGACCGCACCGCTCATCTCGAACTCCATCGGAGACAACCGCACGCCGTGGAGTGCGGCTCAAGACATGACCGCGGCATTCGTGGGAGCCAAGGCCATCCAGTACGGCGGGACCCATCACATCATCTACGGGCGCACCTCACAGTGCGTCGACAAGCCGATCACCCGCTATCTGATGAAGTTAACGCTGCCACGCTCCACCGTGCGTTGTCCGCTGGAGTGGTGACACGGTCACGCGACGCAGTTGACTCCACGCGCGGCGGGCGCATCGGTGACCGTGATCTTGCATGTCACATCGCCGCCGGCCAGCGTGAAAATCACCTTGGCACCCTTGGAGTCGAGCCGCGTGCTGATGTCGGCCGACGACGCCATCTGCCGGGTCAGCGGGCTCATCGCGATGGTGACGAGTTGATCGCTCAGGGTGCCGGGTCCGGAGAACTTCAACTGATCAAGCACGGCGTCCGCGAAGGCATCGACAGCCATCCCCTTCGCCTGCGGCTTAACCTGATCCACGGCGGCTCCGCCGGCGTCCTCGGGAGTCGAGTCCATTGTTGACTCGGGCTGCGGTTCCGGCGCCGGGGAAGCCGTCGAACTGCTAGTGGAGTCGGTGCTCGCTGTGGCGGCCAAGTCACTGGCCGCGCCAGAGCACCCGGTGACAAGGAGAGCCGAAGCGGCGGCGCCGATGACGAGGGGAATGACACGCATCCCACGACGGTAGGGGGACGGGCCGGTCTGTTGCGCGTTGAACGGGCCCTGCGCCGCGGGCCCATCGGGCCTCGCTAGGCTCTGATCACCATCGGCGAGGAGGATTCATGAGCAGCCACGAGGCCGTCAAGGGGCACCTAGCCTCCGGCATTATCTTTGGATTCATCCTCGTGGCCGCCGTCTTCGGGATCTTCGGCTTCCTCTCGCAGAACTACACCGTGTACATCCCCATGTTGGTGATCTACGCCGCCTGGGTGGTTATATCCCAGGTGTTCTACGGTCGCGGTCTCGATCGCGAAGCCGCCGACAGCCACTAGTTCGCGGCCGGCGCCTCGCGTCGGCGTCCCATCCGTCGCTGGATCGCGAAAACGCTGACCCCAATCCAGCCGACCACCATCTGCGGCAGGAAGCAGAAGGCTCGCCAGATCACATCGGCAGCAACCGCCTGTTCCATGCTGGCACCGAAGGCCACCAGCATCCCGATGAGCGCTGCGTCCACCGTGCCCGCTCCTCCTGGTGCGAGCGGCACGGTCGTGAGGAGGAGTGCGACAGAGTAGGCCGCGAAGACCTCCAGCGGTGAGACCTTGGAAGCGCCAACTCCCTCGAGCGCAGCGATGATGACGAGCATTGGCGTGAGTTGAGCGGCGATATTCGCCACGGTGATCTGCTTCCATCGCCTGCCCACCATGTCGGCCGCGGTGTCATTGAAGCCGACGACCGAGTCGAAGACGTTCGGCGGAGTGCGCTTAATGAAACGGAAAACGCCTCCCACGGCTCCCTGCGCAAATCGACCGACTTTTTGGGCATTGGTCTTGCTGCGCAAGACGAAGGCGATGCCGAGCATCGACACTAGGCAGATGACGCCCGTCACCACGACAATGAGGTCAATCGTCGTGCAGGAGATCGCCCCGCACTCATCGCCATTGAGTGTGCGACGCTCGAAGACCCACAGCAGGATAAGGGACACCCCGGGCGCGCCGAACGTCATGAGGTAGGTCCAGATCGCATCTGCCGCAACGGCGGCCGCCGCAAGTCGTTGCTTGACGCCGTACCTCGCGAGGATCGCGTACTGGGTGCCTACGGCGATGGGCCCACCGCCGAAGGGGATTGTGGTGGAGATCGCAAAGCCGCCCTGGCGGTCGACGAAGGCCGGCCAGTAATGCAGGCCCGGAATCGCCGCAGGTGCCGTCAGCGGATAGACCCCGATCGCAAGGATCGCTGCCACGATGGCAGCGATGGTCCAGCCGATCGGCATGGAGAATGCCGCCTGAACACCCTGCTGGAAGCCGCCAAAGTTGTCCGCCATGTAGCGGAAGATGAAGTAGGCGAGGGCGATCCCAAGGATCGTGAGAATGATCTTGGGGAGCCAACCCTTCCAGCCACCCTTGCGCTCTGCGGCCTTCAGGTCCTCGAGGACCTCATCACTCGACGGATCGGCTTCAGGGAATGGATCGGCATGGGTGGGCGACTCTGGCACCCGCTGAGCCTGTCGCGTTGTGGCCACTGTGTCCAGTACCGGTCCGACCGTGACCACTCACTACGGTGGACGCATGCCTAAGGAAGATGATTCCACGCGCTCCGCTGTGATTCCCCAGGACTACTACCTAGAGAACCTGCAGGCTTGGGATGAGCGAGCTCCCGCCCATGCCCGAGCCGAGGGCTATGGCGTAACGCGCTTCATCGACGACCCCGAATATCTCAGCGACGTCGTCACCTTTGATGCACCCCTTCTCGGTGATCTCACCGGCGTCCGAGGCGTGCATCTGCAATGCCACATCGGCACCGACACCCTTTCGCTGGCCCGCCTAGGCGCCGAGATGGTGGGGCTGGATTTTTCCGGTGAGTCCCTAGCCCAGGCGAGTGCGCTCAGCGAACAGGCGGGGCCGGACGTGGAGTTCATCCAGTCCGATGTTTACGCCGCCACTGACGTCCTCGGCACCGAACGGTTCGATCTGGTCTTCACGGGAATCGGTGCGCTGTGCTGGCTCCCCGACGTGCGCCGTTGGGCACAGGTTGCCCATGACCTCCTCGTCCCCGGTGGCACCCTGCACATTCGCGAGGGGCATCCGATGCTGTGGGCGATCGACGAGTCAATGGACGGTGCCCTCGTCGTCGACTACCCGTACTTTGAGACACCGAAGCCCGTCACCGACGAACACGACGGGTCGTACCTGCCCGTCGACACAACATTCGCCGCCGCGCGTTCGCACTCGTGGAATCACGGACTGGCGGAGACGGTGATGGCCATCCTCAACACCGGAATGGAGTTGGACATCCTTCTCGAACATGACAGCTGCCCCTGGGAGGCACTACCCGGCAAGATGGTTGCGGGCCCCGACGGGGAGTGGCGCCTCACCGAAGGGCGCGAGCGACTCCCCCTCACCTACACGCTGCGGGCCCACCGCGTCGACTGACGCTCAGGGCCCGCTCGGTCCACCCGCACTCTTCCGCCGGAAAACCACGGAATCGGGGCCGAAAAGCATGGTTTAGCGGCGGAAGATTGCGGAGGTAGTAGCCCGCGGAGCTGCCCACACATCCACCGAGCGGAGTTGGTTATCCACAGGGAGTCGGCGACACCCTGCATCGCACACCGGCGGTCGCGCAATCTGCTGGTGTGTATCTCACTGATTCGCTTCATCGCCTGTGGACCGCGTACGGCGACGCGCCCTTCACGACCGGACAAGCCGCCGCCCTCGGTGTCCCCGCCCACCAACTCGAACGAGCGACGCGCAACGGACAGATCACTCGTCTGCGGCGCGGCCTCTACTCCGCCGGCAAACCCCTCGTCACGACCGCGTGGTCGCTGGCCTGCGCGCGAGCGCGGGAGTTCCACGCTCGTGGCCTGCCCTCCGTGATGTCGAGTTCGGCGGGTGCCCTCCTGTGGGATGTGCCAATCCTCGCCGAGCCGCCACCTCTCCCCACCATCGTCGTACCTCGCGGTGCTCGACCTGGCTCGCGGGGCGGCGTTCGCATTCAACTTGGCGTCATCGACGAAGCCGATGTGGTGCGCCTTCCCGTCGCTCATCGCCATGCCGGTGGTCGCCGGGTGAACGACGTCCGGCGTGCCACCCCTGACCAGGAGGAGCCGAGGTCAGACGTCTACGTCGTGACATCACCGCTACGCACCGCCCTTGACCTCGGGCGGGAGACCTCGCTGGCCCCCCATCTCGCGGCCGCCACGATGAGCATGGGGCTACGACGACAGATTCAGTGGGATGAGCCACACGTCATCACGTGGGATGGCCACCGCATGAACATTGACGAACAGCGGACAGACTGGGCATGCACCCAACGCATCGCCGACCCACACACACGGGAGGTCATCGAAGCAGCGCTTGCCCGGTGCCCGCGCCAGGGCGTCAGAAGGGTCCGCGAGGCGCTCTCGATGGTTCAGCCAGGAGTGGAGACGCCGCTGGAGGCGGTGTCCTGGGCGCGCATGGTGCAAGCCGGATTGCCACTTCCGCAGACGCAGACCTGGCTGCGCGGCGCGAGCGGTCGCGAGTACCGGGTGGACTTCTGGTGGCCGGAATTCGGCGTGATCGGCGAGGCTGATGGAGCGGTGAAGTACACCTCGCGTGTGGACATCATGCGTGAGAAGTCGCGACAGGCTGATCTGGAGATTGGCGGTGCACGATTCATTCGATGGGTGTGGCCCGATGCCGTGGGGCCGGCGAACTTCATCACGCGCCTGCGTGCGGCATTCGCCCGGTGAGCAGACACCACGCGCGTGCGGCATTCGCGCGGTGAGCAAACTCCATGCCCGTGCGGTGAACAGGGTTCGCCTCCGTGAGCGTGACCCGCGCGCAATCTTCCGCCGGAAAACCAGGGAATCGGGGCCGAAAAGCATGGTTTAGCGGCGGGAGTCGAAAGACTCAGCCCGGCGGAAATCCGCACTACGGCGGCGCTCCGGAACGCTCAGGGTTGTGCGCGCTTAGGACCCTAGTTCGTGTCCCCGAGGCAGGTCATCATCATGTTCACGACCTTCTCCTGGAGTTCCGGCGAGATGTCTGCATCGGACTTGCCGTTAGCCAGCAGGTCGAGGTCTTCGGCCGAGTAGCCCATGAGGGAATCTCGAATGCAGGAGCGGGCCGTCTCATCGATGCCCTCGTCACCAATCTCCTGCATGAGTTGATCGACCACCGCGGTGTTATCGCTGGAGGACCCACCGCCACAGCCCGTGAGCACCAGGGACGTGGCCGCCAGGACACCCGCCGCCACGGTCACGATTCGCCGGTCGCGCATGGTGTCCCCTCTCGTCAGCCGAGTCGGCGTTCCGACTCGAGATCACCTGCTGAGCGCGACGCTAACAGTCCTCCGTGCGTCGTGAGGGGTACTTGCCGCAGCCCGCAGACACCGGCCGTCACGCGTGAGGGGATCAGCCCGCCGGAGAGGGAAGGCTCTTATAGAGCGCGTCCATCGACGGCGCGCCGAGCCCGCTGGCCATGTCGTAGCCGGCATACGCAGAGCAACACCCGGTCATCTCCACGGCATTGGAGCCCGAAACCACGTCGTAGAACGGATTGTTCGCTGTCCCTGCCGCTTCGTAGATCCACGGATTGACGAAACCAAGAACGGGATAGCCGCGACTACGCTCCTTCGCCGCGATGAGGGCCAGGTGAGAAGCAAAGAAGGGACTGGACCCACTGGTGCCCCCCACCGTCCCGAGCAGGTCGCCGTACACGACCGGCCAGCCGGGCCGCATATCAGCCAGGAGGGCAACATCGGGGAGCATGCGCGGCCCCACCGGGGTCACGCCCCGCTGGTACCCGGGGCGAGCAAACAGTCCGCTGGGACCGCCTGCTCCGGCGGGCCCGGGTGCGGGCTCGTCTCCCACGAATGGGAGGTCGTTCCAGACGACCTCGGACCGGCGGGTGTTGTCCGACTTCAGGGTCAGCCGCGTGCCCCCTACCGCCGTCACCCACGGTGAGCTCGCCGGGTACTGCACGGTGGGTTCATCGTTGAAGGACCCGCCGCAGGCGCTTGTGCCGTGATCGCCCGCAGAGACGACCACGGACGTGCCGACGACAGCCGCCATCTGGAGGAGATCCTCGGTCAAGGTCACGAGCGGACCGAGACCAGTTCCCGATGCGTATTCGTACTCGCACGCACCGTAGGAGATCGACACCGCATCCGCCGGAGCACCGTCAATGTCGAGCGACTTCGCCAGCGCATCCACCAGACCCACTAACTGACTCCCGGCCTCGACTAGGTGGATCGTCTCGGCCTTCGGCATCGCCGAGGCGGCCGTGATGAGGTCAAGGTGTGTTTCGAGGCTGGCATTGACTAAGGGACTGGTGACGCCATTGGTCGTCACGACATTGATCGTCGGCATGGTGAAGCCGAAGCACTCCGCGGCCGCGTCCAGATCGGCCTCGTTGAAGCCACCACCGAGGGACACGATTGCCAGCCGGGTGCCCTTGCCGGTCATGCGCTTCTTGGTCCATTCGGAAGCGCCGTACGCCGTCGTCAACTGACCCGGGGCGAAGACCTTGCCCGAGGTGAGGGCTGGGGCATCACACGTGCCGGGAGGCAGGGTGCCCGTGTTCTTCGGCCACGCCTCCGGCGAGCCTGGCGAAGACAGGAGGAGCGACAGCTCATCAACGATCGCTGGATCAACGCCGGGGTTGTCAAACTCCGGCTCGTACAGCGCATAGACGGTGAGCCACTCGGTGGTGGAGGACTTGAACGCCGCCGGCGGTGACGGGAACTCCCCCTTCACCGATGCGGTGTACACGGTATATGGATTGCCATCGCTCGCGGCGCTCTTCTCCACCTTGAGTCCGAGCACGTCATTCCATGTGGCCACGGTGCCGGTCAGTCGCGCGAAGAGCCGACCGGGATCGATCTGGATCTTCAATCCCGCCCGCTTGGCGGCATTGCGCACCTTCTTCAGAGTCTTGGCGTTTGCGCCATACTCCTTGCCAGCATCGACGAGCTCGAGGAAGTCGCGGTAGACCAGTTCGTCGGGGTTGGAACGCCGCAGCGCCTCGGCGGTGAGTTTGCTGTTATCGCGCTTGAGCCCGACGAGGAACGTCACCGGTGTCATGTCCGCGCGCGGATCCGCCGCGGTGCCGCGCGGGATCCAATTCTCCAAGGCGCTCGCAGAGCGTGCGGCGACGGCATCCATCGGCTGGCGAGACGACTCGCTCGCGGCCTGACTCGGCGTTGCGGCATGCGCAGGCATGAGAGCTCCCGCCGCAAGGAGGGAGGCGGCGGCCATCGCCAAGACATTTCGGAGCAGGGAAATCCTCATCGAACGCACCGGGTGAGAGTACCTGAGGGAGCTGGATGATCTCGCCCGAGAAATCTCAGCACTACCAGAGGTGCCCCTGTGTCCCAGGAGCGATTCAGGGCGTGGCGAAGTGCAGCGCCTCGTCGAGCGGTTTGCGGACGAGGTCCGGCACGGTGCAGTCCGCGGCCGCGTAGCCGACCGGGAAGAGGATGTACGGGCGTTCCGTGGATGGCCGCCGCAGAATCTCCGTGAGGAAGGCCATCGGGTTGGGCGTATGCGTGAGCGTCGCCAAGCCCATCGAGTGCAACGACGCGATGAAGAGGCCGCAGGCGATCCCCACGGATTCATTCACGTAGTAGTTCTTGCGCAGGCTTCCGTCCGGCATCGGAGTGGACTTCTGCGCGAAGACGACGACGATCCACGGAACGACGTCGAGGAAGGACTTGTCCGACGTCGTCCCCAACGGAGCGATCGCCGAGCGCCAGGCCTCCGGCAGGCGACCCCCTTCGTAGTTCTCACGCTCCTCTTCCTCGGCCGCAAGACGAATCCGATGCTTGGTATCGGAATCCCCGACGGCCACGAAGGTCCAGGGCTGCTGGTGCGCACCGCTGGGCGCCGTGTTCGCCGTCGCCACCGCAATCTCGATGAGTTCACGGGGGACCGGATCAGCACTGAATTGGCGAACGCTGCGTCGCGCATCCATGCGCTCGAGGAACTCGCGGCCGCGACGTACCGACTCGCCAATCGGGACGCGCTCAGGCGCGTAGGGAATCATGACGTGAGTCTGTCAGCGCTTGCCCACTCTCGCTGACAAGCCGCTAGAAGCCGATGCGAATCGTCCGCTTCTCCCCGTATCCGGCCGCATTGCGCGCCTGGATCTGGACGCGGTAGTCCTTGCCCTGACGCACCGACAACTTCACGACGCGCTTGGTGGAATAAGTCCATGACCCGTAGCTCTTGCCAACCTGCTTCGCATGCGCTCGATAGCGCGTTACCGGTGCACCACCATCGTCCTCGGGTGCAGACCATCGGATGACCGCCGTCCGATCGCGGCCGGACCCCTTGTAGGTCACCGTGACATTCGAGACGGCCCCGGGAGTCGTGCGCGGCGTGGCCGTGACCTCGGTGCTCGCCACTGATGTCAAACCGGCCGTGTTCGAGGCCGTGACGGTCACCGTGTAGGTGCGCCCGTTGTCGAGCCCGCTGATAACGCAACTGAGCCCATCGCTCGCGCACAGGTGGCGGCCGGGCTCTGCGGTGACGACGTACTCGCCGAGCGGAGCACCACCATCGAACACCGGTGCCTCCCAGGTCACCGTAATTCCGGTGTCACGGGGCTTGGCACGCACCTGCGTCGGAGCTCCCGGCTCCGTGACATCGCTGAGTTCGACGACGCCGGTCGGCACGGACCAGGCACCGCGTCGGGTGCTCGACGTGGCGGCGACACGGAAGCGGTACCCGATCCCGGCCTTGAGTTCGATCATGGCCTGCGGCTCGACGGTGGTGGTCTCGTCATACCAACTCGCACCATTATCCGTACTTGTCTGCACGTCGTAGCCGGTGATTGGTGGGCCGCCAGTCGGTGGCGTCCACGTCAGCCTGATGCTCGATGCGTCGATCTGCTCGTGAACCAGATTGACCGGGGCATCCGGTGGCACGGCCTGCGCCAACAGGCTCAGGTCGAGGATTCCCGCGCCGCAGGAGACCTGCGTGCAGTTCGAGCCGGCCGGATAAGGCTGGACAGCCGTGACGAGCTGCTGACGGATCGCGGTCGATCCGGTGACGCCGAGGGAGTAGAGCAGTGCGGCGCCGGCGGCCACGTGGGGCGTCGCCATCGAGGTGCCTTGATAGCGATTGAAGGTGGGTGCGGCCGGGACGGTGGCACCGCTGTTGAAGGTCGAATAAATTCCCTGGTCCACGGAGAAGTCGCCACCTGGAGCCGACAGCGACACCTGCCCGGGGCTCACCCCATAGTTGCTGTAATACGCCCGGCTCCCCGCGGAACTCGTCGCCGTCACCGAGAGGACACCCGAGCAGTTGGCCGGGGTGAAGTCCGTCACCGGTGCGGCGGAATTTCCTGCGGCGACGACCACGGTCGCTCCGACCGATGTCGCGAGGTCGATCGCCTGCTGATAGCTCGGCAAACACGGCCCGTCACCGCCGAGAGACATGTTGACGACTTTGGCCGGCGTGGGGTTGTCCGGTACGCCGGAGACTGATCCCCCCACCGCCCACGTCATCGCCGCAACGATGTCGAAGTCATAGCCACCACACTTGCCGAGCGCACGAACCGACTGGATGCGGACACCCGGTGCCACGCCACTGATCCCGTAGTTGTTGTCTTGAACGGCCGCGATCGTGCCGGCGACATGGGTGCCGTGCCAGCTCGAATTGCCGATCCACGACGAATCGCAGTAAGGGCCGAAGCGACCTGAGTCCACGTCGGCCTGGGACACCCAGTCGCCAGGATCCGCCGGGTCCGGATCGCGCCCGTCGCCGTCATTGGCCATCGCGCGATCCGACACGAAGTCGTAGCCGGGCACCACGTTGGCGTCGAGGTCCGGGTGATCGGTGATCCCGGTATCGATGATCGCGACAACGACATCGGCCGAACCCGTCGTCGTCCCCCACACCAGCGGAGCCTTCACGCTGTATCCACCGTCGGGTAGTCGCGAGTCCCACAGGTCCCACTGGGTGCCGAACGACGGATCATTCGGGAATACCGGAGTGGCGACCACGCGACGTGGCAGGTCGGGGACCGCCCACTCCACATCAATGCGGTCCTCGAGGGCCGTGGCGGCGGCCTCGGCCTGCGCTTGAGGCAGCGGCTCGTCGAACTTCAGCAGGCGCGTCGTCCCCTCGATCGCGGGACCAACCTGCACACCATCCGGCTCACCCTGGGCCGCGAGGGCCTCGGAGGACGCAGCGGCGAGGCCCCGCACCCCTGCACCCGCGCTCCGCGTCTTGACGATGATGCCCCGCGCGAGAGCCGGGTCGGGGCTCCCCGAAGTCACCGTCGATGCGGTGGGAGTTGGCGGCGAACTTCCGTCGGGTTCGGCGGCACGAGCCACAGATGCAGGCGCGACTGCCGCGGCCAGGATGGCAATGCTGAGCACCCCGGCGGCGAGCCCTTGGCGACGCCGTTGCACGGGGTCGCCAACGACACCGGGTCCACGCACCTCAACAGTGTCCCCCCGCTCGCCAGTCGAAATCGAATCGAGCGGCGAATCCCCAGGGGCTCCCATGGAAGACCACGTCATCTCTGCCACTACCGTGTGCGCGTGTCCGCCGACGCTGCCCCTCCCGTCACTGCGCCCGCGCGGCTACGCGCAGAGGTGGCCTGGCCCACGCTGATCATGGGCATCGTCTTCGTGGGCGTGGGTCTCGGCATGATGATCGATGCGGACTTCGGTGTGGCTCCCATTGATGCCCTCTTCACTGCGGTGTCACGCACGAGCGGCCTATCCGTTGGCATCGTGCTCGCCGTTCTCAGCATCCTGATGGTGCTCATGGCATGGGCTCTCGGGGTCCGTCTGGCACTCGGCACCCTGGTGTCCTTCCTGGGAATCGCACTGTGTGTCGACCTCACCCGTGCCGTCGGGTCCGTCCTCGGTGTGACGGGCTGGTCGCTGGGGGTCCTCATCGTCTGGTGGGTGGCCGGGCTCGCCATCTTCTGCCTCGGTGTCGCGGGGATTTTTGGAGCGGACCGGGGAGTGAGCCCCTACGACCTCCTCACCCTCGCGGTCTCCCTGCGCACGGGCCGATCACTGGGTGTCTCCCGGCTGATCGTCGACGCGATCGCGCTGGTGGGAGCCATCGCGCTCGGCGGATCGTGGGGAGTCGGCACCGTCGTCATCCTGCTCGCGGTTCCCGCAACTTTGAACGTCGTACTCCCACGCGTGAAGAGTCGACTGCACCGCATTGGCGTAACAACCTGATCATCACAGCCACGCGTCAGCCGCGAGCCGCGACAACCTAGGCGACGCCCATCGCCTCGGCGATGACCGCCCAGTTCGACGGCGTCGGTTCGCCGCTGACGCGGACCAGCACCTCGCCGGTGCGGCGCACGACGCAGGCATTCACCTCGGCAGAATCCTGAATACCCAGCGGCATCTGGAACGCACGAACGTCCGTGTAGACCGTGATGGTCCGGGCGAGGACGCGGGGCACCTTGATGTTGGCGGCCATTCCCCCATCAATGAAGGACCGACCAAGTCGCCACCGTGTCGACAGGACCGGAATCTCCACGACGCAGCGCTCATCGGCGTCGTTCATGTCCCGCGGTGATCCGGGAATGCCGGCAGCCTCCGCCTGAGCGATCCATCGATCGACGCAGGACTGATGACTCTGCTGGAAGGCGATGAGGGCGAGGGTGAGCTCCGCGGGAAGGTCGCGGGGCAAGATCAGGGACGTGCCCTCCAGGGAGCGACCATCGACCGTCGGGAACCTCACCGGTCGAGTCTGACAGGAAGGATTCTGATCAGGCGACCTGGAACGACCGCTTGCTCAGCCCGTAGAAATTGCCGGTGATCGTCGTTGACGGTTCCTGCGTCGGGTCGGTGGCCGCACCGAGAGTGACGAAGATCGGCGTGAAGTGCTCGACGGTCGGGTGGGCGTAGGGCATTCCCGGTGCCTGACGAAAGCGCGCAAGTTCGTCCACATCACCGCGCGACAAGGCATCAGCGGCCCAGGCGTCGAAGTCGGTGGACCAGCCCGGTGGCTTCGCGTGCGTGGACCAGTCAGTGAGGAAGGGCAATCCGTGCGTGAGGAATCCCGAGCCGATGATGAGGACACCTTGCTCGCGGAGTGGACGAAGCCGCTCACCCAGG
>JAURFD010000022.1 GCA_030827125.1 Candidatus Nanopelagicales bacterium
CGCCTTCTTGACCGGGGCCGCCTTCTTGACCGGGGCCGCCTTCTTGACCGGGGCCGCCTTCTTCTTTGCCGTGGCCATCTCGTCTCTCTCCCAGCAGCGGCGTGGACCGCCATCTCCCCCGAGGGCCTGCGCCCGAGGGCGTCGGCACCCCTTCGCGCCTATGAGTAACGACCCACCGCAGGGGTGGATCGCGCCCCCCGAGGGTAGGCGGAGGGGTGAGGTGGAGCAACCCGCCTCGCCGAAGCGAGCGCGAACCCACGAGCGGCCCGGCCGGTGGGCGCCCCAGTCATAGCAACGAGCAATCCCTCCCACATCACCGCATATTCGGCTTCAATAGATTGCTGAATCCGTTTATGCGGCATAGAGTTCCCCCTTATGGCGCATCTGAGAATCGCTGAGGCAGCCACCTACCTCGGAATCAGTGACGACACCCTGCGACGGTGGATCGACTCCGGCCGGATCACCGCAACGACGGACTCCGCGGGGCGTCAGGTCGTCCACAGTGCCGACCTCGCCGAGCTGATGCGCGAAACGGCCGCGCCCCTCACCGTCGAGCATGCCCCCATCGTGGGCCGGTCCGCCCGCAATCGGTTTGCCGGCATCGTCACCAAGGTCACCAAGGACACCGTCATGGCCCAGGTGGAGATCCAGGCGGGGCCCCACCGTTTCATCTCGCTCTTGAGCGCCGAGGCCGTGACCGAACTCGGCCTTGAGCCGGGCAGCCTCGCCGTCGCCACCGTCAAGGCCACCAACGTGGGCGTCGAGGTCCCTGATCGATGACCATCCGACTCGGCCCGGTGGGGCGGCCAAGCCGCGCCGGTCGGGCTCTCCCGCTGACCCTCGCCTTAGGTCTTCTCTGCGCGGTCGCCGGGTGCACCAGCAGTCCGCCCAACTCCACCATCACGGTGGGTGCTGCGGCATCTCTCACGGACGTCTTCAGTGACATCGCCGAGGCATTCACCGCGGCGCACCCCGACACCACGGTCACCTTCACGTTTGCCGGGAGCAGCACGATCGCCGAACAGGTACGCCAGGGTGCTCCAATCGATGCCTTTGCTTCGGCGGGCACCGCGCCGATGTCACCGCTCGTTGGTGAAGGCCTTGTCAACGGAGTCGTCGACTTCGCGACCAACTCCCTCCAGATCGCAACGCCCAAGAACAACCCGGCAAGAATCCAGTCGCTGGCCGATCTGCCCAACGCGACCTACGTCGTGTGCCAACTGGAAGTTCCCTGCGGCGCTGCGGCGTCCGAACTCTTTGCGCGCAACTCAGTTCCGCTCGCGCCCTCGAGCTATGAGTCCGACGTACGCGCTGTCCTCACCAAGGTGATCGCCGACGAAGTGGATGCCGGCCTGGTCTACGTCACCGACGTCCTGTCAGCCGGCAGAGTAGTGGCCGGCGTGGACATCCCCGCCGAGGACAACATCACCACGACGTACCAGGCCGCCGTCGTCCGTGACACCGGCGCATCCGAGGCCGCCACCCTCTTCGTCGAGTTCCTCACAACCGATGAGGCGCAGGCCATTCTCGCCGCGGCCGGCTTTGGTGCGCCGTGACCAGCTCACCCGCGCGCGCTCGCCGCGTCACCCCCATCCCGATCGGGATTCTCGCCGCCATCGCCGTGGCGCTGCTCGGCATTCCGCTCATCGGCCTGGTGCTCCGAACCCCATGGTCGCGACTCCCGGACATCCTCACCTCGCCGGTGGCGACCGAAGCGCTCCGCCTGTCGCTGCTGTGCTCTGTGGCGGCAACCGCGATCGCCATAGTGCTAGGCATTCCGCTGGCCTGGGTGCTCGCGCGCGCCAAAGTCCCGGGCGTCCCGGTCGTGCGCGCCCTCGTCACACTGCCGCTGGTGCTGCCGCCCGTGGTCGGCGGCGTTGCACTCTTGATCGCCTTCGGCCGACGCGGGTTGGTCGGCCAGTACCTCTACGACTGGTTCGGCGTACAACTGCCGTTCAGCACCGCGGGGGTGATCATCGCTGAGGCGTTCGTCGCGATGCCCTTCCTTGTCATCACGGTTGAGGGCGCGCTACGCAGCGCAGATCCGCGGTTCGAAGAGGCGGCCGCGACGCTGGGCGCATCGCGCTGGCACATCCTGCGTCGTGTCACCCTCCCGCTCATCGCCCCCGCCATTGTCGCGGGAGCCGTCCTCGCGTGGGCCCGCGCACTGGGCGAGTTCGGCGCGACGATCACCTTCGCCGGGAACCTTCCCGGCGTCACCCAGACGATGCCGTTGGCTGTCTACGCCGCCCTCGATACGGATCGGGAAGTGGCCTTTGCGCTGAGCATGATCTTGCTCGCGGTCTCACTCGCGGTACTCATCGCACTGCGCGACCGCTACCTGCGGCGAGGTGCCTCGTGAGTCTTGCTGCGCGCATTGCTATGGAACGACCGGACTTCACCGTGGACATCACCCTCGATGCCGCGGACGGCGAGGTGGTGGGTCTCCTGGGCCCCAACGGTTCGGGCAAATCCACGACCCTGCGGTGCCTGGCGGGTCTGGAGTCACCTCGCTCCGGCAACATCATCATCTCCGGGACCGTCGTGGAGGACTCCTCCGGCGGCATCGACCTCGCGCCAGCCCAACGGTCGGTCGGCTACGTCTTCCAGGACTACCTGCTTTTCCCCCACCTCACGGTTCTCGACAACGTCGCCTTCGGGCCGCGCGCACGTGGCGTGGCCAAGCGTGATGCGGAGGCCGCTGCGCAGACCTGGCTCGAGCGTTTCGAGATCGCCGACCTCGCGGATCGCAAACCCGGGCAACTCTCCGGTGGCCAAGCCCAGCGCGTCGCTCTGGCACGAGCACTCGTCACGGATCCGGACCTGCTTCTCCTCGACGAACCGCTGGCGGCCCTCGATGCCGGGACCCGGGCCTCCGTCCGCTCCGTCCTGCGTCGGCACCTCAGCGGAGTTCGCGGCGCCGTGGTCCTCGTAACGCACGACCCGCTGGACGCGATGGTGCTCGCCGATCGTGTGGTGGTGCTTGAGCAGGGCCAGGTCGTGCAGGTGGGAACGCCGGCCGACGTCGCGCGTCGACCTGCCTCCACGTACGTCGCGCAACTCGTCGGCGTAAATCTGCTGCGCGGAGAGGCGCAAGACGGTTTGGTCTCGGTGGGCGACGCCGTGGTTGCTGTCGGCGACCGCCGTATTGCCGGCCCGGTGATCGTCGCGATCCGTCCCGAGGCAATATCGGTGCACCACCAACGACCCGAGGGCAGTGCGCGCAACACCTGGCCCGGTCGCATCACCTCGCTCGAGGCACGCGGCGACCTCGTGCGTGTCGAGGTGGACTCGGTGCCTCCGCTCGCGGCCATCGTCACGCCGGGTGCGGTGGCGGAGTTGGCCTTGCATGAGGGGGCCGAGGTCTGGCTCAGCGTCAAAGCCGTCGACCTCGACGTCTACCCGGCCTAGCCGATGATCGTCCCTCGCTAATTCACCAGGCGGAGTACGACGTCCAACCCGTGTGTGGCGCCCCGGGTGCGCGGCAGCAGCAGCGTGCGAATGCCGAGTGCGGCGGCACCGGAGTCGTCCTTCCACGAATCGCCCACCATCAGTGTCTCGTCCGCACTCACCTGAAGGGCGTCGAGCGCCGCCTGGAAGATCTCCGGCTCTGGCTTTACCGCACCCACTTCACACGACAAGATCACGGCGTCGGCGCGCAACCCCTCACGCTCCATCACGGGTCGGATGTCGACACCGACATTGGAGAGCACCGCGGTGCGCACACCCCGCTCACGGAGGGCGTCGAGCACCGGCGCAGAGTCGGCGTACGCCTGCCACATCGTCAACATGACCTCGTAGAGAGCGTCACGGAGTTCGAGCGGGGCATGCCCATCCATCGTCCCGTGGAACACGGCGTGGTGGTCCTCTGCGGAGTTGTCGCGCGTCGAGTGCGGATCAATGTCTCGGGCATGGATCCAGATGTCGTCGAGTCGGTCGATGATGGCCGCCCGCTCGATCGGCTCCAGGTCGCCACCTGAGCCGGCGTGCGCGATAGCGGCATCAAGCCATTGATCGGCCTCACCCTGATCGACCAGGGTGGCGTGGAAGTCGAAGAGAACGGCGCGGATGGGCTGGCTCACCTCCCCATCGTCCCGCAGCGCACTCGCTCGTCAGCAGGGCCGCCTATTCACGCATCAGCGCAGCCCATCGGGTCAGCCCTCGAGCAGTGCCGCCCACCGTTGCGCGAGGTCGCCGGACTCCTCGTTGATTCGAATGAGTTTGCTTCGGCTGGTATGCCCACTCACGACGTCGAGGTCGGCACGGCGTACGCCCAAGGCCTGGGCCAAGGCCTTCAGCACGGCATCCGTCGCCCGGCCGTCAATGGCGGGCTCGGTAACCGCGACGATGAGAGCGGGCGGGTCACCGTAGGCACCACCCACCCGGGTCCGCGATGCCCCCGGCTTGACCCGAACGGCGTAGGTGCTCACCCGCCGATCGTAGGCACGAACCTTCGCCGAGTGTGCACTCGCGCGCAGGCGTCCGGCCGAAATCCCGCACGCCCGTGCACACTCGGCGAAGGGGACACGGACACCCCGGTAGGCTGGACCTTCGTCTTCAGATCCATGTCCCAGTGACTCCACGGAGGTTGGCCATGTACCGCCCGGTGCCGACCCATGTCGACCTCCCGGCCATGGAGCGGGAGATCCTCGACCAGTGGGCCGCCGACGACGTGTTCCACCGCTCGCTCGAGCAATCCGAAGGCCGTCCGCTCTGGGTCTTTAACGAGGGTCCGCCGACGGCAAACGGGACCCCCGGCACCCATCACATCGAGGCCCGCGTCTTCAAGGACATCTTCCCGCGCTACCGCACGATGAAGGGCTTCCACGTCCCTCGCAAGGCCGGTTGGGACTGCCACGGATTGCCCGTCGAATTGGCGGTGGAGAAGGAACTCGGCTTCAGCGGCAAGAAGGACATTGAGGCGTTTGGCATCGCCGAGTTCAACGCCAAGTGCCGCGAATCCGTGCTGCGTCATGTCGATGAATTCGATGCTATGACCCGCCGCATGGGTTTTTGGGTCGACATGGACGACGCCTACTGGACGATGGATCCCCACTACATCGAGAGCGTGTGGTGGTCTCTCGCCGAGATCCACAAGAAGGGCCTGCTCGTCCAGGACCACCGCGTTTCGCCGTACTGCCCTCGCTGCGGCACCGGGCTGTCCGACCACGAGCTCGCACAGGGATACGAGACCGTCGTCGATCCGTCTGTCTACGTGCGCTTCCCCGTAACCAGCGGTGCACTGGCCGAGCGCTATCCCGGCATCTCCCTACTGGTGTGGACGACGACTCCGTGGACCCTCGTGTCGAACACCGCCGTGGCCGTCAACCCCGAGGCGGAGTACGTCGTCGCCCGAGCCAACGGCGAAACACTCATCGTGGCGGCTGAGCTTGCCGAATCACTCCTGGGCGAGGACGTGGAGATCCTCGAGCGCATCAAGGGCGTCGATCTCGAGCGGACGCCGTACGACCCGCCGTTTGACATCGTCGAGATCCCGGACGCGCACTATGTCATCCTCGCCGACTACGTCACCACCGATGACGGATCCGGCCTGGTCCATCAGGCACCGGCGTTCGGCGCGGACGACCTCGCCAGTTGCCGCGCGTACGGCCTGCCGATGGTCAACCCGGTGCGCCCGGACGGCACTTTCGAAGCCGATCTGGCCCTCATCGGCGGAGTCTTCTTCAAGAAGGCTGATGACGCGCTCGTGCAAGATTTGCGCGAGCGTGACCTGCTGTTCAAGCACGTCGGCTACGAGCATGCCTACCCGCACTGCTGGCGCTGCCACACGCCGCTCATCTACTACGCACAGCCAAGTTGGTACATCAAGACCACCGCGATCAAGGACGCGCTCCTGCGCGAGAACGAGCGCACAAACTGGTACCCCGAGACGATCAAGTGGGGCCGCTACGGCGACTGGCTCAACAACAACGTCGACTGGGCCCTGTCACGCAATCGCTACTGGGGCACGCCGCTGCCCATCTGGCGCTGCGACAACGACCACCTCACCGCGATCTCGTCGCGCGCCGAATTGAGCGAGCGCACCGGCATTGATCTGGCGGACCTCGATCCGCATCGGCCGTTCGTCGACGAGGTCACCTTCGCCTGCCCCGAGTGCGGTGAGACGGCCGCGCGCGTCCCCGAGGTCATCGACTGCTGGTACGACTCCGGTGCCATGTCATTCGCCCAGTTCGGCTACCCGCACACCGGACAGGACCTTTTTGCCGAGCGCTACCCCGCGGACTACATCTGTGAGGCCATCGATCAGACGCGCGGCTGGTTCTACACGCTCATGGCGGTCGGCACGCTCGTCTTCGACGAGAACTCCTACAAGAACGTCGTCTGTCTCGGCCACATCCTTGATGAGGACGGCCGCAAGATGAGCAAGCATCTTGGCAACGTGCTCGAACCCATTCCGCTCATGGATGAGCACGGTGCCGACGCCGTGCGCTGGTTCATGCTCGCGTCAGGCTCGCCGTGGCAGGCCCGGCGCGTCGGACATGCGGCGATCGGCGAGGTCGTGCGCAAGGTGCTCCTCACCTATTGGAACACCGTGTCCTTCCTATCTCTCTACGCGCGGACCGCCGGTTGGAGCCCGGACTCCCCCGGTGCCGTTCCCCCGGTTGCCGAGCGTCCCGCACTCGACCGCTGGGTCCTGAGCGAAGCGCATCGGCTCGCACGTGATGTGGACTCGGCGTTGGAGAACTTCGACACGCAGCGCGGCGGCCGACTCATCACCGAGTTCGTCGACGATCTGTCGAACTGGTACGTCCGTCGCTCGCGTCGCCGCTTCTGGGATGGCGATCCCGCTGCGCTCGCCACCTTGGACGAGGCCCTTCGTATCGTCACGCTCACCATGGCACCGTTCACACCGTTCATCACCGAGCGGGTGTGGCAGGACATGGTGCGGCCTACCGATCCGGACGCTCCGCCGAGCGTGCACATGGCGCCCTGGCCCGAGGCCGACCCGGCCGTCATCGACGACGTGCTCGCCGATCAGGTTGCCCTCGTGCGCCGAGTCGTCGAACTCGGCCGCGCCGCGCGTGCGGCTTCCAGTGTGCGTACCCGGCAACCTCTCGCCCGGGCGCTCGTCTCGGCCCCGGGCTGGACGGCACTGCCCTCGGAGTTGGTGGACGAAGTCGCCGGTGAGTTGAATGTCGTCCAGATGATGTCGCTGGCGGACGAGGCCGGCGATCTGGTCGAGGTGAGCGCCAAGGCGAACTTCCGATCACTCGGCAAGCGCTTCGCCAAGGAGACGCCCACGGTGGCGGCCGCCATCGCGGCCGCCGATGCCGCGGCGCTCTCCGCAGCACTGCGGGCCGGTTCGGCCACCGTCGCCGTCGAGGGCATGGGCGACGTGGAGGTCACCGCTGACGACGTCATCGTCACCGAGACTCCGCGCGAGGGTTGGTCGGTCGCCTCCGGCGAGGGTGAGACGGTCGCGCTCGACCTGGAGCTGACCCCGGAACTCGTGCGGCTCGGCACGGCCCGTGAGGCCGTGCGGTTGATCCAGGAGGCGCGCAAATCCGCGGGTCTCGACGTATCCGATCGGATCAGCCTGGTGTGGTCGTCCGAGGATGCCGGAGTGGTGGACGCACTTTCGGACCACGCCGCCATGGTGGCTGGTGAGGTGCTCGCCACGTCTTTTGTGCCCGGTGAGATCGGGGACGGTGCCGCTGGGGCTACGGACGAGGGCTTCATCAGCCGCGATGACGGCCTCGGCCTCGCCGTCCTCATCACCAAGGCCTGACCAATCGTCGTCGTCTCACTCCATCCCGTTTATCGGCTCACAAACGGTACGTAGTGCGACGACGTGCCCCATCAGCCGGCGAGTAGGTGGCGGATCCACCCGAGGAATTCCGTCGGCCGATACACCCCTTCGGAGTAGAGCACGCGCACGATCTCGCGGCCGGTCCGCTCAATATCGAGGTGCCGCTTCTTCTCCTCACGCACATCAGCGGGATTCCCGTATTTGCCCAGACCGTCCGCCTCGATGATGAGACGGCAGGAACCGGGGGGATCACCCGGCAGATCCAAGCCGAGGTCCCCGCGATAGTGACGGCCACTGGCCCCCACGATCGGCACCTGGAGGCGCGGCGTCGGCAGGCCCGCCTCGATGATTCGGCCGCGCACGATGCTCTCGAGCGGTGACTCAGCTGCCGGGTGCGCCCAGGGCAGGGCTTGGCGTACGGCGGCGATTCCCTTCCCGCCCGCGAGATCCACAACGCGCTCGCCTAACAACTGCCGCGCCACGGGGAGCGGCAGGTCACCGTCTGTGACCACGCTTTGCAAGGCGGCATCCAGGCTCACGAGCGCGAAAGGCAGCGGCAACCCGCGGGCGACATCAATGGCGGTGCGAAGGACGTCGGTCACCAGCAGGCCGTTCGCTGTGCGTACGACATGACTCTCCGGCAGTCGCCAGCGCCGGGCGAACACCCCCGGCCGATGACCCCGACGTCCGGACGTGCCGCGCGGACGGATGACCTCCACCTGGTGACGTTCCGGACGAGTGGGGACGTTGACGCTTGCGCCGCCTGTGGCCCCCCGGTGCGCTGAGGACTCGGCAGCCTCCGGACGCGGCGGAATGGGTTGGCTCCAAAATTCGGAGGCATCGTCGCCACACAGCACGCTTCCCTGTGGGAGGCCGCTCGGATCATCAACCCTCTGACGCGAGGCCACTGTCGGATGGGACGACACGACTGACCCGGAATCCCAGTCCGTCGGAGCCGATCCAGCCGAGTGGGCGGGTGGCGCCGCTGTCGCACTGCGCAGGGTCAGCGCACCGCGGCGCTGTGACATGTCGTCGTGCGCGATGACGGCATACCAACCCTTCGCGACCCGCATGAGGAGCCCGGCTGACCAGGCTCGACTAATCCGGTTGGCCGACACGCCTGCCGCCACAGCATCAGCGACCGCAAAGGGCCTCAGACCGAAGTGCCGATGCAACTGCTGGGCGGTCGCCATGAGCCGAGACGAGGGGAACCCGGACGCTGACGGGGTCATGTGAGGCATGACCGGACCGTGACCCCTTCGCTAGGCGCGGCGGGGGTTTCCTCACCGCCCTGTGGATGTGCGGGACCGGCAATCCCTGTGGATCAGGTCGTCGTCTCGCTACGTCCCGTTTCGGGGGCTCCACACGGTATGCAGCGAGACGACGAGCGTTCGCTGGGCAGGTAGCCTGGGCCGGCTATGTCCCTCATCACCCTGCCGACGATCGACTTCCCGAACATCGCCTCGGACACGCCGCTCTGGCTGGCACTGCTGACCACGTTCATCGCGGCGATGTCCGGCGCGCTGCGCGGCCGCGATCCCGGACGGGTGCGCTACGACATCGTGGGCATCGTCGTCTTCGCATTCTTCCTGGGCGTCGGCGGTGGAGTCACCCGCGACCTCCTGCTCGGCAACACTCCCCCGGTCGTGCTGCGCGAACCCGCCTACGTCATCGCCGTCCTCGCCGCTGTCGCACTCGTGCTGGTCGTGGGCCGCTGGATTGCACGCGATGGGTGGCTCTTCCTCATCCTCGATGCGCTCACCTTGGGCCTGTACGCCGTCATCGGTGCGCAGATGGCGATCGAATACGGTCTTCCTGATATCGGCGCCATCATTGTCGGCTTCCTCGCCAGCCTCGTGGGCGGCATCATTGTGGCCGTTCTTCGCGGGGATACCCCGGAGATTCTCATGCCGGGCCAACCGTATGCGCTGTTGTCCATCCTCGGAGCGACGATCTACGTACTCACCGATCAGTTCAACGCAACGATGGCGGCGCTCCTGTGCGTGGGCAGCGTTATCGCCCTGCGCATCATCACTGTGCGGTGGAACCTACGAACGCCGAGCATCCGGACGATCGGGCCGCCCCGCGACACTGAGACTCCTTAGGAAGCAGTCGCTTTCGGCTCGACCGATCCACCCTTGTCGAACTCGGCGAGTTGGTTGGCAATGGTGTCCCGCAGCGTGCTGCGGTAACTGCGCTCGAAGTTGCGCAGGTCGTTCACCTTCTTCTCCAACGTCGTGCGCTGCTCCTCGAGGTTGCCGGTCACCTTGTCGGCTTCGGTCTTCGCCTTGGTCACGATCTCGGTAGCCTCAGTCTTGGCCGCCTCCACCGTCTCGTCGGCGGTCTTCTGAGCAGCCTCCAACATGGCCAGCGCCCGGGCCGGAATGTCGGCGGCGGGGGCGGCCGGCGCGGCCTGCGCGGCGGGGGCGGCCGGCGCGGCAGGCGCGGCCGGAGCCATTGCAGCGGCTGCCGCGGCCGCGGGGACGGCCGGCGTTGCGGGGGCGGCCGGAGCGACGGGTGCCTCGGTCGCGCGCGCGGGTGCTTGCGTCGCTGTCGCCGTGCGACGGGCCTCGATGAGTTTGGTTTCGGCCGCCTTCTCCTTGGCTTCGGCCTCGGCCAACTTCGCCTGCGAGCGCTCGAGCGCCGACTTGGCGTCCGCTTCCTTCTTGGCCACCTCGGCCATCTTGCGGTCAGCCTCGGCCTTGGCGGCATCGGCAGCCTTCTGCGCCCGCTCCGCGTCGGCGAGCATCCGCTGGGCATCGGCGTTGGTCACGGCTGGCTGGGATCCCACCTGGGCGAGTCGGGCCTTGAGGTCGCCGTTCTCCGCGAGGAGTTCACTGAGCGCCGACTCGATCTCGTCGAGGAAGGCGTCCACCTCGTCCATGTCGTAGCCCGTACGCATCTTGACGGTGCTGAACTGCTTGGTGTGCACGTCCTGTGGCGTGAGTGGCATGTCGGCTCCTTGATGGTGTTGCGCTGCTCGGGGATGTCGTGGCGCTATGCGGTTGTGGCGATCAGAAGGCGAGGGCGATGTTGATGAGGATCTGTACGGCGATGATGA
This sequence comes from Candidatus Nanopelagicales bacterium, assembly GCA_030827125.1. Lineage (GTDB taxonomy): Bacteria > Actinomycetota > Actinomycetes > S36-B12 > S36-B12 > Mxb001. Next base: position 10,833 of record JAURFD010000022.1, read on the forward strand.
GGATGAGGAACGCGAGGTCGAACTGCACGCCGCCTAGTCGCAGCGGCGGAATGATCCGGCGCAGCAGCCGAAGCGGCGGATCGGTGAGTGTGTAGATGAACTCGGCCAGCACCAGCAGGATGCCCCGCGGCTGCCAGGAGCGGGCGAAGATCTGAACGAAGTCGAAAACGAGACGGCCGATCAGGATCAGCCAATAGAGCCACAGGAGCGCGGCGATTACCTGGCCGACCACCGCCACGGACCTGTCCCCTTCCTATGTCACACACGCGAGTAGCGTGCATCAACTCTGGTTGAAGAATCCGGTCTGCGCGAGTTGGGCCCGTGCTTCTGCGCCCACCTCAACATTCGCCGGCGACAGCAGGAAGACCTTGTTGGTGACCCGCTCGATCGTGCCGTGCAATCCGAACACCAGGCCGGCGGCGAAGTCCACAATGCGCTTGGCATCGCCGTCGTCCATCTCGGTGAGATTCATGATGACCGGTATGCCCTGGCGGAACTCTTCGCCGATACGGCGAGCGTCATTGTAGGTGTGCGGGTGAATCGTCGTGATGCGGTGCAGGTCGACGGGAGGGGCAGGCTCGGGGTCGTAATCGCGGTCCCGCGACGCGGTCGGCATTGCCGACACGTTGGACGGCTCATCGCGGTAGAGCCGACGGGGCTCGCGCGGATCGACGACCGTGACGGTGCGCGGCTCTGCGCGGTCTGCACGCTCGGGACGGTCATAGCTGCTCGTGCGGGACGAACGCTCGCTGGCACGGCTGGACGAACGACTTGCGCGGCGCGTGGGTGCCGGCTCCTCGTACTCCCACTCCTCTTCCTCGTCGAAGTAGCCGTCTACGTCGTCCCGGTCGTCTTCGACGAGGCCGAGGTAGACCGCCATCTTGCGCATCGCGCCAGCCATGGCTCTCCCCTTCGTGACGGTTCGCGACAGGCCGCGGACCGTGTGCCTAAGTTATCCGAGGGGCGGCCGGTCCCCGAGGACCGCGCTCCCCACGCGAAGGTGTGTCGCGCCCGCCGCAACCGCCTGCTCCAGGTCCCCGGACATCCCCGCGGAGAGGATGCTGGCCCCGGGATGGTCGGCGAGCAGTTCCCGATGAATGTGGGCGAGTCGGGCGAAGGCGGCGGCCGAGGCGACCGGCTGGTCGCCCTCGTCGAGCGGAGCGACGCCCATGATGCCCCCGAGTCGAAGGTGGGGGGCTTCCTCGATGGCCCGCGCCAGGGCGGCCACCTCGCTCGGGGCGGCTCCCCCACGGCCGCGAGCCGCACCGTCCTCCAGGTCCACCTGGATCAGGCAGGTCAGCGTCCGATCGGCGCGCTCGGCTCCGCGCTCGAGCGCCGCGACCAACTCGGGTCGATCCACCGAGTGGATGACGTCGGCGTACCGGGCCACCGAGTTGGCCTTGTTCGTCTGCAACTGTCCGATGAAGTGCCAGGTGATGTCGAGGTCCGGCGTCGCCGCGGCCTTGGCTTTTGCTTCCTGGTCTCGGTTCTCCCCCATGTCCCGGACGCCGAGGTCGGCGAGTCGGCGTACGTCGTCAACCGGCCAGGTCTTGGTGACGACGATGAGGTGGACTTCGGACGAGTCCCGACCCGCTTCAGCGCACGCCAAGTCGATGCGATCGCGCATGTGCTGCAGCGACGCGGCGAGCGCCTGCTCGCGGCCGTCACCCATCGGTGGTCCGCAGGACAATCAGACCCATTTGCCGGCCGGTGACACCATCACGGCGATAGGAGTACAGGTCCGCACTCTCGTAGGTGCATCCGCCGATCAACTCACCAGTGATGTCGCGCGCCGCTAATTGTGCGAGGACGCCGGCCCGCACGTCGACCGCCGGTGTGCCCTGGCGAGTGGTGGCCCACGCCTCGGGGACGACATCGCAGATCTCCTCACGCACCTGCTCGCTCACCTCGTAGCAGCCGGGGCAGATCGCCGGACCGATCCAGGCCTGCACCGGCCCCGGAGCCGCCATCGCATCGAGGGCCGCGCCCACCACGTCGGCCGCCACCCCGCGCCATCCGGCGTGCACGGCCGCCACCTGCCCGCCGACCACGTCAGCGAGCAGGATGGGCACGCAATCAGCGACCTGGGTAGCGAGGATGAGGTCCGGGGTGCGGGTGAGCGCGGCATCCGCCGACGGCGGCTCGTCGGGACACCCCTGGAGGTAGACGACATCCCGACCGTGCACTTGACGAATGAGGGCGAGTGCATCGCCGCCTAGATAAGCGGCCGCCAACGCGCGGTTAGCCGCAACCGCAGCCGGATCATCCTCCACGGACGCGCCAAGATTGAGGGATGCGTAGACGCCTTGGCTGACGCCACCGTGCCGGTCGGTAAAGACCCACTCGGCGGCGTACGCGCCGTCGGCAATGCGACCGCGGGCGAAGACACCCACGGTTCGGCTACTTCAGGAAGTCGGGGACGTCGAGGTCGTCGCCAGTGTCGTCGAAGACGATGGTGCGAGGTTGCTGCACCGGGCGCTTCGGCGGCTCGGGCGTCACGGGGATCTCCGCCTTGTCATCGGACCCCGACTGCTTGCTGGCGACGGCCGCCGCGAGCGGTGTCTCCTCCGAGATCCGCTTGGTCACCGGCTGGGCCCGTCGCGCTGGCGGCGTCCCGCCATCGAAGCCCGCGGCGATGACCGTCACGCGTACTTCGTCACCGAGGGTGTCATCGATGACGGCACCGAAGATGATGTTGGCGTCCGGATGTGCGGCGTCCGAGACCATTCGGGCTGCCTCGTTGATCTCGAACAGGCCGAGATCGGAGCCACCCGAGACCGACAGCAGGACGCCGTGGGCGCCCTCGATGCTCGCTTCGAGAAGCGGGCTGGAGATTGCCGCGTTGGCCGCCTCCATGGCGCGGTCCTCGCCGCGAGCCGAGCCAATGCCCATGAGCGCCGAACCAGCGCCCTGCATGACGGACTTTACGTCGGCAAAATCGAGATTGATCAGACCCGGCGTGGTGATGAGGTCGGTGATGCCGGAGACACCCTGCAGCAGCACATGGTCGGCCTGCCGGAAGGCATCGATCACCGAGATGTTGCGGTCGGACAGCGACAGCAGGCGATCGTTGGGGATGACGATAAGGGTGTCGACCTCGTTGCGCAGCGCGTCGACGCCGTTCTCGGCCTGCGACTGGCGGCGGCGACCTTCGAATCCGAAGGGGCGGGTAACCACGCCGATGGTGAGAGCACCGAGAGACTTCGCGATACGTGCGACGACGGGCGCGCCACCGGTGCCGGTGCCACCGCCCTCGCCGGCGGTGACGAACACCATGTCGGCGCCGCGCAGGACCTCTTCGATTTCCTCGGAGTGATCCTCGGCGGCCTGGCGGCCGACATCGGGATCGGCGCCCGCACCGAGACCACGCGTGAGTTCACGGCCGATGTCGAGCTTGACGTCGGCGTCGCTCATGAGCAGCGCCTGCGCGTCGGTGTTGATCGCGATGAATTCGACGCCCTTCAGCCCAACGTCGATCATCCGATTGACGGCGTTCACGCCACCGCCACCGATGCCGACGACCTTGATGACGGCGAGGTAGTTCTGAGGTGCGGCCACGGGTGCATCCCTTCGGGTCCGACCGTGGAGCGTCCCCCACAGTCGATGCGCGCCGGTCTGCGCGCAGATCTCAACCTCACGTTAAGGTTCAGATCTAGTCGTACGTGTGCTGTGTTGAGGTTAGGGGGCCACTCCACGAGGAGCAAGGAGGCACGCCCACCGGACGCGACTTCCGTCACACCCGTTTCGTGCTCGAATGCGCGTGAATCCGCAGGTCACGCCCCGGAACGGCACCGCTCCACCGAAGTGAGCAGCCCCTCGCCCAGCGCGACGACCTCCCCCGGCGAACCCGGGGGGCCGCATACCGCCGCGATGGCCCGCGATGGAGCGGGCACGACGTTCGCGTGGAGTTGCGCCGGGATGCGCTCGGGATCGCCGTGGTTGAGGTCCGGGTGGGCGGCGACGGGTCGTCCAGACCGGGCGAGTTCCGCACCGAGAATGCCCTGACGGTTGCAGCGCGAGGGGCGGCAGGTCAGCGAGTCGATGGGCACAGCGTCCAGACTCGGCAAAGCCCGCGCGAACAGCTGGCCGACGGAGTCGACGGGGTCGAGCAGAGCCAGGCCGGCCACGTCGATCGGCGCGGCGAGACGGGCCCGCTGAGCCTGCCTGTCGCCACGGGGAGCACCACGTGCCGCGTGAGACCCGTCTTGGACGTTCGCGTCACCCCCATCACCCCGATGGATCGAGCCCAGCACCATAGCCGCATGCGCCACGATCGCCGCCCCGGCCGAGTGACCCACGCCGATCATCGGTCCGGCCGTCGGGATTCCGCGGCCGTCCAGCAACCCCACCTCGATCGCTCGGGCAATGGTGGTGGCAACGGAGGTCAACCAGGTGACGTCGTGCATCGAGCGCCAGGGACGCAGCGTGGCGATGTCCGGCGCCACAGTCACGTAGCCCCGCGCCGACAACAGTTCGGCGACACCGGCCATGTGCCGGGCACTGCGGGAAAAGCCGTGCTGCACCCAGATCCAACCGAGGGGTGCACCCGCAGCTGGGCGCCAGGTCGTGCGCACCCGTCCCCCGGCGGGCACGGACAGATCAAGGACCACGTTCACCTGATGCACCACCACATCGACGCTTTGGGAAAGTGAAGGCTACCAATGTCGATGTCGTCTCACTGCGTAGCGTTTCTGGCCTCACAAACGGTACGCAGTGAGACAAACCGGTGGGTGATGCCTACGGCGCGAGGCTGCTCGCCATCGACGGGTCAAGGTTCGGCCGCTCCGGCAGGTCCGAGGTTGCCGGAGTGCCGGGCGCAGACACGTCGTAGTAGTTCGCCCTGACCTGCAGCAAAGCCTTGAGCACATCGGCCTTGAGGTCAGGGTCGCTCACCGATCCCCAGTAGACAACCGAGCCGTTGCGCAACTGCAGTCGTACGTCGTTGCGGGTGCCCGCCTCGATCAACTCGACCTTGGGGCGCAGCCACTGAGGCAGGTCACGGGCCACCTCGATTGCTGCCGACGCCCCCGCGCCGGTCGCCACCACTACGGGCACGCCGTCCTCGACCTGCGGCACCGTGCGAATGACGACGCCGTCGATGTCGACCACGTCGTAGCCGCCGGCCGAGGCGACCTGGGCCACTGGTTGTCGCCGTTGAATCGTGATGAGGATTTCGTTGGGCCACGAGCGCGAAACCTCGGCGTACTCCACGGCCGGAATCTCCTCCACGCGCGCCTGCACGGTACCGACATCAACCCGCAGGAGTGGGGTACCGACAGGAACCGCCGCGACCGCGAGGACCTCGTCCGCTCCGAGCGGCCCCGCAATCGCAGGCGCGTCCGAGATTTGCACCTGAACGGTCTCCACCGAGAGCCAGGGCGAGAACCACGCGACCCACACCGCGGCGCCAATGATCGGCACGATGATGACGAGAGCGAAGATGAGCCGCCTCACGACCGGGCCCGCAGGACGTCGACGATCTCCGGCGCGAGCAGCCCGACATCACCGGCTCCCATGGTGAGGACGATGTCACCGGGTCGCACGCGATCAGCCACGATCTGCGGCACCCGGGCGAAGGATGGTTCGAAGACGACGCACTCGGCCGGCAGAGGGACCGCGGCCGCCACGACGGAGCCGCTGGCTCCGGGGATTGCCTGCTCCCCCGCGCTGTAGACCTCCAGGACCACCACGTCATCCGCGAGTCCCAGCGCCTCACCGAACTCACGCGCGAAGGCCGCGGTGCGGGTGTAGCGGTGACTTTGGAAGACGACAATGACGCGGCCTCCACCGACAACCTCGCGCGCCGCCCGCAGAGTCGCCTCCACCTCGGTGGGGTGATGCGCGTAGTCGTCGTACACGCGCACACCCTCGACATCCCCGCGCAGTTCGAAGCGCCGGGCCGTGCCGGTGAAGCTGCTCAACCCCTCAGTCACCTGCTCGAAGGGCAGCCCGAGCCGCAGCGCGGTCGCCACCGCCGCCGTTGCATTGAGGGCGTTGTGCCGGCCGGGGACCTGGAGGGCGATGCGACCGACTCGTACGCCGTTCGCCACGATGCCGAAGGCCCAGCCACGCTCAGCGGCGTCCGCATCGACGATTCGGACGTCCGCGTCCTCGGCAACGCCGTACGTCATCACCTCAACACCCTCGGCGCGTAAGCGTTCGGTGACCGCTCTAGCACCGGGATCATCCGCGCAGGTGACGACGGTGCCGTCGCCGACATGCCGGCCGAATTCGACGAATGCGTCTTCGATGGCGGTGTAGTCCGACCAGTGGTCGAGGTGATCGGCCTCAACGTTGGTGATGATCCCAATGACGGGTTCGATGAGAAGGAATGAACCGTCAGACTCATCGGCCTCAACGACGAAGTGGGGCCCGCTGCCCCAGTGCGCATTGGTGCCGGAGGACTGCAGTTCACTGCCGATGGCGAACGACGGATCGACGCCGCACGCCTGCAATGCCACGGTGACCATCGACGTGGTGGTCGTCTTGCCGTGCGTGCCGGCCACAGCGATGGGATCGGTCCCCTGCATTACCGCGTTGAGGGCCTGCGCCCGGGTCCAGACGGGGATCTGGCGCTCGCGGGCCGTCGAAATCTCGGGATTGTCGGCCGGAATCGCTGTGGATGCGACAACCACCCGCAGCGGCGGATGCGCGTCGAGCACCGCGGGACCGTGCCCGATGAGCACCTGTGCCCCCAGCGAGCGCAATGCCACGAGTCGTCGTGACTCCTTGGCGTCGGTGCCGGAGACAGCAACGCCGCGGGCGAGCATCAGTCGCGCCAGCGCCGACATGCCGGCGCCGCCCACTCCGACCAGGTGCACTCGACCATCGTCGGGAAGCAGATAGGACGTCATCAGCGCGCACCCACGGCTTCCTGGACCAACTGCGCTAGGCGCTCCGATCCATCGCGAATGCCGTACGTCGTCGCGGCGCGCCCCATCGCCGCCAGCCGGTCGGCGTCGGTGAGCAGCGCGAGCACCGTGCCTTCGACGACCTCCGGGGTGAAGGCCGCGTCATCAACGAGCAACCCGCCGCCGGCCGAAACCACCGGCGTCGCGTTGAGCGCCTGCTCACCATTGCCCACCGGCAGCGGCACATAGACCGCCGGCAGACCGACGGCCGCGAGTTCAGCACACGTCATGGCGCCGGCTCGCGATACGGCGAGGTCGGCGGCGGCGTAGGCAAGGTCCATGCGGTCGATGTAGTCCAGCGTCACATAGGGGACGGTGCCGTCGCTGATCGGGCCAAGACCGGCGCGCTTCTCCCCCACCGCGTGCAGCACCTGCACGCCGGCTGCGCGCACCGCATCACTGGCCGCGCTCATCGTCTGGTTGAGCCGCTGGGCGCCGAGTGAGCCGCCGAAGACCAGCAGGGTGATCCGATCGGGCTCGAGCCCGAAGTGGGCGCGGGCCTCGGCACGTGATGCCTCGCGGTCAAGACCGACGATGGCCGGGCGCAGCGGCATGCCGACGTGACGGGCCCCGCTCATGGACCCCGGAACCGCCTCGGCCGTGTAGCGGGTGAGGCGTGCACCTACCCGGTTGGCGATGCCCGCGCGCGCATTGGCCTCGTGGATCACCAGTGGTACGCCGGCACGGCGGGCGGCGACGTACGCCGGCACCGCGACGTAGCCCCCGAAGCCGACGACGACATCGGGGCGCTCGTCGGCGATGATCGCGCTGACCCGGCGCACCGAGTCCGTGACGCGCCATGGCACCAGGGCCAGATCCTTCGATGGCTTGCGGGGCATGGGCACCGCCGGGATCGTGCGCAGCGGATAGCCGCGCGCGGGCACGAGCCGTGATTCGAGCCCCTCCGCGCGGCCGACGACGACCACTTCAGTGTCGGCGTCGGCAGCCACGAGGTAGTCGGCGAGGTTGAGCGCCGGTTCGATGTGGCCCGCCGTGCCGCCGGTGGCGAGCAGGACCTTCACGCCGACGAGTTCCTTGCGCGGGCGCCGTCGATGACGCGCAGTCCGCCTGCCTCGCGGCCCTCGACCTTGGCACCGCTCGCGGTGGCACCCGCGCGACGGGCGAAGGACAGCAGCATGCCGATGGCCGTGAGCAGCGGCAGCAGCGACGATCCGCCGTACGACACCAGCGGCAGCGGCACACCGGTAATCGGCAGCAGCGAGAGCACCGCACCGATGTTGACGACGGCTTGGAAGACGATCCAGGTGCCGATGCCCGCCGAGGCGATCCGCACAAAGGTGTCGTCTGCCGAGTGCACCAGACGGAAGGCGACGAACGCGACGATGGCGAAGAGGGCGAGGACGGCGATGGTCCCCACGAGTCCGAGTTCCTCACCGATCACGGGGAAAATGAAGTCGGTGTGCGCCTCGGGTAGGGAACCCCACTTCTCCCGACTCGCGCCAAGGCCGACGCCCCACCACCCGCCTGTGCCGAGAGCGAACTGGCCCTGCGTCACCTGCCAGCCATCACCGAGCCGGTCGGCGGACGGATCGAGCCAACTGGTGAAGCGGCTCATGCGGTACGGCGCCGCCATCGTCAGCGCGGCGATGCCCAGCAGGCCCACGGTGCCAAGGACGACGAACAGTCGCAGGGGGGCGCCAATCGCGAAAAGCATGCCCGCGGCGATGACGGAGATCAGCAGGGCGTTGCCGACGTCGCCCTCGGCGAGGATGAGCAGGACGACAAGCCCGGTCACCGGCAGGAAGGGCACCAGCAGGTGCTTCCAGGAGCTGAGGATCGGTTCCTTGCGGGCGAGGAGATCCGCACCCCACAGGACCAGCGCGATCTTGGCGAACTCCGAGGGCTGGAGACGGAAGGGGCCGGCGATGTCGATCCAGTTGCGCTGTCCGGACACCTCGACCCCGATGACGAGGACCGCCATGAGCAGGATGAGTGCCCCGACCAAGGTGGGCCAGGCGAGTTTGCGCCACACATGCACGGGTAGCCGTGACCCGACGAACATGAGGATGACGCCGATCACCGCGAAGAGGAGTTGGCGCTGCGCCAGGGTGTACGCGGAGTCGTACAGCTTGATGGACAGGATGGATGAGGCGCTGAGCACCATGAGCAGGCCGAGGCCGAGCAGGGCCAGGGCGGCACCGAGGAGCAGGTAGTACAGGCCCATGGGGTGGTGGATCAGCGAGCGGCGGGGTGAAGCGGCCTCCTCGCCGGTCACGCGAGGTCGCCGAGCCGTGTCCGCCATGGGGACAGTGTTCCGAATGTGACGCCTGTGACCTAGGAGATCACCGGGCGTGTCGCCGCCCACCCCTTCGCCGAGTGTGCGCTCCCGTACACGACACGCCGGGGATACTGGCACGCGAGCGCACACTCGGCGTCTCGGCGGAGGGGTTTAACCCAGCGCGCGGGCGGCGTCGGCGAAGGCATCGCCGCGGTGGCCGTAGTCGCGGAACATGTCCCACGACGCACACCCCGGCGCGAGCAGCACGGTGTCTCCCGGCTGAGCCATGGCTGCAGCAGCAGCGACCACCTCACCCATCGCCTCGGCGTCGGTCCGGTCGATCTCCACCACCGGTACGTCGGGTGCGTGGGCGGCAAGTGCCGCGCGAATGACCGGTCGATCGACGCCGAGCAGCACGACCCCGCGGAGCCGGCCGGCGACGGCGGAGACCAGCTCATCGAAGGACTGTCCCTTGGCCTGTCCCCCAGCAATCCAGACCACCGGATCGAAGGCCCGCAGCGATGTCTGCGCCGCGTGCGTGTTCGTGGCCTTGGAGTCATCGACATAGCGAACGCCGCCCACCTCGGTGACGTTCGCCACGCGATGCGGTGCCGGAGTGAAGGAGCGCAGGCCCGAACGGATCGCACCCGGTGTCACGCCGAAGGATCGCGCGAGAGCTGCCGCAGCAAGCGCATTGGCGACGTTGGCGGGTGAGGAGTTCGGCACGTCGCGCACCGTGCACAACTCCTGCGCCGACGTCTGTCGCTCGGCGATGAACGCCCGGTCCACGAGGATGTCGTCGACGACGCCGAGCATCGACAATCCCGGGACACCGAGAGTGAAGCCGATCGCCCGGCAACCCTCGATGACATCCGCCTCGCGCACCATCTCCTCGGTCGCCGGATCCTGCACGTTGTAGACCGCCGCCACGCGGGTGTGCCGATAGACCGCGGCCTTGTTGGCGACATAGGCCTCCATCGATCCGAAGAAGTCGACGTGATCTGGCGCGACATTGAGGCACGCGGCTGACTCGGGCTGCATCGAGGTGACGAAGGGCATCTGGGTCGCACTCACCTCCGTCGCGATGACCTGCAACTCGGTACGTCGAACCGCATCGATGAGCGAGGCACCGACATTGCCAGCCGCGGCCGACTCCAGGCCCCCGGCCCGCAGCATCGCATCGAGCATGAGGGTGGTTGTCGTCTTGCCGTTGGTGCCCGTGACGCACAGCCACGGGGCAGCGCCCTCGGCCGGGCGCATCCGCCACGCGACCTCCAACTCACCCCACAGCGGAATGCCACGGTCCATCGCGGAGGTGATGACCGGTGCGTGCGGCGGGATACCGGGCGAGACGACGTAGACATCGGTGTCATCAGGGGCCGACTCAGCGGACCCCAGGCGCACGTCCGCGCCGAGGATCTCCAGGATCGTTGCGCGCTGCCGCTGCTTGTCACCATCGCCGGAATCGATGACGAGCACCTCCGCCCCGACGGACAGCAGCGCATCCGCAGCGGCGAATCCGGCGATGCCGATTCCGGCCACACAAACCCGAAGCCCCGACCAATCGGCGGCAGCAGAGGTGAGGGCGTCGAGGTCGCGCCTCAACTGCGCACCCACTCGGCATAGAAGATGGTGAGACCGAGCGCCACGACGAAGCCCTGGATGATCCAAAAGCGCACGACGATGTTGATCTCCGGCCACCCCTTCATCTCGAAGTGGTGGTGCAGCGGGGCCATGAGCAATAGGCGCCGATGCAGGAACTTGTAGGACGCGACCTGGCCGATGACCGAAAGCGAGATGAGGACGAAGAGTCCGCCGAGCAGAGCGAGCAGCAACTCGGTGCGGCTCACGACCGCGAGACCGGCGATGATGCCCCCGATCGCGAGCGAACCGGTGTCACCCATGAAGATCCGCGCGGGGGCAGCGTTGTACCAAAGGAAGGCAAAGGTCGCTCCGGCGCTGGCCGCCGCGACGACGGCCAGATCAAGGGGCGATGCCGTGGGATAACAGGCTGAGCCCGGCGTGAAGAAGCAGGACTGGCCGTACTGCCACACGCCGATGAGTACGTACGCAGCAAACGTCATGGTCGCGGCACCGGTCGCGAGGCCGTCGAGACCGTCGGTGAGGTTGACGCCGTTCGTCGTCGCCGTGACGAGGAGCCACACCCACAGGACATAGAGCGCGGTCGGCAACACCAGCGGGGTGTCTCTAATGAAGGACACCGCCGTCGTCGCTGGCGTCTCCCCGACCGAATTGGGGAACTGCAAGGCCAGGAACGCAAAGCTCAGTGCCACGATCGCCTGACCGATGAGCTTCGTGCGCGCGCGCAGTCCCGTCGCGCGCCGCTTGAAGATCTTCAGATAGTCATCGGCGACGCCGACCGCGCCGAGCCCGAGCCCGAGGTAGAGCACGAGCAGGGCTGACGGCGAGGGCGGTGTCCAGAAGATGAGATGGGTGAAGGCATAGGCGAGGACGACGCCGCCGATGATGGCTACGCCACCCATCGATGGGGTGCCGCGCTTGCCCTCGTGCTCCGGATACGGCTCGTCCTCGCTCGAGACACGAATCGCCTGCGAGTAGCCGTGCTTGAGCAGCATGCGGATGAGCAGCGGAGTGCCCACGAGCACGGTGAGTACCGAGACGAGAGCGGAGACGACGACGAGTTTCACGCCGGAGCCTCCAGCAGTGCGGTGGCGACGGCCTCGAGGCCGACCGAACGTGATGCCTTCACCAGCACGACATCACCGGGCTGCACCTGCTCACTCAGCAGGGCGATGGCCGCGTCAATGTCGGGGACGTATGTCGACTCCTCGCCCCACGAGCCTTCCTGTGCCGCCCCAAGATGCACCGCGCGCGCGCCTTCACCTACGGCGACGAGCTTGTCGACGTCCAAACGCACGGCGAGCCGACCAATGGCGTCATGCTCCTCGATCGAGGCGTCACCGATCTCGCGCATCTCCCCGATGACAGCCCAGGTGCGTCGACCCTCCCCCATCGCCACGAGCGCCTTGAGTGCGGCGCGTACAGATTCGGGGTTGGCGTTATAGGCATCGTTGACGACGATGACGCCATCGGCGCGCTCGTGCACCTCCATGCGCCACTTGCTCACCGGCTCGTAGTTCTCCAGTACGGCGACGATGTCGGCCAGGTCGATCCCCGCCGCCAGCGCGAACGTCGTCGCTGCGAGCGCATTGGCCACCTGGTGCTCACCGCTGAGAGTGAGGCGCACCGGGACCGCGGCACCGTCCCAGTGGAGGGTGAAGCTCGGTCGAGCGAGCGCGTCAAGGGTGATATCCGTGGCGCGCACGTCGGCTCCCTCGGACTCGCCGAAGGTCAACAGCCGAGCCTGTGTCCGCGAGGACAGTGCGGCGACCATGGGGTTGTCAGCGTGCAGGATCGCGGTGCCGTCGGCCGGAAGCCCGTCGAGGATCTCCCCCTTGGCGTCAGCGATGGCGTCACGGCTGCCGAGCAACTCCAGGTGTGCCGAGCCGACGTTGATGACCCCGGCGATCTTCGGGTGCGCGATATCGCAGAGGTAGCGAATGTGGCCGGTGCCGCGCATCCCCATCTCCAGGACGAGGTAGTGCGTGCGCGTGGTGCACGACAGCACGGTGAGCGGCAGACCAACCTCGGAGTTGAAGGAGCCGCGCGGGGCGACGGTCTCGCCGTGCGGCGCGAGGAGCGCCGCGAGCAGATCCTTGGTCGTCGTCTTGCCACTCGATCCGGTCAGACCGAGGACCAGCGTGCCGGGCAACCGCTGGATGACGTATGACGCAAGACGGCCCATGGCGAGCACGACATCGTCGACGACGATGGCCGGCGAGCCCACCGGGCGGGTCGCAAGGGCCGCCACCGCCCCGCGCTCGCGGGCCGAGTCGATGAAGTCATGCCCGTCGACACGCTCCCCCTTGATGCACGCGAAGAGGGTTCCGGGCACGCAGTCGCGATCATCACTCACCGCGACGGTCACCACGAGATCGGGCTCGCCGTCGACGAGTCGGCCGCCGACAACACCGGCGACCTCGGCGAGAGTCATGGGAATCATGCGGTGGCTCCCAGTGCCGTGAGCACGGCTTCTCGATCACTGAAGGGGTGGACGACCCCGGCAATCTCCTGCCCTGGCTCGTGGCCCTTGCCAAGAACGAGGACGACATCACCGGGCCGCGCTTCGGCGATGGCCGCGGCAATGGCTTCGCGTCGATCCCCGATCTCCCGGATGTCGGCATTGAGTCCCTCGGTGCCGGCGATCATCGCGGCGCGGATCGCCGCGGGGTCCTCCGTGCGCGGGTTGTCGTCGGTGACGATGAGGACATCGGATCGCAGTGCGGCGACACCGCCCATATGCGGGCGCTTGTCGCGATCACGGTCGCCCCCGCAACCCAGCACCGCGATGCGGCGACCACCGTCGGCCGGGGTCACCGCGGTGAGCACGCGCTCGACGGCGTCCGGAGTGTGCGCATAGTCGACGAGGACGACGAAAGGCTGGCCGACATCGACCACCTCCATGCGACCGGGGACGTGCACGTCAGCCATGCCGGTGTCGGCGATGGCAGGCGGCACATCGAGCAGGCGCAGGGCCGACCAGGCGGCCAGGCCGTTGGCGGCGTTGAACTCCCCCGGCAGCCCCACGGTGACCCGGTGGAGGTGTCCCGACCCGTCGTCGATGACGAGGGTTTGCCTTCCCCTCTCCTCGAGAATCTCGCGGCAGGTCACCTGAGCATCCTGTCGCAGGGCGTACGTCGTGGCGGGGATCTGGCAGGTGTCGGCGAGGCGCCGCCCCCACATGCTGTCGAGGCCGATCACAGCCCGCCGTGCTCGCTCGGGAGTAAAGAGGGATGCCTTCGCCGCGAAGTAGTCCTCCATCGTGCCGTGGAAGTCCAGGTGGTCCTGTGACAGTTGCGTGAAGATCGCCACATCGAAGACCAGCCCGTCGACCCGGCCGAGCACCAGGGCGTGACTGGAGACCTCCATAACGACGACATTGACGCCGCGTTCGCGCATGACCGCGAGAAGCGCGTGCAGGTCGGTGGCTTCGGGTGTAGTCCGGGCGCTGGGCAGCATCTCGTCGCCGATGCGCACACCGGTGGTGCCGATGACACCGACACGCCGATCCGACGTCTTGGACAGTCCGGCGGCGAGGAGCGCCGCGGTCGTCGTCTTGCCGTTGGTGCCGGTAATGCCGATGACGGTGAGTCCAGCCGCCGGGTCGCCGTAGACCGCCGCGGAGACCGCACCCAACGCCGCGCGCGGATCCTCGGCGACGAGCACCGGTAGACCGTGGAAGTAATCGACGCCGGTGCGGTCGGCGTAGCCCATCGGCCCGGGGTCGGTGAGGACCGCGACGGCCCCGAGTTCGCGGGCCTGCTCGATGAAGGTCGCCCCGTGCGTGTGCTCCCCCGGGAGCGCCGCGAAGAGATCCCCGGGGCGCACGGCCCGGGAGTCCAGGGTGATACCGGTGATGACGAGATTGGGATCGTCGTCGCGGAACAGACGCAGCCCGAATCGTTCGGCGATCTGCCCGAGGGTGAGCGGCATCTCGATCGTCGCGGGTCGCGGTGTCGCCGTCACGACGACACGTTATCCGTTGGTGGCCGCGGAGACGGTCGTCGACGCGGTGGACGCGCCGGATGTCGACGGGGCGACACGGCGGGCCTGCAGGGCGTAGGTCATGACCTCGCGGAAGACGGGGCCGGCGAGCTCGCCACCGAGCTGCTCGACGGTCGGTTTGACGATCGCCACGGCGACAACGAGTTCGGGGTCGTCGATGGGCGCCATCCCGATGAAGGAGCCGATCGTCGTGCCGTCGTAGCAGCCGCACTCGGGGTTGATGACCTGTGCGGTGCCGGTCTTGCCGCCGACGCGGTAGCCGGGGACGGCCGCCATGGGCGCGGTGCCCTTGTCGGAGACGACGTACTCGAGCATCTCGCGCACCTGGCGTGCGGTGCGCTCACTGACGACGCGGTCGCGCTCGACGATGGGGGCGTCGGCAAAGATGCGCGGCTGCATGCGGACGCCGTCATTGGCGATGCTGGCGAAGACGTCGGCGATCTGCACCGCGTTGACGCTGAAGCCTTGGCCGAAGGTGAGGGTCGGGAAGGTGGTCGCGGACCAGGTGTCCATCGGGGGCAGGTAGCCGTCGGATTCACCCGGCAGACCCAGGCCGGTGGGCTCACCGACACCGAAGCGCTGCATGTAGTCGTAGAGCGTGGCCTCGGGGATGGTTTCGGCCGCGAGGATGGTGCCGATGTTCGAGGACTGCGACAGCACCGTGGTGAGGTCCCAGTTGTAGGTGCCGTGCTCACTAGCGTCGTGGAAGGTCTTGCCGCCGCGGTCGAGGGTCCCGGGGATCTCGAACATCGTGGTCGGTGCGGCACCCCCCTCCTCGATGACCGCCGCCATCGTGATGAGTTTGGAGGTCGATCCCGGTTCGAAGACATCGCTGAGCGCCCGATTGCCGAGGTTGGCCTCCTCGGCGTTCGCGAGGTCATTGGGATCGAACGTGGGGACCGACGCGAGGGCGAGGACGTCACCGGTGCGCGGATCCATGACAACGATCGAGCCGCTCTCCGCACCGGAGGTGGCGACCTCGTTGGCGAGGATGCGCTGGGCGACGTACTGGATGTCGCGGTCGATGGTGAGTCTCACGGCGCTGCCGGGGATGGGGTCCTCGATGACTGCGGCGGCACCGGGAATCGCCGCTCCCCCGGAGGCACGCTCGTAGGTGCGATAGCCGTCGGTGCCGGCGAGTTGTTGCTCGCGGGAGTATTCGACGCCGGCGAGACCAGCGCCTTCACCACCGACGAAGCCCACGACGTTGGCGGCGACATCACCGGCCGGATAGATCCGGCGGCTCGCCCGCTCGGAGTAGATGCCGGACAGTCCCAAGTCGTCGATCACTCGCCACTGCTCGGGGGTGATGTCCTTGGTGACATAGGCGAAGCGACGATCACCGGTCAGGCGGGCGGCGATCTCGTTGACGTCGCCACCGATGACGTTGACGATGTCCTGCGCCGTCGCCATGGGATCGACGACAAGTGTCTGGTCGGTGGTGACGTGTCGGGATTCGACGGTGGAGGCCAGGGCAACGCCGTTGATGTCGACGATGTCGGCGCGCTGCGCGGGTACGGCGACCGTCGTCGTGCGCTGGTCGACGGCGGCCGCGGCGAGCGCATCGCCGCGCAGCGCCTGAATCTCCAGTAGCCGACCGGCGAAGATCGTGATCACGATGAGGACGAGGACGAGCAGAATGCCGGCGCGACGCTTGGGATTGCCCAGGCGCAGGGGCTTGGCGGGGCGCGGTGGACGCGGCGGCGTCGCGGGTCGGCGCGCGGCAGGCTTGCGGGGGCGAGGTGAGGCGGGGCGGCTCTGGCTGCCACTGGGGCGCTTGGCCGTGGGGCGCTTGGACGGTCCGCGAGGCGGTGTCCGGGTGCCGGTGCTCACGGGGTCTCGACCACTCCCTCCGGCACGGACTGGCCGTCGAGGGGTGCGGGGTCGGTACCGTCGATCGGTGCGCCGTCGACGGGGGTCGGAGTGATGTCATCCTCACCGGGGAGTGCCTCGCCGCTGCCGGGATCCGGGGTGGCGATCGGCTGACCGGTCACCGGGTCGACGTACTGACCGGTGTCGGGGTCGATGATCGGCTCCTCGCCGGAGACGCCATCGACGGTGTCGCCGTCGTAGCCGATGGGCTGGCCGTCTTCGGTAATCGGGAGGCCGGTGTAGGGGTCGATGTAGATCTCGCCGGTGACCGGGTCGATGAGGTAGCCGTTGACGTAGGTGCCGCTAGCGGGATCGACGACGATCGGCTCGGGCTGCGGGATGTCGTTGCCGACAATCGTGCCGGTCTCGATGTCGACAAAGGCGGCGGCGGTCTGCGGCACCATGCCCATCGCGCGCACCTTCTCCTCCAGCAGCAGCGGGGAGGAAGCGACGGCGACTTCTTCGGCGAGTTGCTGCTCCTGCTCGACGAGCAGGGTCCGCAGGCCGTCGCGGCGCTGGATGTCGCCGCCGTCCAGCATCACCGTTCCTGCAATGACGCCGAGCAGCGAGGACTTGCCGGAACCGTTGCGGCCGATCAGGCCGATGCGCTCACCCTCGGTGACCGCCAGCCCCGCC
>JAURFD010000023.1 GCA_030827125.1 Candidatus Nanopelagicales bacterium
CCGACTATTTGTGCACCTGGATTGGCCAGCCAAGCTGAGGCGGACGACTCCCTCGCACCAATCTGTGGATGCAGTCATTAATTGTCAGACCGTCAAGGCATGCTGATGACGTACCTAAGAAGGGGGGTCCGCATGAGCGAGAGTCGAGGCGATCGGATATCGAACACCATCGCCATGGTGATTGGCATCCAACTGGCGGCCGTCTTCGGGATCTGGCTGCTCTGGATCACCTGGACGGCGTTCGCCGGTGGCCAGGCGCCGCTCTTCCCCATCGAATTCACCGGGGTGAGCATCGGCCGCGGACTGCTGTGGCTCTTCATCATCGATCCGATCGTGGCGACCGTGGCCTACTGGATCTTCATGCTCCTGATGCTGCCCGTCATCGGGCTGGCGGCAGGGCTTGGCTCCTGGGCAGATCGGAAGAAGTAGAGCGGTCGGCGAGTAGTGGCGACCAACGAAGGACCCCTTCGACTACCAGCCGGCGAAAGCGGCGACCTCGTCATCCGTCACCTGGTCCGCCTCAGCGATGGCCGTGAGCAGAATCTCCACCCCGTCCCGGCACTCGTCATCCGACAGCGTCAGCGGAGGAGTGACCTCCAAGACATTGCCGCCGACGTAGAAAACGACCACCCCCAATTGCCAGGCGCGATACACAACCTTGCGCGCCAGCGCAGGATCGGGAGTCGACAGATCGCCGTCCCGCACCAGGTCGACACCCATCGTCAATCCACGTCCACGCACACTGCCCACTCGATCGTCCAGGCCCCGACGCTCGACGCCGGCGACCAATGCCTCCTGCATCCGGTCTCCCAGTGCACCCGCTCGAGTTGCGAGTCCTTCGCTGGAAATGACATCAAGTACCGCGTGTCCGGCCGCAGCACACACCGGGTTTCCCGCGCTCGTCAACAGCGATGATGCCGTCCCACTATCGAGAATCCACGACGGACCGACAACCGCAGAGAGGGGTAGACCACCGCCGAGCGACTTGCCAAAAGTGATGAGGTCAGGAGCAACGCCGTCGTACTCGCAGGCATGGAGGAAGCCTGTCCTGCCGAGACCCACCTTGACCTCGTCAATGATGAGCGGGACTTCGTTGGCTCGGCAGACGGAGGTGAGCATGCGCAAGAAGCCGTCCGGGGGCACGATCAACCCACCGTCGGACTGGATGGGCTCGACAATGACGCAGGCAACATCACCGATGGACAATTCGCGACCCAGTCGCGCCTCAACGTCAGAGAGCACCGTGGTGGGATCCCCCGTGTGCGGTCGCAGAGGATCCGGGTAGGGCAAGAACGTCACGTCGTCGTTCGGTGGCAGCCCGGCGGCGACGAACACATGGGAGACCTCCATAGCGAGCCCAAGCCCACCGTGGTAGCCGCCCTGGAAGGCAACGATGCGAGCGCGACCCGTGGCACGCCGGCATGCCCGAAGCGCCACATCATTGGCATCTGTCCCGGTGTTGCCCAGATAGACGCGCCGGTCATCACCGCTGTCGGTGGGAACCGAGTCCGCAAGGCGCTCCGCGAACCGCACCGCCGTGGCACTGATCGACGACAGTCCGCTGGCACCGCCGGGTGACGACATCTCCGACGTGACCGCCGCCACGACCGCTGGATGCCCGTAGCCGAGTCCGGCAGCCGTCCACGATGCGGATAAATCAAGGAGTCGCCTGCCGCCCGCTTCGAATAGGTAGCTGCCCTTTCCCCCGCTGACAGCCAGCGGTGAGAAGCGCAACTTCTCCACACCCGCGATAACGGCGGCGTCCCGCCTCAACAAATCGGCCAGGGATGGATCCAGGGCTTGGCTCGCTTGAGTGCCACTCACTGCGGCTAATACCTCTGCGCGTACGCGCGGCAGCGCTCCACTAGGTCGAGGTCACCGACGGTCTGCCACTCCCCTCGGCGCACGGCAAGGACCGTCTCGACCAGATCCGGTGCGAACCAGCTCTGCGCAACCTCATCCTTCTCGAAAGCCGCGACCGCCCCCGCGAGATCCACGGGAAGCGGGGTGATTTCGGCGTCATCAATGTGGGTCGCTAGAACCGAGTCCAGTGACAATTGGCGATCGAGGCCATCGCACATCGCATGAATGATCACCGCAAGGACGAGATAGGGATTGGCGGTGGAGTCAGCAGCACGGAACTCCAGGTTGTAGGCCCGAGATGGATCCGCGCCGGGTGGGACCGGAGACACCCGGATCAGCGCCTCTCGATTGTGCAGACCGACAAAGGAGCCAGCAGCGCTCCAGCGATGAGGTGTCAACCGCAACGCAGACACGTGGCTCGGCGCCGTGAACATGAGCATCGCGGCCGCATGATCGAGGATTCCGGCCGAGGCCGAGCGGGCAAGGGACGACAGCCCCGCCAGCCCGCCGGCGTCGAATGTGACGGGCTGACCGTCCCGCCACAGGGAAAGGTGCACGTGGACGCCGTTGCCCACGGCATCGGGATGCAGCAGTGGAGCAAACGTGGCGCGCTGGCCATGCATCGTGGCAGTCGTTCGAATGATGTCCCGCGTGAGGACCGCGACATCCGCCGCGCGAAGGCCATCCTCGGGAGCAACCGTCACCTCGAACTGCCCTGGGCCGTACTCGGGGAGCCAGTTCTCCCACCGAATACCGGCCGCCTCCATGGCGCGCCGCGCCGCTGCGCCGAAGGGCTCGCCACCGACCAGTGCGCCCAGGGTGAACGCCCCCGGGCCCACGGGTTCCTCGTCCGGGCCGAGCAACGCGAACTCGTGCTCGAACGCCGCCATGATGGTGAGGCCATGGTCGTCCAGGAGCCGTCGCAATGCCGTTTTGAGATTCGACCGCGGACAGCATTCCCAGGGAGTTCCGTCCGGCAGCGTCTGGTCGGCCAGGAAGACGTCACACGTTCCCTCGGGCCATGGCAGGGGTGCTCGAGTCTCCAGATCGGGGATCAACCGCAGGTCTCCGAGGGCGCCAAAAGGATTGGGCTCATAGAGGTGGCCGAAGGCGTCAATGGCTAGGTCCGCGGGAACCCAGCCAACCCCCGACGTCGCCGACAGTTCGGCCAGCGGGAGGGCTCGTCCGCGCGTGTGCGCGACCAGGTCATTCGTGGCAACGAATGCCATCGGGGAGTCAGTCATGCATCGCACCTAGCCAATCGAAACGACGTCGTGGGCACCCGAGCGAGTATTGATCAACAGCACGGTCCCATTCTCCAGCGGGCGATGAGACTCCTCCGCCGAACGGACTCCGGTGGACCAGGCACTCGTAATCCCGTCCGACTCACCCCAGGTGAGGTCGAAGTAGTCCTCCTCCTCGTCCAACGGTCGATTCTCCTCCTTAAATAGACAGACCACAGCCAACTGATCCGGGGTCAGGATCATCGCATTGAGCGAGGTGTAGGCGTGGTCCTGTAGTCGATCGGCGGTTCGCCGTAGGGCGGTGACCACATCGCCGGAAGCATGACGCAAGTTCGTGGCGAAGAGACCGAAATAGCGTTCGCTGTCCGTCTCACCGCGGAAACCCGCCACGAGATCGGGATCAATGTCACCCAGCAACTCGTCGGCATCCGGGAGGAGACCGTTGTGTACGAAGGCGACCTCACCGGGAGCACTCGCCGAGGTGAACGGGTGGGTATTGCCCAGCGACACCGCGAGATCCCCGGTTGCCCAGCGGAGGTGGACTATTCCACTGGCAGTTCGCGTCGTCCCGGCAACCTTGGCAAATAAGGGGGACTCGTGGGCCGGCTCACTGCCCATCTCCCATTCGATGGCCCCGGTTTCGCTCAACCCCGCGAAGCCCCACCCATCGCAGTGGACACGACTCAATTCGGCGAGCCGACTCGAGTCGGGAGCAATGACCCGCTCGGCAGTCACCGGAGTGGGGCTGTGCCACGCCAGCAGACGGCACATGCTGAAGGACCTCCTCGCTAGACCTTCTCGGCTATCCGTTTGCCGAAGAGACCGTTGGGGAACAAAGACAGGACAACGACAACGAGCACGAACGTCAACGCGTCGCGATACGGGATGAAACTCTCCGGAAGCCAGGTTTGAAGCGCGATCTCGATGCCAGCCAGGATGTAGCCGCCAATCACCGCCCCCGGAAGTGACCCCAACCCACCAATGACGACGACCACGAACGCTGCCAGTACGGGCTTCAGCCCCATGAGCGGGTCGACGGAGCCGCGCTGCATGACCCACAGGACTCCGGCGATGCCGGCCAGCAAACCCGAGATGAGGAATGCGACCGCAATCAGGCGAGAGGCGCGGTAGCCCATGAGTCGCACGGTCTCGAAATCGTCCGCTGCCGCACGGATCGCCCACCCCCAGCGACTGCGGTCGAAGAAGAGTTTGAGCACGATCAAGCTGGCGAGCGACGCCACGATCGAGATGGCCTGGATGATCGAGATCTGCGCGTTGCCGATGGGGATTGACCCGGTGAACATGGACGGGACGGGGACCGCCTGGCCACGGGCCGAGATGAAGTTCTGGAAGATGACCTGCAGGAGCATGGCAACGGCGAAACTCGTCATGAGGAGTGTGGCGGGATTGGCGTTGCGCACCGGCCGAAAGGCGGTGGTCTCCATGATCACCGCAGCGATGCCCCCGACGACGACCGCGGCAATCACGGCCGCCCAGAACGGGACACCGAGAACGATTCCGGCAAGCAAGGTGTATCCGGCGAGCGTCATCAACTCCCCGTGGGCAAAGTTGATCAGCCGCAGAACACTGAAGACGACCGCCAAGCCCAGTGCCAAAAGTGCATAGGTGCCACCGAGACTGATGACGTTGACCACATAGGTGAGGATCGCGTCCATGCTCAGGTCTCCGTACCGAGATAGAAGTTCTTGACATCGTCGGAGTTCTTCAACTCCTCCGATGTTCCGGAGAGTTCGATGGTCCCGTTGGCCATGGCGTACGCGCGATCGGCAAAATTCAGGACGCGAATGACCTCTTGCTCCACGATGAGCATGCTCAACCCTTGAGCCTTCAGCTCACCCAGGAGTTCGTAAACCCGATCAACCAGAGTGGGAGCGAGACCGAGAGACGGTTCGTCAATGAGTAACAGCCGCGGCCTTGACATCAGAGCCCGCGCCACTGCTACCTGCTGCTGCTCTCCACCGGACAGCGTGCCGGCCGGCTGATTGCGTCGCTCGGCAAGGATGGGCAGCCGGTCAAGCAGATCGTCGTAGACCTCGTGTCCCGCGCGACGGTCGCGCGCGCCGAGCATGAGATTTTCGTGGATGGTGAGTTGGGGAAAGAGCCGACGTCCCTCGGGGACCATTGTGAGACCTCGGCTCACGATCTTTTCGCAGGCGAGGCCCGTGATCGACTCTTGGGCAAACGTGACGTCCCCCGAGGACTTCACCAGACCGACGATCGCGCGAAGTGTGGATGACTTCCCGGCGCCGTTCGGGCCGAGGAGGGCGACTGCTTCGCCCTCCTCGACCCGCAGGCTGCAGTCCCGCACCGCACGTACACCGCCGTACGAGACGGATAGTGACGACACTTCCAAGAGGGACTGCATGTGAACTCCTTGTGCTCGCAGACTCAGGCTGCCGGGACCCGGGTGGGATCCGGAGCCACCAGGGCAATCAGTTCACGCTGGCCGTTCACAACCTTGATGAGAGCGATCTCGCGAATCGCCATCCGGTCGCCGCCCTTGAACCCGATCTTGCCGGTGATCCCCTGGACGCCTTCGAGGTTTGTGATCGCATCCTTGATCGCGACCGGGTCACAGCTTTGCGCCTGGGTGACCGCCGCATTGAGGATAAGTCCCAACTCGTACCCGGTCACTGCGAAGATTGCCTCGGGGTCCTTGCCGTACTTCGCGTTGAACTTCTCGAAGTACTCGGCCTGGGGACCTTCAGGGGCAAGGACTCCAGCAGTCGTGTAGACGACGCCATCCGCGATCGGTCCGAGCGCGAGCGTGGTCGGCGAATCAATGCCGTCCGTGCCCAGCACCGGAATGTTGATGCCCGCGCCTCGGATGGACTTCAGGAAGGTGGGGAAGTCCGGCTCGTAGGCGGGCGTCATGATCACGTCCGGCTGCGGATTGAGGGCCTTGATCTGGTCCGCAATCACGTTGAAGTTGGGCTGGCCCATGGTGTACGTGCCTTCACCCACGATGGTGCCGCCATTGTCCTGGAACGCCACGGCGAAGTACTTCGGCAGATTCGAGGTATACGCACTGTCGGGGGAACCGAGCGTGTAGGCCGTCGTGTAGCCCTGCTCTGTGGCGTAGTCAGCCAACACGCGAGCCTGCGAGTTGTCGCCGAATGCGTTCGAGAACATGAAGTCACCCACTGCGGCGGGGAGGATCGGCGCAGAGCCGAACCACGACATGGCCGGTACCTGGGCCTCCTGCGCCAACTGGCCAGCGGCGATGGACGGATCAGCGTCGCCCGGGGTGATCAGGAAGCTAATTCCCTCACCCAAGAGCTCTGCGGCCACCGTCGCTGACTGAGCAGCGTCGGAGCGAGTGTCCTTGACGATGGTCTCGACCTGGAACTTCCCATCAATTCCGCCCGCGGCATTCACCTCGTCCTTCCACAAATCAAACCCCTCGAGGCTGGGGACGTCCACGTAGGCAAGGCCTCCGGTTTGACCGGTCGCCACACCCACTTTGACGGTGCACGCTTCTCCATCGCCGCCCCCGGAGTCACCAGAATCTGCCGAATCCGATGAACCGCAGGCGGCAAGCACCAGGGCAGCTGCGGCTGAAGCAGCAAAAATCCCGGCGAATCTGCGTTGTCGGTTACTAATCATTAATCTTCCCTTCTTGAGCGCCAGTGGCACCGATGGAGTCATGATCGGAAGCATCGGAGACACTTCCGCCGAGATAGGCGGCGGCAACCGCGGGCTGTGAAAGCACATCCTGTGGCTCGCCTTGGGCCAACACAGCTCCGTAGTCAAGAACCGTGAGGTGATCGCACGCCGAACGGATGAGTGCGACATCGTGATCAATCAGAAGTATTCCGACCCCACTGGATGCAAGGACGGACTGCAATTGCGCGAGTAGTTCCCGAGATTCAGCTGGATTCATACCTGCCGCAGGCTCGTCTAGGAGCATGACACGAGGATTCAGGGCGAGCGCACGAGCGATCTCCACGCGACGTTGATCTCCGTAGGGCAGTTCACCCGGAAGCCGGTTGCCATGCTGCGCGACGCCGAGCACCTCGAGAAGCCTCACCGCATGGTCATCCGCGTGCGTGGGAGACATCCCTGAGCAGATACAGGCAACCGACACGTTGTCGGTCACCGTCATTTCACGGAAGAGACGCATCGTCTGGAAGGTCCTTCCTAGGCCCAGACGCGCGCGTTTCCACGTGGGCAGGTCCGTGATGTCCTGATCCGCAAGGAGGATCGTGGCCTCGTCCGGCTTGGTGACTCCGGTGACGCAATTGACGAAGGTGGACTTGCCAGAACCATTTGGTCCGATCAGGCCAGTCACTTCACGCGCGGACACCGTGAGGGAAACACCCTTGAGCGCCACAAGCCCGGAGAACCGCTTCATGATGTCGTCCGCGGCCAGCACAATCTGCCCAGGAGCAGCATTGCGCGCGGGGAGCGATTCTCCCGTAGCGGTGCTGATCGCCGGCTGACTCCGATAGGCCAGGGTCTCCTCTGGTTCTCGGAAACCAAGCAGTCCACGGGGTCGGAAATAGAGAGTGAGCAGGATGATGATCGCAAGTCCGGCATTCGTAAGGCCGAACAGCTCATTCGAGTCACCGACTCGGCGGAGAACTTCAATGATCAGCGTGACAATGATGGTGCCGACGATGCCGCCAGCGACCGATCCGGAGCCACCCACGATCAGCATCGTCAGCAGAGTCAGCGTCAGTGTGAAGTAGAAATCCTTTGGCGAGAATGCCCCAAGCAGACCCGCATATGCGGCACCCATCGCTCCGGCAACAGCAGACGACAGAACCCATGCAGCGAGTCGCGCGTACTGAACCCGCACGCCGCTGCTGGACGCCGCCAACTCATCATCGCGTGACGCACGCAATTGCATGCCGATGCGTGAATCACGAAAGAGGCGGGCAATGATCACAGCCAGGATTGCGACGATTCCCGCCACCGTGATGCTGGTGAAGCGCGGAACGCCGTAGAAGGTTTGACTCCCCCGAGTCAGTGGCTCGGCGCCCACCATCGTGCCGTGCAGGATGATCAGCACAGCCAACGTCGCGATGGACGCCGCATCACCAAGTCGCGCAATGACCAGCCCCGTGATGACCCCAACCAGGGTGGCCGCAAGAATGCCGGCGATCATGCCCTGCCAGATGGGGAGCTGCATCTCGCCAAGGCCGAGGGGCAGTTCCGGGAGGGCCGTCCCCTTCACTGCGGTGGGCATCACCAAGATGCCGGTCGTGTAGGCCGCGATACCGACGAAGCCCACGTGACCGAAGCTGAGAATCCCGCTGTTGCCACTAAAGATCTGTAGCGCCATCACACCCGAAAGCAAGACAAGGCTGCTTGTCACGAGCAATTGGGTCGCGGAGGGAAGAATCCCACCGATGAGGACGATCACAACGAGGACGGCCGACCATCCGACGATGGAGACGAGGGTTCGGCGTCGACGTGTGGAAATCATTGGGATACCTCTCCCAATTCAGCAATCGCGTCAAGGACTCGATCCACTTCCTCCGTGGTCGCGTAATGAACGAAGCCGATACGCAAGATGCCTTCCTCCATCGGGAGTTGCAGATGTTCCATGACACCCTGCGCATAGAAGTTGCCGTTCCAGGAGTAGATGGATCGATCGTTCAACCACCTTGCGGCTGCCGCCGGATCCACACCGTCAATGCTCAGGCCGAAGGTGCAAACCCGCCGATCCACGTCCTGCGTTCCGTGAAGGGTGACCTGAGGGAGTGCCTCGATCCCGGCGAGGAACCGTTCGGAAAGGCCGGATTCATGACGGGCAATGAGCGAGTAGGCATCATCTAACTGATGGGCCAGGTCGCTGCCGGCCCCCAAGGAGGCCAGGTAGTCGATGGCCGCCGTGACCCCGGCAATGGCCTCGTGAGACAAGGTACCCGTCTCGAACCGGTGCCCGACGGGGTACATGCTCGCGGGGCGAACGCGCTCCGGCACGAGCTCCTCGGCAAATGAGCGTCGGATCCAGGCCAGACCTGCGTGTGGGCCGAAGAACTTGTAGGGCGAGCACAGGAGCACGTCGCACCCCAGTTGGGCGACATCGATTCGCCGGTGCGGAGCAAAGGCGACTGCATCCACCCAGACCGTGGCGCCTACGTCATGAGCCATGTCGGCAATGACTGCCGCAGGAGGCACGGTCCCCACCGCGTTAGACGACAGCGTGTGTGCCACGACTTTGGTGCGCGGTGACAGCGCGCCCTGCAACTGCTCAAGGTCAATGTCGAGGTCGTCGGTCACGCCGATGAATCGAACCGTGAGATCTCTGTCCTCGGCGAGGAGGAGCCACGGAGACACGTTGGCCTCGTGGTCAAGTTGCGTCACGATGATTTCGTCACCGGGATTCAGGCGACGTCCGAGCGCCCGGATCAGGTTGAAGTTGAGTGACGTCATGTTGCCACCGAAGATGATTTCGTCTTCAGCAGCGCCCACGAAGGCAGCCGCGGCGAGTCGCGCCTGGGCAATCACGTCGTCGGTTTCGACCGTGGCGTCAAACTCCCCTTCAATGTTGGAGTTGTGCGCGACCAGGTAATCGACCATGGCCTCAACGACTCGCTTGGGTACCTGCGTGCCACCTGGAGCATCGGCATAGATCACCGGCGACCCATCCCGACCTCGGCGTTGGAGTGCGGGAAACTCGCCTCTCACGTCGGCCAGACTTGGACTTGTCGCCAGCACGGTCATGTATCGATCCCGAATTCCGGTCGGTACGGGGTGCCGTTATCCCACATGTCGGTCGTCAACCCAATGAGCCTTGCGATGCTCTCCAACTCCGCGACTGATTCCGTCGGCAGCATGACCAGGATTCCTCCCGAATAGGGGGAATCATCTCGTCGCAGCGAGTCGGCAACACGGCCCAAGGGCTGAAGGTGAACACCATTCGATCCCAGCGTGGGATAGGTGTCCGCACACGCCGCGAGGCAGCCTCCGGGTCCGCTGAGGATCCCGACAATCGCAATGAAGTGCCCGACGTTCCATTCCGACGGGCTCGCCTGATCAACCCCAAAGGCGAGGTAATCAATGACTTCGTGGGCTGATGCTCGGGAATGCCAGAGGAATCGCGTGGCGCTGTTGGCCATCGCAAGGCACTCGACGTCCATCTCGCGAAGTGACTCAAGGAGGGCCTCGAGGTTGGCGGCGGTCCACGCACCGCTGATGGGCACAGCGGTGAACGCCCCTCCGGAGAGTTCCGCGGTGGCCACGCGGAGTCCCTCAGACGAGGTTCCTGAATCGATCTCGGCATCGTCGACACGGGGCAACGTGAGTACGTAGTCGGTGCGCCCCTCGTGGCCAGGCGGCAGGGACTCGGACGTCTGCACCTTGCTCAGGAGCGAACTCGCAGCACGACCGACATGGTCCTGCTCGAGATCTTGCCCCGCGAAGGCTCGGAGCCCCAAGGTCACCCAGAAGGCTCCGCAAAGTTCGTTCTTCTGGGGAAGCTCTTGACGATGTTCGGCGAGTACCCGCTCAGCCCCGGGCAGGAGCTCTAGGGTGAATTGCGGCGCCGACATGGCCGAAGCCTTTATGTTTGATTTGTTTCTGTCAAGGACTTTTCGCATATCCTGTGAAACATTCACATCAGGGGCTGTCCCGGGCGGCCGGGGCCGGTAGACCTAGGGACGCAAAGGGGGCGAGGCATGTCCGTCGATCTCGCGGGCGGAGCGTACGACGAGCCTTTCTCCGCACGTCTGCTCGCCGATATGGGCACCCTCACGGCAAGTGAGCGCCGTGTGGCTCGAACCATCTTGGCGGACTACCCCATGGCGGCCCTCGACTCGGTCGCCTCGCTCGCACTCAAGGCGGGAGTGAGTCCGCCTACCGTGGTGCGCTTCGCGACAAAGTTCGGCTTCGCGGGATGGCCTGACTTCCAGGCGGTCCTGCGCCAGGAGGTATCCAAGAGGCTTGCCTCACCGGTGTCGCTCTACGACCAGATGCAGGCGCACCCGCGTCCCGGAACGGAACAACATGCCGGTGACGTCTTCATCAGCGCGATGGCATCGACATTCGCCCGTCTAGACGAGACTGTGCTCGACGCCGCGGTGGACATGCTGATGGATCCCAAGTCGCGTGTCTACGTCATCGGCGGACGTTTCTCTTCAGCGATGGGTGGCTATTTCGCCACTCACCTGCAGATGCTCCGAACAGGGGTGACGCCCGTATCGGAGCTCCCTATCCACCGGACCAATGCGCTGCTGGAAATGAAGCGCAATGACGTCCTCGTGGCCATGGACTTCCGCCGCTACCAGCGAGACACCATCGACTTCGGTCGAGCGGCAGCCGAGCGCGGCGCCCGAATCATCCTTCTCACCGACCCCTGGCTCTCCCCCTTGGTCAGCGATGCTCGCCTCGTCTTGAGCGTAGAAACCACATCCCCCTCTCCCTTCGATTCATTTGTGAGTGCTCTCGCCGTCCTCGAATTACTCATTCACCGCCTCGGGGAGTCAATCGGCGCCGACTCTGTCGAGCGCATGCGTGCCCACGACTCGTTGAACCAGTCGCTGATGCTGAGTGAGGACGAATGATGATCGACGAATCGTCAGCTTCCGAAGCCATCGGGACGCACTTCTACGATGCCTTCGGCGACCAGGTCGAGATCTCACCGCTGCCTGGGGAGCGGGATCGGAACTTCAAGATCTCCGGCCAGGGCAAGAACGCCGTGCTGAAATTCTGCTCCCCTGAAGAGATGGAGCACCTGCAACTCCAAGACCGCGTGCTTCGAGCCCTGTCGCTACCTAGCGTCCCCACCGTCCTTCATGACCAGCAGATCAAGTGGACTTCCGGTGAAGTCGTGCGCTTGATGTCATGGGTAGACGGCACCCCGTGGGTTGAGGTGCCGATGACTGAGTCCCTTCTTGTGACACTCGGTATGACGGTTGCGCAGGTTGATGCGCAGCTCAGCCGCGTTGTGCTGAGCCCGTCCGATCAGGCGGTCTTGGCCCGCCCTTTCCGGTGGAACCTTTTGCAGGCGGGGAGCCTGCGGGAGGAAGCGGAACTTGTCGCTGACCCGAGTCTTCGGTTGATATGCCGCGATGAACTCGACACCTTCGTCACGGAGGTCGCTCCCGCTCTCGCGACCCTCCCCCACCACCTGATCCACAACGACGCCAACGAGCGCAACATCATCGTCGACGGCGACCAGGTGAGCCTCATCGATTTCGGCGACATCGTTATTGCCCCCAGGGTCGTGGGTCTGGCAACGGCGCTGGCCTATGCGGCATCGACAATGTCCGACCCGGCCCGCGAGGCCACGTCCCTCGTTCGCGGGTACCACGCCGTGCAGCCGCTCACTCCCGAAGAGTTGGCTCTGCTCTGGCCGCTGACCCGGGTTCGTCTGGTGATGAGCGTCGTTAACGCCGCCGCCCAGAGCGCCGCCGACCCGGACAACGAGTACCTGCTCATCAGCCAGGACACGGTGCCGACACTGTTGCGGAACCTCGTGGAGGCTGATGACTACCTCAGCCTTTGCCGACTGCGCGAAGCCTGCGGCTATGAACCAAGTCCACGGGCCCACGATGTTCGCAGCCATCTGCGACGCGTCTCCGCGTCACCTGTCGTGTCCGCGCGCGAAGGCAAGCATGCCTGGATCGATTGGAGCGTCGGCTCCGCGTCGCCACGGGACGAGGCAGGCGTTCGCGAACTCATGCGTGATCGCGGACTTGATGTCCTTGCGGGACGCTACGCCGAGAATCGCGATGTCTACGTCGGTCCGTCGTTCGAGGACGAGCAGCGCAGTGTGCACCTTGGCCTGGACCTCTTCCAGCCTGCCGGGTCGGCCGTGCATGCTCCGTTGGCCGGCGTGGTCGAAGACTCCGGTGCCATGCCGGGGGCAGGGAACTACGGGCATGCTGTCGTGCTGCGTCACCACACGCCGGACGGCACTCCCTTCTGGACTCTGTATGGCCACCTCAGCGCCGCCGGAATCCCGCAACCTGGCGATCTGATCTCAGCCGGAGACACCATCGGGAGCATGGGTGAGCCACACGAGAACGGAGGATGGCCCCCGCACGTGCACGTCCAAGTCCTCACGGACCTGTGTGGGATGGGCATGGACGTCTACGGCGTGGCTCCACAGAGCGAGGCAACCCTGTGGCGGAGCATCTGCCCGAATCCGAACCTGCTGGTGGGCTTGCCGGATGCTGACGGTCTGGCTTCCGATGGCCATGCGGGGCTGCCTCCATCGGAGCTGCTTCGGCAGCGACGCGTGCGACTATCCCGCAACCTGAGCCTGAACTTCCGCGAACCTCTCCACATTGTCCGAGGCGAAGGCGCCTACCTGTACGACGCCGAAGGCAAGGCGTTCTTGGACCTTGTCAACAACGTTGCACACGTCGGACACGGCAACCCCCACGTGGTTGCCGCGGGCGCACAGCAAATGCACCTGTTGAACACAAACACGCGTTATCTCCACGATGCGATCCTCGAATACGCGCGCAACCTTGCCGCCACCCTGCCGGACCCACTATCGGTCGTCTTCCTGGTCAACTCCGGCAGCGAAGCCAACGACCTGGCCATTCGCCTAGCGCGCGCTCACACGAACGCCGAGGGCTGGATATCACTTCGCCACGCCTATCACGGCCACACGTCAAGCGTCGTCGACATCAGCCCCTACAAGTTCCTCGGTCCCGGCGGAGCAGGGCCTGCCCCACACGTCCGCGTCGCCGATCTCCCCGACCCATTCCGTGAACGGCATACGGACCACGACGCGGGGCTGCGCTATGCGACAGACTTTGCCCAGGTGTTGGAAGACCTCGAGCAGCCCATCGCCGGATTCATCGCCGAAGGCATCGTGAGCACCGCCGGTCAGGTGACCCTCGCCGACGGTTTCCTCGCAGGGGCGTACGAGCACGTACGCGCAGCTGGTGGAGTCTGCATCGCCGACGAGGTGCAGATCGGCCTAGGCCGAGTCGGGTCGGCGTTCTGGGGCTTTGAGCTCCATGGAGTAGTTCCCGACATCGTGACGATGGGGAAGCCTCTGGGCAATGGCCATCCGCTCGCAGCCGTCGTGACGACGCCGCAGATCGCTCACTCCTTCAACAACGGGATGGAGTACTTCAACACGTTCGGCGGCAATCCGGTGAGCGCGACGATCGGACAGGCGGTGCTCGACGTCGTCCTCGACTCCCGGCTCCAGGCCCATGCGTACGAACTCGGGTCGTACGTCCAAGAGCGGGTGCGAGTGATGCAGGAGTCCCATCCGCTCATCGCGGATGTGCGCGGCCACGGCCTATTCCTGGGCATTGAGCTCATGCGGGAAGCAGAGCCGGCCGGTGATGCCGTAGCCGAGGTCATCGAGTATGCAAAACGTCGTGGCGTCATGATGTCCAGCGATGGGCCGGACAACAACGTTTTCAAGATCAAGCCGCCCATGGTGGTCCAACGCGAGGACATGGACTTCTTCCTCGAGGTGTTCGAGGAGGCCCTCACCCGCGTGGATTGACCTGCTCTGGGCGCACGTGAAGGCAGTGACCACCTGGTGACGCCACCAGCGTCCGACGCCGTGCCCTTCACAATTCTTGCGCCAACTTTGTCACCCAGGACCGCGATTCCAGCCCGATGTGCTGGGCCAAAACCCGGTTCTAGGTGACAAAGGCGAGACGGGATGGCCGCACGCCCGCCACACCAGCCGCACATGCAAGTGCCTGGATGCGCCCAGGGGGGTGAGCGCATCCAGGCACTGTTTGCGCGCTAGTCGATCCGTGCGATGTCCTGGCCCTGCTTGACCGTGCCCTCCTCCTCAACGAGGCAGGTGATGACGCCGTCCACGGGAGCCTCAACATCAAGAGAGACCTTGTCGACCATGACCTCAGCGATCACCTGGCCGGCCTTCACAGTCTCACCCGTGCGGGCGAACCAGGTGGCCACGACGCCTTCAGCATCGTCGTCCTTGGCCATGTGCGGGAAGGTAATGACGTGACTCATCCGGTCAGCCCATCACCTTGGCAATCGCCGCCTTGATCTTGTCGCGCGTAGGAAGCACCTCGTACTCAAGGACACGCGCATACGGCACGGGGACATCCGGGTAGCACACACGCTGCACCGGCGCCTTGAGCATGGACGGGTCGTGGTCGGCGATGGTCGCGATGACCTCACCACTCATACCGAAGGACTTGTAGTCCTCATCCACGATAACCAGGCGTCCGGTCTTGGCCACCGAAGCGAGGATCGCCTCACGATCTAGCGGCACGAGCGAGCGCAGGTCCAGGACCTCGACGCTGACGTCCCCTTCGAGCTCCTCGGCGACGTCCAGGCAGTGCTGAACAGACATCGAGATGCTCACGACGGTGACATCGGACCCCTCGTGGGCCACCGCGGCCTTGCCGATGGGGACCGTGTACTCCTCCTCGGGCACCGGCCCGATCGAGCGAGGGTTTTTGGCCATCCACGGCAGACCCATCACGCCCTTGTGGAACATGAAGATCACCGGGTTGTCGTCGCGGATCGCCGAGATCATCAGGCCCTTAGCGTCGTAGGGATTCGACGGGGCCACGACCTTCATGCCCGGCATGTGCGCAAAGGATGCCCACAGGCACTGCGAGTGCTGCGCGGCGTCGGAGTAGCCTCCGCCGACAGCCATCATGAGCACCATCGGGACCTTCACATTGCCGCCCGACTCGTAGTGAATCTTGGCCATGTGGTTGTAGATCTGGTCGAAGCAGACCCCGAAGAAGTCAACGAACATCAACTCCACGACGGGGCGCATGCCCTCGACCGCGGCGCCGATGCCCGCACCGATGAAGCCGGTCTCGGAGATCGGCGTATCGATGATCCGGGTAGCTCCGAACTCGTCAAACAGTCCGCCGGTCGATCCGAAGATTCCGCCGTATGGGCCGACGTCTTCGCCCATGACGAAGACATTGGGATCAGTTCGCATCTCCTGTGCGATCGCCTCAGAGATGGCCTTAGCAGTGGTGACGCGCCGTGTGCTGGCGTCAATCGTCGCAGTCATTGCTTGCTCCTTCTCTCTCGCCTACGCGAACACGTGTAGGTAGGCGTCACTGGGCTTGGGTTCTGGGCTCTCCTTGGCGAAGGCGATGGCAGCCTCGACCTCGGCCTGAGCCTCGGCCTGGATCGCCGCGACAGCCTCGTCATCGAGGAGGCCAGCGGCCCGCAGGCGCTTCTCGTACGCCGGGATCGGATCGCGCTCGGTCGCCTCCTGCAGCTCATCGCCGCGGTAGGCCTGGGCATCACCCTCGAAGTGACCCCACAGACGAACGGTGTGAATCTCCAGCATGGTCGGACCTCCGCCCGCGCGGGCCCGATCTACCGCGATCTTGCAGGCCTCGTAGATCGCCTCGACGTCGTTGCCTTCAATGCGGGCCGATGGCATCCCGTAGGCGGCCGCTCGCAGCGAGCCGTCCTTGATGGGCGTCGCGGTATCGCGTGCCACGGAGATCGCCCAGTCGTTGTCCTCAATGATGAAGATGACCGGAAGCTTCCACATGGCGGCGAGGTTGAGGGCCTCGTGGAACGCGCCCTGGTTCGCCGCACCCTCACCAGCCACGGCAACGGCGACGTTGTCTGTGCCCTTGCGGTTGAACGCGAACGCCTGACCGACCGCGACCGGCATGCCCTGGGCGATGATCCCGGAGCAGGAGAAGTGGTTGGCCGGGTCGAACAGATGCATGTGCCCGCCCTTGCCGTGGCACAGGCCCGTCACGCGCCCGAAGATCTCGGCCGTCATCGCCTTCATATCCACACCCTTGGCCAGGGCCAGGTGGTGCGGACGGTGTGGCCCGGTGATCGCATCGTCCTGCTCGAGATTGGCGCACAGCCCCACCGCGACCGGCTCCTGGCCGGCAGCGAGGTGCATCTCACCAGGGATGAGACCGGCTCCAATGTCCCACTGGGGGGTCTTGTCCGCGTGGTAGTCACGCTGAAGAGCAGCCTCGTAGGTGCGGATCCGCACCATGTCCTTGTAGAACTGAACCCGTGTGTCGTCGCTGATCATGACGCTCCTTTCTGGGCAGGGGCGAGTGCTTACCTGACCTGAGCCCAGTGTCTGCTCGGAGCCCCGGGGGTGAAAGGCCTCGGATTTCAAATGGTGAAACAAAATCGGTCAAACCCGCTGCCTGCGCCCCGCTCCTTATCTACGATGGCGGCACCCAATGAGAGACGGTGCCGGTGACCGAATCTGCGCCCACGCTGATCCAGTCCGTGCAACGCGCCCTCCACCTCGTGGAGGCCGTCAGCGCACGACATGGTCGTGCGCGCGCCAAGGAGTTGGCCCGGGACCTCGGGCTGAGCCTCCCGACGACCTACCACCTGCTGAGGACCCTGACCCACGAGGGATATCTGAAGCGGCTCGATGACGGCAGTTATGTGCTCGGACCCACCCTGCTGCAGGTAGCCACCCAAGATCGGATGGCCGCCACCCTCGCGCGCGCGCGTCCGGCGATGACGGGTCTACGCGATGAACTACGCAGTCCGGTCTACCTTGCCGCCTACGTCGACGGGGAGATCAATGTCGTCGAAATCGTTGACTCGGCCAAGGCGCCGTCCATTGACCTATGGGTTGGCATGCACGACTCGGCCCACGCGACGGCGCTCGGCAAGTGCATCCTTAGCGCATTGACAGACGAAGAGCGCCAGGACTATCTCGCCCGTCACCCCTTGCATGCGTTGACCCGGCGGACCGTCACCAACCGCACGGTGCTCGAGAGCGAGATCGGTCGTGGCCTGCCGATTGCACGCGATCAGGAGGAGTACGCCCTCGGGGTGAAGTGCATCGCCGCCCCGGTCGTGACGCAAGACTTCCTCGGGGCCGTCGCGGTCGCTCGGGGACCGGAGCAGTCACCTAGGTCGAAGGAGATCGAGGTCATCCCGGCCCTCACCCGAGCGGCACAACGGATCCAGCGGAGCATGGCACTCGCCGAGTAGCCGCCCACCTCCCCTGGTTTGTCACCGAGAAGCGGGGTTTCTGACCACGTTCTCCGGCTAAAAGCACGCTTCACGGTGACAAACGGGAGGGGGCTCTACGTCGGCCGGGAGGGGCTGAACGTCGGCTCGCGACCTGTCCGCCACCGCGTTCACTCGCGCCCCCAACTCAGGCGGCCACCTGGAGATGATCACACGGTTATCGATGCGGTCTGTCTGCGACGTGCGGCCGCGCCCTGAGGATCCGTGTAGTCCTCGTGCCGACAGTGCGACCGACGGACCCGGGCTTCGCGATCGTGACGCCCGAGCGTCGGATTCGTCTCACCAGATACCGATTCAACTCTCTGAAACGGGATGTTGTGAGACCAGTGACGTCATCGGGCCCTACCCTCTTGGCCATCGAAGTGCATCCCCGCGTACTCGCGAAGGAGTTCCCATGGTCATCCGCGCGCTTGCTGCGGTCGCTGGCGCCACTCAGCGGGGGTTGGCCGCCACGCGGCGACCCGTCCACGCCGCCACGCCAGCGATGAGCAAGAGGATCGCCACTCCGATCAACGTGAAGGCGAGGCGTTGGGCACTGAAGTCGATCTCCTGCCCCGGTGGCGCGGCGACGAGCACAAGGAAGAGCGTGATGAATAGTGTCTGCAGCCAGTAGGGCTCGGTCACCGCAAAGATCAAGGTCAGCGACAGCATCGCGAGGGAGGCACCCACCCAGGCGGGTGGATTGAGCAGAACGAGAATGCCCACGACACCCAGACCGGCGAGCGTGCCGAATATCCGGTGCCAGGACTGACCAAGGTGGCCCTCGGCGACTGTCGGCGCCAGCAGAAGAATGGTCATGGGGATCCAGTACCCATGCTGGGGATCCACCAGGTAGCCCACCAGAGCACCCATGCCAGCGGCAAGACCGAGGACAGAGGCAGTCACCAGTGCCCCATTGGCCGACTTCGCTGAGCCCTCAACCTGAGCGGGTGCGCCCTGACGCTGAGCGAGCGCGGTCCCGAGGTAGCCGCCGATCAGCACGAACACAACCGTGATCACGCTGTCGCCGACGGTCGAGATGGGTAGCGCGGTAGCGGCGATGATTCCCGCGAGGACGTACAGCGCGAGTTGCCCCCACCGCACCGTCCAACCGGCGAACGCACCAAAGGCGGCAACAACGATGACCCACCACCACTGGCCCGACGACCAGCCGCCAATGAGCAGTGCGGCCGCGAGCACCGGCAGGTAGCGGCGAGCCACTCCGACTCCGCACGCCATTGATCCCAGGGTCCCGCCCACCATGCCGATCACGAGTGCCGGTGCTCCGGCCGGCCCGCCAAGCCAGCCACCGATGAGTGCCGGGATGACGATGAGTAGGAGCACGAGCAGTGCCGACTTGGGCAGTTTGTGCAGGACGTCGCTCATGACCGCACCGGGCCGGGTCGCCGTACCTGCATGGAGTCATCCTCCCGCAAAGACTCTGCATGAGGCCGTCTCACTGCGTCCCGCCTCAGGCGCTCCAAACGGGACGCAGCGAAACGACGAGCCGGGAGAAGGCGGCTGACCTCTCTGAGACGCACGTCACCCGGCACTACCTGCGCCGCTGACTGACCCAATCCCTGAGCCGCAGCTGCCTTGCCCGCGGGACGCCGGGAGCGACGGTATTGACCGGTATGTCGCGATACGTCACAGTGCGCACATGACCCGACGCGTGATCGCCACCCTCTCACTCGCCCTCGCCAGTGCCGTCGTCGTTGGATTCGCCGGCAGTGGAGGGGCAGGTGCGGTCACCCCGCTCCCCGATAGCCGCGCTACCGCCCCGATGCGCACGACGTCGGTCTTCGGTGTCACTGGGTCGGGCCCCAACTCTTTGGTCATGGACTGGGCCGGCAATGTCTACACCGCTAACTCGGGGGACAACACCGTCACGATGATCACGCCGGACGGCTATTCCTCGACCGTCGGGACGACGGGCCAGCAGCCCATGGGCATCGCCATCGATGCCGACGGCAACCTCTACACGTCGAATCTCGGGGACAACACGGTCAGCAAGATCACCCCGGGGGGCGAATCCTCAGTCCTCGGGACCACGGGCCGCCGTCCCATGGGCATCAAGGTCGACGCTGCCGGCAACGTCTACACCACGAACTACGTCGACGGGACCGTCACCAAGATCACCCCGGAGGGCGATTCCTCAGTCCTCGGCAAGACCGGAGTCCACCCCCTCGGCATCGTGCTCGACGGGTTCGGCAACGTGTACACAGCAAACGAGGCTGACGACAACGTCACCAAGATCACGCCCGACGGTGTCACGACCGTCCTGGGCACGACTGGCGGTTGGCCGCAGGCGATCGCGATGGATCGGGCGGGCAACGTCTACACCGCCAACTGGAACACCGCGAACGTCTCGAAGATCACGCCGAGCGGCAAGTCCACGATCCTCGGCGCCACCGGTGACCGGCCGATCGGCATCACCGTCGACGGTGGTGGCAACGTTTACACGACCAACAACGGCGCGAACAACATCAGCCGAATCACCCCCCGTGGCTCCTCGCAGATCATCGCCGTCACCGAACGGCGTCCGTCGGGCATCACCGTTGACTCACGAGACAATCTCTTTGCGGTCAACTTCCTGTCCGACACGGTGACCAAGGTCAACTCCAGTACATCGAAGCCGTCGAAGAACGTCACCCTGACTACCGTGACTGTCGAGGCACCGGGCAATCCCGATGCCTGGATCATCCCCTTCTACAACGACGTCTATGAGACTGAGCAGTCCTGCCTCGACGCGTTGCCCGCCGTTCAAGAGGCCGTGCAAGCTAATCCTGATCCGGCCGTCCAGAAGGGGTCAGCGACCTCCTGCATGGGTATCGGCGGCGTGAACTACAACTTCAACATCGGCGAGATGGAGATCACCACGGCGCAGTGGGTCACCTTCCTCAACACGGTGGATCCCATGGGCAAGAACAAGCACCACCTGTGGGACGTGGCCGAGAGTGCGTCCGTGTGGCCGAAGTACGGCTCCATCAACCGCAACCTCAACGCCGCGCCAGGGCAGCGCTACTACATCTCCTCTCCCGGTTGGGCGAACCGCCCGTATAACCAGGCTGACTTCAGTCGCGCAGCACGCTTCATCAACTCACTCAACAACGGCAAGGTGCTGTCCAAGCGGGTCGGCACCGTCACCACGGTGTCCGGCACTGAGTTGACGGTGACGACGTACACGGTGCGGTTGTCGAAGCAGACCGAGACCGGCATGTACACGATGAAGAACCGCAAGGCCACGCGGAACGCGAAGAAGGGCTTCGCACTGACCAGCCAGGATGAGTGGATCAAGGCGGCGTACTACGACCCCAACGGCGGTGGGAAGTTCTCCTACTGGGACTACCCGACGAACCCGGGGCAGTACGTCAACTGCGCGGTCGACGTTGAGGGGTGCGCGTCCGGCGATCAGCCGAACGCGACCGTCATGGACGCCAACGGCAATGTCGTGAACGCCGACCAACAGCCCCTGGCCACCTTTGAGGCCGTGCCGGGAACAGCACCCGACTGGTGCCCGGTTCTGTCGCTGACGACGCAGGAGTGCACGAGCAGGGCGCCGTTCCCACCGGTGCTGCCCTACAACGGCAATGTCTCACCGGTGGGGCAGGCGCTCACCCGTTCGCCGTGGGGCACGCTCGACCAGGGCGGCAACGTCGTGGAGACCCTCGACACGATCTCTCCCCCGCCGGCACTGGGCGATCCCAAGATCGTCTGGCGTCGTTGGCACGGCGGCGTAGTCACGGCGACGGCGTACCAGATGTGGTTGTCAGCGGTCGGTACGACTCCGCAGACCATCCCCGGCTACGCCATCAATCCCTGGCGTGGGTTCCGCATCTCCGTTCGCGGGTTGTAGGGCCACCGCCCCCACGTTTATCAACCAAATCCGCGTCTCAGACCCCACTTGGACCCCGAAGACGCAGGATGAGGTGACACACGTGAAGGTTGGACGACGGTGATCGGTTTTCTCGCGAATTCGCGCACCACGGCGAACAACTGAGTAGAGACGCCAACCCCCGCACTGCTTCACTCGCGCTCACGCGGCGCCAGCCGGGCGCTGCACGAGGGCGAGGGGTGCACCATGTCCCGCACATTCACCGGCCGCAACCGCCTGTCAGCGGTCCTGCTCACCATCGGGTTGATTGCCGGAGTGGGAGCAACCCCGACAGCGATCGCAATCGCCCCCGTGGCCGACCTCGCGCCGGCACCGGCTGCCCCACAAAAGGCGCCGACACCACCGCGGACACCGAAGCCAAACCTGTGGCTGCAAATGCACGCCGGCCCCAACTCGGAACTCACCGGCGCCAAGGTGGTCGTCACCAACGACAAGGGCAAGGTCGTCGGCACGGGAACCACCAATGCGGCGGGCACCTTGGTGATGAAGGTCGACTCCGGAGCCTCTGCCAAGCACCCCTACCTCGTTCGCACTTCCGGCGGCAAGGTCCGTGGCAAGAAGTTCACCGGACACCTCGAACTCGTCGTCACCAAGTTGGGCCTGGCTCAGGGCGCCCAGTACGTCGACCTCGTCACCACGATCGCGAGTGCGTACGTCGAGGCCTACGGCGGCACTCTGGCCGCCGCGGAGCGTAAGGCCTTCCGCAAGATGGGACTGGAGGAAGACGCCGGGCATCGGCTGATGAAGAGCCCCACCTACGCAGTGCATGCCCCAGCCCTTGCTGATCACCATCGCCGCACAGGAGGTTTCGACAAGACGATCGACGATCTCGTTCAGCGCATGCACCAGGGCAAGCCCTTCCCCAACTTCGAGACCGCAGAGGTCGAGCGGCTCACCGGGTTGAGCGGTCGGGCGGGCACTGCCCGTTCGTCCTCCAATGTCGCCTGCAGCGCCCAAACTCTGCCGAACCCGAATGCGAATAGCCCCGCGACCATCGGCATCTACAGCACGATGATGGTGGCCGGCTTTGTTTCGGCGTTCGCCACCAAGGATCCCTCGCTCCTGCTCAATGGCGTGGCGGGCATGGTCTTCGCCAATGTGCCGGGCATGACGGACGCGTCCATGCTTGCCTCCATCCAGGGCCAACTGGAGTGCATCTCGCAACAGATCAACATGGTGGAGCAGACGCTTAACAAGATCAGCCTGCAAATCTCGGTGCAGAACGCCGCAAACTGCCAGTCGAGTTGGATCAGCCCGACCTGGGACAAGTACTACACGCCAACCATCAATGCCGCAGCCGCCGATCCCGATGACTCAACCACAGGCCTCTTCCTCACTAATGCCAGCCTCACATCGACGATGAAGCAGATCAACAAGATGAATTCGAACTGCGGCGACGCCATCAACGACGCGCTCTTCTCCACCCAGGGCGGCGTACAGGCGGCGTGGCCCGCCGTGCTCGCCCAATACCGCAACGGCGACTTCAATCCCACCGATACAGCCGCCTTTGGGCCGGGCTCCATCTCCCAGATCCAGCAGTTCCTGCAGTACTGGGGCAATCTGGAATATCAGCAGATCACCATGATGAACGACTACTACAACTACCAGGCGAACGTTGTCGGAGCCCCGCAAACCACCCTGCAGAATGCCGCCTGGGGCGGCAACTGTCAGAAGGCCCCCAGCCTCAGCGATGTCACCGCCAATCAGACATCGTCAGATTGGTGTCAGTGGCAACAGAACATCATTGACGTCTGGCCGGGCGCGACGTACTCCGACGAGGTCGCTGACTGGGACCTCAATCCCGTGCCGTCCAGCAGCCCCTATGCGCTCTCCGGCTCGGCGGTTAGTGCCGTACCCGGCGGCTACGGGAAGTCGACGAGCGCGTGGACCGAGGATCCGCGCGAGTTAAACCCTGCCACGCTGGGCGAATCAGACCTGCCGAACAGCACGTGGAAGGTGTCAAACGCTCTCGCGTCGTACAACAACCAGCCTTCTCAGGTGCTCACAGCGCCTTATCAGCGCTACGACTACCGGGCAGCCGCGAAGACATTCGCGCCGACCAAGGACGATCTCAGCGGCTATTACGACCTGCGCGACTTCTTCATCGGCGCGCTTGACGCGACCATCACGGACGACACTGCGACAGCTTGCACGGAGAACTGCGAACCGTGGACGCTCATCGCCGCTGATGGCAAGACCGAGATTTCCTACAGTCACGAGAACACCTCCGCCTGCCACGATGCCTACGACTACGTGTACGACCTAGAGTGGGAGTACAGCAAGCGGTACGTGCACAACGCGGTCTACAGCCCGGATCCGTGGTCGGTAGACACATCCGGCGGCTACATCGGCGGCGAGAAGTCCCCCAACGCCCATCAGGGCAGCACAGTGTGCAGCAATCAGGTCCCGGCCTTCGCCTGGTTCCTCGCCCGTCCATGGATTCAGGGCGGCTCGTGGCCGGTCGCTCCCACGGTCACCTCACCGTCCACCGTGATGGGCGATGCTCAGTTGACCGCGAGCGGCTGCCCCGATGCCGGGTGCACCTGGGTCATGACAGCCAACAACACACCCGGCGTCACCCTGTCCTCCGAGGGCCAGCTTGATTGGGATATGTCCTCGTCTGCGACATCGGCGACGATCACCGTCTCGGCCCAGGGCGAGTATCAGGTGTCTCCCGAGACCACCATGACGGTCAACCTGAAGCTGCCGCCGGTCATCACGATGCCGGCGTATAACCAGGTGGCCAGCAACGCGCAGCTCACGGCGAAGTACTGCCCATCGACAGGTTGCACCTGGCGGTTGACGGGCACCGTGCCCACCGGCCTCAGCATCAGCACGTCCGGCAGGTTGTCGTACACCGGCACCTCTACCGAGCCGGTCGACGTTCAGGTAATAGCCACGAATCAGTTCGGCTCCTCCCCTGCGACGTACGTCAACGTCAATCTCGGATCTGCACCCCCCGTGGTCCAGGCGGCCGGCGTTTATTCCCGCAACGGCCTCCTTATCGCCATCCCGACTCCGTGCAGCTGGACGTTGGTGTCGAGCTCGGTTCCGGGAGTCAATGTCAACGGGATGGGGTATGTCATCGTCGGATCCGGGGTCGGCTACACGACCGCCGACCTCACCGTGACGGCCACCAGTTGCGATGGTCAGACGTCCGAACCGGCAGACATCCAGGTAAACACGAAGTGGTACTCACCGATCATTTCGTCGAGCACGGTGAAGAACAATGCCACGCTGGTGGCCTCGGGTTGCCCATCAGGTGGCTGCACCTGGGCCTTCAGTAGCTACACCGCCACCGGCCAGGCTGCTGCCCCTGTGCCCGACGGTC
Organism: Candidatus Nanopelagicales bacterium; assembly: GCA_030827125.1. Taxonomy (GTDB): domain Bacteria; phylum Actinomycetota; class Actinomycetes; order S36-B12; family S36-B12; genus Mxb001. The sequence goes on from JAURFD010000023.1 coordinate 25,241, forward strand.
TGACGCTCAGCACCGACGGCACCCTGTCCTGGTCCGGCACCGGCACCATGCCGACGTCGAAGGTCACGGTGATGGCATTCGTCTACCCGCCTCCCACCGGTGTGATGTCCGCACCGGTCACGTTGACCGTGACTTCGCCCTAACCCCACCCCGCCTTCACAGAACTACGCCGGTGAGCGACAGTTGGGGCATGTCGGACGATGGCCGTCGTCGGGTACTCCTCGTGGAAGACGAGGAGTTCACCCGGACCATGGTGAGCGAGGCGCTAGAGACCAATGGTCTCGCGGTGCGCAGCGTCGCGACCGTGGCTGAAGCTTTGGCCTCCATCAAGGACTTCGAGCCCCATGCGGTCATCTCCGACCTCGACCTCGGCAGCGGGCCGTCAGGTGCTGACCTGCTCAACCGCATCGCCGACGAGACGCCCTGGGTCGGTCTCGTGGTCCTCACCTCGCATGCCTCCCCCGAGTTGGCGATCCGGCCAGGGACCCACCTTCCGGCCCACGTCTGTTATGTGATGAAAGCCCCAACCACGCTGTCTATCTATGTTAGGTATCTGTGTCTGTATCTGTAGTTTACGACCCAATTGATTTTGATCAAACGGTGCCCACCCATAGTAAAGTACAACCAACTGATCAGTT
>JAURFD010000024.1 GCA_030827125.1 Candidatus Nanopelagicales bacterium
GACCGGTCGAGATGTCGAGTGGGTCCTCAAAGCCTGGGTCGACCTGCTCGACGATTGCGCCGAGGGATTCGAGTTCGTGCACGGCGGCGTCGACGATTGTGGCGACCTCGGGATCGACATCGGCGTATCCCAGCGTGGGTGAGTAGGCGACGCGCAATCCGGCGATGCCGTCGTCGAGTCCGTCGAGATAGTCCGTACCGGGGTACGGCAGCGACGTCCAGTCGCGCGTTACCGCGACTCGGCCTCCTAGTGCCGAGCGATTCCCGTGATTCCGGCAACTTCAAGGACGGGAGCTACCAGGTCGCCGTCACGCAGGCGAATAACCCCGCTCGAGTCGAGTGAGCCGACCTTCGCCGCGGACAGCCCTCGCCCATGGAACGCCGCGACGCAGTCATCGGTTGTGGACGGCTCGCAAGTGAGGAGGAAGCCGAAGCACGGGAAGCAGTTGAACCACTTCCCAAGTGGCACGCCTTCGGGTGCCGGTACCTTCCGAATCTCAACTTCGACCCCGAATCCCCCGAGTTCGAGGAGCATGGCCAACGAACCGACTAAGCCCGCCATGCTGATGTCTTTGGCGGCCTGCGCGACTCCCTCGCGAGCAATCCGAGCGAGAAGGCGGACGTCCTCGGCCAGATATGAGCCTCGCTCATCGAAGGAGCGAAAGAATGGGAAGTCCTCGCGCATGGTCCCCTCGACGCAGACCGCAACCACGAGGTCCTGACCCTCGGATGCGCGCGTGACGGAGAGCACAGCATCGGCCCGGCCTACCGCGAATGCGGAGAGTGAGGCAGGCCCATCCGAGGGCGTGTAGTGACCGCCGACGATCGGGACGCGATATAGATCGGCGGCCCAACGCATTCCCGCGAGGATGCGCTGGGCTTGATCCGGGGGTGCGATGACCGTGTCGACAATCGCCAACGGCTCACCCCCCATGGCGGCGACGTCATTGACGTTTGCGAGCACAGCGGCGATGCCCGCGCCATAGGGGTCTCCGGTGACGAACGGCGGGTAGATGGCCTCACCGCAGGCGATGACGGTTGATCCGTCCAGAGCCACCGCGGCACCGTCGTCGCCGGGACCGCTGAGCCAGTTGCCCGGTGGCAACACCTCGGAGATCAGACCGATGCTCCTCTTGGCGGCAACGGAAGGGTTATTCGCCACGGCGGCGGCGATCCCCTCAAGCACGTCGGCGTCGCCGGTCATGGGGTCCCCGATCTGCCGAGTGAGGTGTCCGAAAGTGAATGGTCTCCTATCATAGTGACGTGCGCCCCGATTTCCTCCGGCTCGAACAATTGCCCCCGAAGCCGCGCCAGGTCGGCCTCACGCACGCGCTCGACAAGGGCATCAGCGTCGAGGCCATGGTGGGGATCCTCACGTCGTATCGCGAGTTCATCGACATCTGGAAGTTTGGCTGGGGCACGTCGTACGCCGAGCCCCGCCTGGCGGACAAGATGGCACTCCTCAAGGCGCATGGTGTGCAGGCGTGCATCGGCGGGACTCTGCTGGAGATCGCATGGGCGCATCAACGAGTCGAGGAATGCCTCGACTGGGCACAGTCCGTCGGGTTCGAGGCCGTTGAGGTTTCGCGGGGGATCGTGCCCATGACCCTGGATGAAAAACAGGCCATCATCAGACGCGCGGCCACGGAGTTCACGGTCTTCGCAGAAACGGGATATAAGAGTCAGGATCGACTGCTCCTCCCCGAAGAGTGGCGCCAGGAGATCCTTGAGGATATGGCAAGTGGTGCACGTTATGTCGTGGCCGAAGGCCGTGAGAGTGGCACTATCGGTGTGTATAACTCCGAAGGAGAGACCCACATAGACGTGGTGGACGCCGCTGTTGAATCTGCCGGCATTGAGCGAGTCATCTTCGAAGCACCCCGCAAGGATCAGCAGGTGTGGTTTATTGAGCGCCACGGACCCACGGTGAATCTCGGCAATATCGGGGTCTTCGATCTCCTCGCTCTTGTCACACTAAGACTCGGGCTGCGTGCCGATACGGTTCAACTTTCCACTCCCGACACCGCCCCGGCCAGAACATGACGACGATGGCGCAGGTGTCACGCGCCACGCGCAATGCAGTCCCGAGCGCCTACCGTGGCGTGGCGATCTCATACCTGGACGCGCCGCTCACCGAAGAAGGACTGGTGGAGGCCTACGTTGGTCGTGAGTCCTATCGGCGTACTCGCTTCATCGTGGTACGTGGCCCTGAGGGTGACACGGCCCTGCTGCACGTGACTCGGGAGGATCACGAGTCCCTTTTCGCGCCGATCACCGCGGTTGAGGTGCTCGCCCTGCCGTCCGAGACGGCCTACGTCGTCGCTCCGGATTCGGACACCGCCGTCCCTTCCAGTCTCGCTGCGGTCGCGTTGCGGGAAGCACCTCAGGCAAAGGCGGTCGTGGTTGAAGGGAAATATCGTCATATCAATTTCATCTTGAACCCCGACCCCATCCGGCTCACGGTGCTCGAGGTCATCCCGCCCCTCCCGGCGAAGCTCGCCGACCAGGTGCGGCGCCTGCTGGATACGGCTGAGGATCTCGCGCCCATGGTCGTGGACGTCCGGGCGACCGATCTGGCGGAACTGGCTCGCGAGGTCGCATCCCCGTGTTACCTGTTCCCTTGCCGAGGTTCGGATGCCGCTATCGAGGGCGCACAGATGCGCTACCTCGATGAGCGTCCTTCACGACAGGACTGGGCTCTCGTCGGCTGCGAGCGCTCCCGTCAGATTCATGAGTGGTTCTACGGCGATGTTCCGCCGGGTGTCGACATGTGCCCGCGGAGGGCGAACGTCCCAGGAGACGGCGCCATCCTCGCCAAGTGCTGCTTGCTGGAGTCGACGATTGAGGTCGACGACGACCGGGTCGTGGTGCCCTGGGGGGCTTCGATGGCTCAGGTGCGCGAGGCGCTCAGCATCATCGCGCAGGAACGGGAGCCCCAGTGGTCAGCCGTCTGACGGAGTCCACGATGTACGGGCATGGCTGGACCACACCGAAGGCCGAGACGATCCTCTCCGAGCCCGCCCGAGTGGCCACCTGGCTGCACATCCTGGGCGTCCTCGCACGAGAGCAGGCGGCCATGGGGTTTATTCCCCCCGAAGCGGCCCGGGACATCGCGGCGCTGGACGTGAATGATCTGGACCTTGAGGCGGTGGCCGAGGGCACGCGGCAAACATCGCATTCCACCCTTGGTTTCATTAAGACTCTGCAGCAGGTGCTTCCCGAGGGAGCACGCGAGCACGTTTACTTCGGGATCACTGTCCAGGACCTTACGGACACGTGGTTCGGCATAGTCATGCGCGATATCGGGGAACTGGTGCTGGCGGACCTGCGCGAGTGCGAGGCCTCGTGCATCACCCTGGCGCTTGACCACCGCGAAACCGTGATGCCGGGACGCACGCACGGGCAGTCCGGGTCTCCCATCACCTTCGGCCTCAAGGCAGCCACGTGGGCCGATGAGATCGAGCGGCAGTTCCAACGGGTCGAGGAGGGGATGACCCGCTGGTCGGTGGGTCAACTTGCCGGGGCGACCGGGGCGATGGGCTTCTTCGATGGCCGAGGACGAGAGCTTCGGACGAGGGTATGCACCGGACTCGGACTGGGGGACCCGGGCGTATCGTGGACATCGACTCGGGATCGGATAGCCGAATTCGGCGGCACGATGGCGTCGGTGTGCGCGACGCTGGCGCGCATCGGCAACGAGATCTACGAACTACAGCGCACTGAGATTGGCGAACTGCGCGAGGCGCGTTCGCCCGGCACTGTCGGCAGCATCACGATGCCGCACAAGCGCAACCCCGAGCGCAGCGAACACCTCGATACTCTCGCCCGGGTAGCGCGGGCCGCTGCGGGCGTCCTGCTCGAAGCACAGGTGGGCTCGCACGAGCGGGACGGCCGCTCGTGGAAGTCCGAGTGGTTCGCCCTGCCCGAAGTCGCTCTCGTGTCGGCGACCGCCGCTCGTCAGGCCGCCGATCTGCTTGTGGGACTGGAGGTGGACGAGAAGGCAATGCGGGATCATGTGTTAGCGGACTTCACCTGGGCCTCCCAGCAGATCCTCGTCGGCCTGTCGGCTCATCTGGGCAAGCATCGGGCCCAGGAACTTCTTCAGGTGGTGCTCGAGGGGCAGCCTGGCCACGAGGCGGTGATCAACGAGGTTGCAGCGGCCGCCGGGCTCGACCGCGACGAGGTGCGGCAGTGGGCTATCGCTCCCGATGTGCGCGAGGCCGTCGCGATGACGGACGACGTACTAGGGCGCCTGCGCCGGAGCCACTCGTGAAGCCGATGGAGGGCATTCCGCGCTGCTCGTTCGGGCATTTCCCTACGCCACTTCACTGCTTTGGGGATGATCGCACGCTGCGGGTCAAGCGTGATGACCTGGCTGGATTCGCGTGGGCCGGCAATAAGACCAGACCACTTGAGTTCCTCATGGGCGAGGCCCGCGAGCAGGGTGCATCCTGTGTTGTCAGTGGCGGCATGTCGACGTCCAACTTCATTGCGGCCCTCGCCTTGGCCGCGTGTCGCGAAGGTCTTCGTTGTCACCTTCTCGTGCCGGGGCCGGTGGAGGCGACGACGAGCATCCGGATGGCCCGACTCGCGGGAGCCCGTGTGGAGGAGGTGTCCACACCGCGCGAGCACCTCGATGAGGCGATCGCGATCCGCGCGGCAGAGCTATCAGCGGAGGGCATCGCCACCTATCCCATTCCGCGCGGTGGAGCGGCAGCGACGGGTGCCCTGGGATTCGCCGTTGCCGCGCACGAACTCCAGCAGCAGCTCATCTCCCTGGGGTCGTCGATCGCCGATCCTGTGACAGTCGTCATCCCCGTGGGTTCGGGGGCGAGCATCGCCGGGCTCTTGGCCGGGACGGCACTCGTCGGAGCGCCGTTTCGGATTGTCGGGGTTAGCGTCAGCCGCGCACCGGACGATGTCGAACCGATGGTCACGCGGCTTGCCGGCATGGTGCTCAGTCGCCTGGGCGCGGATGCCTCCTCGCTTGAGTCGTGTGATGTGAGCGTGCTCGACGGTCGGCGTCCTCTCGAACGGGAGGACATGCGGCGCGTGGCCACGGCACTGGCGTGCCGTGGCCTGCTTGTCGACGATCACTATGGACTACCGGCTTGGCTGGTGGCCGAGGAGTTGGCCAGCGAGCAGGAGCCCGTTGTGGTGTGGCATACGGGCGGCATGGCCGGTGTGCCGCACGTCCTGGCGGAGGTTCAGCGATGAGCGAGCAACGTGACGCCCTGCCCGGAGCTGCGGAACTTCAGGCTGCTGGATACGCCTGGGAGATCGGTGACGCGCCGATCCTGCACCGCTGGCTCACCCTTGCCGATCTGGCACATGCCCTGGAACTGAACCGCCTAGGCGCGCTCCCGGCGCAATCCCGACTTATCGAGGGACTGCTACATCTCTGGCAGACCGAGGCCGTTGACGTGGGCTACGACCCTGCCCTTGGCGAGGTCTACACATCGCGCGAGTACTGGTTGCGCAGTCTCATTGGGGATGACGCGGGCCATCTCCATCTGGGCCGCACTCGACGTGAAGCAGTGCGTACGGCCTTCCGTATGGCATGCCGCGTGGCGCTGGCCGACCTCATCGAAAGTGTGATGGAGATCGTGTCGACCATATGCCAAAGATCGCGTGCATGGTCTGAGATCGTCGTGCCCGACTACACCTACCTCCAGCCGGCGCAGCCCACGACGTTCGGTCACTATCTCCTCGGCTTCGCGGATCCGCTCCTGAGAGATGCGCGCCGTCTGGTCGTGGACGTGCGGGAAGTTGACGCGAGCCCAGCCGGTTCGGGCGCGGCCAATGGCTCGACCCTTGCGATAGATCGCGATCGGATGGCTCGTCAGCTCGGCTTTCTGCGACCCATCCGGCACCTGCGCGATGCCATGTGGCAGACGGATCCCTTCTTGCACGCGACGGGAGATGCGACGTCCGCCTTACTCACCCTCGACCGTCTTGCCGAGGACCTCGAAATCTTCGCGAGCCGGGAGTTTGGCTTCGTCTCCCTCGGCGACGGACTCGTGCGACCGAGCGTTCTCATGCCGCAGAAGCGCAATCCCTATGCCCTCTCGATCGTGCGAGGCACCGCGGCGCTGCTCGTGGGTCGCGCTGGCACCCAGATGGCGCTGGCGAAATCACCCTCGGCGCGCAGCGACGCCCTCATCTTCTCGTACGGGGAGGTACCCAGGGCGCTCGACTGGGCTACCCGAAGCAGTCGCCTCATGGCTGCGGTGATCAGCACGCTTGCCGTCGACGCGGACCGCATGAGTCAGGCCCTCGCGGGTACGCACGTCGAGGCGACGGATGTGGCCCACTTGCTGTGCACCACCACAGGGATGGACTACAGCACTGCTCACGCCGTGGTCTCGCGTGCTCTGCAGGATGGCTCCCTCACGGCGTCCACACTGCAGCATGCGGCAAGTGAACTTTGCGGTCGGGAGATCGCCGTCGACGACGCCCAGATCGAGGCACTCACCAACCCGGAGTCCCTCCTCGAACTTCGGACGGGGCGGGGCGGCCCCGGAGACGTCATTGACATGGCCACCGAATACGAGACCGAGCAGAGCGGCATCCTGGGATTGGTACAGGACTCGCGAACGCGTTGGAGCACGGCAGAGACCGACACCATTGATGAAGCTCGCCACGTGGTGGGCACACGAGGAGGACAGACATGATCGCGCGAGCGCTTCCTGACAACGGCACCGTCATCAATCTGGGGTTGCCGCTCTTTGCCGAGTCTGTGCAGGCGCAGGGAGCCCAGGCGCTCCAGGTGGACTGGAGCGTCCCGGCGGAAGGAGATGCCGACGACATCGCGGTCCTTAAGGAACTCTACGGCTCGCGTTCGATCGGGATTGACGAGGCAAATGCGGAGGTGCTGCATCGGCTCGATACCGGGACACCCATGCTCACCGGAGTCGTGCCCGCCCGCGACGTCGTCTCCGCCATGACGGAGGGTCGGCTGCTGCTCCATGCCGGTCCGCCGATTGCCTACGCGCAGGTCTGCGACCCGCTACGTCGGTCGATGCGCGCGGCGTCGGTAGCGGAGGGCTGGGCGGCAACGGTGGACGAGGCCGAGCAGTTGCTCGTCGCGGGCTCCATCCGCATTGGCTCCGCCAACGACCACGGCGTCGTGGTGCCGATGGCCACCGCACTCGGACCATCCATGCCGCTCTGGGTGGCTGACAACGCCGCGGGCGGCACGGTGGGCTATTCGCCCGTCAGCCAAGGCCCGGGGGATGTCGCCTGGTTCGGCCGCGAGAGCCAAGGGGCCATCGATCGGCTCCTCTTTCTCCGGGATGTGGCGCAACCGCGTTTCGCTGCGGTCCTCGACACAATCGGCCCGGTCGACATCATGGCACTGGCGACGCAGGGCGTGCAGATGGGTGACGACGTGCACATGCGCACGCAGGCCAGTACCAATCTGCTGATCCGAGACATGCTGCCGGGACTTGCTGCTCTTGCGGGAGATGCCGGCACCGTTGAACTCGGCGTCTACCTGTCCACGAATCATCTGTTCTTCCTCACCATCGCCATGGCGGGTGCCAAGTCGCTCACGCGTTCCGCGGAAACCATTGCCGGATCCACGATCATCACGACGATGGCCCGCAACGGCACGACGTACGGAGCCAAACTCGCGGGGTCGGCAGAGTGGTTCATCGCAGACGCCCCACCGGTCGCCGATGCCCTCTACTACTCCGGCTTCTCGGCAGCGGACGCGGCCCCTGACATCGGCGACAGCGCTGTTTTGGAGTTGGTGGGTTTGGGAGGAGCCGCGGCGGCGGGCTCCCCGGCTGTTGCCGCATTCCTCGGCGGTTCCATGGCGGACGCTGCACGCGCGACGGATGAGATGCGTCAGATCTGTGCTGGAAGCAGTTCGCGATTCAAACTACCGATCCAGGAATATCGGGGTACTCCGCTCGGGGTCGACGTCCGCAAGATCGTTCGCACTCGGCTGCGACCCAAGGTGACCACTGGCATCCTGCACGCATCATCGGGTCACGGCCAGATCGGGGCCGGTGTGGCGACTGCACCGTTGCAGGTATTCCGCGACGTGGCCACGCGCGTGGCCGGTCATCCGTGATCCCGACCATCGGTAGCGCGGCCTGTCAGGTCGTGGCCACGGGTCGACCCGGAAGAGTCGTCGCCGTGTTCTCGCGGGCCGTCTACGTGCGGTTCGCCGATTCCTCGGGGATCATCGCGATCGTCCCGTTAACCGTCCCTCCCGGTCCCCTCCACCTTCACGTGGAGTCATTGCCCGAGGCCGCAGTGGGCGACCCGGTGATTGTGCGCGGTGGAGCCCTTGTTGTCGGCGGTCAGCACATCGACATTCCCGAGGTGGTGTGGAGCCCCACGCCCGTCGATGGCCTACCGACCCAACGGCAGAGCGCGGCCCTGGTGCTGCGCGACGTACTCGGCGAGCCACGTCTGCTCGACCTCTCGGGGACCGGCTGGGATGTGTCCGCCCACCTCCGCCAACTTGGGTTGCGCGCCACTGTTGCCCAGCTCGCGGGGCGCGGATCTGGGCTCACCCCGGCCGGCGATGACTGCGCTGCCGGGATCGTCCTCGTCACGGCGCTTCTGTCCGAGGCGGGATGGGCGACCTGGTCGACGCGGGCTCTTGCCGAGCTCGCATGCTCGCACGCGTCACACGAGATCGCGGTGGCTCTCATTTCGGCAGCAGCGCGTGGCGAAGGAATTGAGCCCCTGCACGAGTTGCTCGTCTCGTGCGCGCGCAACGATCGAGGCGCGGCCGTGCGGGACATGGTGGTGCTGGATGGGATCGGTCACACCTCGGGGCGAGATATGGCCTACGGAATGTTGTTGGGACTTGAACTTGCCGACGTCATCGCGGCCGACCGGCGTGCGGACCGCGATCGAGTGAGTAACGCAATCCACAGCGCCACATAGACCGCGACAATGAGGTAGCCCATCCATTCGAAATGATTGGCAAGCTCAGCGATGGGCGCAAGCAGGCTCACCCCGAACGCTGTTTGAAGCAGTTCCGACAGGTATACGGCCCCCACGACCAAGGCGATCGCGGCCGTGAGTCCTGTGACCGCGATGTTGAAGTTCAGACGTACTCGCGCGGTGGTGCCTTCCGACGTATAGAGGTGGGTCATCATCAATGAGTCGAGGGTGTCGAAAAGAGCCATGCCGGCGGCGAAGAGGAGCGGGAGGGCGAGCAGCGCCCACCATGGGACTCCCTGACCGCTGGCCGTGGCGGACAGGCCGAGCAGAGCAACCTCGGACGCCGTTTCCATCCCCAGACCAAAGACGAATCCGACCGGCACCATCTGCCAGCCTGACTGGATACGACCACGCAGTCGTGCGCCCAACGCGCCGCTCATGACTCCGGCCGGGGCGACGGGCACGTCGGCGCCTGGATCGTTGGAACGTTCGCGCAGCAGTCGGCGCACTAGTCGGGCATTGAGGATACCGATCGTCAGCAGAAACGCGGCTGCGACCGTCATCGCGAGGCGGCCACCAATCTCCGCAAACGACGAATCACTGAGTCGGCTGGCCGCCACGGCGACGACGATGAAGAGCAGGAAAACCACAAGGGAGTGGCCGGTCGCGAAGCCGAGTCCAAGCGAGACCGGTGCCTTGCCGCGGCTGACGAGGAGGCGGGTCGAGTCGTCGATCGCAGCAAGGTGATCGGCGTCAAAGGCGTGGCGCATGCCCAGCACGAAGCACAGGACGCCTGCACTGGCGAAGGTCGCGCCCGAGGATCCCGTGAGTAGGAAGGCCGCAAAGACTCCCCAGGCGACGATGTTGAGTCCGAGCACTGCGCCGAGAACGCGCACTACCTGGGGACGCTGCAGCATCTTGCGAGACTAGATCGGCTTAGCCGTCTTGTATAGTGAATGCCCGTTTACCGACGGGAACCCATGCAGGAGGCAGGCCGTGGCCGATCGTGTAATCACTGCTCAGTGGCAGGGCGACTTCCGAGTCGATGTGCATGCGGGCCGGTTCCCCCTGCGGGTGGATGAGCCTGAGCGGGTAGGGGGGTCGGACACAGGCCCTCAGCCCACTGATCTCCTCCTTGCGGCCGTCGCCTCATGCATGGTGCTGTCGGTCGCGTACAGCGCGCGCAAACGTAACCTGCACGTGCATCGCATCGAGGTCACCGTTGGCGGCAACTACGACGGTCAGCGCTTTCGGTCCATCGAGATTTTGGTTGCCACCGACGCAGATCCCGACGTCGCGGACGTGCTCATGGCCTCCGCGCAACGGGTCTGCTACGTCACCAACACCTTGCGCGAGGTTCCCGAAATCACGGTGACGCACACAGCCGTCTAGTCCCTGCCTTAGTTGCCTCGAAGGACGACCCAGACAAGTTCTGCCTTGGTATCGCCACAGTTCTCCCAGGTGTGAGGGAGATCGCCCGACCAGTGCAGGGAGTCACCCTTGTTCAAGACGAATTCCTGACCCCCGACGGTGAAGCGCGCCGCCCCGCTGAGGACATAGACCAGTTCTTCGCCGGGATGCCGCAGATTTTTCTCTCCACTGTGAGCCCCAGGCTTCATTGAGGCGATTGCCGCCGCCGCCTGGAATTGGCGGTACGACCCGCTGACACTGTCGAGGCGTAAGCCCCTGTGCGGGGTGTATACCTGTCGACGCTGAGTCACAGGAGTGTGATGGACGGGCTCTGGATGCAACTCCTGCTCCTGGACGAAATAACTGACCGGGACACCCAGTGCATTAGCCAACTTGAGCAGCGTCGTGATCGTGGGCACCATCCCGTTTCGCTCGATCTTGTGGATGGCCGCGGCGGAGACGTCGCTCTTGGTCGCGAGTTGCTGGAGCGACAACTTCTGAGCCTTGCGGAGCCCTGCAACCTTGGGCCCGATGTCGCTGACGATTTCATCGAGAACGGTCGCCGGTGCGACAGGTTCAGGCTCGCTAGACTTTTGCGCAGCGGAGGACCGCGACTTGCTACCTGGCATGGATGCTCCCTCGACTGGCGGCTGCCGGGTGGCGGCTGGGGCTACATTAGGCGAATCGGTTGACAGCGGCCGAGGTCTTCAGGATAGTGAATGAGCAATAACCGATGGTGTACGCCGCTGCCCGCGGTGACACCCGATGCCGGAGGCGCAATGGCACAGCGGATCGTCGTGATCGGTGGCGGAGGCGGAGGCTTGGGAGCCGCCGGAGGCGCCAAGGCAGTCGACCCTGGGGCGTCGGTGACGGTGTTCACCGAGTTCGAGGATGTCGCATACAGCCCGTGCGGGATTCCCTTCGTGCACGGCAAGGAGATACCCAGTTTTGAGGCCCTGTTCCTCGCGGATAAGCAAGCGTACGTTGACGCGGGCATCGACATTCACTACAACACGACCGTCGCCTCGATCGACACGGCTTCCAGGACGGTTGAGGTCGTGGGCACGGGCACCGTCCCATACGACTCCTTGGTGATCGCGACGGGCTTCACCTACGCCGACCCCGGCGTCCCGGGCGCTGACCTCGACGGCCTCTACTACGTGAAGAACATTCGTTCGGCGATGGAGTGGGACAAGCGCCTGGACAGCGTGCAGAAGGCCGTCGTGCTGGAGGCCGGCCCACTGGGTATCGAGATGGCCACGGCGCTCGCGCATCGCGGCATCGAAACACACATCGTCGACCCCAACCCGTGGGTGCTCGGCGAATTGTGCGACCCCGACATCGCGGAAATGGTGCAGGAGTCGTGGACCGAGATGGGTGTCCAGATGCACTGGAATACCAAGCTCAACGCCTTCCTCGGCGACGACAAGGGCGCGGTGCGAGGCGTCGACACGAGCGCTGGCGTCATTGACTGCGACCTCGTCGTGGTGGCCACCCACAAGGAGCCCAACAGTGCACTCGCCGTTGCAGCAGGTATCAAGACCGGTTCAACCGGTGGCCTGATCGTCGACAGCAGCATGCACACCTCGGCTCCTCAAGTCTGGGCTTGCGGTGACGTCTGTGAGTTGCCGCACCAACTCGGCGGATTGCCGTTACAGGGTCTGACGGGTAGCCACGCGTATGCGCAGGGCAAGGTGGCAGGAGCCAACGCCGCTGGCGGCAGCCGCGAGTATCAGCCTGTCTACGTCCCGTGGGGCATGGTTGCCGGTAAGTGGATGATCGGTGGAGTTGCCCTCGGCGAGACCGCCGCGACGGCGCTCGGGATGCCCTACGTCGTCGGCGCAGCAGATGGCATCTCCCGGGCGCGCTACTACCCCGGCGTCAAGAAGGTGCGTGTGAAACTCCTCGCCGAGCCGGGCAGCCTTCGGCTTATCGGAGCCCAGATGGCCGGTGGTGAGGGGATCAAGGAACGTGCGGACTTCCTGGGAGTTGCCGTCAAGAAGGGGCTCACCCTGTGGGACTTGGCCACGATGGAGAACGTCTACTCGCCGCCCATCGGTGCCCTCAATGAACCGATTGCCGTGGCCGCACAGAACGCTCTCGCCGCGGCGGCAAAGGCGAAGTGATGGCTCGCTTCACCACGTGGCTACGCGTCAACTCCCAGCACTACCTGCTCCAGGATGCCCACGTGCGGATGGCCCGCAAGTACGGCTACCCAGCTCCACCCGTGCACGGTTCAGTCTTCTGGACAAAGATTTTTGTACCCGTGTACCGACTAATGCCCTGGGGTCTGCGGCGCCCCATCATGACTGCCATTCCCGGTAGTCATCGCAAGCGTTGGCCCGTCCAGATGCTGCCGGAGGGTCCGGCCATCTAAGTAGTTCAGTTCACGAATGGAGGCACCATGCCGAAGACCGTAGACAGGACCCTGCCAGCCGATGGCGAGGTCATGTTCAATGTCGAGGAGAAGCTCTTCCCCGACATCAAGGCGAAGCCTGGTCAGAAGGCTTTTGTATTCATCCACACCGTGCCCTACGAGGGTTCGGTTCTCCTCGTCAACCTGCTGACATCCACACGTCTGGTCCGCAAGGGCTTCGATGTGAGCATCGTTCTGTACGGACCTGGCGTCCTCGCGGCTGCTGGCACCCGCGGCTACCCGGCCGTGGGTCAGGCTGCCTTCCCTGGGCACCTGGCGATCAACGAGCAACTCAAGACTCTCCTCAAGGAGGGAGCGACCATTTACGCGTGCCGCTTCGCCATGGGTGCGCTCTACGGCTTCGGCGAGGACGACTTGATCCCCGGTGTGACGCCGTTCAGCCCGCTCGACGTTCTCGACGCTGCGCTCACCGCGTGGAGCGAGGGCGCGTTCCAGATCAACACCTGGACCGTTTAGTCGATGGTCCCCGTATCTGACGGGAGCGAGCATGCTCTCGCTCCCGTCAGATTGCTTCGAATCCGCGATATGAGGAGGTTGCCGTGTCCACCATTCAACCGGCGAGTGGCATCGCTGACATGGGCGGTGATGATGGCTGGGGAGCCGCACCCCGCCCTGACCCGCAGGAACCCCCCTTTAAGGAGGATTGGGAGAAGCGTGCTTTCGCGATGGCGCTGCTGTCCATGCGCCTTTCCGGCACCAACCTCGATGCCTTCCGGCATGCAATGAATCGACTCGATCGCGCCCACTACGTTGACGATGGCTACTACGGGCGCTGGCTCTATGGGGCGGAGAACCTCCTCATGGACAGCAGCATTATCGCGCCGGGCACGGTCGAGGCGCGTGCGGTGAACATGTCCGGAGGACAAGCCGACGAGCCCGCTGCACCCGAGGCGCACAAGCCTGACTATGCACCGACCGCGGCTGGCTCCATCCGCCAGATCGATGCCCCGCAGAAGTTCCATGTCGGCCAGCGCGTCCGCGCCAAAGTCCTCAAGGCGCCAGGCCACACTCGCTTGCAGAAGTACACCCAGGGGCATGTCGGTACCGTGGCTATCGTCGAGCCAGCCCAGGTTCTGCCCGATACGCACGCACACTTCATCGCCGAGAACGCCCAGTGGGTGTACACCGTCGCCTTCGATTCCCATGAACTCTTCGGCCCCGATGCCGAAACGTTCACGCTCAACACCGACATGTACGAGGACTACCTGGAGGACGCGTCATGAGCAGCGAGATGACGGTGAACGACCACATCCCGATCGCACTCCGCACGGAGGCCCTGGAGCAGATCCTCGTCGAGCGGGGTTTGGTCGATCCGGCTGTGATGGATGGATTCATCAAGACGTATGAGCAGGACGTAGGCCCCCTCAATGGCGCCAAAGTCGTTGCCAAGGCGTGGACGGATCCTGATTACAAGGCGCGCCTCCTCGATAACGGCACCGCCGCCGTAGGAGAACTGGGCTTTAAAGGTCCTCAGGGCGAGCACATCGTCGTCGTGGAGAACACCGACGACGTGCACAACGTCGTCGTGTGCACGCTGTGCTCTTGCTACCCGTGGCCGCTGCTGGGTCTGCCGCCGAGCTGGTATAAGGATCCGGCGTACCGATCGCGGGTCGTTAAGGAGCCGCGCACTGTGTTGTCGGAGATGGGCCTTGACGTGCCGGAGGGCACGCAGATCAAGGTCTGGGACTCCAGCAGTGAGGTGCGATTCTTCGTGCTGCCACGCCGCCCTGCGGGCACGGAGGGCATGTCCGAAGAGGATCTGATCCCGCTGGTCACCCGCGACGCCATGGTCGGCGTGGCCGAGGTGACGGGGTCATGACGGTCGAACTCGACCTCGACGGGATCGCTGCTCCCCCTCGATCTAATGGCGAACTCGTCTTCGCCGAACCGTGGCAGAGTCGCGCCTTTGGCATGGCCATGAGTCTGACGGAGGCGGGCGCCTTCACGTGGGACGAGTTCCGTGAGCGACTCATTGACCAGATCTCCTCATGGGAAGCAGACGCCGCACCGGGCGAGTGCTATAGCTACTACGACTGCTGGGTGGCCGCCCTTGAGCAGGTCGTCGTCGACAAGGGGCTGGTGGCCAAGGGCGCTCTCTCCGATCGCGGGGTGGAGCTCGTGAGCCGTCCCGCGGGCTACGACCACGGCCACGATCACGATCACGACCATGACCATGACCATGGCCACTAGGCGGTCTGACTGAGCACGTCCTGGTAGATGACCTCGTGCTGGCGCGCGGATTCGGCCCATGTGTAGTGAGGCAGTACCTGCTCTCCTCCCCTGATAAGGGTTGAGCGCAGTTCGTGGTCGGTCGTGGCGCGGTACAGGGCGTTGGCGATCGCACGAGGATTACCGACTTCGGGTAGGAGCGCGTTGCGCTCGTTGGTGAGGAACTCGGCGAAGACCGGAATACTGCTGGCAACCACGGGTACCTGCGCGGCAAGTCCCTCGAGGGCGACGAGCCCGAAGCCTTCCTTGGTGGAGGGCATGGCGAGCACATCGGCCGATCGGAACCACTGCCCGAGGGCATCCTCGCTGACCGTACCCACTTCGATGACATCGCGACCGAGACCCAGACCGAGCTCGGGCAGTCGGGCGAGGGCGGCGTCGCGGTAGGCGCGGTAGTCCTGGAAGGAGTGCCCGCCCAGCACGGCAAGTACGGGATCGACTCCGCGCTCGCGAACGTAGGGCAGCGCTTCAAAGAGGTCTCTGGTGCCCTTGCGAGGTTCGATACCTCCCACGGTGAGGTAGAGGGGCCGGTCCGACGCGCCGACACTGGCCCGCAACGTTGCCCGCACGTCAGGGGCGATCGGTCCCAGTCGCTTCGTGTCGACGCCGTTCGGCACCACACGTGACTCACGACCAAAGTCATCGCGCATGATGTGCTGCCACAGACGACTCACGACGAGGATGTGATCGGGCTCGATCACGGCCTGCCGCTGGCAGTCAATGAGTGCCTGGGTCGTGAAGTCGTCGATGTGATGCACGGTGCGCACCACAGGAGGACCGCCAGCTGCGTCCCGAACACGCGTGGCCGCGCGGGCCGAGATGCAATCCTGGGCATGGATGAGCGCGAATTCGCCGGCGGTGCTTGCCAGACCTTCGGCAAAGGAATCGACGGAACGGAAGACCTTTTCGTCGAGTGTCTCTGCGGATTCGACGGCAGGGTAGAGCGTGAAGGGTACGCGAAGGGATCGATAGAAAGTCCCGTCGGCGGGACCAAGGCCGAACACATGTACGTCATACCCGCGATCGGCAAGGCTCTCGGCGAGCGCCAGCGTGTGCACGACGCCGCCGCGAGGCTTTGTGGAGTATGTGAGGAGCGCGATCCGCTGCGTCACAGAGGAAGCCTAAAGATGCCTGGGTCGCGCCCGGCGATAGCTGCGGCGAGGAGGGCGGCTCGGGCGTTCGTCTCGGTGACCATGCACCCGGCCTCAACGAGCGTATCGACCTGGCGCTCGTAAACCTGCGGGTCGCGGGTGGTGCCCAGGACATAGGCGACCACCTGGCTCCCCGACCCATGGAGCCGGGTGAGCACCGGGGCGAGCACTCCTGCGGGATCAGGGTGTGCGCCGTACCCAAGCACCACGTCGACCAGGACTACGGCCACGTCGGGGTCGCCGACCAGTTGCTCAAGCATGTCCAGGCGCAGCGATGGATCGATCATCGGGTGGGGACGTCCCTGCGTGTACTCCTCTTCGCCGAGGTCAAGCAAGACAGATGCGCCGGTCGGCGCAGGGAGGCCGAGTGACTTCTCCAGAGGGATGTTGGAGTAGACGGGTCGGGGAAAGGTGCGCCCCAGCAGGACTAGCGCCTCGTAGCACAGTGTCCCGCCGGAGTAGAGGCCCTGGATGCTCGTGCGCCGTGCGTCGAGCTGGTCGATCACGTCGGAGGGCTGCGGTCCATGGATCGCGAAGAGGTCCGGAGCTTCGCGCCCTAGGAGGTCGAGTGTGGCTACGACGCCACCCTCGAGGGTGTCGCTCACGACGGCTCCTGAGCGGGGACCTGTCTGTGCGATTCCCATGAACGCGGCCGCCATGGGAGTCGAGTGCTCCCGATCCAAGATCGCGGCCGCAACCTGGGGAGCGGGCGGTTTGGAGACCATGAGGATGACGTCGGTCTGCGGGTCGTCTTCGAGAGCACCGGTGGCGAGTGCGGCCATGCGCCCGTTGATGTCGGCGTTGAGATCGCGCCCACCGAGGCCGATGACATGCGAGACGCCGACTCCCCAGCGGTCCAGGAGCGACATAGCCTCCTGCGCGCCGGTGCCAGCGGCGGCCGCGACGCCTACGCGACCGGGCCCGACCGCGTTGGCGAAGCCTAGGCCGACGCCGCCGAGGTGTGCGGTCCCCGCGCCCGGCCCCATGACGAGGAGGCCCCGCGCTGCGGCGTGCTCCTTCAAGGCGATCTCATCCTCGCGCGATACATTGTCACTGAAGAGCAGGACGTCGAGACCGCGCGCGAGCGCAGCATGCGCCTCGAGGGCCGCGTAGTCGCCGGGCACCGAGATCACCGCGACGGTGCTCTCAGGCTGCTGCTCGAGCGCCTCGTCAATGGAGCGTGGCGCGGGCTCTCGAGTTGAGTTCACAGTGGTGCGTGGCGCGAAGAGGACCTCGCGAGCCTGCGTGACAGCCTGCTCGATAGCGGGATCGTCGTTCGCCTCGATGGCGACGAAGAGATCGCTCGGTTTCGCCTGCTCGATCTCGGGCTGGTGGAAACCGCGTGCAGTGAGGGTCTCGATATTGGCCAGCGTGGCCATGGCTGAAGCGGCCCAGGTGACGCCAGGTACCTGCTCCATTGCCCGCGTCCCCGACATTTGCAGCACGGAGTCGAGGTAGGTGTCGGGGAAGAGGATGAAGTGCCGGACGCTCACGCGGTCCCCCGCCCGTGACTCAGGGCGGGCGCCATGGCGACGATGCGCGTGCCGACGCAGGCGTCAGGTGCCAGGGCGTCCGCTAGGTGCGCCGCACTCGTGATCACCGCTGTCCCTCCTGAATCCTCGGCGAACGCGATGGCCGCCTCGACCTTCGGGCCCATACTGCCGGGCGGGAACTGCCCCTCTGCCAGCAACCCACGCATTCTTTCCGTGCTGGCCTCGGTGAGCACATGGGCCGCCGGGGTCCCGAAGTCCACCATCACTGAGTCCACGCCGGTGACGAGGATGAGTGCATCGGCGTTCACGGCGGCGGCAAGTACGGCGGCCGAGCGGTCCTTGTCGATGACCGCCTCCACGCCGTGGATCCCCATATCTTCAGACACCGGTATCCCCCCGCCCCCGCATGCGATCACGAGGATTCCCGCGTCGATCATCAACTTCAGCGCGTCCACTTCGAGGATGGCAAGTGGCTTGGGGGAGGCGACCACTCGACGCTGGCCGCGCGAGGAGTCGTCGATGACCTGCCAGCCGTGGCGTGCTGCGAGGCGAGCCCCCTCCTCGAATGAGTAGAAGGGCCCGATGGGCTTGGTGGGATGGTCGAACGCCGGATCGTCGTTCCCGACAACCACGTGGGTGACCACGCTGGCAACGGGCGGCGACTGCGCGGGTGCCTCGTTGACGATGGCCAACTCAATGAGATGGCCGATGAGGCCTTGCGTCATGGCGTCGAGCGCATGCAGGGGCAGGGGGGGCACCTCGTCGGCCGAGCGCATGCCCTGGAGAGCGAGGTTGCCCACCTGCGGGCCGTTGCCGTGCGTGATGACGACGCGCCAGCCGCTGCCGATGAGGGCCCAGAGCGCCCGGGCCATGTCCCGGCAGTTGTCGGCCATCTCATCGTATGTGCCGGCCTGGTTCTCTAGAGTGATGGCGTTGCCTCCGAGAGCCACCACGGCGAGGCCGGGTGCCGCTGCCTGTGTGGCGGGATGTGTCACGCGCTGCCTCCCGGGTGGGTCCGCTCGGGGGACGTCCCCACCAGCGTACGTAATACGACACGATTCACCTACGATAGTAAACAGGATGCCGAGTTGTCGGCACTTCCACGAAGGGAGCGGGCATGGGGCCAGGCAGGGGACTCCCGGACGGACTCCAACCCTGGGCGGACAAGTGGCGTGCCGCGGAGGACTCCATCTACCCCCTCGCCGTGACGGACGCCGATGCCTACCAGGAGGCCGTGGTCCTCGTGGGGTTGCTCCGCCCCTACTTTGAGGCTGAGGTCGCCGCTCCCTCCGATCTGCCGGATGTCGCCGGTCGAGCACAGGCAGTGCTCCGCTCGCTTGCGGCCCGCGAGGGCCTGTCGACCGCGGGGCTCGACGCCGAGGCCATCGTGGGCTGCGCGGCGGCGGCCCGTTTGCGCACACTGCTCGCGCAGGATGAATCGTCGACCGAGGAGGTTGAGATTGAGTCGGCGCGGGCTGCTGGCCTGCGGTGGGCGGTCATCAAGGAGCCAGATCTCAACCTCGCCGGGATGGGCGTGGCCCAGCAGTGGGTCGAGGTCCACGTCGATTCCCGCGCTCGCCTCGTGCGCGGCATCGCCATGCATCCCGAGACTGGGGAGGCGGTCTTCACGATCGAGATTCTTGCCGCGGGGGAAGTCCGCGCATCTCTCCGGCTGGAACTAGACAGCCGCCAGGAGTGGCTGGAGGAAGCCGAGGAGATGCGCCAGGCGTTCGATCAACGAGGTGCCGGCCAATGAGGAAAACACCTCAGCGGTGCCCGCAGAGATCTAGACTGACGCCAGGCCGGAGCAGCACCGACAGCCTTGCTCAAGGTCAGCAGTGCGAAGGGAGCACGCCACATGACCGCATTGCTCGATGACTACCCGATCCTTAGTGAGCCTCCGGAGGCGGATGGGCGGATCCTGGTCGGCGAACCGGCAGGGTGGGACCTCAGCGCGCTGATCATCGAAATTCAGGCTCGTGGCATGCGCGTGGAGGTCGAAATGGAAAGGCGCTCCGGAGGCGCCGGTCCCACCGACTCGGGGATGCTGTGGATTGAGGGCTATCCCGTCACAGCGCCGACTGACAACGACGTGGCTGCTTCGTCCCCCTATACGCTGCGAGGCGAGGACGAGGGATACGGCATTTATCGCGGTCACATTCGCCTGGCGTCCGCCCGCGCTGAGCACCGTCCGAGGTTCTATGACCTGAAAACAGCTGATGGCATCTCCTATGAAGCTATCGCGCTGCTGCACCTGGACTCGTTCGCCAGCACGGTGGTGCAGACATGTACGTACTGGAACACGCCGGACCAGTGCACCTTCTGTGGCATCGGTGTCTCCCTCTCCTCTGGTCGCACGATCGTTAAGAAGACCCCGGAGATGCTCGCCGAGGTCTCCGTAGCGGCCGTCGAGCTCGATGGCGCGGTCGACGCTACCTTGACCACCGGGAGTTCAAAGGGGGTCGACCGGGGTGCGCGCTACGTCGCCCGATGCGGTCAGGCGGTCAAGGAGGCCAGCGGCCTGCCGGTGCAGGTGCAGTTCGAGCCTCCGTCAAAACTTGACGTCATCAACGAGGTCGGCGACATGGGCATCGACTCGGTCGGCATCCATGTCGAGACCTTCGACCCCGATGTCCTGGCGCGAGTGGCTCCCGGCAAGGCTCGAATTGGCATGGACGCCTATTTCGCTGCGTGGGAGCGTGCCGTCGAAGTCTTCGGGTACGGGCAGGTTTCGACGTACGTCATCCTCGGCATGGGCGAGGACCCCGATGTCACGCTCGAGGGTGTTCGGCGCGCGATCGATATCGGCGTCTACCCCTTCGTGGTGCCTCTTAAGCCCGTGGCAGGCTCGCTCATGGCGGACTGGCCTTCGCCGCCACGTACCTACACCGAGCCCATCTACCGCGGGGTCCAGGCCTATATGGCCCTGAAGGGTATGCACAGCGGGATCGCCAAGGCCGGGTGCGCGCGCTGTCAAGCGTGCAGCGGACTGAAATCCCTCGAGTCCTCCAGCACTGCGGTTCCTCTCACGTTGACCGTGCGTCCTTGACTCGCGGCACCTCGCAGGATCCACTGCTCCGAGCGGCTGCGGGCCCCGATGAGATCGAGGCTGCGGCCGGCATCCGCCACGAGGTCTTCGTCCGCGAGCAGGGCCTCTTCGACGGCACCGACCGTGATCATCGTGACGATGGTGCCCAGACCTTGCATCTGATCGCGCTCGTCGATGGCGATGTCGTGGGAACCGTGCGGATATACCCCCTTGATCACGAAGGCACGTGGTTGGGCGACCGGCTCGCTGTAGCGGAGCCCTACCGCGTCTTCCACATCGGAGTTGGACTCGTCCGCCTCGCCGTCGAGACAGCCGGACGGCTCGGCGGCACAGTAATGCACGCTCACATCCAACTTCCCAATGTCACGTACTTCACCCGACTGGGGTGGCGGTCATCGGGTCCGCCGGAGGAGTACTGCGGCGCTACCCATCAACCCATGAGCATCGACCTAAGGGAGGCGCCATGACCAAGACACGACCACCCTTACCGCCGTTCGACCACGAATCGGCCGCGCAGAAGGTTCCTCGATCGACGAGGAGCCGGAACATCTCGGGGAAGCGGATGTCGTAGCAGGTCGCGATGCCGGTGCGACCCAGGGGCGTGTCGACGACCACGAGGTCGTCTCCACCCGACATGAGGGTGCGCTCGCCGGTCTCGAATCCGAAGAGGTGGCGCTTGCGGTAGGTGGCGATCACCGCTCCGGTGTCATCTATGAGTACCGAGGTATTGAAGGTGCGGCCATCGTCGGTGCGTTCGGCATAGGAGCCCGCGTGGATCCATGTGCTTGCGGTTCGTGCGATATTGCGCAGCGTGTCGAGTACTGAACTGTCCAGGGGTGCGGCCACCTCGCGCGCGGTCACTAGGGCGAAGGCGCCGGGGATCCAAAGTTCCGGTAAGACGACGAAATCTGCGCCCGGCGCTACCTGGTCGACATGGTTCAGTGTCCGGGAGATCCGTGCGCTCGGAGCCTCCGAAGCATCGGACGCCGTCTGCAGGAGTGCCAGCCGCACTGTCACCCCCTGACCCTATCCGTGAACCGTCGGTCGGGGAGCGGGATGTGGCGTCTCGTAGGCGCGGGCGGCGCGCAGGACGAGCGCGTCGGCGTACGCTGCTC
>JAURFD010000025.1 GCA_030827125.1 Candidatus Nanopelagicales bacterium
GCGCGATCGAGCACGCTGACGTGGTCCAGCGGCATCGGGTAGAGACGACTCAGGGCGTCGTACACATCGCCGTGGATCTCGAGGTCGCCGCTCACGTAGGCGCGCGCCAGTCCGAGTTGGTTGGGTGAACTCGCGATGTACTGCACCCCCCGCGGGCTGGTGACCTCCAACACCACATCGGCCCCGATGAGACCGGTGCTCGAGCCGTCGTAGGCCTTGAAGCCGACCCTCCGCTCTGCCGGCACAACGGTGGCGAAGGCGGTGGCGAGATCCATGGTCCCCTCTTTCGACGCGAAACTATCGACGGCGAATAACCTTGTCATATAGGTCAAGCAGCCGACCAGCAGGATCGTAGGACTCCCGAAGCCCCTCGTACGCCGTACCGCCGTAGATCGACCAGAACTCCTCGGGGGAGTAGAAGGCCGAGGAATAGAGGGACTTGCGGCCGTCGAGCTCGGAGACCTGGGCCTCGATGAGGCGGTTGATCCGGCCCTCCTCGGGGCCAACTCCCTCGGGGAGCGGGACGGTGGACCAGAAGCCCACGTTGACGTAGGTGACCGTGGGATCGAATTCGTAGAGCGGCCAGGTCGCCTGCGGATCACGTTGCTTGAGGGGGCAGACCCACACCGGCTCGATGCCGACCTCGCGATGGAAGAAGTCGAGGAACTCGGCGAGTCGATCGACCGGCACCTCGATGTCCTGGACGACCTCCTCGCGTGCGGGGCACTTGCGCAGGCGATCCATCTTGGTGGAGAACTTCGTGCGCCGATCCCAGGCAATGATCTTCCAGTAGACGTCGCTGCGGAGTTTGTCCTTGGGCCAGAAGCGACGAATGGCCGGCTTCTGGGTGCCAAAGGCGCGCGAGCACCAGAACCAGTCGGTATCCCACCGCCAGATGTAGTCGTGGATGGTGAGCAGGTCCTCGCGCCTGTGTTGGATCGAGCGGTAGTAGACGTCCATGCCCGTGTAGTCGCTCGGCACAAGACCGCCGCGATCACTGACCATCTGGCCGAGGGTGAGGTACTGCTCGCTGGCGGAGAACACGGTTCCGTCGAGGAAGTCGACCGGCACGCCCTCCCACTCGTGCATATCGGTGATCTGCGCCATCGCGTCGGCCATCTCCTGCGCGGTGTTGAAGCGCACGTGGCGCAGGCGCACATAGGGCAGCACCGGCTGCAGTTCGATCTTCAGCCGCAGCGCGTAGCCGAGCGTGCCGTAGGAATTCGGGAAGCCGTAATAGAGGTCGCGGTGCGGGTCGTCCTCGCGACCGCTCACTGTGAGTACTCGACCATCTCCGGTGAGCACGTCCATCTCGATCACGGATTCGTGCGGCAGTCCCCAGCGGAAGCTCGTGCTCTCGATGCCGAGCCCCGTCACCGCGCCGCCCAGGGTGATGGTCTTGAGCTGCGGCACGCACATGGGCATGAGGCCGTAGGCGAGTGTCGCCTCGACAAGGTGCTCGTACGTCGTCATGCCCTGCACCTCAGCGGTGCGATTGATCGGATCGACCTCGAGAACGCCGTCGAAGGAAGCCACGTCAAGTCCGGGAGTGGCCGTGGCCGCGCGCTGACGGAAAAGATTCGACGTGCGCTTCGCGAGACGGACCGGCGCCCCTGCGGGGATAGCGTCGTATGCGGCGCGCAGTGCCGCGACGCGAGCGTCGTAATCAGGGCGCCAGGGCGGTGTCCAGGTGCTCGTAGGGGCGGCCGACATGGCGACCACCGTAGTCGTAGCGCAGGATGGGGGCATGACCCAGGAGGTTCTCGAAGCCGGGCAACCCGCACGTCCCCGCCGCCGCCAAGGCATGCCTACGGGGCTCATCTGGACGCTCGGCATCATCACCCTCGTCGTCCTCACCCTGGCGTCTCTCGCGGTGATTAGCGATCTCACCGCGCGCACGGTGGAGGACGAGTTGCTCATCTCGGCTGTGGAGAAGTCCGAGTCGGCGATGAAGGCCACGCAGGACGAGTTCTCAGCGGTGCTCGACGAGTACGACGCCCAGGACCTGTCGGATGCCGATCGCGCCGAATTGCTCGATCGACTCGGTGAGGTCGCGGCGGCCGGTGAGGTTGCCATCGCCGAGGCCGGGGTAGGGGTGGCCGACGTGCCGATCCTGCCCTGGCACACCAAGATCATTGCCGCACAGGACGCCTACCTCGCGCACAATGTGGCATGGGTGAACTACATGTCGGCGGCGGCAGAAGATCCGACCGAGTGGTTCCAGCCGCAGCCCGACGTCAACAGCACCTTTTCGGCGGCGAAGGAACCCCTGGTCGCGGCCATTCCACTCCTTGATGTCACCAACCTCCTGCCCCGGGTACGGGCGATCTTCGATGACGGCGGTGGCGAGTCCGACGGTGGCGCATCGAACGGCGACGGTCAGGCGGCCTGAACGCCTACGCGCACAAAGTGGCGAGGACCGCGAGGTCAGGATCGTCCGTGACCTGAACTCCTACGCGGCTGACCAGTCGCGTCACGGTGCCGTCGGCTTCGGCCTCGACCCAACCGGCCCGATGCTCTAAGCCTAGGTGGGGTACCCCCGGGAGGAGCAGACAACCCGACGCCACGCCTTCGGCCTCCGGCGTGCTCGGTGATGTCTCCGCCGGCGGATGCAGCACCAGGATCGCGGGTGGTTGCGGATCGGCGAACTGCCCTGGTCGTGGCGCCCCGTCGCCGAGCACCGGACCCGCTGCGGTCACCAGGCCGACAGCGTCCGGATCAGGCTCCTCCGGCACCTCGTCGATCGCCCGGAACACCGTTGTGGTGCCGAGCAGTCCGGGCATCGCGGCAAAGCGCACAGCGACCGCGAGGAACTGAGTCCACTCGCGCGTCGATTCCGGCCAACGGCCGGACAGGATGAAACCGGCCAGGCTGCGGTCGCGGCCGGCGAATGCGGAGACCTCGATCGACATGACCGAAGAGTGCGGCAAAGTGTGGTTAGCAGACAAGCACCATCGAGTGCTAGTTCTCGCTCACGAAACAGAACACGTTGCCCTCGGGGTCGAGCAGCCGAATCCACGATGTGCCGACCTCAATCACTGGCTCGCGGTCGACTCGAGTTGCGCCGAGTGCCACGGCACGTGAGGCGGCCACCTCGATGTCTTCGACGTGCAGGTCGATGTGCAAGCGGTTCTTCGCGGTCACCGGCTCCGGCACTCGCTGGATCACCAGCCGTGGTCCGAGGTCGCTCGGATCGACCAGGGACCAGTACACGCGGTCGGGCGTGTCGAAACGGTCCTCCTCGGGGAGGTCATACCCAAGAACGGCAGACCAGAAGGCGATCATGCGCTCCGGATCGTTGACGTCGAGGGCGAGTTCGAGTCGCATAGTCGGACAGTAGTGTCGGGGCGTGCCCATGGAGCCTGATTCACGTCATGCCCTGCTCGTCATCGACGTCCAGCAGGGCTTTGATGACTCGGCCTGGGGGCGGCGAAACAATGCGGATGCTGAGGCCAACATCGCGCGGCTGGTCGAACTGTGGCGGTCAGCGGGAGCACCCATCGTCGTCGTCCGCCATGACTCCACGACCGCCGGTTCACCGCTTCGGCCGGGTCAACCCGGCAACGATCTGCGGCCCGGCATCGCAGGTGACGTTCTCATCACCAAGAACGTCAACTCTGCGTTCTACGGTGAGCCTGACCTGGACGCCTGGCTGACCGACCGAGGCATCGCACAGCTCACCATCTGCGGAGTCACCACGAATCACTGCTGCGAGACCACCGCGCGCATGGCGGGCAATCTCGGGTACGACGTCACCTTCGTCCTCGATGCCACGCATACCTTCGATCGAGAGGGGCCAGACGGTGTCACGGTGAGTGCCGACGACCTGGCTCGTGCGACCGCAGCAAGCCTGCATGGTGAATTCGCGACGGTCGTGTCGACCCGCGACCTCGTACGTGCATCAGGGGCGTGACGCGACATCGTCGTTGACCACATCAGCAAGCGAACTTGAGGAGAGGTCGCGCCGCAACGACAGGCCGATGCCGTGCTCCAACAGGACCGGAGCCGCGTTGCCGTTGGACTGCTCAGCGGCCAGCCGGGTCTGATGGGTGGCGATCGCCGTGACCGTCTGCTGGATCGTCAGCCAGTCCACGCCAGTGACCTCGTCGACCATGTGCTGGGGGAGTATCACGCCCCAGCGCTGCCACCCATCGAGGTCAATCGGGTCGGCCGTCGCCGCGGCACTCGCCGTGACCGCCAGGCGCACGCCCTGATCGGACAGGGCGCGCAACGCCTGCTGGGCGCCGGTGGGAATGGTGTCGAAGACAGCCACCAGGCGTGCGCACTGCGCGCGGTCGAGCGTGGGAATGAGCAGATTCGGTAGTGCCAACTGCCCGATCTCCGGATGCAGGAGAACTGCGGGTAGCGGCAGCAGCATCGGCAACTCAACGACATCGGTTTTGCTCATGGCGGCGGCAGCACGCGCGAGCATGGCGCGCACCGCATCGGCGGCGAGTTCGGGCTGACGGTTCACCACGGACGAGAAGGCACTCGGCGCGGCAAGACTGCGCGACCCGAACTCGCGGGCCCAACCGACCTCGAGCCATACGCCGACCAGGTGGTCCCCCGCCAGAGCCAGTAGCGGCGTGTAGGTGGTGGGGAAGTGTTCAGCGGCATCGTCAGACTGGAGGTCATCGCGCAGTGCTGCGTGGACGTCGATCGCGGTCGCCTGCGTCGGTGCACCGCCCCCGATGATGTCCTCGGGCGTGATGTCGAGCGACATCACCGCGTCGACCTCGAAGGGGTTGCGCGCGCTCTGATCGATTTCTAGGCGCCCGCGCGCATGCTCGATCAGACCGGAAAGCGTGAAGTCGTCCACCTGCTGTACGGCGTAGCCCAGGGAGACCTCGATGTGTACGCCGAGGTCGCTGTGTGCGGCGGAGACCGAACCGTGCTCGTTGATGTGACGCTGCAGATCGCGAAGGGTGCCGATGCCATTGCGGATGACCGGCCCCGCGCCGAACGCCACCCAGATACGGCCCCCGCCCTCGTAGGCGGTGAAGACCTCGTGACCGGTGAACCCGCTATAGCCCTGCACCAGGCGCATGACCTGGGCGGTGGCGGCGTGTTCGAAGCGACCGCCGGTGAGAGCGCCGAACGCGTCGATAGCGAGGACACCGATGAGGAGGGAGCGGCTTTGCGGGCTGGAGTCGGTGCGCTGACGCAATTGCTCGTAGGCCCGCTCCAGGGCATCCATGGTCGGCCACAACTCGGTGCCGAAGAGATCGTCGAAGGCGGACGCGAGCCGATCATCTTGGGAGGCGACGATCGGGGTGAGAAGTGCCGCCGCGGCGAGTTGGTGGAAGTGCTCGGTCACCGTACGGGACCGACTGATGTAGCGCGCCGGTCCGATGGCACCGGCGAGGGTGATGTCCGAGGCGTCGACGTGACCGGGCGTTGTGTAGATCGGGATGCGCAGTGACCGCTGGACCGGGAAGGCGCGCGGATCAATCGGTGGGTTGACCCGGTAGCGATCTCGCGCAGCCTGGTAGCGGATCACGTCGCCGTCGGGTCGGCGCAGGGTGACGAGCACATTGGTCGCCCCGAAGATCGACAGCGCCATGCGAGCGGTCGTCGCCAGCGATGCGCGGCGAGCCAGGTCGGCGTCCAGGGATCCGTCAGCGATGCGGCCCAGCAGGTCGGCCTGGTGCTGGCCCCAGCGGCGCAAGGTGCGCTGCGCATCAGCACGCCACAGGCTCACCGAGGCCACCCACATGATGAGCCAGGCGGCGAGGAAGACGCCGTCGGCGGCGAGAATGCCGGCGACCTCGGGGCTGCGCGGCTCGATCCACTGCCCCACGGACAGGGTCAAGGCGGCGAGCCAGGCAATGGAAGCGCCGACCACGATGACCGCGATACGACGGGTGTCGGCGGAGTCGCGGGCGAATGCCCACGGCTCGTGGATGTCCTCCATCCACCGTTCGAGCGCATTCAAGATGAGCCCCACCGACATGGCCACCAGGGCGCCGAGCAGGAGCGGCACCGGGGAGATGGTGAGCATGACCGATGTGCTCAGTCCGGCAACGATGGCGAAGGCCGCCGCCGCCGTGATGGCCGCACGCGAACCGTTCCACAAGGAGTGGAAGCGCGCGTTGGGGTCGAGCGGACGGGGGCGAGACTGCACGATCGTTCGAAGCAGGAGCGCGACGCTGAAGGTCGCCCCGACCACCGTCGCTGGAAGCGTGAGCGCACCGATCATGGCGCCGGGGATGATCGGATCGAAGGTGAGCGTGCTTGCCCGCCAGGGTCGCTGAGGGGCGAGCGGGTTGCTCAGGACCTGCTCGGTAACCACCTGGCTGCGAGTGCGGAAGACCACGGGTGGAGCGAAGACGCTGATGGCGGCCAGCAAAGCTCCAAGCGCGAGGGGGACCAGGTCCGCCGAGTTGCGGGTGACCTCGGCTGCGACGAGGAGGGCAGTGGCGGCGAGGCCCATCACCACCATCAGGGCGCCTGAGGATCCGACGCGCAGGTGAATTCGACGCGCCGACCGGCTGCCCCGAGGGGCGTCCACGGCGGGCATGAGCATCTCGCCCCATTGGCGTACGGCGTCCCCGAGAGCGGTCACGCCTCACTGTAACGCCGTTTCACGGACATTCGGTGGACCTCGCGGGGCGTCCGGTGGGCGCAGGATGGTCCGATACGTCGTACGGAGGACTAGCCCGAGGGAGGCGATGTCGTGAGCAGGCGTGCCTCGGATGAGGGGTTCACCCTTGTCGAGGTCGTGGTGGCCGTGGCGATCTTCGTCATGGTGACCGCTGCTGCCCTGACGGCCCTCATCGCCGCTCTCAACACCGTCCGGGAGAACGCTGATCGCGTCCAGGCCGCCTCCATCGCCCGGGGAATCCTGGAGGACCTGCAGGCCCAGGGTGCGGATGCGTTGCTCGTGGATCTGGCGGCAACGGATGACACGAGCCTTGGGGCGGCATCCATCGGCGTCCCCGTCGCTTCGCCGTACACCGCGACGGTCACCGCGGCCTGGAGAAGCATCAGCCAGTACGTCGATCCGTGCGTGCAGGGAAGCGAACTCTCCACTCGCACCTTCTTGTTGGCGACAGTGACGGTCGACGGGGGAACTTTGACCGCCCCGGAAGTGATCGACGGCGTGGTGCCTCGGTTGAGGCCCGAACCGCAGGGCGATGAACCGGGCAGTATCGCCGTCCGCGTCATCGACTCCGCCGGGGCTGGCGTAGGTGGTATCGCCGTGACGATCTCAACGGGTGCGGCGGTTGTCGCAACGGGTCCCACCGACGTTCAAGGCTGCCTCCTTGTGGACCTTCTTACTCCCGGCGCCGACTACGTCGTGGATGTCGGACAAGAGGGCTCGGGCAGTCCGTACCGAACGTCAACTCTCGACGAAACGGCGACGGTCACGGTCTCCGTCGATGCCGGAGTCGCAACCCCAGTGGCGTTCGTTCTCGACAAACCTGGTCGCGTGCGTTTTGTCGCCGTGGACGATTCCTACGCCGTGCTCCCGGTCTCTAAGTTCCCCATTGTCGTTGTCCCTGCCCTATCCACCATCTCACCCGATTTCGGAGGCGAACCGGTCTCCCTTTTCCCGGATACTTACCAGGCATGGCTAGGTGATTGTCCCGATGCTGGCCGGCGGCAGGTGACACTCCCGGTGACCGCCGACGACTCCTTGGCCGTGGCGCTGGAGGGCAACCTCATTCAACTCCTGGCGCCGCAGGATGACAC
Organism: Candidatus Nanopelagicales bacterium; assembly: GCA_030827125.1. Classification (GTDB taxonomy): domain Bacteria; phylum Actinomycetota; class Actinomycetes; order S36-B12; family S36-B12; genus Mxb001. The sequence continues at coordinate 7,696 of JAURFD010000025.1, forward strand.
GCTGTGGATGCGGCACGTGCTCGTTGACGACGCCACGCTTCTGCTTGACGACACGACGCTGAGCCCTCTGTGCAAGGGGCTGGAGCCCTTCGAGCTTCTTTCCACGACCGGACCGGCCGGCGGCCTGTTCCCCTTCAATGTGCCGACCGGTGACTGGATCTTCGCGGCCGTCTCGGACGACACGACGATCGATGACACCGTTTCCTTTGGCGCCGCCACGCCGTCTCCCTGCTACCTCGACCTCGGGGTTGCGGCTGAGACCTTCACCATCGCGAAGAAGGTCAGAAACCGGGCGAACACGCTCGCGAACGACGATGACACGGACGTCACGACCCGCATCCTTGCGGCGGCCTGGCAACTCGTCGCTGCGGAATCGCCATGGAGCGGCGAACTGGGAGATGACAGCGTCATCTCCGACGGAGTGTCTCTCACGATCAAGCCGCTGTTCGGTGGCACTGTCGTCGCGCGCCACACCATTGCGCTCGACGACACTCTGGTCGTCGACGACTCGGTGTACGTCCGGGCGTCCGTCGAGGACACTCCAGGTGCCATCACGTTGAAGGCGCCATGGACGCTGGCACCCGCATGCCCGGTGGTGGCGCCATGATTTTTCGTTCGGATGACGGGACAACCCTGACTGAACTGCTGGTCGCTATCGGTGTCTTCAGCGTGCTCATGATCTTGGTGGGAAGTGGCATGACCGCTGTCTTCCGCGGCATAGCGGACACTAGAGCGTATTCCGACACCGAGCAGGATCAGCGCAACGCCATGCTGTGGATCTCGAGAGCAGTTCGCTACGCCGATGAAATTGATCCGCCCAACTACGCCGACCCATTCTTGGTCGCGGAGACGGGCACCTTCACATTCCGAACCTATGCCGGGCTCGGAGATTCCGAGGATGCGCCGTATCTGGTCACGGTAGAGAACTCTCCAGAGGGGGTCGTCAGTCGCGTCAGCGGACCCGGGACGGATTCCGAACGAGTCTTGATCGCGATCGGACCGCGACGGCAACCCACGGTCGAATTCGAGTACTTGTGCGCGGATGCTTCCATCGCGGACGACACACTTGTCGTGTGTCCGACCGATGACACAACCATCCTCCAGTCTCAGCTACGTGAAGTGGTCGTCACCCTCAGGGACGAGGGCGGGATATTCACGGAGCAGGGAATCGTGCTGGTGAACCGACGATGAATCACTTCAAGCGGTACTCGAAGGAAGCCGGTCCCGACTCTGGCGTGGCCATGATCATGGCACTGGTAGGCAGCGCACTACTCCTTGTCCTGTCGCTCCTCATCGCGCAGGCTGTCGTCGCCACGATCAGGCCATCGGGCAACAACGAAGCCTCCTTCCAGGCCCTAGCCGCCGCGGAGGCCGGAGTGGCGGAGTATCAGGCCCGCCTATCCCTCGCGGGAAGTCCCGACAAGGTCAGTCGAGTCGGAACCGCCGAAGTGGACCCCCTGCGCGACGGCCGCAATCCGGCGGATTGGCAGTGGGTTCCCTTTACTGTCGGTGACGCGTCCAACGCCAACGTGTTCTATGCCTACGAAGTGATCGATGATCCCGACCTACCACCCGGACGTGTCAAGGTGCGCTCCAGCGGGCGAGTGGGCAATACCGTCCGCACAGTTGACGCGGTGCTGGCAAAGCGAACGAGTCTTGACTACGGCTACGTCAGCGGCAGTGAGACTCTTCCGGTTGACTTTCCCGAGGTCTACGGAAACCCCAACAGTCAGCAGGGAACGCCGGACGAAGGAGAGTGCGATCAGGCCTGGTACCGGCCGGTCTCGTCTTCCCAGCTGCATCGCAACTCCAGTAGGTGCATTTACTACGGTATCTCCGACACCGACCGGATCATTGGAAATGCCCATACAAACGACGTGTGGTACTTCGACGTCGACAATCAGGATCCGACGGCCTTCGCGAGTGTCTTCAGCGCCGCGGTCACCAGTGCCTGTCGCGACGGCGCCATCGTCAACGGTCAGAACGTGGACTGCCCCGCTAACCATCGATGGATTCTCGAGGACCGGGTGCGTCAGACTGGAAACAACGCCTATATGGACATCGAGATCCCCCTGGAGGGGACCGCCGACGCGGACGGATTCTTCAACGCCCCGTGGAACCCCGACTATGACACGGTGCTCGAGCTCCCGGACGAGTTGAGCGCCTATGAGGCGCTGGCCCGCCAGAGCGGATGCGTCTTCTCCGGTCCTACCCGGATCCGCTTCGATATGACGACCGCGGGGAACTACATCTACGTCACGAGTCCGGACACGCGAGACGACTCTGTCAGTGCCGCCTGCGCGCTGGACTCGGCAGGAGTCACGGCCTCCTTCGAGCGCTCGGCGAACGCCACGTCAACGACTCCTGATCCGACAATCGTTCTGGACTACGGTCAGATGCTCGACCGAGGATTCAACGGTGTGTTCTTGGTCGAGGACGCGGATCAGGGTTCACGTACCTGCACTCCGGCCGACTACCCCTTCGTCCGGCCCAGCTCCGGTGAACAGACCCGCTCCTTCCCGCCCTCTGTATCGCCCTGGGGCTCCAAGAGCGTGGTGGGCTTTCCACTCAAGAGCACCAAGCCAGATGACCCGTGGGCTTACACGGGCGGAGACGAGATTCCCGCCATGGGCACCTGCTCCAGCGGCACGACCTACCTAGAGGGCTCCTACGCGGGCGATCTCGCTGTGGTGTCCGCGGCCAGCATTGCCGTGACGGGACAACTGTGGAATGCCGACCTGGCGGGGTACGGGCCAGGCCTGGAGGACGCCGCGGACCGGCGGTGGTGCGCTCCTGATGGTTACGCGGTGCCGTGCGTGGGTGGCGACGCAAACAATCTCTATGGCGTGCCCCCCGAGACATCCGAGAACCTCCTCGCTCTCTTCCCCGGTGCGGACGACGCGGGGCTGGCCACGGTCTACGTCTACCTGCCGGACTCCGGCTCCGTGACGGGAAACCCCTGGGATTGGTCGACCGCGCAGGACAACATCACCAACCTCGCCGTCGACGCCGCCATGGTGATCAAGGGTGGATGTTTCGGCCTGATGGACTACGACCTATCTGGATTCCCGTCACTGGGCCTGCTCAAGGTCGTGGGCTCCCTTGCTCAGTCAAATCGTTGCCCGGTGAGTTTCAAGGCCAACAACTCCTCAAATGGGTACGAAAGTTTCTCCATCTACTACGACGAGCGGATGGCTCAAGGCCTCGCTCCTCCGGGATTCATCGACCTCTTCCGCGAGCCTTTCCGAATCGTCCGCCTCTCGGAGGTCAACCCCAACCTGGTGACGGACCTGCCTGAGTTCCCCTAGTGGCGGAGCCGTCCGGAGCCGGTCCGGCTAGTCTCGCGGAGAGTCGCAGGACAACCACAGCGGTTGAGGAGGGCCAGGCGTGACTGACGATGTCGCCCGTTTGACCTCTGCCGCGTCCGCCGCGGCGAATGACCGGCCGATCGAGGCCACCCTGCTCGCCTGGGCCGCTCTGATCACGGACGCAGCAGAGGGCGTTCGCGCCGTTGTGGTTGAGCAATCGGGTCGACCGCCCTCAGATTTCTTCGCGGTCCTCGAGCAGGCCATGCCGGGGCCGATGCCGACTTCGCAGCCGAGCGAATCAGCAGAGGCATGGCTGCTTCGCTGCCGCGACGCTTTGCTCAGTCTGCTGCCGCCCGCGATCGCGGACGAACTCGCCGGCAAACTCCTCGATGTCATCGACCTGCACGGCATCGAGGCGCCGACGGCGGAGGCTTTGGCGTCGTATGGCGCAGAACGCACCGGTGGTCTTACCGCCCCGCGGTTCGCCGAGGCCAAGCGGCTCGAGGCACTGGAACACATGGAGATCGCCCAAGCTCTGCGAGTGCAGGCGGATGTGAACGGCGCCATTCGCGAGGCGTACGCATCCGACCTCGCGAGCGCTGAGGCGTACCTAGTTGAGTCGGCAGCCGCCACCGGCGACACGCTGTTGGTGGCGGTCATTGCGCGATGGGCACTCATCAGCAGTGCAATTTCGCAGATGGCCGCTTTGCCCGCCGATTTTACCTTGGCGGTAGCCGCTGTACGTATGACGATTCTCGGTGCGCTCAATGACGCGGATGCGCAGCGACTGCGCACGCAACTCGCACCGATCTAGTTCGCGTCCAACTCCGCGACGAGTTCTTCCACCTGGGTGAGCAGATCATCCAGCGGAGACTGCATGACGAACATGGTGCCCTGCACCGACATCGTGGAGGCCTGAGCATCCTCCTGCGAGATCGTCACATTGGTGGACGTGATCAAGATCGAGCGATCGAGTTCGAGCAGGGCGTCGAGGAAGCGTCGGAATTCCACCAGGCTGCCCTTGACGGTGACGGACAGGCTCATGCTGCCGAGTCGAACGGCCGGATTCTCACCCGAATCGATCGGTGCGGGAAGTCCAGTGGTGAGCGTCGTGATGTCCTGCGGTGGGATGCCGGATTCTTCGGCGGCCTTGGTGATCTGCTTGAGGAAGTCAGGCAGATCGGCCTCACGCGGCATCGACGCGAAGAGCACCTTCGCTTCCTGCGCGGCCGCGGGGAGCTCCTCGGCCTTGCGGCGCAGATCGGTGTACTTGGCCATGGTGCTCAACGTGGCCGTCTCGACCTGCTCGGCTTCGGCGTTGATCGTGGCCGCCTCATCGAGCCTGGGGGAGAGCAGGAACTGCCAACCGGCAGCCGCGATGGCCACGATGAGGAGGGCACCGATGAGGATGGTGCGACGGACACTGGCGCTCATGACTCATCCACCGGAGGAGGAGCGAGGATGGCGTCGATCTCCTCCGGTGTGAGCGGAGTGACGAGGGCGTCGGTCGAGACCGCTGCCGTGCCCGAAATGCTGACGAGCTCGCCACTGAAGTTGGTCGAGCCGACATAGGGACCGATGAAGAAGGGGTCAGCCTCGATCGCCAGGAGCAGCGCCGCCACCTGCTCGCGGGACTCGGCCGTCGCGGTGAAAGTGAGGCAGCCGATCGCCACCTGGGTGTCGAACGGCGCGGGGTTGGGGCACGGATTCGGTACGTCGCCCGGCGCGGGCCGGGGCCGGTAGGCAACAGAAATGGAGGTGAACTTGACCGGCTGCCTGCCCCCGACCTCTTCGCCAGCCTGGACGAGCCGGTTGTTGACGGCCGCAGCCCGTGGTTGGGAGTTCAAGGTGTCCTGGACAAGCTGCTTTTGGGCTTCGATCTGGTTGAACAGGGCACCGATCGGGGCCAGCCGGGCGATATCGGCCTGGATCTGCTCGTTCTCCGCACGGGCGGTAGCGAGTCGATCCTCGGCCTCGCTAATCGTCGAGGACTGCATCACCCAGACGAGTGCGCCGAGCGCGAGCACGGCGATGAGGGTGAGGACCAGCAGGCTGCGGGTCTTGCGCAGGGCCTGTCCCTCTTTGACGGTCGGCGGCAGCAGATCGATGCGCGGAAGCGTCGCGACGAAGGGCTCGTGGACCTCGTCGTCAGACTTCTTCTTCCCGAGGGTGATGTTCATCGCGGCCTACCCATCGCCAGTCCGACGGCAGCAGCCATTCGGGTGTCCCCGGGGATGTGCTTGCTCGCGGACTTGACCGCTTCGAGCCCGAGAAACGGCCCACGCTTCGTCAGCGGAACGGTGATTTGTGTGGCGACGCGCTCGGTCATGCCGTCGAGATCCATCCCGCGCCCCACGAGAGTGAGTCGGGTGATCGTGGAGCTCGGCGTGGCTCGACGGTAGTAATCGAGTGAATTGCGAAGTTCACTCACGACCGTGGTTGCCCAGGAGTTCAGCACGCCCATGACGACTTCGGCGCGTTCGTCGAGTTTACGTGCGCCCGTCGATGGCAGGGCGCCGAAGACACTCGACTCCGGCAGAGGTGCGACCTCGGGCGGTGGACCATTGAGTCCGATGCGGCGCTTTAGGTCCTCCGCTTCGGCGATGGGCAGATCGAGTTTGTCGGCGATCTGCGCGGTCGCCGCCGCCCCACCGATATCCGCGATGGATCGCAGCAGCACCGGTTGGCCGTTGTCCATGACCGACACCGTCAGGTGGTTAGCACCCAGGTCGGCGATGGCGCGGACACCGGTGCCGTCACGGAGTACGCCGTTCTGATCGGCCCGCATCAGGGCCAGCGCGGTCGAGTCTGCCGAGTCGACCTGCAGCCCGCCGCGACGCAGGAGGTCGGCGAGATTCTCCATGGCCGTGCGATCGCCCGACACGAGCAGGATGCGGTTGTTGTCATTGGACCCTGCGGCTTCCCCTTCGCCGGGTACCTCCGCGAGCACGTGATAACCGAGGGCAGCCGTCTGCGGGTCGACGGGGAGGACGTCCTCCACCTGATAGCGCAAGGCTGCGGCGAAGTCGGTCGGCGGCATCCAGGGCAGTTCCACCTGGCGAGTGAGGAGGGTGCTGTCGGGAACTCCGACCACCACGTGCCGGGTGCGAAATCGCCCCGCACGCCACAGTCGTTTGAGGGCCTTGGCCAGTTCGCGGGTGTCGACCGGTACGCCGTGCTCAACGATGCCCGGGGGCAGGTCCTGGTCGGCAATCCGCTCCACCCGGTAGGCACCGGCCTTGCGGTCCCACCCCAGTTGAGCTGCGCGCAGCCCGGTGGAGCCGATATCGAGGCCCACGATGGGGCGGATCTTGTCGTCCCTCACCCCAGCGCCTCTCGACCATGACCAGTTGCCCCCCGAACGATATCGGGCATCAGGAGGGGATGCGGGGATGCCGCTGGCGCTTGGGCCCTCATCGGTCCGAAACTAGGGGGTATGGAGCTGCCCACCTCGCCGCCGAGTACTGCGCCGACGAGTGTGCCGGTGACGCCGCCCGCGCCCGAGGTGGCTCCGCCCGCAGCGGCGAACCACGCCCCCACCGCATCAGCGGTCGCCCCCACGACCCTCGAGGGCCTCTGCGGATGGTTGGTCGAGCAGGAGGGATCGGACCTCCACCTCCGGGCTGGCGCGCCTCCCATGGTGCGTGTCCATGGCGTCCTGCAGCGCCTCGGGGAATCCCCCTGGGATCGAGAGACGGTAGACGCCATGGTGATGGAGACGCTCACCCGATCGGGACGCGCACTCGACCCCACCGGGCCGATGCCCTTTGAGCGCGATGCCGGTCTCACGCTCCCAGGTATCGGACGGTTTCGCGTGCACGCCTACCGCGAGCGCGGATCGTGGGCCGAGGTGCTGCGCTTCATCCCCGAGGACATTCCGCCGTGGGACTCCCTGCGCCTGCCTCGATCCATGAGGGACTGGGCCGCGGTCAAGGACGGCATCATCGTGGTGTCCGGCCCCACCGGCTCCGGCAAGTCCACGACCCTGGCAGCCCTGGTGGACCTGGTGAATGCCACCCGGCCCTGCCACATCCTCATCGTTGAGGACCCCCTCGAATTCGTTCATCACGATCGCCAGGCGTCGATCAGCCAGCGCGAGGTGCCGACCGACACTCCGGACTTTGCCAGCGCGCTGCGCGCCGGCATGCGCGAGGATCCCGACGTCATCGTGGTCGGCGAGGTCCGCGACGCCGAAACGCTGCGCACCTCGCTGCGCGCGGCTGAGACGGGCCACCTCGTCCTTGTGAGTGTCCATGCTCGCTCCGTCGGTGACACCATCCATCGCATGCTCGACCTCGTGCCGGAAGCCGAGCAGCGTCAGGTCCGCAACGTGCTCGCCGACACCATTCGCGGAGTGGTGTCCCAGCGCCTGGTCGCCGCCAAGTCCGGTGGCGGTCGGCGCCTGGTCTGCGAGGTCGCGCAAGCCACGGGCCGTCTACGCGAGGTCATTCGCGACCCGGATAGCGAGACCACGATCTCTGACGTGCTTGCCGAGGGTGAATTCCACGGCATGCAGACGATGCAGGCGCACGCCGTCACACTTGCCCTCGCGGGCGACATCTACGTCAGCGATGCCGAGGGCGTCGTGCCCAGTGCCTCCGACTTACATGTCGCCCTTCGCAAGGCCGGGATGACGCAGGAGCAACTATCCTCGAGCAGAGCACAGTGACGGGAGGCGCGATGGCGGTTACCGATGTGCTTCTCGAACGGGGTTTGGTCACCCGCGATCAGATCGAGGCCGCGCGCACGACGGCTGAGGCTGGCGGGGCGTCCGTTCTCAACGTCCTCGTCCAGCAGGGCGCCGTGGATCGCAAGGAACTTATTCGATGCACCGTCGAGGCCGCCGGCCTTGAGTACGTCGAGGCCATGGACGTCATCCTCGATCCGGAGGCGGTCGCCCTCCTGACGAGTGATCAAGCACGCAAGTACGGCGTCGTTCCCTACCAGCTGGACGGCAACATCCTCACCGTCATCACCGACTCCCAGACGGCGGCTGACTGGCGAGTGCGCGATGACCTCCAGGCCATCACTCGGCGTTCGGTGAAATTCGCCTGCTCGATGAAGTCCGAGGTCACCCGGCGGATCAATCAGGAATATCGCGCCGAGGCCGAACTTGGCGCACTGGTCAAGGACATGATGATCGACAAGGGCGTGGTCGACGTCCTTGATCCGGTGGCCATCGAGTCCGACGCGCCCCTCGTGCGCTACGTCAATCTGCTCTTGCTGCAGGCGATCACCGACGGTGCCTCCGACATCCACGTCGAGCCGACCGAGACGAGCATCCGGATCCGGTTCCGGATTGACGGTGTTCTCAAGGAGATGGCTCCGGCGCCCAAGGAGATCCAGTCCGCGGTGATCTCACGCCTGAAGATCATGTCGGACATGAACATCGCCGAGCGTCGCATCCCGCAGGACGGCCGCCTTACGGTGCAGACGAAGACGCAGCGGATCGACCTGCGCGTGAGCAGCATGCCGACGGTGTGGGGCGAGAAGATCGTCATGCGAATCCTGGACAACTCATCCGCCACCCTCGCGCTGGCGCAACTCGGATTCTCCGACGCCAACCTCGCGAAGTGGCGCGAGTCCTATGAGCGGCCCTACGGCATGCTCATCGTCAGCGGCCCGACCGGATCGGGCAAGAGCACGACGCTCTACGCCACCTTGAATTCGATCAACCGCCCCGAGATCAACATCGTCACCGTAGAGGATCCGGTCGAGTACCGAATCCCCGGCATCAACCAGGTGCAGATCCACAACAAGGCGGGCCTGACCTTCGCCTCCGCTCTGCGCTCCATCCTGCGGGCAGATCCGGACGTCGTTCTCATCGGCGAGATCCGCGACAAGGAGACCGCGCAGATCGCGATTGAGGCCGCTCTCACCGGCCACCTCGTCCTCACCACCCTGCACACCAACGACGCGGCCAGCGTGGTCACGCGCCTCACCGAGATGGGCGTGGAGCCCTTCCTCGTGGCCTCCGCTCTCACCTGCGCCACCGGCCAGCGGCTCGCTCGCCGCCTGTGTGACCACTGCCGCGGGGAGTACGAGCCCTCGCCGCGTGAACTCGCGGCCATCGGCTTCGAGACGCCCGAGGGTGTGGTTCCGACGTTCTATGAGGCAGTCGGCTGCCCGCACTGCGCGAATACCGGATACCGCGGTCGGATCGGTCTCCATGAGGTCATGCCACTAAGCGAGAATCTCACCAATCTTGTGTTGCGTGGATCCGGTGCCTCCACGATGCACGAGGCGGCCGTTGCCGATGGCATGCGCACGCTGCGCCAGGATGGTTGGCTGAAGGTGGCCCAAGGCATGACGACGATCTCCGAGGTATTGCGAGTGGTGGCATGAGCGAGTCCGACGACTTCAGCCTCCCGCTGCTCGATCCATCCGGGCCGTCCTTGCCGGTCGCAGAGCCCGGAGGACCGGTTCTGCCGGTGGCGCCGCCCCCCGCTCCGGTGCGCCCGCCCGCAGCCGCACCAGCCCGCCCGCCGGCGTCCGCACCAGTGGCGCCGCCGCTTCCTCCGGTCACGCCTTCCGCCGCGGCACCAGGGCTAGCCAAAGCCCCGGCGGTCCCGCCCACGCCGCGCGATGAGGGCATCCGCGTCGAAGCGCGGACCCCTGACGTCGGTTCCTTCCTCAATATCGATGAACTTCTGCTTGGCCTGCTCGAGAAGGGCGCTTCGGACCTGCACTTATCGGTGAAGTCCCCGCCGATGATGCGCGTCCACGGGGACCTTGAGGCCTACCCCGGCTATTCGGCGCTCACCGATCAGGAGATCCGTCAGGGCGTGTACGCCGTACTCACCGAGCGTCAGCGTGCGCGGTTCGAGGAGGAGCACGAACTCGACTTCGCTTACGAACTCCCCGGGGCAGCTCGGTTCCGCGTCAACCTCATGCAGCAGCAGGGCAATGTCGGCGCGGTGCTACGCGCCATTCCTTGGGAGATCACGCCGCTGGAGAGTCTGAAACTCCCGGAGATCCTCGCTGACTTCGCGCTGTTGCCCCGCGGACTTGTGTTGGTGACAGGTCCGACCGGCTCCGGCAAGTCCACGACGCTCGCCGCGATCATCGACCGCGCCAATCGGCTGCGGGCCGGACACATCGTCACCATCGAGGACCCCATCGAGTTCGTGCATCAGCACCGGCGCAGCCTGGTGAGCCAGCGCGAGGTGGGCCGCGATACCGGTTCCTTCGGGGAAGCGCTGAAGCGGGCCCTGCGCCAGGACCCCGACGTCATCCTCGTCGGTGAGATGCGGGACTTGGAGACGATTTCGATCGCCCTCACCGCTGCCGAAACCGGCCACCTCGTCTTCGGCACCCTCCACACGAGTTCGGCGGCGTCGACCATCGATCGCATCATCGATGTCTTCCCCGGAGATCAGCAGGGCCAGGTGCGCACGCAGCTGGCCAACTCGCTCCAAGCCGTGGTGTGCCAGACCTTGTGCAAGACCACGTCGGGCAAGGGCCGGGTGGCCGCGACCGAGGTGATGATTTCCACGCCGGCTGTCAACAACCTCATTCGCGAAGGCAAGTTGCAGTCGATCCCGTCGATGTTGCAGACGGGCTCTCGCTTCGGCATGCACACGCTGAATCAGAACCTCGCCGAACTCGTCGAGGGCGGCGCCATCACCTACGACACCGCTAAGGAGAAAGCTTCGGACCTGGCCGAGCTGAATCAACTCCTAGGAGTGGTCCCCGATGGCACAGACTGAGTACCTCATCCGGGCTCGGTCCAAGGGCGGCCGACTCGTCGAGTCCAAGGTCAAGGCGGGCAGTGAGGCCGAGGCGCTCTCCGTCATCAAGCAGCAGGGTGCGACACCGATCTCGGTGGAGATGCTCGGCCAGGGCCTCAACAAGGAGATTCGTCTGACGCCTAAGCGCGTCACGAAGAAGGACCTGGCGATCATGACGCGCCAGATGTCCACGATGCTGGCGGCTGGGCTTCCGATCTTGCGAGCACTGACGATCCTGTCCGAGCAGACACCGAATCCGACGCTCAAGGAGCGGCTCACTGACGTTCGCCAGGACGTCGAGCAGGGCTTGTCCTTCTCCGACGCGCTTGCCCTGCACGACACCTTCCCGCCCATCATGATCAGCATGGTCCGCGCCGGCGAGACCGGTGGCTTCCTCGACTCCTCCATGCTTCAGATCGCGGAGATCTTCGAGACCGATGTGAAGCTGCGCGGCACGATCAAGGCAGCGCTCACCTATCCCATCGCCGTCGGCTTCGTCGCTTTCGTCATCGTCATGGGCATGCTGCTTTTCATCGTCCCGATCTTCGGCAACATGTTCGCCGAGCTCGGCGGCGAGTTGCCGCTGCCGACTCAGATCATGCTGAGCCTGTCCAGCGCGATCACGAACCCGATGATCATGCTGCCGTTGACGGTCCTGTTGCTGGCGCTCTTCATCACGTATCGCCGGGTGCGCAATCGCCCAGAAGTCCGTGATGTCATGGACCCGCTCAAGTTCAAGGTCCCGGTTTTCGGTGGCCTGATGAAGAAGGTGGCGCTGGCTCGCTTCACCCGCAACTTCTCGGCGCTCTTGCACGCCGGCGTCCCGATCCTCACGGCCCTCGACATCGTGGGGGACACCTCAGGCAACGTGGTGATCTCTCGTGCCATCGAAGACGTCAAGGAGAGCGTGCGCACCGGTAGCGGTATGGCGGCACCGTTCGCGCGACACGACATCTTCCCGGCCATGGTCGTGCAGATGATCGCGGTCGGGGAGGACACCGGTGAACTGGATGCGATGCTCAGCAAGATCGCCGACTTCTATGACGCCGAGGCGCAGTCGACCACCGAGCAGCTCACTTCGCTTATCGAGCCCATCATGATCGTGGGTCT
>JAURFD010000026.1 GCA_030827125.1 Candidatus Nanopelagicales bacterium
TAAAGACGATCTACGAAGCATTCCCGCTCGTTGCTGATCGCCGAGATCGCAAGGGCGCCAATCTCTCTGGAGGCGAGCAGCAGGCGGCGGCTATCGGGCGGGCATTGATGAGCAACCCTCGACTACTGCTCCTGGACGAAGTCTCTTTAGGTCTCGCACCTGTCGTCGTCGAGCAGATTTACGCCGCCATGCCACGCATCACAGCGCAAGGGACGACCGTGCTGGTCGTGGAACAGGACGTCAACCAGGCCATGCGCGTCGCGGATCGGATCCAGTGCTTGCTCGAGGGGCGAACCGCCCTTCTCGGAAGTCCTGCCGACCTGTCTCGCGACGACATCGCCACGGCGTACTTCGGCATCTAGGGGCTTCTATGCAGTGGTTGAACGCAATCGTCCAGGGCGTCCTGCTGGGTGGCCTCTATGCGCTTCTGGCAGCAGGCCTGTCCTTGATGTTCGGTGTGATGCGCATCGTGAACCTGGCTCATGGAGTGCTCGCCGTTGTGGCGGCGTACATCGGCCTCGTGTTCGTGCAGAGTTTTGGGGTGCCTCCTTTCGTTGCCATCTTCATCGTCGTGCCCATCATGGCTCTCGTTGGTTACGCCCTCCAGTGGGGAATCTTCAACCGTGCCCTTGCGCGGGGCGGACTGGCGCCCCTGCTCGTTGCCTTTGGCCTAGCGGTCGTTCTCACGCAATTGCTTCAGGAGATTTTCACAGCCGACACGAGAACCATTCAGGTTGGTTCGCTCGCCACCGACAGCATCAAAGTCTCGGATGGAATCTCGATCGGGGTCTTCCCTCTCCTTACTTTTGTCGTTGGCGTCTCCGTCATCATCGGCATGCAGATCTTCCTCAACAAGGCACCACTAGGCAGAGCCATGCGCGCTACGAGTGACGACGTCGAGACTGTGAAGCTCATGGGAATCGATAATCGCCAGGTCTATGCGCTCTCCACGGCCCTTGCCATCGCAACTGTCGGGCTGGCCGGGATGTTTCTGGGCATGCGCACTCAGTTCAGTCCCACGTTCGGAGACGCAATATTGATCTTCGCGTTCGAGGCGGTGATCATCGGGGGCTTGGGTTCCCTGTGGGGGACTTTGGTGGGCGGTCTCGTCTTGGGCGTGGCACAAGCGGTGGGGGCGCAGATCAATCCTTCCTACGGGATCCTCTTCGGGAATCTCGCATTCCTTGCGATTTTGGCTTTCCGGCCGAATGGGCTTCTACCGAAGTCGGTGACGCTGTGAGCGCGCCATCCACCTCTATCGCTGCGGCACCTGCCCACGCGCGGGTAAAGCGTGCTACGAAGTCTTCGTGGGCGGGTCTTGTCATCGTCCTGCCGATGCTGGTGCTTCTCGCCGCAGCTCCCTACATGGTGGGTCGGGGTATGCAGCAGAGCCTCGTCACGCTCTTCTCGCTCATCGTGCTTGGCACGACCTGGAACCTCCTCGCCGGCTACGGCGGCATGGTGTCCATCGGGCAGCAGGCGTATATCGGGATCGGTGCCTATGGCCTCGTCTACCTGGCGCAAACCGCAGGCATTGACCCTTTCATCGTCGTACCCGTCGCAGTTCTCATCGCGGGTGTACTCGCGCTTCCGATTTCGTTCCTTGCCTTCCGACTCGTTGGGGGATACTTCGCTATAGGCACGTGGGTCATCGCCGAGGTCCTGCGCCTCATCACGGTGCAGATCCCGGCCCTTGGCGGTGGCTCGGGCATTTCCTTGACCGTGCTCAATGAACTCTCTCCTGGGCGGCGTATTGCCTACGTCTATTGGATGTCCCTCATTGGGGTCATCGTGGTTGTGGGCGTGACGTACTGGATTATGAGGTCCCGTCTGGGCCTCGGGTTCACGGCCATTCGAGATGATGCGACAGCGGCGGCATCGCTGGGCGTACGTGTGACGAGCTCCAAGCGATTCGTCTACGTGGTGGCCTCCATGGGAGCCGCCTTGGCGGGATGCATGATTGCCGCGAACACTCTGAGAGTTCAACCGGAGTCCATCTACTCCGTGAACTGGTCCGCCTACATGATCTTCATCGTCGTGATTGGGGGCATTGGTTCCATTGAGGGGCCGATTCTCGGGGCAGTCGTGTTCTTTGCTTTACAACAGTGGTTGTCTGATCTCGGGTCGTGGTACCTCGTCATATTGGGCGTCGTTGCGATCTTCATCGCCCTGTTCTTCCCGCGGGGCCTATGGGGTTTGATCTCCGGCAACGGCCGTATCCGGCTTTTCCCTGTCGGATACACGTTGGCGAATCCCCTGGAGCAACGGTCCTTGGGGCCCAATGGTCGCCAAAGCCAAAGGGAGGGATGAGTGGACAGGCTTTCGGAAGACGAACTGACGGCTGAAGTCATCAACCGCCTGGAGGCGACCCCGAGCCCGAGACTGAGACTCGTGGTGCAAGCACTGGTAAGGCACCTCCATGAATTCGCTCGAGAAGTGCAGTTGACTGATCAGGAGTGGCTCGAGGGCATCGCTTTCCTCACGGCCACCGGCCACATGACCGACGAGGTGCGCCAGGAGTGGATCCTGCTTTCAGACACCCTGGGACTGTCGAGTCTCGTCGACATGATCAATCACTCAGATGTGGAAGGGCTTGCGACGGAGACCACGATCCTGGGTCCTTTTTACGTCCCGGAGTCTCCTTGGAGAGAGTTCGGAGAGTCGACGGTCGAGTACGACGACGGTGGTGAGCCGACCGTCCTCAAGGGTGTCGTGACCGACCGAGATGGCAAGCCCATCCCAGGGGCGACGATTGATGTGTGGCAAAACGCGGCGACTGGTTTCTATGCGGTACAGCAGCCGGGAGTCCAGCCTCCGACGAACCTACGTGGCCGCTTCCTCACTGATGAAAATGGACGTTATGAAGTTCGGTGCGTCCGACCGGTTCCGTATCCGATCCCCGACGACGGCCCGGTGGGAAACCTGTTGCGAAGAACGGGACGTCACCCGTGGCGAGCTGCCCATATCCACATCAAAGCGTCAGCGGAGGGATTCGAGTCGCTCACCTCGCACATCTTTGACCGGGATAGCGAATACCTCGGTTCGGATACAGTTTTTGGAGTCAAGGGATCTCTCATCAGGGACTTTGTGTCCAACGGTGATGGTTGGCTGGTCTGCGAACACGACGTCGTACTGTCGCGAAAGTAGGAGTCGCGTGGTGGAATGTTTCTCGCGCTCTTCCGACGCTGCGCTGAGACTGCGCCCTGGCGTCACAAGTTCGAGGGGCAATTTGGGGGCAACCGGGGGGCAAGCCGGATTCCCCCACGAAACCGGGTGAGTGACGGGACTTGAACCCGCGACTTCCTGGACCACAACCAGGTGCTCTACCAGCTGAGCTACACCCACCGCGACTCCTTTGCAGGAGCGCTGGGGAAGTCTACGATGCCGAGCATTCGGCGCTGAGTCGGGTACCTCAGGCGGGAGACCCAATGGGCAGCCTCACGAGCAAGGTGGTCGCGGCGAGCGCTGGGCGCGACCGGGTCATGGACGCGGTGAAGGCCCTCGCGCTCTTGCTGGTCGTCACCGGGCACGCTCTCGCGTGGACCGTCACAAGCGGTGGTTCGGTCGTCAATACTCTTGATGCCGCTCCGTACATGTTCCCGTTGACCTGGGTTCTGCAGATCCTCCCGCTCTTCTTTCTTCTCGCCGGCGCCGGACTCGCGCGGCTCAGTGGATCTCGGGAGGCGCGCGGCTACCTCGCGCGGCTGACCCGGCTGGGTGCCCCGGCCCTTCCCCTAATCGCCGTCACCGTCGTGCTAGCGGTGGCCGCTGGCGCGCTCGCCGGACCGGATGCCGCGAGTGCGGCGGGTGTGCTCCCGGTCCAGCTCGTGTGGTTCCTCGGCGTCTACCTTGTGCTCGTCGCCGCAGCACCTCTTCTCGTGCGCTGCAGCGGACCATGGGTGGTTGGCTTCTGGCTCGTGTCCATTCTTGGCGTGGACCTGCTGCGGGTGAGCGTCAATGAACTCATCGGCTGGGCGAATCTCATCTTGGTCTGGGGTCTTTTCGCCGCTATCGGTACTCGTTTGGATCGCCTTCGCGCGATCGGACGACCCATCCTTGCTGTTGGCGTCGTTGCCTTTGCGGCTGCGGCGATCGTCACCATCGTCGTGGGTCCATACTCCCCGGCCCTCATCTCCACAGATGCCGTCGAAGGCATCAGCAACCTCGCACCCCCCACCATCGTTCTCGCATTGGTGGGGCTGGCGCAGATCTGCCTGCTCCTCCTGCTGTGGCCGCTCCTCCAGCGTGCCCTCGACCATGACCGCCTTTGGGTGCCGGTGGCGATCTTCGCCAGCCGTGCCATGGAGATCTATCTGTGGCACATGCTCGTCTTCACCCTCGCCATTGCTGCCATGATCAGCCTCGCTGTCGCGCCCCCCGCGCTGGGCCTGCTGTGGTGGCTCCAGCACGCGGCAGTCGCGGCCGTCGTACTCGCCGCCGTGTGGTTCGCCGCGCCTGGGCTCGGCCGCCTCTCTGGGCGCACGGCCGAACTCCTGGGTCGGATAGCGCCGCGGGCATCTCTCGGCACGGCGCGGGCCCGGGCCTTGCTGCTCGTTGCCGGCATCACGTTGCTGTGTGTCTCGGAGTCGGGAGTTGGACAACCCATCACCGCGCGGATCGTCATCTTGCTGCCCTACTTGCCGCTTGCGGCCCTCGTGCTGCTGGCCGTCATCGTCGGACTAGCAAAGAAGGCGTCAGCGTCAGCCGTGGTCGACGACGTGCTCGGCCGCCGCCGCCCGCGCTGACTCGCTATCCGGCCCGGGTTGGGGAACGAAGATCGCATCCCGGTAGTAGCGGAGTTCGGCGATCGACTCGCGAATGTCCCCCAACGCCCGGTGGTTGCCGTTCTTCTCCGGGCTGGCGAAGTAGGCACGGGGATACCAGCGCCGGGCGATCTCCTTCACCGACGAGACATCGATGAGTCGGTAGTGCAGGTGGGCGTCCAACTCCGGCATGTACTTCGCCAGGAAGCCACGATCGACGTAGACACTCGATCCGGCGAGGGGAGCCTTGCGCGCCTCGGGGATGTGTCCGCGCACGTAGTCAAGGACCTTCTCCTGGGCCTCGGCAAGTGAGATGCCGTTGGGGATCTCCTCGAGCAGCCCAGAGTTGGTGTGCATCTCGCGTACGACGTCCACCATGTTGTCCAGATCGGCCAGATTGTCGGGTCGGATCACCAGGGAGATGCCGGAGTCCAGTTCGGTGAGGTCGGCTTCGGTGACAATGGCGGCGATCTCGACGAGTTGATCGGTCTCCAGGTCCAGCCCGGTCATCTCGCAGTCGATCCAGACGAGACGGTCTTGGGTGGCCACGGGATGAGACTACCGGTGACGACGCCTAGACCGAGTGGGGTCTGCCGCAGCGCAGGGCGAACGTCAGCTAGTGCCGCGCGACCCAGTCGACCAAGTCGATGGCGGTGATGAGCCCGGTCAGTTGACCGTCAGCATCCACGACGGGCAGGGCCTCCACCGAATGTCGGGCCATGAGCACGGCGGCCTCGTGCGTGGTGGTGTCATCACTGATGCACCCGGGGACCGCCATGATGTTGGTGACCAGTCGGGTGGTCAGTCGCTCCTCGGTCAACGGAATCTCGGTCAGGATGGCGCGGTCGCTGAGTAGGCCGATGCAGTTGCCAGCCTCGTCAAGCACCGCGAGGTGGCGCAGCCCCGACACGAACATCAGTTGCCAGGCATCCCACAGGGTGTCGCTTGCCCCCACGCTCACCACAGGAGAGTGCCGCACCGCCGACACCGTGGCATCCGGTGTTGGCGGCATTCCCAGCGTGGTCACAGCCCACCTCCCACCACAGCAACCGGCAGTTCTGCGCGGTGCAGCACGGCTTGGCTCACCGAGCCGAGCAGCGCGCCGCGGAACTCACCGCGACCACGGGTGCCGACAACCAGGAGCGCGGCGCCAGCAGCGGCCTCCAAAAGAATGCGCTGCGCCGGACCCTTCGTCACCTCCACGGTGAGGTCGACCTCAGGGAAGCGCTCGCGCAACCCCGCGAGCGACTGCGAGGTAGCGATCCGCTCGCTCTCCAGGAGGTTGTCCAACTCCACCTCGGAGGGGCCGACCGGAGAGGCCAGAGCGTCGTACGCCGGCACATCCCAGGCGTGGATAGCGAGCACAGGCCAGCCGCGCCGTGACGCCGTTTCCATCGCAAACGCGGCTGCCGCCAAGGACAACTCGGAGCCGTCAATCCCGACGATGACGCGGGCCGCATCCGAAGCGGCGGCGCCACGGACGACGACGGCCGGGCACTTCGCGTGCTCGGCGACCTGGACACCGACCGATCCGAGCAGCAGACCCTTGAAGCCGCCCATGCCGCGGCTCCCAATCACCACGAGATCGGCATCCTCACTCGCCTCGACGAGAGCGCCCGATGCGCCACCGAGCACCGCCTTGCCGCTCGCGACAAGGCCGGGGTTCGCCGCCACCAACGCGGCGGCCTCTTCTTCCACGTGGCCACCGACGCGGGCGATCATGTCGTCGATGGCGTTGGGGGAGAGGACGCCAAAACTCATCGGCGATGCACTCATGGGCACGGTCATCGCCGCAAGAATCACCAAATCGGCGTCACGGGCCAAGGCCTCACCGACCGCCCAGTGCACTGCCTCTCGAGAAGCCTCAGAACCGTCAAATCCGACGACGACTTTGCTGGCCATCTGATCGCACCTCCCGCACATCGTCCTCGGTCCCCCGGAGGCTCCGGTCATGCGCCTCCCCTACAGAGTGGCGAAGGATCGGACCAGCATGCACGGGGAGGTGGCCCTGAGGCATCGGGACGAAGGTCCTGAGTGTCCGGCCTCGACGGCGCGGCTCCCCTAGGGTGGCCCTGTGACTGAGCCCGGGACCATGACCGAGGACGAGGCCGCTCGCTTCGCCGCCAATGGCCAGATGATCATCGACAACGTTGCTGGATTCATCCAGGGCAAGCGCGAGGTCATCACCCTTGCGGTGACCTGTCTCCTCGCTGAGGGACACCTGCTTCTCGAGGATGTGCCCGGTGTGGGCAAGACCTCCCTCGCCCGAAGCATCGCGGCCACCCTGGGCATGTCGTGGCATCGCATCCAGTTCACCCCGGATCTGCTGCCGAGCGACGTGACGGGTGTCTCGATCTTCCATCAGGGGGCGGGCACCTTCGAGTTCCACCCCGGCCCTGTCTTCGCGCACGTCGTACTCGCCGATGAGATCAACCGAGCATCGCCGCGCACACAATCCGCCCTTCTCGAGGTGATGGAGGAGCGCACGGTCACGGTCGACGGCGTCACACACACGGTGCCGCAGCCTTTCCTCGTCCTCGCGACACAAAATCCCATCGAGATGGACGGCACCTTCCCTCTGCCGGAGGCCCAGCTCGATCGCTTCTTGATGTCGGTGTCCATCGGCTACCCGGATCTCGAATCCGAGGTGCAGGTCCTCGCCAACAACCACGCGGGCCTGCGCATCGATGAGCTCCGCCCCGTCGCCGATGCCGAGGCCGCTCGCCGCATGATCGCGCTGGCGCGAAGCGTCCATGTCGAGCGGTCCGTCATGGAGTACGTCGTCCGCCTGGTGGCGGCGACGCGCACCGCGCCGGGCATTCGCCTCGGGGCGAGTCCGCGTGGCAGCGTGGGGCTGCTGCGAGCCGCCCAGGTGGCCGCGGCCCTCTCCGGCCGCACCTACGTCGCGCCCGCCGACGTGCAGCGTCTCGCCGTGCCGGTACTTGCGCATCGCATCGTGCTCGCTGACGTCGAGGCCGACGCCGCCGCGCGTAGTGCCGTCGTGCAACAGGTCGTGTCCACCGTCGCCGTGGGGTGATGATGCGACTCACTGGAGCAGGAATCGGGGTTCTGGCAGGAATCGTGGTGAGTATCGCGCTCGCGTTCCTCCTCGGCTTCCCCGAACTGCTCGGGCTCGCCGCCGGTGGACTGGTGCTGCTGGCGGTGGCGGCCTTCCTGGTCTCCGGCGGGGGACCGATCCAAGCGAGCGCTGCGGTCCCGCCACGCGTCGAGCGACTGGGTGACGCCTCCGTTCCCGTGGTCCTACACGCGCACCGTGCTCACCGCCGCGGGCTGCGCCTGCGGGGCGCCGACCGCGCCGACCGCCACCCGGTGGACTGGCGCGATGGCATCGTCACCGCGCGCGTGCCAATCCCCACCCGGCGCCGTGGTCCTCTCATCCTTGGGCCGTGGACCCTTGAGCGAGTTGATCCGTGGGGTCTGCTGCGTCGACGTGTGGGCGAGGTCGACGGAGGTGCCGTGCTCGTCACCCCCCGTGTGCGACCGATCTCGCTAGCGAGTCTGCCCGCCGCGATAGCCGAATTCGGGGGGTCCGCCGACATGGGGACGACGACCTTCGCCATGCTGCGCGAATACGTCATCGGCGATGAGCTTCGCCACGTGCACTGGAAGTCGTCCGCGAAGGTCGGCACGCTCATGATGCGTCAGTACGTCGACGTTACCCGCCCGCGCTTGACACTCGTGCTCGTCGTGGACGATCGCGCCTACCGTGATGAGGACGAATTCGAGGACGCCGTAGATCTCGCGGCCTCACTGGCCTCCGTCGCGGGTGCGTCAGGGCTCGATGTGGAACTCGTGACAACCGCCGGTGAGCGCACTGTGCACAAGGGCGCGCGTTCGGCGGCGACCTTCGACCTGCTGTCGGTGGTGGGACTCACGACGACCTCGCCGGACGTCCGTCTCCTGCGCGCTGGTCGATCGACGACGGTCCTGGTCCGGGGCAACGGCCCCTCGGGTTGGTGGGATCGCATTCCGTCCGCCGGTGTGGTGAAGCCATGACCACTGCTACGCACGCACGCGAAGTCCGCACAACCGAGCAGCGCCCGGTGGGACAACGCTGGGGTCTCGCCGTGGTGGCGGGCTTGCCGGCGCTCCTGGTCACGCTCGCGTTGCCCTTGGCCATCGAAGGAAGCCTCGCCGGATTCATCCTGCTGCCCTTCGTCCTGCTCGTTATCGCCATCACCACCGGGGTGGGGGGTGTCGCCGGTATCGCGGTCGTGCTTGTCGGCACGGTCACCGGTGCGGTCCTCGGCACCGGATCCGTCGTCACGACGCCGCTCCTCGGGGGTGGATTGGCCGGCGTCCTTCTCTTCGGCACGTGGCTTGGTCAGGCGCTCGCGGGCGGTCGATGGCCCGTCGCGGCGGGAATCCCTTCCGTGGGACTCATGACCGGCATTCTGGCGCTCGGAGTTACCGGGCGGCTCGAAGCCGGAGTGCTCGCCGCCTTCACCGGGCTCTCGCTGTCGCTGCTGCTGGTCCTCGTCGGCCCCTGGAATGGGCCCTCGGCGGTGCGCCCCGCCCGCTGGGCTGAGGTCCTGGCCGTGTTTGCGATGGCCGCCAGTGCCTTGGCGACGTACACCGTCTCCGTGTCCTCCGCTCCGCTCGTCGGTGAGGCGCGGACGGCCGACCTCTTCAGTGCGGAGCGGCCCACCAGCCGGACCGACGGAGGCGTTCCGGACCCTTTCCTCACGGCGGCACGCTGGCAACTCGAACCCGGCTACGACACGGTCACACTCTTCGCGATCGCCGGACCGGAGGCCCTCGAGCAGCGACCGACCTGGGCCACCTTCTCGACGTATAACGGCATTGCCTGGCTCGAGCCGCCGACGTATGGCGTGCCCGGGGATGACATACCTCCCGAACGCGTCGGCGCACCGCGTCGCACATTCGACACCGGTGCCCGCGTGACCGTCGCGGTGGGGCTACCCGGGCAGTGGGTTCCGGTACCCCAGCGGGTGAACAACGTCGTCTCAGGAATCGAAACGCGTGCAGACCCGGCCAGTGGCATCGTGGCAGCGGTCAGCTCGCCGATCGACAACTCCTTCGATATTGGATTCTCGCTGGCGGTCGCCGATCGCGCGGAACTCGATGCGACCTTCCCGGCCCAGGGCGGCCCCGATGACCCGGCGCTCGCCCTGCCCGCGCCTATCAGCGGACGACTCCTAGAGCTTGCCGATCGCGTGTCAGCGACCTCCCCCAACACGTGGACGCGGCTGGTCACCCTCGCGCAGGAATTACGCGCGGACGTGTTCACCGCGGCGCCGCCCTCGGCTCTCGGAGTTGGTGCACCGGACCGTACCTACGCGGGACTGGATCGGGTCCTTGCTGAGGGCGTCGGCTTCCAGGAGCAGTACGCCGCAATCTGGGCCGTCATTGCTCGCTCCTGGGATATTCCGACTCGACTTGTCATTGGGTTCCCGCTGGAAAATGACGGTCCTCCCGTGCGCGCGGTGAATGCCGATCACGTGAGCATCTGGGCGGAGGCGCGACTGGACGGACTCGGTTGGGTTGCTTTCCAGCCGAGCCCGCAGGATCGCGACGCCGGCCGCAAGGCGGTTGTGCGACCGCTCACCCCTGAACAGGTGCCGACGTTGCCCGACAGCAATTCCGGAGGAACGTCGGGCGGCGGTCAACTCCCCGACGGCGGCTCAGGTGGGGACACCGAGCAGGCCTCGGGTGATGGCGCGTCCGACGGGCTCGCCATCTCGTGGCCACTCCTCGGCGTCGTCGCGGCCGTGCTGGCGGTCATCGCCTGGATCCTCGGTGTGGCGATACGCCGACGACGCATCCGTGCACGTCTGGATACCGGATCGCCGCGGGAGCGGGCGCACGGCGCGTGGACCTGGGCGCGATTGATCCTGGCCGAGGCGTGGATGCCCCTGCCCATCGCCTACGCCCCAGCCCTTGATGTCGAGCGGCCCAGCGACCTTCCTGACGACGTGGCGGACACGGTGCACGATCTCGCCCGCGAAGTGGCCCCGCTCATCTACGGGCCGGACCCCAGCGATGCCGGTGCGGATGCCGCGTGGGTTGCCGCTGATGTCTTGGCACGGGCCGTTCAGGGGACGACCGGATGGCGCACGGGCCTGCGTCGGCGTGTGGTGCCGCTGGAGAAACCTCCCGAATTGACGATCAGGGCTTCGCAACGGGGTGTACCGACCTAGTCTCCGACCATGTCCACCTTCGTTCCGGTCTTCGACTTCGCGCCGCACGAGTCCGTAACCGATCGCGAGAACCGTGGCCGCGCTGCTCGCAAGAGGGTGTCACGCAAGCAGCAGGGCCTCTGGGAGGTTTCCGCAGACCGCCCCGATCCGGTGCAGTTGCTCGCGCAACAGGAGACCTCGCGCGTGCCTGCCCTACTGCCGCTGCGTCACGAGCGCATGGGGGCGAGCGCCTTCACGTTCTATCGCGGCAGCGCCGTGGTCATGGCTGCGGATCTGGGATCGCAGCCCAACTCTGGTCTGCGGGTGCAACTGTGCGGCGACGCCCACCTGAGCAACTTCGGACTCTTCGCCGCACCCAATCGCACCCCGGTCTTTGACCTCAATGACTTTGACGAAACGAATCCAGGCCCCTTCGAGTGGGATGTCAAACGGCTTTCCGTGTCCTTTCTCCTTGCGGCGCAGGACAACGGCCTTCCTGTGTCGGTGGGGCGTAGTGCGGCGCGGTCGGCGGCCCGTCAGTACCGGATATCCATCGCCGCAAATGCCGCGCGACCCGAGATCGACAACTGGTATGAGCGGGTAGGCACCGCGCAACTGGAAGCCTGGGGGCGCCAGGCCGCCGGCTCGGCCGGGGCCAAGAGGGTGGTGAAGGCTGAGAAGCGGGCGCAGGCACGCACCATGTGGACGGCTGTCGAAAAACTCACCGAAGTCGTGGACGGACATCGACGATTCCTTGACGCGCCACCGCTCCTCGTCCGAGTTCCCAAGGACACGCTGTCCGACGGCGCACTCCGACAGGCGATTGACGCGTACGCCGAATCCCTCAGCGACGATCGCCGGGCGTTGCTGGAGCGCTATGAGGTCATCGACGTGGGGCACAAGGTTGTCGGTGTCGGGAGTGTCGGTCTGCTGGCGTGGGTGCTGCTCCTGGAAGGCCGCGACGGCAACGACGTGCTGGTGCTTCAGGCAAAGCAGGCCCAGGCGTCGGTCCTCGAGCCCTACACCGCGCCTTCCGTCTACCCCAACAGCGGTCAGCGCGTCGTCGAGGGTCAACGGTTGATTCAAGCGGCGAGCGACACTTTCCTCGGTTGGTCGCAAGGAGTTCTCGGTAGGCAGTTCTCTCTACGGCAGTTGCGGGATATGAAATGGTCCCCCGACCCATCATCGCTGGCGGGCGAGGCGCTCAACAGCTATGCCGGACTGTGCGGACATGTCCTTGCCCGCGCCCACGCGCGGTCCGGGGATGCCATCGCGATTAGCGCCTACCTCGGTGCGTCAGAGATCTTTGATGCATCGATCGAGGACTTCTCGAGGAGTTACGCCAAGACGGTTCTCAAGGACTACCAGGAGTTCACGGCTGCCGTGACATCAGGGCAACTGGAAGCGACCGACCACGACGACGCGCTGGCCGACTACCTGGCCGAGATCCGCCGGGGGCAGGAACCTAGGAGCACGGCCGAGCCCATGCGCTGAGGTGCGGGCGCTGAGCAATGACCTCGCCGCGATGCGTGAGTCGTCGCACGTCGTTGAGTGGCCCGCTACTGTCGGCTCATGCGCGTGATTGTCATCGGAACCGGAGCGGCGGGGGCCTCGGCCACCGCGGAGTTGGCTCGACGAGGTCATCAGGTCACCGCCCTCGAGCGCTTCAGCCGGGGACACGTCAACGGGTCCTCCCATGGCACAACCCGGGTCTTCCGCGTCTCCTATCGCAATCGGCCGTATACCGAGTGGGCCGGTGCTGCCATCGCTTTGTGGCGCGAACTCGAGGAGCGTTCCGGTGAACATCTCCTCGAGCAGAACGGACAGATCGATCATGGCTTCGATGGTGCCCTCGCCGAGATCACCGCCAACTATGAAGCGGGCGGCTGGAGTTATGAGCGTCTCAGCGCCGAGGCGGCGATGGACCGCTGGCCCGGCATGCGTTTTGAGTCCGACGTGCTGTTCTCGCCGGACGGCGGTCGGGTCTTCGCCGATCGGACGATCGAGGCCCTGCTCCGCCTAGCAGAAGCGGACGGAGCCGACCTGCACTTCAATGAGCCGGCTGTCGCGATCACTCGCGACGGCGACGGAGTGATCGTGGAAACCGCTGATGGTCGGTACGCAGCAGACATCGTGGTTGTGGCTGCCGGAGCATGGGTGACCGAGTTGCGGGGCTGGGCTGACTTCGCGGTCGCGTTGCCGCCCCTTGCGGTCACCGAGCAGTTCCCGGTGCACTTCCCGATCCGGCCCGGCTACGCCTTCCCCTCCTGGATCAACCACAACGACGCCGAAGCGAGCGACTATCACTTCCACTACGGCGCCTATGGGCTGGAGACACCCGGTGAGGGACTCAAGGTCGGCGTCGATCAACTTGAGAACTTCCTGGACCTGACGACACGAACCTTGGAGGTGCCGGCCGAGGCCTTCGCCGTCGCCGCCGACTACGCCGAGCGGTGGCTCCCCGGCGTCGACACCTCGACGGGTTCGGCGGTTTCCTGCCTGTTCACCATGACCGAGGACAGCGACTTCGTCCTGGACCGCCGCGGGCCGATCGTTGTGGCCTCGCCGTGTTCCGGACATGGGTTCAAGTTCACGCCGATCTTGGGCCGAATCCTGGCCGATCTTGCCGAAGCCAAGGATCACGGCGTCGAGCAGTGGCGTCTGCCCGCCTAGCGGGCGTCGGCTTCGGCCCGCACCGCGGGCGAGCCTGACCACCGTGCATTTGCGGTAGACACCCGCTCGGCCACCCATCACTATGGCGGCATGCCGCGCTGGGTTGTCGCCGTCGGATCCGTCGTTGTCGTCGGCCTACTCGTCGTCGCGGCCATCTGGGCAATGCGCGCCGAGAGTGAACCCGAGGCCGTCGCGGCGACGTCGACCCCCTCCGCCGGGAGCAGCCCCGGCGACATGGTCGCGCCGCCAACGCCGACACCGGAGCCGACCCCCGAGATCGTCCTGTGGGCCGGCGAAGTGTGCGAGGCACGCGATGCTTTTCTCGCGAGCATCCTTGAGGTCGCGGGCAACCTAGAATTCGACACGAGTGACCCGTCGTCGATCGGTGAGCAATTCCAGCAGCAGGTCCCCGGTCAACTTGACGGTGTCGAGACGGCCGCCGCCGACCTCGGGGCCGCGCTCGGCGGCGTTCCCCTCGACTACATCGAGGCGGCCGGCACACTGTCGACGCTCAATGAACAGGTCACGGTGCTCAACGACGCCAAGGATGAGGCTCTCGGGCACGTCGATGCCGCCCGCAATGCCGGCAATCCCGTGTCGGCTGGCGTGGAGTGGCTCCAGGCGGCGATCGCGGCGAAGGCGACGTACGACGCTGGTGTCGACGTCAAGGATTCGCTCGCCGAACTCACTAACTCAGCGGACGGTGATATCGGCGAGGCCTTCTCCACCGCGCCCGAGTGCCAGGGCCTGCCCCTAGGCTGAGGCGATGCCCCTCGCCACGATCGCCGACGATGGCGCGGTTCGCGTCGTCACGATGACCAATCCCGACAAACGCAACGCCCTCGGTCACGCCATGGCCGAGGAACTGTCCGCCGCTATCGAGAGCTCGACATCGCGGTGCCTCATCCTGCGGGCCGAGGCCGGGGTGAGCACTTGGTCCGCCGGTCATGACATCGACGATCTGCCGACGGACGGCAGCGACCCCCTCGCGTGGACCTCGCCCGTGGAGCACCTGGTGCGAGCGGTGCGGGCGGCGCCCTTCCCGGTCATCGCTGCGGTCGAGGGCGGAGCCTGGGGTGCCGCCTGCAATCTGGCCTTCGCCTGCGATCTCATCGTCGCCACACGTTCGGCCACGTTCGCCATCACGCCAGCGAAGTTGGGAGTGCCGTATCACACCGACGGTGTCGCTCAGTTCCTCGGCGCGGTGCCATTGAACGTCGCCAAACAGATGTTCTTCACGGCGGAACCATTGCCGGCGGACTCCTCTCACCTCACCGGCACGGTCAATTGCCTTGTCGGCGACTCCAAGCAACTCGAGGCGGAGGCAATGAATGTCGCGCGGCGGATTGCGTCGCTGGCGCCCCTGTCGATCCGCGCCATCAAGGCCGAGATGAACGCCCTCACCGACGCCCGCCCGATGACCAGTGGCACCTTCGAGCAACTCACCGCGCTGCGTCGGGCGGCGTGGCGCAGTGCCGACTATGCCGAAGGCTTGGCCAGTTTCCACGAGCGCCGTGAGGCGCACTTCACGGGCGAGTAGTCCGGCTGGTTGAATAGCGGCCCCATGAGCACTAGCCAACCGGTCCACTTCGCATCAACAAGCCGAAGCCTCTATCCGGTGATCGTCGGCGTATTCGTCGGCCTGCTGCTCATCTCCAATATCGGGGCGGTCAAGCTCATCTCCTTCGGGCCGATCATTACCGATGGCGGTGCCTTCCTCTTCCCCCTCGTCTACATCGTGGGCGACATCCTCAGCGAGGTGTACGGCTTCCGCGCCGCCCGCAAGGCAATCTTCACTGGCTTCGCCATGTCGGTGCTCGCCGCGATCACCTTCTGGGTCGTCCAGATCTCCCCGGCCGCCGATGGGTGGGAGAACCAAGAGGCCTTCGAGGCGGTACTCGGCTTCGTGCCGAGGATCGTTCTCGCGAGCATCGCGGGGTATTTGGTCGGACAACTCCTCAACGCTTGGGTGCTGGTCAAAATCAAGGAGCGCACCAAGGAGAAGGCTTTGTGGCTCCGGCTCATCGGCTCCACCGCGGTGGGGGAGTTGGCCGACACCATTGTCTTCTGCACGATCGCCTTCTACGGCGTCATCACCGGGGCGGAATTCCTCGTCTACGTCGCCTTCGGGTACGCCTATAAGACGCTGCTCGAGGTCATCCTGCTTCCCGTGACCTATCCGGTCATTGGTTGGGTCAAACGTCGTGAGCCGACGTACGAACTCGCGGCCTAGACGCCCTTCGCCTGGGCGTAGTAGCGCCCGAGGAACTCGGCGCGCACGATGCTGAACTCACCCGCCATGATGGCCTCCCGCATCGAGTCGACCAATCGCACGGTGAATCGAATGTTGTGGATGGTGGCCAGGGTGGAGGCGATCATCTCCTTGGCCTTGAATGCATGGTGCAGATATGCGCGGGTGTAGTGCTGGCACGTGTAGCAGTCGCACTCGGCATCGATGGGCTCGAATGCGCGGCGATGGGCGCTGGTGAGCAGATTGAAGCGGCCGTCGGGGGAGTAGACCGCTGAGTTGCGCGCCTCTCGGGAGGGGGACACGCAATCGAAGGTGTCGGCACCGGCAGCCACGCCCGCGAAGAGATCGCCCGGCTCGCCGATCCCGAGGAGGTGTCGGGGTCGGTCGTCAGGGAGTTCGTCGGTCACCCAGCCGACGATGTCCGCGAGGTTGACCTTCTCGATCGCTCCGCCGATGCCGTAGCCGTCGAAGTCCATGCCACCAAGATCCTGAGCGGCCTTGCGCCGAAGGTCCTCGTACTGCGCTCCTTGGATCACGCCGAAGAGGGCCTGGTAGGGGCGGTCACCGCCGCGAAGTCGGTTGTGCTCGACGATGCATCGCTCGGCCCACAAACGGGTCCGTTCCAAGGACGCCACCTGATAGTCGCGGGTGTTGTTCAAGGTGGTGAGTTCATCGAAGGCGAAGATGATGTCCGCGCCGATGGCGGCCTGCACCTGCATGGATACCTCGGGAGTGAAGCGGTGCTCCGAGCCGTCGAGGTGTGAGCG
>JAURFD010000027.1 GCA_030827125.1 Candidatus Nanopelagicales bacterium
CGATTGTCCTTCCTCGCGAGCGCATGACACGCCGGCTTACCGGCCGGTAGTCTCCTCGGACGGGACTACGCGGGAGGTATCGATGCGTCGCTGGCTTATCGGCGGGGCGGCGATTGCGGTCGGAGCGGCCCTGTTGCCTTCTTCGGCCCAGGCGATCCTGCTCACCCCGACAGAGCCCGACCGGCAGTGCGCGTGGCCCA
Organism: Candidatus Nanopelagicales bacterium; assembly: GCA_030827125.1. Lineage (GTDB taxonomy): Bacteria > Actinomycetota > Actinomycetes > S36-B12 > S36-B12 > Mxb001. The sequence continues at coordinate 201 of JAURFD010000027.1, forward strand.
TCGCCTACCCGGGCGACGCCAACTACGCCTACCCCGACACCAACGCGGCCTACTTCGTCCAGGCCGCCATCTTCCAACTCGACGAGCCCGGTGAGCGGATCGTCATCACCGGTAAGGATCCACAGGCCCGCTACTGGTCTATGCAGACCTACCGCTTCTCCGACTCCTCGCTCGTGGACTCGGTCAACGACACGCAGGTCAAGCGGACTGGCAAGGGCGCGAAGCGGAAGTGGACGATCAACGTCGTTCCGCGCAGTGATGACAACGGCAAGAGTCCCAACGTCCTGTCTGCCTCGTCATGGAATGGCACCGACCTGAGCAACCTGACCGTGGTGATGATGCGCGTCTACGTCTCTGAGACCAGCAACGCGTCGGGGGGTCCGCTCCCCAAGGTCACCATCAAGTCGGGCAAGGGCAAGAAGGCCAAGACCATCAAGCTCAAGCCTTGCAAGCCTTCGCAGGTCGGCCCACCCGAGAATCGCCCGGTGCTCGAGCCTGCGGTCGGCGCGACTGACCGGTTTGTTCGCGGTGAAGCTGAGCGCTTCTACGCCAATGTGGACACCTCCTACCTGGCGGCGCAGAGGGCATACGACCCGGAGTCGATCCTGGTCGTGTCCGGCAAGGCACCTCGGGCACCACAGGACGTCCGGTACTGGTCGCTGTGCCAGAACGTCAACGAAGGCGACCTCCCTGTCGTCGACTGCCTTCGCGACGATGAGGTGAAGGTCCATGCGGACGGGAACTATCGCATCGCGGTTGTTGCGCCAGACCAGATCGTCGAGCTCGATCGTTCGTCGTACGACGGTGTGAACTTCCTCAGCTGGAGCGCTCAGACTGGTCCGAACCAACCTGACGCCTTCCTCCTCTATCGCAATCTGCTGCCGAAGAAGTCCTTCGCGGGCGCGGTGACGCGAGTCCCCTACGGGCAGTTCGCCGAGGAATACATCGGTGACTACGCGCCGCGCCTTGAATCCATGACGATCGCGGAGTTCAACGCCGCTTTCCGCACTGGCCCGTGAACGAACTCACGCGCCGCCAGGTGCTCGCGGGTGCGGCGGGCGCGGGCGCAACCCTCGGATTGGCCGCCTGCGGGCCGACCGCGGGTGGCCAGCCCATCGAAGTTCCGGTTGACGCGACACTGGCTACCGCGCATACCGATTCGCCCTCCTTCATCGTCATCCTGAGCGACGATCACCGCGCGGATCACCTCGAACTCACGGGGGTGGCGCCCGGCCTTCGGACCCCGAACCTCGATCGCATCGCGGCCGAGGGGGTGCGCTTCACCGACTCCACGGTGACGACCGCGCTGTGCAGCCCCTCACGTGCCAGTTTCGTTACCGGTGAATATGCCAGTCGGCACGGTGTGGTCAACAACATGACCGATTGGAATCCGGACAATCCGACGTTCTTCGAGTCGCTCGCGGCGGCCGGCTACCGCTGCGGCTACATCGGCAAATGGCACATGCCGGGGTCCCTCCCCGATCTGCGCGGTGTCGACACCTTCATCACCTTCACCGTGGATGAAGGGCAGGGCGTCTACTTCGATTGCCCGCTGGTCATCAACGGCGTGGACACTCCACGACCGGGCACCTATGTCTCCACCGATCTCACCGATCTGGCACTGGAGTGGCTCGCGGCAGGGGATCCCGAGCAACCGACCTGTCTGGTGCTGGCGCACAAGGCCGTCCACCAACCGTTCCTGCCACCCACCGACCTCGCCGGTGTCTACGACGGCGTTCCGCTCATGCCGACTCCCAGTGAGGGCTTCACCTGGGAGACGCTCCTGGAGCGCAATGTCTGGGAGGGCACCGCGGGTCGACTCGAGGACGTCTACCAGCGCTACTGCGAGACGCTGCTCGGTCTTGATCGTGAAATCGGTCGAATCCTTGACTACGTCGACGCCAGTCCCCGTGCGCAGGACACGGTGGTGGTCTACACCAGCGACAACGGCTACTCCTGGGGTGAACAGACGCTCACGGGCAAGCGCTGGGCCTACGACGTGAGTGCTGATGTCCCGCTACTCGTGCGCTGGCCGTCGGGGATCGTGGATCCGGGGACCGAGCGCGCCGCGCCGGTGCTCAATATCGACCTCGCACCAAGCCTGCTCGACATGGCCGGTCTGCCCATCCCGGGCACCATTCAAGGTCGGAGTTGGGCGCCACTCCTCGCTGCTGACGACGAGCAGTGGCGCCCCGCCGTCTACTACGAATACTTCGCTGACTATCCGTATCAGGTGCCGCCAAATCAAGCCATCCGCACACCGGAGTGGCTCTACATCGAGTACGACCGCGGACTGCCGCCCGAGTTGTACGCGCGCGTCGACGATTCTGACCAGCGCAACAACCTGTACGGCGACCCGGGCACTGAGGTGATCGTCGGGGAGTTGTCGGCGGCGCTGGCGCAGTTGCGAGTGGAGGCGCGATGACCGCCGTCATGCAGGACGTCGGCACACCCGCGCGACCCCGGCCCTTCCACGTGGGCGTCCCGGCGCTCATCAGCGTTGCCACGATCATCGTTCTCACCCTGGTCATCACCTGGGGCTGGGGGCAGCCGGAGAGGTTCGGTTCCGACGGGATCTACCGCGCGGTGATGAACGTTGCGGTCCTAGCGCGACTCGGCCCGGTCTACCTCGCGGCGCTTGTCGTCTGGCCGGTGATGCGTTTGCGCGGGGCGAGCATGCCGTGGGCCGCCGTGGGTGCGCTGTCCTCCGCGATCACCTTCGGCATCATTGGCGCGATCGGGTCGCTCACCTACTTCCCGCCCGCCCAAGCCGCCTATTACGTCCTCAACCCCATGGTCGTGGCGGCGGTCGGCTCGCAGGTCGGTTGTTCTGCCATCGGCGAGGTCTATGTCCGCTGGCGTCGCGGTGGCCTGGCGGCCCTGGGCACCTGGCGATTGTGGGCGGTTGCCGTCCCGATCGGTGTCGCCGGATTCACCCTCATGTACGTCGGAGTTATCTGGGATGGCGGCAGTCACTGGTTCTACCTGTGGATCCGAGGTTTCATGGCCCTCTTCGGCACCGGTCAGTAGCCAGGGGCTGCCCCGCGCCTGAACGCCGGGTCACGATCCTGTCGCAGTTGAACCGTCCCGCGTGTGTCTGCTCGCATCACCCGGCGGCGGTCAGCAGGGTTGAACCGTGACTGACCACCCCGCCGATCCCGACAACACCGAGACAGACAACACGGAGACCGACAACATCGAGCTGCTCATGGCAGCGGTCGGCCAAGCGCAGTTGGCGGCGGGATATCCGGTCAATCAGGTCGTAGACACGCTGAGCAAGATCTCCAGCGTTTACGACCAATCCAATCTGTCCGCGTATGTGTTGCCGAACGGCGTCTTCGTCGACGACGAAGGGACCGGCCGCGCCCGCGTGCTGACCAGTTCCATCGCCTCGATGAGGCTCGATCAAGCCACGCAGGTTCACCGCATCACGCGGGATGTCATCAACAAACTCATCACCCCGGTGCAGGCGATCAAGCAACTCGCTGCCGTCGACACGATGAAGGCGCGCTTCCCCAATTGGGTCGTCGTCATTGCCAACGGCCTCACCGCGGCGGGTTTCGCCCTCGTCTTCCGAGTCAGCCTGTGGGGGGTCGGCATTGCCTGGGTTCTCGGGATGCTCGTGGCGCTCGCTCTTGTGTTGACCGAGAAGCGTCCCACCCTGTCCGCGCTGGTGCCTTTCACCTCAGCCTTCGTGGCCGCGTTCATCGTGTTCACCGCCAGTACCTTCTTCGACGATGTTCAACCCGTGCGCGTCGTCGCCGCGCCCATCATCACGCTGATCCCCGGGGTGGGTCTCACCCGTGGCACGCAGGAGTTGGCAAACAACCAGATTGTGTCCGGATCTTCGAGGCTGATCAGCGCAGCGGTCCAGATCCTCGTCCTCACCTTCGGAATCCTGGCCGGTGCGCGCCTCGCCCCCGTCGATGACTACAACTTCGCCGACCTCACCGACGCCCTGCTCCCCTGGTGGGCAGCGTGGATCGGCGTCCTGGTCTTTGCGATCGCTCAGTCGATGGTGTCCAACGCCCCGAGGGGCTCTATTCGCATCATCGTGCTACTCCTCCTCGCCACCTACGGATTGATGACCGTGGTGTCGGCGACGATCGATCCGATCCTGGCCGCGGGTGTCGCCGCTGGAGCGGCGTTGCTCGCCGCAACGGTGATCCAGCGCCGATCGCGACGCGGCTTCCCCGCTTTCGTGATCTTTGAGCCGGTCTTCTGGCTGCTGGTGCCCGGCTCGCTCGGTCTGGTCGCCCTCACCGAGGAGTTTGCTGCCCGGGACGCGGCCTTGACCAAGCAGGCTGATACGGGTGGCGGCCAGACCTCTTCGGTCATCAACCTCACGACCGGGACCGACGTGCTCACCGTGGCGGCCGGGACCATCATCGCGATCACCATTGGCATGCTCATCGCCAGCGCAATCGCCCGGGTGGTCCCGGCACGGGAGGGCGCGGCCCTCGGCTAGGTCGGCCCGGCGTGCCGTTGCGGTCGCTCACGGGTCCCTTGTGGCAGGGTCGAATCTCCCATGACAGCGACCGCCTCCACCCTTGACCCCATGGGGCCGCTGCTGCGCCGATGGCAGGTGGAGGCGCTGCGCTGTTACGACCGGGCGGCGGCCCGCGACTTCCTCGTTACTGCCACTCCGGGGGCGGGCAAGACCACCTTCGCCCTGACGCTAGCCGCTCGACTACTCAGCCAGCGCATTGTGCAGCGGGTCATTGTCGTGGTGCCGACCGATCACCTTCGCGGCCAGTGGGCGGATGCCGCGGCGAGGCTCGGTCTGTGGCTGGACCCCGATCTTCCGAACTCGATCGGTCCCGTTCGGGACGGCACCCACGGCTATGTCGCGACGTACGCGCAGGTGGCGACCAAGCCGATGCTCCACCGCAGTCGCAGCGAGGCCAAGTCAACGCTCATCATCATGGACGAGATCCACCATGCCGGTGACGGTCTGACCTGGGGCGAAGGATTGCGCGAGGCCTTCGACCCCGCCAAGCGTCGCCTCGCTCTGAGCGGCACGCCGTTCCGAACCAAGGCCGACGAGCGGATCCCCTTCGTGCGTTACGAGGAGGACGACGACGAGGTCCGCTCCCTTGCCGACTATGCCTACTCCTACGGCGATGCCCTCGCCGATGGGGTGGTGCGCCCGGTTGTGTTCGCGGCCTACACGGGAGTCTCTCGCTGGATGAACGACGCGGGCGATGCCTTCGCCGCCACCCTCGGCAGCGGCACCAAACGGGACGAGGACAAGGCCTGGCGCACCGCTCTGTCGCCGACCGGTCGCTGGGTCCCGCATGTAATCGCCGCGGTCGACGAGCGGGTTCAGGCGCAGCGAGCTGCCGGAATCGAGGACGCCGCGGGCATCATCTTGGCCAACGATCAAGAGACCGCTCGCGCGTACGCCGCGATTGCCGAGAAGGTCACTGGTCAGGCTCCGGCCGTGGTGCTCTCCGAGGACTCCGATGCGTCCGTGCGCCTCAGCGCCTTCACCCACGGCACCACCAGGCTGGTGATTTGCGTGCGCATGATCAGCGAGGGTGTTGATATCCCGCGTGCGACCACACTCGGATACCTGTGCTCTGCGCGCACCCCGCTCTTCTTCGCCCAGGCGGTGGGGCGCGTCGTGCGCGCGCGGGGCGGGCAGGAGTCCGCGTCGGTCTATCTCCCCGCGGTGCGCCCGCTGCTTGCTCTCGCAGCCGAGATGGAAGCGGTGCGCAACTCGGTGATCCGCGTCCAGCCCAAGGACGGACACGACATGGAGCCCGAGATCGAGCGCCTTGAGGGCTCCGGCGAGGGATGGACTGCGCTCGATGCTGATGCGCAGTTCGCTCACGTCCTCACCAGCGGTCGGGCAATCACCGCGGCGGCACTCGATGTGGATGATGATGCGGCCGACTATCTTGGCTTGCCTGGACTGCTCAGTCCGGAGGACATGGCGACAGTGTTGGCTGCGCGCGACGCAAAGCTTCGGCGACATATCGAAGCTGTCGCGGACGAACCCGTGATGACGTCAAGCACCTGGCGCGATTCTGCCGGCATCCGCAAGGACATTCATCGGATGGTGAGTGTGCTGGCCGCCAAGAGTGGCAGGCCGCACAGTCAGGTGCACGCGGAGATCCGCCAGGCGGTCCCGGGACCCCCCACGTCCGTGGCGGACTACGACGTCCTCGTCGCGCGCCACGACTATCTCCTGGTGCGAGTGGCCTAAGTAGGTTGACAGTGCCGGACGTCTCCGATCGGATATAGAGATGCCCTCTCGCCGACTTGCGTTCGCGACCGTTGTCCTTGCCTCGAGCGTCCTCGCCACCACCGCACTCGCGGCTCCGGCGACGATGGCGGCCTCGCCCCCTGAGCCGACCAGCGCCCCTGTGCCCAGGGAAGCGGTCGCCGCGGGCGACGACGTCACCTTCACCGCCGTGCTGCCGTACGACGCCCAGGCACTGCGCAGGGTCGCCCGCAAGATCTCGACTCCTGGCAACAAGCGCTTCCGTTCGTTCCTGACCGTGTCTGAGGCGGCCGCGCAGGTTGGTGCCAGCTCCCAAGCCCGGCGAGCCCTGAAGGACCGCGCGGCAGACCTCGGGATCACGGCGGTCATTGACGCGACCGGACTGACCGCACAGTTGAGCGCGCCCGAGAGCGTGTGGACGTCGATCTACGGTCAGGAATTCATCTACCTGAACGCCGCACCGGCCGGCGCCATCTCCGCGCACTTCCCGGAGACGGACAACCGGTCCACCTACAACCAGGATGTGCCCGTGGCGCTCGACGGGGTTGTCAGCAAGATCTTCCCGATCGACACGAAGATTTTTCCGCAGGCATCGTCAGCGATGGACCGACCAATTAACGAGGGCACGCCCTTCGGTCCGGGTGCCGAATGCCTCGACGACACGACGCTGCCGCACACCTACTCACCCAACCAACTCCACGTCCCCTATGGCACGACTGCCCTGCATGACCGCGGTCTGCAGGGCAAGGGCACCAACCTCGCCATCATCGGTGTCGGAGAGACCTTCAGCGCAGGAATGGCTGAGGAGGCCGGTGCTTGCTTCGACTACCGCGCGGCACCGATCAACTTCATCGGTGCGTCAGGGATCGGGTCCGAGCCCGTCTACGGCGGCCCGGGGACCGGCATCGAGAGCAACCTTGATGTGCAGGCCTCAGGCGCCGTGGTTCCCGCGGCCGACGCTGTCACCTTCGTCGAGACGGTGTCGAGCCTGTCGTTCATCCAGAACCTCATCCAGGGCTACACGACCGCTCTCGCCAAGGTTCATCCCGATGTCATCACGCTGTCCTACGGCGCCTGCGTCGACGCGCTCAAGGAGGATGGTGACTGGCCGGCGCGCAAGTATCTCGATGACCTCTTCGCGTTCTCGGGCATCGTCGGCACCTCGGTGCTCATCGCCGCCGGTGACAGCGGTTCGAGCGGATGCCTCCACGGTGGAGGCACGGATGCGTCTTTGCAGGCGGACTACCCAGCTGCATCCCCGTGGGCAACAGCCGTGGGTGGCTCCCGAATCATCCTCGGTCAAGACAACGAGCGCGTGAACGAGGTCGTGTGGAACTCCACCACGTGGTCTCCTGGCACCCTGGCGGGAGGCGGAGGTTCGCCGACGCCCTACTCGTCGCCCTGGTACCAGGGATCGGTGAGCAGCGCCGACCGCCGAATGGTGCCGGACTTCGTGGCGCATGCCGCCAACAGTCCGGGATGGCCGGTGGCCATGACGGCCGAGCAGTTCGAGTCCTTCGCCGGCTACCCGCCAGCGGGTGGAGCGACGTGGGGGATGGGTTCGGTCGGCGGTACGAGTGCCGCCTCGCCGTTCACCGCGGCGAACTTCGCCCTCCTCGCAGCGAAGAAGGGCCGGCTGGGATTCCTCAACCCGTGGTTGTACTCCCTGGTGAAGAAGGACGTCCGGCCAGCCTTCTTCGACATCGTCGATGGCAACAATCAGGTGGACCCTGAACCGGCGTGCTGCACGGCCGTTCGGGGATACGACATGGCCAGCGGCCTCGGCGCCCCGCAGTTCGACGAGTTGATCAGGCTTGTCGACTAGGCCTGGCGGGTGAGGAGCCCCAACGCGCTTTCCAGGACGAGCAGTGCGCCGAGCCGCACTGTGCGGCCGTCAGGAGCATCGGCCGCGGCGTCGATCTCGGTGATGTCAACTGAGCGAACCTTCGGTGACAGGGCGGCGTAGTAGGCCAGTTGCCGGAGTTCGTCGGCGCTGATTCCTCCGGGCGCCGAGGCCGGGCAGCCGGGAACCTCGGCTCGGTCGCAGACATCAACATCGAGATCGACATGGACGGGGCCGCCGCCCTGGGTCGCGATGCTCAAGGCGTGGGTCATCACGTCCTTCGGTGAACGTCGCCGCAACTCATCGCGGGTGATCACCGTGATGCCGAGGTCGCGTGCCCGATCGGCGTACTCACGGGAGTTGCTGAAGTCGGCGATACCGATCTGTACGACGTTCCGTCCGGGCAGACCCGCGTCGATGAGACGGCGTACCGGGGACCCATTGCTCGAGCCATCGCGCAGGTCGTGATGGGCGTCGAGGGTGACCAGACCGGCTCTGCCGAGGTCGGCTCCAAGCGCGCCCATGCCGATGGCGTAGGTGATCGAGTTGTCTCCACCGAGGGCGATGAGTAGTCGGGTCCGGTCCATGATGTCGGCGACGCGCTTGATCACCCGCGCTTCGCCCTCGGGCCCATCCGGCTCGTGAACGTCCCCCGCGTCGAGCGTCGACAGGTCCCGCAGATCAGCGTCGTGAGTCCAGGAGTACGTCGAGTAGCGGGCGAGTGCCTCGCGAATGGCGTGCGGGGTGAGGTGGGCGTGCGTGGGACTGAGCGAGGTGCGCGATGCGGGTAGACCCAGGAGAGTGAGGTCGGTCTTCGCGCCGGTGTCCTCCCTGAGCCAAGCGCTCGCCCGGGGCCACAGCGGATCGTCCGTCATGGGCGCAGTCTGTCGGAAGTAGCTGCTTCGCGGGGCGCCTTGGGGGACCTGCTGAGGATCCGGTGATTTGCCTCGGAAACGCCGACGGACGTCTTGGCACGGCTGAATCGGTCCGATAGTCGAAGTGTCCCCGGTCATCGGGGCGAGTTCGGCGATGCCGAGCGCGATCGCTGGGAGGCGGCATGAAGAGCCATCGTTCACTGTCACGCATTGCTGCCGGTGTTGCTGCCGGTGCCCTCATTCTCACCGGCGTCGCCGTCGGAGTCGGCGTCGCTCAAGCAGGCTCGTCGTCCAACGGCGTATCGGTGCAGGACCGCGACGACCGACCGAAGCCCGGCAAGCCTGACAAGCCCGGCAAGCCCGATCGCCCAGACACGTCTGTCGGCAGCCCCGGTGATCCCACCGGTGACACGTGGCTAGAAAGCGTCGTCGACCGCACTGTGACACCGGAGGCCCAGGCGGCTTTCGACAGCGCGGTGGCGGATGCTCGCGCAGCACTCGCGGCGGCCCTGGAGGCGGCGGGCGATGATCGCGACGCCCGAGAGGCAGCCAAGGCGACGTACCGTACGGCGATCCAGGCGGCGGTCGCGGCCTTCGATGCAGCCACGTTGCCCGCTGACCAGGTGCAGCCCGTTGCGGACTACCGCGCTGCGGTGGCTGCTGCCCTGATCGCGAAGGCTGACGCTGACGATGCGGCCAAGAGCGCCTTCCGGACTGCTAAGGCTGACGCCAAGAGCGCCTTCAAGGCCGCGAAGGCAGCGGCGACAACTCCTCAGGAGCGTCGCGCAGCCGCCAAGGACTATCGCGCCGCGGTGAAGGCCGCGAATTCGGCGTACCGAGAGGCCAAGGGAACGGCGCGCAGTGATCGGGCGGTGGCCATCCAGGCGGCGCGCGATGCGCTGGTGGCGGCGCTCGGCGCGACCCCGACTCCCGAGCCCACTCCTACGGCCTAACCACTTCTCAAGCCAGCACCTTCTGCCGCGTCCGCACCACCCGAAGACGCGGCAGAAGGTGCTGAATTCATTTCCGACGGACTTTGGTCCCGGTTGCCACGGGCGGATAGACCCCGGCGTTGCTCACAATTTCGTTGCGCGGACCGCGTCCCCGCGAATCACTCGACGATTGCGTCCCTTCGGCCCTTGGCGTTCCCGCGTTTCCGGCGTACACCGGAGGTATGCGTACTTCTACGCCGTCACTGAAGCGCATCGCGCTCGGCGCGGGTCTCACGGCGACCGCGCTGGTCATGAGCGGATGTGTGTTCCCGTTTGGTGGCGTGGGGTCGTCTGGTTCGAGTTCGAGTTCGAGCACTCCGCCCAGCACTCCGCCCACCTCATCTGCGCCCGCTGATGGCGCACTGCTCGGCATTGACAACGCACGACCGGCAGTTGTGCGGATTCAGGCCGAAGGTTCCTATGTCGATCCCGTTGATGGGCGCATCGACTCCGGCTGGTCTGGGTCGGGCTTCATCATCGACTCCGAGGGTCATGTGGTCACCAATGCCCACGTTGTCGAGGGTGCGGGCCTGCTCCGCGTGAGCGTCGAGGGGCAGAGCGGCACGGTGACCGCGCGGGTGCTCGGTGTCTCCGAGTGCAACGATCTCGCGGTACTCGATCTCAGCGGAGACGGCTACTCTTACTTGGCCTGGCATGAGGGTGACGTGCAGGCGGGAACCGACATCTACGTCGCTGGCTTCCCGCTGGGCGATCCCGAATACAGCTTGACCCGCGGCATCATCTCCAAGGCCAAGGCAGACGGTGACTCAGATTGGGCCGCGCTGCCCTTCGCGCTTGAGCATGATGCCGCAATCCAGCCAGGCAATTCTGGTGGGCCGCTGCTTGACTCTGAGGCTCGTGTCGTTGGCGTCAACTATGCGTCGTCGAGCCCGACCAACACCTCGCAGTTCTTCGCGATCCCCGGGACCGTGGCGCAAGATGTCGTCGCCACCTTGAGCACCGGTGAGGATGTCGAGTCCCTCGGCATCAATGGCTTCGCCTGGTACGACGCCGAGGCGGACGTGGGTGGCATCTGGGTGTCCGGAATTCGTGCCGGCAGCGCGGCAAGCAACGTCGGTATGGAGCCGGGCGACATCCTGCTGTCGCTGGCCGGCCGTGAGGTCGTGAATGCCTCCGACAACGCCACGAAGCGCGGCTACTGCGACGTCCTTCGGACGCAAGGCGACACGAGTGCCATGGAGATCACCGTCTACCGACCCTCCACTGGGGAGTTCCTCGAGGGTGAGATCAACAATGTGGCCAAGCCACTGACCGTTACGGGCACGACAGCGCCGGAGACGCCCGATAACAATGGTGGCACCGACAACAATCAGACCTCGGTCCCTTCCGGTTACCGGCTCGTGACGGATGCGAGTGGGCGCCTGACCACTGTCGCTCCCACCGGATGGAGCGAGAGCAAGACCAATATCGACACTGACTGGGGCAAGGCGTCCGTCCTGGAGATCACGACGGATTCGGGCAACTTCCTCGCGGGCAACTGGGAAGCGCCCGGTGTCATGGTCTTGATGTTCAAGGGCGGATCCAAGGCGGAACTCTTGGCGATTCGCAACGCGCTCGCCACATCGGTGGGGTTCTCGGATCGTTGCCTTGACGAGGGCGGAGAAAAGAACCCGAAGCAGGACACCTCCATGTCCGGTGATACCTACTACGACGTCTACAAGTACTACACCTTCTGCTCGACGAAGGGCACCAGCGGATATGTGAACGTGCGGTATTACCCGGATCAAGACTCCACCGTGGTGCTTCTCGCCGCTGACAACAATGACAAGCAGTACGACATCGTCGACAACATCTACCGGTATGTCGATGTTGAGTGATTCGTAGATTCGTCGGCTCCGAGGGGTGCTGAGATCGCCCCCTCGGGGTCGGTGTCACACGTAGGGGTCGGCGCTGATTCGCCCGATTTGCCGAATCGTGTCATCGGCAGCGGCCTCGGTGCTCCCCAGTTTGAT
>JAURFD010000028.1 GCA_030827125.1 Candidatus Nanopelagicales bacterium
GGCTGTTGTTGGCGGCGGCGCGGCGTATGGCGTGATGACTGCGGATAAGAAGAGATTTACTGCGGCGCCGAAGACACTTTTGAACTCTCTTCAAGGCAGGGATCCGCTCGATGTGACGGCGGATGAGGTTGCCGCCGTCGGGGCGCAGCGTCCCCCACGTTTGGTAGGCCACCCGGACGTCGGGGATCAACGCTCCCGACTCGAGGGTGATGTCCCCGATGTCGAGGAATCGGCGCTCGCCCACGGGGTCTCCCTCCCGCCACGCGCCGGTGGCAGGAGGAAGACCGTCGTAGGACAAGGGTCCGGCCGAACTCATCGAATCAGGCCTGCTTTGCTGCCCGGAAGCCCGCGTCGAGATCCGCCAGGATGTCGTCGATGCCTTCGATGCCCACCGCGAGGCGGATGAGGCCCGGCGTTACGCCCGCGGCGAGTTGCTCCTCGGCGCTCAACTGGGAGTGCGTCGTGGACGCGGGGTGTATCACCAGGCTGCGCACGTCACCAATATTCGCGACATGGCTGTGTAGTTCGAGCGCCTCAACGAAGCGCTGACCGGCCTCCAGGCCTCCATCAATCTCAAAGGACAGGACCGCACCGGTGCCCTTCGGCGAGTACTTCTCAGCCAACGCGTGCCAGGGGCTGCTCGGCAGGCTGGCGTAATTGACCTTGAGAACCTCATCGCGGCCCTCGAGGAACGCCGCAACCGCCTTGGCGTTCTCCACGTGACGCTCTATGCGCAGCGAGAGGGTCTCCAGGCCCTGCGCCAGGAGCCAGGCATTGAACGGCGCGACCGCCGAACCGAGGTCGCGCAGCAACTGAACACGCGCCTTGAGGATGAAGGACAGGTTCGCCCCGAAGGCTGAGCCCACACCGAGATCACGCGCATACACCAGTCCGTGGTAACTCGGATCGGGCTGGTTGTAGTTGGGGAATCGATCCGGGTACTGCGCGTAGTCGAAGTTCCCGGAATCGACGATGACGCCAGCGACCGCCGTGCCATGCCCACCGATGTACTTCGTGGCCGAGTGCACGACGATGTCCGCGCCCCACTCAATCGGACGGATGAGGTACGGCGTGGCCACCGTGTTGTCGACGATCAGGGGAACCCCAACCTCGTGGGCGACCGCCGCGACGCCCTCGATATCCAGAACGTCGTTCTTCGGGTTCGCGATGGACTCGCCGAAGAACGCCTTGGTATTCGGGCGCACTGCAGCGCGCCACGACTCCAGGTCGTCGGGGTTCTCGACAAAGCTCACCTCGATGCCCAGTTTGGGCAGCGTGTAGTGGAAGAGGTTGTAGGTACCGCCGTACAGGCTCGGGCTGGACACGATGTGGTCGCCGACCTCAGCGACGTTGAGGATCGCCAGCGTCTCGGCGGCCTGACCACTCGAGACCAGCAGGGCTCCCACGCCACCTTCAAGAGACGCGATGCGATCCTCGACCGCGGCCTGGGTCGGGTTCATGATGCGTGTGTAGATGTTGCCGAGTTCCTTCAACGCGAAGAGGTTCGCGGCATGTGTCGTGTCATTGAACGTGTACGACGTTGTCTGGTAAATCGGCAGCGCGCGAGCGTTCGTCGCACTGTCGGGTGCCTGCCCCGCGTGGATCTGGCGAGTTTCGAAAGACCATCCGTTGCTCATGGTTGTGTGCTCCTGGAATGTTGACTAGGAACGCGTCTTCCGGGGGCCCGAGGTGGTCCAAACATGCTGCTTGACGGTGCGCCAGCACAGCATCTCGACCTCCGAGAGTCCCGGGGTCTTGCCCTGTGCAAGACCCGCGCTTGCCTGCGGTTGCAGGCCTGGTCCTCACCCGGGGCACCCCACCGCGGTCGGAGGGTTGCCGGCCAGCGAGCCGGGGCTTGACGCTGGCGCTCTTGACCTGCGGGACAAGATACACGCCCTCCGGTCGCGACCTCAAGCGGGGCGGCGGCACTGCTCCCGGGTGAGGGAACGCAGGCCCTCCCGCCAGGCGGATGGGGTGATGCCCGCCCGAAGGCAGCCATCCACGAGTTGGGCGAGCGTGTAGTCCGGGTCGTCCGCGAGGGCACGGTCGACCGCGATGCCCGCACGCGTGCCGTCTCCTTGCTGCCAGCGGAGGATCGCCAGGACCGTCGCCGCAGGAGCAGCCGACCCGGGGGCGGCACGCCGCACCGTCCCAAGAAGTCGATCCGCGGCCGGGCCCCATTGAGCAGCGGGCCGACCGAGGATCTCCCACAGAAGGGTGTCTCGTACGCGCAGATCGGCGAGGCCCGCGAGCAGGAGTGCCTCGTCTCCCGAGTCGTCTCCGTCGCACAGTCGCGCGAGCATCTGCGAAATCGCCAGGTCGCGGTGTGTCTCGTCGAGGTCACCCGATGCGGCTCTGAGCCATCCGGGCACCGAGCCGGTCACCTCACCGACGAGATCGTCGCGAGTCCGGCGCCACGCCGATGGGCGATCGGGATCGGTGGGCCATGGCAGCACCTGCCACTGGTCGGTGCTCTCTTCCGGTACGTCATCGAGCAAGGAGGCCCACGTGAACTCGTCGTCCCGGCGATTCACCACAACGGCGGCGCGTATCTCGACATCCGCGGCTGTCAGCATTTCGGCAGCGACGACGGCGACCTGACAGTCACTGGGTGACACTGGCCCAAAGACAAGCACGTCGGACCATGCTGCTCCGGTATTCCGGGTTACGGCTTCGAAGTATTCCGCCCATGCGCTCGGCTCAGCCATGACGTCGGCGATATCGAAGCGCGCCGAAAGACAATGTTGCCCTGAGAGCTCGCGCAGGATGAGCACGAGCGAGCGCGCGGGCCAGTAGCCCATGCCCTCGACCGTGTCGACAATGAGGTTGGCCGGGGGCGCCCCCGGTGGCGTGGCGTAGGTCGTCATGCCCCGACCTTCACTGGGGTGGCGGCTTCGGTGCCCGGCACCGGGCCTGTCGGTGAATAACTCCAGATCCCGGGACCTGGGGAAATCCCTAGTCGAGCACCCGTCCCACGCGACAGGTCCACGAACCGCGCGGTGACTCCACCGTGAGTTCATCGCCAACCGATGCGTTCACGAGCACGCGTCCTAGGGGTGAGTCCCAGGAGATCCGCTCATCATCGACGGGGGCCTCAAGCGGGTGAACTGCGCGAACAACGATCTTCTCGCCCGTATCGGTGACGATCTGCACCCGACGCCCGGCCAGCGAGTCCTTGCGCCGACGTGCCTCCAGATCTGCTGCGGCAGCCAACTCTGCTTCGAGAGCGGAGACCTCACCGAGGAGACGCTCGTACTCGCGGACATGGCGCTCATCGCGCTCCCCCTCCTGCAACAGAGGCGCCAGATCAACGAGTTCGGCGCGCAGTTGATCGCAGCGAGCGGCGAGATGGGTCCGCCCTTCAGTAGTGAGAAGAGCGGGGGTAGCAAACGTGGGCATGACTCCTCCGATGTCCGTGCGCAGGCTGACACCTGAGCACTCATCGAAGGTCTCCACCACCCCCCTGCGGGGCCCTCGTCCCGGGATCTGCGGCAGATCCGTGATGACGGGTGCGAGGCGTTGGGGTACTCCCCTTCGAGGGAAACTCTAGGAGACGACCGTCGAGCCCGCATCCCGACAACCCCTCCCCCCGCGGGGAGGTCAGTCGACGGGGCGAAGCGTGGGACGCTTCGGCGTCACATCGTCACCGCTGCTGCGTCCCTGCAGCCGCCGCGTCAACCACGGAGCGAAGTGATTCTTCGCCCAGCGCGCATGGCCGGCCAGGCGGGCCGCGGCACCGGGTGCCGGGGTCGGTTCCCGCGGGGTGCGCCATCGATCGTCGCCAACTCCGAGCGCCTCCAGGGCCGCCGCCGACGCAAGTGCATGACCCTGCGGCGACAGGTGCAACCGATCGTCGTCCCAGAAGACGTCATCGTCGAAGACTGCCCGGCCCCAGAAATCCACCACCACGCAGCCGTAGTGGTCGGCGATGGCGTGGGTGGCGGCATTCGCCCGGGCGATGCGATCGCGCACGCTGGACATAACCGCCGAGCGACGTGACGGATCACCGAAGGCAAAGAGCAGGACGTCGGCGCCGCTCCTCCGCAACTCGCGAACACCGTTGTCCAAGGCAGTCATGCTGGCATCAAGGTCGTAGGAGCGACGCAGGGTGTCATTGACACCTGCGGCGAGTGACACCAGATCAGGCTTGAGCGCCACCGCCGCCGGGACCTGCTCCGCGATCACCTGCGGCAGCAGGCGGCCGCGCACAGCCAAGTTCGCATACGTCAGAGCCGGGTTGATCTCCACCAAGGCATCCGCAGTGCGGTCGGCCCAGCCGCGGTGACGGCCGTCAGGGCCCACCTCATCCATGAGACCCTCAGTGAAACTGTCACCCAGCGCCACGAAACGCGACCACGTCACTGGGACGACCCCCTCCTTCTCGACCCGGTCTCGCGGGCATGAACTCCCTTACTTCTTGCCGTCCTCGGGGTCTTCCGGAACTCCGGCGAGAGCACGGTTGGCGCGACGGAACCACAGGACGAGAGCGAGTACGCCGATGATGATCTGGGGCAGATACGACGCCATCCGCCAGACGACATCGGCCGCCTGCGCCACCGATCCCGAAACCCCCATGCTCTGCAACAGCGCAATCATCAGCGCATCCGTCGTCCCGAGCCCACCCGGCGTGATCGGCACCATCAGCATGATCTGACTGGTGGCGAACGCACCGAACGCGGCGAGGGGTGAGGTCCCCGCCTCTCCCCAACCTTCAACCCCGCGCAGGGCGGCGTACATGATGGCGAACTGCGTAAGGATGACCGCAAGCTGCGCCGCGGTGAGGAAGAGCCAGCGCTTGCGCAAGACGTCGTACATGTCGCCGCGGAATTTCGTGATCGGCGCGACTAGGTCGAGATCCTTCAACTTCTTGATGCGCCCGCGGAGCGGGTTGATGAGTTTGTTGCCCAGGCGGCCGATGGCGACGGCCAGCTTTTCCGAACGCATGATGAGGACGAAGCCCACGATGATGACGACCAGGATCCCGAGACCGAGCGGGGCCACCCAGTTGTACTCGCTGTTGCCGCCCTCAATCGAGAGCGCGGCAACACCGAGGATCGGAAGGCCCAGGCTGACGAAGATGCTCCACAGTCCGACCGCGGTGATCGCGGCCGTAGCGGACGAGCCGGAGACTCGGTAGGTCGCCAACATGGCGTACTGCACCGCGAGGCCAAAGGCGCCACCCGCGGGGACTCCGTTGGAGATCGCGAACGCCGCCTGGTTGACCTGCTGCGAGGGCCAGTACTTCAACCCTGGTGTCGCGGCCATGAAGGGGAAGCCGTACATCACCAGGTAGAGCAATACGGTGAAGACGAGAATGCCGATGGCGAGCGGTGTCATGTCCGCGAGGTTTTGGAATGCCTCCGCGTAACCCGACCCAGTGACTTGTGGAATGACCTTCCAGAAGATCAGGACGATGATGATCAACCCGATCACGCCCAGGATGATCGACTTCTTCTTGTCGATCTGCGCGGTCGGGGCCGCGGGGGCGGCGTCCTCCCCTGCTGTCTCTTCGCTCACGTGTCCACCTCCAGTGCGGACCCTAGCCCTTCGGTCAGCCGAGGCCTACTACTACGGCGAGGAAGTCCCCCGCAGGGGGTGCCCGTCAAGGCGGTCAGGGCCCTTGGCAGGATGACGGCATGCGTCTGGACCACGTTTCCTATGCCTGTCATTCCGGCGAACTCGCCGAGGTCGTCCAGCGCATTGGCTCCGATCTCGGGGCACCCTTCGTCGACGGGGGGATCCACCCTTCCTTCGGCACGCGCAACTTCACCCTTCCCCTCGCTGGCGGGTGCTACGTGGAGGTTGTGGCGGCACTCGATCACCCCGCAGCGGAGAAGGCCCCCTTCGGTCGAGCGGTACGTCACCGCGCCGATGAAGGCGGCGGCTGGCTCAGTTGGGTGATCGCGGTGGACGACATCGCGCCGATCGAGGCACGCCTCGGGCGCGCCGCAGCTCCCGGCCACCGGGTCCGACCCGACGGCAGCGAACTGCTCTGGAAGCAGATCGGGGTCCTCGATGTCATGGAGGACCCTGAGGTGCCCTTTTTCGTGGAGTGGGAGAGCACCGATCTCCATCCGGGCAACCCGCGCGGATTGGTCGAACTGACCGGGATTGAACTCAATGGCGACCCCGAGCGCCTTGCGGCCGTCCTCAGCTCCGATGGTGACGTGCTCCGCCATATCACCTGGGTGGACGACGATGACCGCGGAGTTGTCGCCTGCACCTTCAACACGCCTCGCGGAATCGTCCGAATCGACTAGTCCCCTGCACTAGCGTTCGGTCCATGACGAGCGAAACTGGCACGCCAGCCGCGACCAGTGCACCCATCGAGCACGACGGACCCGTGGCCGGGCCCGGCCCGGTCCAGGTCCCCGACACCTTGAAGGTGTGGGCCGGGATGACCTGGCGCATCCTGATCATCCTGGCCGGATTCGCGGTCCTGTTCACGATTCTCGGGCAGATCGCGATCGTCCTTATCGCGCTGTTCCTCGCGGCGTTCTTCACCGCGCTCGCCGGACCGATCATGAACTTCCTGCGCAAGCGCGCGAGGTTCCCCAAGCCCATTGCCATGATCATCTCGATCATCCTGATTGCCATTGCTGTCGTCGTCGTGCTCTTCGTCGTCATTCGATCCATCGTCAGCGAGGCTCCCCAACTGAGCCAGTCCGTCAGCCAGACGGTCACTCAACTCCAGGACTGGACTAAAGGACCGCCCCTCAACCTCAGCGATGATGACTTCAACCAGTACGTCACCGAGGTGAGCAACTGGCTCAAGAACTTCGCCCTCGACATCGGCTCCTCGGCACTGGGGTCCGTGGGCGACATCGTGCTCGGCGGCTCGGTCTTTATCTTCGGCGTCATCTTCTTCATGATGAGCCCCCAGCAGATCTGGAACTGGCTGGTGAGTTGGGCGCCCACGCGCTCGCGGCCCTACGTGAACACTTCCGGCATCCTCGCCTGGGAGTCCCTGTCGGGATACACCCGCGGGGTCGTCATCGTCGCCATCTGCGACTCGATCCTGGTCTACATCGGGCTCCTGATACTCCAGGTGCCCATGGCGCCAGCTCTGGCCGCCATCGTGTTCTTCGGCGCCTTCATCCCGGTCATCGGCGCCCCCATTGCGACGTTCTTCGCCGCCATCGTGGCGTTGGCCGAGCGGGGACCGGTCATCGCACTGCTCGTCGTGGCGCTCACGGTCGTCGTCGGCTCCTTCGACGGCGATGTGCTGCAACCCCTGGTCATGGGTCACGCGGTGAGCCTGAGTCCGCTCGCCATCATCATCCTCATCGCCATCGGATCAATCGTGCTCGGCATCATTGGCGCTCTTGTCGCCGTGCCCATCGGTGCCGCGATCTATCGGGTGCTGAAATATCTCACTAATCGTGATCCCGAACATCCCTTGCCGGGACGGGACCCGCCCGTGGATCCGGACGCGCCAACCGACGCGGACGCCGGTGACAAGGCGGCCGCTACCAGCGGGGCAGCGACTTCCCAGGATTGAGGATCCCGCGCGGGTCGAAGACGTCCTTGAGCTGCTGCTGCAAGGCCCGCGCCGGCTCATCGAGTTCTTGTCCGAGTGCATCGCGCTTCAGCAGACCGATGCCGTGCTCGCCCGTCACCGTGCCGCCGAGCCGCAATGCAACCTCGAGAATGTCGTTGAACGCCGCGAGACCACGCTGGGCCGCCTCAGCATCACCGCGGGGGGTGACGATTGTCGGATGGAGATTGCCATCGCCCGCGTGTCCGAAAGTGCCGATGAGAACTCCCCTGCGCGCGGCGATGTCCTCGATCGCCGCCACCGCTTCAGCGAGGTTGCTGCGTGGCACCGCGACGTCGTCGAGGAGCCAGTCCCCCTTGGCTTCCAGCGCTGGGATCGCCATGCGCCGCGCCCCCAGCAACATCTCCGCCTGGTCGGGGTCCTCCGAGCGATAGCCCTCCATCGCCCCGGCGGCCAGACAAGCCTCGAGGATCGCCTCCGCCTCATGCTCGGCCCCCGATCCTGGGACGTCGGACTGCGCAAGCAGTAGGGCACCCGCTTCTACCGGCAGGCCGGAGGGCCGCCACTCTTCCACCGCCTGCATCGTGGTGCGGTCGAGCAGCTCCAGCAGGCTCGGGGTCGACGTCGCCATGATCTTCTCCACCGCCCGACCTGCCGAGGCCACATCGGCGAACAGCGCGACAACCGTGGCGGCCGGTGGCGGCAGCGGTCGCAGCCGTAGCCGCGCCATCGTCACGATGCCGAGAGTTCCCTCGCTTCCCACCATGAGCCCGGTGAGGTCATAGCCCGCGACGCCCTTGACGGTGCGCCGTCCAATGCGGGTGATACGCCCGTCCGGAAGAACGACTTCGAGGCCGAGGACGGCATCGCGCGTCACGCCGTACTTCACGCAGCACAGTCCGCCGGCGTTGGTGTTGACGTTGCCGCCGATGCTGCAGAAGTCCTTGCTTGCCGGGTCCGGCGCGTACCAGAGTCCGTGTCCTGCGACATGCTCGCGCAACTCGGTGTTGAAGATGCCCGGCTCGGTCTCGACGTAACCATTCGCGACATCGACAGTGCGCACCTGGCGCATGCGCTCAAGACACAAGACGAGGGAACCGTCGATCGCATTGGACCCACCGGTCAGGCCTGAGCCTGCTCCGCGTGGGACGACCGGCACCCGATGCTCATACGCCGACGCCATGACCGACGACACCTGCTCGGTCGTTCGGGGGAAGACAACCGCGAAGGGCTGTCCGGCCGACGTGCCCGTAGACCGATCGAATCGGTAGGACTCGATGATGTCGGTGTCGGTGACGACATCGCCGCCGTCAAGAACGGACCCGGCCACGGCCAGGACGGAATCCTCCGGCGTCATGCGCAGCCGTTGACCGTCGCCGCGATGGTGTCGACGGCCAGGCTCGTCGAGGTGTTGGGATAACCCATGGGTCGATGATTCACCATGACGGCGAAACTCACCCATCGACCCTGACCGTCCTTGGTCAGGCCGGCGAGGGTGTTGACCCCGGTGAGGCTGCCCGTCTTGGCAAAGACCTCATCCCTGGCGCAGGAGGCCGCGCCGTTGAACCGGTTGGTCAATGTGCCGGTGCGACCGGCGACCGGCAGCCAGTCCAGGATCGGCGCCAACTGCGAGTGATCACCATCGACGACGCGGTCGAGAATCTGAGTGAGCGCCTCCGCTGTCAACTTA
>JAURFD010000029.1 GCA_030827125.1 Candidatus Nanopelagicales bacterium
GCTTACCCCGGGAACCCCGTCGTTGATGACGACGGTGGAGTCGGCCTTCGGCGTTCCCCCTTCAGTGCCCGGCTTGTCCTGCGCTAGGCAAACACGGAACTGGGCCCGGTCGGAGTCAGCCGTGATGTCGTGCAGAACATAGCCGTTGTTCTTGAAATCGGCGTAGGCGATCCATGGCGTATTTGCTTTGACCAAGGGCGCGATCGAATCCAAGCCCAACGTGCTGTCACCGAAGAAGGTCGGTGACGAAATGGCACCGGCACAGATTTCGGCACCGATCTTGGTGCCCTCCCAGCCGCGTACCGCAGCGGACATCTCCGCCGGAGTCTTGGCCAACGATGGGTTGGGCCATCGATCCAGCAGGTCGAAGACCAGGTTCGTGTGGAAGTCACCGGTGAGAATCATCGGATTGCGTACCCCACCGTTGACGATGGAGCGAACCAGGCGGCCACGAGCGCGCCAGTAGCCATCCCAGGCGTCGTAGTTAAACAGGCCGTCCTTGATGCTCGCGATGAAGGACGGATCGGGGAATGCCGCCGCACCATTCAGGTGCGACATCACCGTCTGCTGAGAGATGAAGCTCCAACGCGCCTGATCGGCAGCCAAACCATCGCGCAGCCACTGCTCCTGCTCGGCGCCAAGCATTGTGGCTTTGCGCGAGAACATGCCCTTGCGCAGACCGCCGAAATCGTTCGGGGTATTCCGACCCGGCTGATCAGACCGGTACTGCCGACCGTCAAGGAGGAAGAACGATGCCAGCGTGCCCCAATTGACGGTGCGATAGATCGTCATGCTGGACGGCATCGGTTCAGGCTGAGGAATGCGGATGGCGTGGTTCTCCCAGAAGGCCTGGAACGCGGCGGCCCGGCGGGTGAGGAACTCACCGATGTCTTTCTGGCCATCACCACCGCTCTTGGCCGCGGTGAAGTTGTTGTCGACCTCGTGGTCGTCCCAGATCACCGAGTACGGCGCCGTCGCGTGCAGTCGCTGCAGGTCCGGATCACTGCGGTAGAGGCCGTACTGGCGGCGATACTCACCGACCGTGAAGGGCTCGCTGTCCCATGGAATGGACCGCGTCGGTACACCGTTCTGAGTGGAGCGCAGATAGCCGTCGTCACCGTACTCGTAGATGTAGTCACCCAGATGCACCCAGTAGTCGGGCTGCTGATCGGCGAGATCACCATAGAGCTGGTAGTAGCCGGACTGCCAGTTCGCACAGGAGACCTGCCCGACGACGAGACGCGACATCCCCGCCCCGGACTCAGGAGTCGTGCGCGTGCGCCCGACCGGAGAGATCTCCGACCCGTAGCGGAAGCGGAAGTAATACCAAGAGTCAGGTGCTAGGCCCTTGACGTCGACGTGAACGCTGTGACCATAGGTCGCCGTCGCCTCCACGGTGCCGCTCGCGACGATCGAGCCGAAGCCCTCATCGCGCGCAACCTCCCACTCAACACTCGCAACCGTGTCACCCATGCCACCGTCGAGATCAAGGGGGCTGGGCGCCAGTCGGGTCCACAGGATGACCGAATCGGGCAACGGATCACCCGAGGCGACGCCCAAGGTGAAGGCATCTCCGGCCGCGCGGGCCTGACGGGCAGCGAAGGCCGGGGTGGCCGGCAGGATCACGGCAGCCCCGGTGGCGGCAGCGCCGAGGGCAAGGAAGGAGCGACGGTCTAGACCGGCATTCGACGTCTCATCAGTCATAAGGGGAGACTAGGGACCCAGAGCCGATGACGCGCGGCAATTCACCGAAGGTTTGGACCATCAAGGTTGGGAAGGGGCCACGGCCATGGAACCCCTGCTCCCCACGACCAAGCACCGCCGTGGGCGACGGACGGCCCGGCAAGAGCGAGCCCTGGCCGATCCGGGCCCGGCCCTCCTGACCGTCAACGCGCTCACGGACGGGCTCAGCGATGGGCGGCCGGTCGTCCTCGATATCGGCTTCGGAACCGGTGAGGCCGTCGTGGCCCAGGCGCGGGCCGACCCGGACACGGTGATCCTCGGTGTCGACATGCACACCCCCGGGATCGGGGACCTGCTCGCCAGCATTCACGAACTCGACCTCACCAACGTGTGGATCATCGACGACGACGTCCGGAATGTGCTCGAACACATCCCGACCGGCCGCCTCACCGGCGTCCGCACCTACTTCCCCGACCCGTGGCCCAAGAAGCGTCACCACCGACGTCGACTTGTGACGGCGGACTTTGCCCGGGCTGTTGCCCACCGAACGCGCCTCGGAGGCTTCTGGCATCTCGCCACGGACTGGGTCGAGTACGCCGAGCACATCAACGACACCGTCGGAGCCTGCTCGGAGTGGCGGGGCGGCATCGTCGGCAAACCCCACGACCGGCCCACGACCAAGTACGAACGTCGCGGAATCGCGGCGGGGCGGACGGCAACGGACCTGTGGTTCGAGAGGATTAACCCATGACCGAGCAGCTGGACGTGGAGACGACAGGCATCGCCCACGGAGGCGAAGCGGTCGCCCGCCACGACGGTCGGGTGATCTTCGTGCGCGGCGCCCTCCCTGGTGAGCGCGTTCGTGTCCGCATCACCGACGCCCCCGCGCACGGTCGATTCCGGCGCGGTGTCGTCGCGGAGGTGCTCGACCCATCGCCGGATCGAGTGCAACCACCCTGTCGGTACGCCGATCAATGCGGCGGCTGCGACTGGCAATTCGCCGCGCTACCGGCACAGCGTGAGTTGAAGGCGCGCGTGGTCCGCGAACAGCTCGAACGCCTCGGTGGAGAGCCGGCTGACCGATGGGCCAACCTGCAGGTGGAGCCAGTGCCCGGTGACGTCGATGGCCTCCGGTGGCGCACCCGCATGCGGTACGCCGTGGACGGGCAGGGTCGCGCCGGACTGCGCCCGCACCACTCCCACGACATCCTGCCGATCGATCAGTGCTTGCTCGCAACCCCCGAGATCGAGGAACTCGACGTCCTCGGCCGCTCCTGGCCGGACACCAGCGAGGTCCTCGCCGTCACCGGCGACGACGAGTCCCTCGCGCTGCCGGATCCGCGGCCGGGCATGGCCAAGGTCACTGAGTCCGCCCTCGGGCGCACGTGGACCCTCGACGCCACCGCCTTCTGGCAGGTACATCCGGGTGCGGCCGAAACTCTCGCGACCTCAGTACTCGATCTCCTCCAACCGCGCCCGGGCGAACACGTCGTTGATCTCTACTCCGGCGTGGGACTGTTCGCCGGGGCGGTTCTCCCCGTGGTCGGTCCGGGTGGCCGCGTTGATGCGGTGGAATCCAACGCCGTCGCGGTGAAAGGCGCTCGACGTTCACTGCACGATGCTGAGAATGTTCATCTGCATGAAGCGCGCGTTGATCGATGGCTCCGCGACACCCCACTTCGACGATGCGATCTGGTGATCTTGGACCCACCTCGGGCCGGCGCCGGTCGCGATGTGCTGCGTCGGACACTGCGCCTGCGCCCTCGTGGCGTGGCCTACGTCGCCTGCGATCCGGCCGCACTTGCCCGCGACGTGGCAATCGCGAGAGAGGAGGGGTGGCGCCTGGCCTCGCTCCGGGCCTTCGACCTCTTCCCCATGACCCATCATGTCGAATGCGTCGCCCTCTTCGAGCCGACCGATACGGTCACCTCATGATCGGTACGGTCAGCACATGAGCGGCGACGACACCCTGAGACGGCAGCTGCGCTTCTCCTTCGTCCTGCAGTCTGCCGGCACGGTCATGTTCGCGATCGCCACGTTGGTGCGGGCCTTCGCGGTCGGCGTTGATTTCGTCACCATCATCCTCGCGCTCGTCACGCTGGGCGTGGGTGCAGCGGCAGTCTTCACGCGCTCACGGGTGAAGGCGATGGGCTCGCCTGCGGATCCGGAATCTCCAACGTGACACGGCAGCCGGAACCCGCGGACTGCATCACCCAATGACCACCGTGGCGTGCGGTGAGTTCTTCTAGGAGCCGTGATCCGAGCCCCGACGTCATCGGTCCCGACAACCCAGACCCGTTGTCTAGGCAGTCGATCATCCACACTCCGCCCTCACTCACGATGCGCACCACGAGCCGTGTCGCCGATCCATGACGCTGCGCGTTGACGGCGAGTTCTCCCAGCGCCGTGCGCACATCACCGATGAGTTCGTCCGGTAGAGCCTCAGCTCCGTAGACATCGATGCGCATGCCATCGGGAGGATTGGGTGCCACTCCCAGCGGTGACCCCATGCGATCGAGCAAACGAGGGATCTCCACACCAGCCATGTCCTCAACGATGTCCCAGGCCTCAGGCCGGCGACCCATGCGCATGAGCACGACGGCTGCAGCTAGGCGCCCTTGGACAGTCCGGTGTAGCGCCTCCGCGACATCGGCATCCAACTGCCGCGACTGCGCGAGGATCTCCGCACGCCGCCGTTCCTCCGCCTCAAAATCAGCAGTCGCTTTGGTGAGCGCTCGCTGTGCTTGAACGACCACACCGTGGGCGATCACAAGCATCAGGCCGATAATCGTGAACCGGTAGGTCCCTCGGAACAGATCCAGACCAATGTTCTGGGCGAACGTGGAGTACAACCCAAGGGCGGACGCGGCCGCACTGAAAACGAGCGCCGGGAAAACACCGGTGGAGACCCACTCGAGCACCACGAGGACAGCCCCAGAAACGGTCTGTCGCGGCTTGGGAAGGAGATTGAAGATGGCCGCGAGGGTGATGGCCGTCCCCGCGGTGGTGAACCCCAGCAGGATCGAACGCCAATCCACGTTGAACTGGAAGGCGACCAATTGATTGGGGACAAGGGCGAGCCCGATGAGCGCCACGAGTCCCACGCGCCGAGGCAGCGGGGTGGTGAGTACGTCGCGGATCCGTTGGCGGACGGGCACCGGAGCCTCGACCCCTACCTGGCCGCTCGCGATCTGGCTGGCCGATGGCACCTGGCCACGCAGCGGAGCACGGAGGACGCCACGGCCTGTCTCGTGGAGGCCGGCCACCACCTGCACGGCGTCAAGCGATCCCGCCGCGGAGGGATGAACCGATACTTCGAGTTCACGACCTCGCATCACGAGGGCCACTCGGGTCGACGCATCCGGCATCAACCGGTCACGAATCCAGCGATAGACCTGCAGACGGACGCCCTCGTCGAGGAGCACACCGTCGCGATCCATGCGCTCGATCGCCGGCGCAGCATCCAAGAGGACTTCGGCATCGAGAGAGCGCACGGCAGAGACCAGCCCCAGTCGGACGCTCACGGGATGAAGGACATGCGACAGCGGTCGCAGCCGCGTGGCGATGAATGCGTCGAGGTCATCGGCAACCTCGTTGTCTGTGCGCCCGTCAGCGTTCCGCACGAGCTCGCGAAGGGGGCCGCGAACCTGATGGACCAGAGTGGCTCGCGACTCCTCGCGCATCGCCGTCTCGGCAGCCTCGAGCATGGCGTTTGTGCGACGCGCGAGTTGAAGGCGCTCCGCGACCTCGCCGTTCACCGTCCGCATTGTGGCGAAGCCCTCACCCAATTGGCTCACCACGATGGCGAGGATGATCAGGTTGATGGGCCGCGTGAAGACGTAGATCACCGTGAGAAGCGGCGGTGATCCCCCGTGAGCGCCAAAACCCTCGCTTAACGTGATGATGAGGAGTGCCTGGGTCGCCCCCAGGATGACGTACACCAGCACGACACCGGTCGTCGTGCGAAGTCGAGCACCCCACGGACGACGTCGCGCCACGATCACGAGTGGATAGGCAACGCCTAGCAGCACCAGACTCGCTCCGACCGCGACGGTGCTCGCGAGCAATCCCTGTTGGAAGTCACCGGTGTAGGGCCCGCGCATGACGATCGTTGCAACGCCAAAGAACTCGGGAGGGGCCAGGAGCAGGAAGGGCCAGGGGCTCAGCACCAACCGCGTGTAGTTGGGAGGCAGCGTCATGGCCGGGAAGCGGGGGTCTCTGACTTGCTGACCGTGTGCTGGAGGTAGAGCAACACGCATGCGACGCGAGCGTTGTAGCCATCGATATCGCGCGGGATCGCGAGCGCAGCGATGACGTCCGAGATCACGGACTCCACAGTGCGCACGGACAACACGAGATCTTCAGCAATGCGCTTGTTGGACCATCCATTGGCCATGCGTGCGAGGACGTCGACCTGGCGTGGCGTCAACACCTGCAGGGGACCGCTCCCCTGCGGCACCAGCGTCTTGGTCAACGCCGAGTCAATCACCATGCCACCGGCCGCAGACTCACAAATGGCCAGACCCAGTTGGTCGAGATCTGCCACCGACGTCTTGAGCAGATAGGACCATCCGCCGCGCACGTCGTCCGGCAGCCCGGCGAGAAGCCCCGGCATCGCGAAGTTGCTCAGCAGGACCACTCCGAGGCGGGGGTTGCTACGGCGCATGCGGATGCCAGTTTGCGTCCCATCGATCCCTGGGCCGAGGTCAACATCGGTGAGCAGAACGTCGACATCGGATGGCTTGACCGCAAGGAAGAGTTCTTCACCCGTCGCATAGCTTCCGATCACCTCAACATCGTCAAGGTGGGCGATAAGGCCGGTTGACAGCAATTCCCGATAGAGAGGCTCATCCTCCACAACGGCAACGCGCAACACGGTCACCGACCCAGTATGGCCGCCCAGAGGGCCCCGTGGACCCGTGCTATCCCGGTGAAAGCCCCGATACGGCGGAGGGCCGTCCCCCGAATCCGCCGTACGGAGTCATCAGCATGAATGTCGACGAACGCAGTCTCGTGGCCGCCGACCCCACCGCTGCCGACCAACGGTCGCTGCATTTGCGCATCGGTGTCGAGCAGCGCACTGAGGCCGACCGCGTCCTCCCCGAGGTCGAATCCGTCTGAACTCCTCCCGTTTCCGACCGTGATGGTTGGTTTGCGCGCGCTGGAAGTCACCACAACGGTCGGAAACTGGAGGAGCTCCGTGCGAAGGCACCTAACCCCCGAGGGGGCAGCGATTGCGCGGGTGA
>JAURFD010000002.1 GCA_030827125.1 Candidatus Nanopelagicales bacterium
CGATCGCAAGCCGCGGGGCAAGGACGATCGCAAGCCGCGGGGCAAGGACGATCGCCGAGACGATGATCGGCCACGCGGGCCGCGCATCCCCGACGAGATCACCGGTGCGGAGATCGACCGGCGAGTCGCGGCTGAGTTGCGCACCCTGCCTGAAACCCTGGCGGAGAAGGTGGCCCGCCTGCTGGTGGCAACCTCCGTGGCCCTCGACGAGGACGAACCGGAGCAGGCTCTGGCATTCGCCAAGGAAGCAAAGCGACTTGCCGGGCGCGTATCGGTGGTCCGCGAAGCCCTCGGCCTGGCGGCGTACGCCGCGGGTGATTACGCCGAAGCGCTCTCGGAGTTGCGTGCGGTGCGCCGCCTCACGGGGAACAACGATCATCTGCCTCTCATGGCTGACTGTGAGCGGGGCTTGGGTCGGCCGCGCAAGGCGCTGGAGTTGTTGACCGAGGTACCCGAGGATCAACTGTCTGACGAGTCCCGGGTGGAGGCACGCATCGTGGCTGCGGGTGCGCGTCGCGACCTCGGGCAGGCCGACGCTGCCCTCTTGCTGCTCCAGGTTCCCGCCCTCAACGCCCGGCGTACCGAGCCGTGGTTGGCTCGGCTTCGCTATGCCTATGCGGACACCCTGCTGGATCTAGGCCGGACGGACGATGCGCGCACCTGGTTCGCTCGGGCAGCAGACTCGGACGCGGATGAGCAGACGGACGCGGCTGAGCGGGTGGCCGAAATTGACGGCGTTGTCTTTGGCGACGATTGGGTGGAAGAGCCCCAAGGTACGGCGGCAGAAGGTTCAGCCGCGGACGGAAGCGGCGTCTCCGGAGGTTGAGCCCGGCCCCTCGGACTTGTCCAACCATCGACTGATGCCAGCGACATTGGCCGCTGTCGATGACAGTTGCTCCCACGCCTCGCGCCGTTCGTCGTACTCGGCCTCCGGTGGGATGCGCAGCGGGGTGCGCTCGCGCACCATGGCCACGGCGTGATCGAGGTCCATCTGGAGAGATCGCGCGTGGCGCACCAGGTCCACCCACTCGCGAAGCACGCCCTCCGACCGCTCGAGCGCTGAGTCGACCTCACTCACCGGCCCGTAGTGGCTGAAGAGAAGTCGCTGTGGCGCGATGTCGCGCATCCGTCCCATGGATGCCAGGGCCAGGTCGAGGTCGAAGTCCGGGGGCGGTGTCGCGGGGCGAAGTTCGTCGGACTCGGGGACGTACACGCCGGCGGCATCGCCGGTGTAGAGGTCGCCGGTGTCCGGGTCGAGCAAACCTAGGTGGTGCGAGGCGTGTCCGGGTGCGTGGAACGCCTCCAAGCGCCGCCCACCACCCAGGTCAATCATTCCGACGTCCCCGAGCGCCACCACCCGCCCGGCCTCGGTCGGCTTGAGGTCACCGAAGAGCTCATCCATCACGGAGCCGAAGACGCGATGAGCGCTGGCGACGAGTTTGGTGGGGTCCACCAGATGTCGGGCACCCCGCTCGTGTACGACGACCTGCGCGTGAGGGAAGGCCTCGGCGATGTCGCCGACCCCACCGGCATGGTCGAGATGGATGTGCGTGACGACCACCGTGGCCAGGTCGGCTGGTCCGACCCCGAGGTGGGCCAGGGAATCCACCACGGTGGGCGCTGACAGGGCGGTCCCCGTCTCCACGAGACAGGGGCGGTCAGACCGGATCAGGTAGCCGGCGGTGATCCCGGCATGGCCGCCCATAAGCGTGTCGATCTCGAAGACCTCGCCACCGAGGTCGGTGATGCTTTCCACAGGGTTCTCGCCTCCAGGTTGTCGACAGGTCCACGTCGATTCATCGCCGCGGTGCCGCTGCTTCGCATCGTAGGGCGGTCGGTGCAAGAGGCACCGGCCGATGGAAGGAGTGATGTGATGTCGAAGACTGATCCCTGCAATAGCGTGACGCTCACGGGGCGATTGGCCGCAGTGACCGAGCGTGATCTGCCGAGTGGAGACACGCTTGTGGCGTTTCGGCTCATCGTGGATCGGCCTCCCGGTCGTCGTGGTCCGTCGGGCCGTATTCGGGTCGATGCCCTGGAGTGTTCGGCCTACCTTGCCGCTCTCCGCCGCCGACTGCTCTGCCTGCCCGAAGGGGCGTCGGTGGAGGTCACGGGGAGCCTTCGGCGTCGATTCTGGCGTTCTGCGAACGGTCCCACCTCGATCATCGAGGTCGAGGCGGTATCGGTGCGGCGTGTGACCGAGGCCGCTGTGCCACGATAGGTGAATGCGTCAGCCTGGAACTCCCGAGGGCAACGCCTACGACTGGTTTCGTCGGGCGAGCGAACTGCTCGAGCGAGGTGACGCGGGTGCCAGCCTCATGTTGATAGAGCGAGTGCTCGCCGAGGAACCACGCTCCCGGTCCGCGCTGGAGATCCGCGCTCGCGCTCTCTTCGACGGAGGCCACTATGCCGACGCCGCCGACGCGTTCGGCGAGTGCTTGGACTCCAGTCCCGACGATGACTACGCCCACTACGGGGCGGGCATGAGCCTGTGGCGACTGCAGCGCTTCCCGGAAGCTCGTGATCACCTCGCCATGGCGTGCGTGATGCGACCGGAGCGCACCGACTACGCCCGCGCGCTCACTCAGGTGCGGGCAACCCTCGCGGCACGAATCGAAGCGGGACTTCCCCTGGTGGGACCGGTGGACCCATCGGGCGGCCGCGATGCGGCCGACGGTCCCCGTCTGCTGTCGGATTTCTGGGATGACTCGGGCGCGGCTTCGTGACCACGCTTGCCGGGGCGTACGACGTCGCCCTTCTCGACCTGGACGGCGTCGTCTACATCGGTGAACACGCCGTTGCGGGAGCGGCGCAGGGACTCGCGGCGGCCCGCGAACAGGGCATGTCACTCACCTTCGTGACGAACAATGCCTCGCGACCACCGGAGGTCGTCGCCGAGCACCTTCGCGATCTGGGGGTGCCCGCGCAGGCACACGAAGTCGTGACCTCGTCCCAGGCGGGTGCAGCGATCCTGATCGAACGGTTCCCGCCGGGCAGCGAAGTCTTGGCGGTTGGGGGACCGGGGGTGGACGAGGCGATCCACGCGGTGGGGCTGGTGCCGGTCCGCGCCGGATCGGTCGCACGGACACCTGCCGCGGTGCTACAGGGCTTCGGGCGCGACGTGGCCTGGGTTGATCTTGCCGCCGCGACAGTGGCCATTGCGGCCGGCGCCTATTGGGTGGCGACGAATACTGACGTCACGTTGCCCGTCCCCGGAGGACGCGCTCCCGGGAACGGCGCCCTTGTTAGCGCCGTAGCCGCTGCGTTGGGGCGCGGTCCTGATGAAGTGGCGGGCAAGCCGTTTCCGGCGCTCATGCGAGCCTCGATCGATCGGACAGATGCCCGGCGGCCGCTGGTCGTGGGCGACCGCCTCGACACCGACATCGCCGGTGCGCGCACCGTGGGGGTGCCCAGCCTGCTGGTGATGACGGGGGTGACCGACGTCGCCGGACTCCTGCGAGCTGATCCGGCGGAGCGGCCCGATTTCATCGGGGCAGATCTCCTGGCGCTCTCCGCGGAGCCGGCCGCCACGCAGGGGGATTCCGAATCTGCACCGCGCCGGGATGACCGCGGCTGGGCCAGGGGGGATGCCCGAACGGAGCTTCACGATGGCCGCCTCATCGTGACTCCCGGTGAAGGCCCCTGGATTGAGGCGCTTCAGTGTGCCTGTGCGGCCGCCTGGTCCGCCGCCGGTGCGGTGGATGTCGCCGCGGCCGCGGATGCCATCGAGGCACGACGGCGTACGGTTGGACCATGAGCGATTCCGATCAGGACCCGATGGCCAATGA
Source organism: Candidatus Nanopelagicales bacterium (assembly GCA_030827125.1). GTDB lineage: Bacteria > Actinomycetota > Actinomycetes > S36-B12 > S36-B12 > Mxb001. Next base: position 3,789 of record JAURFD010000002.1, read on the forward strand.
CCCCATGGCCACCGTCCGGCCCTACATCCAGTTGGCCTCCGGTCTACTGGGGATGTCCGCGGCCAAGGCGGCAGAGTTCGCCCAGGGCATGTGGACGCAGGGTGGGGACGTCGTCGACGACGGCATGCAGGCGGCCACCGAGGCGGGCGGCCAGATTGCGGCGCTCATGTCGCCGGATCAAATCCGTGCCCTCGTGCGCGAGGAGGTGGATAAGGCGGCCCGGCGACTGGGCTTCGCGCGTGATGATGAAGTCGCCAGTCTGCGCAGAGAGATATCCCGACTAGAGCAGCAGGTTGCCGATCTTGACGCTCACGTGCAGCAGATGATGCGTGAGCAGGATCAGATGCGTGCGGAGCGGGCCGCGAAAAAGGCGCAACACGACAAGAAGGCGAAGAAGCCCAAGAAGGCCAAGGCGGCAGGCGATGGGGACGCGTCATGACACTCTCGCCGGAGGAAGGTGTGCAACAGGGCCTGCCGATCTCAGTCCCGGTCGAGCCCACCGGAGATGCGCGTGTGGATGCCGCGCTGGAGCGGCTGCTGGAGTTGGACGAGGCGCCGGTCGGTGAACACGTGGAGGTGTTTGCCGACATCCACGCGCGGTTGACGGCCGCGCTCGGTGATCGCAGCAGCGAGGACACCTCCTGACCCGACGGCGCCTCGACGCCGAACTTGTGCGCCGAGGCTTGGCGCGCTCCCGCGACCAGGCGCGATCGCTCGTCGAGGCCGGCCGTGTGCGCGTGGCCGGGAACCTTGCGCGCAAGCCCGCCACGATGGTGGACGATGCGGCCGCCGTGTTGGTCGAGGCCGATGCTGATGATCCCGGCTACGCCTCGCGCGGCGCTTGGAAGCTTGCCGGCGCGCTCGATCGCCTCGGTGGCCCCGTTGTGGCCGGTCGATCCTGTCTCGATGCGGGAGCATCCACCGGGGGGTTCACTGACGTCCTGCTACGTCGGGGTGCTGCGCGGGTGACGTGTGTGGACGTGGGCTATGGCCTGTTGGACTGGCGGCTTCAAACCGATGAGCGGGTGACTATCCTCGATCGCACCAATGTCCGTCTCCTCCAGCCGGCTGACATTCCCTATGCGCCCGAGGTCATCGTGGCGGACCTGTCTTTTATCTCTTTGGAGTTGGTCTTGCCCGCACTTATGGCCTGCGCGGCGCCGGAAGCTGATCTGGTGCCGATGGTGAAGCCGCAGTTCGAAGTGGGGCGCGAGGCGGTGGGTTCGGGCGGAGTCGTGCGTGATCTCGCGCAGCGCGCCGAAGCGGTCCGTAGGATCGCGGCTACGGCGTACGGCATGGGTTGGGGGACTGAAGGTGTTGCGGCGAGCCCATTGCCGGGCCCGAGCGGCAACGTCGAGTTCTTCCTGTGGCTGCGTCGCGGAGCGAAGGAGCCGGATCCAGACAGGATTCGGCAGGTGGTGGAGGCCGGACATGAGGGTCCGGCGGGTCGTGGAGGCCGGACGTGAGGATTGACGAGGCATCGGACGGGCGGGCTGTCCTGCTCGTCGTGCATGCGGTGCGCCCGGAGGTGCGCGACCTCGCTCACGAGGTCATCCGCGAACTCGAGAATGCCGGTATTGAGGTGCGCCTGTGCGCGGATGATCGCGGGTATCTCGGCCGAGATGATGTGATCGCGGATTCCGCCGTGGTTCCTGCAGATGAGGACGCGGCGAATGGTGTCGAGCTCGTAGTGGTCCTCGGCGGCGACGGAACGATCCTGCGGGGTGCCGAGCGAGCCCGGCACGGAGACGTCCCGTTGCTCGGCGTCAACCTCGGCCACGTGGGGTTCCTCGCGGAGGCGGAGCGTGAGGCGGTAGGCGACGTTGTTGCGGCCATTGTTGAACGTCTGTGGCATGTGGAGGAACGGACCGCGCTCGATGTGACCGTGACGCACGGGGGTGACGTCGTCCACCGAACGTGGGCGTTGAACGAGGTGAGCCTGGAGAAGGCTGCCCGCGAACGCATGGTCGATGTGCTCGTGGAAATCGATGGTCGCCCGCTGTCACGGTGGGGGTGCGACGGAGTTGTGTGCGCGACGCCCACTGGGTCCACCGCCTATGCGTTCTCCGCGGGTGGACCGGTCGTGTGGCCGGAGGTAGAGGCGCTGCTGGTTGTTCCCATCAGTGCCCATGCGCTGTTTGCCCGGCCCCTCGTGGTCGCGCCCACGAGCGTCATTGCGCTGGAACTCCCCGAGTCAACGTCTTCAGCCGTTCTGTGGGCTGATGGCCGTCGTTCGATCGATCTGCCCGCTCGCTGTCGGGTGGAGGTACGCCGGGCCACACAGCCGGTGCGACTCGCTCGGCTATCGCGCGCGCCCTTCACCGACCGACTCGTCGCGAAGTTCAACCTTCCAGTCGATGGGTGGCGGGGGCGACGGTGACCGATGATGGCCAGCCGGCCTGCGGACTCGTCGAACTCGGCCTGCGCGCGGTCGGCGTCATCGAATCGGCCGAACTCCAGCTGGGCCGAGGGCTCACGGTGATCACGGGTGAGACGGGTGCGGGCAAGACGATGGTTCTCACGGGACTGTCGCTAGTCCTCGGAGGCCCATCGGATGCGTCGCTCGTCCGGGAGGGTGAACAGCAGGCCGTGGTCGAGGGGCGCTTCGCCGTCGACGATCCCGAGGTGCTCAGCATCGTTGAAGAGGTCGGCGGCACCCTGGACGAGGACGGCACGGTGCTCATGTCGCGGACGCTCTTCGCGGCAGGGCGCTCCCGCGCCCATCTCGGTGGACGTTCAGTCCCGGCGGCCACGCTCGCGGACATCGGCGCTCGCATCGTCGCCGTTCACGGACAGGACGACCAACACCGCATGCTGCGGCCCGCCCAGCAGCGAATGGCCCTCGATCGATTCGGTGGCGACCGGCTCGCCGCCTCGCTGGCGACGTATCGGGACGCGTTCGATCGACTCGTGCGAACGCGCGAGCAGCGAGACGATGTCATCGCACATGAGCGTGAACGTGCTCGCGAAGCAGCAGAACTCCACGACGCCGTTGCAGAGATCGACCGCATCGCCCCGCAGCCCGGTGAGGACTCCGCTCTACGAACCGAGTCAGCGCGACTCGGTCATCTTGAGGAGATCATCCGTGAGGTCGCCGCCGCGCGGGACAGCCTCGATCAGTCCGAGACCGCATCGGTGGCCGCGCATCTGTCGCGGGCCGCCGAGCGCGATCCGGGTCTGGCCGATCTGCGGGACCGCGCCGATCGGACCGCCACCGAGTGGGCCGAACTTGCCGTGGACCTATCCGGCTATCTCGCGGACCTCCCCGTGGACCCGGGACGAGCGGACGAGGTCGAACGCCGACGTGCGGTGCTCGGCGACCTGCGCCGGCGCCTCGAGCGAACGGGGGCCTGGCCGGAGCTTCTCGACGACATGGCGGCATGGGGCGATGTGGCTCGGGCGCGTTTGGCCGAACTCGGCGATGACGCGGCACTCGTGACGGCGCTCAACGATCAGGTCCAGGAACTAACCGGGGAAGTGACTGTCCTCGCGCTGGACCTCTCACGCGAGCGCGCCACGGCAGCGGTCCGGCTGTCGCAGGCGGTCACCGACGAACTTGCGGCGCTCGCAATGCCGTCTGCGCGTGTCGACGTCGTGGTCAGTCCGCGGGACCGCGGTTCAGGCGACCTGGACGTTGTGGTGGACGGAGTCAGCACCGGAGCCGATCGGCACGGCACTGACGTGGTCGAGTTCAGCCTTGCGACGCGGGACTCCGCCGTCCTGCGTCCGATCGCCAAGGCGGCGTCGGGTGGTGAACGTTCGCGCATCATGCTCGCCTTGGAGGTCGCCTTGGCCGGACTTGATCCCGTTCCGACGTTCGTCTTCGACGAGGTCGACGCCGGGGTCGGTGGCAAGGCCGCGGTCGAGGTGGGCCATCGCCTGGCCCTCCTGGCTCGCCATGCCCAGGTCGTGGTCGTGACCCATCTAGCCCAGGTGGCGGCCTTCGCGGACCGGCACATCGTGGTGCGCCCGGGGGCGGTGACGGCATCGAGCCTGGAGCAGGTGGAGGGTCCCGCGCGGCTGACTGAACTGGCCCGCATGCTCTCGGGTCTGGAGGACTCTGAGACCGCGGCCGCCCACGCCGCCGAACTTCTCGCGGTGGCCGCCGAACGCACCGCGGGTCGCAGCCGGACTTCTCGGGCGCGGCGCTGATAGCCTGACCATCCGTGGAGCAGCGACCGCAGACCCGACACCTCTTCGTCACCGGGGGCGTCGCCTCCTCCCTCGGCAAAGGACTCACGGCCTCGAGCCTGGGCAACCTGCTGAAAGCGCGCGGGCTCCGCGTCACCATGCAAAAGCTCGACCCCTACTTGAACGTCGATCCCGGAACGATGAACCCGTTCCAACACGGTGAGGTCTTCGTCACCGACGATGGCGCCGAGACCGACCTCGATGTCGGTCACTACGAGCGGTTCCTTGACGACGACCTGCACGGATCGGCCAACGTCACCACCGGTCAGGTGTACTCAACCGTGATCGCCAAGGAGCGCCGCGGTGAGTACCTCGGCGATACCGTCCAGGTCATTCCGCACATCACCAACGAGATCAAGTCGCGTATCCGCCGCATGGCTGGACCTGACGTGGACGTGGTCATCACCGAGGTCGGCGGCACGGTTGGTGACATCGAGTCGCTGCCGTTCCTTGAAGCGGTACGCCAGATCCGCCACGAGGTGGGCCGTGACAACGTGTTCTTCCTCCATGTCTCCCTGCTCCCGTACATCGGCCCCTCGGGAGAACTCAAGACCAAGCCGACGCAGCACTCGGTCGCGCAACTGCGCAACATCGGCATTCAGCCGGATGCGATCGTCCTGCGTGCCGACCGGCCGGTTCCCGCGGGCATCAAGCGCAAGATCTCGCTCATGTGTGACGTCGATGAGGAAGCGGTCGTCGCGGCTGTGGACGCGCCGAGCATCTATGACATCCCCAAGGTGCTGCACTCGGAAGGTCTGGACGCCTATGTCGTCCGGCGCCTCGGCCTGCCTTTCCGGGACGTGGACTGGACCCGCTGGAGCGACCTCCTCCGGCGCGTGCACCGCCCCGCCCACGAGGTTGACGTTGCCCTAGTCGGCAAGTACGTCGACCTACCCGACGCCTACCTCTCCGTCACCGAGGCGCTGCGCGCCGGTGGCTTCGACCAGGACTGCCGTGTCAACCTGCACTGGGTGACGTCGGATGACTGCGCCACCCCTGAGGGCGCTGCGGCGCAGTTGGGTGGCATGGATGCGATCTGTGTCCCCGGTGGCTTCGGGGTTCGCGGCATCGAGGGCAAGCTCGGCGCTCTGCGCTACGCGCGAGAAAACCTCATCCCGACGCTGGGACTGTGCCTCGGACTTCAGTGCATGGTGATCGAATACGCGCGCAACGTCGCGGGCCTCGACGGAGCGAATAGCCTGGAGTTCGACGAGTCGACACCGCACCCGGTCGTGAGCACCATGGCGGATCAGCGCGATGTGGTGTCGGGTGACCGGGACATGGGGGGCACCATGCGCCTCGGTCTGTACCCCGCCAAGTTGGCGGAGGGCAGCGTGGTGCAGTCCACCTACGGCATGCCCTACATCGATGAGCGGCACCGGCATCGCTATGAGGTCAACAATTCCTACCGCCCGGCCCTTGAGGAGGCGGGGTTGGTGATCTCCGGCACGTCGCCGGATGGGCGCCTCGTGGAATTCGTCGAGTTGCCCGCCGACGTACACCCTTACTACGTCTCCACCCAGGCCCACCCGGAGTTCCGCTCCCGGCCCACGCGCGCTCATCCGCTCTTCGCGGGGTTGGTCCGCTCGGCCATCGCCCGTCGCTCCGAGAAGGCGGAGAGCGCTGCCGCCGTCGCGCCGTGATCATCGGAGCCGCGTGATCGACGAGGTCTGGGACGGCCCTATCGGCGACACCGCAGAGCCGGCTCGCCTCCTTCACAGCGAACTGCGCTACGCCGGCCATGTGTGGTCGGTGCGCAGTGACCGCGTGGAGTTGCCCACCGGGCACGTCGTCGAGCGTGATGTCGTGGACCACACCGGAGCCGTTGGAGTCGTCGCGTTGGATGACGACGAGCGCGTCCTCATGATTCGGCAGTACCGCCAGCCGGTCGGCGGCTACCTCTTCGAAGTCCCGGCAGGGCTGCGTGATGTGGCTGGTGAGCGCCCGTTGCTCACCGCACAGCGTGAGCTGCTGGAGGAAGCCGGATACACCGCGGACACGTGGCATGTGCTCGTCGATTTCTACAACTCACCGGGTGGCTCGAACGAGGCCTTCCGGTGCTACCTGGCGCGGGATCTGCACGAGGCACCCAACGGTCGACCGGCGACGGGCGAGGCTGAGGAGGCCCACCTGCCGCGCGTCTGGGTTCCCCTGGACGAGGCGGTCGATCTGGCCCTGCGGGGGGATCTGCATAACCCGACGGTCGTCACGGGGATTCTCGCCGCCGCCGCGGCGCGGGACCGGGATTGGCGCACACTGCGGGATGCAGACGACCCCATGTGGCAGTTGCCTGTCGGCCGGTGAGACCGATGACCGTCGTCCCTGCCGTGCAGCAAGCAGCCCAGGACTACCTCGATCACCTTGCGGTGGAGCGTGGGTTGTCTCGCAACACCGTCTCGTCGTACCGCCGGGATGTTGGGCGTTTCACCGCCTGGTGTCAACAGCGTGGCATCACCGGGCTCGACGACGTGACGGAGTCAGATCTGGCGGACTTCGTGGTGAGCCTCAGTGCGGGGGAGGGTGAGCACCCGCCCCTCTCCGCCGGATCCACCGCGCGTGCCGTTGTGGCGATCCGCGGATTGTTTCGCTTCGCGCGGGACGAGGGCCTCACGGCCGATGACGCCTCGCGTGACTGGAAGCCGCCCGCCATCCCACAGCGCCTCCCCAAGGCCATCGGCTATAGCGACGTCGTTGCCCTCCTGGAGTCCGCGGGTATGCCGGACCCGCCCATCGGGCTTCGGGATGCCGCGCTCGTGGAGATCCTCTATGGCGTCGGGGCGCGGATCTCGGAGGCCTGCGGCCTCGACATCGATGACGTGGACCTCGACGGTCGGGCTGTGCTCCTGCGGGGCAAGGGGAGCCGCGAGCGTCGGCTGCCCCTGGGGGAGAAGGCGGCGGAGGCCATCGACGCCTATCTCATCCGCGGGCGGCCGGGCCTGGTGGCGCGAGCGACACCGGCGCTCTTCCTCAACACCCGGGGAAGCCGGCTGAGCCGGCAGAGTGCCTGGGCGGTGCTCCAGGGAGCGGCGGATCGAGCACGCCTCACCGGAGTCTCGCCCCACACCCTGCGCCACAGCTTTGCCACCCATCTCCTCGAGGGTGGGGCCGACGTGCGGGTCGTTCAAGAACTCCTCGGGCACGCGTCTGTCACGACGACCCAGATCTACACGAAGGTCACGGTGGATTCCCTGCGGGAGGTGTACGCGGCGAGTCACCCCCGAGCCCGGGATTAGCGCCACGGCCCGGCCACGTTTGTCACCCAGAACCGTGTTTGGGGCACGGATTTGGAGGCTCCCATGCGGTTCTGGGTGACAAACGCGCGGTTGGGTGACCTTGCCGCCAGATTGAGGGGGAGTCTGAGAGGATGCCGGGGACATAAGCACCGATAGGCGGACAATGGTGGAGATGGACGGTATGAGCGACGACGGCGAGGAGCTAGGCCCCACGGGTCGACCCGTGCCCGAGTTTCCTGACCCGGCGCCCCTCACCGAGCACGGCCCGGCCCGAGTCCTGGCGATGGTCAACCAAAAGGGGGGTGTCGGCAAGACGACGTCCACGGTGAACCTCGGCGCCGCACTTGCCGAATACGGTCGCCGTGTCCTCCTTATTGACTTCGATCCCCAGGGGGCGTTGTCGGTGGCGCTCGGAGTCCCCGCGCACGAGTTGGAGCGCACGGTCTACAACCTGCTCATGGACGACGGGTGCTCCATCGAAGACGTCACGGTGAGCACCTCCGTGCCTGGGCTTGATCTGGTTCCGAGCAATATCGACTTGTCGGCCGCTGAGGTAGCCCTCGTCAACGAGGTGGCTCGCGAGCATGCCCTGGCCCGCTCGCTTGTCCCGGTCCTTGATAGGTACGACTACATCATCATCGACTGTCAGCCGTCCCTCGGACTGCTCACGGTCAACGCGCTCACCGCAGCGAATGGCGTGGTCATTCCGTTGGAGTGTGAGTACTTCGCCCTGCGTGGCGTCAAACTCCTCACCGACACGGTGACGAAGGTCAAGGGCCGCCTGAACCCGAGACTGGAGATCACCGGCGTCGTTGCCACGATGTACGACGCTCGCACGCTGCACACGCGTGAGGTCCTCGACCGGGTCGTTGATGCCTTCGGAGATCTGGTGTTCCATACGGTGATCAGCCGCACGATCAAGTTCCCTGATGCCACCGTCGCGGGGGAGCCCATCACTGTCTTCGCTCCCACCAGCCCCGCCGCGGAGGCCTACCGACAGTTGGCCCGCGAACTGATCAGCCGGTGACCGAGGTCGAGGCGCCCGACGCGCCAGTGGAACAGGCAGACTCAGTGACGGCCTCGGGTGAGAAGGTGGCCGCCACCGCTAGGGTCCCGGCATTCTCAGTCACCCTCGATGGGTTCGAGGGCCCGTTCGATCTGCTGCTCCAGTTGATCTCGAAGCACAAGCTCGAGGTCACCGAGTTGGCGCTCCACGTCGTGACCGATGAGTTCATTGCCTACATCCGTGCCCAGGGCTCGGAGTGGGATCTCGGGGAGGCCACCGAATTCCTCGTCGTCGCGGCCACGCTGCTGGATCTCAAGGCGGCCCGACTCCTCCCCAGCGGTGAGGTGGAGGACGAGGAGGATCTGGCGCTGCTCGAGGCCCGAGACCTGTTGTTTGCGCGACTACTTCAGTACCGCGCGTACAAGGAGGTCTCAGCGCTGTTTGCCGATCGCATGGCGCACGCCGCACGTCAGGTGCCCAGGACAGTTGGACTAGAGCCCCACTTCGCCGAGTTGCTGCCCGAGGTGATCCTCGGCCTCGGACCGGAAGCTTTTGCGGCGCTCGCGGCAAAGGCGCTTACGCCGAAGCTCGAGCCCGAGGTGGGCATCTCGCACCTTCATGTCCCGCTGGTGAGTGTTCGTGAGCAGGCGGCGATCCTGGTGGGTCGACTCCGTCGGATGCGCACGACGACGTTCCGGGCGCTCATCGCGGATTGCAACACCACGATGCTCGTGATCGGGCGCTTCCTCGCTCTGTTGGAGTTGTATCGAGACGCCGCTGTTGTCTTCGAGCAGGTCACTCCGCTGGGCGACCTCACGATTCGCTGGACCGGATCCGACGAGGGTGAGATCGACATCGATGACGAGTACGACGACCAGGACGAGTCGGCCATGGAACTTGGCACAGCCGCCGCGGACGGCCCGGTCGAGCAGAACGACGTGGAGGAGGAACCCGCCGATGAGTGACAAACCGATGGAGGCGGAGGCCGAGGTGCTCGAAGAATCCCTCGAGGCATCAGCCGAGGTGGCTGAGGAGGAGTCCGACGAGTTGGGCGCTCCCTCGCTCGCTGCTGCCCTGGAGGCGCTGCTCATCGTCGCGGTCGAACCCCTCTCGGCGGTGTCACTCGCCGAGGCGACACGGCACCCTGTGGAGGTCGTCGAGGGTGAACTCCGGCGACTGGCGGAGGACTACACGCAGGCCGAGCGGGGTTTCGCCTTGCGCGAGGTGGCCGGTGGGTGGCGCTACTACACGCGGGACACCTGCTCCGGGGTCATTGAGCGGTTTGTGATTGACGGTCAGCAGGCGCGGCTCACGCAGGCGGCCCTCGAAACCTTGGCCGTCGTGGCTTATCGCCAACCGGTGTCGCGGGCACGCATCAGTGCCGTCCGCGGCGTCAACGTAGACGGCGTGCTGCGTACCCTGCAGTCTCGTGGGTTGGTGGAGGAAGCCGGCACCGATCCCTCGTCCCAGGCGATCCTGTATCGGACCACGCCGTACTTCCTCGAGCGTCTCGGTATCGCGAGTCTGGAGGACCTGCCGGATCTGTCGGAGTACCTCCCCGATCTGGCCGAACTCGATGCGGTCCTCGACTCCGTTCACGCGGGGGAGTAGTGGCCGACGAGGGGATCCGACTCCAGAAGGTGCTCGCCCAGGCGGGGCTGGGCAGTCGCCGCGCCTGCGAGGAACTCATCGAGCAGGGCCGGGTGGAAGTCGACGGCAGGGTGGTGCGTGAGCAGGGCATGCGTGTCGATCCGCTGCGCGCCAATATCCGGGTTGATGGGGAGCGCGTGCCGACCGCACCCGACACGGTCGTGCTCGCTTTCAATAAACCACGTGGCGTCGTGACGACCATGTCGGATGATCTCGGTCGGCCGTGTGTCGGTGACTATCTCGGTGATCGCACCGAGCGGCTCTTCCACATCGGCCGGCTCGACTCTGACACCGAGGGCCTGCTCCTGCTGACGAATGACGGCGTGCTGGCACAGCACCTATCGCATCCGTCTCACGGAGTGCCGAAGACCTATGTCGCGCTCGTTCCCGGGCCGATTCCGCGGGATGTCGGTCGGCGGCTCCGCGGGGGCATCGAACTCGACGATGGCCCGGCCAAGGTGGACTCCTTCGGGATCGTGGAGGCCACCCCCAACCAGGCGCTCGTCGAGATCGTCTTGCACGAGGGGCGCAACCACATCGTGCGGCGCCTCATGGAGGCTGTGGGCCACCCGGTCGAGGAACTCGTGCGCACGCAGATTGGCCCAATTCGGCTCGCCCAACTGCGCCCCGGCCGCTACCGGGCCATCAGCGGACCGGAACTCAGAACCCTCTACACGGCGGCCGGTCTTTGAGGGTGATCCGACGTCGGCCCACTAGGGTGACGCCATGGCTATGCGAGGGATCCGGGGTGCCACGCTCCTGACCGCTGACGATGCCACGGAGATGTCCGAGGCGGTTGTGGAGTTGCTCGCCGAGATGATGCAGCGCAACGACCTCACATCGGATGACCTGGTCAGCATTCTCTTCACAGCCACTCCGGATTTGCACTGTGCGTTCCCGGCCGCGGCCGCGCGGCAACTCGGCTTGGCCGACGTTCCCTTGATTTGCGCACAGGAAATCGACGTTGATGGAGCGGTCGAACGCGGTATCCGTGTGCTCGCCCATGTCGAGACCGACCGGTCGAGAGCGCAGATTCAGCACGTCTACCTGCGCGGGGCCGAGGTGCTCCGACAGGACCTCGCGCAATGAGCGCACCGGTCGCCGGGCCCGTCCTCATCGTGGGAAGCGGCCTTCTGGGCACCTCGGTCGGACTGGCATTGCGTCGCGCGGGCGTTGATGTATTCCTCTCCGACACCGATGAACGCGTGCTGACGGAAGCCGTAGCGCGGGGCGCAGGGGAGGAGTGGGCCGAGGGAGTTGTCGTCAGCCTCGTCGTGGTCGCGGTACCCCCCACGAGCGCCGGTGCGGTCATGGCCGCGGCAACGACCCACGAGGACGCCACCATCACCGATGTGACGTCCGTCAAGTCGGCAACCTTAGAAACGGCCCGTTCGCTCGGCGCGGACGCGAACCGCCTGGTCGGTGGACATCCCATGGCGGGAAGGGAGACGTCGGGCCCCGGAGCGGCGCGGCATGACCTGTTCGATGATCGACCCTGGGTGATTACTCCGCTGCCGGAGTCGGACCCTGATCGCGTGCAGCAGGTGGTGGACCTCGCCATGACCTGCGGGGCGGTTCCCTTTCTCATGGATCCACAGGAGCACGACCGGGCTGTTGCGCTCACCTCTCACGCGCCGCAGGTCATCTCCTCCCTGCTGGCGGCCCGGCTGTTGGATGCTGACGACCAATCGGTGTCGGTGTCGGGTCAGGGGTTGCGCGACATGACCAGGATTGCCGAGTCCGACCCTGGGCTGTGGCAGGAGATCTTGGCGGCGAACGCCGACTCTGTCGCCGATGTGCTCGATGCTTTCGCGCTCGATCTGCACGGAGTGGTCGAAGATCTTCGCGGCGGTGAGGGCCGCGTGGTCGAGCAGACGCTGGCCCGTGGCAATGCAGGACGCGACCGAGTCCCCGGCAAGCACGGTGACGCGGCGACGGCGTACGACGTGGTGACGGCGATCGTTAAGGACGAGCCGGGGGAGTTGGCCAGTCTCTTCGTCGCCGCGGGCAAGCTCGGGGTGAACCTCGAGGACGTGCGCATCGATCACGTACTCGGTCGGCCGTCGGGGCTCATCGAATTGTCGGTGCGGCCCGACGTGAGTGAGCGGCTTCGGGTCGGGCTGGCCGAACTCGGATTCGACGTTCGCGCCTAATCCCCCCACCCGATTTCCGACCGTTGTGGTGGGTTTCCGGCGCCCGAAACCCACCACAACGGTCGGAAACCGGATGCCTCTAGGCATTGGCGATGACGGCCAAGCTCCCTGATGGGCCGGGCCCGGCGATGAGCCTCGCTCCGCGACGGGCCGGGCCGCGAACCAGGATCGGTAGTCTGGCGTCGTGCCGCTGATCATCGCCATCGATGGGCCTTCCGGGTCGGGCAAGTCCAGTACCTCCCGTGGCGTCGCCGAACGTCTGGGGCTTCGCTACGTCGATACCGGAGCGATGTACCGCGCCATGACATGGTGGATGCTGGACCACGAGGTAGACGTCGATGATCCGGAGGCGGTCGCCGACGAGTGCAGTCGGCCGCAGATCCGCCTCGAGATCGATCCACGCGAGCCGCGGATCGTCGTCGATGGGCGTGACGTCTCCCACGCGATTCGACAGGACGACGTTGCCTCCTCGGTGAGCAAGGTGGCGGCGGTGCCCGAGGTCCGTGCACGCCTGGTTCGCGAGCAACGTCAGATCGTGAGTCGATGCCTCGCCGATGACATCGGCGTGGTTATGGAGGGGCGAGACATCGGGACGGTCGTGTTGCCCGATGCCGACCTGAAGATCTACCTCACCGCCGATGCCGAGGCCCGGGCCGAGCGCCGTGCACGTGAGCAGCAGGACGGCGACCCAACGTACGACGTGGCCTCTGCTGCGGCCAATCTGGCCGACCGGGATCGGCGGGACAGCACTCGGACGGTGTCGCCCCTGCAGGCGGCAAGTGACGCTTGGCACGTCGATGGGACCCACCTGTCCTTGGACGAGGTCATCGATGCGGTGATCGGATACTTGCCACCCGGGCAACGGTGACCCCACCGATGACGAATCCCATGCGTGGTGCGAGCACCCGCAACCTGCTCGGCCCGTTGGTGCGAGCCGCCTATCGGGTGCGTGTGACCGGGGGTCATCTCCTGCCGCGCACCGGTGGTGTCGTCGTGGTGAGCAACTACAACGGTCTGCTCGATCCAATGCTTCTCGCGACCAACCTCACCCGACCGGTGGCCGTGCTGGTCCCGCCTGGCAGCAGCCCGACGGCGTGGCGTACGGCGGCGGGGCGCATCATCGTTGCGGAGGCTGAACCCGGGGTGGCACTGCGTGAAGCGGTCGAGTTGCTCGATCGTGGCCATGCGGTGGCGGCGTTCGCCGAGGGATGTGGTGACGAAGCGTCGGAGGTCAATGCGGGCGCGGCGTACCTGCAGGCGAGGACCTCGGTGCCGGTGGTCCCCGTGGTCGTGCTGGGATCAGCGGGAGCACGACCCACTGATCCGCCGCGACCACGATCCACGATCGACCTTGTCGTGGGTGAACCCTTCACGCCGAGATCGGTTCGCGACCCCTGCGTCCGTGGTGACGTCCTCGCGGTTGCGGAGCAGATTCGGCAGCGATTCGCCGATCACGCCAGGCAGGCGCGACGGCGTACGGGTGGGCTGCCCGGGGCTGCCGAGACCACCGACCGGCACAATGGGGCCTTGTGACCGACGACCTCCTCCCCGATGAGCCGGAAACCACGGTCGTCGAGTGGATTGATGACAGCGACACCGACGACGTTGACACCCTGCTGGCTGCTGCGCGTGCGGCCGCAGTGGCGGAGTTCGGTGATCTCGAGGAATTCGATGCTGAGGGGCCGGTCGAGGATCCGCTGCTCCCGACGGTCGCCGTTGTGGGCCGGCCCAACGTGGGCAAGTCCACCCTGGTCAATCGGATCATCGGCCGTCGTGAGGCGGTCGTTGAGGACATTCCCGGGGTGACCCGCGATCGGGTGAGTTACGCCGCGGACTGGAACGGTCGCGACTTCCTTCTCATGGACACCGGGGGGTGGCAGCGCGACGCCCGGGGTATGGCGGCGCAGATCGCCGCCCAGGCTGAGCGCGCCATCAACGAGGCCGACGCGGTCCTGTTCGTCGTGGACGCCACCGTCGGGGCACTCGACGAAGACGAGGCGGTCGTCCGGGTGCTGCGCAAGGCAGGAGTGCCGGTATTGCTCGTCGCCAACAAGGTGGACGACGCACGCGCCGAGGCCGATGCCGCGGCGATGTGGTCGCTGGGGTTGGGCGAGCCCTACCCGGTGTCGGCGCTTCATGGCCGGGGGAGTGGTGACCTGCTCGACGAGCTTGTTGCCCGGTTGCCCGAGGAGGGTCAGGGACGCACCAAGGGGGGCGGTCCGCGACGTGTTGCGCTCCTGGGGAAGCCGAACGTCGGCAAGTCATCCCTGCTGAACAAGTTGGCGGGAGAAGCGCGAGTCGTTGTCGACTCGGTCGCAGGAACCACGGTCGACCCGGTCGACGAACTCATCGTGCTTGGCGATCGCGAGTGGTGGTTCGTGGACACGGCGGGCATCCGCCGACGCGTCCGCGAGGCCAGCGGGCATGAGTACTACGCCAGCCTGCGCACCCGGGCCGCGCTCGAGAAGGCAGAGGTCGCCCTCGTCCTCGTCGATGCCTCGGAGCCCCTGAGCGAACAGGACCTGCGCCTGCTGTCTCTGGTCGTCGAGACCGGACGTGCCCTGGTGATTGCCTACAATAAGTGGGACCTCGTGGACGAGGAGCGCCAGCGTTACCTGGAGCGCGAGATCGACCGCGAGCTCGTCCAGGTGAAGTGGGCTCCACGCGTCAACGTGTCGGCGCTGACCGGTCGGCACATGGCCAAACTCGTGCCCGCGCTCGATGCAGCATTGGAGGGTTGGGAAACGCGCGTGCCGACGTCACGGCTGAACGCGTTTCTGTCTGAACTCGTCGCGGGCCATCCGCACCCGGTGCGTGGCGGCCGTCAGCCCCGGATCCTCTTCGGTACCCAGGCCGCAACCCGACCGCCGACCTTCGTGCTCTTCACGACGGGATTCCTTGAAGCGGGATACCGGCGCTTCGTCGAGCGGCGGCTGCGTGAGGAGTTCGGATTCATCGGAAGTCCGATCCGGCTGAACCTGCGTATCCGCGAGAAGCGCCGCCGCTAGTTCCCCCGCCCGTTCCCATTGAGTGGGCCCACCTCCGTTGAGTGGCGGGTTGTTGACGTTCCGTACGGCGTGTCGCCGTCAACAACGCGCCAGTCAACGGTTTGGGGCCGTCCCACCTGGTGTCGATACGGCGTACCGACTCGGATAGGATCGCGCGGTTCCCGCAAGCCAGGTTCGGCCCGCCTTGGGCCGGGGCTGGGACGGTGGGACGGCGGGCTGTAGCGCAGCTTGGTAGCGCACTTGACTGGGGGTCAAGGGGTCGCAGGTTCAAATCCTGTCAGCCCGACAGGTTGTACGGCGTAGGACGTGGCGAGATGCCGGTGCGGTGAGACGCGGTACTTCGCGGTCGCGCCCACTTCTTCGCAATTGTTCACAACTGCTGCGCGCGCAGGCCGTCCATTGGGGCCAAGCGGATACCCAGGCCGTCCACGGCGGCACGTCTGTCGCTGTTGTACAGGTGGGCGTAAATCTTGGCTAAGACGGTCGGGTCGTTCCCGAGAATGTCAGCGGCCACGAGCAGGGCACCCACGCCTCGGTGCTCGAGTAGGCGCACCGTGTCGATCACATGCCGCAGCGATCGGCCCAGCCGGTCAAGGCGCCACGTGGCCACCACATCTCCCGGTCAGGCATGGCACCGGAGGCCCGGTCGGTGAAGACTCGGTCGCAGCCGGCCTTGGTCAGCGCATCCAGTTGTAGGGCCTCATGCTGATCCGAGGTTGAGACTGGCGCGTAGCCCAGAAGGAGACAGGAAGCACGATTCACTGATGCCGGATGCGATGACCTAGTCGTCTGAGGCCGATGCGAGACCGACTGCCCCAAAGAGGGTTACTGGTCTGCCGCAACGGCTACTTCCAGTAGTCGTTGGCTGCCGCGATGGTCGCGAACTCGATGGCTACGGTCTGCCCCAGGGCGATCATCATGCTGGGCTCCGTGGAGTAGATCTCACGTTGGCGATTGCGCTCATCGGCATCAGGCTGCGTGACCTTGATGATCATGCGGGCCAACTTCATCGCGAGTTGGCGTCCCTCCTCTGGCGTTTTCGTCTGCAACGAGCCCCCGGGGATCAACTCAACATCGGCCATGATCGTGCCTCCATTCCTCACGCATCGTTGTCTCGTTGGTGAACTCTCCTGCAAGAGCCCGCAGCCATCTGGATTTTCAGGAAAAGGGAGCGCCTGCTGTCCCTTCGCCTTACGCTCGAGCCAGGGTGGCCCTTCTCCCCCAACCTCTGGCCGCCCTGGAGGCAGTGATGAGTCTTTCCCAGGATCTTGATGCGGTCCTCGACGGTGTCGTCGACAGCGAGCCCCGCGTCCCCGGTGTCGTCGCCATGGTGACGGACCGATCGGAGAACGTCTACGAGGGCGCACGTGGCGTGCGCGACCTCGGCACCGGAGTCCCCATGACGACTGACTCGGTCTTCGCGATCTTCTCCACGACGAAGGCGATTACGGGAACCTGCGTCATGCAATGCGTCGAGGAGGGTCTGCTGGATCTCGATGCGCCCGCGAAGAATTTCGCGCCTGAAATCGGTCGGCTCCAGGTGCTCGATGGGTTCGACGGCGACGGGAATCCCGTCCTGCGACCCCCTAAGCGGGATATCACAACCCGCATGCTGATGCTGCACACGGCCGGTTTCGGCTACGACTTCTTCAATGAGAACTACAACCGTATGGCCGAAAATCACGGACAGCCGAGTGTCATCACCGCCTCGCGGGCTTCAATCGAGACGCCGCTGCTCTTTGATCCGGGCGACAAGTGGGAGTACGGCACCAACATCGACTGGGCGGGCCAGGTCGTCGAGGGCGTTCGAGGCCAGCGCCTCGGTGAAGTCATGCGCGAGCGAGTCTTCGAGCCCCTCGGCATGGTCGACATCGCCTTCGTCATGTCCCCTTCCATGGCGGACCGGCGCGCGACCATGCATCTGCGCAACGCTGATGGATCCCTGACCCCTCAGCCTGACCTCGTCCTCACGCAGGAGCCCGATGTCCATATGGGAGGGCACGGGCTCTACTCGACAGTCGGCGAGTACATGAAGTTCATCCGGATGTGGCTCAACGACGGTACGGGCCCGAACGGGCGCGTGCTGAAGAAGGAAACCGTCGAAGCCGCTGTCACCAACGGCCTCCAGGATCACCAGAAGGTCGTCATGCTGCCGGGTGTCATCCCGTGGCTGTCCAATGATGCCGAGTTCTTCCCTGGCCTGTCGAAGTCGTGGTCGTTCACCTTCATGATCAACGACGAAGACGCTCCCACGGGACGCCCGGCTGGCGCGATCGGCTGGGCTGGCCTTGCCAACCTGTACTACTGGATCGACCGCGCCAATGGATTCGGCGGCTTCTGGGGCACGCAGATCCTGCCCTTCGCAGACGCGGTGTCCTTCACCGGCTTCATGGACATGGAGACGGCGACCTACGGGAAGAAGGTGGAGATCGGGGTCGCCTGAGGCTGCCCTCGCGGCCGGTTAAGGGGAGAACACCCCTGGGGGCGTTGGTCTGAAGGAACGGATGTCAAAGGCCCCTAGTCGCTGCGCGCGGTCGGACATTTCTGACTCAGGCGTGTCGGGTGGGCTCACCGGGATGCGAATCATCCCTAGGTCTGCACGAGCGCCCAGGGGTTTGTGCGCGGGAACAAGTGCCTGGTGGCGAACGCGCTAACCATTGCACCCTCGCAAGGGCGGGCGTCCCAGTGCTCAATTCGGGCCATGGCTTGAAAAGACCGACCCAGCAGCGTTCAGCGAGATGTCACGGGCGTGGCAAATCCTGGACGCAGCGGGATTCGTAGAGATCACACCGAGCGGCGGAGTTCGCATCCTGCCGAATCCCTACATCGGCGGGACGCCGGGCAGGTAGTCCGACCCGATCTCACATCGCTCTCACATAAGCCCGACGACCGGGGCCTACGCCAGCACCCGCCAGCCACAATCCGGTGAAGGGCCAGCCAGTCAGTCAACGCCAGCGCGGTGTACGTTCCGACTGGGGGTCAAGGGGTCGCAGGTTCAAATCCTGTCAGCCCGACAGAGAACCGGATCCAGGGTTGTTCCCCTGGATCCGGTTCTGCGTTGGTGGGTGTTGCGTCGGGATTTTGTCGCCTCTCATCACCGTCGCCATCCTGTTACGTTGGCTTCTACTGGTCGACACACGAGTCTTGGATGAGCGATGACACGAGGGCGCCGAAGGATTGTCGCGAGCCGAGGCGTCGTCGCGGCGGTTCTTGCAGGAGCGACTCTCCTCATGGTCCCGGGGGTCGACACTCAAGCGATGGTCGACGCCGATGCGGGGTTCACGGTGTTGAACGAGGTCGTTTGGCGCGACGCTCAAGGAAATCTTCTGAGCCCCCTTGTCCCCGAGAGCGAGACACCAGGTCAGCGGGACGATGGCAGCGGTGCGTTTCGGACGCACTGCATCGAGTCTCATTCGAGTTATGACGATCCGCTGGTGAAGCCTGGTCAACCGGGTGCGATGCATCACCACATCTTCTTCGGGAACCCGACGACGGATGCCTTCTCTACGTCGGAATCACTTCTGTCGGCCGAGATGACCACCTGCGACGGAGTGGATCTGAACAAGTCCGCGTATTGGGTGCCTGCTCTCTATGGCGAATCAGGTGAGCGCATCACCTACGTCGATCCGCTCTTCTACTACAAGACCGGGTATCACCTACCGGCGGAATCCATCACCCCTCCGCCCGCTGGCTTGCAGATCATCGCGGGCAACCCCATGTCGCAGGAACCTCAGGGCCTCCACGTCGCGAAGTTCAGGTGCAACAGTTGGCAGGCCGCAGAACCGCAGTTCAGCCCGGGAGATCCCCTGGATCACATTCCCTACATCCCCGATTGCGATCCGGGCGACATCGTCGAGATCCGGTTGGTGTTCCCGCAATGCTGGGACGGCGTGAACCTCACGTCACAAGATCATCGAAGCCACTTGGCGTACCCGATTGAGGCTCAGGCCCCGATCACCGGAACAGGGCGATGCCCAAAGTCGCACCCGATTGCGATTCCGGAGATCTCCTACAACTTCGGGATCCGGGTGACCGACGAGACTGGTCCATCCTCGACCTGGCGCTTCGCCACCGACCCGGCGAATGCCCCAAGGGGAGGCTATTCGCTGCATGGCGACTGGATGAACGGCTGGGATGAGCCAACGATGGCGGCAGTAGTGTCGAACTGCCTGAACCCCGGTCGGGAATGCATGGTGGGACTGTTGGGCAATGGCGAACAACTCCGACCGGTTCCACTGGAGGGTGAGACGTCAATAGACACAGGTCAACCCTGGCAGTGGGACGGCTACGAAAGGTTCCCGTCCTTGTATTTCGCTGCCGAACCGGACGGGCGATTCTCGAAGAGGCAACTCAGGAAGATCTCCAGGTTTGAACTGGCAATACTGGAATTTCGTATGGGTCAGTTCATCGACGAGGATGGCGCTGGTCGATGGGCAGGCGGAGATCTTGGAACGCTCATGGCCGACGAGGTGCGGCGCGTGAAGAAGTTCTCCGACGACCCTCCTCCGGTGCTCACCTATCTCAGTGCCGAATGGGCGGGTGCGATGTACCGCGACCAGAGAAAACTCCTGAATCAGCGACAGGAACTGTTCTTGCGTGACGCGAGAGACTGCGACGGCTTCATCGATTACCCGCAAGATGTCAATGAGACAGGGTTCGAGTCCAAGGCTGAATACTGCCGATGGGATTTCCGGAAGCGATCGACACAGCGGGCGTTCGTGGGGATCGTGAAGGCGGCGGCGCAAGGAGGGTCGGACGGCATCTTCTTCGATGGGGGCCACACGGTCGGCTGCGATGAAGCCTCGGACTTGAGCCGGATGTCCCTCGCTCAACGCGGACGCTTCATGGATGGCCAGCACAAGGCTTTCCGCAGGTCCTTCGCGTACCTGGCGAAGAACGATCAGTATCCGGTCCTCTCTTCGACCATCGGATTCGACGGATTACAGGGTCAGGTGCCCTGGGGAAATGACTGCCCTCGCTCGGAGGAGCAACTCCTTCACGAACTCGACGACGTACCCTTCGCTCGTAACAACGAGTTCTGGATGTGGAATCTTGGCGAACTGGCCTCACGTCAGATCCTCAACGCGATGGAGGAGCGCTCTCGCGGTGTGCCCACGATCGTGCACATGCCGTACTTCCCGGAGGATGACGGCTGCCTAGAGGGTTGCTTCGGTGCAAAGGATCAGCGGGTGCGCTTCACCGAGCAGGAGTTCTTGGAGTTCGGAATCGCGGCCTTCCTCGTCAGCATGGGCCCGGGCAGTTACTTCGGATTCTCCGACATGCAATCCGACCCGGAGGGCGGTGGCTGGTTCGACGAGAGTTGGGAGTTTCATGACATCTACGACGACCTCGTGACCGGTGCCCCCATAGGAGAGGTCGAGATTCTCGAGGATGCGACGGTCTTCCGGCGAGAATTCGAAAACGGTTCCGTCATGGTCAACGTCGCCAACGGTACGTATCGCCTCGATTTCGAGTCGAAGTCCACCGAGGGATGAGAGCGAGCTGGAGTGGCCACCAGCGGGCGCGCACCAGGGGCGTATAAATAGTGGGGTGGCACAGCAGCGGGCGACCTTCGCACTCGTCGAGCCAGCACGAGTCCGGCAGGTTCTCATCGACGTCCTCGCCGAGCGCGGCTACCAGGCGACCTGCCCGTCCGATTGGTCGGTGGAAGCTGTCAAGGGCAGTATGAGCCGCAACGTCCTCCTCGGGGGATTCGGCCAGCGCATGGACCTGCGCTTCGACCTCTTCGCGGACCCAGTGTCCGGTGTCATCGTTGACGCCGGAGTCCGGGAACAGGCCAGCGCACTTGTCCTGGGCGGAGCGGTGGGCGCGATGCGGACCGGCAGCGAGATCTCGGCAATCCTCGCGGCGGTGCATGAGGAACTCGATGGCGGTCGCCGCTAGCGTGACAAGCGGCGGACACTGAACAACAAAAGTGAGTACGCCGGATTAGGCGGTTACGGAGTGGTAACAGGGCGATGTCCCATATCGCGTTCGCGTCACATTAGCGTCGCAGATAATCGTCCGCCCCTCATGTGACGGGACGCACGTCCCGAGAACACGACTACGTTCGTGGCACAGGCGTGAATGCGAATAGCGCACAGAAGAGTTGAGTAAGCACCTAAGCAAAGGGGATTGATTGTGGCACGACGAGCGTGGACGTGGATGGCCGTCGCCGGCGCATCCGCATTGGTACTCGCCGCCTGCGGCGGTTCGAGTGACTCCGGTGATTCGAGTTCTTCCGGCTCCGCGGGAGGGTCGACAGTTACCGACACCTTCCGACTGGACGGCATCAGCGTCGCCGTCGGATCGAAGGACTTCGATGAGCAACTGATCTTGGGCCAGATGATGGTCCAGGCTTTCGGTGCAGCCGGGGCTACGGTGGATGACAAGGTCAACCTCGGCGGCACAGCCGTCGCGCGTTCTGCCCTAGAGTCTGGCGAGATCGACGTATACATGGAGTACAACGGCACAGGGTGGACCGTTCACCTCGGTCAGGAGGATCCCAGTTTCGATTCCGTCGAGTTGACCAGCGGCGTCGCGGAGATGGACCTCGAGAAAAACAACATCATCTGGATCGGTCGTTCTCCGTTCAACAACACCTACGGCTTCGCCTCGAGTCCTGAGGCCACCGAGGCCAACGGAGGTCCGTTCACCCTTCAAACGATGATGGAGTACGTCCGCGACAACCCAGACGCTGTCGTCTGCATGGAGTCGGAATTCCCGGACCGGCCCGACGGTCTCATCCTCACTGAGGAAGCCACGGGAATCACGTTGCCGGATGGCCAGGCGAAGATCCTGGACACTGGTGTGATCTACACCGAGACGGCCAACAACAACTGCACCTTCGGTGAGGTCTTTACTACCGATGGTCGTATTCCGGCGCTCGGACTTGCACTTGTCGAGGATCCGGGTGTCAATATCGTGTACAACGTGTCGGCGACTATCCGCAAGGAGAAGTTCGACGAGGCTCCGGAGTCCTTCCAGGGCATCGTCGACGCCATCCTCGCGCCGCTCAGCAACGAGAAGATGGCTGAGTTGAATGCCGAGGTCTCGGCAGATGGCCAAGAGCCATCAGCCGTGGCGAAGAACTACCTGGTCGATCAGGGCATCATCGCTGGCTAGCACCCGTCTGGGGTGGCGCGGTCTGACCGCGTCACCCCTCACGGTGCCGGCATCGGCCCAATCGACATGGATGGCCTAACGAGCTGGTTCGAATACCTCAGCGAGCGGTGGGATCTGGTCTTCACTGCGCTGGGCGAGACGCTCATCTACGTCGTCACCGTCACGTTGGCGGCAGGACTTCTCGCGGTCGTAGTTGGCGTAGCGACCCGTCATCACATGTTCGCGAAGGAACTCGCCCTCGCCATCGCTTCGGTGTTCCTCACCATTCCGTCGCTGGCGCTCTTCACCATCTTCATTCCGCTGGTCGGCCTCGGCTTCGTTCCCTCCTTCATCGCGCTCTTCCTCTACGCGATCCTGCCCATCCTGCGCAACACGACCGCTGGCCTCGACGCGGTTGATCCCAGCGTGCTGGAATCCGCGCGCGGGATGGGTCTCACGCCCCGGCAGACACTGCTGCAGGTGCAGTTGCCGCTTGCTTGGCCGGTGATGCTCGCGGGGATTAGGGTGTCGGCGCTGCTCACGGTCGGAATCTCGGCGATCGCGACGCTTGTCGCCGGTGGCGGCCTCGGTGACTTCATCAAGAGCGGTCTCGCCCGCCTTCCGCTACCCAACTCGCTAGAAGCGATCTGGACCGGTGTGATCCTCTCCGTCCTCCTGGCATTGGCGATTGACGGTGCTCTGTTGATCCTCGGCCGGTTGACCACCCCCGCCGGCATCCGCGGCAAAGGCAAGCCCGCATGACGTCGAAAGGACTTGACGTGACAGAACCATTGATCAGGCTCGAGCACGTGACCAAGCAGTACCACGGGGTTGAGGTGCCCGCGGTGCGCGACCTGTCCATGGACGTTCAACCTGGCGAGATCCTCGTACTCGTCGGCCCCTCCGGCTGCGGCAAGAGCACGACACTTCGCCTCATCAATCGCATGATCGAACCCACCTCAGGTCGGATCTTCTACGAGGGGGAGGACGTCACCAAGGTCGACCCCAACTCGCTCCGTCGCCGCATTGGCTACGTCATCCAGCAGGTGGGCCTCTTCCCGCACCGCACGATCGCCGAGAACGTGGCCACCGTGCCCAAACTCCTCCGGTGGCCGAAAAAGCGCATCAAGGAGCGGGTAGACGAGCTCCTTGAACTGGTGGGCATGGATCCGGCCATCTACCGCGACCGCTACCCCAACGAGCTCTCTGGCGGCCAAGCA
Source organism: Candidatus Nanopelagicales bacterium (assembly GCA_030827125.1). GTDB lineage: Bacteria > Actinomycetota > Actinomycetes > S36-B12 > S36-B12 > Mxb001. The sequence goes on from JAURFD010000002.1 coordinate 27,354, forward strand.
CAGCGCGTCGGCGTCGCACGTGCTCTTGGCGCCGATCCCGATGTGCTGTTGATGGACGAGCCCTTCGGGGCCATCGATCCGATCACGCGGGATCGCCTGCAGAACGAGTTCCTGCGACTCCAGAGTGAGCTCCGCAAGACCATCGTCTTCGTGACCCATGACATCGACGAGGCCGTCAAGATGGGCGATCGCATCGCGATCCTTCGCGAGGGCTCGGAGATCGCACAGTTGGAGCGCCCCGAGGTCATCCTCACCGAGCCCGCGGATGAGTTCGTGGAGAACTTCCTTGGCTCGGGTGCGGTCCTGAAGACGCTGACTCTTCGCCGGGTTCGCGACATTGATCTCGCTCCTATGGTGACCCTCCGCAAACCTGTACACCGGGGCCAGGCTCTGCAGGCGATGGCGGATGCCGGTGTGAGCACGGCGGTTCTCCTCGACGAGCATGATCACCCACTGCGGTGGATTGATGAGCGAGCGCTGAATTCGTCGGAGCGAGCCATTGAGGCCGCTGGTCGACCGATCACGGTCCAGGTGCAGCCGGAGGACACTCTCCAGGATGCACTGTCCGCGATGCTAACGACCTCCAGCGGCATGGCCGTTGTCGTTGACGCTCAGGGTCGCTATCTGGGTGGGTGCACGATCGAAAGCCTGGCGGCGCTCCTGCTGACCGCGGGGAACGGAGCTTCACCGTCATGACGTCCCTGGCTATGGCAGCAAAGCCAAGTCGGCGTAGCCGCCTGACGACCTGGGGATCGGAGCAACTCGACCTCATCGTGACGCCCATTCTTGGTGTCGCGCTCGCGATCTTGCTCGCGACGGTGTGGTTCTATTCGGACTTTGATGCGACGACCGAGCGCATCTTGGAGCCGAGCCAGTTGGCTCGCCAGGCGTATCAGCAGTTGTACCTCGCATTCTTCTCCACGATTTTGGTCATCGTGGTGGCGGTCCCAGTCGGAATCCTGGTCACGCGCGAGCACGCACCACGAATCAAGGACGGCATGGTAACGGTGCTCGGCCTGGGCCAGGCGATTCCCGCATATGGCCTCATCGTCCTGTTCTTCGTCTGGCTCGGTGCCGGTGCCTTCACGGTCATCGTTGCCCTCGCGACATTCGCCCTACTTCCCGTGCTGCGCAACACGATCGTGGGATTGGAGCAGGTCGACCGTTCAGTGATTGAGGCCGGCAAGGGTATGGGGATGACCGGCTGGCAGCGGCTCAAGGGTGTCGAATTGCCCCTCGCCGTACCCGTCATCGTCGCGGGTATCCGCACCGCGGTCGTCATCAACGTCGGTATGGCATCCCTCGCCTTCCTCATTGGCGGCGGTGGCCTGGGTGAAACGATCAATGCGGGCTTGAAGCTGAATCGTCCCTCCGCCATCTTCGTGGGCGCTGCACTCGTAGCCCTCATCGCGTTGTCCTTCGACTTCGTGGGCGGCCTTGCGCAGCGGCACCTCAGGCCCAAGGGAGTCTGAGACGTTCGTCGCTCGATTCCCCAGGAGGCGCAGTCGCGCGACCTCGGCAGCGCGGGCCTACACTCCGCAGGGTGTACGACGTAGCCCTGACGGTGGCCGCCTGCGTTCGCTCAGGTACCCGCGCTGACCTTGCCTGGTCGATCTCGCCGAAGGCATCGGAGGATGCCCTCGCCATTACGCCCGGCGGTGGTCGGATCGGCACCCTGTGCGGTGGGGCCTTCGATGGGTTGCTCGCCGATGTGGCAGCGCTCCAACGCGATGAAGGTCGACTAATTCGTCACCGGGTAACCGATTTTGAGAGCCCCCTGGCCGGCCTGCCGACGGGGACGGACATGGAGTTCGTCGTCGTTCCCGCGTCTCTCTTCCCAGAGGACCTATGGCCCCGCCTCCTTGAGCGTGATGCGGTGGTGATCACCCTCCACGTCAGTGGAGATGCCGTCACCCGCGTCGATGTGAGCGACGCCGATCAGGCCGGGGGAGTGTCGGTCAACCGCGATGACGACGTCCTCCACATGACCCTCGCGCCCACACCGCGCTTGGTCGTGGCCGGCCGCGGCCCGATGGCCGAGGCTCTTGTGCGGCAGGGCGAGTTGCTCGGGTGGAAGGTGGCGAGTGAGACGCGGCCTGAGGTCGTCACGGGGCTCGCTGCCACCCTCAGTACGCTCGATGCCATCGTCATCATGGGACACGACGTGGAATCCTCCAGCCGATGCCTGATGGCGGCTCTCGAGAGCGAAAGCGGTTACATTGGCGCCCTCGGGTCGCTCGACATGCAGCAGGCACGGGCCGATTGGCTGGGGTATCGGGATGTGACGGACCTGTCCCGCGTCCATGGTCCGGCGGGACTCGATATCGGGGGTCGGGAGCCTGCTGAGGTCGCCGTGTCGATCGCCGCGCAGATCATTGCTGAGCGCTCCCGGTAGACGCCTGGACGGCGACCCGGAGATGACTGATCTGTCCGATTGTCGCTGCTACGACTCACATGTCCCGTTTCCACTTGCACAAGGTGTGAACAGGAGTAGTTTTCGGCAATCGCACCTAGTCCCCGGAGGGGGTTTGCATGGCAGTTGAGTCCAGTGGCCACGAGCGCGGCAATCCGCGCCTGTATGCCCTGATCGAGAACTCTCCCAAGACCGGCTCCAGCCCCACGATCTGGGCCTGGCCGCAGATCACCGACTATCTCAAGGTCGCCGGTCAGCCCGTCCAGGGCCCGTGGCCGCCCCACCAGGAGCCGCGCCCCGATCCTGATGCCGACTCCATGCCCGTCGCCGTGCGCGACAGCCAGGGCTGAGACCGAGAGGACCACCCGTGTATCCATCCCGATTCGCATACGACGCGCCCACCACTGTTGCAGAGGCCGTGGCGATTCTCGACCGCAACGGTGGCGAGGCCAAGGTGCTCGCCGGCGGACAGAGCCTGGTGCCCATGCTCAAACTGCGCTTCGCTTCACCGGAGCGCCTCGTGGACATCAACAACATCAAGGCGCTCGACTACCACCGCCTCGATCCGGACGGCACCCTGCGGATCGGCGCCCTGTGCCGTCACGAGGACCTGGAGTTCTCCGAAATCATCAAGGACTCGCACCCCACGCTCGCCCAGGCGGCGGCGCTGGTCGCTGATCCCATCGTGCGGACCCGGGGGACCTTCGTCGGTTCGGTGTGTCACGCCGACCCCCAGGGTGACTGGGCGGCGACGATGATCGCCCTCGATGGTCGCATCGTGGCCCAGGGCCCCAACGGCCGCCGTGAGATCGCCATGCGGGACTTCGTCTCAGGCCCGTTCACCAACGCCCTGGCCTACAACGAACTCGCCGTCGAGGCCGTGATCCCGCCCGCCAAGGGGAAGGCTGTCGGTGGCTACCTCAAGCTGGAGCGCCGAGTCGGCGATTTCGCGACCGCGTCCGTTGCTGTCGCTCTTGATATGAACGGCGATGTCGTGACCCGCGCCGGGTGCGCGCTTGCGGGAGTCGGCGGCAAGACCATCGACGCAAATGAGGCCATCAGCGTGTTGGTGGGCAAGACCTTGACCGCCGAGAGCATCGAGGCCGCCGCGGAGGCGATCGCGGATGCCGCTGACCCACGCACCGACCACCGCGGTTCGGCGGACTACAAGCGCCACATCGTGAAGACCTTTGTCACCCGCATCCTGTCGGGTATCGCCCGCTCCGAGCAGAAAGCAGCCTGACTATGACGAGTCTGTACGAGGAAGTCCCCGCGGAGGTCCCCGCCAACGTGCCGACCCGGCGCGTGACGGTGACCGTGAACGGTGAGAAGCGCACGGTGGACGTGGAACCGCGCCTGCTGCTCGCTCACATGCTGCGCCAGGCTCTGCAACTGACCGGCACGCACACCGGCTGTGACACCACCAACTGCGGCGCCTGCACGGTGCTCTTCGACGGTCGGCCCATCAAGAGTTGCACGATGCTCGCCGTTCAGGCGGATGGGCACGACGTCGAGACGGTTGAGGGTCTGGCGACCGCGAGTGAGTTGCACCCCATCCAGGAGGGCTTCAAGCAGGAGCATGGCCTTCAGTGCGGGTACTGCACGCCCGGCATGATGATGGCGTCGAAGGCGCTCCTCGAACGCAACCCCAACCCCACCGAGGACGAGATTCGTTGGGCGCTGTCGGGCAATCTCTGCCGGTGCACCGGTTACCAGAACATTGTGAAGTCGGTCATGTGGGCCGCCGAGAAGATGCGTGCTGAGGAGGCCGAGTAATGGCACTCGACGAACTCAAGATCGGTGGCATGGGCGCAAGCCGCCGCCGAGTCGAGGACAACCGATTCATCCGCGGTAAGGGCCGCTACGTCGATGACGTCGTCCTGCCGGGCATGCTCCACATGGAGATCCTGCGCAGCCCCGTCGCCCACGCGCGGATCAAGTCGATCGATACCACCGCTGCGTGGGAGGTACCCGGGGTCCGACTCGTGCTCACCGGCGAAACCATGGCGGCCCGCAACCTGGCCTGGATGCCCACCCTGTCCTACGACACCCAGGCAGTCCTCGCCACGGACAAGGTCCGGTTCCAAGGCCAGGAGGTCGCGGCCGTCATTGCTGACGACCCGTACATCGCCAAGGATGCCTGCAGCCGGATCGTCGTGGAGTACGAGTCCCTGCCTGCGATCGTCAATCCCGTTCAGGCCCAAGATCCGAATGCGCCGCTGATCCGCGACGATAAGGAAAACCAGGCCACCAACAAGATCTTCGACTGGGAGATCGGCGACAAGGAGGCTACGGATCGGGCCTTCGCCGAGGCCGATGTTGTCTCCACGGTGGACCTGCACTACCCGCGGTCGCACCCTTCGCCCCTCGAACCGTGCGGCTCGATTGCCGACTATGACCGCGCCACCGGCAAGTTGACCGTCTATATGACGACACAGGCACCGCACATCATTCGCGCGGCTGTGTCCCTCGTGGCCGAGCTCCCCGAGCACATGATTCGGATCATTTCTCCGGACCTCGGTGGCGGCTTCGGCAACAAGGTCCCCGTCTATCCCGGATACGTCATCTCGATCCTGGCCTCGATCCTCACGGAGCGGCCGGTCAAGTGGATTGAGGACAAGTCCGGCAACCTCATCTCGACCGGCTTCGGTCGCGACGTCTACCTGCAGGGGCAACTGGCGCTGCGCAAGGACGGCAAGATTCTCGGCATGCGGATGCACACCGTGTCCGACCACGGTGCCTTCTATGCCGACGCGCAGCCGACGAAGTTCAAGATCGGCCTCATGCACTCGACGTTCGCGGCGTACGACGTCCCCGCAGCACATCTCACGAGCGAGGGCTTCTACACCAACAAGGCGCCGGGTGGGGTGGCCTATCGCTGCTCCTTCCGCGTCACCGAGGCGATGTTCTTCCAAGAGCGCATGATGCACGCGGCGGCCAACGACCTCGGCATGGACCAGGCGGATTTCCGCCGGGTGAATCTGGTCAAGGACGACATGTTCCCCTACCGGACCGCCTTCGGGTTCCTCACCGACTCCGGCCAGTACGGCAAGTGCCTGGACGTGGCTCTGGAGGCCATCGGGTACGACACCTTCAAGGAGGAGCAGGAGGAGGCGCGCAAGCGCGGCAAGCTCCTCGGCATCGGCATCTCCACGATGACCGAGCCGCTCGGCGCTGGCAACAGCCGTGAGTACGACATCCTCGGCATCAAGATGTTCGACTCTGCGGAATTGCGCGTGCACATGACCGGCAAGGCGATCCTGCGCACCGGTGCCAAGACGCAGGGCCAGGGTCACGAGACCACCTGGGCGCAGATCGTCGCTCACGAGCTCGGCATCCCCGCCGACGACATCGTCGTCGAAGAGGGCGACACCGACACAGCGCCCTTCGGGATGGGCACCTACGCGTCACGCTCGACACCGGTGGCCGGTGCGGCGGTGGCGATGGTGGCCCGCAAGATCCGTGCCAAGGCGCGCAAGATTGCGGCGCACCTACTCGAGGTGTCCGAGGAGGACATCGAGTGGGAGCTCGGTCGGTTCTATGTGCGGGGCAATGAAGAGCGGGGTGTCACAATTCAAGACTGTGCCCTCGCCGCCTACAGCAACGTGCCGGACGGGCTAGAGCCAGGTCTCGAAAACGTCGCTTACTACGACCCGCCAAACCTCACCTGGCCCTTCGCGGCCTACGTCTGCAAGGTTGAGGTTGACCCGCAGACCGGCGTGTGGGACGTGCTCAAGTTCGTCGCTGTCGACGATTGCGGCGTTCGCATTAATCCCATGATCGTCGAAGGCCAGATCATGGGCGGTCTCACCGAGGCCTACGCCATGGCGAGCATGCAGTACATCACCTTCGACGAGGAGGGGAACTGCATCGGCTCGAACTACATGGACTACCTCCTGCCGACCGCCTGGGAGACCCCTGGCTTCGAACTCCACGAGGTCGTCACTCCCTGCCCGCACCACCCCATCGGGGCCAAGGGCATCGGTGAATGCGCCACGGTGGGTGGGCCGGCCGCCTTCGTCAACGCGGTGATGAACGCCATCGAGCACACCGGCGTGCGGAACGTCGACATGCCGCTCATGCCCAACCGGGTCTATGAGGCTCTGCAGACCGGACAGAACGTGTCCGGGATGCCGCCGGTGAAGGGAGACTGACCATGAAGCTGAATCAGTCATTCGAGGTCCCCCAGCCCGTCGATCAGGTCTGGGACTTCCTCGGCAACCTGCCTCTCGTTGCGGCGTGTATCCCGGGTGCGGATCTCACCAATCAGGTGGGGGATGACGAGTACCACGGTGACGTCATCATCTCGGCCGGACCGGTGAAGTTGGAGTTCGCCGGTCAGGTCAAAATCGCGAGCAAGGATGATGCCAAGAAGGTGCTCGTCTTGGACGGTGCCGGAGCAGACAAGAAGGGCCGCGGCAACGCCGAGACCCAGTTGACGATCGGCCTGCAGCCCATCGGCGGCAACACCCGTGTCAATATCGGCATGGACCTGCAGATCTCGGGTGCTGCCGCACAGTACGGCCGTGGACTTGTCGCGGACGTCACGGGCGTCCTCGTCGATCAGACAGCCGGGTCGATGAAGTTGCGTCTGGCTGCCATTGCCGATGGGCGCGATCCCATGGCGATCGACGCTCCGAAGGCCGCCAGCGGTATCGCCATCGGCATCACGGCGTTCTTCCGGGCGGCCAAGCGCGTCTTCGCCCGGTTCTTCCTTCCCTACACCCCGGCCCCCAGCCGCTGACCAGGAGGTAACGGATATGAGTCTGTGGATGTGGGGAAACATCGTCCTCATCGTCGTTGTTGTCCCCGTGCTTGTCGCACTGCTCAACATGGTCCTCGGAGCACTTGAGCGCATTCGTGGCGCTGCCGAAGACACCCTCGCGGGTGGCGTGGCTCTGATCGGGGAATTGGATACGACCCCCGCTCTCCTCGCCACGACCGACGACGTCATCAAGGAAGTCGCCAACGGTGCGGTGCGGTACGCCGGCCCCGTCTCGAAGCTACTGGGTTAGGAGCCAGGCATGCCTGCAGAAGCAATTGTCACCCTGGTGGTGGGCGCGCTCATCATCGCTGCCGCCGCCCTGGGACTCGCCCGGGTCATCGGTCACCTGTATGCCACGTCCAAGACCTTGAAGGCCTTGGACGGCGGGGTACAGGTGATTGTGGAGAAGACGTCAACCGTCCACCCGGTGGTCAGCTCGGTCAATGCGAGCCTGGCACCTGTGCGCGACTTCGCCGAAACGATTTAGGAGGGCACATGGACTTCGCCGGACATGAAGGTTGGCTGGTCGGCTACATCATCGGGCTCGTGGTGGTGCTCGTGGTCGTTGCCCTCGTGGTGCCGATCCTGGTGCTCGCCTGGAGGATCGGCAATCAAGCCGGGAGCATCCTCACCGGGCTGGAGGCCGCCGAACGCAACACGGCTGGCTTGGCTGGATTGAATGAAACCATCGCATCGGCCCTGGCAGTGATCGCTGGCCTGAAGCGCGGACGCGAGCGGCTGGGAGGCTGACATGGATGCTCAGGTAGAACAACTGTGGACCATCGCGAATATCCTCGGCCTCGTTGTCGTGGTTGCCGTGGCAGCCCTCCTCACCCTGCTGGTGATCTTCGTTGCACGCATTCGCAAGCGAGTCGCCGCGATCAAGGCCACGCTCATCGCCGCCAAGGCCAACACCGCCGACACGGCACTCATCACCACGACAGCGGGCGGCGTTGAGGCCGTCCTCGCTGAGGGCCTGGAACACCACCTGTTCCTCGGACGAGTATTGGACAAGGTGCGCTCATGAGTTCACTTGCGCTGTGGTCAGCAATCGACGTTGCCCTGCTCATCGCAGGCCTCGCGATCTACCTCTTCATCGTCGGCAGTCAATTGAAGAAGGTGGCCGCCGATCTAGAAGAGTCCGCCGATCTCGTGTGGCAGATCAAGCAAGATGCCGAGGCCATCGAGCCGGGGCTCACCTCCATCAACGGGACCGGGCGAGTCGTCGCCGGTGCGCTACCCCTGCTCTACGGCATGGGGGAGGGCATCGTTGTCGGCGCCACCTTCAACCACGATGATCACGTGGCCGACGGTGTCAACCGTCCGGCCATGGGTGTGCGACGTTCTCGACTCATGGAAGCTGTCGGGGTCGACATCGACTAACGAAAGAACGTCTTGCACGAGGGCCGGGATCCCGTATCGGGACCCCGGCCCTCGTGCGATCAGGGACTTGGCGGGTGGTCAGTCGGGGTCCCGGCCAGTTGTCAGGGCGTCGGTCACCGGGGTGGCATACTCACCAATCCACTCGGCTTTCCACGCCTTGTCAAACTTCTCCTCGTTGCAGCTCGGGTTATAGATAGCCATAAGTTCTCTACTGATCTGCTCTCGGTGCGCGCGGGTGCCACCGGGAACCTCGAGCCAGGCCGCGTGCAGGTTGTACTTGCCGCCGGCACGATTCACCCACGCCGATGAGCGGGCGTGGCGGAAGGGGAATCCCACGGTGGTCAGGTCGTCGGCGTGACCGACGTAGATGACCGCAAACTCGCTGCCCTTCTCCTTAGCCAAGATGGCGTAGACGGCAGCCCGAGCCGGCGGAGTCCAGCCCGCGAGAGCTCTCGGCCCCTCGAAGGCATATCCGGCGAGGCTCCCGAGCCTGATCACGGGATCTCGTCGAGATCGGCGAAGTCCTCGTCCTCGGCTAGGCACTCGGCCCGGACAACCGGCCATTCCGGAAGCTTGGTGCCGGACACGGCGGCGGTAAAGCGCTCCAAGGCGATCTCGACCGCCGAGTCCGGGTCGGCCGCTTCGACGATGATCTGAGCGCCGTAGCCCAGCGTGCCCATTCCGCTCGCGATCCCGCTGAGCGGAGCGACCGCGTCCGCGAGTTCGACGGCCTCCTCCAGGGTGAACTCTCGGTCACCCTCGGCCTGGAGTGAAACGCTATAGCGCATAGTTAGCCCACTTTCGCCAGACGGTCTGCAAGACGCTCGAGACTAGCCAGGTTGTGGCCGGAGTGCACTTCGTCGATAAAGGGGTCGGCCACAATCATGCCCAGGGACGTCGGCACGTATTCGGCCGCGTCACCCTTGTGCGGGTTCACCCAGATCACCCGGTGGGCGATGCGGGACAGCGCCTCCATGGATTCGGCCAATGCGGCGGGCTCACCGCGGTCGAGCCCGTCCGAACAGATGACGACGATGGCGCCTCGGCCGAGGCGTGCCCGTCGTGCAGCGCGCGTGAACTCGCGAAGGGAGTCTCCGATACGCGTTCCGCCGTCCCAGTCCAGCACCGACTCGCCCGCCAGGCGCATGGCCTCATCGGGGTCGCGTCGGTCGAGCGATCGCGTGATCCGCGTCAGGCGCGTCCCGAAGCAGAAGACGTCCACTTTGGCATTGGCCCGGCGAGCGGAGTAGGCGAATTGCAGGAGATTGCGTGAGTAGTCCGCCATGGAGCCGGAGACATCGAGGATCAGGACGAGGGGGCGGAGCTTGTCTTTGCGTCGCCGGAAGGCGAGATCGCGCGGTTCTCCGAGCGTGCGCATCATCTCCCGCGCCATGCGCCGCATGTCCAGGGTGGGGCTGCGCCGTGCCTTGGTTGTCCTGTGGGTGCGACGCTTGGGTGGCGTGACACGGAGTCGGGACATGAGTTTGCGAACCTGCCGCAACTCGTCGTCGCTGCAATCGGCGAAGGCCTTGTGTCGATAGACCTCGGACGTGCTCGCGAGGTAGCCGAGTTTGACCTCGTCCGGACCGACCTGCCCGGGCAGCCCCTCCTCGGTGTTGGGAATCTCCAGGGTGGCCCCGGCCGTCGAGGAGGCCTTGAGGGTCTTCTTGCGGATGTCGGCCGTTGCTGGCTCGATGTCGAGGAAGTAGTGGCGGAAGACCTCGGTGTACAGAGGGATATTGTCGCGGCGTCGGACGAGCGTTGCCCGGCCGCACCAGTACAGGTCCATCAGGTCGGTCACGTCGAGCGCGCCGGCTCCGGAACAGAAGGCGAGGATGTCGTCAGATCCCACCGGCAAACCCGCCGACCTCAGCGCGTGCCCGAACCCCACGAGAAGTTCGTCGTAGCCACCGTGGTCGTCCTCGCTAGCCGACGACATCCTGGATGCTCTTCGTGGCGTAGTCGAGATCGTCGCGATCCTTGATGACCGCGCCGAGCGTGTCCAGGGCGACGTCTTCGGTGAGAGCGGACGCCTCGAGTGCTTCCAAGCTCTGTGCCCAGTCGATCGTCTCGGCGACCCCGGGTGGCTTCTCCAGATCCATGCCCCTCAGCCGGTTGACCGCGGTGACGACCTGGGCGGCGAGAGTCTCGCCGATCCCTGGGAGCCGGGCGCGCACAATGCTCAATTCGCGGTCGGGTTCGGGGAAGCCGATCCACGTGTAGAGGCAGCGACGTTTGAGGGCATCGTGCAGTTCGCGGGTGCGGTTCGAGGTGAGGATGACGATGGGCCGGGACTCGGCCTTGACCGTGCCTACCTCGGGGATGGTGACCTGGAAGTCGCCGAGCAACTCGAGGAGGAACGCCTCGAACTCGTCATCGGCCCGGTCCACCTCATCAATGAGGAGCACGCAGCGGTCACCCGCGCGTACGGCCTGGAGCAAGGGGCGTTCGAGCAGGAAGCGGGGGCTGAAGAGGTCGTCGTCTCCCGCAGCTCCTTCTGACTTGCTGAGCGCTCGAACATGAAGCATCTGACGTGCGTAGTCCCATTCGTAGAGGGCGTGGTACATGTCGATGCCCTCGTAGCACTGCAGGCGGATGAGATCGCGGCCCAGCATGCTTGCGAGCGTTCGCGCGAGTTCGGTCTTGCCCACGCCCACTTCGCCCTCGAGCAGCAGCGGCTTGCCCAGCTTGACCGAGAGGAGAAGGGCGGTGGCCAAGCCACGGTCAGCGATGTAGTCCTGATCCTTCAACTGCTGGGTGAGTTGCCCAACCGTCAAGGACTCCACGTCCACCATCGCGGCGGCTCAGTTGCCGTTGCCGAAGACGAGATCAGCGACCGAGCCGCCGCCAAGCTTGCCTTCACGGGCGAGCGTGTTGCGCCAGGCGGTGGCAATGTCCCCACCTTCCTCGGCGAAGCCCTCGAAGGAGATGTCCTTCATATTGCGGCACGCCTTCGTCGGGCTGCACTCGGGATCGAGCTCGGGCATGTCCGTATCGTTGGCCTGCCAAATGTTGCGCAGCACGTCCCCGGGGCCCTGAGCATCAGCATCCATGAAAGCCTCCTTTTCTCGTCGTGAGGGTAACAGTGGTGGACCCCGCGCGCAGGTTGGCCGCGGCGGGGTCGAGTGGCCCTTTGCGCCGGTTCAGCGCAGACTGTGCGGGTGAATCCTCTCGCTGCCCGCCTCACGTCCATCGCCGTAGGAGTCGCCCTCGCCTTCGGGCTTCCCGCCCTGGGGGCAACCCCCGCGGGAGCCGCCGATGATCTGGCAGGACGTTGGGTATCGGACTCCCTGCGCGACAACCGGATCGGCTACTACCTTGTTCTCCGACCCGCGCCGGGCCGCTCGGCTGACTACATCGGCCGCCTACGGTTCGAGCGACAGGACGGCAGCCGAGGGGCTCGCATCCCGGTGGCGGTGACTGTGACCGCCAACGACCGGGTAGTTATCACCGCGCGCCGGGGGTCATTCGACCGGGCGGGCCGAACCCTCTCCGGTCGCCTCACCGGGCAGGGCACACTCGTCTTGACGAATTGCCTGGACCGACTGCAGCAGGTCATGTCCTGGGACCTCGCGTCGGACTGCACCCTGCGCCGGCAGCGCTAACCTCAGATTGGACACCGGCCCAGGTCGACAGTTGTCGTGCGATCGGTGAGGGCTGAGGCTACGGTCGGGTCGTTGGTCACTGAGTTCTTCATCGGGAGGCACGATGCGTCGCAATCCAACCCTGGTCGTGGCCTTGGCAGCCGTGCTCGTGTGGGCGTCTGCCGGTTCCCTGGCCGTGGCGGCTCCAAAGCCACCCAAAGCCGGAGCGAAATGCCCCAAGGTGGGGCTCGTTCAGGAAAACCAGGGCGTGTCCTTCAAGTGCGTCAAGAAGGGCAAGAAACTCGTATGGAAGCCGGTGAAAGGCAGCGGCGGTGATTTTGGCAAGCGGTGTCGGGCGTGGTCTGAGGAAGTCTTCGAGACCACGCCACCGGATTTCGAGATACTCACTCCACGACAAGATGAGAAGGCGGCCGATATCGAAAAGGTCGTGGAAGTCTTCGGGATCCGACTCATGGCACTCAAAGGGGTAACCGATCGAGATCTGGTGTTGTCAGCGACAGTTCTTGCTCAATGGCTTGACAATGATGAGGACGGCAAGCCCGACAACCGAAAAGTCCAATCAGAGCTGCAAAGACAACACAGCAGAATGATTTTGGGCGTGGGCTTCAATTCGATCGGGCCATGGCATGAGAAGAAGCAGCGACTTCTGCGCTACGAGAGTGCGCCGACCTACGGGCTTGATGTCACAACGATCAACCACTCTCGTTACGGTCTCGAACCCAGCGCCTACTCCGACGATTGGATGATCGAGGAGCCGCTTATGGCTCCGGATGCGGCGACTGAGGAAACCCTCCACCTGGTGACAGATGTTGGTTTTGCCGGCGTGTACCCAGCTGATTTCTGGTCTGCGATCCCGGGCATTCCCGAGTATGCGTCGAGGGTTTATCGGTGTTACCTCACAAAGCAGGGGGAGGATACGTTGAAGGGGGCTTCTCGACTGACCAAGGCTATGGACACGGCTCGGGGTGGATTCTTCTCAGAGATACCCGAGCAGTATCCAGCGGGAGCCTGGTACACCCGCTACGACGAATGCGAATACGGCTGCGTTGCGGGTGAGTACGTGCACTGGGCCGCCATCACTCTGGCCGGGATGATGGAAGGCCGGGTCACCGGGATTCCAAGAGACAGGGACGGCAACGGAGACGAGTGGGGTATCGAAACGGCCGAAGGCCTCAAGCAACGTGATCCACAGGTTTATAAACTCCTCACGCAAAAAGAATTCGGATTTCCCTCGAGGGCCCCTGATGCCACCTACGGGAACTAATCCGTAACACCGCCAGCTATATCGCGCTCGCTTTCCCGGGTGCGGGCTATGTCCGCGCACGACAGATTCGAGCGGCGGCTGCGCCGTTAGTGCCAGGCTGGCCGCTCCTGCGGGCCGGGTCTGTCGAGTAGGCCCGCCGCGATGCCTGCGAAGAAGGCCGCTCCCAAGGAGGCGGCCTCAGCCACATCGCTTGTGGTGTAGTCACCGAGCTGTCGGTGCTTGGCGAGGGCCACCATCGGGTCGTGCGACCACCCGCCGGTCACCATGGCCTCGCTATGCGGACCGAGTTCTCCGTTGATGAAGTCGATGATGTCGGTGGACATGTCGGTGAGATCCTCCACAGCGCTGCGCCATGCCAGGGGTGCGGTGAGGGTCTCGGTGACACCGCTCACCGTGAGCCCCTCATGGCTCACGGCGGAGATGGTGAAATCGGCATCACGATGGGGCAGGGCCGCGGCCTCGCGCGCCACCTGCAGGCGCGCTTCGCGGTCGGTGAGGCCGAGCAGTGCGGACATGCGCTCCAGGGACAGGCCGGTGAGCAAACCCGCGACCAGGCAGAGGTAGCCCGGCACGATGCCCCAGCCCATGCCGATGTCTCGGGCGACGAAGCGTTCCACGGTGTCGGCATCGACGGGAGGGAACAGCCGCAGCAGTGCCTCCGCGGTGCCGAGCGAGTCGGTGAGAACTCCGGTGCGCATCGCACCCATGGCGAAGGAAGCTGCCTCGTGATCGAGGCCCGCCACGGTCAACGCAGCGCCGCGCAACCGGGGCGGTGCGGAGTCGCCAGCGGTGCCGGCCTGTTCGCCGGCCCAGATGATCCGGGGCGCCACGAGATTGCCGACCAGATCGATGGCGGGCTCCCAGCGGTCGTCGGCCAACACGTCGTACAGACCCGAGCGGGAGACGAGGGAACGCTCCGCCACCTGCTCACCACCGAGTGCGTGGACGACCCAGTCGGCGACGCCGAGGTGTCGCGCCGACCGCTCCCGCGCCCCCGGGATCGCGTCGTAGAGATAGAGGACCTTGGCCAGCGACGGCTTGGAGTTCAGGCGAATCCCACAGGAGCGCCAGAACTCCTCACGCCCAACGCGTTCGCGGATGGGGCCGTCCAGTCCGCGGGGGTCGTACCAGGCCATGATCGGTGCGCAGGGTTCACCCGCCGCATCGAGGAGCGCTCCCGCTTCCGCGATGCCGGTCACCCCAATCCCGCGCACCACGGCAGCGGCGCTGACCCGCGGATCGTCCAGGGTCGCGTCCGCCACGCGCATCGCGGTATCCGCGAGGAGTCGGGCATCGACGTCTGCGCAGGCCCCGTCGTGTCGCCACGGCGTGGTGGCCGCGGCCTCGCCCACCACCTCACCGTGGAGCGTGACCGCGAGCGCCTTGATGCGCGTGGTGCCGACGTCCACGCCGATGAGCAGCTCCATTGCTAGCGAGCGGCCTCGGGTGCGTCGGGGGCAGGCGGGCGGCACGCTACGCAGGTGAGGGCCCCATCGGCAACCCAGGCTCCGGCCTCGTACGGCATGAGGAGGACATCGCCTTTGGCGAGGGGATGAACACCGTCGTCGGCCGTAATCGTGCCGGCGCCGTCGAGAGCGACGATGACGGCGAATCCGGCATCGACCGTCACCGGTGCCGATCGAGTGTCGAGGTGCTGCGCGCGGAAGTAGGCGTCCGCCTGCGGGGGAAGTACCGAATGCAAGCCGGCGCCCTCGATGTCCTCCCGGCGAACCACCAGTCGATCAAGGTCGCTGTCGCTCACCCCCGCGGTGTCAACCGCCTGCAAAGCGGTCTCGAAGCCGAGATTGAGGTGGCCATCCTTGTCACCGTCCACCGCGAAGTCTTGCCACTCCAGCAGGATGGAGAGGTCCGTCGGCTCCTGGAGTTCCAGAACGAACACTCCTTCTTGAACCGTGTGCGGGAGGCCGGCCGGTACGAGCATGGCGTCCCCGGGTCGTACCTCGCGGGTTCGCAGCGAATCCAGCAGGGCGGTGCTGTCGTGGGCGGCGACGAGTTCGGCCATCCGCGCGAAGGACATGGTCTCGGCGAAGCCGACTCCTACGGTCGCGCCGGGCGGGGCATCGACGACGTACCACGCCTCGGTCTTGCCGTGGGCCAGTCCAAGGTGCGTTCGAGCGAACTCGCGATTGGGATGGAGATGCACGGGGAGGCGTTGGCCCAAGTCCAAGAACTTGACGAGCACCTCAACGTCGGTGCCGTAACGAGCAACGTGGGCGGTACCGAGCCAGGCCTGTGGATCAGCGATGATCGCGTCGCGCAGAAGGCCGCCGTCGGGCAGGACGCTCAGGCCTTGAAGCTCCTCGCCGAACCGCGTCGTTGTTGATCCGATCCACTCCTCGGGCCTGTTCGGGCCGCCGGGGCCATGACGCAGCATGCCGATGCGATCGCCACCGCGATAGAAGTGGTCGAACTGGTTCACGGGAAGCAGTACCGGGGAGACAGTCACGGGCCCATCCTGGCACTCCTCAGGGCGGTAGGGTGGAAGTACCGCGAGCCGGGGGCCGCGGCGACCGTCAGACTTGACCTGTTGAGGAGTTCTCGTGGCTGACAACGCCTACCGCATGCGCCGCCTCTTCCACCCCGACTCGGGGCGCTGCCTCGACATTGCGGTGGACCACGGCTACTTCGGGCAGGGTGCCTTCCTGTCCGGGATCGAAGATCTGCCGAGCGCGGTAGAGGTGCTCGCGGCCGCAGGCCCCGACGCCATCCAGTTGACGCCCGGACAGGCCCGACTCCTGCAGCGCGCTGGTGGGCGCGGGCGTCCCGCCCTCGTGATGCGCACGGACGTCGCCAACGTCTACGGCTCGGTGCTGCCCGACCACATGTTCAGCGCCATCGCTCCGGAGCCGGTCCTCACCGCTGTACGTCTCGATGCCGCCTGCGTGGTGGTCAATCTCCTCGACCTGCCGGGCCGTCCCGAGGTTCGCGAGGCGTGTATCCGCAACGTCATGGAGCTGCGCCAGCAGTGCGACGAGTACGGCATGCCTCTGATGGTGGAGCCGTTGGTCATGGCCGAGACTGAGGCCGGGCCCTACACCGTGAACGGAGATGTCGATCTCATCGTGCCGATCGTTCGACAGGCCATCGAACTTGGTGCGGACGTGATCAAGGCCGATCCCACCGACGATCCGAGTGACTATCACCGGGTCATCGAGACAGCCTCAGGAATCCCGGTGCTGATTCGCGGCGGAGGCCGGGTCTCGGATGAAGAGGTCTTCCGCCGCACGCAGGCATTGCTCGAGCAGGGTGCTGCTGGATTGGTCTACGGCCGCAACATCATCCAGCACGAGAACCCTGCGGCGATGACGCGCGCCCTGATGGCCATGTTGCACGACGGGGCCGACGCCGACCGCGCCCTTGAGATCCTGCGCACCTCATGAGTTCACCCCGCCCGGTGCGCCTCGGGATCGTGGGGGCGGGGCTCATGGGTCGCGAACTGGTCAGTGTCTGTGGGCGCTGGGACCTGCTCATCGACCATCCGGTGCGACCCGAGGTCGTCGCGGTCGCCGACCCCGCGCCTGCGGCGCGGGAGTGGTTCGAGCGCGTCGCGTCGGTCGAGACCCTCACCGATGATTGGCGCCGTGTCGTGGACGACGAATCCCTTGACGCGATCTACATCGCCGTACCGCATCACCTGCACGAGGAGATGTACGTCGCCGCCGCGCAAGCAGGTCGCAACTTCCTCGCGGAGAAGCCCTTCGGCATCGACCTTCAGGCTGCCGAACATATCGTCGCAGCGATTGATGCAGGGTCGTCCTTCGTCCGCGTGAGCAGTGAGTTCCCGTTCTACCCCGGCGCGTTGCGCGCCTACGACTATGCGCGATCCGGTGCCCTGGGGGACATCTTGGATGTGCGATCGGGCTTTTGGCACTCCTCGGATCTCAATCGCGCGAAGCCGATCAACTGGAAGCGCCGGGTGGAGACCTGTGGCGAGATCGGGGTCATGGGAGATCTCGGTCTCCACGTCGCCCACGTCCCGCTGCGGCTTGGCTGGCAACCCACGAGCGTGTTCGGGCGACTTGACGATGTGGTGAACGTTCGGCCCGGGCCCGATGGACAGATGGTTGTGTGCGATACCTGGGACAACGCCATGCTCGTCTGCGACACGACGCCGAGTGACGGCAATCGTGATTTCACGATGCTGTGGGAGACCCGGCGCATCGCGCCCGGACACATGAACACGTGGTTCTTTGAAGCGACAGGCATGGATGGGGGAGTGCGCTTCAGCACGCGTACGCCCGCCCACTTCACCCGGTTCACCGTCGAGTCCGGTGAGCAGGTGTGGGCGGACGTCCAACCGGGCAATATCTCGGCGTGGCCCACCGTCTCCGGAGGAATCTTCGAGTTCGGGTTCGGAGACGCACTCCTGCAAATGTGGGCCAGCTACTTGGCAGAACAGGTCGGGGAACTAGGGGAGCGCTTCGGCACTGCCACCCCCGCCGAGGCGTTGGCGGCCCATCGGGTCTTTGCCGCGGGCCTCCGCTCGCAACGATCGGGTGTTCCGCAGACACCCTGACTGCCGTACAGCAGCTAATTCCGCGTGCTTGGATGACTCCATGGCGGACAAGGACGGCTCATCTCCCAGCCCAGATTCCGAACCTCATACTCGAGTGAAGCGATTGCCCAAGAAGTTTTATGAGGACACCCTGTACCGCCTCCAGGGCGAGTTGGTGACGATGCAGGAGTGGGTGAAGTCCACTGGGGCGCGGTTGGTCATCGTGTTCGAGGGTCGCGACGCTGCGGGCAAAGGCTCAACGATCAAGCGGGTCGCTGAGTACCTCAATCCCCGCGTTGCGCGCATCGTGGCGCTGCCCACGCCGACCGAGCGGCAGCGCACACAGTGGTATTTCCAGCGCTACGTAGAGCACCTCCCGGCCGCTGGCGAGATCGTTCTGTTCGATCGATCCTGGTACAACCGTGCCGGTGTCGAACGAGTCATGGGTTTCTGCACGCCCGAGGAATACCGACGCTTCCTGCACCAGGCGCCGATCTTCGAAAGACTGCTCATCGAGGATGGCATTCTGCTGCGGAAGTACTGGTTCAGCGTGAGTAACCGCGAGCAGGAGAAGCGCTTCGCCTCGCGGTTGAACGACCCTATGCGGCAGTGGAAGCTCTCACCGATGGATCTGGAATCCATCACGCGGTGGGAGGACTACTCGCGCGCCAAGGACGAAATGATGGTGCACACCGACACCACGGAGTCGCCGTGGTTCGACGTCGAGGCCGACGACAAGCGGCGTGCCCGGATCAACATGATCCATCACCTGCTGTCCACCATCTCCTTTGAGGCGGTCCACCGCCCACCGCTGAAGTTGCCCAAGCGTCCGGACGGCCATGGCTATGAGCGTCCGCCGAGGGATCTCACGCGCTATGTGCCGGACTACGCCGGTCGACTGCTCACTGAAGGAGGCTGAGCGCGAACCTTCGGCCATTGAGCGTTGGCAACTGCACCGAGGAGGATCGCGTACATCGCGACGTAGCTGACGATACTGAGAATGACGGTGCTCGCTAGGGCGCCGTAAATCGCCTGATACGAGGTAGCGAACTGCAGGTAGATGCCGTAGCCCACCACGATGACGAGTACCGCCACCGCACCGAAGGTCGCCCCGGGCCAGTAAGGGATGTCGTGCGCGCGCCCGGTGGACAGTCGGAAGAACACCCACAGGATCAGCGTGAGCAGGGCAACCCCCACGAGCACTTCGAGGCCGAAGATCGCCCCGGACAGCGGAGCGTCAAGTGATGCGGCCCACGCCGAGATTGCTGCCGCGGCGAGAAGCAGGATGCCGAGGACGATCACCGTGGTGATCGCGCCCACGTAGGCAATTGCCCGCGTGGCGAGGTAGGGACTCGGCGGCTGCCCGTACGCCAATCGAACGGCGCGGGAGAACGTATAGACCCCGGTGGAAACCGCCCACAGAACGGTGACGAGTGAGATCGCAAGACCCCAGGACGCGGTAGACAGAGAGGTCTGTGAGGCGGCCTGTAGTTGTGAGGCGAGCAGACTGCTGAACGAATCGGGTGCCTGTTTGCGCAACTCGTCGACGGCGTCCGCGAGCGTCTGAGGGTCGATGAGGCGGCCAAAGATGAAACTCAGCGCGATCAGTGTGGGAGTGATTGCGATAACCGCCCAGAAGGCGACGGCCGCAGCAGAAAGGCTGATGCGTTCGACGGATTGCTCTTTCATGACCGAGATCACGAGCCGGATCGGAGTGCGAAGTCGCGGGTGGTTCTCAATGAATCGCCCAACGGCCTCGGGGAGGCGGAGCACGGCTAGACCAGGGCGAGGATGGCTGCGAGCACCAAACTGATCACGGCCAGATAGATCAGAACGATGCCGATCGCGGCAATCCGAAGCGGCGCACGATCATCACTGAAGGCGATGACGAACGCGTGGGTGTAGACCTTGCGGAACGGGGTCGCTTCGCGCGAGGGATTGCCGTGCGGATCGCGCTGGAACCAGTAGGCCTTCTCACTGGACATCCCGTAGAGAGTGAAGCCCAGGCCGAACAGGGCGAGGAAGATGCCGAGGAACAAGAAGATCAGCACAGTGGAGGACACGGGAGACACCCTAGCGGCGGTACCGTGCGTCTGTGGCAGCGGCGAAGGGATCGGGCTCAACCGTCTCGGTTAACGGCATCGAGGTGCGTGTCAGCAGCCTCGACCGGCCCATGTGGGTTGAGGGGGCCGACGTCATCACCAAGGGTGACCTCATCGGCTACTACCGCAGGATGGCGTCGGTACTCCTACGGCAGCTGCAGGGTCGTCCCACCACGATGCAGCGCTTCCCCGATGGGGTCATCATCGAGGGGCAGGCCCGCGACTCTTTCTACAACAAGCACCTGCCCAAGTCGGCTCCCGCGTATGTCGATTCGGCCACCGTGACGTTTCCGTCGGGTCGAACGGGCGTGCAACTGTGTCCTGAGAATGAAGCATCCATCGTGTGGGCGGCCAACCAAGGGTGTGTGACGTTCCACCCCTGGCCCGTGCATAGCGCGCTCCCTGACGATCCGGACGAGTTGCGCCTTGATCTTGACCCTCAGCCCGGTACCGGCTTCGCCGAGGCGGTCAGTGCGGCAGTGGCGCTGCGTGAACTCCTCCGCGAGGTTGGTTTGGATCCCTACGTGAAGACCAGCGGCGGACGGGGCCTGCATGTGTTCTGCGCCATTGAGCCGCGCTGGGAGTTCCTTGAGGTTCGCCACGCGGCGATCGCCCTCGGGCGGGAATTGGAGCGACGCCGCCCCGACTTGGTGACCACCGCCTGGTGGAAAGAGGAGCGTGGTGCGCGGGTCTTCGTGGACTACAACCAGATGGCACGCGACCGGACGATGGCCTCAGCGTGGTCCTTGCGTCCGCGGATGGGTGCTCCGGTGTCGACGCCGCTGACGTGGGACGAACTCGGGGGGATTGATCCGAGCGACTTTACGATCGGTACGGTCCCTGACCGGCTCGCGGCGCTGGGTGATCCCTGGGAACGGCTGGGGGATTCACCAGGCAGTCTTGATGGGGCGCTGGCGATGTGGCAGGAGGACTTTGCCGACAGAGGGCTGGGGGAGATGCCCTTCCCTCCCGATTACCCCAAGATGCCGGGGGAGCCGCCGCGGGTGCAGCCGAGCCGTAAGAGGGTCGACTAGCCGCGGTCGATTTGCATGACGACGGCCTTGGGCTCGGTCATGAACTCGCGGCTGAAGTTGCCGCCCTCGCGGCCAAGGCCCGAATCCCCGACACCACCGAAAGGTGCGCGTAGATCGCGGATGAAGAAGCAGTTCGTCCACACGGTGCCCGCCTTGAGCTTGTTCGACACCCGGTGAGCGCGGGAGAGGTTCTCGGTGAAGACCATGGCATTGAGTCCGTAGCGAGTGTCATTGGCCATGGCGATCACCTCGTCCTCGGTGTCGAACGGGGTCGCGACCGTGACGGGGCCGAAGATTTCCTCTTTCACCACGCGCGCATCGCCAGGTGCGTCGGTGACGATCGTCGGCTTCACACTCCATCCTTCACCGAGACCGCCGGTGAGGACCCGCCCGCCGCCCAGCGCCTCGGTGCCCAGGTAACTCGCCACCTTGTCGTAGTGCTCCTGGCTGGCCAAGGCTGCGGAGAACTGCGTGGCGGGATCCTTCGGGTCGCCCATGACAAGCGCTTCGGCCGCGATCTTGTACCGGCGCATGAACTCCTCGTAGACCCCACGCTGCACGTAGAGGCGGCTGCCCGCCAGACACACCTGACCGGCGTTGCGGAAGATCGCTTCGACGGCCCAGTGCACGGCGTTATCAAGGTCGGCATCGTCGAACACGATGTTGGCGCCCTTGCCGCCGAGCTCGAGGCTGACCGGCGTCAGGTTGCGCGCGGCCACCGCGGTGATGATCTTGCCGGTGCCGGACTCGCCGGTAAACGTGATCCGGTCCACGTCCGGGTTCTCGGTCAGGGCTGAGCCGGCCGAATCGGGGCCGTAGCCGTGCACGATGTTGAGAACGCCGGGCGGGAAGCCAGCCTCAACAGCAAGGCGACCCATGATGGTGGCGGAGGTCGGGGTGTCTTCAGCCGGCTTCCAGACGACGGTGTTGCCCCAGGCGAGGGCAGGAGCCACCTTCCAGGTGCCGAGCATGAGGGGGAAGTTCCACGGGGAGATGGCGGCAACTACGCCCGCGGGTTCAAAGACGGTGTACGCGTGATGTCCGCTGTCCATCGGGAGGGCTTCACCGGTGGACATACGCGCGTGGTCGGCGAAGAACCTGATGTTCAGCACGGAACGCGTCACGTCGTGGTGAGCCTGATTGATCGGCTTGCCCATGTCCAGGGTGTCGGCCATCGCGAGTTCGTCCGCGTGCTCTTCCATGAGGTCGGCGAGGCGATGCATGAGTTGCTGCCGCTTCTCGAAACCCATGCGCGGCCAGGGGCCGTTGTCGAAGGCCTCGCGGGCTGCGGCGACCGCACGATCGGCATCCGCCTTGCCACCGCAAGCGATGGTCGCCCACTGCTCGCGCGTGAACGGATCGATGTCCGCCATCGTCGAGCCATCCAGGGAAGGAACTTCCTCGTTGTTGATGATGTGCCCGAAGAACTCGAATCCGTCGACCTGCATGATGCCCCTTTCCCAGGAAGTCGCCTCATGCTCCCACGGGAGGCTCGCTCGCCGGGATGGTCGTCCCTACCAGGGGAACGCCGGACATGGGTCGGCGCGGGTCGCATTCGGGAGGGGGGGATTCCCGCTGCGACCCGCGCCGAGGCCCGCCGATGAAGGTGGCGGGGGACCTACGCCTGCGGGATGGCCGACTGCAGTGCCGTGCGCGCCGCCTCAATGGCCGCCTTGAATGTGTTCGTGGCTGCGTTCACCGCGGCCCGCTCGGCTTCCCGAGCTGGCTGGATGGCTTCCCGGTAGGCCGCGAAGGCCGCCTTGCGCTCATCACGATTCGTGGCGGCGGCCAGGGCCTCCTTCAACGTGGCCTGGGCGTCAGCCGTGGACGCCTTGAAGTCCTGCTTCGCTGAACTCACGGCGGATCGAAGGGTCTCGGTGGCCGATTCGACGGCGGCGCGGTAGTCCGTCACCGGACCGAGCTGATCAGCGGGAAGTGTGGCCGTGTCGAAGGCGAGGATCGCAGCGGCAACCGCCGAACGGTAGGCATCGCGCGCGGCGGCGCGCGCCGTGGCATCGTCACCGGCGGCATCCAGGGCAGCCTTGAAGTCTGTCCGTGCCGCAGCCATGGCGGCCTTCAGATCGCTCTTCGCGGTTTCGGTGACCGTGCGATTGATCCGCTGTTCGAGCCAGCGGTCCTTCACCTGGCTCTTGTGTCCGGTCTCCGGCCCACCCGGTCCGGGGCGCTTGCCCTGTCCGATGCCCTGACCGGGATTGCGTTCATGTGCTTGGGCTGCCGAGGCGCCGGCGACCGCGCCGGTCCCGAGGATGATGACCGCGGCGGTGGCCGCAATGGTGCGTCGTCCGTTCATGATGACTCCTGTCTCCGGCGGTACCTCGTGGGTATCGGGTGACCACACGCTGACACGTCACGACCTCGAATGTCGCCCCGCCAAGCGTCCTTTGAGGAGTTCCTTACGTGCCTCTGACATTCCTGACGAATCCTTAAGGTTCGGAAGGCTCCCGGCGACTTATCACGGCTCGTCGTGAGGTGATTGCAGGAACACCGCCATGTCCACGGGCTCGCTCCGCGGTACCTGCGCGAATGTGCATGAGACCGGTGATCGGTCCGGCCGCCAGCGCACCCAGCGTGCGACGTGGCGCAGGCGGTCGCCCTCGAACTGGTCGAACGTCACCTCAGCGACCCGTTCCGGCGGCAGCGCGTGCCAGTCGCTCGATCGTCCACGTGACCACCGGTTGACGGCACCGGGTCGTCGCTGCTCCGCTGCCGTCTCACCTCGCCAGGGATGGTCGGCTGATTCCGGCAGGGTGAGGGCGCCGAGTTCGTCGGTGAGTTCGACGCGCAGACGAGCGTTGAACCCGGAGGCCACGCCGATGTGGTGCAAGGTGTCACCGTCGTACAACCCGAGCAGGAGCGACCCCACTTCGTCCGGGTTCTTGGCGTGACCGCGCCACCCGGCAGCGACTGCGTCGAGGGTACGCAGGTGCTTGACCTTGCGCAGGGTGCGCTTGCCCGGGGAGTACGGAGCGCCGTGCGCTTTGACGATGAGCCCGTCGAGACCGCCACCCTCAAATCGATCGAACCACTGCTCCGCGAGCGCATGGTCGGTGGTTGCCGGCGTGGTGCGCAGGCGCTCGGTCGCCACGTCGAGAGCGACAAGCGCCGCACGGCGTTCGACGTACGGTTCCGAGAGGAATGCACGGTCTGCCAATGCGAGCAGATCGAAGGCGATAAACGTGGCCGGGGTGTCGCGAGCCATCTGCGTGATCGCTGTGCCACCGGCCTCGCTGCGGGGACGGATGCGCGAGCCCATGGCCGGGAAGTCGAGCACGCCGTCGCGCATGATCACCAGTTCACCGTCAAGAACGACACGGTCGGGAAGACCGGTCAGGGCGGCTTCCACAATCTCGGGGAAGGCGTAGGCCAAGTCATCCCCGCCGCGCCCCTGGATGATGACCTCCGGCCCTGAGCGAAAGATCAGTGCCCGGAATCCATCCCACTTCGGTTCGTAGGTGATGTCCGTGCCAGTCGGCACCTGCGTGTCGCCACCGGTGGCGAGCATGGGCTCCACCGGAGGTTCCACGGGCAGTCCCATCAGTGGCAGGTCGGTGGCCATGAGGCGATGGTGGCACGACGCGCGTAGCATCCGGCAGGTGCCTGGACGTCTCGCAAGTCGTGATCCCCAGGTGCCCGCGGATCGCCTACTGGCAGATCTGCTACCACCACCGCACTTTGCCGACGTGAGTTTCGCGTCCTACCGACCTGATCCTGGGCAACCGAGCCAGGCCGCGGCGGTCGCTGCCCTGGAGGCCTTCTCTGGCAGGCTGACCCAGCCGCCCGCGCGTCGATGGCGTCGTCGAGCCGCACCGCCCGAGTCGCGGGCCGGGGTGTATCTCGACGGTGGGTTCGGTGTCGGCAAGACGCACCTGTTGGCCTCGCTGTGGCATGTCGCACCCGGACCGAAGGCCTACGGCACCTTCGTCGAGTACACCAATCTCGTAGGCGCACTGGGATTTGCTGCCACGGTGGACGCCCTCAGCGCCCACAGGTTGGTCTGCATCGACGAGTTCGAACTCGATGATCCAGGTGACACCGTCCTCATGTCGACGTTGCTCGGTCGTCTCGTGGAGGCTGGGGTTCGCCTGGCCGCAACATCGAACACGGTGCCGGAAAAGCTAGGGGAGGAGCGGTTCGCCGCGGAGGACTTCCTACGCGAGATTCAGGGCCTCTCCGCGCACTTCGACGTCCTGCGTATCGACGGTGAGGACTACCGCCATCGCGGGCTGCCCGTGGCGCCCGAGCCGTGGACATCCGAGGAGGTGCGTGCGAGTGCTGAGCACTGGCCGGGGTCGACCTGGGACTCGTGGAGTGATCTGCAGCGCCACCTCGCGCGGATCCATCCATCCCGGTACGGCGCTCTCCTCGACGGGGTGTCAGCCGTTCATCTGGACGAGGTGCGCACGTTGACCGATCAGGTGCAGGCGCTGCGGATCGTCGTGCTGGCCGACCGCCTCTACGACCGGGATATCCCGATCCGCACCTCGGGTGTTCCCCTGGACCGAATCTTCAGCGAGGAAATGCTGGCGGGGGGCTACCGCAAGAAGTATCGGCGGGCCCTCTCGCGGCTCATCGCCCTCACCCGCGAGGGCAAACACCCCGCCGAAACTCCACTATCGGAGGGCGACGGCGTGGAATAGTCGCGGCATGGAATTCAGCAGCCTCATCGGCGCCCTCGGCGTCGGCATCGTCATCGGCCTCATCGCGCGAATCCTTGTCCCGAGCATGCAGCCCATCGGCTGCCTGCTCACCATCATCATCGGCATTGTGGGTGCGGTTCTCGGCTCGGCCGCGGGCAACGCGCTCGGTCTGGGCTGGGGTTTCAACTGGGTGACCTTCCTGCTCCAGATCCTCATCGCCACCGTGCTTGTGGCCATCGTTGCGGCGCTCTTCCGCAAGAGTTCTCCTTGAGTAGTTGGGCGCAGGGTCGCGAACTAACGCGACAGTCCTGGGCGATCCTGAAGGAGAACCGAGGGCTGACGGCGTACCCGTTGATCGGCACGGTCTTCGGCGTCATCCCCTTCATCGTGCTCGTGCCCGGGGTCTATTTCCTCGCCGACAACCAGAACTGGATTGGCTGGGCGCTCATCGTCGTGGGCATCTACCTGGCCACTCTTGTCGCATCCCTCTTTCAGGCCGGTTTGGTCGTCAGTGCGGCAGCCGCGCTTGACGGCAAGGAAACGTCGTTCGGCCACGGCATGGGCGCGGCCTTCGGCCGCCTTGGCGTACTCAGCAGGTGGGCATTCGTCAGCACCGTTGTCACGTTGCTCATCTCGGCCCTGCGCGGCAATAACAATGCCGGCTTGGTCGAGGTGATCTTCCGCAATGTGCTGGCTGCCGCCGCCGGGATCATGTGGCAGCTCATCACGTTTTTCGTGATGCCGGCCATGATGCTTGACAACCTCGGTCTCATTGACGCCATCAAGAAGTCGGCATCGACGTTCAAGCAGCGATGGGGCACGCAACTTTCTGGTGGCGTGCGCATCGGGGGACTCATCGGCCTGCTGGTGATCCTGCCCGCCATGCTGGCTCTGATCGTTGGAGTCATGCTCACCGTCTTCGGCGCCTGGCCGCTCGGCGTACCTCTCGCCGTGATCGGCTTTGTCGCGCTCATCATCGGCAGCCTGGTGTTGGGCACGATGCGTGGAATCTTCTCGGTCGTGCTCTACCGCTACGCGACCACCGGGGCCGTGGCGCCGGGTTTCACCGAGGATCAGCTCGCGCACGCCGTCAGCGTGAAGTCGTAGCCGCCCGCGAGTCGAAGACCAAGCCCGCGCGCGCCATCGCCGACTGGACGGACAGGGCCAGGCCGGCAACGTCGGCAGCTGACTCGAGTTCGTCGGTGCCGAGAAGGATGATGGCTGTTCCGTCCTCCCGTTCGGCCACGACGCAGGGTTCGAGTCCGCGGCTCGCCTGCTCAACGACCGGGGTCCGCTTATTGCGGTGGACGACGTCGAAGGGGACGGGGAGCGACTCGGCGTAGTCGATCCAGGCTCGACGTCGTCGAACCGCGGAATGGGTGATGTCGCACAGCGCGCAGGGGCGGCGTCCGGCGATCTTGCCCACGACGCCTCGCCGAGCAGTCCGCCGTCCGCGTCGTAGACGCCGACGAGTCGGATCACGGTGGCCATGCTCTCGATGATGCCCCGCCTTGGCAATGAGCGCTTCTTGAGCGGCTGGTGGGCTCCCGTTCTTTCGTCAGATCAGCGGGCTGAGTTCTGCGATGTGACGAAAGAACGGGGCTGGGAACGTCGAAGGCCCCCGGCTCAGCGGGGGCCTTCGGTCTGGTGGGCGATACAGAATTTGAACCTGTGCCCCCTTCCGGGTCAGCAACACGGAAGGGGGCACTCCCGTCCTACGTTCTCCCGTTCTGCCTCACATTCGGCCCATACCGGTCGGCTAGGCGCGCCTCCCGGTGACAGTTGTCTACTGACCTGGAGCTCGGTATCCGGGTGCCATCGCCCGGGCAGCATCCAACTCCGCAGCGGTGAGGAGTTCGGTGACCGAGTTGACTCGGGCACCGCCCGACCCATCGACGGTGAGCCACAGGGCGGCAAGATCGGCTCCTGCCGGTGCCGTGACGATGACGTGGAAGTGGTCCGGTCCACCTGTGGTCCAGTAGGCGCTCACCAACTCCCCACCAAGGTGTTGCGCGAGCCCGGCGATCTCCCGCTGCCGGGAGGCTGCGCCTTCGGCGGCCACGCCGCGAACGCCTTCTGGGGTGTAGGACCCCGATACGAGAAATGTGGGCATGGATCGCTCCTTGTTCGTGGGGATTCCAGGACCGCAGGCGAAGTCTCACCTGGGGTCGGCTCCCCAGATTGGGGCGCAAACGCGACATTCGGGTGAGGGTGGGCCCGGTGCGAGGGCCGAAACTTCCTCCTGCCCTCGCACCACAGAAGGCCGGTGTTCGCTGTGCGGCGAACACCGGCCTTCTGCACTGCCGAACAGGTCTGCGATCCGATTGGGTGACAGATTGGGTGACACAACGAAGTCAGGGCCGATGCGCTTGCGCGCTCCGGCCCCGACTTGTGAGGGATATTGCGTGGGCGATACAGGATTTGAACCTGTGACCTCTTCCGTGTCAGGGAAGCGCGCTAGCCCCTGCGCCAATCGCCCGTGCGGGTGGTGCCTCGAGGTGGAGACGGGATTTGAACCCGTGTAGACGGCTTTGCAGGCCGTTGCCTCGCCTCTCGGCCACTCCACCGAAAGGTCTCTTGGACCCTTCGAGCGGACGACGGGACTCGAACCCGCGACCCTCACCTTGGCAAGGTGATGCGCTACCAACTGCGCTACGTCCGCGTGGGCGACCAGGCTGGCCGCCGACAGGAGGTAGACGATAGCCGACTCGTCAGAGTGCCCTCAACACAGGGCCCGAACGCGACAGGATGGGGTCATGGCGCACCGAGGCACTCCGATCGCCCATCTCGGTGGGCTGCTCGGTTCCGATCTCGTCGAGGTGAGCGATGATCCGGCCGTTCTCGATGCGGGTGGCAGGTGGGCGGTGGTTCTTCCGTATGCCGGATCACCGGTCCTGGCTCGGTTTGCCGAGTGGCACCCGTCCGGACCGGGTGAATTCGCCGGGCCGTGGTTGGGGCCTCGCCACTGGTCATCGTCGGCCGATGAGACGTCGTATATCCGCGGAGTCGAGCGGGTACGTGAGGTCATCGCCGAGGGTGGGGTTTATCAGGCGAATGTGTGCCGCGTGCTCAGCGCGCCACTGCCGGAGCCAGCGCGGGCAGACATGGGCGGGCTCCACGCCCTCCTGCGCGCAGGCAACCCTGCGCCGTATGCCGGGATGGTGTCGATCCCCGGCGTCGTCGAAGTAGCGACGGCCTCTCCCGAGCTGTTCCTCCGTCGTTCCGGCGACGTTGTCGAGTCGGGCCCGATCAAGGGGACGGGGCGGGTGCGCACGGATCTGAGCAGCAAGGACGAAGCCGAAAACGTCATGATCGTCGATCTCGTGCGCAACGACTTGTCGCGTGTGTGCGCAACGGGGTCGGTGTCGGTTCCGGGGCTCTTGCAGATCGAGGAGCATCCGGGGTTGGTTCATCTGGTGTCGCGGGTTCGTGGTCATCTCGACCCCGACGTGGGGTGGCCCGACATCGTGGCCGCGACCTTCCCACCGGGATCGGTTACCGGTGCACCCAAACTGGCCGCCCTGGATTTGATTCAACAGGTCGAAGCGACACCACGCGAGATCTACTGCGGTGCCGTCGGGTGGATCGACGCAGATCAGCGGACCGCTGAACTGGCGGTCGCCATCCGGACATTCTGGAAGTCGGACGGATTGCTGAAGTTCGGTACCGGAGCCGGGATCACGTGGGGGTCCGATCCAGCGCGCGAGTGGGCCGAGACCGAACTCAAGGCTCGCCGGCTCATTGAGGTCGCTGGCGGAGTCTGGCCGCCCGTCGAGGCGAGCAATGACGCCCCAGCAGTCTCGGCCGTCAGGACAGGGAAGGAAGTGACGTCATGAGGTTCTGGGTTTCCCACTCTGGCGGGCTCGTCGACAGCGAGGATGCCCGCGTCTCTGTCCTCGACCACGGCTTCACGGTCGCCGATGGAGTGTTCGAAACGCTGAAGGTTGTCGATGGCCAGGTCTTTGCCCTCCGGCGACACCTCGAGCGTCTCACACGCAGTGCGGCCGCGATGGGGCTGCCAGAGCCGGACCCCCATGTCGTCGGGTCGGCCGTGGAGGAAACGGTGAGTGCCAATGCCCCTCTTCTGGGCCCGCTCGGGCGACTGCGGATCACGTACACCGCGGGCGTGGCCGCCCTCGGAAGTGACCGTGGCGAGGCGGGACCCACCCTGGTCATCGCCGTATCCGCGATGACGCCGTGGCCGGACTCCGCGGCGGTGGTGACCGTCCCGTGGCCCCGCAATGAACGCAGCCCACTCGCCGGGGTGAAGTCGACGTCGTACGCCGAAAATGTCCTCGCGCTGGCCCGCGCCCACGAGCACGGTGCCGGAGAGGCACTGATGCCGGATACGCAAGGGCGGCTGTGTGAGGGGACCGGATCCAATGTCTTTCTTGTGGTCGATGGAGAGTTGCTGACACCCGCGCTGAACACGGGCTGCCTGCCGGGAGTGACACGCGCTCTCGTCCTGGAGTGGTCCGAGGCAACGGAAGCCGACATCCCGATGTCGGCGCTGCACGACGCCGAGGAGGTCTTCATCACTTCCTCGACGCGCGATGTTCAGCCCGTTCATCGGATTGACGACCAGGCGTTCGGCGCTCCGGGCTCCGTGACGCGAGCGGTGCGCGAGGAGTTCCAGCGCCGCAGTGCGCTCGACCTCGATCCCTGACCGAAGGTCTCCCTGGGCTCCTCCGGACAGGCGAGCGTGCGGTAGTCTCGCGGTCCGGAATACCGGCGCCGCAGCGCCGCCGGGCGATTAGCTCAGTGGTAGAGCACTCGCTTCACACGCGAGGGGTCACTGGTTCGAACCCAGTATCGCCCACCAGTTCTTCCCCCGTGATCATCCAGAGAGCCGCCGTCCTGCGCGGATCCAAGGCACCCCCACGACCCGTCAGGTGGCGAGCGGAGACGGGTGGGACGCGTGCGCTCGGTAGCATCGGGGGTCTACGTACAAAGGAGTACGCCGTGCCCGAGTTGTCTGTCACCCTCGTCACCGCTGCCGGAGCCGAGCAAGCCTCGGTTGCCGTCGGCACGACGGCGATGGACCTCGTCGGTGGTGATCGCAGCGTCGTCGTCGCCCGCATCAACGGTGAGCTGCGGGATCTCGCGACCGACCTCGCCGATGGGGACACCGTCGAGGCTGTCTCGGTCGAGTCCCCCGAGGGCCTTGCCGTCTTGCGGCACTCCACGGCTCACGTCCTCGCGCAGGCGGTTCAGGACACTTTCCCCGAAGCCAAGTTGGGCATCGGCCCACCCGTCAAGGACGGGTTCTACTACGACTTCAGCGTCGAGCATCCCTTCACACCCGAGGACCTGAAGGTCCTCGAGAAGCGCATGCAGCAGATCGTGAAGTCGGGTCAGCGATTCGCTCGGCGTGTGGTCACCGAATCCGAGGCTCGCCATGAGCTCGCCGGCGAGCCTTTCAAACTCCGACTCATCGGCAGCGAAGGGGGCGCCGATGTCATGGAAGTGGGCGGGTCCGAACTCACCATCTACGACAACATCCAGGCGAAGGACGGGTCCACCTGCTGGGGAGACCTCTGCCGCGGCCCGCACGTGCCGGACACCCGCTACATCGTCCCCAACGCCTTCAAGCTCATGCGTACCGCGGCGGCGTACTGGTTGGGCGATCAGGCCAACGAGCAACTCCAGCGAATCTACGGCACCGCCTGGCCGGACAAGGAGCAACTGCACGCCTACCTGACCTTCCTTGAGGAGGCGGAGAAGCGCGATCATCGCAAGCTCGGCGCCGAGCTCGACCTGTTCAGTTTTCCCGACGAGATCGGCTCGGGGCTCGCGGTCTTTCACCCGAAGGGTGGTGTGGTCCGACGCGTGATGGAGGACTACTCCCGCAAGCGCCACGAGGAAGCCGACTACGAATTCGTCAACACGCCGCACATCACCAAGGGGGCGCTGTTTGAGAAGTCCGGGCATCTGGACTGGTACGCCGAGGGCATGTATCCGCCCATGCAACTCGATTCGGATATCGATGAGGATGGCCACGTGCGCCGACAGGGCGTGGACTACTACCTCAAACCGATGAACTGTCCGATGCACAACCTCGTCTTCGATGCCCGTGGCCGCTCTTATCGCGAACTACCGCTGCGTCTCTTCGAGTTCGGCACCGTCTATCGCTATGAGAAGTCCGGTGTCGTGCAAGGCATGACACGCGCACGTGGTTTCACGCAGGACGATGCACACATTTATTGCACCCGCGAGCAGATGGCCGACGAACTCGACAAGCTGCTGACGTTCGTCCTCGACCTGCTGCGCGACTATGGCCTCGAGGATTTCTACCTGGAACTGTCGACGCGCGACCCGGAGAAGTCGGTGGGCTCCGATGAGGTGTGGGTCGAGGCGACCGAGGTTCTCCGCGAGGCGGCTGAGAAGCAGGGACTTGACCTTGTCCTCGATGAGGGTGGCGCGGCGTTCTATGGGCCCAAGATCTCCGTGCAGGCCAAGGATGCGATCGGACGGACCTGGCAGATGTCGACGATCCAACTCGATTTCAACCTGCCGGAGCGCTTCGACCTTGAGTACCAGGCTGCCGACGGAACCCGTCAGCGCCCGGTAATGATCCATCGCGCCCTCTTCGGATCCATCGAGCGGTTCTTCGCGGTGTTGCTCGAGCACTACGCGGGCGCGTTCCCGCCCTGGCTCGCGCCGGTCCAGGTGATCGGGATCCCCATCACTGATGACCACAACGACTACTTGTACGACGTGGCGAAGCGGCTCAAGGCGGAGGGAATTCGGGTCGAGGTGGACACCTCCGACGACCGCATGCAGAAGAAGATTCGTACAGCGCAGAAGTCCAAGGTCCCCTTCATGCTCATTGCCGGGGACGAGGACGTCGCCAACGGGGCTGTGTCCTTCCGCTACCGCGACGGCAGTCAGCGCAACGGCGTGCCCGTGGATGAGGCGATTTCCGACATCGTGTCCGCCGTGCGTAATCGCATCCAGGTCGAGTCTGCTCCGGCATGACCGACGACGCGGTGCTTGACCACGGCGGTCTGCCCGACCGCTGGCAGCGATTGTGGACTCCGCACCGTCAGCCGTACCTCAAGGGAGAGTCGCGCCCCGCTCACGATGGACCGGGGGAGGAGTGCCCCTTCTG
This sequence comes from Candidatus Nanopelagicales bacterium, assembly GCA_030827125.1. Classification (GTDB taxonomy): domain Bacteria; phylum Actinomycetota; class Actinomycetes; order S36-B12; family S36-B12; genus Mxb001. The sequence goes on from JAURFD010000002.1 coordinate 60,205, forward strand.
CCGCGCGCCCGCTGGGTCGGACGAGGCTGATCTCATCGTCGCGCGCGGTGATCTCGCTTACGTGGTTCTCAACCTCTACCCATATAACTCCGGGCACCTGCTGGTGTGTCCCTACCGCCATATCCCGGATTACAGCGACCTAGACGACGCCGAGGTCCTCGAGTTTGGGCAACTTACGCAACACGCGATGCGGGCCCTGCGAAAGGCCACGCGCGCCCAGGGCTTCAACATCGGGATGAACCAGGGCAAGGTCGGGGGCGCGGGCATCGCCGGACATCTGCACCAGCACGTCGTACCGCGGTGGGGCGGGGATACCAATTTCCTGCCCGTCATCGGCCACACCAAGACGATGCCGCAGATCCTCGAAGAGACGCGCGACATTCTCGCCGAGGCGTGGTCGCAAACCGAGTAGCGTGAGGACGGAGCACCAACCCTCGGAGGACTCATGGCCATCATCAGCGGACCCGGTGGAATAGATCTTGAAGCCGAACTCGCCGCCGTGGGCGTGCACTTCGTGCACGCCCCGGGCGATGACACCCCCGTCGCCTTGCTCGAAGCACACCTCGGTCCAGACGAGCGGCAGATTCGCGCGGTGGTCGTCGCCGAACCGCCGTCACCGGGTGACGAGTTCGCCGGGATGGGCGCCTGGCATGTGAATGCCCGACATGAGATCCACTTCGCCCGTCGGGGGCGCGGCCTGCTGCAGGTTCAACTGCCCGAGGGAGTGGCGTCGGTGGAGGTCATCGCCGGCGACGTCATGATCATCCGCGGCGCGGAGCACCGCTACCTGCCGTTGGAGGCGCAGGAGTGGGTACTGCGCCACTCCGGTGGCGCCGACGCCGACCTCGGTGCTGAGGAGACCGGACGTCCGGCGGAACCCTGGCCCACCATCGCCTGAACCCCTCCGGTTTCCGACCGTTGTGGTGGGTTCCCACGTGGTGAAACCCACCACAACGGTCGGACTTCGGGGCGGGAGCTACTCGGCGGTGAGTCCCGCGGCGATGTTCTGCGGCATCGGTTCGTGGCGCGAGTAGCGGCGCGTGAACGAGGCCGTCCCATGCGCCAGACTCCGCAGATCGATGGCGTAGCGGGTCAGCTCAAGCCCCGGAACCTCGGCGAGGATCTTGGTGCGGCCCGCCCCGGCCCCCTCGCTGCCGGTCACACGACCCCGTCGGCCGGAGAGGTCCGACATCACCGCGCCGACGTAGTCATCGGGGACGAGCACGAGGACCTCATCAACCGGTTCCAGCAGGGTGATCTCACTGGCATCCGCGGCGTCCTTGAGGGCCATGCCGCCCGCCGTCTGAAAGGCCATGTCCGAGGAATCCACCGAGTGGGTCTTGCCGTCGAGAAGCGTCACGCGGATGTCGGCAAGGGGGTACCCGGCGGCCACGCCCTTGGCCATCTGGGCTCGAACCCCCTTCTCGACGGACGCGACGTACGTCTTGGGGATGACACCGCCGGTGATCTTGTCCACGAACTCGAATCCCGTTCCCGCGGGCAGCGGCTCGACCTCGATGTCACACACCGCGAACTGTCCGTGACCGCCCGACTGCTTGACCAATCGGCCGTGGCCCTTGGCGGGCTTGGCGAAGGTCTCACGCAGCGAAACTCGTAGCGGCTCACTGTCGACGCTGACTCCGTAGCGTGTCTTGAGCCGATCGAGGAGCACGTCGACGTGGGCCTCACCCATGCACCACAGGATGATTTGGCCCGTGTCGGGATTTTGCTCCAGGCGCATCGTTGGATCCTCAGCCACCAGTCGACCCAGGGCAGCGGTGAGCTTGTCCTCATCAGCGTTCGAGTGGGCCGTGATGGCAACGGGCAAGAGAGGATCGGGCATCACCCAGGGTTCGATGAGCAGGGGATTCTCCGGTGCCGACAGGGTGTCGCCGGTCTCCGCGTGCGCGACCCGCGCGACCACGCCGATCTCCCCGGCCCGGAGTTCCTCCACGGCGTTCACCTGACGACCGAGGGGCAGGGAGATCGAGCCTCCCTTCTCGTCGACATCGTGATCCTCATGTCCGCGATCGGTGAGGAAGTGTCCGGAGACGTGCAGGGTGCTGTCGGCACGCAATGTCCCGGAAAAGACGCGGACCAGTGACTGCCGCCCGGCGTAGGAGTCCGACCAGGTCTTGATGACCTCGGCGCAAAGAGGGCCGGCGGAATCGCACTGAAGTGGTTCGCGGGGACTGCCGTCGGGGGCCGTTACCGCGGGCGGCTCATGCTCGAGCGGGGACGGGAATCCGCGTACCAGAATCTCCAAGACCTCTTCCATGCCGAAACCGGTGGGTGCGGATGCGGTGAGGAGTGCAGGGAAGAAATGTCCGCGAGCGACCGCGGTTTCCAGATCGCTCACGAGAGTGTCGAAGGCCACGTCCTCGCCGGCGAGGAAGCGCTCCATGAGCGTCTCATCCTCGGACTCGGTGATGATGGCTTCGATGAGCGCGACGCGGGCATCGTCGATGAGGTCCACGTGCTGCGGGTCCGGGTCACGCTCCATCCGTTGACCGTCGGAGTAGTCATAAATGCGCTGCGATAGCAGGCCGATCAGTCCAGCGACCTGTCCGTCATCGGCGTGCAGCGGCAGGTAGAGCGGTAGCACTCCCTGCCCCTCGCCGAAGAGTTCGTGACACCTCTCGAGAACGCCTTCGGTATCGGCTCGGGCGTTGTCAGTCTTGGTGATGACCACGGCGCGCGGCATGCCGACCGCGGCGCATTCATCCCAGAGCAAACTTGTCGCCGCGTCGACGCCGTCCACCGCGGACACGACGAACAGTGCTGCGTCGGCAGCCCGAAGTCCGGCCCGGACCTCGCCGACGAAATCTGCGTAGCCGGGAGTGTCGAGAAGGTTGACGCGAACGCCCTGCCATTCCAATGGCACCAGACTCAAGGAGACCGAGCGACCTTGACGGTGCTCGGCCTCGTCGGTGTCGGACAGGGTGCTGCCCGCTTCGATGGTGCCGGCCCTATTCACCGCTCCGGTGATGAGGGCCAGGCTCTCGATCAGCATGGTCTTGCCACTGTGACTCGGGCCCACGAGGACGACGTTGCGGATTCGGGAGGGATCAAGAGGGGCGGACTCGGGCATCGGGCCTCCACGTCAGACGTTCTACTCACAAACTGTCGGTCTCCACCTTTCCCGTGCGCCTCGCCGGACGCAAGGGACCTCCGTCACCTGGTCCATGGAGGCCGTAGCATCGGTGGGCACAACCCGGTCGCCGGAGCGCCTCGAGGCCGGGGGTCCGGTCCAGGCGAGGAGATGCGGTGCTCAACAACCCGGCGGCTCGCAAGGTTTCGACCTTCGTCCTGGAGCCCCTTGCCCGCGGACTGCTCAAACTTCACGTGTCGCCCGACGCTGTCACCGTGGTCGGGACGCTCATCACCTGCACGGCGGCGCTGGTGTTCTTCCCCCGTGGCGACTTCATCCCCGGCGTACTCATCATCGCGGCGTCGGTCATTGCCGATCTCCTCGACGGGACGATGGCGAGACTGTCCGGCCGAGCCGGCCCGTGGGGGAACTTCCTCGATGCCACGTTGGACCGGGTTGCCGATGGCTGCGTCTTCGGGGCCCTGGTCCTGTGGTCGGCCGCGTACGCCGAGCCGTGGGTCACAGCCGCCGCTCTCACGTGTCTCGTGGGCGGCCAGGTCATCTCGTATGCGAAGGCACGGGCCGAGGCGGTGGGCGCCACGGCCAACGTGGGCATCGCCGAGCGGGCCGAGCGGCTCATCGTGGTGCTGCTCGCCGCGTTCATTGCCGGGTTCGGTGTGCCGTATGTGCTGCCGGGAGCCCTCGTGCTGCTTGCTGTCGTCAGCGTGATCACTGTGGTGCAGCGCATCGTGGTGGTTCGCCGCCAGTTGCGTCCGCAGACTCCGCAGGACCGCCCGTGACAAAGTCCCGCGACCTCACGCTTGCCGATCGTGCCACCGACCTGGGGTTCGGTGTCGGGTGGTCGGCGGCGCGGGCGCTACCCGATCGCGTAGTCGAACGCGCCTTTCGTCTGGCTGCGGACCGCACGTGGCGTCGACAGGGACCCAGCGTTCGGCAACTCACCGCCAATCTCTCCCGTGTCGTCCCGCCCGAGCGACTGCCCGAACTCGACGTCATCGCCCAGGAGGGCGTCCGCCGCTACATGCGCTACTGGAGCGAAGCGTTTCGGTTGCCTGAGTGGAGCCAGCAGCGCGTGGACGAGACCTTCGAGGTCGTCGAAGGTCTTGATCGACTCGATGCGGCGATGAACGCCGGAAACGGTGCGGTGCTTGCCCTCACCCATTCGGGCAACTGGGATCTCGCCGGTGCATGGGGCTGCCATCGCTACGGGGGCCTTGTCACCGTGGCCGAACGCCTGAAGCCCGAGAGCCTGTACGACCGCTTCGTCGCCTATCGCGAGTCCCTCGGCATGGAGATCCTCGCCCTGGGTGACAGCGATGTCCTGCGAGTCCTGACGCGGCGGTTGCGCGAGGGACGACTCGTCCCCCTGTTGGCCGACCGCGATCTCGCCCACACGGGAGTCCCGGTGGACTTCTTCGGCGAACGGGCCTCAATGCCGGGGGGACCGGCGGTGCTGTCGCAACTGACCGGAGCGCCGCTCATCCCGGCGACGCTGTGGTTCGACGGTGACCGGACGGTGGCGCGTATTGGCGAGCCCATCGAGGCCCCTCCGATCGAAGACCGCGGCGAGCGGATAGCGGCGATGACGCAGTCCGTGGCGGATGCCTTCGCTGTGGACGTTGCCCGTCACCCGGAGGACTGGCACATGATGCAGCGTCTATGGCACGCGGATCTTGACGGAGCGTGACGTTGAAGATCGGCATCGTGTGCCCCTACTCCTGGGACTCGCCGGGCGGCGTCCAAGCCCACGTACGCGATCAGGCCGAGACCCTGATCGCTGGGGGCCACGACGTCAGCGTGCTGACGCCGGTGGAGGATCCGACTCATCTTCCTCCCTATGCCGTGGATGGCGGCCGCCCCCGTGCGGTGCCATACAACGGATCGGTGGCTCGCCTCACGATGGGAGTGAAGGCCACCGCGCGCGTACGTCGATGGATTCGGGAGGGCGATTTCGATGTGCTTCATGTCCACGAGCCCCTCGCGCCCTCGCTCGGAGTTCTCGCGTGTTGGGCTGCGCGAGGTCCCATCGTGGCGACCGTGCACTCATCCATCGAACGCTCGCGGGCATTGGCGACCGGCTACTACGTCGCACAAACGGCACTGGAGAAAATCAACGCGATCATCGCGGTGAGTGAGCATGCTCGCCGCACCATCGTTGATCACCTCGGCGCCGACGCGGTTCTCATCCCCAACGGCGTTCGGGTGGACACCTTCCGGGAAGCGGCCCCGTTGCGGCGCTGGGCCGGTCCCAGTGTCATGTTCCTGGGACGCATGGACGAACCACGCAAGGGACTGCCCATCCTGCTCACGGCATTCGCCGAGGTCCGTCAGCGCATCCCCAAGGTCACGCTCATCCTGGTGGGCCCAGGCGATCCCGATGAGGTCCTTGCCGGGGTGCCAGCTGCCGTTCGCGAGGGAATCGTCTGCCTCGGCCGAGTCAGCGAAGACGAGAAGGCGCGGGCCTTGGCCAGCGCCGACCTGTACGTGGCGCCCAATACCGGTGGTGAGTCCTTCGGCATCGTGCTTCTCGAAGCCATGGCGGCCGGGGCGCCTGTGGTGGCGAGCGATCTCGAGGCCTTTGACCATGTGCTCGACAACGGACGCGCCGGTCGCTTGTTCCCAGTCGGTGACGCCTCAGCCCTCGCCCACGCGATTATCGACCTGATTGACGATCCTGCCGAGCGAGCGCAACTGCGGGACATCGGTCGGCAGCGTGCCGAACTGTACGACTGGCCGCGCGTGGCTCGTGACATCCTCGATGTCTACGCGAGCGTGACCGCGGGTCAAGGGCCGGTCACGGAGGATCTACGGGGCCAGATCGTCGGGCGCTGGGCCGGTCGCCGTCGGGAGGCGCCGTAATGGTCAGGGTGAGCCGATGAGTTGGTGGTGGGTCGTGATCATCGTGTCCGGGGTGGTGCTCGTGGCGCTCTACCTCAGCATGACGGCGGGTCGTCTCGACGCCCTGCACCGGCGAATCGATGCGGCGAGCCATGCGCTCGATGTGCAGCTGCTCCGCCGGTCCGCACTGACCTCGGATCTGGCGTCGTCGGGACTGTTCGACCCGGCGACGACCGTGGTTCTGGCGGCCAGTGCCCACGCGGCCCGCGCGGTCGATGTGACCGACCCGGTGGCGCGAGGGCTGGCGGAGAGCGACCTGACGCGGGTGTTGATGGAGGTCCTGCCAGACGAGGCCGAAGTGGCGGAATTGCGGCACTCCCCAGAGGCTTGCGCGATGCTGGACGAACTGTCCAGCACCTGCACCCGGGTCCAACTGTCGCGGCGGTTCCACAACGATGCGGTGCGCGCCTGCCGACAGGTGCGCCGACACCGGGCGGTCCGGTGGTTCAGGCTCGCCGGGCACACGCCTTGGCCGCACACGATGGAAATGGACGACACGCCGCCGAGCGCGCTCACTGATCGCTAGGCCCTGGCGACGTACCGTGTATGGATGCCCAGCCGCGTCCCCCTTGCTCGTCCGGTTCTCCTGACCGCCGCGCTCGTGTCCGCCGCGCTCGTGTCGGCCGCCTGCTCCGGCGGGGATGCGGCCCCCGTCGCGACCAGCGCGTCAGCAACGCCGACGCCGTCTGCCTCCGCGACGCCCACGCCATCCCCGATGCCCCTGCCGACGCAGTCGACGTCGCCGTACGGCATTCCTGCCGGGGCCTCGCCGTTCTCCGGTCTCCCCGGTGGAGCCGGCAAGCCGGTGTTGGCCATCAAGGTCGACAACACGCGAGCGGCCCAGCCCCATGCGGGGCTGCAGTCGGCGGACCTCATCTACGTGGAGGAGGTGGAGTGGGATCTCACGCGCTTGATGGCGATCTTCAACTCCACACTTCCGCCGGAGATCGGGCCGGTGCGTTCGGCGCGCATCAGTGACATTGACATCCTCGCTCAGTTTGGTCGCATTGCCTTTAGCAACTCCGGCATGCAGTCCAAACTCAAGCCCTACATCGCACAGGCGAATCTTTACGACGTGTCCGCAGAGCGCATCTACGACGCGTTCCGCAACGATCCCGGCCGTCCAGCGCCGGTCGACCACATGGCCGATCCGGTCGCCTTGCTCGCCGCAGCTCCGGATACCGCCAAGGCACAGGACATCGGATTGGTGTTCTCGGAAGAGCCTCCGGCGGGAGGCAAGGCCGTCACCAAGGTGACCGCTACCTGGCCCTCCTCGGAGGTGTCGTTCACCTGGGACCCGGACGCCGGCAACTTCATCGTGGGCCTCAATGGGGAGGAGTCCCGCACCACCGAGGGCGGTCCGCTGAGGGCCGCCACCGCGGTGATCCAGTCGGTGGCGCAATCGGATTCGGGATTCGGTGACCGGTACGGCGGCCGAACACCCTTCGTGGAGTCCGTGGGCAGCGGAGCGGCCATCGTTCTTCGGGATGGGCGGCTGTGGTCGGTGACCTGGGAGCGTCCTGATCTGGCGAGCGGCACTACGTTCACGCTGCCGGATGGCAGCCCGATGCCGTTTGCGATCGGCCAGGAGTGGATCGTCATGCTCGACAAGGCGCGCAAGCCCGTCGTCAAGTGATCGCGGCCTCCTGAGGTGCTCCACCTCTAGGGCTGTCCCCGCGGCGCGCCGGGACGGCGGCCCCCGACTACGATGAGGCCAACATCCCGTCCGGGCCCGTCTTGCTTGAGAGGTCATCGTGTCCGATCACACCAGTCCTGCCACCGGCACCACTCGCGTCAAGCGGGGAATGGCCGAGATGCTCAAGGGCGGCGTCATCATGGATGTCGTCACTCCCGAGCAGGCGAAGATCGCCGAGGATGCTGGCGCGGTGGCCGTCATGGCTCTGGAGCGCGTTCCGGCCGACATTCGGGCCCAGGGTGGCGTCGCGCGTATGTCCGATCCCGACATGATCGATGGAATCGTCAACACGGTCACAATCCCCGTCATGGCCAAGGCGCGCATCGGACACTTCGCCGAGGCGCAGGTCTTGGAATCTCTGGGGGTCGACTACATCGACGAGTCCGAGGTGCTGACACCGGCGGACTACTCCAATCACATCGACAAGTGGCGATTTACGGTGCCCTTCGTCTGCGGTGCCACGAATCTCGGCGAAGCGCTGCGCCGGATCACCGAGGGCGCGGCCATGATCCGGTCCAAGGGCGAGGCGGGCACCGGTGATGTCTCCAACGCCGTCACTCACATGCGGCGCATCCGCGACGAGGTGCGTCGGCTGTCCTCCATGCCCGAAGATGAGCTCTACGTCGCCGCCAAGGAACTGCAAGCGCCGTACGACCTGGTGGTTGAGGTCGCCCGCGCCGGCAAGCTCCCGGTGGTGCTTTTCACCGCCGGAGGCATCGCCACGCCGGCCGATGCGGCGATGATGATGCAACTCGGTGCCGAGGGTGTCTTCGTGGGCTCGGGCATCTTCAAGTCCGGAGACCCGGTCAAGCGGGCCGAGGCGATCGTTCAGGCCACGCGCCACTACGACAACCCCGATCTCGTGGCCAAGGTCTCGCGTGGCCTCGGTGAAGCCATGGTGGGTATCAACGTCGCGGACATTCCGGTCCATCACCGGCTCGAAGACCGCGGCTGGTGACCACGGGCCCCACTATTGGCGTTCTCGCCGTCCAGGGAGACGTGCGCGAACATCTGCGGGCCCTGAGCGATGTGGGCGCGGTAGCAGTTCCCGTGGGCGACCCCGACGAGTTGGCGGCCGTACGGGGGCTGGTGATTCCCGGCGGCGAGTCGACAACGATCTCCAAGTTGATCGTCCGCGACGGCCTTCTCGCGCCTCTGCGCGCGGCCCGGGCTGACGGAATGCCCATGTACGGGTCCTGCGCCGGCATGATCATGCTGGCTGATGACGTGCTGGACGGCCGCCCCGATCATGAAGGCATCGGTGGACTTGCCGTCACGGTGCGACGGAACGCCTTTGGACGCCAGGTGGACTCCTTCGAAGCCTCCGTTTCCGTGCAGGGGCTCGAGGGTCCGGACTTCCCGGCGGTGTTCATTCGCGCTCCCTGGGTCGAGTCCGCGGGGGAGCAGGTCGACGTGCTGGCCCGGATCGAGCGCGGCGCAGTCGATAGCATCGTGGCCGTGAGACAGGGTGCGTTGCTCGCCACGTCGTTCCATCCGGAACTCACCGGCGATCACCGGATCCACGAGATGTTCCTTTCGATCGTGAGGCAGGTGTCATGAGCGGCCACTCCAAGTGGGCGACGACCAAGCACAAGAAGGCCGTTATCGACGCGCGCCGCGGCAAGCTCTTCGCTCGGCTCATCAAGAACATCGAGGTCGCCGCCCGTCAAGGTGGAGGCGATCCGGCCGGCAATCCCACCCTGTACGACGCCATCCAAAAGGCGCGCAAGAGCTCGGTGCCGCTCGACAACATTGAGCGCGCGGTCAAGCGCGGCTCAGGAGCGGAGTCCGGAGGCGCTGACTGGCAGACCATCATGTACGAGGGCTACGGCCCGAATGGTGTCGCCGTCCTCGTCGAATGTCTCACCGACAACCGCAACCGCGCAGCATCCGAAGTGCGAGTTGCCATGACTCGCAACGGCGGCAATATGGCCGACCCAGGCTCGGTGTCGTACCTCTTCAGTCGCAAGGGTGTCGTCATGGTCCCCGCAGCGGATGGAGTGGATGAAGACACCATTCTCGACGCGGTGCTCGAGGCGGGTGCCGAAGAGGTGAACGATCTCGGGGAGTCTTTCGAAATCCTCAGCGAGGCCGGCGATGTCGTGGCGGTTCGCACGGCACTGCAGGACGCAGGGATCGACTACGACTCGGCCGAGTCAAGTTTTGTGGCGAGCGTGCAAGTCCCCGTCGACGTTGACGGCGCCCGCAAGGTCTTCCGCCTCGTCGAGGCACTCGAAGACAGCGATGATGTCCAGAACGTCTACACCAACGTCGATGTCAGCGATGAGGTCCTCGCACTCCTCGACGATTGACCTGGGAGGAACCATGGCCGACGCCACCGGGAGGCAACTGACCGGCTGGGATGCCGCTACCTGGCGGACGGCAGCCAGCGATCCGCACCTGCGCTCCACCGTGGTGGCCCTCGTGCTCCTGGATGGCGCCCCCTCATGGGAGCGGCTACGGGCGCGGGTGGAACGTCTTACCCGCATCGTTCCGGTCCTGCGGCAACGACCGCTGCGCGGACTCTTTGGTGTGTCGTCTCCGCGCATGGCGGTGGATCCTGACTTCGATCTCGACCTACACCTTCGCCGAATGCGCTTGGCCGGCGACGGATCGTGGGCGGAATTGCTCAACGAAGCGCGTCGGATGAGCCTGACGGACTTCGACCGTGATCGCCCGCTGTGGGAGCTCGTCCTCATCGAAGGTCTGGAGGGGGGGCGCTCCGCCCTGGTCCTGAAGTTGCACCACGCAATCGCTGACGGCCAGGCGACCGTGCTCATCGGCCTGAACCTCGTGGAGCTCAGCGCCGACCCCAACCCTGACGAGGATTCCGGGCCCGATGCTCCGGACGCGCTCTTTGCCGCGGCACATGAGGTGAGCCTTGCGGACATCGCTGACAACGTGAGGCGGGGGATTGGCGCAGCCGAGCAGGCGGCCGAGACCCTGCTCAACTTCGCCAAGGGAAGCGTGACTGATCCGGTATCCACCTGGCAGTCGGCGGCGGAGACGCTCATGTCCGTGAGCCGCTTCACCGCGATGCCGGACGGTCCGCTGTCGCCGCTGCTCACCCAGCGGGGGACGACGTACCGCTTTGCCGGCTTTGACCTTCCCTTCAATGGGCTGCGCGGTGCCGCGAAGAGCCGGGGCCGCAGTGTCAATGACGCGTTCATGGCGGCGGTCGGTCTCGGCTTCGAGCGCTACCACGTGCGGCACGGCATGGTGGCTGACGAGTTGCGCTTCAACGTTCCGATCAGCCTTCGTGGTGATGCGGGCGACACGTCGGGTCAGGCCGCCAACGCGGTCACCATTGCCCGATTTGCTCTGCCCGTTGCTGGCCTCTCCGTCGACGAGCGCATGGCCACCGCGCATGAGGCGGTCGAGCATTGGCGAGATGAGCCGGCGCTGCGCCTGGCCAATCCCCTCGCCGAGGTGAGTTGGCTCATTCCGGTACCGGTTCTGGCGCAGGCGGCCCTGGCCAGTGATGTCACGACGAGCAATGTGCCCGGACCCCCCATCCCGCTCTACGTCGCCGGAGAGCGGATCGTCGGGATGTATCCGCTCGTGGCGACCATCGGCGCAGCCGCCAACGTCACGATGGTGACCTACGACGGTTCGGCGTTTGTCGGCCTGGCGGCCGACGAGCGCGCCGTCCCGGACCTCGACGCTCTCGTTGCCGATCTGCGCTCGGGCTTTGCCACGGTGACCGGCGAGCCGGTCGGGGCGGCCGATCCACTGGTCGAGCCGGGAGCCCAGGACGGCACGCCGAAGGCGCGCGCGGTGCGCGAGGCGGGCTGACGGGGGCAGTAGCCTTTCGCACAGGTGTTCGTATCCTCGATATACGGGGAGCTGATCCGCGGAGGCAAGGAGGCGGGATTGCGCGTCATGGGCGTCGATCCGGGCCTCACCCGGTGTGGTGTGGGGGTCGTTGAGGGCGTCCCAGGTCGGCCGCTGACCCTCATCGGAGTCACCGTGGTCCGAACCCCGGCCACCGATCGCCTCGACGCGCGGCTCACCGCACTCGACGAGCAGATCGGGGCTCTGGTCGACCAGTACCAACCCGAAGCCCTCGCGGTGGAGCGTGTCTTCAGCCAACACAATGTCCGCACCGTGATGGGGACCGCCCAAGCGGGTGCGGTAGCGATCCTGGCCGCTGGACGACGGGGAATTCCGGTCACGCTGCGAACGCCGAGCGAGGTGAAGGCAGCGATCACCGGCAGCGGCCGCGCGGACAAGGCTCAGATCACGGCGATGATCTCCCGACTCTTGCGGTTGTCCGCGCCGGTCAAGCCGCCAGACGCGGCCGACGCGCTCGCTCTTGCCATCACCGAGATCTGGCGCGGCGGGGCCGAGGCCCGCATCGCCGCGGCCATGTCGTCGTCTTCTTCGCAGTTACCGCTGGCAAATCGCCCACAAAACCGCCGGAACCGCAAGGAAGACGTGGAGGCGGGGCGGTGATTGCGTCGTTGCGGGGCACCGTCCTGCGCGCTGGCCCATCCGAGGTGGTTCTCGAGGTCGGCGGGGTCGGCATGATCGTCATGTGTACGCCGCAGACCGCGCTCGGTTTGCGCACCGGACAGGTCGCCACCCTCCAGACGTCACTCGTGGTGCGCGAGGAGTCTTTGACCCTCTACGGCTTCGACGATGTGGAACAGCGAGAGATCTTCGAGGCGGTGCAGACCGTCAGCGGCATCGGTCCGCGGATCGCCCTGGCGATGCTCGCCACGCTCACCCCAGAGCAGATCCGGCGGGCTATCGCTCACGAGGATATTGCTGCGCTCACCAAGGTTTCCGGCATCGGTCGCAAGGGCGCCGAACGCCTCGCGCTGGAGCTTCGTGATCGCCTCGCGCCACCGGTGGCGGCTGATGGCTCGTCAACCGTGGGTGCAACTGGCTGGCAAGAGACGGTCCGCGAGGGCCTTGAATCCCTGGGATGGTCGCGCCGTGAGGCCGAGGCGGCGGTCGCCGTCGTTGCGCCGGAGGCCGGCGATGACCCAGACGTCGCCGCGCTTCTGCGTTCGGCCCTGCGCAGTCTGGATCGGCGATGAACGACGATGACCGCCTGGTCGACGCCTACCCCGACATCGACGATCGAGCCCTAGAGGGCGCCCTGCGTCCGGAGCGACTTGAGGAGTTCGTCGGCCAGCCCCGTGTTCGTGCTCAACTTGAGGTCGTCCTCCAGGCCGCCAGTGCCCGAGGCCGGCCCGCCGATCACGTCCTGCTTTCCGGCCCGCCCGGGCTTGGCAAGACGACCCTGGCGACGATCATCGCGTCCGAGATGGCCGCCCCGTTGCGCATCACCTCCGGCCCCGCCTTGCAGCACGCGGGGGATCTTGCTGCGGTGCTGTCGGGGTTGCAGCCGGGTGAGGTGCTGTTCATCGACGAAATCCACCGCGTGGCGCGCGCCGCGGAGGAGATGCTCTACCTCGCCATGGAGGACTTCCGCGTCGACATCATGGTGGGCAAAGGGCCGGGTGCCACGGCACTGCCGATCGACATCGCACCCTTCACGCTGGTGGGGGCAACAACGCGAGCCGGCCTCCTGCCGGGCCCGCTCCGTGATCGCTTCGGCTTCACGGCGCACTTGGACTACTACGACGATGCCGACCTTCTCACCATCCTGCGCCGTTCAGCCGGGTTGCTCGCCGTGGACATAGACACGGAGGGCGCCGAGGAGATTGCCCGGCGATCCCGCGGTACGCCGCGTATTGCCAACCGCCTGCTGCGCCGCGTTCGTGACTGGGCCGAGGTTCACGGGGACGGGCGCGTTGATCTCGGCACGGCCCGCGCCGCCCTGGACCTGTACGAGGTCGATGTCCTCGGTCTGGACCGTCTGGACCGTGCGGTGCTGGACGCGATCATTCGGCGCTTCGACGGTGGGCCGGTCGGGCTGACGACCCTCGCCGTGGCCGTGGGGGAGGAGGCGGAGACGGTCGAGACGGTGGCCGAGCCCTTCCTGGTGCGCTGTGGTTTCCTCGTGCGGACGCCGCGGGGTCGCGTGGCTACCCCTGCTGGTTGGGCCCACCTCGGGCTGGCGCCCGGAGGCGCCCAGGGAGCCCTGGACTTGGCGCTGGACGAGGTTCCGGCCGAGTCGGAGTGAGTCTCAGGGGGACTACGGGTTAGGCTTGCCGTCCTGAGCGCGAAGTCCGCGTTCACACAGACGGGTCCTGCCGTGGCCCCGGTCAGGGAGTGCTTCTGTGGACGTCATGACGCTGCTGCCGATCCTCCTGATCGGTGTCGTTTTCTACCTGCTCATCATGCGACCGGCGCGTACCCGGCAAAAGAAGCAGGCCGAGATGATGGCCCAACTGGCGCCCGGCACCGAGATCATGACGACCGCGGGTGTCTACGGCACCATCGTGTCAATGGGCGACGAGGACGCGGAGATCGCTATCGCGCCCGGAGTCGTGATCCGCGTCGTCAAGGCAGCCATTGGTCGAGTCGTCGAGCCTGAACAGCCAACGCCGGCGTCCGAGGATGCCACGGCGATCGACGAGAGCGACTCCGACCGGCCCTAGTCCGCCGAGGACCCCTGCAAGTGTGCCGAGCGTCCGCGAGGGCGCCCTAGTGAGAATGAGGAAGGTGCGGTGCCCCCGAAGCAAAGCAGTCGTACGGGCGTGAGGTCCTACGTCGGACGGCAGCTCATCGCGCTCGTCGCGATCGTCATCGCGCTTGGAGTGTGGGCGTTCTTCCCCGGTCAGAACACGTCGCCTCGACTTGGCCTCGATCTGCGCGGTGGAACCCAGGTCATCCTCAAGCCGCAGCCCGTGCAAGAGGGGCAGGCCATCACCGACCAGCAATTGCAGCAGACGGTCGAAATTATTCGAGCCCGCGTCGACGGCATTGGCGTCGCTGAGGCCGAAGTGACCGTGCAGGGCTCCGGGGACGGCGCCGCCATTGTGGTTGCCGTACCGGATGTCAGCCAGGAGCGCCTGGTCGAACTCGTAGGTCGCACTGCGCTGCTGGACTTCCGGCCCGTGTGGAGTATCGACCTGCCGACCCCCACGGTCGATGACACCGCCGCCGCCGACACCAATGATGGTGCCACCTCAGCCCGCATTGTCCAGGCCGACGACAACACCCCTGAATACCAGGCGGAACTCGCGGCACTGAACTGCCTTGACCCGATCAACCAGGGCGGCGGCACCCCGGATGACCCGGACCTGTGGCTCGGAACCTGTGCTCAGGACGGCGCCGCCAAGTACTCACTTCAGCCGGCCTTCATCCGGGGCACCAACGTGACCGATGCTTCCGCCGGTATCGCCCAGGGCGGAGTGGGTGGCTGGGTCGTGAGCCTGACGTTCGATAGCGAGGGAGCCGCGGCCCTCTCGCAGGCGTCCCAGGAGCTCTACGCGCTGCCCGATTGCGCACCGGGCGGTGCCAGCCCCTGTAATGCGTTTGCCATCGTGCTCGACGGTGTTGTCGTCTCGTCGCCTCGATTCAACGAGCCGATTCTCGGCGGTCAGGCGCAGATCGAAGGCAACTTCACCGCCCAGGAGGCACAAGACCTCGCCAACATCCTGAGCTACGGTGCCCTTCCGGTCACCTTGAGCGTCGAAGAGGTCACGACCATCTCGCCGACGCTGGGCTCCGATCAGCTCCGCGCGGGCCTTATCGCGGGCGTGCTCGGTCTCATCCTCGTCATCGTGTACCTGCTGCTGTACTACCGAGCCCTGGGACTCGCGGCGGCACTCAGCCTCGGTGTCGCGGGCGTCATGCTCTACTTCCTCATCATCGCCCTCGGCAACGCGATCGGCTTCACGCTGACCCTTGCCGGTGTCGCGGGCATCATCGTCGCCATCGGTATCACGGCCGACACCTTCATCATCTATTTCGAGCGTATCCGCGATGAGATTCGTGAAGGGGCATCGCTGCGCCAGGCGACGGACGCTGGCTGGGTCCGGGCGCGACGTACCCTGCTGGCGGCTGACTTCGTCACCCTCCTCGGCGCCATCGTGCTGTACGTCCTCTCCGTTGGCAGCGTCCGCGGCTTCGCTTTCGCCCTCGGACTCACGACGATTGTTGACGTCGTCGTCGCGTTCCTCTTCACCCACCCAGCCGTCGTGCTCTTTGGGCGGACGAAGTGGATGCAGAAGGGAAGTTGGCTCACTGGACTCGACCCGCGCCGGCTCGGCGGCGCGGCTGCTCCGCCCCCGGAAGAACCGAAGGACAAATCGGTGCCCGTTGGTGCCTCGGCTGGTAATGACGAAGGGGAGGAGTCCTGATGTCCGCCAAGCTCAGCCTCGGTGCTCGCCTCTACACGGGGGAGACCTCCGTCGACTTCGTCGGCCGCCGTCGTACGTGGTACATCATGTCTGGGATCATCCTGCTTATTGCGATCGCCGCGGTCGGCATCCGCGGCCTGAACCTCGGCGTCGAATTCACCGGCGGCGCTGTGTTCACGGTTCCGCAGTCCTCGTGCTCGGTGGAAGATGCCCGCACGGCGACCCAGAGCGTCATCGGTGGTGAGCCGATCGTCACGCAGACCGGTCAGGACATCATCCGGATTCAGACCGAACCGCTCTCACAGGAGCAGAACCTCGCCGTCACGTCCGCCCTCGGTGAAGCGTGCGGTATCAACTCCACCGATGTGACCGTTCAGTCGGTGGGCCCCACCTGGGGTGCGGAGATCACCGGCAAGGCGCTCCAGGCACTGGTCGTCTTCCTCATCCTCGTCGTGGTCTTCCTTTCGATCTACTTCGAGTGGCGCATGGCGTTGGCGGCCCTTGTCGCCCTCTTCCATGACGTGATCATCACGGTCGGTATCTACGCGCTGACCGGCCTCGAGGTCACGCCGGCGACGGTAATCGGCGTCCTGACGATTCTCGGCTACTCGCTCTACGACACCGTCGTGGTCTTCGACAAGGTCAAGGAAAATACCCGGGGCATCACCGGTCAGTCCGTCCAGACCTACAGCGAGGCGGCCAACCTCGCGGTGAACCAGACGGTGGTGCGATCGATCAACACCTCGGTCGTCGCCCTGCTGCCCGTCGTCGCGATCATCATCGTGGGTGCCGGACTCCTCGGCGCCGGAACCCTGCTGGACCTGGCTGTCGCGCTCTTCATCGGTATGGCGGCAGGCACCTACTCGTCGATCTTCATCGCGACGCCGTTCCTTGCCCAGCTCAAGGAGCACCAGCCCGAGATCAAGGCCGTCAGTGCTCGCGTGGCCGCGCGTCGCTCCTCGGCGGCCAAGCGTGGCGGTGGCACTGAAGGCGACGAGACCACCGCGGTCAAGGCCGGGGTGGCATCGACGACCGCCTTAGCACCGGGGGAGCGGCAGCAACCGAAGCGACGTCCGCGATCCAAGCGCGGGCGAGGCTAAGACCCGCCATGCGGCGGCGCACCTCGTACACTGGCCAAACCGGCGGGGAGGTGTGAGTGGCGCAGGATGTTTCGCGCGAGGCGTTGCCCGTGGGTGAGAGCGCCCAGGGCGGATTCCGTTCGCGCCTGGCGCGCTTTACCGGTTCGCGTACGGGGCCACCCGAGACCGAGGAGCTAATCCGGACCCTGCGCCAGTTCCATCCCAAGTCCGATGTCCGTGAAATACAGCGCGCCTACGAGACGGCCGCTTTCTTGCATCGCGATCAAAAGCGCCGGTCTGGCGACCCCTACATCACGCACCCCTTGGCCGTGGCCACGATCCTTGCGGAGCTGGGCATGACGGCCCCGACCCTGGCGGCCGCGCTCCTGCATGACACCGTCGAGGACACCGGCTACACGCTGGAGGAAGTCAAGGAGGACTTCGGCGAGGAGATCGCCGCCCTCGTCGATGGCGTGACCAAACTCGACCAGGTCAAGTATGGCGACACGTCAGCGGCCGAGACCGTGCGCAAGATGGTCGTGGCGATGGCGCGAGACATTCGTGTGCTGGTCATCAAGTTGGCGGATCGTTTGCACAACATGCGGACGCTGGGCTTCATGCCTGCCGAGAAGCAGGAGAAGAAGGCGCGCGAAACCCTCGAAATCTATGCGCCTCTTGCCCATCGGCTCGGCATGAACACGATGAAGTGGGAACTTGAAGATCTCGCGTTCGCCAATCTCTATCCCAAGATTTTCGAAGAGATTGAGCGCCTCGTCAGTCAGCGGGCTCCCTCACGGGAGCAGTACCTCACCCAGGTGATCACCAACATCGAAACCGATCTTCGTGCCGCGCGAATCAAAGTCTCGGTCACGGGACGACCGAAGCACCTCTACAGCGTGTACCAAAAGATGGTCGTGCGAGGCCGGGATTTTGCCGACATTTATGACTTGGTCGGTGTGCGCATTCTGGTGGAGTCGGTGCGGGACTGCTATGCGGTCCTGGGCATCATCCACTCGCGCTGGAGCCCGGTGCCCGGTCGCTTCAAGGACTTCATCGCGATGCCGAAGTTCAACATGTACCAGTCTTTGCATACGACGGTGATCGGCCCCGAGGGCAAGCCTGTAGAACTCCAGATTCGAACCTGGGACATGCATCGTGCTGCCGAATTCGGTGTTGCGGCGCACTGGCGCTACAAGCAACGCGATGTCGGTGGCAAGCAGGGTCCTGACGACTTCGGCTGGCTTCGGCAATTGCTGGAGTGGCAACGAGAAACCGAGGACCCAGACGAGTTCCTCGATGGGCTGCGCTACGACCTGTCATCCTCGGAGGTCTTTGTCTTCACGCCCAAGGGCGATGTCGTGGCCCTTCCGCAGGGCAGTACCCCGGTGGACTTCGCCTATAGCGTGCACACGGAGGTGGGGCATCGGTGCGTGGGTGCCCGTGTCAACGGCAAGTTGGTGCCGCTGGATTCCGAACTCACCAACGGGGATGTGATTGAGGTCTTCACATCCAAGGCCGAAGGAGCTGGGCCCAGCCGGGACTGGCTCACCTTCGTCAAGTCACCCCGCGCCCGCAACAAGATCAAATCGTGGTTCTCCAAGGAGCGGCGCGATGAGGCCATCGAGCAGGGCAAGGAATCCATCGTCCGTGCCATGCGCAAAGAAGGGCTGCCGCTTCAACGACTGATGACGAATCAGTCGTTGAACACGATCGCTGCCGATCTGCACCAGCAGGATGTCTCAGCCCTGTACGCGGCGGTGGGCGAAGGTCGCATTGCGGCGTCGACGATCGTGCGTCGTTTGGTCGACGCGGCGGGTGGCGTCGACGGGGCCGCTGATGATGCGGCGGAGGCCTTTACGCCGTCGGGGCGGCGATCGGTGGCCTCGGGGGATCCGGGTGTCATCGTCAAGGGCGCGACCGATGTGTGGATCAAGTTGGCCCGATGCTGCACCCCCGTCCCCGGAGACGACATCGTGGGATTCGTCACGCGCGGTGCCGGTGTCTCCGTGCATCGGCGTACCTGCGTCAATGTGCCGGGCCTTGAAGCTCAGCAAGCCGCGGGATCGCGGTTCGTCGATGTCGAGTGGGCTCCGTCGGGCGGCGGCGTGTTCCTCGTCAATATCCAGGTCGAGGCCCTCGACCGTGCCCGCCTACTCTCGGACGTTACACGCGCGCTGTCCGATCAGCACGTGAACATTCTGAGCGCTTCCGTCACCACCACACGCGAACGTGTCGCCATCTCGCGATTCACCTTTGAGATGGCCGATCCCAAACATCTGGGATCGGTGCTCAGGACGGTGCGGCACGTCGACGGCGTCTTCGACGCCTACCGGGTCTAGCTGAAATCGAGTCGTCAGCTGCCGAAGTCGCTCATCGTGCCCTCGACTGCGGCGAGAAGGGCACGGGTTGACGCCACCGTGTCCTCGGCCTTGGCGACCGCGCGGGCGTTGCCACTCGCCACGGCTTCCGCCAGGGCCTTCTCGGCCTTGTCGAGTGAGGCCCGGAACTTCTCCGCGGTATCGGATGCTCGCGCTAGGCGCTCGGGATCGGTGGCCACCCACCGCTTCTGATCGGCCGAGCGGACAGACTCCTCCACCGCGCGTAGTCGCTTTTCGACCCGGGCCTTATCGGTGCGCGGGACGTGGCCGATCTCCTCCCAGCGCTCCTGAATGGACCGCAGCGCCTGCTTCGCGGACTCAAGGTCCTTCACCGGCAGAAGTGCCTCAGCCTCGGTGAGCAACCCAAGCTTGCCTTCGAGATTGCTCTTGAACTCCACATCGCGCTCGGCGTTGGCCGCGTCACGTGCAGCGAAGAACGTGTCCTGGGCGGCACGGAAGCGTGCCCAGAGTTTGTCTTCCACCTGGCGACCGGCGTGGCCCGCGGCCTTCCATCGATCCATGAGGGTGCGGTACTGCCGTGTGGCGTCGCCCCACTCCGTCGAGGTCGCGAGCGCCTCCGCCTCAGCGATGAGGGACTCCTTGGCGGCCACGGCTTCGCGACGCTCCGATTCGCGCGAGGCGAAGTGCTGACGTCGAGCGCGGTCAAAGCTGGTCCGCGCCGTGCTAAAGCGCTTCCACAGCGCCTGCTCCCGATTGCGATCGACCCGCGGCGCGGACTTCCACGCGTCGAGGAGTGCCGCGAACCGCTCGCCGGTGGCCTTCCATTGCCGGGATTCGGTCAACGACTCCGCCTCGACGACGATTGCCTCGCGCGCGGCAAGGGCCTCGGCGCGCTGTTGCTGGCGGGCCTTGTCGCGGGCCTTCTGCGCCTGCGCGATGAGTTCCTCGGCCTCATCGCAGACGCGAGCCAACTCGACGACGTCCCCGAGGAATGCGGGTTCAGCCAACCCTGCCCGAGCGTGGTCGATGGCGGTTCGCGCTGTGTCGAGCCCGCGTCCTTCGCGCAGGCGATGGGCGGCGAGATCCACCTCCACGAGCAGGTCGTCGTACTTGCGGCCGAAAAAAGCCAGTCCCTCCTCGGGCGTCCCGGCAGCCCAGTTGCCGACCGCGATCTCCCCGTCGGGTGTTCGCAGCCATACGGTCCCGCCGTCGTCGATGCGGCCGAAGTCGGCCGGGTTGGTGCGACGCGGTGCCGGAACGGCAGCGGCGGGAGCGGGTCGCCGAAGCCGGGTGGGGGTCGGTGCCGGGCCCGGCATCGGGATCACGCGTACTGACGCCGTCTCGACCACGACGGTGCCGTCGTCCGCGACGATCGTTGTGTGCGATGCCTCGATGGCCTCCGCCACGGCAGGAGTCTCGATCGCTGGCTGCGGCTCGCGTCCCTCCAGGACTCCAAAGGCCGGTGGCGCCTCAGGAGTCACCTCGATGATCTCGGGCACATGCTCGCTATCCGCGGGACCTGCTCCAGGCTGATCGGTCATGACTGCACTCCCTAGTTGGCCGGCGTCGCCGTGATCGTCGCCGTTTCAATCACGACCGGTTGAGCCGGTGGCCCGTCGGAGCCACCGCCTTCCACTCCGGCCGCCGCGATGCCTGTGACGACATCGAGTCCCTGGGTGACCTCGCCCCAAATCGTGTACCCCGAGGGGAGGGTCGTGTTCTCGTAGACGATGAAGAACTGGCTGCCACCGGTGCCTGGACCGGCGTTCGCCATTGCCACGGTCCCGGCGGGGTAGTTGTCCGCACCCTCCACAGGGAGGTTCTCGTCGGGGATTGCGTAGCCCGGGCCGCCCGTGCCGTTGCCGGCTGGGTCACCGCACTGCAGGACGTAGATGCCGGCGGTGGTGAGACGGTGACAGGCGGTGAGGTCGAAGTAGCCCTCCTCAGTGAGGAAGACCATTGAGTTCACGGTGTCGGGCGCGAGGTCGGGGAGGGTCTCGATGACGATGTCGCCACAGTTGGTGGCGAGGGTCATCGTGTAGGCCGTGCCGGGTTCGAGTGCGTTGGCGGGTGCGGCATCCCAGGACAGGTCGTCCGGGCGGGGCGTCGGAGCCGGCGCACAATCGGGGTCCACAGGGGCGTCGGTGGGGGCGTCGGTGGCCCCATCGGTGGGCGCGTCCGTCGGTGCCTCGGTGGGGGTGTCTGTCGGTGCCTCGGTTGGATCGACGGGGGCCGTCGTGGCGTCGGTGGGCTGACCGGCGTCAGGCGTGCTGGACGGACGCGTGAGAGCGAACCACGTGATGCCACCCACGATGACGGCGAGGACGACAACGACCGCCACGATGGTGTTGGTTCGCTTGCGGCGGGAGGAAGCCTCGGCCCGGCGGGCAGCCTGGCGCTCGGCCTTGGCCCGCGCAACCTCCCGGCGGCGCTTGCTCGACGTCACTGATTCCTCCCGTTGCGTTGCGAGGGCGCGGTTGCGCCGTCGCGCGAGTCTACGTAGGCGCGGCTGCGGGATGCCGCCCCGGTAGGCTCAGGCGCGCCCGTAGTCCCCGCTGTGACCCGTCGTCCCCGCAGGGAACTGTCTCGCCTGGAGGTGTCCCAGCATGGAGGTCCGCGTGCTCGCCTGGAGAACACTGTGTTGGTGAAAGGGTTCCCCGCGGGTGCTTGGGGCACGAATTGTTATGCGGTCGCAACCGGTGAGGGCGAAGACTGTCTCGTCGTCGACCCCGGCCAGGCGAGTCTGGGGCCGCTGCAGGATCTCCTCGAGAAGCATCGTCTTCGCCCGGTGGCCGTCCTGCTCACCCATGGTCACCTCGATCACGTGTGGTCGGTTGCACCGCTCACGGCTGGTCGCGATATTCCTGCCTACATCCACACCGATGACCGCTATCGGCTCGCGGACATCGTGGGGACGACGTTCAGCATGTCGCGCGATCAACTGATGTCGATGACCCAGGGCGAACTCGAGCTCACCGAACCGGACGACGTCCGACTGCTCACTGACGGGGAGAGGATCGAGATCGCTGGGATCCCTCTGACCGTCGCGCACGCGCCAGGACACACGGAGGGTTCGGTCACCTTCGGTGTCGAACGCGAGGAGACGAGGCCGCCGATCCTGTGGAGCGGAGATCTCCTCTTCGCAGGATCGATCGGTCGGACCGACCTACCCGGAGGTGATCCTGCCGCGATGACCGAAAGTCTTCAGCGCGTGATCACACCGCTGGACGATGACACGGTCGTGCTGCCGGGCCATGGAGAGACGACCACGATCGGACGGGAGCGCGCTACCAACCCCTTCCTCCTCGAACTCGGCTCGGCGCCGAAGCCGCGGGGGTTGTGATGGCTCGGCCCGCCACACTGTCCGGCTTCCCTGAGTGGCTGCCCGAGGGTCGCCTCGTGGAGCTCGCTGTCCTCGACGCCGCCCAGCGCATCTTTGAATTGCACGGATTCAGTTCGCTCGAGACACGCAGTGTGGAGCCGGTCGATGTCCTTCTCCGCAAGGGTGAGATCGACAAGGAGGTCTACTCCGTTCGCCGCATCCATGATGAGCCTGGCTCCGATGATGCCCTCGCGCTGCATTTCGACCTCACCGTTCCCTTTGCGCGCTACGTCGTTGAGAACGCCGGGCGCCTTGAATTCCCGCTTCGCCGCTACCAGATCCAGAAGGTCTGGCGGGGAGAGCGGCCGCAGGAGGGTCGCTTTCGCGAGTTCACCCAGGCGGATATCGACATCGTCGACGTCAACGAGTTGGCAGCGCAGCACGAAGCTGAGATGGCCCTGGTCATGGCTGAGGTCTTCGCCGCACTGCCGTTCCTGCCTACGGTCCGCATCTGCGTCAACAACCGCAAGATTCTGGAGGGTTTCTATGCGGGCTTGGGCATCACCGATACCGCGAACGTCCTGCGGGCCATCGACAAGCTCGACAAGGTCGGCGCCGACCGGGTGCGCCAAATGCTCCGTGACGATGGGGGGCTCGCGGACTCCGCCGTAGACGCCGTGTTGGCGTTGGCGCAGATTCGCGCTGCGGACATGTCCTTCGTTCAGGAAGTGCAGGCACTCGGCGTGCGCAACGCATTGCTCGACGAGGGCCTCGCCGAACTCGCTGCGGTCATCGCCACGACTTCGGCGCGGCAGCCGGGCGTGGTGATGGCCGACCTGCACATCGCGCGCGGCCTCGACTACTACACCGGGACCGTCTACGAAACGTTCCTCGAGGGCTATGAATCCTTCGGGTCGATTTGTTCCGGGGGTCGCTATGACTCGTTGGCCACCGACGGAAAGACCACCTACCCAGGAGTCGGTATCTCGCTCGGGGTGACGCGCTTGGTCTCGCTGCTCCTGGGGCGCGGACTGGTGCGCGCCACGCGCAAGGTTCCCTCCGCCGTCCTCGTCGCCGTCACGGATGACGAGTCGCGGGGTGCCAGCGATGCGGTCGCCGCCGGATTGCGCCAGCGCGGCATCCCCTGCGAGGTCGCCCCGCGGGCCGCCAAGTTCGGCAAGCAGATTAAGTACGCCGACCGGAGGGGCATACCGTTCGTCTGGTTCCCGGCTGGCGCAGACGATGCCGGCGACAGCGTCAAAGACATCCGGAGTGGTGAGCAGATCCCGGCGGACCCCGGCACCTGGTCGCCCCCCGATACTGATCGATGGCCGCAGATCGTGGCCGCGACCGAAGAAGGAGCATCGTGATTCGCACGCACGAGGCCGGCACCTTGCGTGCCGACGATGTCGACTCGACCGTCACTCTCGCGGGGTGGGTAGCTCGGCGACGCGACCATGGTGGCGTGGCGTTTCTGGATCTGCGCGATGCCTCCGGCGTCGTTCAGGTCGTGGTGCGCGAGGCCGACGTTGCCCATGGTCTGCGGGACGAGTACTGCATCAAGGTCGTGGGCACGGTGGAGCGCCGCCCCGAGGGCAACGAGAACCCCGACCTCCCGACGGGTCAGATCGAGGTCATGGCGGACGTCGTCGAGGTCCTCAGTGAGTCCGCGCCGCTGCCGTTCCCCATCGATGACCGCATCAACGTTGGCGAGGAAGCCCGCCTGCGCCACCGCTACCTGGACCTGCGCAGGGCAGGGCCGGGCGGCAACCTCCGCATGCGCTCTGAGCTGAATCGCATCTGCCGGCAGGTCCTGTTTGACCGCGGCTTCTTGGAGATCGAGACGCCAACCCTCACCGCGTCAACCCCGGAAGGCGCCCGCGACTTCCTTGTGCCCGCGCGGCTGCAACCGGGATCGTGGTACGCCCTCCCGCAGTCGCCGCAATTGTTCAAGCAACTACTCATGGTGGCCGGCATGGAGCGCTACTTCCAGATCGCCCGCTGCTACCGGGATGAGGATTTCCGCGGTGACCGGCAGCCGGAGTTCACCCAGTTGGACATCGAGATGTCTTTTGTCGAGCAGGCCGATGTCATCGCGGTGGGGGAGGCAGTGGTCCGTGCTCTGTGGAAGGGCATCTTGGACGTGGATCTCGGCGATATCCCGCACATGACCTACGCCGAGGCGATGCGGCGTTTCGGCACCGACAAGCCCGACCTGCGCTTCGATCTCGAACTCGTCGACCTCACGGACTACTTCACGGATACGCCGTTCCGGGTGTTCCAAGCGCCGTACGTGGGCGCGGTGGTGATGCCCGGGGGAGCGGATCAACCGCGCCGTCAGTTCGATGCGTGGCAAGAATGGGCCAAGCAGCGCGGTGCCAAGGGGCTGGCCTACGTCACCTTCACGGAGGACGGCGAACTTGGCGGCCCGGTGGCCAAAAATCTGTCGGATGCTGAGCGCGCGGGCCTGCGCGAAGCCGTGGGCGCCCAGCCGGGAGACTGCACGTTCTTCGCTGCCGGCCCTCTCGCCGATGCACGAGCCCTGCTTGGAGCGGCACGACTTGAGATCGCGCAGCGCTTGGGACTCGTCGATGAGTCCGAATGGTCGTTCCTGTGGGTCGTCGATGCACCCATGTTCGAGCGCACCGAGGAGGACGACGGGACGCAGGGTTGGACGGCGGTGCATCACCCGTTCACGTCGCCAAACGCCGACTGGATCGAGACCTTCGAGTCGGCTCCCGATCGGGCGCTGGCCTGGGCCTACGACATGGTCTGCAACGGCAACGAGATCGGTGGCGGATCAATCCGTATTCACCAGCGAATCGTCCAGGAGCGCGTCTTCGGTCTGCTGGGGATGACCGAGGAGGAGGCCCAGTCGAAGTTCGGGTTCCTGCTCGATGCGTTCCAGTTTGGTCCGCCCCCGCATGGCGGGATCGCCTTTGGCATTGATCGGGTGGCCATGCTCTTGGCGGGCGCCTCGAGTATTCGCGATGTCATTGCCTTCCCCAAGACCGGCGGTGGGCAGGACCCGCTCACTGGCGCGCCGACACCGATCACGCCGAAGCAGCGCAAGGAGGCGGGAATCGATGCAGCACCCGCTGCTGCTGGCCCGACCGGCTGATCCCTTCCTGCGGTTGCGCCTCGCGGACGGCGCCGGGGTTGAGGACTATGTGGTCGATGGCGATCACGTGGCGTTCATTCGACGCGGCCGTCGGGCCGAGGAGACCTGGGTGAGCGCCCTCGGGGATGACCCGGCGCGGATCCGGGGGCTCATTGAGGTGCTCCGGGTGCACGGTCTGGACGGCGTACACGTCCACGATCACATCTACGACACTCTTCCGCCGTCCTTGCAGGGCCCAGACCCCGGCCACTGGTCCCTGTGGGAACTCACCTCCCGCTCCACCCCGGCGGTCGAAACCGTGCGGCTCGACGCGGCTGATCCGCGGATCGACCGGCTGCTGGAGCATTCATCCTCGGCATACATTCATGCCGGTGATCCCGATGTCGAGGAATGGCGTGGGATTACCGACGGCGACGACCTCATCGCGGTGGGCGCGCGCGCGAGGTCGGCGCACAGGCGCGCTCACCTGGTGAGCATCTGCACTGATCCCGCTCGCCGGGGCGAGGGCCTGGGCCGGACCATCACGGCCTCCCTGGCCACCGAGGCCCTTGCGTCGGGCTCCACCGGGGTGTGGCTGGAGATGTACGCCGACAACGCGGCAGCGGCTCGGACCTACCAGTCGGTGGGGTTCGAGGAGGTGGGGCGATACCGCTCGGCGCTCCTTCATGGCCTGTCCTCGCCAGCCTCGAAGGCCTAGTCTGGTGACTCAACCTCGGGAGGACCTGCCATGAAGATCTTGCGTCGTATCGGCGTGCCTGCGCTGGCGGCCGCTCTCATCGGCGGCGGGGCCGTCGTCGCGGCTCCCGCGGCGGCGATCGTTGCTCCTGTGGGGCTGTCGGCGACGGCCGAGGCCATCCTCGTGAGCGGGAGCGAGTCGTTCCGGATCGCCGCGAGCACAGTGTCCATGGGCGAGAACGAGTTGCTCCAGATCATCGAGTCGTCAAGGCTGGGCATCTATACCGTGCGGGTCTGGGACGACATGGAGGAGAGCCTCGGCCGTCCGCTACTCACGGGCGCCGGCAGGTGCCTGCCCACCAACGTGCCCACAGCTCAGGTGGTATGCACCTTCGACGGCCCGCCCCCGGGTGTCTCCGTGGATTTTGCGTTGGCTTACGGGCCGACCAACGTCGCCATCATGGATCAGGCGTCCGTGCCGCTGACATTCCGGGGCAGCCAGGGCAGCGACTACGTGCAGGGCGGCGCGGGCAACGACTCCCTGAGCGGCCTCGGCGGGGCCGATCGCTTGTACGGCGGCCCGGGCAACGACCTCCTCGACGGCGGCCCGGGCGACGACTACCTTGAAGGCGAGGGCGGCAGCGACGACATGCGCGGCGGTCCGGGCAGCAATTCACTCGATGCGGCCGACAATCTCGCCGACGTGCGCGTGGACTGCGGCGGTGTGCCGGCCTTCCTGGACTTCGACAAGGACCTGGACAGTCCGACCAACTGCGGGGCGGATCCCACACCCATTCCTCCGGCTCCGCTCGAGCCCATCGATCCGCCGGCGCCCGGCCAAGGTGACGGCACCGTGGACGGCGTGCACGTCGACGTTACGGTCGCGCCCAAGACGGAGGACGACACCAAGTCCGTGACGGTCTCCACGGGGCCGACCAATCCGATCTTCCAGTCCCAGCTGTGGTGGTTCGGCACACCCACCGTCCCGCCGGCGCCGACCTTCCCGCCGGCGCCGACGTTCGACATGACGATCTCGTCGCTGTGGCCGAGCAGCATCTTCGACGTGAGCATCTTCGGGCCGCAGCCGGGCTCGCCCGCCGGCTCCGTGCACGCGCGCGGCACGTCACAACGATCGGAGCCGCTGGAGACCGTGTCCTTGAAGGCCGATGCCAACGGCGTAGCCACCGGGAAGATCCCCGTCCCGGCCGGCCAGGGGCCGGGTGACTACACGCTGCAACTTAACGGCGTCACGTCGTCGGGTGCGCAGATGACCGTCAATGTCGGCGTGCGCCTGGACAGCGCGACTCCCGAACCCGATCCCGAGCCGAAGGAGTCGATCACGATCACGGCCAAGCGGGGCAAGGGCAAGAAGGCCAAGATGATCACGGTGCGCGGCACGACGAACGGACTCGAGGGCGCGGTCCTCACACCGCGCTATCGGGTGCAGGGCGCCAAGAGGTGGACGGTCGGGAAGCCGGTAACGGTCAGTGCCTCGGGCGCCTTCACCTGGAAGGTCTCGACGCCCAAGAAGGTGCGCCTCGAGGTCATCTCAGGTGCGGTCAAGTCCAATGGCGTCGTGGTCGCCGCAGTGAGGAATTAGTTGCGCGTAGGGTCATCCCGTGAGCGCCACTCTCTTCGACGAAGCAGCTGGGCCCGGCCGGGCCGACGCTCCGCTCGCCGTAAGGATGCGCCCGCAGGGTGTGGCGGACCTTGCCGGGCAGCGGCACCTCCTCGCCGACGGGTCGCCGCTTCGGCGACTGCTGGAAGGGGATCCCGGCGCGGCTGTGTCGGTCATCCTGTGGGGTCCACCCGGGACCGGCAAGACCACGCTCGCGCACCTGGTGAGCAAGGCCACCGGCCGGAGGTTCGTGGAACTGTCCGCGGTCACGGCCGGAGTCAAGGATGTCCGGGAGGTCATTGATGCTGCCCGATCGGCGCTCGGGATGCAGGGCAAGGGCACGGTCCTCTTCGTCGACGAGGTGCACCGCTTCAGCAAGACTCAGCAGGACGCGCTGCTCCCGGCCGTCGAGAACGGCTGGGTGACTCTGATCGCGGCGACGACGGAGAACCCCAGCTTCTCGGTGGTCTCGCCGCTGCTGTCCCGCAGCATCATGCTCACTCTGCAGCCGCTGGACGATGAAGACCTTGGTGCGTTGCTCGATCGCGCCGTGGCCGACCCCCGCGGACTCGAGGGTTCGGTGGCTCTTGCCGAGGAAGCACGGGAACACCTCCTGCGCATCGCATCGGGAGATGCGCGACGCATGCTCACGGCGCTTGAGGCGGCAGCGGGGCTCGTGACGTCATCGCGCGGTCGTGGGGCGACACTCACGGTGGACGACGTCACCGCCGCCGTGCAAACCGCGGCCGTCCGCTACGACCGCGACGGCGACCAGCACTACGACGTCATCAGCGCCTTCATCAAGAGCGTGCGCGGAAGCGACGTGGACGCAGCGCTGCACTACCTCGCGCGGATGATCGAAGCCGGGGAGGATCCGCGCTTCATCAGCCGGCGCCTGATCATTCTCGCGAGTGAGGACATCGGCATGGCTGATCCCACAGCCCTCCACACAGCCGTGGCCGCCGCGGAGGCGGTCGCGTTCATCGGCATGCCCGAGGGCCGACTGATCCTCGCCCAGGCGACGATCCACCTCGCGCTGAGTCCCAAGTCGAACGCCGTGACCGTCGCGGTCGACGCCGCGCAGGCCGACGTACGGTCCGGCCGCATCGGCACAGTGCCCGCTCATGTGCGCGACGCGCACTACCCGGGAGCTCGGGCCCTCGGCCACGGTTCGGGATACGTCTACCCCCACGACGTGGCCAGTGGTGTGGCGCGCCAGCAGTACCTCCCTGATGTCCTCGCGGATCGTCGGTACTACGAGCCCACGGGCCGGGGAGATGAGGCCGCCTGGGCGGAGATCGCCGAGCGCCTGGCCCAGGCTCGCCGTCCGGAGCGTTAGGGTTCGCGTATGCGCAGGACCTTCTGGGTCGCCCTTGGTGCGGCCGGTGGAGTGCTGGCCTACCGTCGCGGCCAGCAACTGTGGGAGGACGCCCGAGAGAGGGGCGTGGTCGGCAGCGTTCAAGCCGCCAGCGGTTCAGCAGCCCAGTGGGCGACCTCCGCCCGGGGACTCATGGCGGCGCTGGGGGGAACCGGACACGAGGAGCCTTCCACCGTGCCGCGCACATCGGCCACCGGTGCGGCGGCCGCACGCGTCCTCGCCGAAGCCAAGTCCGCACCCGCCACCCCGGGACGCCGTAGCGGATCCACCCCGCCGGCATCCACCGACACCACTGAAGGGCCCCGCTAATGGAATCGGCAGAGATCCGTTCCCGGTTTCTGCGCTTCTTCGCCGACCGCGGCCACCAGGTGGTCCCGTCGGCCTCGTTGCTGCTCGACGACCCCACCCTGCTCTTCGTCAACGCCGGAATGGTGCCCTTCAAGCCGTACTTCCTCGGGGAGGCCCCGCCGCCCTACCCGACCGCCACCAGCGTCCAAAAGTGCGTCCGGACGCTGGATATTGAAGAGGTCGGCAAGACGACCCGTCACGCTTCGTTCTTCCAGATGGCCGGCAACTTCTCCTTCGGTGACTACTTCAAGGAACGCGCGATCCCCTATGCCTGGGAACTCCTCACCGGACCGGTCTCCGACGGAGGCTTCGGCTTCCCCGAGGATCTGCTGTGGGTGACCGTCTACGACAACGATGATGAGGCCGCTGACATTTGGCATCGCGACGTCGGCATCCCCAAGGATCGGATCCAGCGACGGGATGCCAAGGACAACTACTGGTCGATGGGCGTACCCGGTCCGGGTGGCCCGTGCTCGGAGATCTACTACGACCGCGGAGCCGCCTACGGACGCGAGGGTGGACCAATCGTCGACGAGGATCGCTACCTTGAGGTCTGGAATCTCGTCTTCATGCAGGACGAGCTTTCCGCCGTTCGGGCCAAGGACGACTTCGACATCGTGCGTCCGCTCCCAGCCAAGAACATCGACACCGGGATGGGGCTTGAGCGCATGGCCGCGCTGCTCCAGGGCGTGGACAACATTTACGAGATCGACACAACACTGGCCATCTTGAACCGGGCGAGCGAACTCACCGGCGTCCGCTACGGCAGCGGGGAGAAGTCCGACGTTGCGCTACGCGTGATTGCGGATCACTCCCGGACGTGTGCGTTCCTCATCGGTGACGGCATCGTGCCCGGTAACGAGGGCCGCGGCTACGTCCTGCGTCGATTGATGCGACGGGTTATTCGCAACATGCGCATCCTCGGCTGTGAGGATCCATCGATCGCCGAACTCATGGGGACGACCATCACGACGATGGCACCGCAGTACCCGGAATTGAACGACGAGGCCAAGCGGATCACGAGCGTGTCGATCCAGGAGGAGGCCTCCTTCCTGCAGACGTTGAAGACCGGCACCCAGATCTTCGACCTGGCGGCCAGTGAGGTGCGCTCCAACGGCAGCGGCGTACTCGCGGGCGATCAAGCCTTTGTCCTCCATGACACCTATGGCTTCCCCATCGACCTCACGCTGGAAATGGCCCGCGAGGCCGGCCTCGATGTCGACGAAGCGGGGTTCCGTCGACTCATGTCTGAGCAGCGTGAACGCGCCAAAGCCGATGCCCGTTCCCGCAAGGCGGGCGTCACCGCGGTGACGGCGTACCGCGAGGTCCTCGAGACCGGCGGGACCACCGGCTTCACGGGATATCTCGAGACCACGACCGAAGCCGTCGTGACCGGGCTGCTGCGCGATGGTGCCTCAGTCCCCGTGGCGCGCGAGGGTGAGCACGTCGAGGTGGTCCTCAACCGCACACCGTTCTATGCCGAGGCCGGCGGACAGCTCGGTGACCATGGCCGCATCACCACCGCCGGGGGGGCCGTCCTCGACGTGTACGACGTCCAGCCGCCCGTGCCCGGACTGTTCATCCACCGCGCTTCGGTGTCGAGCGGCGAGCTAACCGTCGGCGAGGAGGTGCTCGGCCACGTCGACGTGGAGCGTCGACGCGCGATCTCGCGAGCGCACACGGCGACGCACCTCGTCCACCGAGCCTTCCGCGAGTTCCTTGGTGACACGGCCACCCAGATGGGATCGGAGAATGCGCCGGGCCGCTTGCGCTTTGACTTCCCCAGCACCGGTCCGGTGGGTGCTTCGACGCTGCGCGACGTCGAGGCGAAGGTGAACGACGTCCTCGAGGAAGACCTCGAAGTCATGGCCCAACTCATGACCCTCGACGAAGCCCGTGCCTTCGGCGCCATGGCGCTCTTCGGAGAGAAGTACGGCAGTGAGGTCCGTGTGGTGTCCGTCGGCGACTGGGCGCACGAGCTCTGCGGCGGCACGCACGCCCAGCGATCCGGTCAGCTTGGCCTGGTCAGCTTCTTGTCGGAAGGCTCAATCGGTGCGGGCGTGCGGCGTGTCGAAGCGCTTGTCGGTGTTGACGCGTATCGGCATCTGGCGCGCGAACACATTCTCGTGGATCAGTTGACCACGTTGGTCAAGGCGCGACCGGAGGAGTTGCCCGAGCGCATCGAGGGCCTCATGACCCGGCTCAAGGACTCCGAACGCGAACTTCAGCGGCTCAAGAGCGCGCAACTCACCGCCAACGTGGAGGGTGTGATCGGCGAGGGCCGAGACTTCGGTCCCTTCCGGTTGTGGGCCTACCGTGCGCCCGAGGGCCTCTCCGCCAACGATCTGCGCGAGTTGGCCATGCGGGCCAAGGCCACGACGCGGCCGGACATGGGCGTAGGCCTGATCGGAGCAACGGTGGCTGACGGGCGTGTCGCCATGGTGAGCGTCGTCAACGATCGTGCGCGTGAACTCGGGCTCACGGCGAAGGACCTCCTCACCGCGGCCATGCCCGCGGTTGAGGGGCGGGGTGGCGGCAAAGACGACATCGCGCAGGGCGGCGGCACTCGGCCCGAGGGCCTCGATGAGGCGTTCGCCGCCGCAGCCCACTACGTGGCCAGCCTGGCCGGGGATGCCTGACCTGGAGCGCGGAGTCAGGCTCGCTATCGACGTTGGTTCGGTGCGGGTCGGGGTGGCGCGCAGCGACCCCGATGGGATCTTGGCCGTACCCGAGGTGACCGTGCCGCGCGACTCCCGCACACTCGCCGCACTCGTGGCGATTGTGGAGGAGTACGGCGCCCGTGTCGTCTACGTGGGGCTACCGCTCACGTTGGAGGGCACGATCGGGCCCGCGGGATCCGCGGCCGTGGAGTTCGCGAAGCAGTTGGCCGGCGCTGCCGGCATACCGGTGCGACTCGTCGATGAGCGGATGAGCACCGTCACGGCTCAGCGGGCCCTCCATGAGGCCGGGCGCACTACCAAGAACTCACGCGCTGTCGTCGACCAGGCCGCGGCAGTGGTGATCTTGGAGAGTGCACTGGCCCACGAGCGCGCCGACGGGACTCCCGCCGGTCGGGAGGTTACCGTCGAGGGGCGTGAGCGGAAGGAGGACCGGTCGTGAGCCAGCTCGTGCCCTTTCTCACGGAAGATCCACTCCCGCCGTCGCGAAACAAACGCAGTCCGATTCGCTGGTTCGTAACGGCCCTCACGCTCATTGCCCTGGTCGCTGCGGGATTCTTGATCTACGACTTCGTTCGCGGGTTGTCCCAGAGCGAGCAGAGCAGCATCGTCGCGGGCCAGCCGGTCCTCATCGTGGTGAACTCAGGAGATTCGCTAGGCATGTTGGCGGTGTCGCTCGCTGAGGCCGGTGTTGTGACCTCCACCGATGCCTTCCTCGCGGCGGCCGAACTCGACGAGCGGGCAACGCGGATCGGCCCCGGCGTGTACTCGCTCACCACAGGAATGGACGCGGCGGAGGTGATCGACGCGATGCTCGATCCGGCGACCCGCGCCGCCCCTCTCGTGCTCCCCGAGGGACTGCGCCTCGATGAGACCGTGATCGTCACCTCTGATCGCACCGGTCTGAGTCGTGCCGAGCTCGATGCCGCCCTCGCGAATCCCGTCGGCCTTGATCTGCCCGAGTGGGCCGATGGTCACGCGGAAGGTCTGCTCTTCCCGGCGTCCTACGAAATCATTCCCGGACGCACCGCCGAGGAGGTCCTCGGTGTCATGGTGCGTCGATTCAACATTGCGGCGGACGAGGTCAACCTGGAAAAGCGCGCGAAGAAGTTGGGCTACTCACCCGAAGAGGTCCTCATCGTCGCCAGCCTGGTGCAGGCCGAAGTTTCGCCCGAGGACTTCCGCAAGGTCGCTCGAGTCGTCTACAACCGGCTCGCCCAGGGCATGAAACTCCAGTTCGACTCCACCGTGAACTACGCCCTCAAGACCGACGTCCTCATGCTGTCGAACGACATGCTCGCGACGGACTCGCCGTACAACACCTACGTGATCGATGGATTGCCGCCAACACCGATCAACTCGCCCGGTCAGGAGGCGTTGGAAGCCGCCCTCAATCCGGCGAGCGGTGATTGGCTCTACTTCGTCACGGTGGATCCGGACACCCTCACCACCAAGTTCACCGCGGACTACGATCAGTTCCTCCGCTGGAAGCAGAAGTTCCAGGAGAACTACGCGGACAGCACCGAGCCGGTTCAGCCGTGACCCAGTGTCGCGCGGCGGTCCTCGGCTCACCGATTGGGCACAGTCTGTCGCCGGTGCTGCATCGCACCGCCTATGCCACCCTCGGCTTGAATTGGTCGTACGACGCCATCGACGTGGATGAGGCGAGGCTCGCGTCTTTTATCGACTCATGTGGACCCGAATGGGCCGGGTTGTCACTCACCATGCCGTTGAAGACGGCGGTCCTACCCCTGCTTGATGACATCTCAGCGGTGGCCCAGGTGACCGGCGCCGCCAACACCGTGATCTTTGACGGTGGCCAGCGCCGCGGTGACAACACCGACGTCGCCGGCATGGTGGCCGCCCTACGCGCCGCCGCGTCAGATCCGCTTGCGGCATCGGAGGTCGCAATCATCGGAGGAGGCGCGACGGCGCGGAGCGCGGTGGCTGCGGCATCACTGCTCGACGCGACCCATGTTGTCGCGGCCGTCCGCTCGCCTGCGCGCGCGGCGGGACTTGTCGAGGTGGGGGAGCGCCTCGGTGTCCGCGTGACCCTGCGCGCCTGGGGCGAGGCCGGGGATCTCCTCAATCGCGCCGTCGTCATCAGCACGGTTCCGTGGGGTGCCGCCGATCATCTGGTCGCCGACGTTCCTGCCCAGCCCGGGGCACTCCTCGATGTGGCCTACGCGCAGGAGCCGCCCGCACTCACGCGCGCGTGGCAGACGGTCGGAGGCGTGCTCGCGGACGGGCTCGATCTGCTCCTGTGGCAGGCAGTCGACCAGGTCCGGCTCATGACCGGCCGTGAGCCCGAGGTTGAGCCCATGCGGGTGGCCCTCCGGGCGGCCGCGGCGGGTTAACGATTCGCGCACGCGCGACTCTGAGAGGATGCGCTTGTGCGAAAGGGGTCACGATGCTGCGCTGGCTAACCGCGGGCGAATCCCACGGGCAGGCGCTAGTCGCCATCCTCGAGGGACTCCCGGCAGGTGTGTGTATCACAAGCGAGATGGTCGCGAACGATTTGCGGCGTCGCCGACTCGGTGCCGGCCGCGGGGCCAGGATGAAGTTCGAGGAGGATCGCGTCACGCTGCT
The DNA here is from genome assembly GCA_030827125.1 of Candidatus Nanopelagicales bacterium. Classification (GTDB taxonomy): domain Bacteria; phylum Actinomycetota; class Actinomycetes; order S36-B12; family S36-B12; genus Mxb001. The sequence goes on from JAURFD010000002.1 coordinate 95,280, forward strand.
CGGCGGGGTACGCCACGGCACCACTATGGGCGGCCCCGTTGCCATTGAGGTGGGCAACAGTGAGTGGCCCAAGTGGGAGACGGTGATGTCGGCCGATCCCGTGGATCCCGAAGCCTTGGCGGATCTTGCTCGCAATGCCCCCCTTACGCGCCCGCGGCCCGGTCACGCAGACCTGGTCGGAATGCAGAAGTACGGGTTCGACGACGCCCGACCGATCCTGGAGCGCGCGAGCGCCCGCGAGACGGCGGCACGGGTGGCCCTCGGGGCAGTGGCCAAGGCGTTTCTGCTCGAGGTGGGTGGGATCGAGGTCCTCAGCCACGTGGTGCGGATTGGCTCGGCCGCGGCCGCGACGGACAGGGTGCCCACACCCGATGACCTGGCGCTGATCGATGAGGACCCCGTGCGTGCCCTCGATCCCGAGGATTCGCAGCGCATGCAGGACGAGATCAACCTCGCCCACCGCGAGGGAGACACGCTGGGGGGCGTCGTCGAGGTGGTCGTCCATGGATTGCCGCCCGGGCTCGGCAGCCACGTGCACTGGGATCGCCGACTCGATGCGCGACTCGGGGCAGCCCTCATGGGAATCCAAGCCATCAAGGGCGTGGAAGTCGGTGACGGGTTCGACCTGGCTGCTCGTCGGGGTTCGGCGGCCCAGGACGAGATCGTCTCCGACGAGGGTCGTCTCGTGCGGACCAGTGGGCGTTCCGGTGGGACCGAAGGCGGCATGAGCACCGGGGAGACCATGCGTGTCCGGGCGGCGATGAAGCCGATCTCCACGATTCCGCGCGCGCTGCAGACGGTCGATGTGACGACAGGCGAGGCCGCCAAAGCCATCAATCAGCGCAGCGACGTGTGCGCTGTCCCCGCCGCCGGGGTCGTGGCCGAGGCCATGGTCGCATTGGTCCTGGCGGATGCGGTGGTGGAAAAGTTCGGAGGCGATTCGATCGCGGAGACCCGTCGCAACCTCACGGCGTACCTGGACAACCTGGCCATCAGATGAGTCACCTTGTGGTGGTCGGTGCACCGGGGGCCGGCAAGTCCTCCGTGGGGCAGCGTGTGGCGACACGGCTCGGCGTCGAATTCCTCGATACGGATCGACTCATCGAGGACGAGATCGGCAAGTCCGTGGGTGACATCTTCGTCTCGGACGGCGAGGCGGCCTTCCGTGCCCGCGAGGCGGGAGCCGTGGCTCGTGCGCTGGAGGTCGACGACGCTGTGGTTTCCCTGGGCGGCGGCTCGGTTCTCGACCCCAGGACCCGGGTGCTTCTCCGCGAACAGCCTGTCGTGTGGCTGCGCGTGGGAATTGCGGAGGCGACCAAGCGCGTCGGTTTGGGAACGGCGCGACCACTTTTGCTCGGCAACGTGCGCGGCACTCTGATGCGGTTGCTCGATGAGCGAACACCGCTCTACGAGGAGGTCGCCACGTGGACCGTGGACACGGATGGCCGGCCGCTGGATGCCATCGTGAACGATGTGTGGGAGCTCGTCCGGGAGGATGGCAATGCCTGACGCTACCGATCCTGCCGTCGCCTCGATCGCGGTCAATGCCGAGCGCCCCTACGACGTCCTGGTCGGCCGCGGCCTCCTGGGGGAACTGCCTGCGATGCTGGGCGATCAGGTGCAGCGTGCGGCGATCATTGCTCCTGCGGCGCTGTCGGCGACGGCCGAGGTCATCCGCGCTGATTTGTCTGACCAGGGTGTGACGGCGATCGCGCTGGAGGTTCCGGACGCGGAGGAGGCCAAGTCCGCGGAGGTCGCGGCTTTCTGCTGGAACATCCTGGGGCAGGAGGGATTCACCAGAACCGACGCGGTCGTGGGTGTTGGTGGTGGTGCGACCACGGACCTCGCGGGGTTCGTGGCGGCGACATGGCTGCGCGGAGTCCGCTTCGTGTCCGTCCCAACGACCGTCCTCGGGATGGTGGATGCGGCGGTGGGCGGCAAGACCGGCATCAACACGGCCGCGGGCAAAAATCTCGTGGGGTCCTTTCACGAACCCGTCGGCGTCCTGTGCGACCTCACCGCCTTGGAGACACTGCCGCGCAACGAACTCGTCTCCGGACTCGCTGAGGCCGTGAAATGCGGATTGGTGCGCGACACGGCGATTCTCGACATCGTGATGGCGGCGCCCGAGGCCGTTGTCGATCCGGGCAGTGTGGAGCTTCGTGAGGTCGTGGAGCGGGCGATCCGGGTCAAGGCCGATGTCGTCTCGGGGGACCTGCGCGAGGCGGTGGGGCGCGCGACGCTGGGGCGCGAGGTGCTCAACTACGGGCACACCTTCGGTCATGCCATCGAGCGGGTGGAGAACTACCGCTGGCGGCACGGAGCCGCGATCAGTGTGGGCATGGTCTACGTCGCCGAACTCGCCCGACTCGCAGGTCGCCTCGATGATGCGGGCGTGGACCGGCACCGCGAGGTCCTTGAGGTGCTCGGCCTCCCGACGACGTACTCCGGTGGTCGCTGGGATGCCCTCCTAGGGGCCATGCGCATGGACAAGAAGACGCGCGGAGACATGCTGCGCTTCGTCGTGCTGGACCAGATCGGGCATCCTGGCCTCCTGGAGGGGCCCGATCCGGCCCTTCTTGCAGCGGCGTACGCGGAGGTATCGACATGAGCGGCCACAGGGTTCTCGTCCTCAACGGGCCCAATCTCGGGCGCCTCGGCGTTCGAGAGCCCGACATCTACGGTCACACGACGCATGCAGAACTCGCCGATCTGTGCCAAGCCACCGGTGCCGAACTCGGTCTGTCGGTGGAGGTGCGGCAGACCGACTCGGAGTCAGAACTGGTCCAGTGGCTGCACGAGGCCGCGGACGCCAGAACTCCCGTTGTCCTGAACGCCGGGGCATTCACGCACTACTCCTACGCGCTGCGTGACGCGCTCGCTCAGGTGTCATCCATGACGGTGGAGGTACATCTGTCCAACCCGGCCGCGCGTGAAGAATTCCGGCACACCTCGGTCATCGCCGGCGTCGTCACCGGATCCATTGCCGGATTCGGGGTGGAGTCCTACGTGCTTGCCCTCGGTGCGATCGCCGCACGACTCCAGGCATGAGCGAGCAGCACGCCGAGCGCCGACGGCGGGCGTGGGAACTCGTGACGCAGCACGTCCCCGACGCGGCGGGCTTGCTCGTCACCTCATTGCCGAACGTCCGCTACCTCACCGGCTTCAGCGGGAGCAACGGCATCCTGCTGCTGACGGACCAGACCGCGCTCCTCGGCACGGATGGGCGTTACGTCCTCCAGGCGAGTGAGGAATCACCGGGACTTCCGCTCCTCGTGGACCGAGCCACCCTCACGGCCGTCGCGCGGCACTGGCGTGACTCCGTGGGAGGCCCGCTGGCCGTCGAAACCGCACACATCACCGTGAGCCAGTGGCGAGCACTCGAGGAGGCCCTGGGTGACTCGACAGCAGTGCTGCGCGAGACCACAGACCTCGTCGAGTCGCTGCGCCAGGTCAAGGATGCCGAGGAGGTGGCGCATCTAGTGACCGCCTGTCGGATCTCCGAGGAGGCCCTCGCACGAACCGTCGCCGGCGTACGCGAGGGGGACACCGAGAAGCAGATCGCGCGCCGCCTCGATGCGACCATGCTGGAACTCGGGGCCGATCGCGTGTCCTTCGACACGATCGTCGCCGTCGGGCCGAACACGGCGATCCCGCACCACCAGCCCACCGACCGGCCGTTGATCCGCGGCGACTTCCTGCTCATCGACTTCGGTGCGGAGTACTCCGGCTATCACGCGGACGAGACGCGGACGTTCGTTCTCGGTGAACCGGCTGAGTGGCAGCGGGAGATTCACTCCCTGGTGGAGTCGGCCCAGGCGGCGGGTCGAGTCGCGGCCACGGCCGGAACGGCGCTGGCGGACGTGGACGCGGCAGCGCGTCAGATCATTGAGGAGGCCGGCCACGGGCCGAACTTCGACCATGGTCTCGGCCATGGCGTGGGGCTGGAGATCCACGAGGCGCCGTTCTTCAGTGCGCGGGCCACGGGTATGCTCCTCGCCGGTTCTCCGGTCACGATCGAGCCGGGTGTCTACCTCGCCGGACGCGGGGGAGTGCGCATCGAGGACACCGTCATCGTGACGGAGGGGGAGTGTTCCCCCCTCACCACAGCCAACCGTGGCCTCGTGGTGCTGGGCTGAGTGAGGAAGGACGCCCGTGGCGACGACGAATGACCTGAAGAACGGCCTGGTTCTCAACCTGGACGGCCAGTTGTGGACCGTGGTGGAGTTCCAGCACGTCAAGCCGGGCAAGGGCGGCGCCTTCGTGCGCACCAAACTGAAGAACGTCCTGTCCGGCAAGGTGGTCGATAAGACCTTCAACGCCGGGGTCAAGGTCGAGACTGCCAATGTCGACAAGCGCGACATGCAGTACCTCTACCGGGACGGTGACGACTGGGTCTTCATGGACTCCTCCAGCTACGACCAGGTCCAGGTGCCCACATCGGTGGTGGGCGACAACGCCAAGTGGATGCTGGAAAACCAGGAGTGCGTGATCGCGATGCACGAGGGTTCGGCCCTCTACGTCGAACTCCCCGCCGCCGTCGAACTCACCATCACCTACACGGAGCCGGGTCTCCAGGGGGACCGCTCAACGGGCGGTACGAAGCCGGCCACGCTCGAGACGGGTGCGGAGATTCAGGTGCCGCTCTTCATTGAGCCGGACACACTCGTCAAGGTCGACACGCGAGACGGGTCCTACCTCGGTCGCGTGAACTAGCGGATGTCTGCTCGACACCGGGCCCGGCGCAGGGCCCTTGATGTGCTGTTCGCCGCAGACATGCGGGGGGAAGACCCGCTCGTCGTGCTCGCCGAAGCGCAACGGCTGCGCTCAGAGGATGGCGACTCGGCCATGAACCCCTACGCCGAGGAGTTGATCCAGGGCGTTGTCGAGCATCGTGAGCGCATCGACGAGATCCTGGCGACGTACTCGCTCGGTTGGCAGTTGGACCGCATGCCCGGAGTCGATCGCGCGGCGCTGCGGATGGCGACCTATGAGGTGCTCTGGGGTGGCGTACCCGATGGGGTCGCGCTCGACGAGGCCGTGGAGCTGGTGGGGGAGTTGTCCACGGACGAGTCGCCCGCGTTCGTCAACGGCCTACTCGGTCGCATCGTCGAGATGCGCCCGACCATGGACATCGACTGATCTGGACAGGACTGACTGATCTGGATGCGACGGGCTCTGCCCGATCGACGTACGGTGTTGGGACAGACGGCTCGTGACGGTGTGCCCCGGGTGGGATTCGAACCCACACTGGACGGTGTTTGAGACCGCTTCCTCTGCCGGTTGGGATACCGGGGCCGTGGCCACAGCGTAGTAGGACCCCGCCTAGGCTCGGTGGCGTGGTGTTGCGCATCGTGGTGGCCGAAGATGAAGCCCTGATCCGCATGGATCTGGTGGAGATGCTGGCCGAGGAGGGCTACGCCGTCGTCGGCCAGGCGCACGACGGTGCCACGGCACTTGAACTGGTGGAGCGCCTTCAACCCGACGTCCTCCTCGCCGATGTGGCGATGCCCGGATTGGACGGGATCGAGGTCACCCGGGCCGTCGCGGATAGGACCGCAGTCGTCGTCGTCACTGCGTTTGGGCAGCGCGAACGCGTGGAACAGGCGCGTGACGCAGGCGCGATGGCCTACCTGGTCAAGCCCGTCGACCGGGGTGATCTCATGCCGGCGATCGAGATGGCCGCGTCCGGGTGGGCGACGCTGGCGGAGTTGAGGGGGCAGGCGCAGGCCTCGGCCGCGGCAGCGACAGAAGCGACCGAACGGCTGAACGACCGGCGGGACGTCGAGCGGGCCAAGGGGGTCCTCATGCGGACGTTGGGTCTGGATGAGGAGGCGGCGTACTCGTGGTTGCGCCAGGCCGCCATGGACGCGAGGCGGCCGCTCGCCGACGTGGCCCGCGATGTTCTTGGCCACGAGGCGGCCCCATAGAGCACGGCACGGTCATGAAGTAGGTCACGTTTGCATAACGAGCACGATTACGGTTTAGCAACCATCTCGCCTCGAAATCGCCCTGCGGTGTCGGCTCCGCGCCCTTGCATGTAGGTTCTAACCACCAAGACAGCGGTGCCGGGTTCTCCGGCATGCTTCCCTAAGGAGATACTTCATGATTCGACGCAGCCCGATTGCCGGGGCGGTCGTGGTTCTCGGCGCTGCGAGCCTCGTGCTCGCAGCGTGCGGCGGGAGCAGCAGCAGCGGTGAGTCCTCCTCGAGCGCTTCCAGCTCGAGCGAGTCCTCGTCCTCTAGCTCCTCCTCCTCGTCGGCCGAGCCCACTCCCGAGCCCTCGACTGACTGCAAGAACACCCAGCTGAAGATCGGCACCCTGCTGCCGGCCACCGGCGACCTCGCGTTCCTCGGGCCGCCCGAGTACGCAGGTGTAGACCTCGCCGTTGTCGACATCGACGCCGCTGGCGGCGTTCTCGGCCAGCCGGTCGTCAACGAGTTCGGTGACTCCGGCGACACCAAGACCGACCTCGCGTCACAGACGGTCGACTCGCACCTCTCGAAGGGCGTGCAGGTCATCATCGGTGCTGCCTCCTCGGGCGTGTCGCTCACGGTCATCGACAAGATCACGAGCAACGGCGTTCTCCAGATCTCGCCTGCTAACACCGCTCCGACCCTCACGGAATACCCGGACAACGGCCTGTACTTCCGTACCGCCCCGTCCGACGTACTCCAGGGCGCTGTCATCGCCGGTATCGCGTCCGACCTCGGTCTGACCTCCGGTGCGTCGATTGCTCGCGAGGATCCCTACGGCGTGGGCCTCCAGGATGCCTTCGTGAAGGACTTCGAGGGCGCCGGCGGCACCATCACCGCCAAGATCACCTACGATCCCGCGGCTCCGGACTTCGCGGCTGAGGTTGCCGAGATCAAGGCCACCAACCCCGAGTTCGTCCAGGTCATCGGCTTCGAGGAGACCACCAAGCTGCTGCAGGAGATGATCAAGCAGGGTGTCGGCCCGCAGGACCTGCAGATCTTCCTCGTGGACGGCAACATCTCGACGACCGCGTACAAGGACTTCCCCAAGGACACGATGACCGGTGTCATCGCTTCCGTCCCCACGGGCGATCCCTCGGTCGACGTGAATGCGTTCAACGATCGTCTGCTCGAGGTCAATCCTGATCTCACCGACTTCGCGTACGGCGCTCAGTCCTACGACGCCACCATCTTGGTTGCGCTCGCGGCTGACTACGCCGGCTGCGCCGATGGCACCGCCATCGCCGCTGCGATGCCGATGGTCGCCAACGCTGACGCTGGTGGCGAGCAGTGCCAGACCTACGCTGACTGCTTGGCCATCATCCAGGCCGGCGGCCAGCCGAACTACGACGGTGTGACGGGCCCGCTCGACTTCAACGAGTACGGCGACCCGAAGGCCGCGACGATCGACGTCGTGGAGTACATCACCAACACGAAGTTCGAGAGCATCCAGGTTGTCGGCCCGGTCGAGGTGCCGGTTCCGTAAGCCTTAGCGCTCACCGGGAGGCCCGGTCCCCTTCGGGGGCCGGGCCTTCTGCATGGTCGGTAGCCGTCGTCTCACTGCGTACCGTTTACCGATCTCGAAACGGTACGCAATGAGACGACGAGCATCGGTGTGCCCGGGAGCCGTCTGACGCTTCCGGGGTCATGTTCGTCCGGCGGTGCGGGTCGCGATCAGCAACCTCCCCGCCGAGTGTGCACTCCCGTGCACGGATGGGGACGTTTACGTGCGCGCGAGTGCACACTCGACGCGCGGTTGAAGGCACGCTGATGTCCCCGCGTTCGCGAGCGGCCCGCTTGTGGCCCGGCCCCGTTCCGGCCGTTGGCGTGACCTGGGCGCTGGGCGCGGATGCGTTGGGCGGTGCCTACATGCGCGGGGAGATCGGCCAAGCCGTGCTCGCGACACGAGAAATCCACTGCGGCCGTGTGCCACAGGATGTGACTCGGTGTCAGACGGCACAACTACTCTGAGCCCATCGGATGGTGGACAGTCGCAGCGCGGGCAACCTTGCCGGCCCTGTCCACAACCCCGGTGGATCCACGCGGGCAACCTTGCCGGCGCTGTCCACAAGCCCGGTGGATCCACGCTGGCAACCTTGCCGGCGCTGTCCACAAGCCCCGGCCGATGCGATGGGCCGTTGCGCAAGCGCCCCTCATTCGGCGGGTGCCACGTTGTTGCTTGGTGGCGCGGACTACCCTGGGAACTCACTACCCAGAGAACTCACGAGCCAAGAGACGGATCTGCTCCGTTCATCGCTGTCCACGGGCTGAGATCCAGACCCGGAGTGTCGCGTCCAGGCTCCCAGTCACAAGCCACCTACGGGCGCGTCAGGAGATCTCTGGATCGCATACGCAAATGCATACTCCACGTGGGCAGATCAAGCTGTGCACGCGCCGACGGGCGCAGCGAGGGCAAACGTGGAGAGGCTTAGGCCTTGGCGAGGGTACCGAGGTAGAGCTCGATGACCTTCGGATCGTTGGCGAGATCCTTGCCGGTGCCGCTGTAGGCGTTGCGGCCCTGGTCCAGCACGTAGCCCCGATCCACGATCTGCAGGCACCGCGAGGCGTTTTGCTCCACGATGATGACGGTCACGCCGGCGGCGTTGATGCCCTTGACGTTGACGAAGACCTCGTCCTGCAGGGCGGGGGACAGGCCCGCGCTGGGCTCATCCAGCAGCAGCACGCTGGGATCCATCATCAACGCCCGACCCATGGCGACCATTTGCCGCTCGCCACCGGAGAGAGACCCAGCGCGCTGCTTGCGGCGTTCGCCGAGTGCAGGGAAGAGCGTGGAGACCCGCTCGAACTGCGGACCGAAGAGTTTGGGGTTCTGGTAGCAGCCGACCTGCAGGTTCTCCTCGATGGTGAGCGAGGGGAAGACGTTGTTGGTCTGCGGAACGAAGGCGACGCCCTCGTGCACAAGCACGTCGGCGCGCATGTTGGTGATGTTTCTGCCGCGGAGGGTCACCGTGCCGCTGTGGACGCGTACCAATCCGAACATGGCCTTGAGGAGTGTCGACTTGCCGGCACCGTTGGGGCCGATGATGCCGACGAGTTCGCCCTCCTTGGCGGTGAGTGAGCAGCCCTCCAGGATGTTCACACCGGGGAAGTACCCCGCAACGAGGTCCTCGGCGTGCACGAGGTAGTGCTCCTCACCCGGAACCACGGGTCCGGGGCGGGAGTGCTGCTCGGCGTTGAGGTTCTCCTCCTGGGCGAACACCGGGAGCTCCCGGGGATCGTCCTCTTCGCCCGGGGTCACGCCGGAATGGGTGTCGAAGCCGCTCATGCTTGCTTCCCCTCGGTCAGGGCCTCGCCGGTGGCCGTGAGTTGCTGGTCGTGGTGGGCGCCGAGGTAGGCGTCAATGACGCGCTGGTCACCCATGACGGAGGTGGGGGTGCCCTCGGCAATGATCTGTCCCTGAGCCATGACGACAACCCAGTCGCTGACGTCGCGCACCATGTCCATGTCGTGCTCGACGAAAACGACCGTGGTGCCCTCCTCGCGGATATCGCGGATATGGTCCAGAAGGCTCTGCTTTAGGGCCGGGTTCACGCCGGCCATCGGCTCGTCCAGCATGATCAATTCTGGCTGGAGCATGAGCGCCCGGGCCATCTCCAGGAGTTTGCGCTGGCCGCCGGAGAGGGACCCGGCGAAGTCGTCCGCCTTGGCGGCGAGGTTGAAGCGCTCCAGGAGTTCCGTGGCGCGCCGCGTGACTTCCTTCTCCTGTGCACGCCAGGTGAAGGGCAGGATCGACAGGAGCATGTTCTCGCCGGTCTGATCGGTGGCACCCAGGCGCATGTTGTCCATGACTGTCATGCGGGACAGGCTCTTGGTCAACTGGAAGGTACGCACCATGCCCTTGCGTGCGAGTTTGTGCGGGGCCGTGTTGGACACCTCAACGCCGTTGTAGGTCCAATTGCCGTTGTCGGCCTTGTCGAACCCGCTGAGCAGGTTGAAGAACGTCGACTTGCCGGCACCGTTCGGACCGATCAGTGCGGTGATAGCGCCACGCTGGAACTCGGCGTGCTCAACGTCGACGGCGGTGAGGCCGCCGAAGCGGCGCACAACGGCGTTGGCGACGAGAACGGGGTCGGGCTTCGCCACGCCGGGATCAGTGGGGAGGCCCGCCAATGCGGCGACCGCTTGGGTTTGGATATCACCGGGCATCGAGGCGAATCTCCTTCCGGTCTCCGAGGATTCCTTGTGGTCGGAAGATCATCAAGAGCATGAGCCCCACTCCGACGAGGATGAAGCGGATCGGACCGATCTGCGTGGTGCTGAGGAAGGTGATTGTCCCGCCCTGGACGAGCAGGATGAGGAACTGCTCGATGAAGACGAGGAGGAACCAGAAGATAATCGCGCCGAGCACCGGTCCCAGGACTCGGGCGGCGCCGCCGAGGATCAGGATGGTGTAGCAGAAGAAGGTGAAGTCCGGGACGAAAGAGTCCGGCTGCACCGACTGCTTGGCTACCGCCCAGAAGATGCCCGCGAGTGTGCCGAAAAGGCCACCGAGAACCAGGGCCTGCATCTTGCGCAGGTAGGTGCTCTTGCCGAGCGAGCGTACGGCGTCCTCGTCCTCGCGGATGCCCTTGAGGATGCGACCCCAGGGGCTGCGCATCAGTGCCCAGGTGAGCAGCAGCAGCAGCGCGATGACCACCCAGCCGACGACCACCACCCACAGGTCATTGCGGGAGAAGTTCAAGGGGCCGAATTCGAAGCGATCCTGTTCCGGGAACGGGTTCAGGGCGTAGAAGTCATCGCCCATCTTGCCGCTGATGCCCTGAGAGCCACCGAGGGGATCGAGCGACTTGGTCGCCAGGCGCATGATCTCGCCCGTGGCGATGGTGACGATGGCCAGATAGTCGGCCCTCAATCTCAGGGTGGGTACGCCGAGGATGAGGGACAAGATCACCGAGAGCACAAGCGCCACGAGGATGGAGGCCCAAAGGCTCCAGCCGCGGTAGATCACGAAGACGCCGATGCCGTACGACCCGACGGCGACGAACGCGATCTGGCCGAAGTTGAGCAAGCCGGTGTAGCCGAACTGGATGTTCAGGCCCATCGTGGCAAGCAGATAGATGATGGCCGTGACGCCGATCGCCTGGGTGATCGCCTGGGTGAGAACGAATGCGATGTCCATGTCAGCCCACCCTCTCCGGTCGGCCGAGTAAGCCCTGCGGTCTGACGAGGAGGAGCAGGATCATCAGGGCCAGGGCCGCGGCAGTCTTGAGTTCGGTCGGAACGATCAGTGTGCTCAGTTGGACGGTGATGCCCACGACGAAGGCGCCGACGATGGCGCCACCGATGGTGCCGAGGCCACCGAGGACGACGGAGGCGAAGAGCACGAGCAGGAGGTACTGGCCCATGGTCCAGATGACGTTCTGGGTCATACCCAGGAAGACACCCGAGTAGGCAGCAAGCCCCGCGCCCAGGATCCAGACGACGGCGATGACACGCTCGACGTTGACGCCTGAGGCGGAGGCCAGAGCGGGGTTGTCGGAGACAGCGCGTGTGGCCTTCCCAATGCGGGAATTGCGCAGCCATAGGACGGTGGCGATGAGGACGACCACGGCGATGGTCGACAGCACCATGGACTTTGGCGTGATGAAGACCGGCCCGATCTCTACGCCAGGCTGGCCGGCGAACTGCTCATAGCTCCGCGGCGCACCACCGAAGAACAGTAGGAGCGTGTAGCGGATGGCGATCGCCATGCCGATGGTCACGATCATGGCAGCGATGAGACCGGTCTGTCGGCGTCGGAGAGGCCGCCAAATGAGCTGGTTTTGACCCCAGCCCCACAGCAGTGCACTGAGAAGCACACCCAAGGGTGCGGCGATGAAGATGTTCAGGCCGATCGGCGGGGCGTTCAGCACCAGGGTGGTGAAGGCTCCCAGGGTGAGCAATTCGCCGTGCGCGAAGTTCGTCAACCCCGTGGTGCCGAAGATGAGGTTCAGGCCAAGGGCTGCCAGGGCAATGAGCAGGGACAGGATGATGCCATCAACGACAAGTTGGAGCACGCGGCTCAGCGTGATCGATGAGCCCCCGGTGTCACCCCCACCATCCCCATCCCCGCTGCCGACCGGGAAGAAGACCTTCTTGTCACCCGTGAGGACGTTAACTGTGCGCTCAGGGCCATCCTTGATGGACTGGCCATCCGGGACGGTGGCCTCGTCGACGGTCACGATGTACTTGCCCGAAGCTGGGACCAAGACCGTGGCGACGCCCTCATCGTCAGTAGTCCCTGTACCGCTGAAGCCGTCGGCGCTCGTCACGCTGACGGCGACGCCCGGAATGGGGGTCTTGTCAGCGTCGGTGACCACGGCGGTCACTGACGGATCCGCCGCATTCGCCACACCACTGAGGGCGAAGAGTGCGACGAACGCGCCTAGGACGAGCAGGACGAGACGGGTTGCTCCCCGGTGCACTCGGCCTCCTGGTGTTGTCGGTGGGGCCCACATAGGGGCGGACTGATCGCGAGCATAGCCAGACGGGCGCCGCTGTGGTGCGCAACGGTGAAGAAGTTGACCGAATCGCGACGTGCGGCGTTCGGCGCGAGAGTGAATCACGGGTCAATCAGTCCGGGCGTCGCGGAGGAAGCAGGTGAGCCGGGCCGTGCAGATCCGGCGGCCCTCATCATCGGTGACCACGACGTCAGCAGTGGCGAGTGTGCGTCCGAGGGAACCCGGTGTCGCCGTGGCCGTGACATGGCCCGAGCGCGCGCTCCGGTGGTGCGAGCAGGAGAGCTCCACGCCGACGGCGTAGCGGCCGGGCCCCGCGTGCAGGTTGCACAGAACCGAGCCGGTGCTCTCCGCCAGCGCCGCACTAGCTCCGCCATGCAGCAGCCCGAAGGGCTGTGTGTTGCCTTCGACGGGAATCCGGGCAACCACGCGTTCGGGGCTCACCTCGAGCCACTCGGTCTGCATGCGGCCGCCGAGTCCGTAGCGTTCGGCTTCGGCAAGTTCGGACAGGGTCTGGGCGTCATCAGTCACCCGCACAACCTACCGGGCCCGAGCACCTAGGATCGGCCTGTGACTGATGGCCGACTTCTGCTGCTGGACGGCCACTCGTTGGCCTACCGCGCCTTTTATGCGCTGCCCGCTGAGAATTTCAGCACCACGTCCGGCCAGACGACCAATGCCGTGTATGGCTTCACCTCTATGCTCATCAACGCCCTGCGCGACGAAGATCCGACGCATGTGGCCGTTGCCTTCGACGTGTCGCGACAGACATTCCGCAGCGAGGCCTTTCCTGAATACAAGGCGACGCGTTCGGCGACTCCGCAGGAGTTCAGGGGCCAGGTCGATCTCATCCGCGATGTCCTCACAGCGATGGGAGTCCGGTGGATTGAGCGTGACGGATTCGAGGCCGACGACATCATCGCGACCCTGGCAACGCAGGCTGAGACGGCAGGTCTGAAGACCTCGATCATCACCGGCGACCGAGATGCCTTCCAGTTGGTCTCACCGGCGGTCACCGTTCTCTATCCGCGCAAGGGAGTCTCCGACCTCGCGCGCATGACACCGGAGGCGGTCGAGGAGAAATACGGGTTGGCCCCGGGGCAGTACGCCGATTTCGCGGCGCTGCGCGGCGATCCCAGTGACAACCTGCCCGGGATTCCCGGTGTGGGGGAGAAGACCGCGACCAAGTGGATCACCACATATGGGTCGTTGACCGGGCTCGTCGATCACGCCGACGAAATCAAGGGCAAGACGGGGGAGGCCCTGCGTGAGGCCCTTTCGCAGGTACTCGTCAACCGGCGTTTGACCGAACTGGTGCGCGATGTGCCCCTCGACCTCGAGCTCGATGAGATCCAGCGGCGCGCCATTGACCTCACCGCTGTCGATGAGATTTTTGAAGCCTTGCAGTTCCGTGTCCTTCGGGACCGATTAGCGGACTCCCTGACGACGGAGCCGACAGTGGCGCCCGAGGCGATGTCGGTGGAACCGGATGTGGTGGCGCCGGGCGCATGGCTCGCGTGGCTCGACACGCATTGCGCGGATCGTGTGTCGCTCGCGGTCGCGGGAAGTTGGGGCGGTGGCACCGGTCACGTCCAAGCGTTGAGCATCGCGGCACCGGACGGCGCTGTCGCGGTTTCCGACCCCGCCGAGTGGACCGAGGCGGATGCGACCGCGTGGTCGGCGTGGCTGTCCGACCCGACGTCCCACAAGGTCATGCACGATGCGAAGGGACCGATGCTGGCCCTGTGGCAGCGCGGCCTCGATCTGGCGGGTCTCGTGGACGACACGGCGCTGGCCGCGTATCTGCTGCAACCCGCTGTCCGAAGTCCGGCCCTGGGTGAGCTCTGCGAGCGCTATCTCGGTCGCAGTCTGGCCGCGGATGATTCCGGTCAACTCACCCTGGGGGGCGACGAGGCGGCCGACCTGGCCCGTGCTGCCGTTGCCGTGGCCGACCTGTCCGCGGTGCTGGAGCCACAGTTGGTGGTCCGTGGCGCGACACCGCTCCTGCGTGATGTGGAGTTGCCGCTGGCAACGGTTCTCGCGCGCATGGAGCGACTGGGCATCGCCGCCGATCGCGACCGGTTGACGGATCTGTCGGAGGAGTTCGCCGCCCACGCCCGCGACGCCGAGGGGCAGGGCCACGAAATCGTCGGGCGCAGCTTCAATCTGGGATCACCGAAGCAGTTGCAGGAAATCCTCTTCGGCGAGCGTGGACTGCCGAAGACGAAGAAGATCAAGACCGGCTACACCACGGACGCCGAAGCACTGCAGTCACTTTTCGCGCGAACGGCCGACCCGGTACTGGAGTGCATCCTGCGCTGGCGCGACTGGTCCCGCCTCCGTCAGACCGTGGATGGACTGTTGCCGCTGATTGCCGGTGATGGGCGCATTCACACGACGTTCCAGCAGACGGTGGCGGCGACCGGACGCTTGTCGAGCACGGACCCGAACCTGCAAAACATCCCAATCCGCACCGAGGCGGGGCGTCGGATTCGGGAGTGCTTTGTCGTGGGTCCGGGGTTTGACTGCCTGCTGACCGCGGACTACAGCCAGATCGAAATGCGCATCATGGCGCACCTTTCCGAGGATGTCGGTCTCATCGAGGCGTTTGCCGAGGGCGAGGACCTGCACACCACGGTGGCCTCGCGCGTCTTCGGTGTGGCAGCGCACGATGTCGACGCCGAGATGAGGCGCCGGATCAAGGCGATGTCCTACGGACTTGCCTACGGCCTGTCGGCCTACGGTCTCTCTCAGCAACTTGGTATCGAACCCGACGAGGCGAAAGTACTCATGGAGGACTACTTCGCGCGGTTCGGCGGTGTGCGTGACTACCTGCAGGGTGTCGTCGCCGATGCGCGCGAGACGGGATTTACCGAGACGATCCTTGGTCGTCGCCGGTATTTGCCCGACCTGACAAGTGACAACCGCCAGCGCCGGGAAATGGCCGAGCGCATGGCATTGAATGCCCCAATCCAGGGTTCGGCCGCGGACATCATCAAAGTCGCGATGCTCACCGTGGATCGACGTCTCCGCGACGAAGGGCATTCGTCGCGCCTGCTTCTCCAGGTCCACGACGAACTCGTGCTTGAGATCTCCCCGGGCGAGTTGTCCGCTGTGACTGAACTCGTGACCGAGGCCATGGCGTCGGCGGCCGAGTTGAGCGTGCCCTTGGACGTGTCCGTGGGTTCGGGGCGCACCTGGGAGTCCGCCGGACACTAGGCCGAGCCAAAGCTGGCGGTCGCCTTGCCGTACGCCGGCTGCGTGGCAGACTCCCGCTATGACTTTGCGTATCCCCGCTCTGGTGGCCGCTGGCGCCCTGCTTCTCACCGCGTGCGGCAGCACGGTTGCCACGTCGCCCGTCCGCGATCAGTCCAACGACGTCCCCTTCACGGGATGCGACCAGGTTGCGTGTACCGGCGTGATCAACGGCGCGGAATACGAGATCGTCATGCCGGAGACGTGGAACGGCACCTTGCTCATCTACTCGCACGGCTACCGTCCGGCCGAACCCTTCCCGCCAACGTTTAATCCGGTGGTCACCAATGCCGAACCGGTGCCGGGATGGGATGGCGGCAATCAGGAGGTAGGGCAGTCGCTGCTGGCGGAGGGCTACGCCATTGCCGGGTCGGCATACGCCGCGAACGGTTGGGCGGTCGAGGAAGGGGTCCGCGCCGGCGAAGAAATCTACGAGTTCTTCACCAGCGAGATCGGCACCCCGAACCGTGTGTACGTCTGGGGCGACTCCCTCGGGGGCCTCATCACGCAGACCTTGGCCGAAAAGCATCCGGAGTGGGTAGACGGCGCCGCGCCGCTGTGCGGTGTGGTCGCCGGACTCGTGCCCAACATCGGTCTCGCCTTCGACGCCGCGTACGGCGTTCAGCAACTGCTCGTCCCCGACATGAAGATCGTCGAGTTCGAGAGTTACGCCGACGCACTGGCCGCGTGGGAGGGAGCTGCCTCCACGCTGATTGAGAGCGCGAGGGCCCAGGACACCGACGCCATCGCGAAGATGCTGACGATCGCGGCGATCGTTGATGCGCCATCGCAGACCGGGAGTCAGGACGGGGCGAGCCTGGTGAGTTCGGTGTCCGGCACGATCGAGTCCCTGCTCACCGCCCTCGCCTACGGCACTGTCGGTCGGTATGACATCGAGCAGCGTTTCGGTGGCAACGTGTCAGGCAATGAGGCGACCGACTATGCCGCTCGCATCAACGACGAGGAGGCTGCTTCGATCGACGCCATCGGCGGAGAGGGAGCTGCCGCGCGCAATGCGGCCATCTTGGACAATGGCCCCCGTACCGCCCCCGACCCGGCCGCCCGCGCTAAGGCGCTCGAGGTGGGTGGCGATCCGTCCGGTGCCGTTCAAGTGCCGACCATCACGATGCACACCAAGGCTGATCCCCTGGTCATCGTCGAGAACGAGAGCTTCTTCCATGACCGCTACCAGGCGCGACTCGAAGCGGGTGAGGTCAAGGGTGGCCTCGTCCAGCTGTACACCGTGCCGCCGGCCGAGTATTCGCCGGAGGAGGGGGCGCCCTACGGTGCCGGGCACTGCAACTTCACCCCGCAGTCGCGGCTGGCGGTGATCGACCTGCTCGATGCCTGGGTCCGGGAGGGGATCTATCCGGGCCAATCGGCGATCCAGGCGGCCATGGGGACCGAGAGTGGATACAACCCGATTTACACGCCCGGGCCGTGGCCCGATCCGCTAGCCGTCGTGGCCCCCTGATCGCAACTCGCGCACCGTCACGGCTACGCCGATGGCGGCGAGGACGAGCCCTGAGGTCAGAGCACTGACGACCAGGCCCGTCACCGAGTGAGGGAGAACCCAGGTCGCGAGGACCACGAGCAGGACCGCGGCACCCCACACCACGATGACTGCTCGACGATCGTCGATAGCGAGCCGCGTAAGCAGGAGCGCCTGGCTGAGCGCAAAGGCGGCTCCCGTGGCGGCGAACAGCCATGCGATGGGCGTGAGCGACGCATACTGCGGGCCGCCGGCGATGCCCACGGCCAGGCCGGGCAGCAGGGCGGTGCCGGCGACCACGCTGAGCCCAATGAGCGCGACCGCGCCGATGGTGATCACGGTGGCGCGGCCCCGACGCGCGTCTGCGAAGCGCGGGAAGAGCACCACGCCAACGAACTGCGGCAGCCAGAAGGCCACCTTGGCGATGATGACACCGACCCCGTAGAGGCCGGCATCGTCGGCGGAGAGCAGACCGCGGGCGAGAAGGACGTCCACGTTGGTGAGGACGAAGAGCGCGAGGAGTGCGTGTGTGGCGTGCGCTGTCTCGCCGGTGATACCGGCCAGACGCGTGGCCGGCCGCTGGATGAGAGGGATGTTGATCCCACGGGCGACGACGGCACCCACCGTCGTCCCGACGGCCAGTCCGAGGATCGCTCCGAACACCTCCCCGGTCACTGTCGCACCGACGATGCCGCCCAGCCCTCGGCCCAGACCCACCAAGGCGTACGCCGCGGCTAGGCGTCGGTAGTCCTCCCGCCCCTGCGCCACACCGTACGTGGCCCCCGCCCACGTGAGGGGGACGAAGGTGAGCGCGACGCAGATGAGCAGGGGCCAGGACGAGATTTCGAGATACCAGCGAAGGAAGGGAGTCACTGCCAAGGTCGCGGCGGTCACGGCGAATCCACCCACCAGGCCAGCGCGCATGAGCGCTGCCGCTACGCCTCCGCGGTCGGCTTCGGGGACATGGACGAGTCGACGTGCGGCGACCGCTTGGAGGCCCATGGCGAGGACGCTGCCGATGAGCAGGATGCCGAGTAGCGCGGTGAAGACGCCGAATTGGTCGGGGCCGAGGGCACGAGCCGCCACCAGGCTGACCGCGTAGGCCGCGGCCTGACCGAGGGCGAGGGCCAGGGCGACGATCACCGTGTGCGAGGCCAGGGAGCGGCCCGACGGCGTCGTGCTGGTCATGCGCACTCCTCACTGCCCTCACGGCCCCGGACTGCACCGCCCGTGGGCAGCGCCGTGCCACGATAGCCCGCCATGGAGCAGTCGAGGGTGGCCTCAGGAAGGCGGCTGCGTGATGCCCTTCCGGCCCTGTGGGTCATCGGCCTCACGCTGCTCCTCAGCGCACCCCTGCTCACTCCGGGGTTCGTCCTGCACTACGACATGGTGTTCACGCCTCGGCAGGACTTGCTCCCGGGAGCTTTCGGCCTGGGCGGGGGACTGCCGAGGGCGGTGCCGCAGGACGCCGTGGTCGCGCTCCTTGAACTGCTGATGCCCGGGATGCTGCTGCAGAAGGTGATCCTGCTGGCCATCCCGCTCATCAGCGGGTTCGGCATGCTTCGGCTGCTGGCGGGTGCCGGTCGTCGCGCCAGCGTCGTCGCCGCAACGTTGGCGATGCTGGCGCCGTACGTGAGCGAGCGAATGCTCCAAGGTCACTGGGCTCTCCTCCTCGCTTACGCCGTGACGCCATGGGCTCTCCATTCGGCTGGACAGTTCCGAAGGCACGGCAGCGCGCTCGACGGGCTGCGCCTGGTCCTCCTTGTCGCCGTAGCCGGACTCACGCCGACTGGGAGCGTCCTGGTGACTGCGCTGGTGCTTCCCATCGCGGTGGCGCCCGGCGCCATGGCCAGTGTGCGCGCGCGAATTGCCGTCATTGCCGCCGTGTCGGCCACGTGGCTGCCGTGGTTGCTCCCGGCCCTGGTGCACCCCAATGCGGGCGCCAGTGACGGAGCGGGTGCCGAGGTCTTCGCGCTGCGATCCGAGGGGGCCTGGGGGCTACTCCTGACCGCGCTGGGGACTGGTGGAATCTGGAACGCCGAGGTGGTCCCGGTCTCTCGGACGTTGCTCATTGCCCCGCTGGTGACGCTCGTCCTCATCGCGCTCGCCATCCTCGGGATGAAGCCGCTCCTGCGGGTCCTCGGGCGGACCGCCACGATCTGGTGGTCCGTGGTGGCGATCGCAGGACTCGTGGCGGCGATCGCCTCCGGAACGGCCCTGTGGGCCTGGCTCGTGACCTCGGTCCCCGGCGCGGGACTCCTCCGAGACGCCCACAAGCTGCTCGCGCCCCTCGCTCTGCTCATCGCGGCCGCCGCGGGTCTCGGTGTGGCCCGCCTGGCGCGGCGCGTCCCGGACGCCACGGGTGCGGGTGCGGTCATCGTCGCGGCCCTTCTCCTGCCCCTGCTTCTCCAACCGGATGTCCTGTGGGGGGCGGGCGGTCGACTGCGGCCGGCGGAGTACCCCATCGCCTGGTCTGCGGTCCGCGAGCGTCTCGGTCCCCAGGCAGGCGGTGGGGACGTCGTCGTGCTGCCCTGGACTGGCTTTCGTCGGTACCCCTGGAACGACGACCGCACCATGCTGGACCCCGCCCCACGCTGGTTGCCCCGGACTACGGTGGTGGCCGATGGCCTCCTGGTCAACACTCCGAACGGCCTCGTGGAGGTCTCCGGAGATGATCCTCGTGCCGCAGCGATCGGGGCAGCGCTCGCCGCGGACGACAACCTCGTCCCCCTTCTGCAGGATCTGGGGATCGGCTGGGTGCTCATCGACGGACCAGCGACGCTCCCCACGGGGGTCATCCCGACCTACGTCTCTCCTGAACTCGTCCTCGGCCGGGTGCCCGGTCCGCTTGCGGCGGTGCCCCCGGCAGACGGGGCCGGCCTCGTCTACGCCGCGGACGCCCTGGTGCTCCTCGGGCTGCTCACGGGAACCTCCGCGCTGGTCCTCGTGCGCGTCCGGGGTGGGATTCGTCGCCGATCGGCGAAGACTTTGCTACCGTGAGCCCCTGCTGAACCCCAAGGGAGGAACCATGGTCAACATCATCGGGCCGGTCATCGCAGCCGTCGTCGGTGTCGTTCTGGCCGGTGGTGCCTCGTTTGGGGTGATCGCCTCCCAAACTGCTGTGCCCCCTACCGTCGACGCGCCGTACGTCGTCTACGGGTCGACGGAGTAGCGCGCCGCAAGATTTCTTCGAATGCTCGGCCGGATTCGCCCCAGGTGAATTCGGCCGATCTTTGTTGTGCCTGTTGGCCGAGCCGGGCCCGAAGCTCGTCGTCGCCGAGCAACCGATCAATGGCGCTGGTGAATCCCGCGGGGCCGTCATTCACGATCAACCCGGTCTCATTCGCGGCAATGGATTCGCGCACCCCACCGGCCTCCGCATAGGCCACCGCAGGCACCCCGCGGTCGGCGGCCTCGAGCACGACGAGTCCCCAGCCCTCCTTCAACGAGGGGAGAGCCAACAACCAGGAACGATCGATCTGGCGAACCTTTTCCTGCTCGTCGACTCTGCCGGTGAACTCGACGATGTCGTCGACGCGGAGCCGACGTGCGGTCGCTCGAAGGTCGTCATGCCACCATCCCTCGCCGACGACCGCCACACTGATTCCCGGATACCGGGGCCGCAGTGCAGCGGCCGCCTCCAGTACGTGCTCCACACGTTTGTGAGGAACGAGTCGCCCGAGGACGAGTACGCGCGGATGTTCATCCTTTGCGGTGACCGGTTCGTCCGAGTGTGAGATGCCGTTGCGCACAACGCTGATGCGCTCGGGACTCACCCCCAGATCAATCAACTCAGACCGGGTCGACTCGGAGACGGCGATGTACTGCGACGACCGATACACGCGTGGGGCGAGTCGCGACTCGATCCACCAGCCCACGCGAGCGCGGACAGGGTCGTAGATCACCGGCCACTGTTCGCGATGAACGTGGTGCACGAGCACCACCACGGGGACGTCGGTGGCCCACGGGGAGAGGAAGGGAATCGCATTCTGCGTGTCGACCACGACGTCGAGGGGGCCGAGAGCACCCGATCGCAGAAGACGGCGCGCCTCGCGATACACCCCTAACTTGCTGCCGCGGCGGATGACACGGATGCCGTCCCGCACTTCCTCATCGGGCATCCCACCGGGCTGGGCGGTCACCAGGGTCACGTCGTGTCCGGTGCGGACGAGCGCGCGCGCCATGTGCTCGAGGTACACCTCGGATCCACCGCCCTCCGGGTGGGTGGTGTCGCGCCAATTGAGGAGGGCTACGTGCACTAAGCCACCGTAGCCGGTCTACGTCCGCGCATCGGAAGGCTTGCTGAGGTACCGTCACGCGGTGAGCGCGGCAGAGCATCGAGCCGACTGGCGGCGATCGGTCCGGCTGTTCCGCGCCTTCCTGGTGGAGCAGACCGACCCGGATCGGTTCTACGGCGAACTCGCGATGGACTCGGCGGCACAGGTCAATGCCTTCCATGTGCTGCGCGGTGCACTGCTTCTTGATGTTGGCGGTGGGCCGGGCTTCTTCGCCTCAGCCTTCGAGAATCTCGGCGCGACGTACATCGCGATCGATGCGGACGCGGGGGAGATGCGCCTGCACGG
The DNA here is from genome assembly GCA_030827125.1 of Candidatus Nanopelagicales bacterium. Lineage (GTDB taxonomy): Bacteria > Actinomycetota > Actinomycetes > S36-B12 > S36-B12 > Mxb001. Next base: position 117,043 of record JAURFD010000002.1, read on the forward strand.
TCGGGATCCAGGCCCGCGCACCGTCCAGGCGGACGGCACCATGCTTCCCTTCCCCGACGGGACCTTCGATGTGACGTACTCCAGCAACGTGCTGGAGCATGTCGCGAACCCCTGGCAGATGGCAGACGAGATGGTGCGGGTCACGCGCCCCGGTGGCACGACGGTGCTGTCCTACACGCTGTGGCATGGTCCCTGGGGTGGGCACGAGACATCGCCGTGGCATTTTTTCGGCGGCGAGTACGCCGCGCGAAGGTACCGGCGTCGGCACGGAGTCGACGCAAAGAATCGCTTCGGACAAACTCTTTTCGCGGTATCAGCGACGCAAGGGCTCAACTGGGCTCGGACGCAGCGCGCGGCCGATGTCGTTGCCGTCATACCGCGATATCTGCCCAGTGCTGTGAGGTGGGTCGTACACGTCCCGGGACTTCGTGAAGTCGCCTGCTGGAACCTCATGGTGGTCCTTCGTCGACGTGCTCCCGACCTCGGTGATCGATCGGTGGGGTCAGGGACCCTGGGGGATCGGTGAGCGCGCCGGCGACGAAGACGACGGTGCCGCCGCTGCCGCCCGCCACCGAAGTTCGCCTGCGCCATCGAGTCCGTCTCCTCGCTATTTCGCTCGCCTTGGCTGCCGCCACCTTCCTGCAGGAGCCCGGGCGAATCGCGGCCGACACCAAACTCGACCTTGCCGTGGATCCACTGGGCTTCTTGAGCCGGTCGCTCACCCTGTGGGAGCCACTCGGCTTCTTTGGGCAACTCCAGAACCAGGCCTACGGCTATCTCTTCCCGGTCGGGCCGTTCTTTGCCCTGGGCGACCTGCTGGGGATGCCCGCGTGGGTGGTCCAGCGGTTGTGGTGGTCGGCATTGCTCATCGCCGCCTTCTTGGGCGTGGTGCGTCTGGGGCGGCTTCTGGGGCTGTCGTCACCCGCGGCTGCCATCGCGGCCGGACTGGCCTATGCCCTCGCGCCGCGGATGATCACCGAGATCGGCGTGCTTTCGGTCGAGGTGCTGCCGTACGCCGTCGCCCCCTGGGTGCTGATCCCCCTGGTCTACGCGACCCAGGGTCGGTGGCCCGCGCGGAAAGCCGCCGCCTGGAGCGGTGTGGCGTTGCTCTGCGCCGGTGGCGTGAACGCCGTTGCCACTGCGGTCCTGGTGCCCGTGGGTGCGCTGTGGATTCTCACCCAAGCCCGCGGACGACTGCGGTTGCGGTTGAGCGGCTGGTGGTTGCTGTCGGTCGCCCTTGCCACGTTGTGGTGGGCCATCCCGCTGCTGGTCCTCGGCCGCTACTCGCCCCCGTTCCTCGATTGGATCGAGTCCTCCTCGGTCACGACCCTCATCACCTCACCGGACGCGGTGGTGCGGGGCGCCTCGCAGTGGGTCGCCTACGTCGCTGACGCGGGGGGACCGGTGTGGCCCGGGGGCTGGCTGCTGATCACCAGCGGAGTGCTCGTTTTCACCACGGGGTTGGTCGCGGCAAGCGGTCTGACAGGACTCGCATTGCGCACGACGCCCCATCGCGTGTTCCTCGTCAGCCTCCTCCTTTCCGGTGCCGTGCTGGTGTCCCTCGGCCATGAAGGGCCGGTTCAAGGCCTCGGTGCCAGCCTTGTGCGCGACCTGCTGGACGGGGTCCTCGCCCCCTTGCGTAACACTCACAAAGCCGACCTCTTGCTGCGATTGCCCCTCGCTTTGGGCGTGGGCTTTCTCGCTCAGGCCGCGTTGCGTCGTGCGCAACCCGACCGAACTCGAGTGAGTGAGGTTGTGGGGCGCACCACCGTGATGGCTCTGATCGGTGCCATCCTTCTCGGCGCGTGGCCCTTGGCCACCGGGTCGCTCGTTGGCAGCAGAAGCTACGCCGCCGTTCCCACCTATTGGCAGGAAGCCGCGGACTGGCTCCGCACAAATTCGCCGGACGGCCGAGCACTGGTGGTGCCCGCCGCATCGTTCGGGATCTACTCGTGGGGTCGGACACAGGACGAGCCGCTGCAGCCACTTGCGCAGTCGCCGTGGGCCGTGCGAGATGCCGTCCCCCTGTCCAGCGCCGGCAACATTCGCTGGCTCGATGGCATCGAAGAGAGACTTGAATCCGGACGTGGCTCGCCGGGACTTGCCGACGCTTTGGCGCGCGCAGGGGTCAACTACCTGGTGGTGCGCAACGACATTGACCAGCGACAGACCGGCGCCCCGCGCTCGGTCCTTATCCGCCAGGCCCTTGTCCGCTCGGGTGGGTTCTCACCCGTGGCGGGTCTCGGTCCAGCTTTGCCGCCGTACCGGACCGAGACGACGGTGGTGGATGACGGCCTTCAGGACACGGTGGCGGCCGTTGAGATCTGGCAGGTGCGCAGTCCCTACGCCCCTACAGATCCCCGGGTCACGCTGCGATCAGCCGAAGAGGTTCTTGTCCTGGGCGGTCAGGCCGAGTCGGTGATCGCCCTTGCTGATGCGGGATCGCTGAGCGCGCGCACGGTGGTCGTGGCCGGTGACGACCACCCGTTGGCCGATGCCGGAATCGCCATGGTCTCCGGCGCGACCGATGGTTTTCGCCGCACGGAGGTGAACGTCGGCAGTGTGCGCAACAACCGATCGAACACGATGACCGCGACCGAAGAGTTCCTCCAAGATCGTCGCGTACGGGATTATCTGCCGGTTGACCCGCAGGGACGTCAGAGCGTTGCGGTATTCGACGGTGGTGTGGTCGTGGCCTCCTCCTCTGGTTCGGAGGCCACCGCCCTGCGGGGGCGCTCCGCGGGAGCGTCGCCGTGGCAGGCGATCGATGGAGATCCGGCGACGGCCTGGGTCTCAGGGGACCTCGCGCCCGGCGTCGGCCAATGGTGGGAATTCGTCGCGGACGAGCCGTTCAGCGCGGACGCGATCACCGTGCGCTTCCTCGTCGGTGATATCGCGGGAACTTCGCCTGCGAAAGTCACGGTCACGACCGACGCCGGTGAGATCACGGTCCCGGTGGACGCGACCGACCTCCCACAGGAAATCTCGGTGCCGGCGGGGCCCACCCGCGCGCTGCGGCTGACCCTCGCCGCGGTGGACGACGGCACGCAGGGAGAAGGTTTTGGCCTTCGAGACGTGAAGATTCCCGGACTGGATATCCCGGTGACGCGTCGTGTCGAGGTCCCAGCAGTCGCTGATGGCGGTCCGATCGTCCTGCAGGCGCGCGCTGGTGAGCGACCCGGTTGTGCGGCCGTCGCGGGTGAACTCGTCTGTAGTCCGACGCTTGTCTCCACCGGTGAAGAGCGTTCCGGAATCAGCCGTGTCATCACGGTCGCTGAGGAGGGTGAGTACCGGGTTCGCGTCTGGGTGCGTCCCCGCCCCGGGACCGCCCTGGATGGGCTCCTGGAGCCCATCAGCGACACCGCGCTGCGGGCCGAAGCGAGCAGTGTGTCGACAAGCGATCCCGCCGGCCGCCCGCAGGCTGCCGTCGATGGCGTCCTGTCGACTGCCTGGACGGCATCGGTGTTCGATCCAAAACCCGAACTCACCGTCAGCTGGGCCGAACCACGCGAGGTTCGTGGGGTCCGGGTCCGCGTCCAACCCGGACTGGTGGCGTCCCGGCCGCTGTCGGTGACGGCAATCGTCAACGGCCGCGAGACACCCACGGTGGTGTCGTCCTCGGGCATGGTCCGTTTCCCCCCGCAGGAGGCGTCGAGTATCACGCTTCGCTTCGAGAACACCGCCACCGTGCGCAGCCTCGACCCCGATACCGGGGCCGTAGCTCCGCTTCCGCTCGGGATCAGCGACATCACCATCTTGGGTGCGGGCACGGTGGATCGTGGCCCCCGACTCAACGATGAGGTGAGCGTCCCCTGCGGCTTCGGCCCGGAGGTTTCGGTGGACGGCGAGCGCGTGCTGACGTCGACGATCAGCGCCACCGTAAGCGATGTGCTCACCGATCGACTCATTGCCGCGCAGGGATGTGACGGGCGGCTGGTCACTCTGAGTGCGGGTCGGCACCTGCTGGACGTTGCATCCACGGAGGAGTTCGCCATCGAGACGGTCGCCCTGGAACCGGTGAACGCCGCGGCTCCTTCGGCGACGACCGACCCCGTCACTGTCGTGACGTGGGATGCCACGCATCGCGAGGTGGGCATCGAGCCCTCGGATCGACCACGGATTCTCGAGACCACCGAGAACGCCAATGCCGGGTGGCACGCGGTAGTGGACGGACAGGAACTTGAGCCGTTGCGCGTCGACGGATGGCGTCAAGCGTGGATTGTGCCGGCGGGACTCGGTGGAGTCGCCACCTTGGACTTCGCGCCCAACGGTGTTTATCGTGCTGGTCTCGTCCTCGGGCTCGTGGCCGTCATCGCGCTCTTGGCACTCGCCCTGGTGCGGCGTTCACGCGAAGGGTCAGTCGAGGAAGGACGCGCGGACGAGGACTGGCTATCCGTCGAACCGGAAACGGGGCTTGCTGGCATGGCGGACGTCGCACTGCCGATCTTGGGGATCGGCACAGCGGTCCTCCTCGGGGGCCTGCCCGGAGCCGCCGTCGCCGTGGCGGTGCTTGCGGCCTGCCGGTGGATTCCGCGGTCCTACCTTGCGTTCGCGCTCGGGCTGATCGCGGCGGCGGTCGCGGCATTTATCGCCTGGCCCGACACTCTGAGATCGTCCGACTTCTGGCAGGTGACGACGGGACTGGCTGCGATCGGGGCTCTGGTGGCGGCTAGCGGATGGCTGCCGGCGTCGCGGCGCGAGACCGATGGCTCCAGCGTTGCAGCGGACGCTCAACCGCAAACCACGAAGCCGACGCCACCACCACCGAACTGAGGACCACGGCGGGCCAGAGGAACCAGAAGCCCCCGCCGAAGACAGGGATGTTCAGACCGCCCTGGATCAGTCGGAGCAGGACCAGGTGCCACAGGAAGATCCCATAGGAGATCGTGCCGAGGTAGACCATGACCGGGTGTGCGAGGAAGCGGGCCCAGGGCGATCGGCTGGGTGGTTCGGTGGGATCGGTGTCACCCACGCCCAGGAACGCGGGCAGGAGAAGGAACACGGCGATGACGGCGTAGAGGATGTGCTTGACGACCAGGCTCGATGGCTCAGCGGGGGAGAAGGTCAAGGGTCCGGCGAGAGGGGTCGACGCGATGACGTAGAGCGCCACGGCGATGAGCAGACACCAGGCGGTGGCACCTGCGACGCTGCGCACCTGCAGCATCCAGTCGGGGGGATACGACATGCGGAGTCGCACCTGGATCACCGCTGCGATCATGCCCAGGGCGAACCAGTCGACGAACCCGGGTAGCCAGTAGCCGGCCAGATCGGCGGCGCCGAATGCTCCCGAGACACGGACCGCGGTGTAGACCCAGGCAAGGACGACTCCGATCGCGAGAATGGTCACTTGCCAGCGTGCGCTCGCATCCGGGTCGCCGCGGTGACGTCGGCCGGTCAGCCAGGCGATCAACGGCAAAGCCACGTAGAAGCTGAGCTCGGTGGCGAGGCTCCAGGTTTGAGTGAGCCCCTCGAGGGAGAATCCCGGCAGGTAGATGTGGAGCATTCCCAGGTGTACCGGCCAGGCCTGCCATCGCACCGGTTGAATCTCGGGGAGGACGAGCAGCGTGAAGATGACCATGACCCAGTAGGCCGGCAGGATGCGGGCCGCGCGCCGGATGGCGTACTGGCCAATCGCCGGGCCGGTCGCGTCCGTCATGGCGGCCCGAGCCCAGGGCCGGTAGAGCAGGAATCCCGACAGCAGGAAGAACAGCGTCACCCCGAAGTCCATCCGCCCCAGGAGCGGGCCTATCCCCGGCACCAGGATTTCGCCGGTGTTGAAAGCGACATGGGTGGTGAGAACCATGAGGGCCGCGATGGCGCGGTAGCCGTCCAGGAGGGGGAAGGGCCGGTTCATTCCTCACCTCCCGTGACGCCCGGCGGGCGGCCAGCGTGTCCATTCGGGCTCACCTGCCCGCATGGGCCGGGGGACATCCCGAATATCGGTCGCGGCTTCTTCCGCGGTTTGGCCCAGTATCCGCTACCGTTCGTTCACATTAGCGAGCTTGACGGGATCAAAGGCACGGAGGCGTTATGAGGCGCGGGATCGGCATCGTCCTGATTGGCCTGGGAGTATTCCTGGCCGTCCTGGGCATCTTGCTCAAGGTCACAGTCGTTCCGGCCGTGGCCAAGGCACCGCTGTCACCCGGTGAGGACACCGGCGGCGTGACCCAGACCAACCAGAGCGGCGTGGCCGCCAAACTCTTCGACCCCGCCACGTTGACCGAGCGTCAGGACGTTGCGCTCAAGGCGATCCGCTACACCCGCGGCGATGTGCCCGCCAGCCAAACCGAAGAGGCTCTGTCCCAGGACCTGGCGATCTACGACACCTTCCAGCGCGTCGAGGATGAGGCTGGGGTGGTCGTGACGGCCGACACGGCCCGGTTCGCGTTCAACCGCGTGACCTCTGAGCTCAACAACTGCTGCGGGGCCAACCTGGACGGCGAGAACGTGGAGATGAGCGGAATCGTCCCGCTCAAGTTCCCCATGTTCACCCAGCAGCAGACCTACCCGTACTTCGACAGCTCCCTCAATCGCGGTGTCGACGCGGTCTTCCAGAGCGAGGAGGAGATTGAGGGGCTCCCGGTCTACAAATTCCTCGTCGTGGTGGAGCCGACGCAGGTCGGCACGCTCGAGGTCCCCGGCGAACTCGTCGGGTCGCCGCTGCCGAGCTACGTCGCCCCGCGCTACTACTCGGTCAACCTCACGCTGTACGTCGAGCCGACTACCGGCGCCATCATCAAGGGTGAGAGCGACCAGCTGCAGACCCTGCGTGGCCCCGACGGGACCGATCAGCTGACGATCATCGACGCGGTCATCGGGACCGACCCCGACGAGGTCACCACCGGAGTCGACACCTACAAGCCGCTCGCCGCCTTGATCAACCTCCTGAACAACACCGCACCGCTCGTCGCGATCATCGCCGGGCTGATCCTGCTCGTGATCGGGATCCTCCTGGTGGCGGTGCGGGGTCGGCGCGGCACCGGGTACCACGCCGCGGCGTAGCCCCGGGGGAGCAACCTGAGGGAGGCCGCCCTTACGAGGTGCGGTATTCTCCTCGGGCGCGCCGAGCCCGCACGTGTCCCAGACCGAGTGGCCTCGTGACGTTCCTCGCGGCTCGCGGCCCGGTCCTCACGGTCCGTCGCGCTCCTCGGTGATCACGGGTTCGATGCGTCAGACACGACATCTATCCGCATCGGAGTCTTTGTGACCTCCCAGACCGTCGCACCCCAGGTAGCCGTCAACGACATCGGCGATGCCGATGAGTTCCTCGCCGCTATCGATTCCACCATCAAGTACTTCAACGATGGCGACATCGTCGAAGGCACCATCGTCAAGGTCGACCGAGACGAGGTCCTTCTCGACATCGGCTACAAGACCGAGGGTGTGATCCCCTCGCGTGAGTTGTCGATCAAGCATGACGTCGATCCCTCGGAGGTTGTCTCCGTCGGTGATTCCGTCGAGGCACTCGTCCTTCAGAAGGAGGACAAGGACGGTCGACTGATCCTGTCCAAGAAGCGCGCCCAGTACGAGCGCGCCTGGGGCACCATCGAGCGCATCAAAGAAGAGGACGGCGTTGTCGAAGGTAGCGTCATCGAGGTCGTCAAGGGCGGCCTCATCATCGACATCGGACTTCGCGGCTTCCTCCCGGCCTCGCTGGTGGAGATGCGTCGCGTCCGCGATCTGCAGCCCTACGTCGGCAAGACGCTCGAGGCGAAGATCATCGAACTCGACAAGAACCGCAACAACGTCGTGCTGTCGCGTCGCGCCTGGCTTGAGCAGACGCAGAGCGAGGTCCGTCAAACCTTCTTGAACAATCTGCAGAAGGGTCAGATCCGCTCCGGTGTGGTCTCCTCGATCGTCAACTTCGGTGCGTTCGTGGACCTCGGTGGTGTGGACGGCCTCGTGCACGTCTCCGAACTGTCCTGGAAGCACATCGATCACCCGTCCGAGGTGGTCGAGGTTGGCCAGGAGGTCACCGTCGAGGTCCTCGACGTCGACATGGATCGCGAGCGAGTGTCGCTGTCCCTCAAGGCCACCCAGGAAGACCCGTGGCAGCACTTCGCCCGAACCCACCAGCTTGGCCAGGTCACACCGGGCCGCGTCACGAAGTTGGTCCCCTTCGGAGCCTTCGTGCGTGTGGAAGAGGGCATTGAGGGCCTCGTGCACATCTCCGAGTTGGCCGAGCGCCACGTGGAGATTCCCGAGCAGATCGTGCAGGTCGGTGACGAGATCTTCGTCAAGGTCATCGACATCGATCTCGAGCGTCGTCGCATCTCGTTGAGCCTCAAGCAGGCCAATGAAAACGACGGTGAGGTCGCTGACGAGTTCGACCCCTACCTCTACGGCATGGCTCCTGCCTTCGATGATGCGGGCAACTACGTCGGCCCCGACGGATTCGATCCGGAGACCGGCGAGTGGAAGGCCGGCTACGAGGATCAGCGGGCTGAGTGGGAGCGCGAGTACGCGGAGGCGCACGCTCGCTGGGAGGCCCACCGCAAGCAGGCGGCCGAGATGCGCACCGCCGACGCCGAGCAGGCAATCGTGGATGGCACTGCCACCGAGTACTCCTCCTCGCAGGAAGACTCCAGCGGCGCCCTCGCCTCGGACGAGTCACTGCAGGCGCTGCGCGACAAGCTCGCCGGCGACGCCTAGAACGACCGGGTCGCCTTGACGGCCTTAGCAGCACCAACAGCCCGCGTGCCGCGGAACCTCCCCTGGGGGTTAGCGGCCGCGGGTTTGTTGTTGCACCTGTGGACCGCGTGGGGCGGCTTCTTCCACATGGATGATTTCTTCTACCTCGCGGACGCCGATCGCCCCTTCGTGGACTACGTGTTCCAGATCTATAACGGGCACCTCATGCCGGCGGAGTTCGCCATCGTGTGGGTGAGCCAGGCAGTCTCCCCGATGTCCTGGGCCGCTGCAGTGATCGTCATGACCGCCTTGTGGGGACTTGTCCTGGTGGGCTTGGTAGTCACACTGCGGCGATTATTTGGCGACAGCATCTGGGTGAGTGTCTCGGTGGCCCTCGTCGGACTGTCCCCGTTGCTTACGACGGTCACGGTCTGGTACGCCTCAGCTTTGCAGATCCTGCCGTGGGCAGCCTCCTTCATCTGGATGGTCTACTTCGCCGCCCGCCACGCGCAGGATCCGCGCGCTCGCTGGCTCGTGGCGACCGTGTTGGTCTTCGTCGCGGGTCTCGCGTTCTGGGAGAAGACCCTGCTTGCTCTGCCCGTCGTTCTGTGGCTGTGGTGGCGCTATTGGCCCGGCCATGGCGCGCTCGGGCTGGGCGGATTAGGTCGGCGGTGGTGGCTGCCGGTCGTCACGGTCGCCGTAGCGGGGATGTACTCCGCGATCTATGTTGCTTCTCAATCCGAGGCGGTTCTTCGCTCGGAACCGAGCCTGCGACAACTGCTGGACTCGGTCAGGATCAGCCTCGCGGAGGTGTGGCTTCCAGGCTATTTCGGTGCGCCCTGGACAGGGTTCGGGGAGTCGCTGGCGCCGGGGACGAGCAACGCCTGGTGGATGTTCGTCATCGTGGGCCAGACCATGGTGGCGCTGATCATCATTTCCCTCATGCGCTGGCGACCGGCCGTCAACGCCTGGATTGTCATCTTCGGCTACGCGGTAGTGACGGTCCTGCTGTTCGTCTTTGGTCGCATCAATGCCTTCGGCATCGTTCTGGCCTACGACCCCAGGTACGTCGAGGATCTGTTCGTGGTCGGTGCGGTCGTCCTGCCCTTTGCCTTCGTGAGGCCTCACGGGTCTCCCTTGAGTCGGCCTCGATCCCTGACCTGGCTGCCGCGCGACGTCCCCGCTTGGCTCACGGGCCTCGGCATCGTGGCCTTTGCCAATATCCTGGTCCTCCCCAGTATCGCCGTGGGGAGCAGTTGGCAGGACTCCGCCGCAAAGTCCTGGGTGACCAATGCCCGCGATTCGTTGGACGGGCGCAATGGAGTTGCGGTGTTGGACGGGAAAGTGCCCGACTCCGTGATGGCTGCCCTCTTCCTTGAACGAGCCAACGCATCCTACGTGTTGGCCGGAGCGCGCCTCCCGGTTGCCTGGAATGGGGCGGGCCCGGTTCTGTATGCCCTGGACGAAGGCGGGACCGCGCGCCCGGTCGACGTTGCGGCGAGTTCCACGTCGGTTCCTGGATTTGACGGCGATTGCGGATACCGGGTCTTTGAGGGAGCGACCGCCGTCGAACTCGACACCACCCTGTTCGAATGGACCTGGATCGGTCGCATGGACTACCTCGCTGCGGCGTCCACGACCGTGGAGGTCAGTCTCGGTGGTACCTCCACGGTGGTGCCGCTCGAGGAGGGACCCGGTTCGGTCATGTTTGTCGTGGTCGGAGCCGGAGACACCCTCTACGTCACCCCAACGGATGACGTGGGGGCGTGCGTGACGCAGGTGGTCCTCGGGCAGAACGGACCGTCGTGAAGATCGCGCTGACCGGGGGTATCGGCTCTGGCAAGAGCACCGTCTCACGGCTCCTTGCGGACCGGGGTGCTGTCGTGATTGACGCCGACGCGATTGCTCGAGAGATCGTCGAGCCGGGGGAGCCAGCGTTGGCCGAAATCGCTGAGGCCTTCGGGGCCGGTGTTCTCAGCAGGGACGGCAGCCTAAATCGCTCCGCCCTCGCGGATCTCGTCTTCCGGGACGAATCTGTACTCGCTGTTCTCAATTCGATCACTCACCCCCGGATCGCCTCGCGCAGCGCCGAACTCATCAGCGCGGCTCCGGCGGACGCGGTGCTGGTCTATGACATGCCGCTGCTCGTGGAGCAAGGCGCGTCGGCGCTGCGTGGCTGGGATGCCATCGTCGTCGTCGACGCTCCGGATGACCTTCGTCTGAGGAGATTGGTGCAGCGCGGGCTTGATGCCGACGATGCCCAGCGTCGGATCGCGGCCCAGGCCCCACGCGAGGATCGTCTCTCCGTCGCCGACCACGTCATCGACAACGACGGCGACCTCAGCGCCCTGGAAGCCCAGGTGGACGCGCTGTGGGAGCGCCTGCGCCTAGGCTGAGGCCATGCGCCCCGTCACCGATCTCGAGCGCACCGTCGCCCCGATCGAGGTGATCTCGGAATTCACCCCCTCGGGTGATCAGCCGAGCGCCATTGCGGACCTCACCGGTCGCGTGCGCCGCGGTGAGCGCGACATCGTGCTCCTCGGAGCCACGGGTACCGGGAAGAGCGCCACGGCGGCCTGGCTCATTGAGCAACTCCAGCGGCCGACCTTGGTGATGGCGCCCAACAAGACCCTGGCCGCGCAACTGGCCAACGAATTCCGGGAGTTGCTCCCGAACAATGCCGTCGAGTACTTCGTGTCGTACTACGACTACTACCAGCCGGAGGCGTACGTCCCCCAAACGGACACGTACATCGAGAAGGACTCCTCGATCAATGAGGAGGTAGAACGCTTGCGCCACTCGGCGACGAACTCGCTTCTCACCCGGCGTGATGTTGTCGTGGTGGCCACCGTGTCGGCGATCTACGGCCTCGGGACTCCCCAGGAGTACGTCGACCGGATGGTTCGACTCCGCGTGGGGGAGGAGCACGATCGTGACGCCCTGCTTCGGGCATTCGTGGACATCCAATACACGCGCAATGACACGAGTTTCGAGCGAGGAACCTTCCGCGTCCGCGGGGACACCCTTGAGGTTTTCCCCGTCTACGAGACCCACCCGGTTCGCATCGAGATGTTCGGGGATGAGATCGAACGCCTGATGACGCTCCACCCGGTCACCGGAGAGATCATCACCGAAGACGATGAGTTGTACATCTTCCCAGCCACGCATTACGTGGCCGGTCCCGAGCGGATGGCGCGAGCCATCGCGGGGATCGAGGTCGAACTCGAAGAGCGCCTTGCCGAACTCGAGGCGCAAGGGAAGTTGCTCGAAGCGCAGCGCCTTCGCATGCGAACGACGTACGACATCGAGATGATGCGGCAGGTCGGCAGTTGCGCCGGAATCGAGAACTACTCACGCCATATCGACGGTCGGGAGCAGGGGTCGCCACCCAATTGCCTCCTCGACTACTTTCCCGAGGACTTCCTACTCATCATCGACGAGTCCCACGTGAGCGTGCCGCAGATTGGCGCGATGTATGAGGGGGACATGAGTCGCAAGCGCACCCTGGTGGATCACGGATTCCGGCTGCCCAGTGCCATGGACAATCGTCCCCTTCGGTGGGAGGAGTTTCGCGAACGGGTGGGTCAAACCGTCTACCTCTCGGCGACGCCGGGATCGTTCGAGTTGGGGCAGTCCGGTGGCGAATTCGTCGAACAGGTGATTCGACCCACGGGTCTCATCGATCCCGAGGTGATCATCAAGCCGACCAAGGGACAGATCGACGACCTCATGCACGAGATCCGCGAGCGGGCCGCGCGCAACGAGCGTGTTCTCGTCACGACCCTGACCAAACGAATGGCGGAGGACCTCACGGACTACCTCGAAGAGAATGGCGTACGGGTGCGCTATCTCCATTCGGAGGTGGACACCCTGCGTCGAGTGGAGCTGCTGCGGGAACTACGACTCGGGGAGTTCGACGTCTTGGTCGGCATCAATCTCCTGCGCGAGGGACTGGACCTGCCCGAGGTATCGCTGGTGAGCATCCTCGATGCGGACAAGGAGGGCTTCCTGCGCTCCGAGACATCGCTCATTCAGACCATCGGTCGCGCGGCGCGCAACGTCAGCGGCCAAGTGCACATGTATGCCGACTCCATGACCCCCAGCATGGAGCGGGCCATTGACGAGACCAATCGTCGACGCGCCAAGCAGATCGCCTACAACACCGAGCACGGGATCGACCCAACGCCGCTGCGGAAGAAGATCGCCGACATCACCGACTTGCTCGCCCGCGAGGACGCGGACACCGCATCTTTCCTGGCGGAGGCGGATGTACCAAAGCGCGCCCGAACCGTTGCCGGACAGGACCTTACGGACCTCATTCGTGAACTCACCGAGCAGATGCACCAGGCGGCCGCGGAACTCCAGTTCGAGGTGGCCGCGCGGTATCGGGACGAGGTCGCGGAGTTGAAGAAGGAATTGCGCGGCATGCAGGAGGCGGGCCAGCTATGAACGTGCCCACCTGGCTATGGTTCGCCACCATCGGCGGCCTCATCGGCATCATCGTGGTGGACCTCATCGTTGTGGATAGTCGTCCACATGTCTTTGGTCCACGTGAGGCCACCCGCTGGGTGATCTTCTATGTGTTCCTCGCGGCTGCCTTTGCGGTGTTCCTCTTCGTGTACGCCGGAGCGACATACGCGGGCCAGTTCGTCGCGGGATACATCACAGAGTATTCGCTCAGCGTCGATAACCTCTTCGTTTTTCTCGTCATCCTTTCTGCGTTCGCCGTACCGGCCGAATACCAGCACCGTGTCCTACTTGTCGGGATCGTGATCGCTCTGATCCTGCGCGGAATTCTCATCGTGATCGGGGCCGAGGCCATCGCTCGCTTCACGGGCACCTTCTATGTGTTCGGGGCGCTTCTGCTCTACACGGCCATCAAGGTGTGGCGATCACAGGATGAGGAACCGGACCCCGAGGGCAATGGCCTGATCCGGTTCGTCGAGAGGCGCGTTCCCACGACGCGCGAATACCACGGCACCAAGTTGACGGTACTGCTCGACGGCAAGCGCCATGTGACTCCGATGCTCTTGGTCATGCTGGCGATTGGCACGACGGACCTGCTTTTCGCCTTGGACTCCATCCCTGCGGTCTTCGGCCTTACGCAGGAGGCGTACATCGTCTTCACCGCCAATGCCTTCGCGCTTATGGGGCTGCGGCAGCTCTTCTTCCTCCTCCATGGACTCCTCGATCGGTTGATCTACCTCAACCGCGGGCTCGCGATCATCCTCGGCTTCATTGGCGTCAAGCTCGTGCTCGAGGCGGTCGGAGCCACCACGTCACTGGCGGTTCCGCACATTCCGATCGCGGTGTCCCTCGGCGTCATCGTCGGGGTGCTGGCTGCCACGACGATCGCCAGCCTCATCGCGGTACGCCGCAACCCCGCCCTCGTGCTGGAGTCTCCGGAGTACCAGGCTGAACTCGAGGCCGCGGCGGAGTCGGGCGTCGCCCTGGAGGACCTTGACCCGGAGGACCCACAGTCCCCAGCTCGGTGAACGTCGGGGCGCACGGCTGGGCTGGTCCGACACCCGAAGGGGCGGAGGGTCAGTTCATTACGTAACGTGGGTGTAGCGGCCCTGTCGAGGGTCGCCGTCGTGTGAGGAGGCACCGTGGGAGTCACGCTCGCGATCTGGGCGGTGACGATCGTCGGCATCCTGGTCCTTGTCGCTATGGACTTCATCCTGGTCAGCAGGAAACCCCACGATGTGGGCTTCCGCGAGGCGGCCCTGTGGTCCATCTTCTACGTCGCGGTGGCCATAGCCTTCGGGATCGCCGTCTGGCTATGGGCGGGCAGTGACTTCGGCACCCAGTACTTCGCCGCGTACCTCGTTGAGAAGTCGCTCAGCGTGGACAACCTCTTCGTCTTCGTCATCATCCTCACGCAGTTCGCGGTGCCGAGCATTTACCACCAGCGCGTACTGCTGGTCGGAGTCGTGCTGGCGTTAGTCTTCCGAACCATCTTCATCGCGATCGGGGCGGCGGCGCTGGCCGCTTTTGCCTTTACGTTCGTCATTTTCGGCGCCATCTTGATCTGGACCGGGGTGCAGCTCTTCCGGCATCGCAACGCCGACCCTGAGCCGTCGGACAACCTCGTCGTTCGGACAGTCCGGCGGTGGTACCCGGTAGCCCCGGACTATCACGGGACCAAACTCTTCGTGCGGCTTGACGGCCGACGCATGATGACCCCGCTCATGCTGGTCATGGTGGCGATCGCATCCACCGACCTCCTCTTCGCGCTGGACTCCATCCCGGCCACCTTCGGGGTGACCCAAGAGCCCTACCTGGTGTTCAGCGCGAATGCGTTCGCCCTGCTAGGGCTGCGTGCGCTGTACTTCCTCCTGCGCGGACTGTTGAGCAAGCTGGTCTATCTCTCCACCGGGCTCGCGGTGATTCTCGTGTTCATCGGCATCAAGTTGGTGTTGACCTTCGCCCATGAGGTCAACCCCGCAATACCGCACATCCCGACCAACCTGTCTCTTGCGGTCATCGTGGGCATTCTCGTCATCGCGACCGTCGCCTCGTGGATCAAGGTGCGTCGGGATCCGACCGCGGTGGCCCACGCCGGCACCGTGACCGAGCCCAAGCACCGCGAACCGGACTCCGCACCCTGACGCGAAGGGCGCCCCAGGGAATCACCAGCCGCGCTCCGCCCACTCCGGGAGATGGGGCCGTTCAGCGCCAACCGTCGTGTCCCTGCCGTGCCCGGGATAGACCCACGTCTCATCGGGGAGGACGTCAAAGATCTTGTGCACGACGCCGCCGTAGAGCGAGGCAAAGTCCTCGGGCGTCGTGGTCTTGCCGACGCCACCGGGGAAGAGACAGTCCCCGGTGAACAGATGCGGCTGCCCTTCTGGATCGTCGTACAGCAGGGCAATGGCCCCCGGGGTGTGTCCCACGAGATGGATTGCTCGGAGGACCACCGAGCCGAAGGCCACCTCGTCTCCCTCATCGAGGAGCACGTCCGTCGCCACGGGGATGCCGTCAGCATCGTGGCGTCCCGCAATCGTGGTGGCGCCGGTCGCGGCGACGACGGCACCGAGTGCCTGCCAGTGGTCGGCGTGCCGGTGCGTGGTGATGACCGCCTCGATCCCGCCGGCGCCGATGAGTTCGAGGAGCGCCTCCGGCTCTGCGGCCGCATCGATGAGGACCTGCTCACCGGTCTCCCGGCAGCGCAGGAGGTAGGCGTTGTTGTCGTAGGGGCCGACGGCCAACTTGGATAGCACCACGGCGGGCAGTTCGCGAACGTCGGCGGCCCCGCCGACTCGGACGTCTCCCGTATAGGTCACTGTCACAGCCTACGGCTAGCCTGGCCCGGTGTCGGACCGACTGATCGTGCGTGGAGCCCGTGAGCACAACCTCAAGGATGTCTCGCTGGACCTCCCGCGTGACGCCCTCATCGTCTTCACCGGGCTCTCCGGGTCCGGCAAGTCGAGTTTGGCCTTTGACACCATTTTCGCCGAGGGTCAGCGCCGCTACGTCGAGAGCCTGTCTGCCTACGCGCGTCAGTTCCTCGGGCAGATGGATAAGCCGGATGTCGACTTCATCGAGGGACTCTCCCCGGCGGTGTCGATCGATCAGAAGTCGACCTCGCGCAACCCGCGATCGACCGTGGGCACCATCACCGAGGTCTACGACTACCTGCGCCTGCTGTTCGCCCGCATCGGCAAGCCGCACTGCCCCGTCTGCGGCGATCCGATCGCCCAACAGACGCCGAGCCAAATCGTGGATCGACTTCTCGAGATGCCCGAAGGCACGCGATTCCAGGTCCTGAGTCCCATCGTGCGCGAACGCAAGGGGGAATACGCCGATCTCTTCCGCCAGTTGCAGGCGCAGGGCTACGCCCGGGTCCGTGTCGATGGAGTGGTCTATCCCCTCGAGGAGCCGCCCACCCTGAAGAAGCAGGAGAAGCACACGATCGAGGTCGTGGTCGACCGACTGGTCGCCAAGCCGTCCTCGCAGCGTCGGCTCACCGACTCCGTGGAGACGGCCCTGCGGCTGTCCGGGGGTCTCGTCATTGCTGAGCTCGTGGACCTCCCCGAGAGCGACTCGGCCCGGGAGCGCATCTACAGCGAGCACCTGGCCTGCCTCACGGATGACCTGTCCTTCGAGCAGCTTGAGCCGCGCTCCTTCTCCTTCAATTCCCCCTTTGGCGCATGTCCGGAGTGCAGTGGCCTCGGCACGCGGATGGAGGTCGATCCCGAACTCATCGTTCCGGACCCCTCGTTGACCCTGGCCGAGGGTGCGATTGCGCCCTGGTCCGGCGGGCACGTGAGCGACTACTTCGCCCGGTTGGTGGAGGCGCTCGCCGATGACATGAGCTTCGATACGGACACTCCGTGGAGCAAGCTCCCGGCCAAGGCGCGCAAGTCCCTGCTCCATGGTCATCCGACCGAGGTTCATGTGCGGTATCGCAATCGCTATGGCCGTCAGCGGAGTTACTACACGACATACGAGGGCGTGGTTCCCTACATCGAGCGACGTCACGCTGAGGCGGAGACCGACACCAGTCGCGAGCGCTTCGCCGGTTACATGCGGGAGGTGCCCTGCGATGCGTGCGGGGGAGCTCGCCTCAAGCCGGTCAGTCTGGCGGTGACGCTGGCCGGACGCTCGATCGCGGAGATCGCGGCGCTGCCTATCGGCGATGCGGCTGCGTTCCTCGCGGATCTTGAACTGAGTGATCGCGACGCGACGATCGCCGCGCGGGTGCTCAAAGAAGTCAACGAACGACTGCGCTTCCTCACCGACGTCGGTCTGCACTACCTGTCCCTCGATCGACCGGCAGCGACACTCGCGGGTGGCGAGGCGCAGCGGATTCGATTGGCGACACAGATCGGCTCCGGTCTTGTCGGGGTGCTCTACGTCCTCGACGAACCCAGTATCGGACTGCATCAGCGTGACAATGCGCGTCTTATTGAGACTCTGGTCCGTCTGCGGGACCTTGGCAACACGCTCATCGTCGTGGAACACGATGAGGACACGATTCGTACCGCGGATTGGGTCGTCGATATCGGGCCCGGCGCGGGCGAACACGGCGGCCGCATCGTCGTGAGCGGCCCCGTCGATGATTTGCTGTCGGCCGAGGATTCCCTCACGGGCGCCTATCTCGATGGACGTCTCGCCATCGAGACTCCGCTGGTGCGACGCGGGCTCGACCCCAAGCGGCAATTGACCGTGCGAGGCGCGGCAGAGCACAACCTCAAGGACGTCACCGTGGACTTCCCCCTCGGCGCGTTCGTTGCGGTCACCGGCGTCAGCGGGTCAGGCAAATCCACGCTCGTCAATGACATCCTCTTCGCGGTTCTCGCCCGCGAGTTGAACGGCGCCCGCATCGTTCCCGGTCGACATCGCAGGGTGACTGGCCTGGAGCATGTGGACAAGGTCGTGCACGTAGACCAGAGTCCCATCGGTCGGACACCGCGCAGCAATCCGGCGACGTACACGGGAGTCTTCGACCACATTCGCAAGCTCTTCGCTGAGACACCCGAGGCCAAGGTGCGCGGTTATCTGCAGGGTCGATTTTCCTTCAATGTCAAAGGTGGGCGCTGCGAAGCTTGCGCCGGTGACGGCACCTTGCGCATCGAGATGAACTTCCTGCCGGATGTCTACGTGCCCTGCGAGGAGTGTCACGGCGCGCGATACAACCGCGAAACGCTCGAGGTTCACTACAAGGGCAAGACCATCGCCGAGGTCTTGGATATGCCCATCGAGGAGGCACTGGATTTCTTCGAGTCCGTTCCGGCGATCGCCCGACACTTGCGCACCCTTGTTGATGTCGGTCTGGGCTACGTGCGGATGGGTCAGTCGGCCCCGACGCTGTCCGGAGGTGAGGCGCAGCGGGTGAAGTTGGCCGCGGAGCTGCAGAAGCGCTCCACCGGACGGACGGTCTACGTCCTCGACGAGCCGACGACGGGCCTGCACTTCGAAGACATCCGCAAGCTGCTAGCCGTGCTCCAGAGCCTCGTCGATAAGGGCAATTCGGTCATCGTCATCGAGCACAACCTGGATGTCATCAAGAGTGCGGACTGGATCATCGACATGGGCCCCGAAGGCGGCTCCGGGGGTGGAACCGTGGTGGCGACAGGCACCCCGGAAGACGTCGCTGCGGTCGCCGAGAGCCACACGGGTCAGTTCTTGGCCCGCCACCTCGGCGTCGCAAAACCCGCGCGACGTGCCCGACGGCGCCAGGCGTCGTAGCCTGACGGGTATGGACATCGACCGTCGCGCATTCCTCGCTACCTCCGGAACCCTGGGCGCTGCCGCGGCCCTAGCCGCGTGCGGTGGGGGAGGTGAGGGCGCAGACGCCACCTCGCCGGCCCCCTCGACCAGCAGTCCCGCGAGCTCCTCGACGTCGAGTTCGTCCTCGAGTAGTTCGAGTAGTTCGAGCAGTTCCTCCTCGTCGTCGGCGTCACCCACGGGAGAGCCGCTCGGCCCGGTGGATCAGGTTCCGGTGTCAGGCGGGGTGGTCTACGACGGACCCAAAGTGGTCGTCACGCAGCCCGCCGACGGAGACGTTCGAGGATTCTCGGCGGTGTGCCCGCATCAGGGCTGCCTGATGGCGGGCGTTGAGGACAATGTCATCCTGTGCCCGTGTCACAACTCACTGTTCTCCGCCGAGGACGGTGCGCTCATCGCCGGACCATCTCCCACGGGATTGCCTCCTGTCGCGATATCGGTCGTCGATGGCACCGTGTACTTGGCGTGACCCCATCGGGTAGTCGGTGACGGCAGCGCGGCCGCTGCGTCCGGAGACCGGCAGCATCCCCGAAGACCCCGGCGTCTATCGATTCAAGGACGCCACGGGACGCGTGATCTATGTCGGCAAGGCCAAGTCGCTTCGCAGCCGACTGACGTCCTACTTCGCCGATCCACGCACCCTTCATCCGCGGACTCGATCCATGGTCGCCGAGGCGGCAGACGTCGATTGGGTGGTCGTCGGGAGCGAGGTCGAAGCACTGCAACTGGAGTACTCGTGGATCAAGGAGTTCGATCCGCGGTTCAATGTGAAGTATCGCGACGACAAGTCCTACCCGTACCTCGCCGTGACCATGGGGGAGGAGTTCCCACGCGCCATCGTGACCCGCGGAGCCAAGCGCAAGGGGAGTCGCTATTTCGGCCCCTACGCGCACGCCTGGGCGATCCGCGCGACGCTCGACGCGCTGCTGCGCGTCTTCCCCATCCGTACGTGCAGTTCCGGTGTTTTTGCCCGGGCACGACGTGCAAATCGCCCATGTCTCCTTGCTGACATCGGCAAGTGCTCAGCGCCGTGCGTCGGCCGTGTCACCGAGGCCGAACACCGCACGATCGCCGAAGATCTGTGCTCCTTCCTCGGGGGACAGGCGCGAACCTTCCAGCGCCGACTCACCAAGGAAATGCAGGAGGCCGCCGATCTCCAAGACTACGAGCGAGCAGCCCGCCTCAGAGATGACCTCGGTGCCATGGAACGCGCCCTGGAGCGCAATTCGGTGGTCTTCGATGAGTCGGTCGACGCTGATGTGGTGGGCATGGCGCTCGATGAACTCGAAGCGGCGTTCGAGGTATTCCATGTGCGAGACGGCCGCATCCGGGGGCAACGTAGCTACGTCGTGGAGCGTGCGGACGAGGCTGATGACAGCGAACTGGTGGGACGGCTCCTCATCGCCTTGGTGGAGGATGCCGATGAGGTGGCCCCGGAGATCCTCACTCCCGTGACCGTCCCCTCCGACGTCCGCGAATGGCTGGCCTGGCGGCGTGGCACGCGCGTCGATGTGCGCATTCCACAGCGCGGCGCCAAGCGGGACCTGCAACAGACGGTGACGACGAACGCCGAACAGCGGCTCGCCCTCCATAAGGCACGGCGTTCCGGTGATCTCACGGCGCGCAGCAAGGCGCTGGAGGAGATTAGGGACTACCTGGACCTGGAGCGTGCACCCTTGCGGATCGAGGCGATCGACATCTCGCACCTCGGTGGAACCGGGGTTGTGGGTTCGCTGGTCGTCTTTGAAGACGGTGCGCCGCGACCTGGTGAGTACCGCAGTTACACGGTGAGCGACGAGGGCGCCCGGGACGACACGAGCGCGGTATACGAGGTGGTCCACCGACGCTTCAGACCGCGAGAGGTCGACGGCCAGGACGACGGGCGGACTCGAACGTTTGCGTACGCCCCGCACCTTCTCGTGATTGATGGGGCCCGCCCGCAGGTGGATGCCGCGAAGCGCGCGCTCAATGATCGGGGAGTCACCGATGTCCCCGTGGTGGGGCTCGCCAAGCGGCTGGAGGAGGTGTGGGTCTCCGGCGATGCAGAACCGGTGATCCTGCCCCGCACGAGCGAGGGGCTCTATCTCCTCCAACGCGTTCGTGACGAGGCTCATCGCCGCGCTCTGCGGCATCAGCGCAAGACCCGACAGGGGGCGATTCGCGGTAGTGCCCTTGACGCGGTTCCGGGGCTCGGTCCGTCGCGGGCGAAGGCGCTACTCAAACATTTCGGCTCCGTGACCAAGATTCGCGCGGCGGATGAGACGGAGTTGCAGGCGGTGAGCGGCATCGGCCCGTCACTTGCTCACGCGATCCGGACAGCGTTGAGCCCGGATGAGATGCTGACCACCTCGGAGGGAGAGTCATGAGCGGAGTGACCGAGGTGGTCCTCGTGACGGGCATGAGCGGCGCCGGCCGCTCCACGGCGGCGCGGGCCCTAGAGGATCTGGGCTGGTTCGTGGTCGACAACCTGCTTCCCCGCCTAATCCCGGACACGGTCGCTGCCCTCGGTGAAGACTCGACGATCGCGCACGTCGCCGTGGTCGTCGACGTACGCGGGGGTCAGTTCTTTGATGACACCGAAGAGGCGGTGACCGAGTTGCGTCAGCGAGGTGTTGACGTTCGCATCCTCTTCCTGGAGGCGTCCGACGAGTCCCTGGTGCGCCGCTTCGAGAGCAGCCGCCGACCACACCCCCTCCAGGAGGGTGAGCGCTTGGTGGATGGGCTGCGTCGCGAGCGTGCCCTGTTGAGCGACCTGCGAGGTGACGCTGACCTCGTGATCGATACCTCGAACCTGAACGTCCATGACCTCCGCCGGAAGGTCGAGGCGGCGTTCACGGTGGAGGATTCGCGGCTACGCGCCACGGTCATGAGTTTCGGTTTCAAATACGGCATCCCGGTCGATGCCGACGTCGTGCTCGATGCGCGCTTCCTGCCCAATCCGCACTGGATTCCCGGCCTCAAGGAACTCACCGGACTGGATGCACCCGTGAACGACTACGTGCTGGAGTTCGCCGCCGCACGGAGCTTCCTCGATCGCGCGGCGGCACTGCTGGATCTCATGGCGGACGGCTACCTCCGCGAAGGCAAGCGTTACGTCACCATCGCGGTGGGTTGTACCGGTGGCAAGCACCGAAGCGTGGCCCTGTCCGAGAATCTCGCGACCCGGCTGGTGAAGCAGGGTGTGGAGACGCTGGTGGTGCACCGAGACCTGGGACGGGAGTGAGGGGATCTTCGGGGCCGCCGTGCCGCGTCGTCGCCCTGGGCGGAGGTCACGGCCTCGCCATGACGTTGCGCGCCCTGCGCATGCTCGAGGTGGAGCCGGTGGCCATCGTGGGGACCGGCGATGACGGCGGGTCCAGCGGACGACTTCGCGAGGGGTTGGGGGTGCCCCCACCCGGTGACCTGCGGATGGCGCTCGCTGCGCTCTCCGGTGATCCGGCCGGGGACGCGGAGCGACAGGGACTGTGGTGGCGCGTGCTCCAGCATCGCTTTGGCGGGACCGGGGATGTCGAGGGGCATGCCCTGGGCAACCTCATCCTCGTCGCTCTCTGGGAGGAACTCGGCGACGTCGTATCGGGCCTTGATCGACTGGCGCGCTTGTTGGACGCCCACGGTCGGGTCCTGCCCAACAGCCTCGATCCGGTCCTCGTGGTCGGCGATGTGGTCGACCGTGACGGTCACGTCACCGAGGTGCGTGGCCAAGCTCGGTTGACGGTGACGCGAGGAATGCTGTCGGAACTTCGTCTCGAACCGCCCGATCCGCGACCGTGCCCCGAGGCGATTGCGGCGATCGATGCCGCGAACGTCATCCTGCTGGGTCCCGGATCGTGGTTTACCAGCGTGCTTCCGCACCTGCGGATAGGTCCCCTCCGCGCGTCCCTCGCCCGGAGTTCGGCCCGCAAGGTTCTCGTGCTCAACGCAGGTCCGCAGGTGGGCGAGACCGAAGGCTTCACCGCGGCGGAGCATCTGAGGTCGTGGTCTCGGCTTGTGCCGGATGTGCGACTCGACGTCGTACTCGCGGATCCGCAGGCCGTCGAGGACACCGTGGAACTAGTGGCTGCCTGTCGCCAGGTGGGTGCGCAGCTTCACGTGGCCTCCGTCCTCGCCGGCCCGGGCGTACACGATCCGAGTCGACTATCAGCGGCCCTGGAGCCTCTCCTTGAGGTAGATCACCACAGCCCCTGACGAACGTGGCAGGATGGCGCGGTGGCTATGACGGCGGAGGTAAAGGACGAGCTGAGCCGGCTCGACGTTACTCGCGTGTGTTGCCGCAAGTCTGAGGTCTCCGCCATGCTGAGGTTCTCCAGTGGACTGCACCTCGTGGCCGGACACATCGTGGTTGAGGCCGATCTCGATGCCGGGGCAACCGCGCGACGTCTACGCAAGGACCTCGCGGAGATCTTCAATGCCGAGAGTGAAATCGCCATCATGCAGCCGAGCGGCCTTCGGAAGTCGCCCCGCTATGTGGTCCGGGTGGTCACCGGTGGCGAGCATTTGGCGCGCCAGACCGGGATCGTGGACGCTAGCGGTCGTCCGGTGCGGGGGCTGCCGCCCGCGGTGGTCACCGGGGGTGTGTGCGACGCAGAGGCGGCCTGGCGTGGAGCTTTCCTCGCCCACGGAACCTTGACCGAACCGGGTCGATCCGCGGCGCTGGAGGTGCAGTGTCCAGGTCCCGAGGCGGCACTGGCACTGGTCGGGGCGGCGCGCCGGATGGGCATTCCCGCAAAATCGCGGGAGGTGCGCGGCGTAGACCGGGTCGTCATCCGTGACGGGGATGCCATCGGCGCCATGTTGACTCGCATGGGGGCTCATTCGAGTGTCCTGGTCTGGGAGGAACGGCGTATGCGGCGCGAGGTTCGCGCGACGGCGAATCGTCTGGCGAACTTTGACGATGCCAACCTGCGTCGTTCGGCCCGGGCCGCAGTCGCGGCGGGAGCTCGGGTGCGCAGGGCGATGGAGATCCTCGGTGAGGAGGTCCCCGATCACTTGGCCGAGGCCGGTCGCCTTCGGCTGGAGCACCGTCAGGCGAGCCTGGAGGAGCTCGGTGCTCTTGCCGACCCGCCCATGACTAAGGACGCGGTCGCCGGGCGGATTCGGCGGTTGTTGGCCACCGCCGACAAACGTGCCGCCGAACTCGGCATCCCCAACACCGAGGCGGCGTTGGCGGAAGCGGACCTGGATGCCGAGATTGATGCCGAGATGGATGCGGTTCGCACCGCTGCTCTGGGTGCCGATAACGCGCCTGCCAGCACGGCCGCGTCGGATGGCCCTAACCAAGCCTAAAGTCGCCGACTTTCGTCCATCGACTCTCGTTGCTCAGGACAGGAGCTTCCGTTCATGACCCAGACGACCATTCCCGCACACCTTGTTCGGCGCTTTCGGGAGTTGGGTGTTATCAGCGGCTTCGGCATCGTTGGCGACTTCGCCCTTCGGACCTTTGGAGCGCTGTCCGCGGAGGGGTTCCCTATCCGTGTCGTGACTGATGAACAGGGAGCAGGCTTCGCGGCTGACGCCTACGCGCGGTTGCGGGGGTTCGGCGTCGTGGCCGTCACCTACAGCGTGGGGGGACTCAAGGCGGCCAATGCCGTCGCCAATGCGTGGGCCGAGCAGGTGCCCCTGCTTCTCGTGAGCGGCGCCCCCGGAGTAGCCGAACGAGCGAACGACCCCATGCTGCACCATCGGGTGAAGGGTTTCGACACGCAACTGAAGGTCTTCACGGACTTGACCTGTGCCCAGACGGTGCTGGATTCGCGCCATAGTGCGACTGACGAGATCGACCGTGTTATCCGGACGATGCTGTCGGACCAGAGGCCCGGGTATATCGAGATCCCGCGTGACATGGTCGATGTCCCCGTAGACGGTCCGGATGGCGACATCGAACCTGTACTACCCACGTTGGATACGCAGGCTCTTCGCCAGGCCCTTGACGCCGTCATGCACGAACTGGAAGCCGCGAGCACCGCCGCGATTCATGCTGGCGTGATGGTGGCACGACGTGGGCTGCAGTCCGACCTGCTTGCGCTCGCCGAGGCGGCGAACATTCCCGTGGCGACGAGTTCACTCGCGCGCGGCGTCTTCCCAGAGCGTCATCGTCTCGGGCTGGGACTGTATCTCGGGGCTCTCAGCCCCGAATCCATCGTTCAGGCGGTGGAAGACAGCGAGGTTCTCCTTAGCCTTGGGGTGCTCCAGACCGACCTCACGTTGGGCGCATTCACCGCACACATTGACCACGAGCGGCTCATTCTCGCGACGGACACGGACGTCACGGTGGGGTATCGAACGTTCCGGGACGTCCCCCTCTGGGCATTTCTTCCCGCCCTGGCGCAGGAGATTGCTACGCATGAGGTGTCGATCAGCCACGCTCCCATCACGGACCATGAGCCATTCGTTCCGCAGCCGGTTGATCTCACCGTGGAGCGTGCTGTTGATGCCATCTCTGCTCACCTAGACGAACGGCACGGACTCCTGCTCGACCCAGGAGAAGCGCTGTTCTCCTCGGTCGACATGCGTCTGCCGGGGTGGGGACTAGCGAGCGGCTACTACGCGACAATGGGCTACGCCGTTCCGGGGGCGCTGGGCGCCGGGATCGCGGACCCGCAGGTGCGCCCGGTCGTCATCGTGGGAGATGGAGCCTTCGCGATGACGGGGCTTGAAGCTGGCGCTTGCGCTTTTCACGATGTGCCCGCGGTCATCTTGGTCTTTGACAACAGCGGCTACGGCACCCAGCGACCCATCCTGGATGGTCCGTTCAACGACATCCCCGCCATGGCGGTGGACCGACTGTGTGAGGTGTTCGGTCGGGGGCTGGGATTTGACGTGACCAGCGAACGGGAGTTGGACGAGGCTCTGACCGTGGCGTTCGCGTCCCACGAACTGTGCATCGTGAGAATCCGCTTGCCCAGGGACGGCCGAAGTGCCGCCCTCACGCGTTTGGGGGCAGCGTTGGCCGCCCGCGCGTAGCTGCCGCTCGCCTGATCCTGCCCCGGCGTGGTCGGTGGGGTGACGTTGCTGGGCATGTAAGCGCGTACGGTAGGGTCAACCCGAGGCGTGGTGAGCGCCCCGGCGCCTGAACGCCGACACCTCGACATTGGGAGATCCGCGTGACCATCACCGTGGGCATCAACGGCTTCGGCCGCATCGGCCGCAACTTCTTCCGGGCGCTGCTCGCCTCGGGGACAAAGGACATCACCGTCGTCGGCGTCAACGACCTCACCGACACCAAGACCTTGGCTCACCTGCTCGCCTACGACAGCGTGCTCGGTCGCCTGGGAATGCCGGTGAGCCATGGTGACGGAGTGATCACCGTGGGAGACCAGACGATCAAGGTCTTCGCGGAGAAGGATCCCGCTGCGCTGCCCTGGGGCGAACTCGGCGTCGACGTCGTCATCGAGTCAACCGGGTACTTCACCGACGCTACCCAGGCCAAGGCACACCTCGACGCGGGCGCCAAGAAGGTCATCATCTCGGCTCCCGCCAAGAACGAGGACATCACGATCGTCATGGGCGTCAACGAGGGTGACTACGACTCGGCGACGATGAACATCATTTCCAACGCGTCGTGCACGACGAACTGCCTTGCGCCCATGGCGATGGTGCTCGACCGCGAATTCGGAATCGAGCGCGGCATCATGACCACCATCCACGCGTACACCAACGATCAACGAATCTTGGATTTCCCGCATTCGGATCTACGTCGTGCGCGGGCTGCAGCCATCAACATGATTCCGACGTCCACGGGCGCCGCCAAGGCAATCGCCCTAGTGCTGCCGCAGTTGAAGGGTCGTTTGGATGGATACGCCATGCGCGTGCCGACCCCGACCGGCTCAGCCACGGATCTCACCGTCGAACTCCGCACTCCCGCGACGGCCGATGAGATCAATGCGGCCATGAAGGCGGCCGCCGAGGGCTCACTCAAGGGCATTTTGGAGTACACCGAGGATCCGATCGTGTCCTCCGACATCGTGACCGATCCTGCCTCGGTGATCTTTGACTCTGGACTCACCAACTCCATGGGGACGCTCGTCAAGGTCGTCGGTTGGTACGACAACGAGTGGGGTTACTCCAACCGTCTCGTGGATCTGACCCGGTACGTCGGAGAGCGGCTCTAGCAGTGCGCCTCGACGATCTCGACGTTGCTGATCGCGTCGTCCTCGTCCGCAGTGATCTCAACGTGCCCCTCACCACCGGCGACGATGGGCACGTCACGATCACCGACGATGGCCGGATCCGGGCGAGTGTGCCGACGATTGCGGCGCTGTGCTCGCGTGGTGCCAAGGTAGTCGTTGCGGCGCATCTCGGGCGCCCCAAAGGCGAGCCCAAGCCTGGCCTGTCGTTAGCCCCTGTCGCCGTTCGGCTCGGCGAGTTGCTGGGAAATCCGGTGCGGTTCGTTGACGCCGTCAGCGGACCGGAGGTGGACTCCGCGGTGGCGGCGCTGACCCCGGGGGATGTGCTTGTTCTGCAGAATGTCCGGTTCGATGCACGTGAGACCAGCAAGGACGCCAGCGAGCGCGCTGCCCTGGCAGATGAGTGGGCTCGGTGGGCCGAGCTGTACGTGAGCGACGGATTCGGCGTGGTGCACCGGGAGCAGGCATCGGTGACCGATATCGCCAGGCGGTTGCCCCGCGCGGCCGGCATCCTGGTCGACAAGGAGATGGCGAGCTTCGCTCGCGTCCTGAGCGACCCAGAACGGCCCTACGTCGTCGTCCTCGGCGGCTCGAAGGTCTCCGACAAGTTGGCGGTGCTGGCGAATCTGGTGGGTCACGTGGATCGCCTGATTATCGGCGGCGGTATGGCTTTCACATTCCTCGCCGCGCAGGGTCTCGAAGTGGGGAACTCGCTGCTCGAGCCGGACATGATTCCGACCGTGCGGCAAATCGTGGCGGACGCACAGAAGCGAGGAGTGGAACTTCTCCTGCCCGTGGATGTCGTAGTCGCCGATGCGTTCGCCGCTGATGCCGAGCGGGCGATCGTCCCCGCGAACGCGATCCCGGCCGGGTGGATGGGGCTCGACATTGGCCCCGAGACGGCGGCGAATTACGCAGCCGCGCTGGCCGACGCACGAACGGTCGTGTGGAACGGACCGATGGGCGTCTTCGAAATGGCTCCCTTTGCGGACGGCACCCGAGCGGTTGCCGAGGCGATGGCGTCGTCTCACGCTTTCACCGTGGTGGGAGGCGGAGACTCCGCGGCCGCCATCCGCATCCTCGGAGTGGGCGAAGAGCGCTTCGATCACATTTCCACCGGCGGAGGTGCCAGCCTTGAGCTTCTCGAAGGTCGGACCCTTCCCGGTCTCGCCGTACTGGAGGAATCCGCATGACCGAACGTCGCCCCCTGATGGCGGGCAACTGGAAGATGAATGTCAACCACTTCGAGGCCATTGCGCTGGTCCAGAAGTTGGCGTTCGCCCTCAACGATGCGGATTACGAGACCGTGGATGTCACCGTGATCCCGCCGTTCACCGATCTGCGTTCGGTGCAGACACTCATTGACGGCGACAACTACCGGATCACCTACGGCGCGCAGGACATTTCGGTCCACGATTCGGGTGCGTATACCGGCGACATCTCCGGCGCCATGTTGGCCAAACTCGGGTGCACCTACGTCCTCGCGGGGCACAGCGAACGTCGCGAATATCATGCGGAGGATGACGCGGTGGTGGCGGCGAAGGTGCGCGCGGGGCTTCGCCATGGACTGATACCCATCATGTGTGTGGGTGAGGGCTTGGACATCAGGCGTGAAGGTCGGCAAGTTGAGCACGTGTTGGCCCAGGTCGCGGGTGGCTTGGATGACCTCAGCGCTGAGCAGGTGGCCGGGTTGGTTATCGCCTACGAACCGGTGTGGGCGATCGGGACCGGCGAGGTGGCCACGCCCGAGGACGCGCAAGAGGTCTGTGCCGCCATTCGAGCACTTATTGCCGAGCGCTACGAGCCCGCGGCGGCGGAGTCGATTCGGCTCCTCTACGGCGGCTCGGTCAAGGTGGCGAGCGTCGGGGGCATCATGGCGCAGCCGGATGTCGACGGCTGCCTCGTCGGAGGCGCAAGCCTCGATCCCGACGAGTTTGTCGGAATTGTCCGTTACCGCTTGCTGGATGTGCCGACGGAAGAATAGTGGGGGACGCCTGATAACCTCAGTCCTCGTCCTCGCCCACTGGGCACTGTTGTACGACGGGCCCGAAACGCCCGAACTGGAGGCAAAGTGTCGACCGCTCTTGTGATCGGCCTCGGGGTACTCCTGGTCATCACCAGCGTCCTTCTCGTCGTACTCATCCTGCTGCACCGCGGCAAGGGCGGAGGACTCTCGGATCTCTTCGGCGGCGGCGTGAGTTCGTCGGTGGGAGGGTCCTCGGTGGCCGAGAAGAACCTCGACCGCCTCACGATTGGCATCGGCTTCATTTGGGCAGCATGCATCGTGGCGGTCGGCCTGCTGATCCGCACCGGTTCGTGACCAACATCCGTTCGTGACCAACATCCGATAGATCACTCGAACAACAAGGAGTCATACGTGGCCGGTGGGAGTGCAATCCGCGGGAGCCGTGTCGGTGCGGGCCCGATGGGCGAAGCCGAGCGCGGCGAGACGGCGCCACGAGTCTTCATTACGTTCTGGTGCGCCCGTGGCCATGAGACAACGCCGAGTTTTGCTGCCGACGCGGCCATCCCGGAAATCTGGGACTGCCCGCGCTGCGGTTGGCCGGCAGGTCAAGATGAGGCGGAGCCCCCGGCCCCGCCGAAGATCGAGCCGTACAAGACCCACCTGGCCTACGTGAAGGAACGTCGTAGCGACGATGACGGAGCGGCCATCCTCGAAGAGGCGCTCCAAAAGCTCCGCAAGCCCTGACCCACCCCCGCCGAGTGCTAGGGCCGGATATCGGCCGCGGCGGCCTGGTCCACCCAGACCAAAGTGGCCCGGCGCCCTACCGCACCCGCGGCCGGCACGTCGATGGGATCGGTGCCGTCGGCCACCGCCGCCGCGATGGCCTCGGCCTTCTCCGCACCCGCAGCCACCAGCCACACCTCCGTCGCACTCCGCAACGTCGGGAACGTCATGCTCACCCGCGTCGGAGGAGGCTTGGGACTGTCATGCACCGCCACCGCGGATTCGGCCGCCACCGCGGCTGGCGAGTGGGGGAAAATCGACGCCACATGGCCCTCGGGCCCCACGCCCAAGAGCAGCACGGAGAACTCGGGGGCGAATCCGTTGGTCGCCGCCGACGCCAGTTCGTCCGCATAATCCAAGGCCGCTTGCTCGACAGACTGCCCCCGGTCTGCCGGCATCGGGTGAACGTTGGCGGCGGGTATGTCGATGTGGTCAAGCAACGCGTCGTAGGCCCCCGTGGCATTGCGGTCCGGGTGCCCCTCCGGCAAGAATCGCTCGTCACCCCACCACAGTTCGACGGTAGACCAGTCCAGGGCCGCTGACGCCAGGGACTGCAGGACCATGGTGCCGACGCCACCACCGGTGAGTACAACGTGAACCGGTCCGACGTCGGCCTGGTGACGACGAATGCGCTCGACGAGGGCTGCGGCCACATCGGTCGCGAGCGTCTGTTCATCGGGCCGTACGTGAACGACGTGCTCACTCACACGAAGGACCCTTCGTCGGCCGTGGACGCGAGCACCATCCCGTAGACCTCATCCGGGGTGAGGCGCCGCAGCTCCTCGCTGAGCAATTCGGGGAGTCCTCGGCGAGGCAGGGCGATGGTCGAGTCCGGGAATCCTGGACGAATGAGGGTAGCCACGGAGCCATCGGGCCGATCGAGTCCGATCTCACCTCGCGGGTCGGTGAGAGCCGCGCGGGTGATGCCCGGGCCTTCGGACTCGTGCAGTTCGACGGGGATCTGCAGCGCCCAGCGAAGCCAGGCGGCGAGGAGGACAGCGCTCGGGTTGTCGCGCTCGGCTTCGACCACTCCCGACACCGGAGCGTACGTGCCGTCGTCCAGGAGTGCGGCCAAGGCGCTTCGCCACGGCGTGAGGCGAGTCCACGCGAGGTCGGTATCGCCGGGGACGTAGCCCGCTCGCCGTTCGACCATGGCTGTGCGTGGATCCGGTGCGCTCGCCATGTCGGTGATGCGCCGCTGGCAGTGGCGACCGATGGGATCATCGGCGGGCACCGGTGGCGGGTTCGTGGGCCACCAGGCGACCACGGGAGTGTCGGGGAGCAGGAGCGGAATCGCGACCGAGTTGGCGTGAGCGGCGCGATTGCCGCGGAGGCGGACGATGGCCACCTCCCCGGGGCCATCATCGCCGCCCACCATCACCTGGGCGTCGATCTGATCAGCACCCCGTCCCGGCCGCGGGATGAGGGTGAGAATTCGCATGGGGTGCTGACGGGCGGACAATACCGAGGCTTCGGTGGCGTCGGAGGCGTACTCCTCGTCGCTGAGGATGAGCATCGTGAGCACCATGCCGGTGGCGGGGGAGCCCATGCGATGTCGCTCCTCGCTGATCGCGCGAGAGATTTCGCCGCCACTGGTGTTTTCGAGTCGGATCACGGTCGCCTCCAGACTCGGCCGTCGCGGGCGATCATGTCGTAGCTGGAAGCCGGGCCCCAACCGCCCGATGCGTACTGCTCAGGTTGGCCGAGCGAGGCCCAGTGGTCGAGCACGGGATCGAGGATCTTCCAACTCAGGTCGACCTCGGCGCTGTTGGGGAAGAGCGGCGGCTCACCAAGGAGCACATCCAAAATCAGACGCTCGTAGGCCTCCGGGCTGGTGTCGACGAACGAATCGCCGTACTGGAAGTCCATCGTGACGTCGCGCACCTCCAGGCTGGGAGTGCCGGGCACTTTGCTGCCGAATCGCACCGTGACCCCCTCGTCAGGCTGAATGCGGAAGACGAGGGCGTTGTCGGAGAGCTCGCCAACGGCGTTGTCATCGAACGGCAGGTGCGGTGCCTTCTTGAAGATCACGGCGACTTCCGTAACTCGTCGACCGAGGCGCTTGCCAGTGCGTAGATAGAACGGAACGCCGGCCCAGCGGCGATTCTCGATCGTCACGCGAACGGCCGCGAAAGTCTCGGTTGTGCTGGTGGGTGGGATTCCCTTTTCCTCAAGGAAGCCGAGGACGGGAACGCCACCCTGCCAACCGCTGGCGTACTGTCCACGCGCAGTGTGCAGATCAAGATCGTGTGGGAGGGTGATCGCGCTGAGGACCTTCTCCTTTTCCTGGCGGACCTCGCGCGGCTGGAAGGACAGTGGCTCCTCCATGGCGGTGAGGGCCAGCAACTGCAGCAGGTGATTTTGAATGACGTCCCGCGCCGCCCCGATCCCGTCGTAGTAGCCGGCACGGCCGCCGATCCCGATGTCCTCAGCCTGGGTTATCTGCACGTTGTCGACGTAGCGGTTGTTCCAGATGGGCTCGAACATTGCGTTGGCAAAGCGCACCGCGAGAATGTTCTGAACGGTTTCCTTGCCCAGGTAGTGGTCGATGCGGAAGATCTCATCCGGAGTGAACGCCGAACTCAGGACCCGGTCCAACTCCTGAGCACTGGCGAGGTCGTGGCCGAACGGCTTTTCGACCACCACGCGGCGCCACTCGTGGCCGACTCGTGCTGTGAGCCCGCTCTCTTTGAGGTGTGTGGTGACGACCGGGAAGAGACCCGGCGGAATCGACAGGTAGAAGGCGTGGTTGCCCATGGTGCCCCGTCGCGCGTCCATGTCGTCGACCGTCGACTTCAACTCCGCGTACGCCGCGGAATCGTTGATATCGCCAGCGACGAAGCGAATGCCTTCCGAGAGTTGCTGCCAGACGTCTTCGCGGAACGGTGTACGAGCGTGCTCGCGGACGGCGTCGTGCACCTCAGCGGCGAAGTCCTCATCGGCCCATTCGCGGCGGGCGAATCCGACGAGCCCGAATCCCGGGGGGAGGAACCCACGGTTCGCGAGGTCATAGATCGCCGGCATGATCTTCTTGCGCGCGAGGTCCCCGGTGACTCCGAAGAGGATCATGCTGCAGGGACCGGCCACCTTGGGCAGGCGCCGGTCCCGTGGATCGCGCAGCTGGTTCGTCATCAGGAACGAGCGACCTCGAGTGCCTTTGTCACGGTGTCTAGGAGTTCGGACCACGAGACCTCGAACTTCTCCACGCCTTGATCCTCGAGCAGTTCGCACACCTGCGGCTCGGAGATTCCAAGGCGCAACAGCGTGTCCCACACGTGCTGAGACTCGCCTTGCGTGTTGGACACCGTGTCGCCCACGAAGCCGCCCTGCTCGGCACAGGCCTTGAGCGTTGCGGCCGGCATCGTGTTGACGCAGCCACGCACGACGAGCCCCATGACGTACATGGTGGGCGGGAAGGCAGGATCCTTGACACCGGTGGAAGCCCATAGCGGCCGCTGCGGATGAGCCCCCAGTGCCTCAAGGGCCTTCCAACGTTCAGACTGCATGGCCTGTTCGAAGACACCCCAGGCGAGTCGAGCGCTGGCGAGACCTGCCTTGCCGCGCATGGCGAGCGCCTCGGGCGTGCCGATGGCATCGAGTCGAGCGTCGACCTCGGAGTCCATGCGGCTCACGAAGAACGATGCGACGGATTCGATCGACGATAGGTCGTGCCCGTTGGCGTGCGCTTGCTCCAGTCCGGTCATCCAGGCCTCCAGCACGCTCGCGTAGCGCTCGATGCTGAAGATCAGGGTGACGTTGACGCTGATGCCCGAGCCGAGCACCTCGGTGATGGCTGGGAGCCCCTCACGGGTGGCGGGAATCTTGATGAGGACATTGCCACGATCGACCATGCCGTGGAGGAGTCGCGCCTGCTCAATGGTGAGAGCCGTCTCACGGGCGAGCCGTGGGTCGACTTCGATGGATACGCGTCCGTCAACGCCATCGCTGGACTGCCAGAGGTCATGGAAGACGTCGCAGGCATTACGAACATCGGTGGTAGTCAGGTCACGTACCGCCTCATCAACGCTCGCGCCGGAGGCGGCAAGTTCGGCGAGTTGCGGGCCGTAGGCCGAGGTGGTGCCGGAGAGCGCCTTGGCGAAGATCGTCGGATTCGTGGTGACGCCGCGTACGTCGTCGTCGGTGATCAAGGACGCCAGGTCCCCGGACTCGATGCGGTGCCGATCGAGATCGTCGAGCCAGATGGAAACTCCGGCGGCCGTAAGTTCTTCCAGGGGGGTGGGGACAGACATGGTCAGCCTTCCTGAGCAAGGCAGTCGCGCGCTGTCTGCGCGACGGCATCGGGGGTGATTCCGAACTTCTCAAACAGCAGGGCGCCATCAGCGCTGGCCCCGAAGTGATCGATGCCAACGACGCCTCCCGCGCTCCCCACGAGCCGCCACCAGCCGAAGGTCGCACCGGCCTCAACCGCCACGCGGGCCGGGACGTTCGGCGGCAGCACACTGTCGCGGTAGCCGGTCTCCTGATCGTCGAACCACTCCACGCAGGGCACCGAGACGACGCGGGTCGGGATGCCCTCGGCCTGGAGGAGGTCCCGTGCGGCGAGTGCCACCTGGACCTCCGAGCCGCTGGCCATCAGGACCACGCGCAGATCGCCGCCCTCCCCGTCGATCAGGGTGTAGGCGCCCTTCGCGGTCTCAGCCGCGGGAGCCATGACGGTGCGATCGAGCACAGGGAGACCCTGGCGCGACAGGATGAGTCCGGTCGGGGTTCCTCGGCGCAACGCCTCGGCCCAGGCAGTGGCCGTCTCGTTGCCGTCGCAGGGACGAACGACGCTGAGGCCCGGGATTGCCCGTAGGGCCCACAGGGTCTCCACGGGCTGATGCGTCGGACCGTCCTCGCCTAGACCGATGGAGTCGTGCGTCCAGACGTAGACGACCGACGTCTGCATGAGTGCCGCCAACCGAACGGATCCGCGCATGTAGTCCGAGAAGACGAGGAAGGTCCCGCCAAAGGGCCGCGTAAGCCCCTCCAGGGCGATTCCATTGAGGATTGCACCCATGGCGTGCTCGCGGATACCGAAGTGGATGATGCGCCCATAGGGGGAGGAGTCCTTGGCCAACACGCCGGCGGGCAGGAAGGACAGGCCCCCCTCGATAGTGGTGTTGTTGCTCTCCGCGAGATCGGCAGAGCCACCCCAGAATTCCGGCATGACCTCAGCGATGGCGTTGATCACCTTGCCGGAGGCCGCACGTGTGGCGATCTTGCTCCCCGCGTCGAAGACGGGCAGGGACGCGTGGAGATTGGCCGGGAGCTCGCGGGCGAGGAGCCGGTCGAGCAGTACCGCTCGCTGGGGGTTCGCCGCACGCCAGGCATCGAATGAGCGCTGCCACTCCTGGTGAATTTCCGCTCCGCGATCCATGACCTCGCGCGCCCGGGCGAGGACATTCTCGGCGATCTGGAAGTCGCGATCGGGATCGAGTCCGAGGATCGTCTTGGTGGCCGCGACCTCATCGGCTCCCAAGGCTGACCCGTGTGCCTTCGCCGTGTTGCGGGCATGCGGGGCCGGCCACGCGATGGTCGAACGCATGACGATGAAACTAGGTCGATCCTGCTCGAGGCGAGACGCGGTCAGGGCGTCGGCGAGTCCGATGAGGTCGGTATCGCCGTCGGGGGTCATGCCAACCTCGTGAACGGCCCAGCCGTAGGCGGCGTAGCGCGCGGCCACGTCCTCTTGGAAGGCGACCGCGGTGTCGCCCTCGATGGAGATGTGATTGTCGTCCCAGATCACCGTGAGATTGCCGAGCCGCTGTACGCCGGCCAGTGAGGATGCCTCGCCGGAGATACCCTCCTCCAGATCGCCATCCGAGCAGATGACCCACACGTGGTGATCGAAGGGACTGAATCCCCAGGGGGCGTCAGGATCGAGCATGCCGCGCTGGTAGCGGCTGGCCATCGCCATACCGACCGCGGTAGCGACACCCTGACCGAGCGGTCCGGTCGTGGTCTCGACCCCGACGGTGTGCCCGTGTTCAGGATGACCAGGCGTCAGGCTTCCCCAGGTTCGGAAACCTTGCAGATCCTCAAGCGTGAGGCCGTATCCGGACAGAAAGAGCTGGATGTACAGCGTGAGACTTGAGTGGCCGCAGGAGAGGACGAATCGGTCCCGGCCGAGCCACTGCGGGTCCGCCGGATCGTGCCGGAGGAACCGCTGAAAGAGCAGGTACGCCGCGGGCGCGAGGCTCATGGCCGTGCCGGGGTGGCCGTTGCCGGCCTTCTGGACAGCATCCATGGCGAGGCCGCGAATGCTGGCGACGGCCCGCTGGTCGAGGTCAGTCCAGGGGAGATCGGTCATTCCGGGGAGGGCAGGAGTCATGGTCACATGGCGAGCCTAGCGACGCTTCGGCGCGGCAGTGGCGGCATCGGTAGACTCCAGTGACCTACGCGCGAGTTTTCGATTCTTGTTTTCCGGGAGGCCACAGTGACGGAGCTGGCAGGTCCGGCTCAGCGCCCCCGGACGATTCGACGCAGCATGGCCGGCTACGTGGCTATCACCAAGCCGCGAATCATCGAACTGCTCCTGGTCACCACTGTCCCGACGATGATCTTGGCGTCGGGCGGTTGGCCCGATCTTCGCGTGGCCATCGCGGTGCTCGTTGGCGGAACCCTCGCCGCGGGCGGTGCAAATGCCTTCAACAGCGTTTACGACCGCGACATCGACGCGGTCATGCGCCGCACGCAGCACAGGCCGGTGGCCTCGGGTGAGATTTCGGCGGCCGGTGGGGTCGTGTGGGCGACGCTGCTGTCGATCGCCAGTCTGGTGATCCTCACGGTGTACGCCAATGTTCTCGCGGCAGCGCTCGCGCTCGCAGCGATCGTTTTCTATGCCGTGGGTTACACGATGATTCTTAAGCGGCGCACCGCCCAGAACATCGTCTGGGGCGGCGCCGCGGGATGTATGCCCGTCCTCATCGCGTGGGCAGCCGTCACCGGCACCCTGACCTGGGCTCCGGTGATCCTCTTCCTCATCATTTTCTGGTGGACGCCGCCGCATTACTGGCCGTTGTCACTGCGCTACCGAGACGACTACGCCGCCGCCGGCGTTCCGATGCTCCCGGTGGTTGCGGAGCGTCCGGTGGTCATGCGCCAGATCACGATCTACTCCTGGGCCATGGTCCTCACGTCCCTGGTGCTCATCCCCGTGGCTCCCATGGGCTGGGTCTACATCGTGGGTTCGGTCCTCCTCGGGGCGGTTTTCCTGTGGGAGGCCCACGCTCTCGGTCGGCGCGTGCGTCGTGGCGACGATGATGTCCGGCCCATGCGCCTGTTCCACTGGTCGATTACCTATCTGGCGCTGCTTTTCCTCGCGGTCGCGATCGACCCGTTCGTCGGCTAGTTCGCCACCGGGCTCGCGCCAGTCTTTGCGGGGCCCAGGGTCAGCAACTGCATGACGGCCAGCATCCACACAACACAGGCTCCGAGCATGTGGATGGCGACCAGAATCCACGGGAGTCCAGTGAAGTACTGGCCATAGCCGATGACGCCCTGGACGACGGCGATGGCGAGCAACGTCCAGATGACCTTTTGTGCCCGCTCCGGGCCGTTGGTGACCTTGAGGGCGATGGCTGCACCGATGAGCAGACCGAGGAACAGCAGGACCGTGTCGGCGTGCAGCCAGGACACCGTGCGCGGGTCCAGGCCGAAGCGAGCCTCAGACTCCGCATCACCGGAGTGCGGACCGCTCCCTGTCACGATGACTCCGAGCACCACGACGAGAGCGGTGACGGCGACAAGGATCCTGCTGAGAAGTCGGATCTCCCGGCGGACGGGAGGGTTGCTGACGAACGGCCACGCGGGTGACGCGCGCATGACGAGCACCGTGGTGCCGGCGATAATCGCCATGGAGACGAGGAAGTGACCGCCGACGGCCCACGGACTCAGACCCGTGAGCACGGTGATGCCGCCGAGGACCGCCTGAACGACAGTCCCCACGATGGGAATGGCCGCGAGGAGCACCAGATCGGTGCGCCCGCGATGCCGGCGCCACCAGGCCACGGCTCCGACGATGGCGGCAATCGCCAGCAGGCCCAGCACGAAGGTGAGGAGGCGGTTGCCGAATTCGACGTACTTGTGCCACGCCTCTTCCTGACGCGAGGTGGGCACATAGGAGCCCTCGACGCACTCGGGCCACGTCGGGCAGCCAAGACCCGACCCGGTCAGGCGAACGATGCCCCCGGTGACCACGATTCCGATCTGCGCCACAAGGTTGGCGATGAAGATGCCGCGAAGCCACCGCGGGGCGGTCACTGTGCGAGTCATGGACGAGGCAACCGACACCATTCCGCCAGACTACGCGGACTGCTCAGGACCAGCGAAAGGTACGCCGGGCAATCAGCCCACCAGCAACGGTCCACACGGCCAGGAGAGCGATGGCGATGGCGACGCTGCCCTCGCCGGAGGCAAGGATCCCGCGTAGCGCGTCGCCGAGCGCCGCACTCGGCAGCGCCGACACAATGGTGGACAAGGGGCCGGGGAGCGAACTTGGCGGCCACGCGGTCCCGCCGGCCACAAGGAGCACGAGGAAGACTGCGTTCGCCACGGCGAGTGTGGCCTCGGCCCGCAGCGCGCCAGCCAGGGCGAATCCGAGAGCACCCAGTGCGAAGGTGCCCAGCAGCAGGATCGGGATGATCAGCAGATCGGCTGGTTCTGGTCGCCACCCGAGGAATGCCGCGGTGACACCGAGGACCATGGTCTGGATCGCCACCGTCGCCACAGTGGCTAGTGCCTTGGCCGCGAGGATGGAGGTTCGCGACAGGGGAGTGGTGGCCAGCAGCAACAGGGCACCGGATCTGCGATCAAATCCCACACCGATCGCCAGTGAGGTGAAAGCACTGGACAGAACAGCGACGGCGAGTACTCCGGCCAACGCCGTATCGATGCGCGAGGCACCGGCTGCGGTGGTGAGCGGCAGTGCCGTGGCAAGGGTCAACCCGAGGAGCAAGCCGACCGGGATGAGGATGGTGAGCAGCAGTTGCTCCCCATTGCGGAACAGGACCCGCAACTCGAATCCGGCTTGGGTTCCGACGAGGCGCGCCATCGATGGCGTCGGGTGCGCTGTTGACGTCGTCACTCGGTCCCTCCACCGGTAAGGCGTCGATAGGCATCGGCGAGGGTCTCGCGCCCCGCGTGCATGCGTGTCGGCGCGTCTCCATGCTGGGCACACCACGACGACACAGTGGCGAGAATCTGTGGATCGGCCGACCCCCACACGCGGTAGTCCCCGGGAGCCCGCTCCTCAACCGTGCACCGCGAGGGCAACGCACGAGCCAACGCGGCAATGTCCAGATGTGGTCGTGCCGCGAAATCGATGCGCTCGGCTGAGTCGGCCGTCAACGACCCGACGGTTCCCTCCGCCACGGCGTGCCCCCGGGCCATCACGGTGAGGTGATCGGCGAGAGCCTCGGCCTCGTCGAGCAAGTGGGTGGAGAGCAACACGGCCACCCCCTGGGCGCGCAGAGCGCGGATCATTCCCGCCACGACGTCACGACCCTCGTGATCCAGGCCCGCGGTGGGCTCGTCAAGAAGGACCAGTTCCGGCGTACCCACGAGGGCGCAGGCGAGGCTTACGCGTCGTCGTTCGCCTCCCGAGAGCCGTCGAATCGTGGTGCGGCCCAGCTCGGAGAGGCGAAGTGCTTCGATGAGTGGTTCGGCTGACGGACGGTCGCCGCGCAGAACCGCCACGTGCCGGACCATTTCAGCCGCGTGTGCTCCCGTGGGGAGTCCGTCGTCTTGGAGCATCACGCCCACCCGAGCCCGAGCGGTCGCGCGACCGGGTACGCCGCCGAGCACCTCCACCCGACCTGCCGAGGGGGTCAGGAGTCCCGCGAGGACACCAATCGTGGTCGACTTCCCCGCGCCGTTGGGTCCAAGGAGCCCCGTGACCGCCCCCGGGGGGATCTCCAGGTCGAGGCCATCGACTGCCCGCTTCGCCCCGAAAGTGACGACGAGCCCGCGAGTTCGGGCCGCAGCCCGGTCCGGGTGGTCGTCGGGCGCGGAGGTCACCGGCTGAGTCTAGGGCGGGATGCCGATGGCCGAGCAACGGCGCTCTTGCCCTGGAAAACCACGGTCTACGCGACCAACAGCGGGGTTTTTCGGCGGGCGAAGGCGGTCGGAGCCATCCCAGATGAAAGCCAGAAACGTCCTACGAGGACCCCAGTGTTGCGCTTCTGGCGATTTGCGACACACTAGAGGGGTGAAATTCCCCGGCACCGGCGCTGAGCGGGTGGCTCGTGCCCTCCTGGAGGGGGGACCGGCCACCGCCGCTGAGCTGGCTTGCCGATTGGAGATTTCCCCGGGACTGGTGCGCCGGCACCTAGACAGCCTCACGGCGCAGGGTCTCGTTGACGCGAGCGACCGTCGACCCTTCGGACCTGAACCGGTGCGTGGACGTGGCCGACCCGCGCGCGTCTTTGCCCTCACCGACGCCGGCAGTCACGCATTTGACCTCGATTACGACGACCTTGCGCTCGCGGCCCTCGCCTTCCTTGAGGAGCGCGGCGGGCAGGATGCCATTCGCGAGTTTGCCCGGCAGCGGGCCCGCACCCTCGTAACCCGTCACCAAGCGGTCGAGGAGACTTTGCCAGGGGAGGAGCGGCTGGAGGCGCTGGCCGAGGCGCTCACCGCGGATGGTTTCGTCGCCAACACCGTCCAGACGGATGCGGGCCCCCAGTTATGTCAGCACCATTGCCCGGTGCGACATGTCGCGGCGCGCTACCCACAACTCTGCGAGGCCGAGACCGAGGCCTTCGAAGAGATTCTCGACACCCACGTCCTGCGCCTGGCCACCATCGGCCGAGGCGACGGCATCTGCACGACCTTGGTTCCCGCCCTCATGACACGGAGGAACACCGCATGACCGCATCGACACATCCCGAGCTCGACGGACTTGGCCGCTACGAATACGGGTGGCATGACAAGGACGTCGCGGGTGCCACCGCGCGACGTGGACTCAATGAGGACGTCGTGCGTGAGATCAGCGCGCTCAAGGACGAGCCAGAGTGGATGCTGGATCTGCGTCTCAAGGGACTCAAGCTCTTCGAGCGCAAGCCGATGCCGACCTGGGGATCGAACCTCAGCAATATCGACTTCGACACCATCAAGTATTTCGTGCGGTCCACCGAGAAGCAGGCCAATTCCTGGGAGGACCTCCCCGACGACATCAAGAGCACCTACGACCGCCTGGGCATCCCAGAGGCAGAGAAGCAGCGATTGGTTGCCGGCGTCGCGGCCCAGTACGAGTCCGAGGTGGTCTACCACAAGATCCGTGAGGATCTCGAGGAGCAGGGTGTCATCTTCCTCGACACGGATACCGGCTTGAAGCAGCATCCGGAGCTGTTCCAGGAATACTTCGCGTCGGTGATCCCGGTGGGTGACAACAAATTCGCTGCGCTGAACACCGCGGTGTGGTCTGGTGGGTCCTTCATCTACGTTCCCCCGGGCGTGCACGTGGACATCCCGCTGCAAGCGTACTTCCGCATCAACACGGAGAACATGGGTCAGTTTGAGCGGACGCTGATCCTCGTCGATGAGGATGCCTACGTCCACTACGTCGAGGGCTGCACCGCCCCGATCTACTCGTCAGACTCGCTTCACTCGGCTGTCGTGGAGATCGTGGTGAAGAAGGGTGGTCGCTGCCGTTACACAACCATTCAGAATTGGTCGACCAACGTCTACAACCTGGTGACGAAGCGAGCCGCGGCTCACGAAGGTGCCACCATGGAATGGATCGACGGCAACCTAGGATCCAAGGTCACGATGAAGTACCCCGCGGTGTGGATGCTTGGGGAGCACGCGAAGGGCGAGACGCTCTCCATCGCCTTCGCCGGTGAGGGCCAGCACCAGGATGCCGGATCCAAGATGGTGCATGCTGCCCCCAACACCTCGTCCACGATCATCAGCAAGTCGGTTGCGCGTGGTGGTGGTCGTACGTCGTATCGGGGTCTCGTGCAGGTTCTCGAAGGTGCCACCGGATCCAAGAGCACCGTAAAGTGCGATGCCCTCCTCGTCGATGACATCAGCCGCAGCGACACGTATCCGTACGTCGATGTTCGCGAGGACGACGTGGCCATGGGTCATGAGGCAACGGTCAGCAAGATCAGCGAGGAGCAACTCTTCTACCTGATGTCGCGTGGACTCACCGAGGACGAGGCCATGGCCATGATCGTTCGCGGATTCATTGAGCCGATCGCGCGTGAGTTGCCGATGGAGTACGCCCTCGAGCTCAATCGACTCATCGAACTTCAGATGGAAGGGGCCGTGGGCTAATGCCAGCCACTGTTCCCGCGGTCGACCTCGCACCACGCGTCTTCT
This sequence comes from Candidatus Nanopelagicales bacterium, assembly GCA_030827125.1. GTDB lineage: Bacteria > Actinomycetota > Actinomycetes > S36-B12 > S36-B12 > Mxb001. The sequence goes on from JAURFD010000002.1 coordinate 159,106, forward strand.
CGCGTGACGTCGCCGACCACTTGGTCCCCACCGGGCGTGAAGAGGAGTGGCGCTTTACGCCGCTGAAGCGGTTGAGGGGCCTCACGGACGGGTCTGCCGTCCTCGAGTCGACGCCAGCGATCGATGTCGTCGCGGAAGGCTTCACGGTCGACACCGTCGCCATGGACGATCCGCGCGTGGGTGCCTCCTTGACGCCCTCCGACATCATTGCTGCGCGCGCGATGAGCGTGGCTCCGGCAGCCACCGTCCTCGCGCTTGCGGCCGAGGGATCTGGGCGTGCAGATGTGACCATTGATGGTCGCGGAGCAGGTGCGTCGCACCTCATCATTGAATTCGGACCCTTCAGTGCCGGCACGGTCGTTGTCCGCCATCGCGGACACGCGACACTGGCGCAGGCTGTCGAAATCCGAGTCGCCGACAGCGCCTCCGGCACGGTGGTCTTCTGGCAGGACTGGGATCGCGACACGGTGCATGCGGCCACCCACCACGCCCAGCTTGGGCGCGATGCGCGGCTCATGATGGGACATATCACCCTCGGGGGCGATCTCGTGCGAATCCTGCCGCAGGTGTCCTACACCGCGACGGGGGGAGATGCAGAGCTTCTCGGCCTCACCTTCGCCGACGCGGGTCAGCATCTGGAGAGCCGGGTCTTCGTCGATCACGACACTCCGCAGTGCCGCAGCTCAGTCCTCTACAAGAGTGCGCTCCAGGGCGACGAGGCCCACACAGTATGGGTCGGCGATGTACTGGTCCGTGCCGAGGCCACCGGCATTGATACGTACGAGGTCAATCGCAACTTGATCCTCACTGACGGGGCTCGTGCCGACTCGGTCCCGAATCTCGAACTTGAGACGGGCGAAATCGTCGGCGCCGGTCACGCCAGTGCCACGGGTCGCTTCGATGACGAGCAGTTGTTCTATCTCCAGGCCCGGGGTATTCCGGCCGACTTGGCGCGCGTGCTGGTGGTCCGCGGCTTCTTCACCGATGTCCTCGGCCGCCTCGGGGTGCCGGAGATTGCCGACGAGGTCATGTCGACCGTGGATTCCCGGTTGGGCATCGACCGTGTCGCCGCGGGCCTGCTGGAGGAGGAGGCCGAGTGAGCATGATCGATGTGTGCGCCGTGGGGGATATCCCCATGGACGGCGCCCTTCAAGTACGCGCGGGTGAGCACCAGGTCGCCGTGGCCCGGACCGAGGAGGGCGTCTACGCCATCCTTGACGTGTGCTCCCACGCAGACGTCGCATTGAGTGAAGGCGATGTCGACGATTGCAGTATCGAGTGCTGGCTCCACGGCTCTCGTTTTGATCTACGCACCGGCGAGGCGTTGAGCCTCCCGGCGACCGCCCCCGTCCCCGTCTTCGCCGTCGAGATCAGCGGCACCGATGACACCGCCCGCGTGCTCGTCGCCGAGCACCCCGTTATTGCCGAATGAGCAGGAGCATCATGTCCACCCTTGAAATTCACAACCTGCACGCCAGTGTGGAGACCGACGGCGGGGAGCGTGAGATCCTGCGAGGGGTCGACCTGACCGTGAGCAGTGGTCAGACCCATGCGGTGATGGGCCCCAACGGTTCGGGCAAGTCCACTCTGGCCTATGTGATCGCTGGGCACCCGAAATACAAGGTCACCGACGGCACCATCACGCTCGACGGCGCCAACGTGCTCGAGATGAGCGTCGACGAGCGTGCCCGAGCCGGACTCTTCCTGGCCATGCAGTACCCGGTGGAGATCCCCGGAGTGTCCGTGTCGAACTTCCTGCGCACTTCGGCCACCGCGGTTCGCGGAGAGGCACCCAAGCTGCGCCTGTGGATCAAAGAGGTCAAGGAGTCCATGGCGGCACTGTCCATGGATCCGAGCTTCGCCGACCGCAGTGTCAATGAAGGCTTCTCCGGTGGTGAGAAGAAGCGCCACGAAATCCTGCAACTCGAGTTGCTCAAGCCCAAGATCGCCGTCCTCGACGAGACGGATTCCGGTTTGGACGTTGATGCCCTGCGTATCGTGTCCGAGGGCGTCAACCGGTTCCAGGCTGACGGCACCACCGGCACTCTGCTGATCACGCACTACACGCGCATCCTTCGCTACATTCATCCGGATTTCGTGCACGTCTTCGTCGACGGTCGCATCGTGGAGAGCGGCGGCCCCGAACTCGCCACCCAGCTGGAGGAGCACGGTTACGAGCGATTCGCCAGGGCGGGCTCGGGAGCGTGAGCATCACCGCTAGCGCCTCGGGCTTGGACGCCCAGGCCCTCCGCGCCCAGTTCCCGATCCTCGACCGTGAGGTCCGGGGTGGTGGCCGGTTGATCTACCTCGACTCTGCCGCGACCACGCAGAAGCCGCTGGCGGTGCTCGACGCAGAACGGGACTACTACCTCACCAGCAATGCCGCGGTTCATCGTGGCGCCCATCAGCTCGCCGAAGAAGCTACCGAGGCATTCGAAGGTTCGCGGGCTCGCATCGCAGCATTCGTGGGGGCGCGGGCGGACGATCTCGTCTTCACGCGCAATGCCACGGAGTCGCTCAACCTCATGGCCTATGCGTTCAGCAATGCCACGGCCAAGAGTCGGATGGGCGAGATCCTGCCCGAGGCCACACGACGTTTTGTCCTCGAGCCGGGTGACGAGATCGTGGTCACGCAAATGGAGCATCACGCCAACCTCATCCCGTGGCAGGAGGTCTGCTCGAAGACCGGTGCTGTGCTTCGCTGGATCCCCTTGACGACTGAGGGCCGTCTCGATCTCGACAGTCTGCCGTCGGTCATCACGCCGCGCACTCGCGTGGTGGCGTTCACCCAGCAGTCGAACCTGCTGGGCACGATCAACCCGGTGTCGCCGATCGTTGATGCGGCCCGGGCAGTGGGAGCACTCGTCATCCTCGACGCGTGTCAGTCCGTGCCGCACATGCCGATTGATGTCACATCTCTTGGGGTGGACGCCATTGCATGGAGTGGACACAAGATGCTCGGGCCTACCGGGATCGGCTGCCTGTGGGCTACGCCAGAGACACTCGACGCGATGCCCCCGTTCATCACCGGCGGGTCGATGATCGAGACCGTGACCATGGAGGCGTCCACCTTTGCCCCGCCACCCAAGAGATTCGAGGCCGGGGTCCCCATGGTGGCGCAGGCCGTCGGGCTAGCGGCGGCGTGTGACTTCCTCGCCGAGGTCGGGATGGATCGTGTGGCCGAACACGAGCGTCAACTGACCGCCCACGCGCTAGACCGGCTCGCGCATGAGCCTGGGGTACGCATTGTCGGTCCGACCGACATGGTGATGCGCGGAAGCGCCATCTCCTTTGTCATGGACGGAGTGCATCCCCACGATGTCGGTCAGATTCTTGATGATCGGGGTATTGCCGTCCGAGTCGGGCACCACTGTGCTTGGCCGGGCTGTCGCGCGATGGACGTGCCCGCGACCACGCGGATGTCGCCGTACGTCTACAACGACGAAGCGGATATTGACGCGTTCGTGGAAGCGCTGTCGGACGTCCGCAGGGTCTTTGGAGTGTCCTGATGGAAGACCTGTACCAAGAAATCATCCTGGATCACTATCGTCACCCGCAGGGTCGTGGATTGCGTGAGCCATTCGAGTCACAGGTACACCACGTCAACCCGACCTGCGGCGATGAGATTGACCTGCGGCTGCATCTGGAGGAACGTGACGGCGTTCTGACGGTAGCCGATGTGTCCTACGACGGACAGGGCTGCTCGATTTCGCAGGCCTCGGCGAGCGTGCTGTACGAGAACGTCAACGGGCTGCCCTTGGCCGATGCCCTGTACGCCCTGGACCGCTTCTCCGAGATGGTGACGTCCAAGGGTGAGATCGCCGGCGACGAAGACGTCCTCGGAGACGCCGTGGCATTCGGGGGCGTCGCCAAGTATCCGGCCCGGGTGAAGTGTGCCCTGCTCCCGTGGCTCGCATGGAAAGACGCCGTCGTCCAGGCGACGGAATCAATCGAAGGAGGCTCAGCGTGAGCGAAGAGACCACTACGACGGTCGCTGCAGACGAGATCTGGGAGGCCATGAAAGACGTGGTCGATCCCGAACTCGGCATCAATGTGGTCGATCTCGGCCTCGTCTACGACGTTCACGTTGAAGAAGGTGGCAGCGCCACCCTCGACATGACGTTGACCTCGGCAGCCTGTCCGCTCACGGACGTCATCGAGGATCAGACTCGAGCGGCCCTGGACGGATTGGTACCGGGATTCGCGATCAACTGGGTCTGGATGCCGCCGTGGGGACCGGACAAGATCACCGATGATGGTCGCGAGATGCTGCGTGCGCTGGGCTTCAACGTCTAGGCGTACCCTCGTGACCTTGTGATCACCGGCCAGGGTCTGGAATTGCGCGCTGGCGCGCGACTCCTCCTCGATGACGCATCCGTACGGGTGGGACCGGGCGACCGAATCGGGCTCGTGGGCCGCAACGGGGCGGGCAAAACCACGCTCACCAAGGTGCTCGCCGGCGAGGCCCTGCCCGCCGCAGGCCAGGTCGTCAACACGGGCACCGTGGGCTATCTTCCGCAAGACCCGCGTACCGGTGATCTGCACGTGAGTGCGCGCGACCGCATCCTGGGCGCCCGAGGCCTCGCGGAGGCCGCCCGCCGCATGCGAACGGCAAGTGAGCGCATGGGTGCCGGGGATACTGAAGCGCAGGCCAAGGCCATGCGGTCGTATGACGCCGCCCTCGCTGAGTTTGAATCCCGCGGTGGGTACTCCGCGGACTCGGAGGCGGCCCGTATCGCGGCCAGTCTTGGACTGCCCGATCGAGTGCTGGGCCAGGAACTCGCCACCCTGTCCGGCGGCCAACGACGTCGGATCGAATTGGCACGAATCCTCTTCGGTGGCTACGACGTGCTCCTTCTCGACGAGCCGACGAACCACCTCGACGCGGACAGCATCGGCTGGCTGCGGCGGTTCCTCGCGTCCTATCCCGGGGGGTTCGTGGTGATCAGCCATGACGTCGGGCTCCTGGAGGCAACGGTCAATACCGTGGTGCACCTTGACGCCAATCGAGCGGAAATCGACACCTACGCGATGGGGTGGACGGCGTATCTGAAGCAACGTGAGGTGGATGAGCGGCGGAGGCGCCGCGAACGCGCCAACGCGGAGAAGCAGGCCAGTGCCTTACGCGAGCAAGCCGAGAAGATGCGAGCCAAGGCCACCAAGGCGAAGGCAGCCCAGTCCATGTTCAAGCGCGCTGAGCGCCTGGTGGACGGGCTGGAGGAGAGCCGAGCCCACGATCGAGTCGCGCGAATCCGATTCCCCGACCCGGCCCCGTGCGGCAAAACTCCGCTGAGCGCGACCGGACTGTCCCGGTCCTATGGATCGCAGGAAATCTTCACCGACGTGGACCTGTCGGTGGATCGCGGCTCGCGCGTCGTCATCCTCGGTTTGAACGGTGCTGGCAAGACAACGCTGTTGCGCATCCTCGCGGGGATCGACGCACCCGATACCGGTGATGTCATCCTTGGCCACGGCGCCAAGATCGGCTACTACGCGCAGGAACACGAAACCCTGGATCCGCACAGAACGGTCCTCGAAACGATGGCGAGCGCCGCTCCCGATCTGGGGGAGACCGAGTGCCGCCGGATTCTCGGCTCCTTCCTCTTCGTTGGCGATGATGTCTACAAACCGACCGGAGTGTTGTCCGGAGGCGAGAAGACACGCCTGGCCCTCGCCACGCTTGTGGTCTCCAGTGCGAATGTCCTTCTTCTGGATGAACCGACCAACAACCTCGACCCCGCGAGCCGAGAGGAGATCCTCGGGGCACTGCGGCACTTTCAAGGTGCCGTCGTGCTGGTCACGCATGATGAGGGGGCGGTTCGTGCGCTTGACCCCGAGCGCGTCGTCATCTTGCCGGAGGGTGACGAGGATCTGTGGAGCGAGGACTACGCTGAATTGGTGGAGTTGGCATGACGAACGGATCAGACCGCTGGAATAACGAGGCCTTCGCGCGTGGTGACATCAGTGTCACCCAGCGGGACAGCGTTCTTACGATCGAACTCAATCGGCCCGAGGCGCGCAATGCGCAGACGCCGTCCATGTGGGCGGCCCTCGCGGCCGTCGGCGCGGTCATCACCGCCGACCCGGAGGACATCACGGTCGTGGTGATCCGGGGGGCCGGGCCATCGTTCTCCGCCGGGCTAGATCGCCGCATGTTCACCCCGGAGGGCGTGCCAGGCCAGACATCGCTCGCCGGACTGATCGGCTTGCCGGACGCGGAGCTCGACGCCGCCATTGCCGAATTCCAACGTGGCTTCACCTGGCAACGGGCGGTGCGTCCGCTCACCATCGCAGCGGTTCACGGTCACGCCATCGGTGCGGGTTTCCAACTGGCGCTGGCGTGCGACCTCATCTTCGCAGCGCCCGACGCGACCTTCGCGATGCGCGAAACCTCCCTCGGTCTGGTGCCGGACCTCGGGGGTACCGGTCCGTTGGTGCGGGCGGTGGGCCTTGCACGCGCCACGGATATCTGTGCCACCGGTCGTTCGGTGACCGCAGCGGAGGCGGAGCGCATCGGGCTGGTGGCGCGCGTCGCGGATGACCTGGACGAGACGGTGAACGCCTACGCCGAGGTGATAACTGCGACTCCACCGGGTGCGGTGGCCGACCTTCTGCCCCTACTCGCGAGCGCGGTCGACAACGATCTCGACCAGCAACTTGCGGCCGAACGTCGAGCGCAGATCGCGCGCCTCCGGGCGATCACGGGCCGTCAGGGCTGAACTTGTCGAACATCAGCCCCTGGCAGATCGTCCACTCGTACACCCGGGATCGAAGTCAACTCCACGCGGTGGACAGGGGTGTCGTACGACGCATCCTCGGTTACGCGAAGCCCTATCGCGTGCTCGTCGTAGCTTTCATGGCCACGTTGATCGTCACCTCGTTGCTCACAGTGGCTCAACCACTGCTGATCGGTCGAATCATCGATGACGGCATCGGGGCGGGCAATGCACAGGTGGTGACCTTCCTGGCAATCGGCATGGCCGTCTTGGCGCTCCTTGACGCGGTCGTGGGCCTGTTTGGGCGGTGGTTCAGTTCCCGAATCGGCGAGGGACTGATCTTCGATCTGCGCACGCAGGTGTACGACCATGTCCAACGACAGTCGGTGGCATTCTTCACCCGGGCACAAACCGGAGCCCTTGTCTCCCGACTGAACTCCGATGTGATCGGTGCCCAGCAAGCCTTCACCTCGACCCTGAGCGGTCTCGTGGGGAACCTCATTACGGTCAGCATCGTGTTGGTGACCATGCTCCTGCTGTCCTGGCAGATCACCCTTCTTTCCCTTGTCATGGTCCCGGTGTTCCTTCTGCCGGCGCGGTGGATGGGCCGACGGCTGCGTGACCTCACCCGTGAGCAGATGCAGGTGAACGCTGAGATGAGCAGTCAGATGACGGAGCGGTTCAATGTCGCCGGCGCTCTTCTCGTATCACTCTTTGGTCGTCCTGAGGACGAGCACGGAGCGTTCGCGGGCCGAGCGGCGAGGGTACGCAACGCGGGCGTGTCGATCGCTATGGCGAATCGTTGGTTCCTCACCGCACTGCTGCTCGCGGCCGCTCTTGCCACCGCGCTGGCGTACGGCATCGGCGGCAATCTTGTCATTGCCGGGGCACTCGAATTGGGCACACTCGTCGCCCTGGTCGCCCTGCTGTCGCAGCTGTACGGCCCGCTGACGGCGCTCGCGAACGTGCGCGTGGACGTGATGACCGCACTCGTGAGTTTTGAGCGGGTTTTCGAGGTGCTTGATCTGCCCCCGCTGGTCAGGGAAGCGCCGGGTGCGGCGCAGGTGCCTGACGGACCTCTGTCCATCCGGTTCAAGGACGTGTCCTTTGGTTACCCGACCTCGACCGAGGTTTCGCTGGCCTCGCTGGAAACGGTGGCGCGCGAGGAGGCGGAGCGTGATTCGGGGCCGGTGCTGCAGGATGTGAGCTTTGAGATGGAGGCCGGGCAGCTCGTCGCCCTCGTCGGACCCTCCGGGGCCGGCAAGACGACAATCACCGCGCTTGTGCCGAGGCTCTATGACGTCACCTCCGGCTCGGTCAGGGTCGGCGGGATGGACGTCCGCGACATGACCCTCGAGTCGCTGCGCGGAGCGATCGGCATGGTCACGCAGGACGCTCATCTCTTCCACGACAGCATTCGCAACAACCTCTTGTACGCACGACCGGACGCGGACGAGGCCGCGCTGATCGCGGCCTGCCGCGGCGCGCAGATCTGGGACCTCATCGCCTCATTGCCGAATGGACTGGACACGGTCGTCGGGGACCGCGGCTACCGGCTGTCCGGTGGGGAGAAGCAGCGACTCGCGATTGCGCGCGTCCTCCTCAAGGCTCCACGAATCGTGGTCCTCGATGAGGCGACGGCTCATCTGGACTCCGAAAGCGAGGCTGCGGTCCAGCGGGCACTGGCGACCGCGCTCGAGGGGCGCACGTCGTTGGTGATCGCGCACCGCCTGTCGACGATTCGCCAGGCGGACCTCATCCTGGTGGTCGAGGACGGACGCATTGTCGAACGTGGAACGCACGCGGAATTGATGGCTCGGTCTGGTGTCTACGCGAACCTCTACGCAACCCAGTTCGAGGACTAGGTGGTGGTCCGCTGGTCGAACGCCGGGTGCGTCACCAGGGGGAGCGAAGGAGCCCGCCATCCACGGGCACGAGGACACCGGTGACGTAGGACGCGGCGGGAGAGAGCAGGAAAGCGGCGACCTCACCGAATTCCTTGGGGGAGCCGAGCCGCTTCATCGGGATGTCTGCTTCGACAGCGGCGAGACCCTCCTGCGTCCCGCCGGTCAGCGTGATCATGCGGTCGGTGGCGATCTTGCCGGGCAGGATGCCGTTGACCCGGATGCCCCGGGGTGCGAGTTCATTGGCGAGGTCTTTGACGAGCATGGCCAGACCAGGGCGCAGGACGTTGCTCGCTGCGAGGACGTCGATGGGCTCCTTGACCGTGCTCGATAACACGACGAGGAACGAGGCACCCTCGGCGAGTCGCGGGGCAAGTGTGCGGATGATGCGCAAGGTCGTGAGGGTGACCTGCTCGAAGGCCTGCTGCCACTGCAGATCGGTGTAGTCCAAGGCGCGGCCGGCGGCAGGACCTCCCACGTTGACGAGTACGCCGTCCAGGGGGGCGGCGCCGAGAGCATCGGCAATCTGTTCGGCGGCATCCACGTCTGTGAGATCGACGGGCACGGCCTGCGCGTGCGGGCCGAGGCTGGCAAGCGCCTCATCGAGTGACGCCGACGGTCGCGCCGCGATCACCGTGTGCGCCCCATCCGCGGACAGGGCGGCGGCCGTGGCATAGCCGAGACCGCGCGACGCAGCGGTGACCACATAGCGTCGACCTTCGAGTCCGAGATCCATGGGCGTCCTTTCGCTGACGGCTAGGGCGTTTCGGCTTCGGCCGCGGCGTCTTCTCGCGCCTCACGACGCAGGAAGTAGAACCACCCGACGAGAGCGATCACGGCGAAGATCACCCACTGCACGGCGTAACTGATGTTGCGACCCTCGTCGATGACCGGCGCCGGCAGGGTGGTGAGGCCCGGATCGCGCGGGACCGATGTGGTGGCCTCGAGATACAGGGATTCCTCGCCGCGACCCCACACGACCGGGTCGAGCGCTGGCGCCTGCCCGCTCGGGAGGTCCGTGGGAAAGGGGTCGGGGGACATCTCGCTCCAGCGCAGTCGACCGGTCACCATGACATCCCCCGTGGGGGGCGCCGGTGCCGTCACGGCGGCCGTGGCGGATGCGCCACTGGGGATCCAGCCGCGATTGACCCAGACCTCAGCCGTGTTCGTTTGCAGCAGCGACACCACCCAGAAACCGTTTGCTCCGTCGAGAGGGCGTTGCCGGATTAGCCAGGTGGCACCCTCCGCGTAGCGGCCGGTGGCGACGATCGGCTCCCACTCCACCGGATCTACCACGGCGAGATCCACCGGGGTAACGTCCTGGGTCGCGACCGCGTCGAGAGCAAGGCGTTCGGTGCGGCGATCCTCCGCACGCTGCCACTGCCAGCGACTCAGGAGGCCGAAGCCGACGATAGCGATGACGACGAGCAGGCTGAAGGCAATCCACCGCCGGGTTCGGAGGAGGGACCACATAGGTCAACGGTAGGCGACGCCGAACTCAGCGTTGCTGTCCCGGGGGTAGCGCGAGGGTCGTCGGAAGCGGCGCCGCGGTGGGTCCGGGGCCACGACGGCTGAAGCGGGCGTTGGCGGCCACGACGGCGAGATAAGGCAAGATCACTGCGCCGGTGATGAAGACCCAGCGTGGCCATCCGGGGACCAGGATCGCGAGGATGACGCACGCCGTACGGATGCTCATGGAAATGAGAAAGCGCCTCGTCCGGCCACTTTGCTCGTCGGCCAACCCTGTAGGTGCCGCGGTAATCGAGTGGACCTCGGGTTCGCTGCGCACGTCCCTACGGTAGGTCCTGCCGGGCATTCCCGCATTCCCTAGGGTTTGGCTAGAGAGCGTCGCTAACGGTCGACAGATGGAACCCGTCAATGACGGCGGCGGGCATGGCCACTCGGGGAGCGTAATCGCCCATCTCGCGGGGCAGGGTACGTGCAGTGTGGCCTACGTCACGGAGACGGTTGAGAATGGCCAAGGGGGAGTCGTTGAAGCGGAAATTCGTGGTGGCACCGATGATTTCCCCACCTCGTACGACGTACACGCCATCACGCGTGAGGCCGGTGAGCAGCAACGTCTGCGGATCGACGAGTCGGTTGTACCAAAGGCAGGTGACGTAAATCCCATCGGACATTCGCGCGAGGAGGTCATCGCCCGTGCCTTGTCCCGTCGGGTCAGTGAATCGGAGCGTGTCTGCCGGAGCCACCGGATCGATGGAGTGCTCAGCGGCGAGACGTCGCGGCGCGACGAGGTGGGTGAGTGTCCCGTCGGCGATCCAGTCAGTGGTAGGTATCTCTATCCCGTTGTCGAATACAGAGGCCATGTCTGACGAAGAGGCGGTGGTTAGCCAGTTCGCGCAACCGATCTGAGGGTCATGCGGGTCGCTTTGCAAGCGAATGGGCCGGTCGGCCACCCGGTTACCGATCCGCGTACCGCCGCCCGGTGTGCTGAAGGCGCTGTGACCTTCTAGGGCTGGCCGTGCAGCCATCGACCACCACAGGTCCACCATGAGATCTCCCATGGCGCTGGGAGTCAGGAGGCAGTCATGCCGACCGGCCTCGACGTCAATTCGACGCGCCTGCCAGTCCAGCGCGCGGCGGATAGCGGCGAGCGCGTCGTCGAGATCGATGTCAATGAAGTCATCGGTCGCCACCCCCCACCAGGTGGATCGAGAGCGTGCATGTGACTTGGCCGTCATCTCCAGCCGGCCCGACGGCTGCACGTGCCGCTTGCGGAGGCCCGTTGACGTGCCCAACCACACGGTGTCGACACAGTGCTCGGCGTATCCGAAGAGTTCGGCGCCGTCCGCGTTTACAGCGTCGAACAGATCACCGAGATTCCGACTCAGTTCGGCGAATACAGCGCTCTCGGTCATGGGCGCGTCGGTGGTCCAGGCAGTGTCGTCCCCACCCCAGGGCGCGACAAGCGGTGCTGCATCATCAGCGGCGGGCGCCTGAGCGGCTGCGCGACCTGCTTCTTGCACCATGTCGGCGATGTCATCTCGGTTCGGTTGCGTGCTACTCACGGTCGCGGTGGCTACTCCGTCGGGACGCTCGGCGAACGCCACCAGGGTGAGCTCGAGCCCACGTGACTCGCCGTTTGTGGTCAGGGTGGTTCGCGCCCAGCGAAGATCAACTCGGCTGGACACGGTCACGATCGCCACGCAGCCAGCGAGGCCCTGGGCGAGGCTCAGGGTCGTATCCACCATCTCCTCCGGACGCATCAAGCCTCCTGCCGAGCATTGAGGACGTTGATGTTCTCGAACACTGCGCTAGGACAGCCGTGGGAGACCGCAGCAACCTGTCCAGGTTGGCCCTTGCCGCAGTTGAGGGCTCCGCCGAGCAGATAGGTATCGGGGCCGCCCAGGGCGACAAGGCTGCCCCAGAAGTCCGGGGTCCGCGACTGGTAGGCGACATCTCGAACCTGGCCATCAAGCCGACCGTTCCGGATCCGGTGGAAGCGCTGGCCGGTGAATTGGAAGTTGTAGCGCTGCATATCGATCGACCAACTGCGGTCACCCACGACGTAGATACCGTCCTCCACGCCCGCGATGAGATCGTCCGTGGTCGCGGACGAGGACCCTGGTTGAAGGGACACATTTGGCATACGTTGGATGGGAACGTGACCCGCTGAGTCGGCGTAGGAACAGCCGTTGGAGCGCGGATAGCCGAATTCAGCCGCCATCGCCCGATCGAGTTGATACCCGACGAGGATCCCGTCCTTCACCAGATCCCAGTCCTGGGCGGCGACTGCCTCGTCGTCCCAGCCCACCGTCGCAAGACCGTGTGCAGCGTTGCGGTCACCGGTCACGTGCATGAGGTGGGATCCGTACCGAAGCGTCCCCAACTGGTCGGGCGTGGCAAAGGACGTCCCCGCGTAGTTCGCCTCGTAGCCCAGTGCGCGATCGAGTTCGGTCGCGTGCCCGACCGATTCGTGGATCGTCAGCCACAGGTTCGTGGGGTCGATGACGAGGGTGTAGCGACCCGGCTCCACGCTGGGGGCAGCGAGCTTCTCGCGCAATCGCTCGGGCAGGTGTTCCAGCTCGGTGTCCCAGTCCCAGGGCCGAGCCCCGCCGATTTCATCGCCCTGCCCGAGCAGATACTCCCAGCCACGGGCGACCGGAGGGGCAGTGGTGGACATCGTGTCGAAGGCCCCCGTTTCCGGATGGATGGCCGTGGCGCTCCACTCGGCCTCAATGCGGCTTCGATGCTGCGAAAAGGCCGATCCGCGACTGTCCAGGTAGTGCACGTCCTCCTGAACCATGGCCAATCGCGCGTCGACGTGCGCAATGCCCTCGGCCCTCAACAGGGAATGGGACCGTTCCGCGAGCAGCGCTACTCGCTCAGCAGCTGGGACGGCGAAAGGATCGATGTCGTAGGGCGAGGTCCATCGCCCCTCATGGACGGGCTCGCCGGCCAATTCCACGCGCGTCGAGACAAGCGGACTGCTGAGCCTGGCAAGGCGGACCGCTGATTGTGCCAGTCGCACGGCCTCCGGCAACGTGCACATGTCTGATGCGGCAAATCCCCAGCAGCCATCGACGAGGACGCGCACGGCAATCCCGCGGTCGGTCGATTCGCCCGTCGACTCCACGGCTCCGTCGTGCAACGCGAGGTGTCCCGCTCTCGTCGACATGAGCCGCGCGGCTACGTACTCAGCTCCGGCCGCCGCCTCGACCGCACCTTCGAGAAGAGCTTCAGTGCTTGTCATCGTCCGACTCTGCTGCGGGGGCCGCACTGTCTGCCGGTGGCTGTGGGCCCCCCCGAAGCCAGCGTCCCACCGGCAGCATGAGGATGAGCGCGTAGAAGCCGAGCCAGTCAAAGATGTACGACGTCAGCGCCGCCAGAATGAAGATCAGGGTGAAGGCCCAACCGCGGTAGCGCGCTCGAGTCGCATGAATATGGGCTGTTGTCACGGCCCCTTCGGGCGACAGTAGATCTGGTTGTCGGGACAGGTACCAGCCCATGAGCGCGCCGGTGGCCGAGATGAAGGCGAGCGTGAGCCAGTAGAAGACGCCGGTTCCACTGGAGTCAAACGGCACGCTCTCGTTAAAGCTCCAGTCCTCACCACCACCGTGCATGGCCGCTGGCCACGGCAAGAGGACGAATCCGACGAGCCACGCAGCATTGAGCCAGAAGACCACGCTGTCGTAGGCCGCCAGAGTGTTCATGACCTTGTTGTGGATGCTCCACATCACCGTCACGACGAAGAAGGTCGTGACGAACGTGATGATCTGATTCATGTTTGCTGACAGGACCACGAGGACGCTCTGTCCCTCGGGGGGTCCCGCAATATCAACGAGTGGGAGGGCGAGAACGGTGATGGCTACCGCCACGACCGCGTCGCTGAAATTCAGCAGTCGGTCAAGGGCCTTGTCCCCTCGCAGCATTCGTGTCATGACATGCGCGTCCTCATCACGCCGTCATCCTTCCACCTGCGTGCCGGTTCTGGCGTGGGATCCGGCCAGCCGATACGGTCTGCGTGGCGAAGGGAGGCGTGATGGTCGCGTTGGTCAGCGGTGCCAATCGAGGCATCGGACTAGCCACGGCTCGCGCACTGCGCGAGTCGGGACACGTCGTCGTTGCCGGCACTCGGTCAGGGACGGCTCCGGATGGTCTGGCGGCTGTGACCATGGACGTCACGAGCACTGAGTCAGTCGATAGCGCCTTCGACCAGGTCGAGGCCGAGTACGGCGCGGTCGACGTTCTCGTCGCGAACGCGGGGATCACGAGGGATGGACTCATCCTGCGCATGAGCGACCCCGATATCGAGGATGTCCTGCAGACCAATCTGGTAGGTGCGATTCGGTGTGCCCGACGTGCCGCCAAGGGCATGGTGCGCGCGCGCCGGGGCAGGATCATTCTGGTGTCCAGCGTTGTGTGGGCCCTTGGGTCATCCGGCCAGGTGAACTACGCGGCCGCTAAGGCCGGTCTGGTGGGCGTCGCGCGGTCCCTCTCGCGCGAACTCGGCGGTCGAGGTATCACCTGCAATGTGGTTGCCCCCGGATTCGTCGAGACGGAGATGACTGAGGTGCTCGACGAGGCGCAGCGAGAGGCCATCCGCGGCCAGATTCCGCTTGGGCGCTACGCGGCTCCCGACGAGATCGCCGGAGTCATCGATTTCCTTGCCGGTGATGCAGCCGCCTACATCACGGGAGCCGTCATCCCCGTCGATGGCGGACTCGGCATGGGCCATTGATCGTCAAGCGAAGGAGTGCACCCCATGGGAATCCTTGACGGGCGGACGGTACTCATCACCGGCGTCCTCACCGACCAGTCGATCGCCTTCCACGTGGCGCGCCTAGCCCAAGAGGAAGGAGCCCGCATCGTCCTCACCGGCTTTGGTCGCGCCATTTCACTCACCAAACGGACAGCTCAGCGGCTACCCGAACCTTCGGTACCTGTCGTTGAACTTGACGTGCAGTCCGAGGCTGATCTGGAGTCGTTGGCCGTTCGCGTGGGCGAGCATGTCACGCACCTCGACGGCGTCTTGCACTCGATTGGATACGCGCCGGAGTCGGCACTCGGCGGCCGATTCTTGGACACACCGTGGTCCGATGTATCGACAGCCGTCGAGATCTCTGCCTACTCGCTGAAGTCCCTCAGCATGGCCTGCCTCCCGCTCATGAGTGCCGGCGGTTCGATTGTGGGTCTGGATTTCGATGCAACGGTGGCCTGGCCGACGTATGACTGGATGGGAGTGGCCAAGGCTGCCTTGGAGTCGACCTCGCGCTACTTGGCTCGCGACCTCGGGCCCCAGGGCATCCGTGTCAATCTCGTGGCCGCGGGACCCATTCGCACCATGGCGGCCAAGAGCATCCCGGGCTTCGAGGACTTCGAGCAGGTGTGGACGAACCGTGCACCCCTGGGATGGGATCTCGCCGACCCTGAGCCGGCGGCGAAGGCATGCGTGGCGCTGCTGTCTGACTGGTTCCCGTCAACCACGGGAGAAATCGTCCACGTTGATGGCGGCGTCCACTCACAAGGCGCCTGATTGCGCACCCTCATCCTGCAGCGACATGCGAAGTCGGACTATCCACCGGGAGTACCTGACCACCAACGCCCGCTAGCCGAACGGGGTCGACGCGACGCCCCGGCGGCGGGCCGTTGGTTGGCGGAACATGCCCCCCATCCTGATCTCGCGTTGGTCTCGACCGCTGTACGCGCGCGGGAAACCTGGGCATTGATCGAAAAGTCCTGCGCGGCTCGCGACGTGCGCTGGGACGACCGCATCTATGAGGCCTCCGTGGACGGGCTTCTGCGCGTCATCAGCGAAGTAGGCGACGAGGTGAAGTCCCTCGTGGTGGTGGGCCACAATCCGGGCCTCGAGAGCTTGGCCGGCTTCCTCGTCGTGCGCGGTGACGCTGATCTGCGGCGCCAGATGGAGACGAAGTTCCCGACCTCGGCCATCGCGGTCATCACCTCCGACGGGACATGGGGTCAGTTCCCCAACGGTGAACTCGCGGACTTCGCCGTGCCGAGGGGTTGATCGGCGTCCGCTTCATCGATCTCATCGCGCGTAACGCCGAGGAGGAAGAGCACCGAATCAAGGTAGGGAGCGTTGACCGAGGTGTCGGCGGCGGCGCGCACCGCGGGCTTCGCGTTAAAGGCCACGCCCAGGCCGGCGCGATCCAGCATGTCGAGGTCATTGGCCCCGTCTCCGATGGCGATGGTGCGCGCCAGGGGGATGCCAAACTCGGCAGCGAAGCCCTCCAGTGCGTGAGCCTTTCCCGCGCGGTCAATGATGGGCCCGCGGAGCCGCCCGGTGAGGTGGCCGTCCTTGAGCTCGAGCCCGTTCGCACGCACGCCATCGACGCCGAGTACATCCGCAAGTGGAGCAATGACCTCCTCGAAGCCTCCCGAGACAAGACAGACGCGAAAGCCCAAACGCCGCAGAGTTCGACACAGCGTGCGGGCACCCGGCGTTAACCGCACGCGGCGAGAGGCCTCGAGAAGTGCGTCCTCGGGGAGACCCGCGAGCGCAGCGACGCGCGCCTGGAGGGAATCGGTGAAATCCAGTTCGCCGTTCATCGCGGCTTCGGTGATCGCCGAAACGACCTGCCCCACTCCGGCCATGTCCGCGAGGATGTCAATGACCTCGTCTTGGATCAGGGTGGAATCGACGTCCATCACAACCAGTCGAGCACCACGGCGATCGAGACCGGCGTGCTGGACCGCGATATCAACACCGAGTCGCGCGGAACATTCCGCGAGTGTTCGACGGAGTTCCTCGACGTCCTCACCGGACCCTTCGAAGACCACCGCGGTGACGGGGTAGGCGGCGATCCGTCGAATGCGATCGATGTTCCACCCGTGGTCAGCCATCGTACGGGCAAGGTCGGCCACCGGGCCCGGTCGAAGGTCCGGACTCATCACGGTCACGTGAATTCGGCGTCGTTGTGGATCGCGCGGGATTTCTTGGGCGCCGGGAACCGTCTCAATTTCCATGCCGACCTGTGCTGCCACAGCATGGGCGGCGGCTCTGACGGCTCCCACATCGTTGGCCGACACTCCAAGCAGGACGGCGAGGATGAGTCGCCCGCGCACCACCAGTTGCTGGATGTCGAGGACCGCGGTGCGGTGATGGCGAAGGGCATCGAAGAATGCCGCGGTCACGCCGGGACGATCACGTCCGCTGAGAATGACCAGAAGGGTGCCGTCCACGTCTCGAGTTTATGGCCGCCCATCAGGTGCTCGAGTAGGCGACCTCCACCGCGGCGCGCACCGCGGGGTCAAGTTCCCGCACGATGTCGCGTCGAGCCCGCTGCTGTTGAGCCGTCCAGCCCGCCTCCGGGACATTCGTGACGGCCAGGAGTAGCGGCACCGCCCGTGCCGCGAGAGCCGCGCGTGCAGGCGGAAGTGGAGCCTGAGTCCAGACGCGCAGTTCCATCTCTATGCTGCGCCGGCGGTCCTGAGCGTCGACCTGCTGATCGAGTTCGTCGAGAGCCTGTGCGCCGCGCAGGATGGAGCCCCGCAGCTGTCGATCGGCTTCGGCAAGATCAATGGGGGGCATGACGGTGCTGTGCCCGACCGCGACCACCCATGGTGCGTCCTGGCGCACGACCGTCCAGGCGTAGATGGACCCTTCGTCAGCCCACCCGATTACTGCGTCGGCACCCATCGAAGCGATCTCGGTCGGGAGGCCCCGGGGATCGCCGGGCCGTGGAAGGAACAGCCGCACTCGGTCGGCACCGGCCGACCTCCCGGCCGCAATCATGCCGAGCCAATCCGATGGGTTGAGGTCGGCAAGATGGCTGAGCGCGGTGTCGGCTGGCTCGGCCCCCGACAAGAGCGCACCGAGCCATCCCGCAGCCAAGGCGCCGTCACGGGGGCAAGAGAGCACCCGATGACGCTACCGGGAGGTTGAGTGCGGCGTGGGGCGAGGATCGGCCATGAAGCTCATGGGTAGGTTGTCCACGTGAGCGATGTGCTGGCGATGCGTGGCGTCGGTGTTCGCCGAGGCACGTCGTGGATCCTGCGCGACATCCGATGGACGGTGGGCCCCGACGAACACTGGGTCCTGCTCGGACCGAACGGTGCCGGCAAATCAACTCTGCTCGGTGTGGCGTCGACGCGACTGCATCCCACAGCGGGTGAAGTCGAGGTCCTCGGGGAGTTGATTGGCCTCACGGACGTCTTCGAGTTGCGACCGCGTATCGGACTCGTCGGCGCTGGTCTCGCCGAGAGCATCCGTGGTCAAGAACGCGTCCGGGACGTCGTACTCACCGCAGCCTACGGAATGACGGGTCGCTGGCGTGAGCAGTACGACGCAAGCGATGAGCGCCGAGCTGACCGTCTCCTGGAGCTTCTCGGCATCGAAGACCTTGCCGGGCGACACTTTGCTTCGCTCTCGGATGGGGAGCGCAAGCGCACGCAGATCGCCCGAGCACTGATGTCCGACCCCGAACTGCTCCTCCTGGACGAACCCGCCGCCGGGCTTGACCTGGGCGGACGCGAGGGTCTGGTGCATCGCTTGTCGACCATGGCCGCCGATCCCGCAGCACCGACCACCGTGCTCGTCACCCACCACGTGGAAGAAATCCCGCCGGGCGCCACGCACGCCATCCTGCTCCGAGGCGGGGGAGTTGTGGCTCAAGGACCGATTGACGAGGTCCTCACCCCCGAACTCGTGAGCGAGGCATACGGCATCCCCTTAACTGTGCACCAGGACGAAGGACGATGGACCGCGCGCGCACGTCGTTAACGACACGGTGGCTTATTGCTGATCAACTGGGACCGCACTTCCTCGACGGCCACGTTGACCATGTTCTGCTCATCGAGTCGAAGCGAGCGTTCGCCCGTCGTCGCATGCACCGCGCCAAGGCCCATCTCTTCCTGTCCGCGATCCGGCATCGCGCCGCAGAACTGGGCGACGGCGCAACACTGATTCGCACCACGTCAATGAACGATGTCCTCGGGGCGTGGGTTGGACGCATCGACATGGTGGCTCCGACATCCTGGGGCATGAGATCGCTCGCCGCACGACATGACATTCCGATGCTGCCATCGCGTGGCTTCATCACCAGCGAAGGGGAATTCGCTGACTGGGCGGAGCGCCGTGCCGGCAAGAGACTGCGCATGGAGGACTTCTACCGAGAGGTCCGGCAGCGCACGGGCGTCCTCATGGCCGATGGGTCCCCGGTCGGCGGGCAATGGAACTTCGATCACGACAATCGTCTCCCACCGCCACGTGGTGCGCGCACTCTCGAACTGCCTCCAGTCTGGCGGCCGGTCGAGGATGAGATCGATCAGCAGGTCCGCGCGGATCTCGATCGGTGGGTCGACGAGGGTGTCGAGTTCGTCGGAGACGATGGGCCGCGCCGGTTCGCGGCCACCAGAGCCGAGGCGCTGGAGGTCCTCGAGGACTTTGTCACGCATCGGCTGGCCGCCTTCGGCCCCTACGAGGATGCGGCTCTGACTGAAGACTGGGTCATGGCGCATTCGCTCATCTCGGCTCCGATGAATCTCGGCTTGCTCGATCCGTGGGAAGTGATCACTCGGGTGGTGGCCGAGGGCGAGCGCGGAACCGTGCCGCTGTCCAGCGTTGAGGGGTTCGTCCGGCAGGTCATGGGCTGGCGCGACTATGTATGGCACCTGTACTGGCACTTCGGACCGAACTACGTCAACGAGTCCAACGCCCTCGATGCGCGCACCCCCGTTCCCGCATGGATGGCCGATCTGGATGCTTCGGGCGAGGTTCGCGCTCGCTGCCTGAGTACCGGTCTGCGCGATATTCGCTCCTACGGATGGACGCACCACATTGTGCGCCTCATGGTCCTGGGCAACTGGGCGTTGCAGCGCGGTTTTGAGCCGGCGGCGACCACATCGTGGTTTACCGACTCCTTCGTCGATGGTCATGACTGGGTCATGGCCGCGAATGTCGTCGGCATGGCGTTGCATGCCGATGGTGGACTGATGGCCACTAAGCCATACGCGGCGGGCGGCGCCTACATCAAGCGGATGACGGACTTCTGCCGCGGTTGTGCGTACCGACCCGATGTTCGGGTGGGGGAGCGAGCGTGCCCCGTCACCGCGGGCTACTGGGCGTTTCTCGACCGGCACGAGGAACGATTCGCACGCCACCCGCGAATGGCCCAGCCGGTGCGCGGCCTGACTCGACTCACTGATCGGGACGCCCTGGTTGCCCAGGAGTCGACCCGGGGGAGCGCTACCCCGTGAAGTCGTGGACGTCACGCGCCGTGGACTCGCCCGCCGATCCCGCGCTCGCTCCGTACACCGGACTCACCGAGGTTGATCTGCGCCGACGCTGGGAGCCCGAGAACGGCCTATTCATCGCCGAGGGCCATCTGGTCATTGAGCGCTCGGTGCGATCTCACCTGACGGTCGAGTCCGTCCTCACTGCCCCCCGATGGCTGGAGCGGCTGGAGTCGATTCTCGGCGAATGGGCGGGGGAGGTTCTCGTGGCGGAGGAGGATTTCCTGCGCGACATCACGGGGTTCCGCGTCCATCGGGGTGCACTGGCCGTCGTACGCCGTCCGCCCCTGCGCACCGTGACCGAGATTCTGGACCTGCCGGGCCCGGTGCTTGTCCTCGAAGAGCTCGTCGATGCGACCAACGTCGGCCTGGCCATTCGTTCCGCAGCGGGTCTGGGTATCGGGCAATTCGTCCTGTCGCCGGGATGCGCCGACCCGCTCTACCGCCGCGCGGTGAAGTCTTCGATGGGTGCGGTCCTCAGTGTTGCGTGGGCCCGAAGTGTGGACTGGGACGGTGATTTGGCGAAGGTGGCGGAATCACGGCACCTCATCGCGCTGACGCCCACGTCCGACGGGGTAATCGACGAGGTGGTGCGCGGCTACGACCCAGAGCGGGTCGCACTCCTCGTCGGTTCGGAGGGGCCGGGGGTTTCCGATCGCGCATTGCGCACATCGACTGCGGGCGCAAGGATCCCCATGCACGGCGGAGTGGACTCTCTCAATGTGGCCGCGGCGACAGCCGTTGGCTGCTTCGCCCTCGATCAGGCGCGGAGGCAACGATGACCCACGGGCGATTGATCCTCATCCGGCACGGCGAAACCGAGTGGAGCAAGTCGGGCCGACACACGGGACGCACCGACATCCCGCTAACCCCGGCGGGAGAGGCTCGGGCTCGCACCCTGGTCGAACGGCTTGCGCCGTACCGGCCGTCGTTGGTGCTGTGTTCACCCTTGGGACGCGCCCGCCGCACCGCAGAACTTGCGGGGCTGGTGCCCGATGCCATCGATGACGACCTTCTGGAGTGGGACTACGGAGACTGGGAAGGCATCACGACCGTCGATATTCGTGAGCGTGTGGCCGACCCCACGTGGACAATCTGGGCCCGACCGATCCCGGGTGGTGAGCAGGCGGAGGACGTTGCGGTCCGCACAGCACGGGTGATCCGCCGAACTCTGCCCGAATTGTCCAAAGGGCACGATGTCGTGCTCGTCGCCCATGGACACCTGCTGCGAATCCTCGCCGCGACCTGGCTGGGCCTCCCGGCCGTAGACGGTCGGCTGTGGGTCTTGGATGCAGGCGCGCTTTCGCTGTTGGGCTACGAGCGAGATCAGCGCGCGATCGTGGCATGGAACACCTAGCCGCAATCGCCCCGTAGCATGGCCCCATGCCCAAGAGCCGCAACGCCCTGTTCACCGTCGCTGCGGCGGCTGGCCTCGTACTGACCGCCTGTGCCTCCGGGACCGCAGCAGACCCGGCCACAAGCAGTTCCACTGCACCGGAATCGTCACCGTCCAGTGGCTCGTCGGCTGCGGCCCCCGAAGTCCCGGTCCCTCCGGCGCCCGGGATAGTCACGGTCGGCCTCCCGGAGGCCTACACGCCCCAGGGCGGGGGCACGGCCACCGACGACTACCGGTGCTTCGTACTTGCGACCAATCTCCCCGAGGACCGCTTCATCACGGGCGTCCGGTTCCTACCGGGCAACGCGGCGCTCGTGCATCACGCCATCTTGTATCGCGTGGCGGGGGGCCAGGAGGCTGCCGCGCTGAAGCGCGACGCTGACGACCCGGGGCCCGGGTGGTCATGTTTCGGCGGGCCCAGTTTGCCGCCCGCCGCAGACTCGGATGCGCTGTCCTCACTCGATAGTGCACCGTGGCTGGCGGCCTGGGCTCCGGGTGGCCGCGAGGCGCGCTATCCGGAGGGCACCGGTGTGTTCGTTAAGGCCGGGAGCAGCGTGATCTTGCAGGTGCACTACAACCTCCTTGGCGGCGAGGGTGAGGATGCGACGTCCGTGGCGCTCGACACCGTCGCGGGAGATTCGGACCTGCGACGTCTCGAGACCCTGCTATTGCCTGCTCCCGTGGAGTTGCCATGCCGCGAGGACGAGACGGGTCCGTTGTGCGACCGAGATGCCGCAGTCGCCGACACCATCGAACGATTTGGTGGTGGCGCTATGCGGACCATCTGGGGACTTCAGTTCCTCTGTGGTGGGGATCTCACCGATCCCAAGGCCGGCGCCACGCAGTCCTGCACCCATCGGGTCAAGGCCCCAATGACGGTGTATGCCGCTGCCGGTCACATGCACCTACTCGGTCGCACGATTGAGATTGTCGCGAATGAGGGCAAGGGCGATGAACGAGTATTGCTTGACATCCCCACATGGGACTTTGACAACCAGGGGGCGCAGCCGCTCACCCCGTCGGTTGACCTTGCCTCCGGTGACACGTTGACGGTGCGGTGCACCCACGACACCGGACTACGCGACCTTCTTCCGGCTCTCGCCGATGCTGAGCCCCGCTACATCACCTGGGGTGACGGCACCACCGATGAAATGTGCCTGGGCATCCTCACTGTGAGTGCGCTCAAGGATGGCGCTGCATGAGAGCTCGCCGCGGATGAAGACCGCGTGGCGGATCACGCGAATCACACTCGGAGTGCTGTTCCTCATCGCTGGCACGTTCGCGATGTTGGGCAGTGTCGCCGCCGCGGGCGCTGTCGCGGGGGTCGAGGGGACTGTTGGTCGCTCCGGTGTTGTCACGCAGCCGTTCGGATCTGTGGCGTCCGAGCCGAACGAGATCGCGGTGATCGCTGACGGTGTGACCGCGGAATGGGTGCTCCCCGAGGAACCCGAATGGGTGACGACGGCGCTCGCGCTTCTCGGCACGGATGCAGAGACCTTCGTGGAGGACGTGGGGGATTTCGTCTTTGTTGTCACCCCGGCGACCGATGGCGATGTCTTTGTCGGGCTGGCCCCCGTGTCAGAGGTCGACGCCTATCTCGACGGAACGCCGTACGCGGTGGCCGTGAGTAGCCCGGAGCGTTGGCCGATCATCTCCGTTCCGGGTGAAGGCGGCCCGTCCACAGAGCCGACCGAAGCGGCACTCTGGACCACAGCCGTGGCCGGTGCTCCCGCTGAGATCCCGCTTGCCGCCCTGGATGGATCAACGCTGGTGTTCATGAATCCGGATGCCTCGGCCGGTGTGGGTGCGTCGATGCGCTTGGAGTATCGGGTTCCCGAGGCGACATCAACAATGGAACGAAGTGCCGTCACCGCCGCGGCCGGCGCCGTGGGAGGCTTCCTGCTCATCCTGCTCGGCGCCTTCCTCCTGGTCGGCCGTCGGCCCCGCGGACGACACGCATGACAGTGGGGCCCTGACAGTGGCGGAGGATTCCACCCGGGTGTGGACGATTCCCAATGCGTTGAGTTTCCTGCGATTCCTGCTGATTCCCGTCTTCCTGTGGCTTGTCCTCGGCGCTCAAGAAGACCTGTGGGCCGTCGCGGTGTTGGCTCTCTCGGGCATCACGGACTGGGCCGATGGCGTCATCGCCCGGCACTTCCATCAGGCGAGTGCGCTGGGGCGTTTGCTGGATCCGCTCGTGGACCGTCTCACGATTGCAGCGACGCTAGTGGGCCTGGCATTGCGCGAACTGATCCCCTGGTGGCTGGTCGCCATCCTGGTGGCGCGCGAGATCCTGCTCCTGGCGCTTGTCCCGACCCTGCGCCGTCGGGGCATCATCGCTCTCCCGGTTCACTACCTGGGCAAAGCGGCCACCTTCGCGCTGTACTGGGGCTTCCCCTTCATCCTGGCCGGTGCCGGGCCGGCGGAGTGGCAGCAGGTGGTGAGCGCTCTTGGTTGGGCCTTCGTCATCTGGGGTACGGCGCTGTACTGGTATGCGGCGATTTTGTACGTAGACCAGGCACGACGGATTGCCCGGACTACGGTCGCGCGGTGACGAGGGGTTGAGCATGCGCGCTGTGGTGATGGCTGGCGGCCTTGGCACCAGGCTGCGACCGCTGACCACGGGTGTTCCCAAGCCGTTGTTGCCCGTGGTCGGGCGCCCCATGGTCGAGCACATGCTGCTCCTCGCCCACGAGCACGGCGTCGATGAGGCTGTGGTGACGGTTCAGCATCTGGCTCCGATGATGAGACGCCGACTCGGTGGTGGCGCTGATCTGGGCATGACGATCACCTACGGCACGGAGCCAAGGCCCCTCGGCACTGCGGGGGGAGTCCGCCTGGCGGTGGCGGGATCAGACGATGACGACATCCTGGTGCTGTCGGGGGATGCGGTGACAGACATCGACCTCGGGCTGCTCATGCGTCGGCATGCCGAGAGCGGGGCTGCGCTCACCATGGCGCTCACCCGTCGCGATGACCCCCGGGAATTCGGACTGGTCGATGTGGACGAGGCCGGCTGGGTGCGCCGCTTCCAGGAGAAGCCGGACTGGGGGGCGGTCTTTGGTGACACCGTCAGCACCGGCATCTACGTTGTGTCCGCAGATGTTCTCGCACGGATCCCATCGGACATTCCCTGGGACTGGTCGACACAGGTCATCCCAGAGTTGCTGGAGTTGGGCGCACGTGTTGCCGGCGTCATTGTCGACGGTTACTGGGAAGATGTCGGCGATCTCACGGCGTACCGGCAGGTGCAGGTCGACGCACTTGACCGCAAGGTGCGACTCGCGATCCCCGGCAGCGACCGCGGCGATGGTGTGTGGCTCGGTGAGGGTGTCGAGATCGCTCCGGGAGCGGAGGTCGAGGGTCCCGCGTTCATCGGATCGCGCAGTGTCATCGACGAGGGCGCGCAGCTGCTGCCCTACGCCATTCTCGGAGCCCACTCCCTGGTCCGCCGTGGTGCGCGGATCGATCGGAGCACCCTGCACGACAACGTGTACCTGGGTGCGGATGCCGACCTCGTGGGTGCGGTCGTGGGCCGAGGGAGCGAAATTGGGGCCGGCTCGCGTATCGCCGAAGGCGCCATCGTCGCGGATGGCTGCACCCTGGAGCGCGAGGTGGATGTCACCGCCGGCAGCCTGATCTATCCCGGCAAGTCGGTGGAATCAGGCACCACCGTGAGCGGTTCAGTGGTGTGGGATGCGAAGGGTCATCGCAGTGTCATCGGTGGCATGGGGATGCGCGGGGAGATGGGCGTTGAGGTCACGCCCGATTCGGTGGTTCGGTTGGCCAGCACCCTGGGAACCCTCCTGCATCGCGGCTCGACGGTGGCACTGGGTCGCGACCAATCCGCCGCCGCGGGCGCCTACCACGCCATCTTGGTCGGGGCGCTGCGAGCGGCTGGCCTGACGGTGCACTTGCTGCGCACCGTGCCTCTTCCGGTACTTCGGGATCATGTCCGTCATCATGCCGACGCAGGGGTGTATCTGCGTGTGTCGCCCAGTGATGCGGATTCCCTCGACATCGTCATCGTCAGGGCCGATGGTCGGAACATTGGCGAACGGGCTCGCGAGATGAACCGGATCTATTCCCGGCGGGAGTTCCGGCGTGCCATTCCCGGCGCGATCGGTCCGGTGATATCACAGCCGTTGGCGACCCAGGAATACTCCGGTCGGATCCATGAGCAGGTGCCCACCGGGCCGGCCAGCAATGTCCGCGTCGTCGTGGATGCCATGGGCGGCGCGGCGGCTATTGCCCTGCCGACGCTGCTCGAGGGGCGATCCGCAGAACTGGTGCTCTTGGGCACACAACCGGATCTCGCCGCAGCGACCCGGAGCGAGGAACAACGTCGACAACGACTCGACGAGTTGGCGGACATCGTCACGTCCACGGGCGCCGCGCTCGGCGTCGCGATTGATGCCACGGGTGAACGCCTGTGGCTCGTGGACGAGCTGGGTCATGTCCTCGACGACGACCGCGCCCTCCTGGTTGTGCTGGATCTGGTGTTGGCGGAAGCGCAGGGCGGCACCGCCGTGCTGCCCTCGACGGCCTCACGCGTCGCCGAAAGGGTGGCTGACTTCCATCACGCCACCGTTCGCCGCGTACCGCGAGCAAGCACCTTCGACGATGGATCCGATGCGCTGCTCGTCTGCGACGGAGACGGGGGGTTCGCCGTCCCGGGGTCGGGTGGCCAACGCGATGCCATCGCCACGACCTACGCCTTGCTCGGATGGGTGGCCAGGACTCAGTTGTCACTGAGCGCGATCGACGCCCGGATTCCCCGGACCGCTTCGGTCCGTGAACGGGTCGACACCCCGTGGCGCCTCAAAGCCGCGGTCCTGCGTGAAGTAGGCGAACGGGCGGGAGAGCGGTCCGTGGACACCATGGACGGCGTACGTATCACCGAGTCCGATGGCTCCTGGTGCTTGGTTCTCCCAGACCCCACGTCCTCGCAGACACGGCTGTGGGTCGAGGCGCCGACCCACGATCGCGCTCAAGCCGTCGCCGACGAGTGGACAGCGGCGATCGACGAGATCATCGCCACCAGTCCCTCAGCCCGCGGCTGATCTGACTTCACGGCCCGGGCTCTTGCCCGCGGAGAAGGCGGGGGATAGGTTCGCGCTGTCGGTTCATGGCGGGCCGGCTCGTGAAGGAGGCGTCGTGATTCCCGAAGACCTGCGGTACACCAGCGAGCACGAGTGGCTCCGCGATACCGCTGATGGCACCGTCGTCTTTGGCATCACGCACTATGCGCAAGATGCGCTCGGAGACATCGTCTATGTGGATCTGCCGACTGTCGGGACGCAGATCACCGCCGGGAGCAGTTGTGGCGAGGTGGAATCCACCAAGAGTGTCAGCGAGATCTACGCACCGATCTCCGGTGAGGTCATCGCCGTGAACGCCACCCTCGCCGACACACCGGACGTAGTGAATTCCGATCCGTACGGCGACGGTTGGATGATCGAGGTGCGTCCTTCCGATGAGGCCGCCACCCTTGATGCGGCGGCCTACGCCGCCCTCACCGGCCAGGCCTAGTGCCGTGAATGACTGCGGTCACGCGGTTGACCCCGGCGACCGGTTCTGTCGCGTGTGCGGAGCCCCGGTGGTGCAGGTGGATGAGACTTTCGTGGTCGACGCTGGCCCCGCCTCGACGGGGAGTCTGCCCGCGGTCGGTCTCGGAACGATCAGCGGCGTCGACGAAGGCGCCGGTGTCCTGGTCGTTCGTCGAGGTGCGGGGGAGGGGACCTCGTACCTCCTCTCGGGAGATCTTGTCACCGCGGGCCGCGAACCCGACTCGGATCTCTTCCTCGACGATGTCACGGTGAGCCGTCGTCATGCTGAGTTTCGCCGAATGGCCGGTGGGTGGCTGCTGACCGATATCGGAAGTCTGAACGGCACCTACGTGAATCGCCACCGCGTCGAGGAGCATGCCCTCGTTCCCGGTGACGAAGTGCAGATTGGCAAGTACCGCTTCGTCTACCTCGTTGGAGGGGACACCGGGACCAGCGGGTGAGCCTTCGCTCCATCGGTGATGTCACCGCGGAACTCCGCGGCGAGTTTCCTGATGTCACCGTGTCCAAGATTCGCTACCTCGAGATGCGGGGACTCGTGCGCCCGCAGCGGACCAGCGGAGGGCAGCGTCGCTATGACGCGGATGATGTCGCACTCATCCGAAGGATCCTGCGTCTCCAACGCGACGAGTACCTGCCACTTGATGTCATCGCCGAGAACATCTCACGTGGGGAGGCGACCGATGAGGTTGCGAGCGAGGGCATCTCGGTATCGCGCCTGCGGCGATCCGCGTCGCGCGCGATGTCGGAGGATGAGTTTTGTGACCGGGCGGGAATCTCGGCAGAGCTTCTTGGGGAGCTCAGACGTCACGGCCTGCTGGACTCCCTCACGGGCGACGACCTCGAGGTTGCGAGGGCGATCAAGTCCCTCTCGGAATTCGGCATCGAGCCGAGGCATCTTCGGCCGTTCCGGACCTCCGCCGACCGAGACGTCGCCCTCGTGGAGCAAACGCTGCCCCAGGGGATCTCCCGGGGGCGCGGCGCCGGCGTTGCCGAGCATCGGGAGCAGGTGGCGCGGCTCTTGGCCCTGCTCCTCGATCTGCACGTGGCCCTGGTTCGAGCCCGGTCGACTACTCTCGACGTATGAGGCGCGTGGAGGTTGTCGGAGTTCGGGTCGAGATGCCGTCGAATCAACCCATCGTTCTCGTGCGGGAGGTCGATGGTGACCGCTACGTCCCGATTTGGATCGGCGCGGTAGAAGCCACGGCCATCGCGTACGCGCAGCAGGGGGTGACACCGCCTCGTCCACTGACGCACGACCTGTTGCGCGACGTGCTGGAGTCCGTGGAGGTATCGCTCGTTCAGGTGGAGATCACGTCCTTGGAGGCTGGGGTCTTCTACGCCGAGCTCGTACTGGGCAGCGGTGCCCGCGTCAGCGCTCGGCCGAGCGATGCCATCGCTCTCGCCCTTCGCACGGGCAGCCCGGTTCTCGTGGCCGACGACGTCCTCGAGGAGGCCGGCGTGGCCATTCCGGACGAGGAAGAGGACGAGGTCGAGAAGTTCCGGGAGTTCCTTGATCAAATCTCACCGGAGGATTTCGGGGCGGATTCCTGACGGGTATCGGCGGGTCGCGTTGACCCTGGAGACCCTGACCCCTAACGTAAAGGCCCCGCGTACATCACGCGGTCAGCGGACGCTGTTGGCGGCGGTGGAAGGGCGGAAACCGTGAGCGCTCGGTTGCCTGATTCGGTGGACGAGACCTCCCTTCCGCGTACAGTCGACCAGCCCGGCTTGTTCGATGACCACCTGCTGCGCTCCCACGCGGTAGGGCTCGGCTACCGCGGGCCTGTGGCGTGCTCCGCCGCAGGCATCACCTACCGCCAACTGGACTACTGGGCCCGCACGGGTCTCGTGGAGCCCTCCATCCGACCCGCTCAGGGTTCCGGCTCACAGCGGCTCTACTCTTTCCGCGACATTCTGATCCTGCGCGTGGTCAAGCGGCTCATCGACACCGGAGTGTCCCTGGGCAATATTCGCGCGGCGGTGCAACACCTCGAGACCCGCGGCGGAGATGATCTGGCGCGCATCACCCTCATGAGCGATGGCGCTTCGATCTACGAGTGTCGAAGCGAGGACGAGGTCATCGATCTCGTGCGGGGCGGCCAAGGCGTCTTCGGCATCGCGGTTGGACGAGTGTGGCAAGAGGTCGAGGGTCAGCTCGCCCAGTTGCCCGGGGAACGCCCCGACGCGCCCGACGATGATCTCGCGCTGGTCGATCCCCGAGATGAACTCTCGGCGCGCCGTGCGGCCCGTCACGCTGCCGGCTGATCTCAGCGCTATGCTGGGCCCGCTGTTCGACCGTTCGCGGGAGAGACCCGGCTTGCCGGGCGCCGAAGGAGCAACCGCCCCGGAAACTCTCAGGCATCAGGACCGTGCGCGGGAGGCGACTCTGGAGAGAGGGTGACCCGTTCACCCCACCGAAGGTGTAGGCCGCATCACGTGTGAGGCGGCGAATGCTCTCAGGTTGCGGTAGTCCGCAGGACCAGAGGGGGTTGGGTGCGCAGGGCGCGCACCTGGCTCGACGCGTTCCCGAGGAGCAGCAATGACAGCATTCCGCGATCGCCACATTGGTCCACGCGAGGCCGACATCCGACGAATGCTCGACATTCTTGGCTACGCGGACATGGAAGCCTTCCTCTCCGACGTGGTGCCCCAGCACATCCGCGAGTGGGATGGACTGGACCTGCCACCGGCATTGACCGAGACGCAGGCCCTGGATCGTCTCCGTGAGTTGGCTGAGCGCAACGAACCGATGCGGCAAATGATCGGTCTGGGTTATGCGAACTCGGAGACGCCGGCGGTCATTCGTCGAAATGTGCTTGAGAATCCTGCCTGGTACACCGCCTACACGCCGTATCAGCCGGAGATTTCCCAGGGACGCCTCGAGGCCCTCCTCGCCTTCCAAACCATGATCGAGGATCTCAGCGGACTACCCGTGGCATCGGCGTCACTTTTGGACGAGGCCACGGCTGCGGCGGAGGCCATGACGCTATTGAAGCGCTCCGGCAGGGTTCCCGGTTCGGTGTTCCTCGTCGATCAGGACACTCACCCACAAACGGTGGCCGTGCTGCAGACACGCGCACGCCCGTCGGGCCTCACAATTCGCCTCGTCGATGTCACCAACATCGCGACTGCGAATCCGTCCGATGCCTTCGGGATTCTCATCTCCTACCCAGGATCGTCCGGGGCCATCGCAGATCCCGGACCGGCCATCGCCTGGGCGCATGATGCCGGCCTTGGTGTCGCCGTCACCACGGATCTGCTTGCACTCACGGTGCTGACACCCCCCGGGGAACTCGGTGCCGATGTCTGCGTGGGTTCGGCCGGTCGTTTCGGCGTACCCCTGGGATTCGGCGGTCCTCATGCGGGCTTCATGAGCGTGCGAGCCGGCCTGGAACGCTCCCTACCGGGTCGCCTCGTGGGCGTCTCCCTGGATGCCGAAGGCACGCCCGCCTACCGACTGGCACTGCAAACACGCGAGCAACACATTCGCCGCGAGAAGGCCACCAGCAACATCTGCACCGCGCAGGTACTCCTGGCCGTCATCTCCGCCATGTACGCCGCCTACCACGGCCCCGACGGTCTGAGGGCCATCGCCGAGCGCACCCATGAGCGCGCTGCTGCGATTGCCGAAGCGTTGACGCTCGGGGGCGTGGAGGTGCTGCACGATGAGTTCTTCGACACCGTGCTGGCACGTGTACCCGGTCGAGCTGACGAGGTCGTGGCCTTCGCCCGTGACGCGGGCATCAACCTGCGGCGTGTCGATGAGGACACGGTCGGCGTGAGCGTGGACGAAACAACATCAGAACAGGACGTCGTCGATGTCGTCACCGCGTTCGGGGTTGCGCCCAAAGCTCACTCCGATCGGTCCCACCTACCGGTGAACCTGCTGCGCACCAGCCCCTACCTGGCCCACCCGATCTTCCACGACTATCGCAGCGAGACCGAGATGCTGCGCTATCTGCGCAAACTGGCTGATCGAGATCTCGCCCTCGACCGGACGATGATTCCGCTCGGCTCGTGCACGATGAAACTCAACGCCACCGCGGAGATGGAGCCCATCACCTGGCCGGGTTTCGCGGGGATTCATCCCTTCGCGCCGCTCGACCAGGCGGAGGGTTACCGACAGCTCATTCGCGAACTCGAAGCGCAACTGTGTGAGGTGACGGGCTATGACGCCGTCTCGCTCCAGCCCAACGCGGGCAGCCAGGGTGAGTTTGCCGGACTGCTCGCTATCCGGTCCTACCTGGATGCGCAGGGTCAGGGGGATCGCGATATCTGCCTGATCCCGAGCAGTGCTCACGGGACCAACGCGGCCAGCGCCATCATGGCCGGAATGCGCGTCGTCGTCGTCACCTGTGATGACGACGGCAATGTGGATCTTGATGATGTGCGCGCCAAGATCGCGGAGCACGGCGACCGGCTCGCGGCTCTCATGGTGACCTATCCCTCGACCCATGGCGTCTTCGAAGAGGACATCGTCGACCTGTGTGCATTGGTGCACGACGCCGGCGGTCAGGTCTATGTTGACGGGGCGAACCTCAACGCTCTCGTGGGCCTGGCGAAGCCCGGCAAGTTCGGCGCCGACGTCTCTCACCTCAATCTGCACAAGACCTTCTGCATTCCCCACGGAGGCGGTGGCCCGGGAGTCGGCCCTGTCGGGGTGCGAGAGCATCTGGCGCCCTACCTACCCGGCCACCCGTTGCGCCCGGAAGCAGGCCCGCTGGGCCGCGGTGATGAGGACGGGGGAGTGGGGTCGGTGAGCGCGGCACCGTGGGGCTCTGCGGGCATCCTGCCGATTCCCTACGCCTACATCACCATGATGGGTGCCGACGGGCTGCGGGAGGCGACCTCCGTCGCGATCTTGTCGGCCAACTACGTTGCGCTCCGGCTGTCGGCTGCCTACCCGATCCTGTACACCGGCGCGCACGATCGCGTGGCCCACGAGTGCATCATCGACCTTCGGCCGCTGACGAAGGAGACCGGTGTGACCGTCGACGACGTGGCGAAGCGGCTTATCGACTACGGCTTCCACGCGCCAACGATGTCCTTCCCGGTCGCAGGCACCTTGATGATCGAGCCCACCGAGAGTGAGAGCGTCGCCGAACTCGATCGCTTCTGCGATGCGCTGCTGGCGATCCGGGCAGAAATCGACAAGGTGGCCTCGGGGGAGTGGTCGGTCGAGGACAACCCGTTGCGCAATGCGCCGCACACGGCCGAGTGCCTCATGGATGACTGGGACCACCCCTATTCGCGTCGTGAGGCGGCTTACCCGATGGAGCAGCGAGGCCACAACAAGTACTGGCCGCCGGTCCGTCGCATCGATGGTGCCTATGGGGATCGCAACCTGGTGTGCGCCTGTCCGCGTCCGGAGGAACTCGCGACGACGTAGCCAGCCGTGCCGGGCTGGCCGGCCAACGCTAGCCTCACGGTGTCATGGAACTCCTCGAGGGCGTCTTCGCGACGACGATCCTGGCCGTCGTGGTGGCCGGGATCGCCCGCTGGCGCGGCTGGGGGATCGCGCTGCCGGTGCTCGTCGCCGGAATCATCGTGGGTTTCTTACCGTTTGGACCCCGGGCTCCAGATGATGGTGGGGACGTCTTCCTGCTGGTCCTGGCTCCACTGGTTTTTGGTGAGGCGCTGTCATCTTCGTTCGTTGACTTCCGCCGCCTTCGACGTCCGATCCTGGCGCTCGCGATCGGCTTGGTGGTGATGTCCTCACTCGCCGTCGGTGCTGTGGCTGCGCAACTGGTGCCGGGGCTGCCGCTGGCCATGGCGTTCGCCCTCGGCGCGATCTTGTCGCCAACTGATGCCGTCGCCGTGGCGTCGATCGCCAAGCGCGTGAGTCTGCCTCGACGGGTCGTCACCATCCTCGAGGGGGAGAGCCTCGTCAACGACGGCACGGGTCTTACCCTGCTGCGTGTGGCCCTGGCGGTGGCCGCCGCCGGGGCGCTCACCGCGCAGGAGGTTCTCACCGTTCTCGCTCAGTCCGTTCTCGGTGGCATTGCCGTCGGAGCGCTCGTGGGCATCATCTTGGCCCTGGTCATCCGTCGCGGATCCGATGATCTCCTCGCCAATGCCCTCATCCTCATCGCGCCATTTCCCGCGTACCTCGGTGCCGAGGCCATTGG
The DNA here is from genome assembly GCA_030827125.1 of Candidatus Nanopelagicales bacterium. GTDB lineage: Bacteria > Actinomycetota > Actinomycetes > S36-B12 > S36-B12 > Mxb001. The sequence continues at coordinate 192,538 of JAURFD010000002.1, forward strand.
CGGCTCGGGAATTCTCGCCGTTGTGACGGCCGCACTCATCGTGACGAACACCATGCTCACCGACCGCGACTTCCGCGGCCGGCGCGCGTCTGTCGCGGTCTGGAAGCAGATCACCTTCATCCTCACGGCTCTGGCGTTCTTCTTGGTCGGTCTGGAGCTTCCCGCCACGATTGAGGAGTTGCCGGCGGAGGAACTGCGCCTGCTGCCTCTCCTCGTCATCGCCGTGCTCGTGACTTTGCTGGTCGCGCGGCTTGTTTTCGTCCTTCTTATGGCCTTGATTACCCGTCGCGACGCGCGTCGCCGCATTGGCTTGCGCGAAGCGGTCGTGCTCGCGTGGGCCGGGACCAGGGGACCGGTGTCGGGCCTGGCCGCGTTCTCCCTGCCCCTCGGGGTCGGGGTCGAGGCCCTCGTGGACCAGAGCCAGCTGCTTCAGGCAACAACGTTCCTGGTCATTGCCCTCACGCTGCTGCTGTCACCGACCCTGGGTCTGGTCGCCCGAGCCGTCAGACTGCGGGCCGACGATGATGGCGATACCGGTGCGGAGCTGCGGGCGGCGCTTGCGGCCCGTGGCCTTGCCGCACTCGATGATGCGCTGCAGGAGGCCTCCTTGGAGCGCAGGCCGCTCTCCGCAGAGGCGGAGGCGATCGTGCGTTCCCGCCTCACCATAGATCTGCGTTCGGCCGAGGATAAGACAGGGGAGTTGCCCGTGGTGGCCGATGGCACCACCACCGTGCACGATGTCTGGGCGCTGGAGCGGATCGTTCTCAACGCCCAGCACGACGAGTTGCTGGTCCTGCGTGACTCGGGTTGGCCCGACGCGATCCTCCGCCCCGCCATGCATGAGATCGATCTCCAGCGATCCGCGCTTCGGGCACGCAACCCGCGTGCCACGGACTAGGGGACTGGGGCCCGCGCCCGTCAGGTGCGGCCGAGGCGGTCCTGCGCCTCGATAAGCCCGGCGTTGCGTGGCTGTGTCCACTCCGGAACCGTGGCAGGAAATCCCGCAGCCTGGACAGCGTCCACAACCGCCGCGTCGTCATCCCATAGATTCACCACGGTGTGAGATTGAGCGAGGTCGAGCACGACCTGCAGCTTGAAATCCGGGGCCGGTCGCCAATCGCGATGCGGGCGCATTATCAGGCAGTCCGGGGCGACGGGTAGTTCGTGTTGGGCGAGCCAGGACTCGGTCACCCGGCGCAGACGCTCGGGGCGGCCGGTGAGGTAGACGATCCGGTTGCCGTCGGCATCAGCCTGACGGACCGCGTCGGCGCCAGCCTCCAAGACCGGGTCGTGGCCGGCCGCGCCGAAGAAGGCGTCCCAGTCGCGCCGAGGACCGGCCAGATGGTGCTGTCGATGCGTGACGTCGGCGATGACCCCGTCAATGTCGACGATCAACAGCGGGCGCTCAGTCATGCCGCCATCGTGGCATGGTCGGCGCGGGCGGGGAGGGGCGCACCCTTCGTTGACTGGCGGGTTGTGGACGGTTTAGCGGGCACAAAACGTCCACAACCCGCCAGTCACGTGAGAGTGAAATGACATAATGTCCGTTATCGGATGTTCGCAGCACGACGCTGGGCGGCAAACCGAAGGTACGACCCGCTGTGATCGGCACCCGTGACATCACAGCGGGTCCCCATAACCCTGGTGGCTACCGCCTAAGCGCGCAGCTCGTCTGCGAGTTCGGCGAAGTGGCCCACGAGCAGGTCCATATCGGCCGGCGTGTGCGCAAGCGAGACCAACCACTGCTCGTCGAGTCCGGGTGGCGTAAGGACGCCACGGTTGACGCCCCACAGCCAACTGAGTTCGGCGATGCCGAAGTCGGTGCGCTTGTAGTCGCGGTAGTTGCGCACCGGTGCCGGTGACCAGGTGATCGCACCCTTGACGCCGAAGCCCACGGTGTGGGCAGGCAGCTCATGACGCGCGATGATGTCATCGGCCGCGGCCAGCGCACCATCGTTGACCGCTTCTGCCATAGCCAGCGCCTCCACGGTGCACACCTCGTCGACCGCGGCCGCGGCGGCCATGACCAGCGGGTTGCCGTTGTAGGTGCCGAAGTGCGGCATGCGCCAATCGGAGATCGTGTCCATGACCTCCTTGCGCCCGCCGAAGGCCGCGAGAGGAAGCCCGCCACCGATGCTCTTGGCCAGCGAGACAAGATCGGGCGTGACCCCGAGGCGCTGCGCGGCACCGGCGTAGCCGGCGGTCAAACCGGTCTTGACCTCATCGAAGACCAGCAGGACGCCGTGCTCGTCGCACAGCGCCCGGACACCCGCGAGGTAGCCCTCGTCCGGCACGACGATGCCGATGTTCTCCAACACCGGCTCCATGACGACCGCGGCGATCTCCTTGCCGTGATCGGCGAGGATCTCTCCCAGGCGGTTCAGGTTGTTGTAGGGGACGACGTAGACGGTCCCGGGCTCCACCTCGAACGGCGTCACCGGGATTGGCGCGTCCTCCGGACCGGCCTCGGCGACCTCGGGCTTCACCGAGACCGACAGGCCGTCGTATCCCCCGTGATATCCACCCTCGATCTTGATGATCGCTTTGCGTCCGGTGTACGCGCGGGCTGCGCGAACGGCGTACATGTCGGCCTCGGTCCCGGAGTTGGCAAAGCGCACCTGGTCCAGTCCGAAGCGTCGCTGGAAGCGCTCCGCCACCTCAGTGGCCGACGGAGACGGCGTGACAAAGAGCGTGCCGCGCTGCAGCACCTCCATGACAGCGGCAACGACCTCGGGGTTCAGGTGACCCACGAGCATCGCCCCGAAGCCCATCGACAGATCCAGAAGTTGACGGCCGTCCACATCGGTGAGCCAGGCGCCCTTGGCCGACTCGATCGCGATCGGGTACGGGTCCCAGTACTGGAACGACGAGGGCACTCCCAGCGGGAGCGGATTGAGCGCTCGCTGATGATGCGCCGCCGACCCAGGAGTCTGCGCAGTGAAACGTTCCCACTCGGCGGCGAGGAGACTTTGGACGCGGCCCTCGTCCAGCGGGGTGAACTCTGTCGGCAGATGCCGCCAGGTGGCCGGATCGTGATCCGGCCAGGTGATCGTGTTGGGGGTCGCGCTTTGGATGGTCATATCGCCTCCCCGGCGTGTTGGGACCCTTGGCGTGATCCTAGACAATCAACCCATGACTGCAGGCCCCGACTGGCCAGACGACCCCCTTCGTGTGTCTTCCCCTGGGTCGCCGCACACCTTTCGCGCCTATGCGCACCGGGGCGGGGCCGCCGAAAACCCCGAGAACTCCCCCGCCGCCTTCGCCCACGCCGTAGCCCTCGGCTACACCCACCTCGAGACCGATATCCGCCCCAGCCGCGACGGCGTGGCGGTCCTGCACCACGATTCCCGCCTCGATCGCACCACCGACGGCACCGGCCCCGTGCGCGGTCAGACGTGGGCCAACCTCTCCATCCTCCGGTTATCGGACGGATCGGCTCTCCTGCGCCTCGAGGAGCTCTTGGAGTCGCACCCACACACCTTCATCAATGTCGACGTCAAGGAGCCCGGATCCGTCCCGGCCACCGTGGCTGCCATAGCCCGCTGCCGCGCGTGGAGCCGTGTGTGTCTCACGTCGTTCTCCGGACGTCGCCTCGCCCGAGCACGACGCTTGGCATCCCCCGGCACTGAGAGTGCCGCCCATCCGGGTGAGGTGCTGGCGCTGCGCGCGGCGCTGCCCTGGCCACGTCGACCCATGCGCCTCCAGGTCCCTCCCACACTCCTGGGCCGACGCCTCATCGACGCAGAGTTCATCGAGCGGGCCCACGCTCGTGGGTACGCCGTCGACGTGTGGACCATTGATGACCGCACGAAGATGGAGGCTCTCATCGACGCCGGAGTCGACGGCATCATGACCGACCGTCCCACCCTCCTGCGCGAGGTCCTGCTGGTGCGAGGACGCTGGCCCGAATCACCGGATACACCGGATTCGAACACCTGTTCCTAAGGGTATTCCCAGGAACCGGGGGAAGCCTGGCTGCGTCAACACCGTTGATAGCCACAGGACCAACGTCCGGTCAGGCGCGGCATTGATCGTCCGATACCCGCCAACAGCACCGGGCGTCGAACAGGAGGTTGGCATGTCTGAGGGTTCACTGCGCGGTTCGCGCCTCGGCACGTTGAGCTACGAGAACGACGATCGCGTCGTCCCTGCTGAGCGGCTGCTGGTCAGTTACGAGTGTCCACGCGGACACGCCACGACTGTCCCCTTCTCCGCCGACGCTGACGAGATTCCTGTCCTGTGGGAGTGCCGCTGCGGTGCGGAGGCACTGCGGGTCGACCATGAGCGGCCCGAGGACAAGCCCACCCGCCCCGCACGCACGCACTGGGACATGCTGCTCGAGCGCCGGACGATTCGGGATCTGGAGGAGCTCCTCGACGAGCGCCTCGCCCTGCTTCGCGCATCACAGCGCAAGAGCGCCTAATTCCCCCGGCGCCACTACGGCGTCATCAGTTCATTGGCCCCATCGGTCCCATCGGATCGGTGGGGCCTGCTGATGGGGGCGGCATGCGACGTGCTGCCCGCTCAATTCGCTGGGCAATCCGAGACCGCACCGGTGGCAGCCACAGCACCAGCCCAAGCGCCGTTGTGAGGAACCCTGGCACGGCGATGAGCAAACCTGCGGGAACGATGAGGAGCGTTTGTGCCGGCGGCGCCAGCGGCCGTTGCGGTGCGCCGCCCTCGATCATGAGGAGTTGCTCGCCGTCGGGCGCCCGGAGGCTCGACATCGCCACCCCGAATGATCGTCCCGTCGCGCCGAGTGCGTAGCGCATCAGACCCAGCCCCAGCACGATGAAGACCACAATGAGGACGAATACCCACCACCAGCCGATGAACGAGGCGAGCACCGCGGCAATGGCGACCTCGACGATCGGGTAGGCGAGGATCGCGAGGCAGCCCCATCCGCCGCGACCGGTCATGCCCTCGCCCAGCGTTGACGCAGGCGTCGTCCGCCGGTGCGAAGTTGCCTGGTGCGTTCGATTGCGCCCCACTCCCCCACTTTGGTGAGCGCTTCGATGACGATGCCGCGGTGCATCTTGGAGGATCCGATTTCGCGTTCCACGAATGTAATGGGCACCTCGACGACCGTGAACCCACGCTGAAGTGCCCGCCACAGCAGATCGATCTGGAAGCAGTAGCCGTTGGACGTCACCGTGTCGAGTTCTAGCGCGCGTAGGACATCGGCGCGGTACGCGCGAAAGCCTCCTGTGGCGTCACGGGTGGGGATCCCCAGCGCGATCCGCGTGTAGAGACTGCCGCCTCGGGACAGAACCTTGCGGCTCGTGGGCCAATTGACGACGGATCCACCCGGCACCCAGCGCGATCCCAGCGCGACGTCGGCACCGGCGTCCAGTGCTGATAGCAGGCGCGGCAGATCCTCGGGGCGGTGGGAACCGTCGGCGTCCATCTCCACGAGAACGTCGTATCCGCGGCTCAGACCCCACGCAAAACCCGCGAGGTAGGCCGCACCAAGTCCGGCCTTGCCGGGGCGGTGCAGGACCGCAATGTGATCGTCAGCCGCCGCCATCTCATCGGCGAGTGCCCCGGTGCCATCCGGGCTGTTGTCATCGGCCACGAGCACATGCGCGTCGGGCACCGCAGACCGCAGCCGTTGAACGATCCCCGGCAGGCTGCCGGACTCGTTGTAGGTGGGGATGATGACCAGGACGGACATGTGATGAGCCTAGGTGGTGACATTCCTCGCGTTGACAGCGGCGGCGGATGGCCTACGCGGGGCTGGGCGGATGCTCCGCGGAGATCGGCGCTTCTAATCGCGCGCCATCCTCGTCGGGGCGTCGACGGAAGGTGAAGCCAACCGCGATAGCCGCGCCGATTGTGCAGAGCCACTCGGGCCATGCCCCGAGCCAATCGGCGAGGGTGCGACTGTCGCGCAGCGGCACCTCCACGACGATCGACCCGGTTTGGCCCTCGGGGATCTCGCCGAGAATGGCGCCGTCCGGTGCAATCACCGCGCTGATGCCCGAAGTGGCCGCCACAAGGACCGTGCGACCGTGCTCGACGGCACGCAGACGAGACATCGTCGCCTGCTGCTCGGGCTGGCCGAGTCCGGCGTAGGTCGCATTGTTGGTTTGCACCACGATGGCGCGCCCCCCGGCCACGACCGCGTCTCGGACAACCTCGTCGTACGCCACCTCGAAACAGATCACGTCACCGACGCGCACATCGCCCACGTCAAGAACGCCGGGAATCGCACCGCCCATGAAGTCGCGCGGCACCCGGTCGAATCGACCGATGAGGGATGCAAGCACGGAGCGCAGGGGAACGTACTCGCCGAAGGGAACGGGTTTGCGCTTGATGTACATGTCCTGGGGTCCGTCGCCGGTCCACACGATGCCCACGTTGGCTGCCATGGAGGGATCACCAGGTGCGTCGATGACGGCGCCAATCAGGATGGGTGCATTGATGGCACGGGCCGTTGCGGTCAGTGTCGCCGCGACATCCGGGCTCGTGTACGGGTCGATATCTACGGCGTTCTCCGGCCAGATGACCGCCTGCGGAGCGGGCACCTGGCCCTTGCCCACCGCGTCCGCGAGGTCGAGGGTCTCGCGCACATGTCGGTCGAGCACGGCCCGTCGTTCGTCGCTCTGCCCGAGTCCGACGGTCGGCACTCCACCCTGGACGACGGCGACAATGGCGGTCGGAGGCTGCCCTTCGCCCACAGCCGGGCGCGGGATGAGCAGCCCGGCCAGAGCCACGATGAGCAGCCCGCCGAGTGCGGCGACCATCCACTCCATGCGTCGCCGAAGGAACGCGAGCAGGCCGTAGGCGAGCAGACCTCCCGCCAAAGCCGTCGCGAAGGTGACGGCCGGGGCACCCGCCACCGCCGCCCACGGGGTCAACGTGGTCGCTGTCTGCCCGAACGCGAGCCGTCCCCAGGGGAATCCACCGATGGGAATCCGATCGCGGAGCGCCTCTTGAGCGACCCACAGCATGGCGAACCACAGTGGCCACCAGGGCAATCGCGACGTGCGCGCCTGCGCCCAGGCCATCAGGGCCATCCAGGTGGCGCACACACCGACGAGGGCGAGCCAGGCATCGACTCCGATCAGACTCATCCAGCGGATGAGAAGGGCGAAGGTAGTCGCTCCCTGCAGCGCGCCGACCACTGCCGCTTGTCGCCCCGGAGCATGGTGCACCGCCAGGGCAAAGAGGGCTACCGCGATAGGCGCGAGGAGTGAGGCGCCGACCGGCGGAAAGGCAAGCGACAGCAGTATCCCGGACACCAGGGCGAGGAGTGCGCGCCATCCGAAGGTCACGGGAGTGCACCGGAGTCATAGATCGTCACACCCGCGCGCACGGTGCGCCAACACTCGGGTCGACCTGCGTCAAGGTCCGGAAGCGGGGGCGTGCCCGAACGCGGGTCCGTGCTCCAAGCGGCGACGCGACCATCCGGGCGCTGGATGGTCAGCGGCCCTGGAGCCCACACGGTATAGGTCGCCGGGGCATCAACGGCAATGACTCCCGGCTCGGTGGCCTGCTGTCCTGCCGCACGCCGCCCGCCCCGTGTGTGGGCGGCGAATGCCGCACGAGCGCTGATGCCCTGCCCCGGGGTCCGGTGATGAACCGCTGCGGCCACGCCGCCCCACGGATCGAGCGGAGTGACCGGGGCGTCGGAGCCGAAAGCGAGAACTACACCGTCGGCTGCCGCCGCCGCAAAGTCGTTCATCGGTGCAGCCCGCTGTGGCCCCAGGCGTTGCGCATACATGCGATCGAGACCGCCCCAGGCAGCATCGAAGGCGGGCTGCATGCTCGCGACGACTCCAAGTCGGGCCAGAACCCCTCGATGTCGGGCGTCGAGCATCTCGACATGTTCGAGTCGGTGGCCGGCTCGACGAATGGCCTCGGCTCCGAGGGTGCGCTCCACGCGCTCCAGCGCCTCAACGACGATGTCCGCGGCGCGGTCGCCGATGACGTGAAATCCCGCCGGCAGACCCATCTGGGTGGCCGAGGCGAGATGGTGGGTCGCTTCATTGACGTCGATGTATTCCGCACCGGTGGTGACGCCGTCATCGGCGTAGACCTCTCGAAGGCACGCGGTGCGCGAACCGATCGCGCCATCGACGGAGAGGTCACCGGCAGCCGCATAGGCCCCGAGTTCCTGAGCGTAAACGTGCGCTCCGAGTTCGCCCCAGAACCCAACCACCTCGGGCAGATCCGGCTCCCGGCCCAGCGCGAGGGCGCCGCGCAGGTCATCAGCGTCACTGATGACCGGGCCACCCATCTCGTGCACGCTTGCGATACCGGCAGCAGCGGCCCGGTGAAGGGCCGCCCGCTGCGCGGCCTCGCGGTGCTCAGCGCTCACCTGGGACAGAGCGCGCATGCGGACCTGGTCGTGAGCCTCCTGCGTCAGCGGGCCCTCGGGATCGAAGCCCACGGCGTGCTCGATATCGCCGCAGGAGCGGACGAGGGACGTGTTCACCAACGCCGAATGCACATCGACCCTGGTGAGATAGAGGGGCGTGTCCCCCGCAACAGCGTCGAGTTCCGCTCGCGACGGTACCCGACCATTCGACCAGGTGGTCTCGTCCCACCCGTGGCCCAACACGATGCGGTCGGGGTGTCGGCGTACCTGATCGCCCAACCGACGGAGGAGCTCGTCGGCATCGGCCACGTCACTCACGTCGACACCGGTGAGGTTCAAGCCGGTGGCCGTCAGGTGCACGTGGGCGTCGACAAACGCCGGCGCGACCAACGCACCCTGCAGGTCAACGATCTGGGCATCCTCGGCATAGGCCATGGCTGCGGTGTCATCACCGAGCCAGACGAATCGTCCCTCGGCGATGAGTGCCGACGTCGCGAAGGGTGACTGCGCGCTGTACAAGTGACCTCCGCGCAGCAAGAGGGGCTTCACGGCCGGTGTCCCCCGGACGTGAGAGCCCGCCCGATCACGAGGCGCTGCACCTGGTTGGTCCCTTCCACGATCTGTAGGACCTTCGCCTCGCGGAAGTATCGCTCCACGGGGAAGTCCCTCGTGTATCCGTAGCCTCCGTGGATTTGCAGCGCATCCGTCGCCACCGCCATCGCGGCGTCGGTCGCGAAGAGTTTGGCCATCGCCGCCTGGGTCGAGAACGGTGATCCCGCATCGCGTAGACGGGCTGCCTCGCGATACAGCGCACGGGCGGCGGCAATCTGCGTTGCCATGTCGGCGAGCATGAAGGAAATGCCCTGGAAGTCCCCGATGGGACGACCGAACTGTTGCCGCTGGTTGGCGTATTCGGTGGCGGCATCTAGGCAGGCCTGCGCAAGTCCCACCGCGCAGGCGGCGATTCCGAGCCGACCGGCATCCAGAGCGCTCAGGGCGATGGGGAATCCCCCACCCTCCGCGCCGACCCGATGGGTGACGGGCACTCGGACGCCATCAAGGCGGACCTGGGCCGTCCGACTCGCCTTGGCGCCCATCTTGCGCTCTGGCTCACCAAAGGACAGTCCTGCTGCATCTGCCGGCACCAACAAACACGTGATGCCATGGTGACCATCATCGGAGGTGCGGGTCATGACGGTGTAGAAGTCCGCGACGCCCCCGTGGGTGATCCAGGCCTTCGTGCCCGTGATGACGTAGTCGTCGCCGTCGCGCACGGCCCGCGTCACCAGAGCGGCGGCATCTGAACCGGACTGGGGTTCGGACAGGCAGTAGGCGCCGAGACTTTCGCCATCCAGCATCCAGGGCAACCACCGATCGCGTTGCTCGGGAGTGCCGGATGTGGCCATGGGGAAGATCGACAGCGCGTGAACACTGGCGCTGATGCCGACCGCCAACCAGCGACGCGAGAGTTCCTCGAGAACGGTGAGGTAGGCCTCGTACGACTGCTCGCCCCCGCCGTACTCCTCGGGATAGGGCAACGACAGCAGGCCCGCACGACCGAGAGTGCGCAGGAGTGCGCGGGGGAACTCACCCGCCTCCTCATACTCCGCGGCGACGGGAGCGAGTTCGGCATCAGCGATCTGCTCGGTGAGATCGAGCAGGGCCTTCGTCTCCGGCGCCTCGAGGACACCGGTCATGCGACCACCACGAGTTCACGGGGACGATGGTTCAGCACGATCGCCGCATCCTCACCACAGGCGACAATATCTTCGATGCGCGCCCCAAAACGACCGTCGACGTAGAAGCCGGGCTCGATGCTGAACACCATGCCTGTTTCGAGTGGCATCGCATTGCCCTCGACGATGTAGGGCTCTTCATGGGTATCCAAGCCGATGCCGTGTCCGAGGCGATGGATGAACAAATCCCCGAGACCCGCCTCGACGAGAACCGCCCGGGCTGTCGCGTCTAGGTCCTCGCACGTGATCCCCGGACGAACCGCCCCCGATGCCGCCGCCTGAGCGCGTTGCAGCACCGCGTACGCCGCGAGGAACTCAGGATCCGGATCCCCCAGGGCGTAGGTGCGCGTTTCGTCGCTGCAATAACCATCGGGCATCGTGCCGCCGATATCCACCACGATGGAGTCACCCGGCTGCAAACGTCGCTCGCTCACCTCGTGATGGGGACTCGCGGCGTTGGGGCCTGAGGCCACGATGACAAAGTCGACCCGAGCATGGCCCTCGCCGATGATCAACTCGGCGATATCCCGGCCCACCTCGCGTTCAGTGCGCCCAGGACGCAGTAGACCGGCAACCTGCTCGTGCACGCGATCAATCGCCGCCCCGGCCGCGGCGAGCGACGCGATCTCAGAGGGTGACTTGCGCATGCGCAGCGGCCCGAGGGCCGGCGAGGCGAGCTCCTGACGCACACCCGGCATGGCATCGCGAAGCCGGATGACCTGTCGGGCGGTCATGTGCTCATCGACACCCACCCGGGTCACTCCGGACAACAGCGACGCCACGACCGCGTACGGGTCCTCGGTCTCCCGCCACGGCGCGATGGTGACGCCGGCCCGGCCGGCGCCGCTCTCCAGGGCTGCGGCCCGTTCAAGAGCCGGCACGACCAGGGTCGGCTCCCCTACGGCGGGAACAACCAGGCATGTGAGGCGTTCCAGCGGAACGGCCTCATAGCCGGCGACGTAGCGCAGATCAGGACCGGGTGAGATGAGCAACGCCTGCAGGCCTACGGCCTCGGCGCGTTGGGCGGCCTCCTTGAGGCGGCGCGAGAGGTCTTCCACCCCGCCACGGTACCCCCGAGACCAGCCTCCTCGCCTGCGCGGGACGATGAGCAGGTGAGCGTGCTTCTTCTCGACAGCGCATCCCTGTATTACCGGGCGTACTTCGCCCTCCCCGAGTCGCTGATGGCCCCGGACGGTACCCCCATCAATGCGGTGCGCGGATTTGTCGACACCGTCACTGCGCTCGCTCGCGATCGCCATCCCGAGCAGATCGTCGCCTGCTGGGATGACGACTGGAGACCTCAGTGGCGCGTCGATCTTGTCCCGAGCTACAAGACCCACCGAGTCCTGGACGTCGCTACGGGCACCGAGTCCGGTGCGGAACTCAGCGCCGTTGAAGAAGTACCCGACACACTCGCACCGCAGGTAGACATCCTTCGCGAACTCTTGCCACTCGTCGGCATCCCTGTTGTCGGTGCCCCGGACGCCGAGGCCGACGATGTCATCGCCACTCTCTGCGTCGAAGCCACGTCCGACATCGCCAGCGGTGATCGAGATCTCTTGCAGCTCGTGGACGACTCGACCACGGTTCTGTTCACCGGTGGCACCAGTGCAAGTCGAGGCGGTCAGCCATGGCAAGTCTTCACACCGGAAGCCGTTCAGGAGAAGTACGGCGTCTCGCCGGCGCACTACGCCGATCTCGCCATCTTGCGCGGTGACCCTTCCGACGGCCTCCCCGGCGTCAAAGGGATCGGGGAGAAGACGGCCGTGAGTCTCATCCAGGCCTTCGGGGGCATCGAGGAGATTCTCACTGCGGCTCGAGGCGATTCGGTGGGACGTCCCATGACCCCGGCCGTTCGGGCGAAGTTGCTGCAGGATCAGGAGGAGATTCCGCGCCTTGATCGCGTCGTGCGACTACGACCACGGCCGAATGTCGATCCGCCGCAACGCATGGCGGCAGACACCGATAGGGCTCTCGCGTTTGCCGAGCGCTGGGGCGTGCGGCGCAGCGTAGAACGACTGCTGGCCGCTACCGATTAGTCGACCTCGAGCGCGGCCGAGTAGGCCACAATTCCGCGATCTACCAGGTCCCGCGCCCGGCGTGCGCGAGTGCGCACCGGCGACTCCCGTGGCACGGCATCGGCAATTTGGTCGAGCACGTCGATCACCTGCCGTGACCAACGGACGAAGTCTCCCGCGGCCATCTCGGCTTCACTGAGGATTCGAGACAGGCGGGCTCCCTCGGCCCATCGGTGCATCGGCCACACCAAGCCAAAGTCCAGGTCACGCTGGAAGCGCACGTGGTGCTTGCCCTCGATGTCCTCGATCTCCAGGGCGAGGTCCCAGGTTCGATCCAGGGCCGTGCGCACCGGTCCACCAGGGAGCCGTGGGGCCTCCTCCCCCTGCTGGCGTCCCTCGTAGACAAGACCAGCGCACAGCGCCGCCAGATCAGGTGGTTCGAGGTCATCCCAGAGACCTTCGCGGAGGGCCTGGCTAATGAGGAGGTCGACTTCGGAGTAGATCCCCGCGAGCAAGTCACCCGCGGGGGTGACGGTCAAGTCGTCACCGCCTCCGCTGAGGTAGCCGAGGTCGAGCAGCACATCACAGACGCGATCGAAGGCCCTGGCCACAGACGAGGTGCGCGAGTCGACACGACGCTGAAGTTTGTGGGTCTCGGCACGGAGGGTGGCCTCCCGTTCGAACCAGCGGGCGTGCACCTCGCGGTCATCACACGCGTGGCACGGATGACCGCGCAGTTCCTTGCGCAGTTGTGCAATGACCTGCTCAGTATCCGCATCTTTTGGTGCGCGTTGCGTGCGATTGTGACGGGCGGCGGCACCGAACTCCTTCAGCCTCGCAGCGAGGTCGCGACGATCGTTGGCCGACCTGGGAGCGAAACCACGGGGAATCTTGATCCGGCCGAGCACCTCCACGGGTCGATGAATCTCCCCGGAACTAATGCGATGCAACGAGCGGTCGAGTCCCACGACGCTCGGTCGTGGCACCGGCTCGAAGTGCCGACCCGGGCGTTCCTGCGGATCGTCCACGGCCACCACGACCGCGGGTCCGACACGACGTCCAGAGGGGATCGCGATGACGTCGCCGACGCGCAGCTGCCGCAGGGACTCCTCGACGTCGGCACGCGTCCTCCTCGTGCGTTCTCGGGATGCGGACTTCTCTGTTTCGGTCAGCTTCGCGCGGAGTTGGGCGTATTCGCGGAAGTCGCCAAGATGACAGGTCTGCGCCTCCGTGTAGCCCTCGAGGGCCTCCTCGTTGCGTCTGATCTGTGCCGCCATGCCGACGACCGCGCGGTCGGCCTGGAATTGGGCAAAGGAGGTCTCCAGCAGATCACGCGCGGCCACGCGACCCATTTGCCGGATGAGACTGACGGCCATGTTGTACGACGGCCGAAAGCTGGATCGGAGCGGGTAGGTGCGCGTTGACGCGAGACCGGCCAACGCGCGGGGATCGAGGCCGGGGTGCCACGCCACTACTGCGTGACCCTCTACGTCGATCCCACGTCGACCGGCGCGACCGGTGAGCTGGGTGTATTCACCCGGCGTGATGTCCACGTGTGCCTCGCCGTTCCACTTGACGAGTTTTTCGAGCACGACGGTCCGGGCGGGCATGTTGATGCCGAGGGCGAGCGTCTCGGTGGCGAAGACCATCTTGACAAGTCCCCGCTGGAAGAGTTCTTCCACAACCTCCTTGAACAAGGGCAGCAGACCCGCGTGGTGCGCGGCAACGCCGCGCCGTAGGCCTTCCACCCAGGTGTCGTAGTGGAGCACTGCCAGATCGTCATGGGGCAGGGAAGCGGTCCGGCTGTCCACGACCTCTTCGATCGCGCGTCGTTCCTGCGGCGAGGTCAGCCGGATTCCGGCCGAGAGACACTGCTCAACTGCGGCATCGCAGCCGGCTCGGCTGAAGATGAAGGTAATGCCGGGGAGCAGGTGATCGTCGTGCAGCGTGCGCACCACATCGGTGCGCCACGGCGTGAGCCGATCACGAGATTGTCGCCCGCGCCGATGACCGCGCTCCGATGACCAACGCGCCGCATCGCGCGCCAGCCGGGTAAGTTCCGGGTTCACGTTCTCCTGCCCGGCATCGACAAACAGATCGAGGAGGCGGTCGCCGACCATGACTTGTTGCCACAGGGGTACCGGTCGGTGCTCATCGACGACAACATCTGTCGCGCCCCGCACCGTCCCCAGCCATTCACCGAACTCCTCCGCGTTGCTCACGGTCGCCGACAGCGCCGCCAAGTGAATGCCCTGCGGGAGGTGGATGATCACCTCTTCCCAGACGGGTCCACGAAATCGGTCGGCGAGGTAGTGGACTTCGTCCATGACGACATAGGCGAGACCATCGAGCGTGTCGGATGACGCGTAGAGCATGTTGCGGAGCACCTCAGTCGTCATAATGACGATCGGCGCCTCGCCATTGATGGAGGTGTCTCCGGTCAGTAGCCCGACCCGCTCCGCGCCATATCGCGCGACAAGATCGTGGAACTTCTGGTTAGACAACGCCTTGATGGGGGTCGTGTAAAAGCACTTGCCGCCCCGCTCCAGGGCAAGATGGACGGCGTACTCCCCCACCACCGTTTTGCCCGCTCCAGTCGGTGCTGCCACGAGGACGCCCCGCCCAGCCGCGAGGGCGCGACAGCCCTCAATCTGGAAGGCATCCAGGGGGAAGTCGTAACCGGCCTCGAAGGTGGCGAAGGAACCGGCGGGGTCGAGGTCGAGTCGCGATGCCTGCCGGGCACGCGCGGCGGCGTAACGATCGGCCGGGCTGGTCATTCGGTCAGCCTACGGCTCCTACGACTTTCAGCGCGCTGGGCACAGCCTGGATCTCGATGGGCAGGTTACCGATCCGCTCGCCGTCGGCATAGGCCACCTGCCCGGGCGCGTCAAGCACGATGCGGCGCGCTCTGCCGGTCGCAACATAGGGGCTCTCCACGTGCTTGCCGGTGAAGACGGAGGGGAACACCCGAAGGAATGTCCGCGTCGGGACCCCGCCAAGCCAGGTCACGTCGAGAAGGCCGTCAAAGGGCTGGGCGTCCGGACACACCCGCATGCCCCCGCCATATGACGGCCCGTTGCCCACCGCCACGAGCATCGCGCTACCACCGACCTCACGATCGTCGAGTTCGGCGCGATAGGGCACTGGGCGGAATGTGCGCAGCTCCGCAAGGATCGCAACGAGGTAGCGCGCCTTCCCCGTGGGCCAGCGCATCTGATTGGCCCTTTCATTGACGAGCGAGTCAAAGCCGGTGGAGAGCACGCCGAGGAAGTACTCGTCGGTCTCGACGCACTCCACGCGCCCGAGGTCCACGTCGAGAATTGCTCCCGTCAGGGCGAGCTCAACCGCGGCGGCTATGTCCCCGAGTGGGATACCGAAGGTGCGGGCGTTGTCGTCTCCGGTGCCGGTCGGGATGATCGCCAGAGCGGTCGCTGAGCCCACGAGCGGCTGGACGGCTGCGTGCACAGTGCCATCACCGCCCATCACGGCGACGCGCTCGGCGCCCTCATCTCGCGCCTCGGCGACGAACCGGCCGATGTCCTCCGGACCGGAGGTCGGGCGAACGCGGTATTCGACGCCCTGGGATGTCAGCGCGCGCTCGACATCCGGGAGCAGTCGCGCGGCACGTCCGCGGCCTGCGGTGGGATTGACCACCACCGTGAGGGCCATGGCCTAGGCATCCTCATGCAGGTCGAGCGGCGAGGCCTCGTCGTCGTCCCACTCCGAGTAGTCGCCTCCCCCCTTGCGGGCTCGGCGACGGTCGTTTAGCAGGCACACGCCGATAGCGACGCTCATGAGCAGCAGGATCGGCGCCGCAAGCAGGACCATGTTGATGGGATCGCCAGTCGGTGTCGCGACAGCCGCGAAGATAAACGTGGCGAAGATGATCCAGCGCCACCAAGACAGCAGGCGTCGTCCGGTGAGAATTCCTGCGAAGTTCAGCGCGACGAGGATCAGGGGAGCCAGGAAGCCCACGCCGAAGACGATCACCATGCGGATGAAGAACGACAGGTAGCGGTCGACCGCCACGATGTTCTCGACATTCTGCGGCGTGAATCCGAAAAGGATCTCTAAGCCATACGGGAGCACGAAGTACGCAAGGGCAACGCCCGAGGCGAAGAGCGGAACCGCAACGGCCACAAAGGCCACGGCCCATCGGCGTTCGTGCCGATGCAGGCCGGGAGTCACGAAACGCCACAGTTGGTAGAGCCATATCGGTGACGACAGTAGGAGACCGGTGACCGCAGCAATCTGCAGTTGCAGGACGAACGGGTCGGCAACGCCGGTCAAGGCCAAGGTGACATTGCGCCCCTCCGCGCGTGCCTGTTCGACTACGTCGTTGAAGGGGGCGGACAACCACCTGAAGATCGCGTCGTAGTAGATCCAGCCGACGACCATGCCGACGAGGAGCGCGAGTCCGGCTTTGACCAGGCGGCTGCGAAGCTCACGAAGATGCTCGACGAGCGGCATCGACGAGTCGGCAGATCTCTTGCGTCCCCGCCGACCCGATCCTGTCTCAGGTGGTGCGGCCACCGATCACGACTCGGTGCGCTCCGCCTGCGGCGGAGCCGGCGTCGACTCGGTCGCGGCCGGAGCCGGCGCCGGAGGAAGCGAGGTTGGCGGCGCGGCCGTTGCCGTAGGCGCCGCATCGTCGTCAGCGTCCGCCCCGTCATCGGCGCTGAGCTCCTTGGTCTCGGCCTTGAAGATCCGCAGGGAGCGACCCATGCCGCGAGCCACGTCAGGAAGCCGCTTGGCGCCGAAGAGGAGCAGGATGATGAGGACAAGGATGAGGATCTCCGGCCCCCGGAGGTTGAACGGCATAAATGGTCACCTTTCGACTCGGGGCATCTCACAGATGTCCACTCGCGCGTGAGGCCATGCTAACCCCTTGTGGCCATGGAGGCGGGAGTTAGCGGGACTGGCCCCTCAGAGGATCGTCTGGGCCCGCCATCTGCCTATCGAGGAGGTCCTGGGCCAACGCCCCGACGGAACGGCGGATCTCGATCGGGGCGATCACCTCGACGCGGCCACCGAGTCCGACCACTGTCCGGCCTAGCCACCCCGGATCGCCCACCACCATATCCACCACGGTCGACCCGTCGGGCTCCGCGACCTCGGTGAGCAACTCGGCCGACTCCGTGAACCAACGGGCGGTCGCATCGACGCGAAGACGCACCACAGTGCCGTCCTGGGGCGCTATCAATGGGGATGGGGATGACTCCCCCGAGCCATCGCTGTGGAGGCCGATCTCACCGGGAGCGTGAATCGTGTCCGACATGGGCTCTCCCACGGCCGCGGTGCGGACGCGATCGAGTCGGAATGTCCGTTGAGCGTCCGCGTAATGACAGAACGCCACGAGATACTCTCGGCCGGCGTATTCCTGCAGGCGTCGAGGACTCACCACACGTTCGGTCACGCTGTCGGTCGTGGCACCCACGTATCGGAGGGTCACGGTTCGGTTCGCGTCGAGTGCCTGCGCGATCGCGGCGCGTACATCGCTGTCGACGGGGTCCATGACGATGACCGAATGTGACGTCACTATCCCCGCGCCAAGCGCGTCCTCGAGCCGTGCCGTGAGGCTGGCCACCATCCCACCGTCGCCATCGCCCGGCACGGTCCCGAGCTTCCGCAGGCCGACCAGCAGGGCCATGGCCTCATCCGGTGTGAGTCGGAGCGGCCGCTGAAGCGTTTGGGGATCGATCACATCAATGATTCCGTCGTCCTCCCAGAACTGGATGTCGATGAGTTGATCGGGTCCGTGACCGGGGAGCCCGCAGCAGACGACGAGCCAGAGATCGCGCTCGAGGGCCTGCGGTGTGACCCCGAAGTTCTCGGCGGCCTCCGTGATCGACACCCCTGGATGCTGCGACAGCCACGGAACCAGCGCGAGGAGCCGAGAAAGCCGTTCTGCTGAAGTCTCACGCATCGACGCCATCCCCCCGATGTCGTTCCACCACTCGACGGAGGTGCTCCCGTGTGCGCTCACGCAATTCGGCAGGTTCGACGACTACTCCCCCGCTCGCGAGGACCTCGCTGATGAGCTGATCCCCGTCGGTGAAGGAGACGGTGATCAGCCCATCCGGCTGCTCGTCGCCACGTTCACGAAGCGACGCGCCGGCCCGGCCGGGAAGTCGAATGAGCGCCACACCCTCGGGTTCTGGCTGTCCCAGACGTTGCACGAGGGCCCGCGCGTCTCCCGGATCAACCGGATCGAAGTTGTCCGGGAGCAGCCGGACCGACCCGGTGATGCGCGAGAGGCGGTAGACCCGCTCCGCCTGACGTCGCCTGTTCCAGCCCGCGAGATACCAGGCACCCTGCCAGCGCACGGTCGCCCACGGGTGGACCTCGCGGGGGGTTGGCTCCACATCACCCAGAGCCCGGTAGTCAAAGGTCACCACATGACGGGTTCGGATGGCTTCCCACAACACCGGGAGTTCGGACTCCCCCGGTGTGCGTGACGCGTCGCGCCAGGAGGTCCCAGGCACGTCCCCACGCAAGCCTGCAACCGCCTCCACCTTGCGTAGCGCCGCGGTGGCCGGGGCGCTCAGTGCAGCATCGGACCACGCCCGTGCGGCAAGCCCGAGCACGGTGACCTCCTGCGCGGTGAACGACAGTTCCGGCATGGCGTAATCGCCCACATCAATGCGGTACCCCTCGACCTCGCCGGCGGAGGTCACCACGGTGTGGATCGGCACACCCATCCCCCGCAACTCTTCCTTGTCGCGCTCAAACATGCGCTCGAACGCATCATCGGACGCAGCATCCGCATACCCGGGGACCGCCGCATGCAGCAGGGACCGCGTCACGGGACGCTCCGCGCCGAGAAGGCACAGGACCAGGTTGAGCAGGCGCTCGGTGCGATCGACCGCCACCGAAGGGTCAGCCCACGTCGAGCAGGTCGATGACGAACACCAGGGTACGACCGGCCAGGCGGTGCGCCCCCGACTCCCCATATGCGAGCGCGGGCGGGATCACCAACTGCCGACGGCCGCCCACGCGCATGCCCGGGATGCCGTCCTGCCAGCCGGCGATCAGCCCCTGCAGCGGGAAACGGATGGGCTCGCCACGATCCCAGGACGCATCGAACTGCTCCCCGGTCTCGAAGTCGACTCCCACGTAGTGCACGAGCACCTGGGCACCTGGTGTCGCTTCAGCGCCCTCTCCCACGACGAGGTCGGTGATCACAAGCTCAGCGGGCGGCGGGCCTTCAATGAATTCGATCTCGGGCTTGTCGGTCATGCGGACTCCTCAGGATGCGGTGGACGTGGAATCAATCGGTGAGCGCGTCTAGGGGCTGGAGATGAGGTCGACCACGAAAAGTAGCGACTCTCCCGCCTCGATGCCGGAGCCGGCGGGCGGGTTGTCGCCGTAGGCCATGTCGGCCGGGATTATGAGCAGCCGCCGTCCGCCGGGCTTCATGCCGGGCAGACCCTCCTGCCAGCCGGCGATAACGCCCGCCAGAGGGAACGTGATCGAGCTCCCCCGCGCCCAGGAACTGTCAAAGATGGCCTTGGACACCATGCCGATTCCGCAGTACTCCACGGTGACCTCGGCGCCGGCTTGGACGGCTTCACCGGCACCCTCGGCGATATCGACATTCACCAGCGAGGTGACGTTGCCTGCCGCGGCCTCAATTCCGACCGTGGGAGCCACCCCGGCGGCGGTGGTGACCGCGACCTCGCCCTCGACGATCGAGTCCGCGGGAGGCTGGTTGGCCGTGGCCGGTGGAGCGATCGTGGCACAGTCTGTCGTCACCCAATCGCCGGCGGGTGCGGCACTCGATGACGACGATGGCGTGCTGCCCTCGTCGCCGCTGTCCGACCCCCCGCATGCGGTCAGGGTCAGTGCAGCGGCGAGAGGTACGGCGACCAGGGCGACCGCCCGACGACGGGAGAGGGTGCGAAGGGTCATGGGCACACCCTAAGTTGCCTCCGGCGCGAACGTCGCATCGGCGCGCCTGCGGCGGGGTCCGGGCGCGATCACATACTGGCGATGAGGCGCTCCACGCGCTCGTCCACAGCGGCGAAGGGGTCCTTGCACAGGACGGTGCGCTGAGCCTGATCGTTGAGCTTTAAATGGACCCAGTCCACCGTGAAATCCCGGTGGCGCTCCTGCGCGCGGCGAATGAATTCACCGCGCAACCGCGCACGCGTCGTCTGCGGAGGGATGCTCTTGGCCTCGAAGACCTCCGGCTCGTGGGTCACTCGAGAGACCTGTCCTCGACGTTCCAGCAGGTAGAACAGCCCCCTGCTCCGACGAATGTCGTGGTAGGCGAGGTCAAGTTGGGCGATTCGCGGGTCCGACAGGCTCAGATTGTTACGCGTCATGTAGCGCTCGATAAGCCGCCATTTGATCGCCCAGTCGATATCTCGATCGATCAGGGACAGGTCCTGGGTCTCGACCGCCTTCAAGGTGCGTTCCCAGAGGGCGATGACGTGGCTGCCCACCGACGCTGGCTCATCGAGCAGGCCCTGTCGGTCCGCGAAGTCACGTGCCTTCTCGAAGTACTCGGACTGCAACTGCAGACCGGTCAACTCGCGCCCATTGGCTAGGCGCACCGTGCGCTGACCAGTGGGATCGTGGCTGATCTCGCGGATCGCTCGGATGGGGTTCTCCAGGGTCAGGTCACGCAGCACCGTCCCCGCCTCGAGCATGCGCAAAACGAGGTCTGCCGATCCCACCTTGAGCAATGTGGTCGTCTCGCTCATGTTGGAGTCGCCGACGATGACGTGCAGCCGCCGATATCGATCGGCATCCGCGTGCGGCTCATCACGGGTATTGATGATTGGGCGGGATCGGGTCGTGGCGCTCGAGACGCCCTCCCAGATGTGATCGGCCCGTTGACTGATGCAGTAGACGGCCCCGCGGGGTGTTTGCTGGAGCTTGCCCGCACCACAAATGACCTGGCGGGAGACGAGGAACGGCAGGACAGAATCCGCTAGCCGCTGGAACTCGCCGTGGCGGGAGACGAGGAAGTTCTCATGACAGCCATAGGAGTTTCCGGCACTGTCGGTGTTGTTCTTGAACAGGTAGACGTCTCCGTTGATCCCCTCTTCACGGAGGCGTGCTTCCGCGTCCAACGACAGGCCCTCCAGGATGCGCTCCCCAGCGCGATCGTGGGCGATCAATTGGCGGACGTCGTCACACTCGGCCGTTGCGTACTCCGGATGACTTCCGACATCCAGGTAGAGACGGGATCCGTTGCGGAGAAAGACGTTGCTGCTCCGCCCCCAGGACACGACCCGACGGAACAGATATCGCGCCACCTCGTCGGGGCTGAGCCGACGTTGGCCGCGGAAGGTGCAGGTCACGCCGTACTCGGTCTCGATTCCGAAGATGCGCCGATCCATGTCAGTCCCCCGGTGGCGAGGCACTGGACGCCACGAGGATCTCGGTGAGGTCGGCTGGTCCGAGGCGGCGGAAGGCCCGGCGAGGTCGGGTTCGGTCCAGGACGGCTGCTTCGAGATCTGCCGCATCGAGGGCCCGGTCGGCCCCAGCGCTGAGGGCGGCAACACCCACGCGCACGCCTTCGGCGAGCTTGAGTCCTTCGCGCCACTGAGCCTCGAGCACCTCGAGGATGGCGTCGGTCTGTCCACCCATCGCCAGGTAGGAGTGTTCGTCAGCCACGGATCCGTCGAAGGTGAGGCGATAGATCTGATCGTCGTCGGCCGTGCCCCCCACCTCAGCGACGACAATCTCGACCTCATACGGTTTGGCCGCGTCCGTGAAGATGGTGCCGAGGGTTTGTGCGTAGGCGTTGGCCAGGCTTCTGCCGGTGACGTCGAGGCGGTCATAGGCGTACCCACGCATATCGGCGAGGCGTACGCCCGCAACGCGCAGGTTTTCGAACTCGTTGTACTTGCCGACCGCTGCGAACCCAATGCGGTCGTAGATCTCGGAAATCTTGTGCAGCGCCCGGGACGGGTTTTCGGCAACGAATATGACCCCGTCCGCATACTGGAGAACCACGACACTGCGACCTCGGCTGATGCCTTTGCGCGCGAAGTCCGCCTTGTCTTTGATGATCTGCTCGGGTGACACATAGAACGGCACACTCATGGAGCACCCCCGGAGAGGTTGGCTGCTGGCCCATCCGGCCGGGTGCGACGCGCCGCGACGACCTCGTCCACAGCATTGCCCATGCGATCCGTGTCGATAATCGTCACACCATCGGCGGTGGCCAGCGCCACCACGGGGAAGATACGACGATTCATATCCGGGCCGCCCGTTGCCGAGTCATCGTCGGCGGCGTCGTACAGGGCTTCAATTGCCGCGGTGATCGCATCGGTCTCCGACAGCTGCGGTCGGTAGAGCTTCTTGAGCGATCCCCGGGCGAAGACCGAGCCGGAGCCCACGGCGAAGTGCTCGTGTTCCTCGTAGCGGCCGCCGGTCACGTCGTAGGAGAAGATCCGGCCACGGGCTCGGTGAAGGTCATAGCCGCCGAAGAGCGGGACCACCGCCAGACCCTGCATGGCGAATCCGAGGTTGCTGCGCAGGAGGGTGGCCAGGCGGTTCGCCTTGCCATCCAGCGAGAGCGGCACGCCCTCAATCTTCTCGTAGTGCTCGAGTTCCACCTGGAACAGGCGGACGAGTTCCACCGCGAGTCCCGCGGCCCCCGCGATGCCGATCACCGAATGCTCGTCGGCCGGGAAGACCTTCTCGATATCGCGTTGAGCGATGAGGTTGCCCATCGTGGCGCGCCGATCGCCGGCCATGATCACGCCGTCTCGGTAGGTGAAGGCGACGATGGTCGTCCCGTGCGGGACCGAGTGGGACAGATCGCCAACCGAGGCGGAGACCGCGCCGTGGTAGCCGGTGGACGTGAGGAAGTCCGCGAACGACGCAGTCCCTGGGGCCAGGTACGCGGCGGCAAACCGGCCGGGCATGGGGTCCGAGGTCACTGGCCACCCTTTTGGACGAAGGATTTCACAAACTCCTCCGCATTCTCTTCGAGGACCTCATCGATCTCGTCGAGGATGGAGTCCACCTCGGCGTCGAGATCGGCCGGGGCACGTGCCGGCAGGTCGACCTCGTCAACCTCATCGGTCCGCGTTCGCTCGACGCGCCGCTGTTCGCCCTGAGTGCTCATGAGCTCACCCTAAACCGCGACGGCCCTGCTCGCGCGTTCCTGGCCTACCGTGATGGAGTCGAATTCAGGCGTTCCGCAGAGCAGTCAACAACTCGTCCGCCGAGGTGGCACCGTCGAGCAGGTGCTCCACGTGCTCCCGCGTACCTCGGGCGGGCTCGAGGGTGGGGATCCTCTGAAGCGCATCAAAGCCATCGACATCGAAGATGACCGAATCCCAAGAGGCCGCCGCCACGGCATCGCCATAGCGGCGCAGGCACTCACCGCGGAAATAGGCCCGCGTGTCCTCCGGTGCTCGCTCCCGCGCCCGGCGGACCTCGTCGGGGGTGGTGAGGCGCTCCAGCCGCCCGGCTGCTTCCAGTTTGAGCGCCAACCCGCGATCGGGACGGATGTCGGCGTACTGCAGGTCCACCAGTTCCAGACGGGGCGAGGACCAATCGAGACCGTCCCGGCGTCGGTAGCCGTCCATGAGCGCGAGTTTGGCGACCCAGTCGATGCGGTCCGCCGCCAGACGCGGGTCGCGCTCGAGGTCATCGAGCACCCGCGCCCACCGTTCAAGGATGTCCCGGGTCATCGGATCATCACCGTGCGATCGTGACACCAGCTGCGTGGCGGCATCGAGATAGCGACGCTGAACATCAATGGCCGTCAGTCGTCGACCATCCCGGAGCGCAAGCACGTGGGTGAGGGAGGGATCGTGGCTGACCAGATGCATCTCGCGGACGGGATCGATCAGGCTGAGGTCCTCCCCCAACTTCCCCTCTTCGATGACCGCAAGCACGAGCGCCGTAGTCCCGATCTTCAGGTAGGTGGCGGCTTCGCACATGTTGGCATCGCCCACGATGACGTGTAGTCGTCGATAGCGCTCCGGGTCGGCGTGCGGCTCGTCCCGGGTGTTGATGATGGGGCGCTTGAGTGTCGTCTCAAGCCCCACCTCGACCTCGAAGAAGTCCGCACGCTGCGAAATCTGGAATCCGGCCGTGCGGCCGTCTTGGCCGAGCCCCACCCGGCCCGCTCCGGTGAACACCTGACGCGTCACGAAGAACGGCGTGAGGTCGCGCACGATGTCGGGGAACGGCGTGGCCCGTCTCATCAGGTAGTTCTCGTGGCATCCGTAGGACGCGCCCTTGTTGTCCGTGTTGTTCTTGTAGAGCTGGATTGCGAAGGGACCCGTGCGGCTCGCCGCCACGGCAGCATCGGCCATGATCTCCATGCCCGCCCTGTCCCACAGCACAGCATCGCGGGGATTGGTGACCTCCGGACTCGAGTACTCCGGGTGTGCATGGTCGACGTAGAGACGCGCCCCGTTCGTGAGAATGAGATTGGCGAGACCAATCTCCTCATCGGTGAGTTGGGTCGGGTCAGCCTCTGCCCGCGACATGTCGTAGCCACGCGCGTCCCGCAAGGGGAACTCGTCATCGAAGTCCCACCGCATCGCCGATCGCCGATCGCCCACCGCTGGTCCGTCGTACGCCGTCACCACCTGCGAAGACGTCATCATCGAGTTCACGTGGGGATGGCCCGGAACTGAGATCCCGTACTCCGTCTCGATCCCCATGATGCGGCGAACGCTCATGCAGCACCGCCGGTCACAGGTACTGGCCGGTATTCGCCACCGTGTCGATGACGCGTCCGGCCTCCGTGCCCTTCTTGCCCTGAACGAGGGTGCGGATGAAGACGATGCGCTCGCCCTTCTTGCCAGAAATGCGCGCCCAGTCATCGGGGTTCGTCGTGTTGGGCAGGTCCTCGTTTTCACGGAACTCGTCCACGCAGGCGCTCAGCAGGTGCTGGACCCTGATGCCCTTCTGCCCGGTCTCCAGGAACTCCTTGATCGCGCTCTTCTTCGCGCGGGCGACCACATTCTCCAACATGGCACCCGAGTTGAAGTCCTTGAAGTACAGGACCTCCTTGTCGCCGTTGGCGTAGGTCACTTCAAGGAAACGGTTCTCCTCGTCCTCGGAGTACATGCGCTCTACGGCCCGCTGGATCATGGCGGCGCAGGTCTCCTCCGGGCTGTCGGCGTTCTCCGCAAGATCGTCCGGATGCAGGGGCAGGTCCGGGGTGAGGTACTTGCTCAGGATGTCCCGCGCCGCTTCGGCATCCGGCCGCTCGATCTTGATCTTGACGTCGAGTCGGCCGGGACGAAGGATCGCCGGGTCGATCATGTCCTCTCGATTCGAAGCCCCGATCACAATGACGTTCTCCAGGCTTTCGACGCCGTCGATTTCGCTCAGAAGCTGGGGGACGATGGTGTTCTCCACATCGCTGGACACGCCCGAACCACGGGTCCGGAAGAGCGAGTCCATCTCGTCGAAGAAGACGATGACCGGCATGCCCTCGGATGCCTTCTCGCGTGCCCGCTGGAAGACCAGGCGAATGTGTCGCTCGGTCTCCCCCACGTACTTGTTCAGC
This sequence comes from Candidatus Nanopelagicales bacterium, assembly GCA_030827125.1. Taxonomy (GTDB): domain Bacteria; phylum Actinomycetota; class Actinomycetes; order S36-B12; family S36-B12; genus Mxb001. The sequence goes on from JAURFD010000002.1 coordinate 218,113, forward strand.
AACTCCGGGCCCTTGATGTTCAAGAAGAAGGACCGGCCCTCCTCACGCCCAGTGCGCTCGGCCACCTTCTTTGCCAGAGAGTGCGCAACCGCCTTGGCAATGAGCGTCTTGCCGCACCCGGGTGGGCCGTACAGCAGGATGCCCTTGGGCGGCGCGAGCCGATGTTCGAGGTAGAGATCGGGGTGGAGGAAGGGCAACTCGACCGCGTCCTGAATCTGATCGATTTGACCACCAAGGCCACCGATGTCCTCATAGTCCACGTCGGGAACCTCTTCCAAGACCAGTTCCTCGACCTCGGACTTCGGGATGACCTCGTAGACATAGTTGCTGCGCGACTCGAGGAGAAGCGAGTCCCCGGCACGCAGGGTCCGTTGCCGCAGTGGCTCCGCGAGCGCAACGACTCGCTCCTCATCGGCCCGTCCGATCACGAGGGCCCGATCTCCGCCGGCGAGCAACTCCTTGAACATCACCAACTCACCAAGGCGCTCGAACTCGCGTACACCCACGACGTTCATAGCCTCATTCAGCATGAGCTCCTGGCCGGGAACCAGCGCGTCTTTGTCGACATCGGGACTGGCCACCAACCGCATCTTGCGCCCGGAGACCGCGACGTCGATAGCTCCGTCCTCGGCCTGCGCGAGGAACACCCCGTAGGTGCCTGGCGGCTCCGCGAGGCGATCAACCTCGGCCTTGAGCGTGACGATTTGCTCGCGTGCGTCACGGAGCGTGGCCACGAGGCGCCCGTTATGTGCCTGGGCCGCGGCGAGTTCGGCCTCGATGACGCGCAGACGCTCCTCGGCCGTACCGCGATCATTCGTGGGCATACATCGCCTCCTTGTCGAACGGTCCTTCGACCATACCCGCGGACGGGTCAGAACGCTCGGGTCACGCGGAGGTGTCGCCCTCCGGGATCGGGTAGGCCCCCTTGGCAGGGCGGCGCCGTCGCAGCGGAGCCGTGGTGCCGTCCGCCAGTCGGCGCGTCATCAGAAGGAACCCGGTATGGGCAATCATCCGATGATCAGGACGGACTGCCAGGCCCTCAAGGTGCCAGGTGCGCACCAGGGACTCCTCGGCCCGCGGCTCGGTCCACGCTTGCGACTCGCGTAGAGCCTCGGCGGTCTGGCTGAGCTGCGTAGTGGTGGCGACGTAGCAGACGAGTGTGCCACCGGGCCGCACCGCGGCGTGCGCCGTCGCCAGGTGATTCCAGGGATCGAGCATGTCGAGGACAAGAGCGTCGAAGGGCGCCCACTGCTGCCAGGCCTGATCCGAGACGTCACCGACCAGGAGTTTCCAGTTGTCCGGAGCCCCCACGAACCACCGCTCCACATTGCGCCGAGCCACCTCGGCGAAATCCGGCCGCAACTCGCAGGACACCACGAGGCCCTGATCTCCGACGGCGGACAGCAACGAGCATGTGAGTGCTCCTGAGCCGGCCCCGGCTTCCAACACTCTTCCGCCGGGGCGCAGCCCCGTCGCCATGACGATCCGCGCAGCATCCTTGGGATAGATCACGGCGGCACCGCGCGGCATGGCCAGGACGAAGTCCTCGAGGTGCGACCGAAGGACGACGTAGGTCGTTCCACCGGTGGAGGTGACGACGCAGCCTTCGGGCTGTCCGATCAGGTCATCGTGGGCGATCCCCCCACGATGCGTGTGAAAGGTACGGCCGGGCTCGAGGTTCAGCGTGTGGTGTCTCCCTTTGGGGTCCGTCAATTGAACGATGTCACCCGACGCCAACAGAGCCCGGTCTCGACGAGTGTCTTCCACTCGCGCAGGCTAGCGTTCAGCGGCCGCAAGCCACATGGCGAGGTCACGGGGCGTCACGCCCACAAGGGTGTCGAGGACCACGAGCCGAGGTGCGGGCTCGATCGGAACCATGTGCGGGACAGCGACCACCAGCGCACCGCTGGCGTGACCGGCTGTGACGCCCGTGGGCGAGTCCTCGATCACCACACAGCGTCGAATGTCGACCCCGAGCCTTGTCGCCGCGGTGAGGTACGGCTCGGGGTGCGGCTTGCCGTCCGTCACCTCGTCACCGGCAACGCTCATATCGAATCCGCGACCGCCGGTCTGTTCGGCCACGGCATCGGAGACGGCGTGCAGCAACTGTCGATATGTCGCTGAGACAAGCCCGGTCGGGATGCCCGCGGCCTGGCACGAGCGCACCAGTTCCGCAGCCCCGGGACGCCATTGGATAGGCCCCGTCCGCAGGAGTGCCTCCATGGCGGTCATCAGCTGGTCCCCCACCTCCGACACGGAGATGGGCACGCCAGCCTTCGCGATCATGTAGGCGCTCACGCGCTCCAGGGGTCCGCCGAGGCAATGCTGCTGATCGGACGGGGTCCACGTCGCGCCAAGGCCCGCCATCACCTGCCGCTCCGCAATGAGCCACAGCCCCTCGGAGTCGATAAGCGTTCCGTCCAGATCGAACAGCACCGCGGCGGGAGGGCGGGGCTCGTCTGACATGGTGAGGGCAGGCTAGCGTCACGGCCCGTTTCCCGATCTACCTGGCATAGGCTGAGGTCCTTGACCGGGCCGACCCTGTCGGCCCATGCACCGGCCCGCGAAGGGGGTTCGCATGATCGAGTTCGAGGCCCTGCCCGAACTCGTCGATCCGGTACTCGTCGCGGCCTTTGAAGGCTGGAATGACGCCGGCGACGCAGCGAGCGACACCGTCCAACACCTGCGCGACGTGTGGGGTGCGCAACTGATTGCGGAGATCGACCCCGAGGACTATTACGACTACCAGGTCAACCGGCCGCACATTTCTTTCGATGACGAGGGAATCCGTCGGCTCACCTGGCCAACCACCCGCCTCTACGTCGCGCGTCTGCCCTTGGCCACTCGAGACGTCGTCCTCGTGCACGGTGTCGAGCCCAACATGCGGTGGCGTCAATTCACCGACGAACTCCTGCACTATTCCTCGGAGTTGGGCGTCACGTTGACCGTCACACTGGGCGCTCTCCTCTCGGACAGCCCGCACACGCGCCCGGTGCCGGTGACCGGCACGTCCACCGACCCGGGAACGGCCCGCGAGCTTGGCGTTGAGGCCTCCCACTATGAGGGCCCAACCGGGATTGTCGGTGTGCTGCAGGAAGCGTGTGCGCGTCGGGGTATCCCGTCGGTATCCCTGTGGGCCGCTGTTCCGCACTACGTAGCGCAAGCCCCGTCCCCCAAGGCGACTCTCGCGCTCGTGCGACGTGTGGAGGACCTGCTCGATGTGCCCGTTCCACTCGGCGAACTCGTGGAGGATGCTCGCGCGTGGGAAATCGGCGTCGACGAGCTCGCCGCGGAGGACGAGGAAGTCGCGGACTACGTGCGATCCCTTGAGGAGGCCCGCGACACCGCCGATCTGCCCGAGGCCAGTGGCGAGGCCATCGCTCGTGAATTCGAGCGCTATTTGCGGCGTCGAGGAGTGGACGGCGCCTAGCCTGCGTCGGGCCGCACCGTGGCGTGCATTGCTTGGTACGCGCGAATCAGCGCATCGGTCGAGGAGTCCCTGTCGAGGGGCCGATCGGCATCTTGCAGGTCGGGCAGGATCGAGTTGGCCATCGACTTGCCTAGTTCGACGCCCCACTGATCGAAGCTATCGATGCCCCAAATCGCCCCCTGCACGAAGACGCTGTGCTCGTAGAGAGCTACGAGCGCGCCCAGCGCATGCGGATCGAGTCGCGCCGCAAGGATGAAGGTGGACGGACGATTCCCCGGCATCACCTTGTGGGGCACAAGATCGTCCGGAACCCCCTCGGCGCGCACCTCGTCTGCGGTGCGCCCGAACGCCAGAACGGCCGCCTGCGCTAAGGCATTGGCCGCAAGCATGTCCTGCATGTCGAACACCGGCTCCAGTGCCTGGGCGAAGAGGATGAAGTCGCACGACACCACCTCGGTCCCCTGATGGAGGAGTTGGTAGAACGAGTGCTGGCCATTTGTGCCCGGCTCGCCCCAATAGATCGCGCCGGTGTTGTAGTCCACCCGCGCACCGTCGAGCCGAACGGACTTGCCGTTGCTCTCCATGGTGAGTTGCTGGAGGTAGGCAGGAAAGCGCGCGAGGTATTGCGCGTACGGCAACACCGCATTCGTGGGGATATCGAGGAAGTCGCGATTCCACACCGCGGTCAGTCCCATTCGCAGCGGAATGTTCACGGAGGCGTCCGCATGCCGGAAGTGCTCGTCCATCGCGTGGAACCCCGCCAGCATGTTCGCGAAGTTGTCTGGGCCGATGGCGACCATGGTGCTCAATCCGATCGCGGAGTCCATGGAGTAGCGACCGCCCACCCAGTCCCAGAAGCCGAACATGTTGGCGGTGTCGATCCCAAATGCCGCGACGCGATCGGCGTTGGTAGACACGGCCACGAAGTGGCGTTCGACGGCGCCCTCTCCCAGCGCCTCCACGATCCACGCGCGCGCAGCCTTGGCATTGGTGAGTGTCTCCTGCGTCCCGAATGTTTTGGACGCCACAATGAAGAGGGTCTCCGCCGGATCGAGTCCGCGAATGGCCTCGCTGATATCGGTCGGGTCGACGTTCGAGACGAACTGGAAAGTCATCGAGCGGTCGGAGTAGTACTGCAGGGCGATGTACGCCATAGCGGGCCCCAAATCCGAGCCGCCGATGCCGATGTTGATGACGTTGCGGATCCGCTTGCCCGTCGCCCCCTGCCACTCGCCGCTGCGTACCCGATCGGCGAAGGACGCCATTCGGCCGAGGACTCCGTGGACCTCGTCCGCGACATCAACACCATCGACGATCAGCGCCCCGCTGGCTGGCGGGAGTCGCAGTGCCGTGTGCAGAACCGACCGATCCTCGGTGACATTGATGTGCTGCCCGGCGAACATGGCATCCCGGCGCTCGAGGACGCCCTGCTCCCGGGCGAGATCGAGGAGCGCCTCCATCACGTCGTGAGTGACGCGCTGCTTGCTGAAGTCCACGCGCAGACCCGCCGCCTCGAGAGTCCACGCCGGTCCGCGATCGGGCTCCGCGGCGAAGATGTCCCGCAGTTCACGGTGCCGCAACTCGCGGGCCATGTCGTCGAGGCGACCCCACGCCGCGCGGTCCTTGGGATTTGTCGATTCCAGGGCGGTCATGGCATCAGCCTTGCACTAGCGTGGCCCTCGCGTACAGCCGATGACCGAAGAGCGCCCGACGCGTCAGTCCGAGCCCAGAGGGTTCGGTTCGTCGCCGCCGGGACCACAGGATGTGAGAGGGATGGGATCGCAGATGGCGACAACGAAGCCAATGCAGTTGGGGATGGTCGGCCTCGGCCGAATGGGGGCCAACATCGTCCGGCGCATCATGCGCGATGGGCATTCTGCCGTCGTGTACGACCGTGACCCCGCGGTGGTGGCGGAACTCGTCAAGGAGGGTGCCATCGGCGCGGACTCCCCCGCTGATCTCGTCGCCAAGATGGAGACACCGCGCAACGTGTGGATCATGGTGCCCGCGGGCGGGATCACCGAGGCGGTCGTCAACGAGTTGGGCGGGCTGCTCGAGGCTGGTGACGCGATCATCGACGGCGGCAACTCCTACTACCGTGACGACATTCGCCGAGCGGCGGCGCTCAAGCCCAAGGGTGTCCACTACATCGATTGCGGCACCTCTGGTGGGGTGTGGGGACTCGATCGCGGGTATTCGTTGATGATTGGTGGCGATGACGAGTCCGTGGACCGCCTCGATCCCATTTGGGATTCGGTAGCGCCCGGTGTTGACGGTGCACCGCGCACCGGGGACCGCACCGGTGAGCTTCTCCCCGGCGAGGCTGGGTGGCTTCATTGTGGCCCCAACGGTGCCGGCCACTTCGTCAAGATGGTTCACAACGGCATTGAGTACGGAATCATGGCGGCCTACGCGGAAGGGCTGAACATCCTCAAGCACGCCGACACCGGGCTGAAGCAGCGCACCGCTGACGCCGAAACCGCTCCGTTGGAGCACCCGGAGTTCTACCAGTACTCCTTCGATCTGCCGGCCGTTGCGGAGGTCTGGCGTCGGGGCAGCGTCATCGGCTCCTGGCTCCTCGACCTCACCGCGCTTGCCCTGGCGAACTCGCCGGATCTCGAAGGCTTCACCGGCCGCGTGTCGGACTCCGGCGAGGGGCGATGGACCTCGATCGCTGCGATCGAGGAGGGTGTCCCCGCCCCGGTACTCACCGAAGCGCTCTACTCGCGCTTCGACAGTCAGGGCATGGCTGACTTCGCCTACAAGGTCATGTCAGCACAGCGCAAGGAGTTCGGCGGCCACGACGAGAAGACGTCCTGATCGATCATTCGTCACGGTCAAGCAAACGCACCCCGAGCAACGCATCGGCGGCCTCCGCCACCTGGCAGGGGCCGTCGTGCTCGGGGCCGCCACGTTCCAACGCTTCGCTCGCCCAGCGGTCGAGGACGGCAAGGGCTCGCGGCGTGTCGAGATCGTCCGCCAGAGCTGCGCGTAGGTCGGCAATGACCGCTGCCGCCACGGGGCCCTGGGCAAGGCGAGCGGCTCGGGACCAGCGGGCATGTCGTTCGATTGCCTCCGCCAGGCCCGCATCCGTCCATGCCCAATCCTCGCGATAGTGGTGTGCCGCCACGGCGAGTCGAATCGCGGAGGGGTGAACCCCGTCCTGCCGCAGGCGATGGACGAAGACCAGATTGCCCAGGGACTTACTCATCTTGTGGCCGCTGAGCCCCACAAGCCCCGCATGGGTGTAGTGCCGCGCGTAGGGCCATTCACCGGTGAGTACCTCGGCATGCGCCGCGCCCATTTCGTGGTGAGGAAACAGCAGATCGCGGCCGCCCCCCTGGACGTCGAAGGACATCCCGAGGTGGTCAAGGGCAATCGCGACGCACTCAATGTGCCATCCGGGCCGGCCGTGTCCCAGCGGGGTGTCCCAGGCGGGCTCCTCGCGTCGCGCCGCTCGCCACAGCAACGGGTCCAGCGGATGACGCTTGCCCGGTCGCAACGGATCGCCACCGCACTCCCCGAACAATTCGCGCATTCGGTCGTCCGTCGCGTGACTCACCTCCCCGAAGAGGGCATCCGCCGACACATCGAAGTAGAGATCGCCTTCGACGTCATACACCGCGCCACGCTTGCGCAACCCTTCGATGCAACGCACCACGGACGGAATGGACTCCACGGCCCCGATGTAGTCCCGCGGCGGAATGACGCCGAGCGCCTCCATGTCCTCCCGGAAGAGCTGCGTTTCGCGCTGAGCGATGGCGCGCCAGTCCTCTCCGGTCTGGACAGCACGTTCCAGGAGGGGATCGTCAATGTCGGTGACGTTCTGCACGTAGTGGACATCGTGTCCTCGGTCTTGCCAGTAGCGAGCTACGAGGTCGAAGGTCAGGTAGGTGGCCGCGTGCCCCATGTGTGTGGCGTCATACGGCGTGATCCCGCAGACGTACATCCGCGCGGTCGCACCGGGATTGGTGGCGCGAACTTCGCGGCTTGCGGCGTCGTAGAGCCGAAGGTCCGGGCCTCGACCGGGCACGTCGGGGATCGCGGGAGTGCGCCAAGATTCCACGGGGTGAGCCTAGTGGCCGGTGCTACATAGCCGGCCACGGCAGCGCGGGCCACGCACCCGACGGACTAGGGAAGCAGCCGTCACGGAGAAGGTCGTTGAGCCGTTGAATCATCGCCAACACTTCGAGCTCGGTGAGGTTAAAGCGAAGGGCCTCCTCCAGGACCGGCAGCCGATCTGCCAGTTGGCGGAGGTCCAGCAACTCGTCCTCGCGCAGCGGCGAACCCGCCCAGCCCCAGAGCACGGTCCGGAGCTTGTCGTCGACATGGAAGGTGAGCCCGTGGTCAATAGCGGCCACCGCACCCTCGGGAGTCACCAGGACGTGACCACCCTTCCGGTCGGCGTTGTTGGCCAGGACATCCAGGAGCGCCATACGACGCAGCGCGGGCGTGTCTGCATGGGCAAGGCAGACGATCTCGCCATCGAGTCCCTCCCCCTGCGCGACGGCGTACCAGCCTTCCGGGACCTGCTCTTCCGGCTGGACCGTGACCGCCTCGGCATCGGGATCAGTCTCCACCCACAATTGGCAGCTTCCGGGACCGTACGGTCCCTCCTCGCGCCACACAGTCCTCGGCACTAACCCCCAGCCCAGAATCTCGTCGAGCGTGGACATGGCTACTTCTCGATGACCCAACGAACCAACCGGGAAGTCCCACAGCGGTCGCTCACCGCGCCGTGGCTTGTAGACGGCTGACGCCGAATGAGAGCCCAGATCGCAACGTACCTTGAGCGTCGCATTGCTCGATCCGGCGAGGTGTCCCTCGACGGTCACGTCACCGAAGGTAAGCAGGTCCCGCTCGTGCTCAGGGGTCAAACTCGCCGCCGATAACCGTTGGCTCGCGGACAAATATGCCCACCCACGTCGAGCGGCTGCAAACAGAAGGGACACGGGGGACGCCCTGCCGCCACCAGGGCCTTCGCACGTCGGGCAAACGCCGCTGCTCCACCCGGGGAGACCAGCACGCGGAACGTGTCGGGTGCGTCCTCGTCCGCGTCTTCCCCCACCTCCGCCGGCTCCTCACCCAGCGCATGGGCTTCGACGACGACAGCTTCCTGGGTGGGATCCCACGCCAGTGAGAGGGAACCCACCCGGAACTCCTCCTCCAAAGGCACGGACAGCGGATCGTTGTCGTCGGGAACCCCCTTGTCGCCCTCCCGGCCAATCTCGACGAGAAGTTCATCGAGGCGCTCCGCGAGCAGCGCCACCTGGGCCTTCTCGAGGGCCACACTGGCGATGCGAGAGCCCTCCACGGCTTGGAGGTAGAAGGTCCGCTCACCGGGCATGCCGATCGTGCCGGCGATGAAACGATCCGGCCAGGCAAAATCGAACACACGGCGAGCCACGCCCCCACCGTACCTAGCGTTGCCCGGACCCGCCGCCCACGGCGGCGGCCGAGGAGCGACGTCGCCGTGCGACGGCCAGGTCGCTGAGATCCGAGGCCATGTCGTTCATGCGCAACACGGTGGTTCCGTCCTTGGTGTAGCGCACGACGGAGATGGAGGCGGGGTCCACAACGATGCGCTGGAATGTGTCGAGGTGCATTCCAAGGGCGTCGCAGAGGATCGACTTGATCACGTCGCCGTGACTGACGACGACGTAAAGCCCTCGCGGCCCCACACGCGCATTCCAGTCGTGTACCGCGGCCACTGCGCGCTGCTGCATGTGCAGCATCGACTCACCCTCGGGGAAAGTCACCGCACTGGGCCGGGCCTGGACCGTCTTCCACAGTGGCTCCTTGGCCAGATCCTTCAGCGCTTTGCCCGTCCAGTCACCGTATTCGCACTCACCAGCGCGGTCGTCAACGTCGACCGTGATCGGGCGACGCTGGGCTGCTGCGATCGCCGCGGCCGTCTCCCGGGTGCGATCCAGCGGGCTGGAGACGATGGCGGACAGCGACAGCGGAGCCAGACGCTGGGCCGCGGCCTCTGCCTGCTGACGGCCGACGTCATCAAGGTGAACGTCAGGTGTCCAACCCGCAAGCACGCCGGTCGCGTTCGCCGTCGTGCGACCATGACGGACCAGGACAACAACGCTCATAAACGGAAGACTAGCCTCCGCGTGATCCGCGAGTGTGCACTCGCGCGCGCGAATTAGGCGCCTATCGTGCGCGGGAGAGCACACTCGGCGTTGGGTGGCCTAGGTGGCGGTGATGACTCCCGTCGACAACAGGACCACGATCAGCGCGGCGAGGCCGAGACGGTAGAACACGAACGGCCGGAAGGAGTTCGTCTGCAGGTAGCGGATGAGCCAAGCGATCACCAGGTAGCCAATGGCGAACGCAATCAAGGTGGCCACAATGGTCTGCCCCCACTGCACGTTCGCATCGCTGCTGATCTTCGTGGCCTCATACAGTCCGGATGCCAGCACGGCGGGGATGGCCAGCAGGAAGGCATACCGGGTGGCGGCTTCGCGGGTGTAGCCGAGGGCGAGTCCCATCGAGATCGTGGCCCCCGATCGGGACACGCCCGGGATCAGCGCGGCAGCCTGGGCGATGCCAAAGAGCCCGGCATCGCGCGCGCGCAGGTCGTCGATGGGCTTGATCCGACTCCCGAGCGCATCAGCGACGCCGAGAATGACACCGAAGATCGCGAGCATGGCTGCCGTGATCCACAGGTTGCGCGCCACCGTCTCGATCTGATTCTGAAACACCAGACCGAGTACGGCGATGGGGATAGTGCCCAGGATGACGTACCAGCCCATCCGGGCGTCGAGTTCGCGGCGGCGCTCACGATGGACAAGGCTTGAGGACCAGACTCTAATGATGCGCGCGATGTCATGGCGGAAGTAGATGAGCACGGCGGTTTCCGTGCCGATCTGACTCACCGCGGTGAACGCCGCACCGGGGTCACCCCACCCGAACAGACGCGAGATCACCAGCAGGTGGGCGCTGGAGGAAATAGGGAGGAACTCGGTCAGCCCTTGGACGACACCGAGAACGACCGCTTCAAACCAACTCACCGTTGATCGACCGGGAAGCCCGCCTCCGCCATGAGTTCCGGCATTGCGCGGACGGTTGCGAGGCGCTCCTCCAGCGATCCGGCATAGATGGCCACGGTGAGGGTGGTTACGCCGGCCGCCGCGTAGTCACGCAGGCGCGCCACGATCTGGTCGGGGGTGCCGATGAGGGAGGTCCGCTCAATGAACTCCCGGGGGATTGCCGCGGCCGCCCCGACGTAGTCGCGAGACAGGTATAGCTCCTGCACCTGCGCCGCGGCCTCCGCATAGCCCATGCGCGAAGCCAGGGCGTTGTAGAAGTTCTTGTCGCGCGAACCCATCCCGCCGACGTAGAGGGCGCTGTAGGCGCGTACGGGCTGCGCGCATGCGTCGAGATCGTCACCCATCACGACGGGCACCGTGGGCACGATGTCGAATCCCTCGAGCGTCTTGCCCGCGCGCTCGCGTCCCGTCCGGATGTGGCCGAGGAGTTCGTCGGCGTACTCGGGTGAATAGAAGACGGCAAGCCAGCCATCCGCGATTTCGCCCGCCAACTCGAGGTTGCGCGGCCCAACCGCAGCGAGATAGATCGGCAGGTACTCGCGCACGGGATGCACCGTGAGAGTGAGCGCCTTACCCGGTCCGTCGGGCAACGGCAGGGTGAAGAACTCGCCCTCGTAGGACAGGCGTTCGCGGCGCAGCGCCTTGCGCACGATGTCGATGTACTCCCGAGTGCGCGTTAGCGGCTTGTCGAAACGCACACCATGCCAGCCCTCGGACACCTGCGGCCCCGAGACGCCCAGACCCAAACGGAAGCGACCTCCGGACAGCGTGTCCAAGGTTGCTGCCGTCATGGCGGTGTTGGCCGGCGTACGCCCGGGAATTTGGAAAACCGCCGAGCCCACGTCGATGTGTTGGGTTTGTGCCGCGATCCAGGTGAGCACCGTGGCGGCATCGGATCCGTACGCCTCGGCTGCCCACACGACGCTGTATCCCGACTCGTCCGCAGCGCGCGCGAGTGCGAGGTTGTCAGCATCGTTGCCCATACCCCAATATCCGAGATTCAGTCCTAGCCGCATGACTCTCCTTCCGGGCGTGTCCTGCGAGGGTATCTGGCTACCGCGGTCACTAGGTTGAGGGAGTGCAGCAACGACGCTTGGGTGGCTCCGGACTCGAGGTCGGCTGGCTCGGATTGGCGCCCGAAGCGATGCTGCGTCAGCCCGAGGACTTGATCACGGCCCTGGACGCCCTGGTGGATGCCGGAGGTGACCTGGTCCAGGTCACCCCTCCGATACTCACGCGCGAGAGCGAGCCCACCCCGTTGGCGCAGATCCTCCGCGACCCAGGTCGACGGCGCCTGCTCCGGCTCTACCTAAGGTCGTCGGAGGCGACTCGCGGCAGTTTGCTGAGTCAGTTGGACACGGCCCTCGACGCGCTCGGGACTGACAGCATTGATGTGTGGACCCTTGATACCTGGTCCACGGGCTGGCACGAAATTGCCTCGGCCGCCTCGGTGGCCTTGGCCAGCGGCCGCGTGCACTACGTGGGACTCGGCATGCCTCGCACCTGGCAGGACGTCGCGCTCGCCGGGGCCATCCAGTGCGGCCCTCCGGGGGCGGCGGTATCGGCGCTCAGTGCCGCCTACTCCCTCCTGGACCGAGCCGCTGACCGAGATCGTCTCCCGGCCGCGCAGGCTCTGAACGCGGGCTTCATCGCCGGTGCTCCACTCGCCCACGGCGTTCTCACCGGCAAGTACCGGCACGGCACTCCCCCGGATTCGCGGGGTGCGTCCGAGACGCACGGCTCGACCATCCGCGCGCTCCTCGAGGGGCCGCGGCGTCCGGTGCTCGAAGGACTTCTGGCGGCAGCCGACGGCTTGTCGACTTCTCCGGCGTCGGTGGCTCTCGCGTGGATTCGTGACGTACCGGGCGTGAGCGCCGCCGTCGTGAGTGCGCGGACGATTCACCAGTGGCGTGGGTTGCTCGGAAGCGATGGTGTGGTCCTGCCGCACGAGATACGGTCGGCTTTAGACGACGTGTCCGCCGTGTAGGTGGGGGAAGGGAGACCGATGGCCCCGACCTACGAGTACCGGCAGTTCTCACTCCCCCGCGGTACGAGCCGTGACACGGCACGCTCAGTGCTGACCGAGTACGCCGAATACGGCCATTGGGAACTCGCCCGCTCGCGTATCTATCCCGATGGTCGCCGGCAGGTATGGCTCCGCCGCAAGGTCATGCGGGTCGCGCGAACCGCGTAGATCAGGCAGTCTCGAGGAACCTCGCGAGCACTCGAACCCCGAAGCCCACCGAGTCCATGGGAACGCGCTCATCGACTCCGTGGAAGAGGGATGCGAAGTCCAGATCCGGCGGCAACTGCAAGGGCGAGAATCCATAGCCGCGGATGCCGAGCCGGGAGAAGGCTTTCGCGTCTGTACCCGCCGACAGGATGTACGGCGCCACCATGGCTCCCGGATCCTCCGCCACCAGCGCCTGCGTCATCGCCTCGACCAGGGGAACGTCGTACGGCGCCTCAATGGCCACGTCATGAGATTCGAATTCGCGGCGCACCCGAGGACCTATCAGTCGATCCACCTCGGCGAGGAACTCATCCTCCGCCCCCGGGACAAACCGACCATCGACACCTGCTGTTGCCTCACCGGGGATCACGTTGACTTTGTAGCCCGCATTTAACATCGTCGGGTTGGTGACGTGACGGGTGCCCGCACCGATGAGGCGCGCGAGAGGACCGAGTTGATCACGCAGCGCGACGGTGTCGGCTAGGTCGATGTCGATGCCGTAAGCCTCGGAGATGGCCGCCACCATCCGCTCCGCGGTCGGGCTCAAGCACACCGGCCAGTCGTGCCGAGCAAGTCGGGACACCGCCTCGGCTACCTCCGTAACCGCGTTGTCGTCATTCAGCATCGAGCCGTGCCCCGCCGTCCCCTGCGCGATCAGGCGCATCCAGGCGATGCCCTTCTCAGCCGTCTGGATGAGATACAGCCGGCGGTTCTCCGCCACCGTGAGCGAGAAACCACCCACCTCGCCGACGGCCTCCTCGACACCGGCGAACATGTCCGGGCGGTTGTCCACCAGCCAATGGGAACCGTGTCGACCGCCGGCCTCCTCATCGGGAAGCAAGAGGATCACCAGGTCGCGGGCGGGTCGCTCGCCGGTACGCGCCCAATGCCGTGCGAGCGAGAGGATCATCGCGTCGGTGTCCTTCATGTCGACGGCGCCGCGGCCCCAGACCATGTCGCCCTCCACCTCGGCGGCGAACGGTGGCACCCGCCAATCCGCCGGATGCGCTGGTACGACGTCGAGATGGCCGTGCAGAAGCAGCGGAGGGCGGGTGGAGTCGTGACCGGATATCCGGGCATAGACCCCCTGGCGCCGACCCGATGTGGTCGAGAACCGCTCGCAGTCCAAGCCCACCTCGGTCAGCAACGACTCCACGTACTCGGCGGCCGCAGCCTCGCCGACGGTTCCGTCGGTACCGTCATTGGTGGAGTCGATGCGGATGAGATCACGCAGGATCGTCACCGCATCGGCGGCGAGGTCAGGGCTCGAGTTCGACATAGGCCTATCCTGCCTTCCGGAGCGCGGTTCGGTGTTGTTATCCTCCCGCAGGGCGGTTCGCCGCCCCACTGGTCCGGGTGGCGGAATTGGCAGACGCGCTAGCTTGAGGTGCTAGTGCCCTTTGCGGGGCATGGGGGTTCAAGTCCCCCCTCGGACACCGAACGTTGAGGGGTCGACCCAGGTGGGTCGGCCCCTCAACTCGTTCTCACCGCAACCGTCGAGGGGTCGTTCAGTCGGCGCACACCCAGGAGATGGCCTCGTCCCGCTGCGCGTCGGAGAACACCTTGATGCGCGCGGGCACCATCCACGCGAAGGCATGAACGGTGTGCCGGACCCAGTCGGTGTCAGACACGACACCGATGCGCTCCCAGTGTCTCCAGTGCTCGGTGCCGACCAGTGCGTCCTCGAATATGGCGGCACCGGAATACCCGGTGAACCGCTCGCCGAGCACATAGAGGACGCGAATCTTGCCGTGCTTGCGAATAGCCGCCGTGAGGGCTGGGTCGAGCACCCGCGCGTAGTCCTCGGCAGTCACCTCGCCCACGGCCTCGAAGCCCACGACGTTGTCCGGCAAGTCAGTCAGCAGGTCGATCATGGGGCCAGGTTAGGAGAGGGACGACGGAGCCTCCAGGGCACAAGGTCCGTTCCGAGACTTCGCCAGTATGCCTAGGGTGGGAGGGTGCTGCTGCGACTTGCGCCCACCCCCAGCGGATTCCTCCACGAGGGCAATCGGCGCAACTTCGCCATCACCGCGGAGTTGGCCCGCGAACTCGGCGCCCCGCTCGCGCTGCGCATCGACGACGCGGATGCCGCGCGCTACCGCCGTGAATACGTCGAGGACGTTTTCGCCACGTTGCGTGCGATGGAGATCGAATGGCAGATCGGCCCGCACGATGTCGCCGAGTTCGAAGCACACTGGTCTCAGCGCCACCGAACGGACCACTACCGTTCTGAGCTCATCGCTGCACGGGCCCATGGTCTGCGGACCTATGCGTGTACGTGCAGTCGGCGCACCCAGATCGGACCGGCGATCGGGGGTTGCTCGGCCGGTTGCCGAGACCGCGCGATCGAGTGGAAGCCGGGTGAGAACACCCTTCGGGTGCAGGTCCCCCGCGGCTCCATGATCGAAGTCGGGGACGCACTCGTCCCCTTGGATGAGGCGATGGGTGATTTCGTGCTGTGGCGCCGCGACGATCTCCCCTCCTACCAGCTCGTCTCGGTGGTGGAGGATCGCGACCTGCGCACCACGCACATCGTCCGCGGGTTGGACCTGCTCACCTCGAGTGCCGCCCAGATCTACCTCGCGCCCTTCGTCGATGCCGACAATGTGGTTCGGGCCACCTACGTGCACCATGACCTTGTGACCGATGGAGAGGGGCAGAAGTTGTCGAAGTCGACGATGGCCGGTCCGGGTTCGGTGAAGGATGGTGATGACCGTTGACAAACGCCATGCCGGAACTCGGCATCACTATTGACGCGGCTGACATTGCCACGAATGTGCATGACACGGTCGTTGACCCCGGCGGTGGGACGGTCCTGCTGATCCACGGATCCGGACCCGGTGTCTCGGCGTGGGCGAACTGGCGCCTCACAATCCCGGCCCTGTCCGAGCACTTCCGCGTGGTCGCGCCCGACGTGGTGGGGTTCGGCTACACCGAGAGGTCCGTGGCCTCCTACGACCTCGAGACGTGGACAGCGCATGCGATCGGGGTCCTCGATGCGCTCGAGATCGACCGTGCGCACGTGGTGGGCAACTCCTTCGGCGGTTCTTTGGCGCTGTCGCTGGCGATCCACCACCCTCAGCGCGTACGTCGGCTTGGCCTCATGGGAGCCGTGGGAATTCCCTTTGACATCACTCCCGGGCTGGACTCCGTATGGGGTTATGAGCCCAGCGTGGAAGCGATGCGCGAACTCCTTCAACTCTTCACCGCGTCCCCGATCGGCGATCTCGACGGACTGGCGGAGTTGAGGTACCGGGCGAGTATCCAACCCGGATTTCAGGAGTCATTTTCGGCGATGTTCCCTGCCCCTCGCCAGCAGTGGGTCGACGCCCTGGCACACGACACGGACGACATCGCCAGAATCGAGAATCCGACCATCATCTTTCACGGCCGCGAGGACCGAATCATTCCGATGTCGAACTCACTGCGTCTGCTCGAGTTGATTCCCGATTCGGAGTTGCACGTCTTCGGGCACTGCGGGCACTGGACACAGATCGAGCACGCGGCGGCGTTCAATCGCCTTCTCAGTGATTTCCTACGCCGCTAGTTCGTCGGCCAGGCTGCCTCTCGGCCCGGCCCGTCCCGCGACGGTGGGATTCCCGCTACATCCGCAAGTACGACGCACCGTTCGCATCGAGGATGGAGCCGCTCATCCAGGCGGCCTCCGGGCGGGCGAGGAAGGCCACCGCCTCGGCGATCTCCTCCGGCTCGGCGATCCGGCCGAAGGGACTCTCGGCCCGCCGCACGGCACCGCCATCGCCGGCGAGGGCCTCAGCAGCCATCTCCGTGTCCACGAATCCGGGCGCCACCGTGGTGACAGCGATACCTCGGCGTCCCAGATCCTTGGCCAGCGACTGACCGAAAGCAGCAATTCCCGCCTTCGTCGCTCCGTAGGCGGGGCACTGGGGCTCCCCGCGAAAGGCGCCGCGCGACCCCACATTGACGATGCTGGCCCCCGCTCCCATATGCCGCACCGCCGCCCAGGTCACGTTGGCCGGGCCCACCAGATTGACGGCGACCGCCTCACTCCAGCGTCGTTGCCACTCGTCGTAGTCGGTCTCATCAATGGGGTGCGCCTCGAAGATGCCAGCGTTGTTGACGAGGACGTCCAGCCCATCCCAACCCTCGGCAATCTCGTCCACCATGGCCCGAGTCGCTTCCGGATCACGCAGATCGGCGCGAGCAAGCATATGGTCGCTGCCGTGTAGTCCCTGGCGCACCCGGACGGCGAGCTCCTCATCGGTCCGATAGTGGACCGCAACGCGATAACCGTCTGCCGCCAGGCGCTGTGCGATCGCCGCGCCAATCCCGCGTGAAGCTCCCGTCACCAGCGCGCGTCGTCCCTGTGTCATCGGGCCAGCCTAGGCGCTATTCCCGCGGGCCGATCTGGCAGAGTACACGCATGGCCCATTCCGAGAACTACGACTTCCCTGTCCATCTGAACAACCATCACCTCGACACCCTCACGGTGATCTTCGCCCACCCCACCAGCGGCAATATCCGCTGGGTGGACGTGCTCTCCTTGTTGGAGGCCACCGGCGAGGTCGAGGAACGCCACGACGGGAAGTTCCGGGTCACCCTCGGCGGGGAGACCGAGGTATTCGAAAGGCCCCGCCACAAAGACATCGATGTTCAAGCCATCGTTGATCTGCGACGCATGCTCAAGAACGCGGGCTTTGAGCCCAAGGCTCCCGGAAACGAGGTCTGACATGCAGGACATCACAGACGCCATTGACCTGACCGGCAAGGTCGCAATCGCGGCGGTCGATTTCCACTCGACACGGATCTACGCCCTGGATTCGCCGGATCACTCGGCTCCGGAGCACGTTGTTGCTGACGATCCGCGCAAGCGATTCCACAACGTGTACCACCATCACGGCAATGTGGACGGGACCTACCTTGATGACAGTGACGTGTACTGGCACACACTCGCCGAAGCTCTCGTCCACGCGTCCGCGATCGTCCTGCTCGGTCACGGCACCGGCAAGGCGAATGCCAGCCACCATCTGGTGACCTACCTCGAGAAGCATCGCCGCGACATTGCGCAGCGGATCGTGGCGGACGTGCGGGCGGATATCGACGACCTCACCGACGAGCAGGTTCTGCGTCTCGGCCAGCACATCATGGGCATCGACCCGCTCCGAGACCACGGCGATAGCCGCCGGGGTGCTCTCTGAGGGGGCTTCCCAGCGCGGGGGCGGCGTTGGCCCTCGGGCTCCTCGCTCTCGCGGGGTGCTCCAGCGCCACACCCGAATGCCTCGGTGGAGATGCCGACGGCCTCGTACACACCGCCGGCTGACGCGCAGGCCACGCCCCCTGATCAGGTCTCGCTCGCCAACGTACAACCCGACGACACCCTACGGAACCTGTTGGAGCAGACCGTTCGCTCTCTCCCAGGGTCCACCAATGCCTGCGCCTTCGTGGATCCGTTGGGCAATGTGCTGGTCGTGGCTGCCGACCAGCAGCACGTGAACGCCGTGTGCACCGCCTCCGCGCTGTGCACGCGTGCCTACGCCCAAACCCGATTCGCGTTGATGGCGGACAGAGCATCGTCCGACGTCGCGAGTTTCACACTCACCAATCCGAATTTCGGGACGTTCGTGTGGCTCACCGCACCGGACCCCCGCACGGCTCTCGGGATGCTCGATATCGGCGCCTACGGCTCGAACCTCGGTTCGCCCGGATCTCCGTTGATCCCCAGCGCCTTCCAGTACTACGACCTCCCGGCGGGCTTGAGCGCCCAGGAGTTGCAGTCCCTGATCTATCCGTTGCCACCGTTGTACTCCGAGCACATTGCCATCAGCCCACAACAGACCCCGGGACAACCCCCGGTTTTCGACCGTTATGGTTGGTTGCCGCGACCGGAATCCCACCCCAAAGGTCGGAAACCGGAAACCGGAAGCCGGCTAGTCGTTCTTGGCAGCCCAGCGGCGCTCAAAGACCCAGGCGATGACGGCGGCCACGGCACCACCGGCGAGTACGGCGTACCAGCCCCCCATGTTGCCAAGTCCCGAAATCGCCGGCGGATCATCCGGGCACTCCCCCAGTCCACACTCCGGAACGACTGACACTCCGACCGCCGCGAGGTCAATGACGATCCAGATGAGCGCAAAGAGTGTGACCCACACGATGATGAAGACACCGAGCGGACGAACGAGTCCTGGTTCCCGCAACACGCCTTGGTCGCCCGCCTGGTACGGCGTCTGCCACAGGATCAGCAGGGCGCATCCCACGATGGCGATGATGAACGTCACCAACGCCCACGTGTATAAGTGCCACCCGAGAACTGCTGGTCCGTAGCCGGGGTCGTTGGGATCGGCGATGTGCAGGAGGATTTGGCGCGTCGACGCCGCGGCACCCACCACTGCGCCCAGGATGCTCAGCGCGTAATGACGTGCTCGAATACCCCACAGCAGGTTCATCATCGGACCGACCGCGATGGCGAACATGCCCGACCGCTGGACGATGCACAGCGGACAGGGTTGCTCGCCCACGCCGAACTGAAGTTGCAGTGATCCGGCCAGGACACCGAGGAGCGCGAACAGTGCCGCGACGTTGAGCAAGCGCGACAGCAGCACTGCGCGCTCGGGTGGCATCCACGAGGGTGCGGTCTGCTGGGACAGCGTTGTCTGCTGGGACACGGTCACCTCAGAAGTTGAGTGGGATGGGGTCGGTCATGTGGGTGGTGAGCACGAAGAGGGTGTAAGCCAGGTTCACCAACACCAGGATCGGTATCCAGCGCCAATGGCGGAAGATCCCGAGGAAGATGACTCCCCACAGGACGAACATCAGCAGCATCACGTGAACGGACACTAGGGGTGCCCGTCCCTCAGGGCAAGCACCTCGCCGTGATCGAGTCCCCTAGGGTGACCCCATGCCTGAATTAGCAGCGACGCGCTGGGGACTCCTGGGTGCCGGGTGGATTGCCCGTAGGGCGATTGCGCCCGCCCTGCACACAGCAGACGGTGCCCGCCTCGACGTCGTCGCCGCCCGTGACCGCGACCGCGCTGCGGCACTTCACCCCGCGCGCTACGCAGCGGACGACTACGCCGCGGTCATCGACGATCCGGATATCGACGCCGTCTACATCGCGCTTTCCAACGACGCCCACCTGCCATGGTCCGAAGCGGCACTGCGAGCCGGCAAAACCGTGCTCTGCGAGAAGCCACTCACACGCGATCCGCAGGAGACCCGCCGGTTGCGGGCCGTGGCTGAGGACACCGGCGGGCTCCTCGTGGAAGCGACGTGGAACCTGTGGCATCCGCGCACCGCACGGGCGGCCGCGCTGTTGGCGAGCGATGCGATTGGCCCGGTCACTTCCGTATCAGGAGTGTTCACCATCGACGGCGTCGCAGCAGATAACTACCGCCTTGATCCCGACCTCGGCGGGGGCGCACTTCTCGATGTCGGGTGCTACCCCATGACCGCTGCCACCTGGATCACCAAAGCCGAGACCGCCGTGGTGCGGCACGTGCACATTGAACGATCCGATCGCGGTGTAGATCTCACCACGGACGCGCACCTGGATATGGCCGGCATTGACGTCCACGTCCGCGGATCCTTCATTGAGGCTCCCCTGCAGACCCTGGTCATCGAAGGTCCGCACGGCGTCCTGGAGTTCACCGGCAACGACGCCTACACGTCGTGCCTGCAGCCGAGTGCCTTGCGCGTGCTAGACCGCGACGGCGAGCGCGTCGAGCACTTTGCCCCGGTCGATCCGTACCGCACGATGATCGAGAACGTCGGACGCGCGAGCCGGGGCGAGCCACACTGGCTGCCCGACCCAGCTTGGTCCGGGATCGTGGCCGAGACCATGGCCGCGATTCTCACCAGGGACTAGAGCCCCTGATCTCCCTGTCGAATGTGGGAGACAATCGAGCGGAGGAAGGGAGCACGCCATGAGCACCGAGGCCAACGCGCAGGACCCTGATGAGGTCGCCCGCGTCACCCAGGACACGGTTGATCCTGCAGGCGATGCCGCCGATCAGGCCGAACGTCTCACGATGGTCATGGAAGCCGAGGCGCTGCGCAACGCGCTCCACGGTGATCCGTCCGGCGAAGGCTCCCTGGAAGGCTACGACTACCCACTAGAAGACATTGAGAGCGTCCTGGCCATGGAGGATGCCGAAGACTCCAGCGATGACCCGATGCACGCCGGCGGCCTTGACCCTGCGCCGTGGGTCCCCGCCGAGAAGGCTGCGATGCACATCGTGGACTCCGATGACGAGTGGGATGGCCGACCCGTTGAGGAGATGGAGGACGACGAGGATCCCAACATCGATCCCTTCGACCGCGCGGGTGGCGAACTCACCGCGGAAGACGAAACCCTCCTCGGTATCGATCCTTACGACCGGGCGGATGACGACGAATGACCGCTGCGGTCAGCGTCGAGCACCGCGGGCCGGTGGCCATCGTGTGGATGCGCCGGCCCGAGCGGCGCAACGCCATCGTGCCGGAGATGGGTCGCGCCTTCATCGAATCCCTTCGCGAGGTCGACGCGGACCCCGACGTGCGTGCTGTGGTCATTGCGGGCGCTGGTCACGCCTTTTGCGCCGGCGCGGATCTCAGCGTCCTCGCTGAGGGATACGACGCGCTGACGGCATTCTCGGACGACCACGCGCTCCGCGATCTCGCGGTGGCCCCCATGGTCATGTCCACTCCTGTGGCTACCGCGGTGCAAGGTGCCGCGGCCGGCGCAGGCTTCGTCCTCGCTATTGCCGGTGACACAACCTTCGTGGCGCCCGATGCACGCTTCATCCCGGTCTTCCCCCGTTTCGGTCTCGTGGCCGAATATGGCGTCGCATGGCTCCTCCCCCGCCGTATCGGCGCAGCCCGCGCTGCGGATGTGCTCCTCACGGGTCGAGAGATCGACTCCGCCACGGCCGTTCAGTGGGGACTGGCCAACGACATCGCCGATGACCCGGTGGCGCGTGCCGTGGAGTGGGGGCACGACGTCGCCCGCTGTGCACCGTTCTCGGTGGTGACCGCCAAGCGCCAGCTCATTGACGGCGCACACGAATCCTTTGCCCAGTCGCACGCCCGGTCGTTGGACCTCATGCGCGAATCCTTTGCCCGACCCGACCTCGCGGAGGCCCTAATGGCGCGTGTTGACGGGCGCGACGCTGACTTCGCGCCGTGCCCCGCGCCCCTCGTCGGCGAGCGTCAGTCCAACTGACCCGCGTGCGCAAGGGCCAACCGGACCAGTCGGCCCTGTCCCCCGGTCATCTCAGCCTGAAAACTCGTCGAGGCTGCCTCCCAGGGCTCGACCCAGATCAGGTCCAAGGCATCTTGGCTCGGTGAACAATCGCCGTCGCACGGAACGATGAAGCACAGGCTCACCGCGTGCTGACGTGGGTCGTGGTAACCCGTCACTGTGGGATCAGGGAAATACTCCGCAACCGTGAAGGGCGCCGGATTCACCGGGAGTCTCGGCAGCGCGACCGGCCCAAGGTCCTTCTCCAGATGACGCAGGAGCGCCTCGCGCAACCGCTCGCCGTACAGCACACGACCGGACACAAGCGCCCTACTGATACTGCCGTCCGGCATGGCGCGCAGCAGCAGCCCAATACTCGTGATGTGACCCCAGGAGTCGGTGCGTACGGGAATGGCCTCGACATAAACGAGGGGCAATCGCTCACGCGCCTGCTCGAGATCCTCCGAGCTCAGCCATGCGCCCCGCGTATCCAGAACGTCACTCATTCTCACTCCCCTGCTCAGCTTCGTGCCGAGGACGAACCGCCCTCGAATCGCTCGCCGCCCCCGTGGGATCTAGTCTCGGGGCATGTCGACTGTAGAGCCCACTCGTCCCGATGGATCGCCCTACCCCGTCGCGATGCCCGAGGCGGACTGGCAGGCACGGCTGACGCCTATGGAGTACGCCGTACTCCGAGAGGGTGGCACTGAGCGGGCATTCACCGGCGAATACACGGACACCACGACAGAGGGCGTCTACTCCTGCCGCGCCTGTGGGAGCGAACTCTTCCGCTCTCACGAGAAGTTCTCATCGCATTGTGGCTGGCCCTCCTTCTTCAGCCCGCTCGCAGGCGACCGGGTGGTGGAAATCGAGGATCGGTCATTGGGGATGCTGCGTACCGAGGTGCGCTGCGCGGCCTGTGGGAGCCACCTGGGCCACGTGTTCTCCGGTGAGGGCTACGACACGCCGACCGATCTGCGCTACTGCATCAATAGCGTCTGCCTCTCGCTGGAGCCGGTTCCCGACACCCCCTGATTCGACGGCGTGGATGACCGGCGTCGAAGCCTTTCAGGCGTAACCTGACATGGTGAGTGCGGCGGCCGATGACACCTTTGAGCGTGCCCTGCGCAGCCTCCACAACGTGCGCTTTCGCCCCGAACTCGCGGTCGAAGAGAGCCCGGCACCGCAGCGACTCGCGCCCCACGCGGTCGCCCTCACGGCCGAGTTCGTGGAGGACGACGAGGAACTTGCCAGCGGCCGCTTCGTCCTGCTCCACGATCCCGACGGTGTCGAGGCCTGGGGCGGCTCCTTCCGGGCGGTGACCTTCATCAAGGCCGTTCTCGAGCCCGATGTCGCCACGGATCCCCTGTTGACCGGGGTTGCCTGGACCTGGCTTCTCGAGGCGCTCGATGCCCATGCGGGTGCCTACGTCGAACTCGGCGGCACGGTGACGCGGGTCATGAGCGAGTCCTTCGGGTCCCTCGGCGATCGCGATGTCGCCGGGCAGGTTGAAATCCGCGCCTCGTGGACCCCGGATGGCGACCCCGCGGATATCGGGGGCTCCGCACACGCCTGGGGAGCGGCGCTCGCGCACGCCGCGGGATTGCTCCCAGTGCCCGAGGGCGTCGCAATCTTGACGCCCGGGCGTTCGCCCCATGAGTGACTCGCCCCCTTCACTGCCCTCCGTCCAGACCCAGGACGGCACTCCTGCTGTCACGACGGAGCCCGGGGATCTCCAACGCGCAATCTCGTCCCTGGCACACGGTTCTGGTCCCGTCGGCGTCGATGCCGAGCGTGCGTCCGGGTTCCGATACGGACAGCGCGCTTACCTGGTGCAATTCCACCGTCGCGGGGGCGGAACCTGGCTCATCGATCCCATCGCGCTCCCTGACCTCACCGCACTGCGAGAGGCGCTGTCCGACGCCGTCTGGATTCTCCACGCGGCAAGCCAGGATGTTCCGTGCCTGCGCGACGTCGGCCTGCAGCCACCGGCCGTTTTTGACACCGAAATGGCGGCCCGACTCTTGGGACGCGAACGGGTCGGTCTCGGCCCACTCGTCGAATCCGAACTGGGCCTACACCTCGCCAAGGGGCATGGCGCGGCCGATTGGTCACAACGACCCATTCCCGAAGAGTGGCGCCACTACGCCGCGCTCGATGTGGAGGTGCTCCCGGACCTCTACGACCTCCTTCATGACGAACTCGTGGCGACGGGCAAGGATCAGTGGGAACGCGAAGAGTCGGAAGCTGTGCGGGTCGCTCCACCCCCTGCGCCCCGGGAAGACCCGTGGCGACGGACATCGGGACTGCACAAGGTTCGCGGCCGACGAAATCTCGCCGCGGTCCGGAGCCTGTGGCAGAGCCGCGATGCACTCGCGCAGGAACGCGATATCAGCCCGGGCCGAATCCTCCCGGATGCGGCTATCGCCGCTGCGGCAATTGCTTCGCCATCAACCATCGACGAACTGTCCGCGCTTCCCGAGTTTCGTCGACGTGGTGCGGCGCGCGACATCCGTCGCTGGTGGTCGGCACTCCAGGAGGCCAGGCAACTGCCCGACGACCAACTACCCGCCCTCAGCTTGCCGAGCGACAGTCCGCCACCGCCACGCACCTGGCGGGACAAGGATCCTGCGGCCGCGGACCGACTCGAGCGCTCCCGCGCTGCGCTCGCAGAGCTTTCCGACAGCCTCACCGTGCCGGTAGAAAACCTCGTGACTCCCGACTACGTCCGCCGACTCGCATGGCAACCCCCCGACCCCCTGGATGAAGCAGGGGTTCGAGCGATGCTGGCCGAGAGAGGCGCTCGTGACTGGCAGATCTCCCTAGTCACAGCGCCGTTGCTCACTGCGCTTGACGACAGTTAATGCTCAGCGGTGACGTCCGCCGTCGGGATCAACGCCGTCACCTCTTCGACGATCCGGCGGGTCACCTGTTGAGCCGTGAGTCCGGCATCCTCGAGAACGTGGGCTCTCGTGCCGTGCTCGGGGAACACGCGCGGAACGCCAAACGTCATGGTCGGCGTCACGACATCCACGTCCTCCATCGCCATCCGAACCGAGGAACCGATTCCTCCGGCGCGCGAGTTGTCCTCAAGCACCGCCACCAGGTTCGCGTCACGCGCGAGATCGATGAGTTCACCGGGCACGGGCAGAGGCCACCGAGGATCGACCACGCGCGCAGGGATTCCCTGGGCGTGTAGCCCGGAGGCAACGTCAAGGGCCAACTGGGCAAACGCGCCGACTCCCACCAAAAGGACTGTGGGATCGTCCTCCTCGCGCAGCACGTCGACGATCCCCAACCGACGAACAGCCGGCAACTCCTCAACCACCGGCCCCTTCGGGAAACGGATCACCGTCGGTGCATCAGAAACGGCAACAGCCTCACCGAGGGCTTCGGTCAGATTCTTCGCGTCCCGCGGGGCGGCCAAGCGCAGTCCGGGGACAACGCCGAGGATGCTCATGTCCCACACGCCGTTGTGACTCGGTCCATCATCTCCCGTGACGCCGGCGCGGTCGAGGACAAAGGTCACACCCGCCTTGTGCAGAGCACAGTCCATGAGCACCTGGTCGAACGCGCGGTTAAGGAACGTTGCGTAGACAGCGACCACGGGATGCAACCCAGCGAAGGCCATGCCCGCGGCGCTCGCTGCCGCATGCTGCTCAGCGATGCCGACATCGAAGGTGCGTTCAGGGTAGGTGGACGCAAACGTGTCCAATCCCGTGGGACCCATCATCGCCGCGGTGATGGCGACGATGGACTCATCATCCGCTCCCAGCCGGACCATTTCCTCCGAGAACACATTCGTCCACGTCTGTGCTGACGCCCGCATCGGACGGCCAGTATCCGGATCAATGACGCCAATGCCGTGGAAACGATCGGCCTCGTCTGTTTCTGCCGGCCGATAGCCGCGACCCTTCTCGGTAATGACATGCACGATGACGGGAGCGTCGAAAGCGCGGGCGCGGCTCAGGGCATGCTCCAGGGCGGAGACGTCGTGCCCATCGACCGGCCCGATGTATTTCAAACCGAGGTCTTCGAACATCCCCTGCGGGGCCACGATGTCCTTGATGCCCTTCTTCATGCCATGCAGGGCGTCATAGAACGGCGCTCCGAAAACCGGGGTGCGCTGGAGCGTCCGACGTCCCCACTCAAGGAAGCGCTCGTAGCCCTGCGTGGTACGCAAGGTGGACAGATGGTGGGCGAGCCCACCGATCGTCGGGGAGTAGGAGCGCTCGTTATCGTTCACCACGACAATGAGAGGGCGAT
This sequence comes from Candidatus Nanopelagicales bacterium, assembly GCA_030827125.1. Lineage (GTDB taxonomy): Bacteria > Actinomycetota > Actinomycetes > S36-B12 > S36-B12 > Mxb001. Next base: position 244,296 of record JAURFD010000002.1, read on the forward strand.
CTGAAGCAGCAATCGTATTGAGGGCTTCCCATGCCATTCCTCCGGTGAGCGAGCCATCGCCGACGACTGCCACCACGTGGCGTCCCGATTCACCGCCCAACCGGCCGTTGAGCTCCCAGGCCTTAGCAATGCCATCGGCGTAGGACAGAGCCGTGGAGGCATGGGAGTTCTCGATGACGTCGTGTTCAGACTCGCTTCGGCTCGGGTAGCCCGAGAGGCCACCCCGTTGGCGAAGTCCCTCAAACTGCCCGGCTCGACCCGTGACCATCTTGTGTACGTAGGCCTGGTGCCCGGTATCCCAGACGATGGCATCGCGGGGGGAGTCGAAGACCCGATGAAGTGCCAGAGTGAGCTCCACGACACCCAAATTGGGACCTAGGTGCCCACCGGTCCGTGATACCCGGTCGACGAGGAACCGGCGGACCTCCTCGGCCAGCGCGGGCAAGTCCTCCTCCGGGACAGCACGAAGGTCAGAGGGTGAATGGATTCCCTCAAGCAGCACTGCGCCTCCCTCGTTCGACCGACTTAGTGTAGGCGTGCCGAGCCCTCCGCACCCGTCGGCAACGCTCACAGCCGGTTTACCCAGCGCCGACCGGAGAGCGCTTCGTGGACCAACTCCACCTCGCGTAGGCGCGCGGAGAGGTAGGCCCCCTCGACCTCGAGGGCCTTAAGGACCTGGTCGACATCGACGCCCGTCGGGCCGAGGTCCGCGCGCGCCGTGGCATAGGCGGCCCGGGCGCCTTCGCGCCGTGCCTCGAGGTCACGGATGAGCCGATGAGCAAGGGCGACGGGGAACTCCCGCCACACCGGCTGCATCCGCCACTCCGGCGACCCCAGATCCAGCATCCACGCCGACGAGCGTGCGACGAACTCATCGTGATCAGGATCGGGGACGGCGCTCGGCCAGCCGGGCGGCACCCTGGGCGGCATGGGATCAGACGAGTGAGCGCAGGACGTACTGCAGGATTCCGCCGTGACGGAAGTACTCCGCCTCACCCGGCGTGTCGATTCGCACTAGGGCGGTGAATTCCACCGTACGGCCATCCGCAGCGACAGCCTCGACTTCGACCATGGGCGGCGTCCTGCCGTCGTTGAATTCGGTGATCCCGCGGATGGTGAAGACCTCGTCACCCTGAAGGCCAAGCGAGTCAGCGCTCATCCCTTCGGGGAACTGCAAAGGAAGGACTCCCATGCCGATGAGGTTGGAGCGGTGAATGCGCTCATAGGACTGTGCGATCACTGCCTTGACACCCAGCAGGGCGGTGCCCTTGGCTGCCCAGTCACGGCTCGAACCCGACCCGTATTCCTTGCCGGCGAGGATCACCAGCGGCGTGTGGTGCTGCGCATACGCCATAGCCGCGTCGTAAACCGGAACGGTGTCATCGTTCGGGGTGGTGAAGTCCACCGTGAAGCCACCCTCGACATCGTGCAGCATGAGGTTCTTCAGCCGGATATTCGCAAAGGTCCCGCGAATCATCACCTCGTGATTGCCGCGCCGGGAACCGTAGGAGTTGAAGTCCTTGCGTTCGACGCCATGCTCGGCAAGGTAGATACCCGCGGGACTGTCCGCCTTGATGTTGCCCGCCGGTGAAATGTGGTCGGTGGTTACCGAGTCGCCCAGCTTAAGCAGCACCCGAGCGCCGTTGATGTCATGAACGGGTTCCGGTGCACGACCCATGCCGTCGAAGTACGGGGGCTTGCGCACGTAGGTGCTGTGCTCGTCCCAGGTGAAGCGCTCTCCGGTGGGTGTCGGCAGGGCCCTCCAGCGCTCGTCTCCGCGATAGACGTCGGCGTACCGCGAAGCGAACATCTCCTCATCGATCGTCTCTGCAATCACGGCGTCAACCTCGGTCGGACTCGGCCAGATATCCGCGAGAAAAACCGGTTGCCCGGCGTTGTCGAGCCCGAGCGGCTCAGTGGCAAAATCAATATCCATCGTTCCCGCAATCGCGTAGGCGACCACGAGCGGCGGGGATGCAAGGTAGTTCATCTTGACGTCCGGATTGATCCGGCCCTCGAAATTGCGATTGCCGCTGAGCACCGACACCACCGCGAGATCAGCCTCGTTAACCGCCGCGCTCACCTCCGGGATGAGCGGGCCTGAGTTGCCGATGCAGACCGTGCAGCCGTAGCCCACGGTGTTGAAGCCCAGCTTGTCCAGGTAGGGCGTCAGCCCCGCCTTGTTGTAGTAGTCGGTGACGACCTGCGACCCGGGGCCGAGGGTGGTCTTCACCCACGGCTTGCGGGTGAGTCCGGCCTCGACGGCCTTCTTGGCGAGAAGTCCGGCACCGACCATCACGGAAGGATTCGACGTGTTCGTGCACGAGGTGATGGCCGCGATGGCCACCGCACCATGACCGATCTCGACCGGCGTGCCGTCAATGACGGTCTCAACGGCCGCTGCCGGCTCCTTGGTGTAGGCGCCGAGGTCACGCTGGAAGGCGGACTTCGACTCCGACAGCGATACGCGATCTTGAGGACGCTTCGGGCCAGCGAGGGAGGGCACCACCGTGCCGAGGTCGAGCTCGAGGTACTCGGAGTACGCCGCCTCGTGGGCCGGGTCATGCCACAGCCCCTGTTCGCGCGCGTACGTCTCCACCAAGGCCACCTGCTCAGCACTGCGACCGGTCAGACGCAGATAGTCGGTGGTCGCCTCGTCGATCGGGAAGATCGCTACCGTCGATCCGTACTCCGGGCTCATGTTGCCGATGGTGGCCCGATCGGCGAGCGGCACCGCGCCGACACCATCGCCGTAAAACTCGACGAACTTGCCCACCACGCCGTGCGCTCTGAGCATCGCGGTAATGGTGAGGACGAGGTCTGTAGCCGTCGCACCCACCGGCAGTTCCCCGGTCAACTTGAAGCCCACGACACGTGGGATCAACATGGACACCGGCTGCCCGAGCATCGCGGCCTCCGCCTCGATGCCGCCCACGCCCCAGCCGAGAACACCGAGTCCGTTGACCATCGTGGTGTGAGAATCGGTACCGACAACGGTGTCGGGATAGGCAGCTCCGCCACGCGCCATTACGACGCGGGCGAGATGCTCGATGTTGACCTGGTGAACGATGCCCGTCCCGGGTGGAACGACCTTGAACTCCTCGAACGCGTCCTGACCCCAGCGAAGGAACTGGTAACGCTCTCGGTTGCGCTCGTACTCGAGAGCGACGTTCAGATCCGCAGCGTCCGGTCGACCGAAGTAGTCGGCGATCACGCTGTGATCGATGACGAGTTCGGCCGGGGCCAGCGGCTCGATCTTGGCTGGATCTCCGCCGAGGTCGGCGACGGCTTCGCGCATCGTGGCCAGATCCACCACGACGGGAACACCGGTGAAGTCCTGCATGATCACCCGGGCCGGCGTGAACTGGATCTCCTGAGTGGGTTGTGCCGTCGGGTCCCATGACCCAAGGGCGCTGATCTGCTCGGCGGTGACGTTGGTGCCGTCCTCGGTGCGCAGGAGATTTTCGAGCAGAACCTTATGGGTAAAGGGAAGGCGGTCCGAGCCGGGAACGGCATCGATGCGGTAGATCTCGTATGACTGCCCACCGACCTCCAGGGAGCTGCGCGCTCCGAAGGTGTTCGGTCCGGTCGCGCCCTCGCCCATGGTGACCTCCTGACGGAATATCTTGACCTCAAGATATCTGAGTCGCCCTACGCAGCGCACAGGGGCGGCTTCCCGGGGAAGCCCAACGTTGCGTGCTACGTTCGCCATTCCGCGTTGTGCAAGGGAGGGCGAACTCGATGTGCGGCATCGCTGGCGTCCTCGGCAATCCGGCACGCACCGCGCCCTTGATCGGCCCCATGCTCGACGTGATCACCCATCGGGGCCCCGATGATTCCGGTGAATATGTCGGTGATGCCTTCGCCTTCGGCATGCGCCGACTGTCCATCATCGATCTCGACGGTGGCCACCAGCCGATGTGGAGCGACGGCGACGCCGTCGGACTCGTGTTCAACGGTGAGATCTACAACTACCGTGAACTCCGCGAGGAACTCAGCGCGGCCGGTTGGTCCTTCCGGACGCACAGCGCCACCGAGACGATCCTCGTGGGCTATCAGGCGGGTCGGGACGACCTCCCCGCGTTCCTCCGATCCCTGCGCGGCATGTTCGGGTTATGCCTCTACGATGCCGAGCGTCAGTGTCTGATCCTCGCGCGCGACCCCTTTGGCATCAAGCCTCTCTACTACCGAATCGATGAGGCCAGCGGGATCCCAACGGTGCGTTCCTTTGGTTCGGAGATCAAGAGCCTCCTTCTCGACGACGAGTACACCGCTGAAGTCAACGACGAGGCGCTGGTCAACTACCTGTCCTTCCAGTTCAACCCGCTCCCGGAGACGTTCTTCCGGGGGATCTACCGCCTTGATCCCGGAAGCTACGCGGTGGTCTCCCTCGCCGACGGATCCGTCACGTTCGGGGAGTATTGGTCCTACGACTTCGCCGAACCATGGGACGACGAGCCCGCCCTCATCGCCGGTGTGCGCGAATGCCTCGAAGACTCGGTGGCCCATCACCTCATCGCGGATGTGCCCGTGGGCGCGTTCCTCAGCGGCGGTATCGATAGTGCTATCACGGTCACACTGGTCCAGGAGCAACGGCGTGCGCTCGGTCAAGAACCGGTTAAGACCTTCACCGTGGGCTTCGACGCCGTGAGCGAGCACGCTCAGGCTCGTGAGGTCGCCGATCGCCTCGGTACGGACCACCACGAGATTCACGTCGCCCTCGACGAGTACTTGGACGTGCTCCCGCGTATCGCCTGGTACTTCGATGAGCCAGTAGCCGACCCCAGTGCGGTCAGCCTGTACTTCGTGGCTCGGGCGGCTCGCGAGCACGTGAAGGTCGTGCTCTCCGGCGAGGGTGCCGACGAACTCTTCGGGGGGTATCGGATCTATCGCGAACCGTTTGATCTGGATCGCGTACGACAGCTCCCCTCTCCCCTGCGCAAGGCAACGTCCCGACTGTCCCGGGTGTCGCGCCCCTTCCCCGGCCGCAACTACCTTCGCCGCGCTGCCACCGCATTCAACGATCGATATATCGGGAACGCCTACGTCTTCCGCCCGAATGAGGTGCGCCGGCTACTGCGCAAGCCAATCACCGATGAGCATGTGAGCCCCGGGCGGCAACTGGCAGGGATCTATCCAGGATTCGATGAACTGCCCGAGTCCCGCCGCATGCAACTGGTCGACATGCACTACTGGCTACGCGGCGACATCCTGGCCAAGGCGGACCGAATGACCATGGCGCATTCTCTGGAGTTGCGGGTGCCCTACCTCGACCCCGAGGTGGCCGCTCTCAGCGAGCGCATCCCAGATAATCTGAAGTACCGCGACGGAACCACCAAATGGGTCCTGCGCCGAGCCTTTCGCGGACGCGTCCCGCAATCCACCGAGAACCGCGACAAGCTCGGCTTCCCCACCCCACTCGGTACCTGGCTGCGCCAGGACCCCGACGCCGTCATGGCCCCCGTCCGCAACAGCGCATGGCTGGCAGGAATCGTCGACATGGCCGTGGTGGAGGAGCTCCTCGCCGACCATGTCGCCGGGCGCGCGGACAATGCCCGTCGCCTCTTCGTCCTGCTCATGCTCGCCCTCTGGCACGAGCAGTTCTTTACCGCGGACTAGCGCCAGTCCTCGCTCTCGGCGCGGGTATCCGAGGACGACATCTGCCAGGGCACGCTCACGACCATGACCCCGGGCGAAAAGAGCAGACGTGTCTTCAGGCGCAGCGCCGACTGGTTGTGCAGCAGGTGCTCCCACCAATGCCCGACGACGTACTCAGGCACGTACACCGTGACCAGGTCACGCGGGCTCTCACGCCGGAGTCTTTTTACGTAATCGATGATTGGTCGGGTGATTTCCCGGTACGGCGAGTCGATGACTCGCAGGGTGACCGGGATGTTACGTCGGTCCCAGTCCACTTGCAGGGCGGCAGTTTCTTCGGGATCCACGTTGACGGTGATCGCCTCGAGGGTGTCGTGGCGGGTGGCCCGGGCGTAGGCGATGGCACGCAGCGCCGGCTTATGGAGGCGGGAGATGAGGATCAGTCCGTGCACACGCGACGGGAGCGTCACGTGGTCGCTGTCCCCCACCGCCATCTCTTCGCGGACCTTTTCGTAGTGCGAGTGAATCGCTTGCATGAGTCCAAAAATGATCGGGATGGCGACGACCACGATCCAGGCGCCCTGGAAGAATTTCGTCAGGAGAACCACGATGAGCACAGTGCCGGTGAGCACAAGCCCCGTTGCGTTAACGATGCGTGAACGCTTCATGCGTGCGCGCTCATCTGGATCGGTTTCGTGTTTCAGGGCACGGGTCCAGTGCCGCAGCATGCCTACCTGACTGAGCGTGAAAGAAATAAAGACGCCCACGATGTACAACTGGATAAGGGACGACACGTCAGCCTGGAACACGATGATGAGGACGATGGCGAAGAGGGCCAGCGCGATAATGCCGTTGCTGTAGGACAGTCGGTCGCCGCGCGTGTGCAACTGCCGGGGCAGGTATCCATCGCGTGCCAGGATGGAGCCCAACATCGGGAATCCGTTGAAGGCCGTGTTGGCCGCGAGCGCGAGGATGAGGGCGGTGGCCAAGGAAATGAAGAGGACCGCGACCCCCCAGTCTCCAAACACCGCCTGCGCGATCTGCACGATCACGGTCTTCTGCGGCTGACCCTCCGGGATGCCCGCGAGGGTGTCGTTCGACGACGTGATCTTGACGCCTGTCGACAGCGCCAACCACGTGATGGCCACGAACATGCTCATCGAGATGACGCCGAGCAGGAGAAGCGTCGTCGCCGCATTCTTCGATTTCGGCTTGCGGAAGGCCGGGACGCCATTGGCGATGGCCTCGATGCCGGTCAGCGCCGTCGTACCGGACGAGAAGGCGCGAGCCATGAGGAACACCAGGGCCACACCCGCGAAGGTGGTGTCCGTGGCGATGATCTCCCAGTCGGCGCTCTCCGCGCGCAGTTCGTCGCCCATGAGCATGCGCACAATCGCCGTGCCCACCATGAGCGCTATCGCTGCCATGAAGGTGTAAGAGGGAATCGCGAAGAGTGAGCCAGACTCCTTCACACCCCGCAGATTGACGACGGTGATGAGAGCCACGATGCCGGCCGCCCACCACGGGGCATGCATCTCAATGACCGGAAAGACCGAGCCGAGGTTCGCCACGGCCGCAGAGATCGACACCGCCACGGTCAGCGTGTAGTCAACCAGGAGTGCGCTGGCAACGAAGACGCCCCAGCGAGGTCCAATGTTCTTGGCGACGACCTCATAGTCGCCACCTCCACTGGGATACGCCCGTACGTTCTGGCGGTAGGACGCAATGACCACGAAGTACACGACCACAACAGCCGCGGCGATCCATGGCCCGTACGAGTAGAGCGAGAAACCACCGAGTGCGAGCACGATGAGAATCTCTTGCGTGGCGTAAGCGTTCGAGGAAAGCGCATCGCTGGCGAACACCGGAAGGGCCACGCGTTTCGGAAGGAGGGTGCTCTCCAGGCGGTCGCTGCGCAGGGCACGACCGACGAACAGGCGCTTAACGCCGTCCACCATGGACACGACGAGCATGTTAGGCGCGGGCCCGGTGTTCCCGACCACCGCCCCAACCGACCGGCCTGGCGCGTAGCATCAGGGCGTGCATATCGTCATCCTCGGCTGCGGTCGAGTGGGCTCCCTCCTTGCGGACCGACTCGACGAGGCTGGCCACTCGGTCGCCATTGTTGACCAGGACTCTCGCGCCTTTCGCCGCCTGCGCGCCCAATTCAGCGGCGAAACCGTCACCGGCGTCGGCTTCGACCGCGAGACCCTGGAGCGAGCTGGCATCGAGCGCGCGCACGCCTTCGCCGCCGTGAGCAGTGGCGACAACACCAACATCCTCGCGGCTCGTGTGGCCCGCGAAACCTACGGCGTCGAGAACGTCGTGGCCCGTATCTACGATCCCCGTCGTGCCCAGGTGTACCAGCGGCTCGGTATCCCGACCGTCGCGACGGTGTCCTGGACCGCGGAGCAGATCACCCGTGGGTTGCTCCCCCAGGGAGCCTACGAGGAGTACCGGGATCCTAGTGACCACATCGTGTTGTCGGAGGTGGCCATCCACGCTTCGTGGTTCGGGCATCCCGTCGCCGACCTCGAGTCCATGTCATCGGCGCGAGTGGCATTCATCACGCGACTCGGCAACGGTGTCCTTCCGGAGGACGGCATGGTTCTGCAGGATGGTGACTTGGTGCACATGCTCACACGGGCAAGTGACGTGTCTGCCGTCGAGCAGCGCCTCGCCGCTCCACGTCCGTCACAGGAGGAGTCATGAGGGTCGCGATCGCCGGTGCGGGCAAAGTCGGACGCTCCATTGCCCGGGAACTCATTGGGTTCGGGCACGAGGTCCTCTTGCTCGATCGTGATTCAGAACTTGCCCGACCCGGGGTTGTCGAGGGCGCCGAGGTGCTCAGCGCTGACGCGTGCGAAATCGCGACCCTCGAGGAGGCGGATCTGTCCCGCTGCCAGGTCGTGGTCGCCGCCACCGGTGACGACAAGGTCAATCTCGTCGTGTCCTTGCTGGCCAAGACAGAGTTTGGCGTTCCCCGCGTCGTGGCGCGGGTCAACCACCCCAAGAACGAGTGGATGTTCGACGAGGCCTGGGGGGTCGACGTCGCCGTGTCCACCCCTCGCATGCTCTCGGCCCTCGTCGAAGAGGCGGTCAGTGTCGGCGACCTGGTCCGGCTCTTTACCTTCCGGCAGGGGCAGGCCGAACTCGTCGAGATCACGCTCCCGGCGGGATCACCGGCCGTGGGTCAGCGGGTGGGCTCGATGCCCTGGCCATCAGACGCGGCTCTCACGGCCATCGTGCGTGGACCTCGTGTCATCGCCCCGAGTGCCGACGACAGTCTCGAGATCGGCGACGAACTCATCTTCGTGTGCGATCCCGAACGCGAGCCCGATCTCCAGCGCATGCTCGGAGACCACTAACCATCACGAGGTGTCAGACTCCCGACGGTCTTCAGCCGCGCGTCGAGCCTCGAAGGTCGGCCGGAGCACAAGATAGGTGAAGTATCCCGCCGCGATGAAGAGCGGAACACCCATCACCACCTTGGCGACACCGAGTGGTCCCACCCAGCCGGCCAGGTACATCGGCCCCTGTACGACGATGCGCAATCCGAACAGACCCACCCAGATCCACGAAGCCGCCGCGTAGACACGACGCAACTCGCGGTCAGAGCGCCACGACACCCCGCGGCCGGTCAGGAATCCGACAATGACGCCCACCAATGGCCAGCCGATGAGGATCGAGATGAGGAAGGCAGCCAGATAGCCGATGTTCTGCAACAGCCCGGGGATGAAATAGCCCTCACCCGTTCCGGTCCGACTCGCCACGAAGGCCGAGATTCCGACTCCCACGAGGCCCGCCAGGATTTGCTGGAGGGACTCTCGGCGTAGCAGGCGCCACGCTGCAACAAGTGCACCGGCCCCGAGCGCGATCCAGACCGACAACATCACCTCGTTGCCGGTCACGAGATAGGCAATGACAAAGACCACGGTCGGCAGGCCGGAGTCGACAATTCCACGCCATCCCCCGAGCGCGCGGTCGAGAAGGACGCGTTCCTCGCGGATGTCCTCCGGAGTCTGCGGCTCGATCACCGGCTCGTGGTGATCATCCTCGCGCGGCTGCGTGTCGCCGTCACTCATGGGTCGTCACGACCCGAAGGTCGTACTCGGGATTGAAGATCATCGGTTGACCATCGGGACAGGTGACCCGTCCGACCGCTTGGATCGTGCGGCCCACCTCGACTCCGGCGAGCCGACGGCGGCCGAGCCACACCAGCGTGAGATGCCCGGACCCGTCATAGATCTCCGCCTCGAGTGTGGGCGCGTTCGCCCGGGGGCGAAGCGTGACGGATCGAATCGTGCCGCATACGTGGACTCGCTCACCGCGATGGCACTCTCCGATGGGCTCCGCGCCACTGGCACTCACCTGATCGGTGAGCTCGATCGCCTCCTGTTGCTCCCGGCTGCGCATCATCGAGGACAACCATCCGCCCACGCTTCCTCCTTCGACCTGTCGAGGGTACTCCGGCAGAATGCCCACGATGTCTGTCCTCATCCTCCATGGTGCCGGATCCAGCGGCGCAGCAGCGGCCGGGCTGCTCGGGGACGCCCTCGATGGCCACGGGCCGGTACATCTAGTGGAGGACCGATCCGGTGACGTGTCGGCGATCATCCGCCGGCTGGACGCCGCACCCCTAGGCGTCGACGTCGCCATCGGGGTCAGCCTTGGCGCCCACGCGCTCGCTCGCTGGGCTGCAGTCGGCGTCAGAACGCCTCCGCTCCTGCTGTGCCTGCCCGCGTGGACCGGGGCACCGGCCGAGGTGGCTCGGGCGACCGCCCACACCGCGGACCGTCTGTCTCTCGAAGGCCGCACGCGTCTGCTGTCCGCTCTCCCAAGCTCCTCGGAGTCCGGGGAGGGGCGCCTCGCCGATCTCGTGCGCACCGGCTGGGCCGCCTACACCGAGGAAGAATTAGTGGCGGCACTCCGAATGGCCGCGCGACAGCGGGGCCCCACCATGGCGGAGCTGCGGTCGATTGAGATCCCCTGCGCGATTGTCGGCTGGCGAGGCGATCACCTGCATCCCCACGTGGTGGCAGAGGAGTGGGCTTCACTTATCCCCCGCGCGCAGATGTACCTGTCTCCCACAGTGGATCCACGGGGCATACCGCTCCTGGTCCGCCGGGCGCTCGTTGAACTCAGGACTAGGCGGACTCGTCCGTTACCGCGGGAGCGGCCTGCGGAAGACTGAGTGCGATGGCTTCTCCCGGCACCATTGCGTCATCGCCGCGGACCACCACGAGATCGCGAAACACCTGCTCCAACGCGGCGTGCCCGTCCGGCGCAGCGGCGGAACCGATGAACAGTCCACGGAGGAACCATCTCGGACCGTCCACACCGACAAAACGGATGGGCTGAAGTCCCCCCTGCCCTGGCACGCGAGCGCGAAGTTCGGTTCCGTAGGGACCCGGGGCTTCTTCCACGAGTCCACCCTGACCGGTGATGGACGACATGATCTGTCGGCGCGCATCGCTCCAGATCCCCGTGGCTCGCGGGGCTGCAAAGGCCTGCACCTGTAGTGACCCGTCTCCGATGACGAGCGTGATGACACTCACGGCGCCGGTCTTGTCGTCGACCTGAGCCTGAACCTGCAATCCATCGACACCCTTGAGCCGTAGGCCCCCGAAGTCGATGCGGTCATCCTCGCCATCGACCTCCATGGCATCCCACGGTCCCTGCGGTCGAGGCGAGAGCCCCGGCAGTTCCTCTGTCGTCGACTCGTCCACTTCGACGGCAGCCTCTTGCGACTCAACGACATCGTCGGTCTCAACGACTGCGTCAGTATCGACGTCTTTACGGCGCTTGCGGATCATCGGTCCTCCGAGGTCTTCTGGCTGCTCACGGTACCCGTCGACCCATAACCGCCCTCGCCACGGTGGGTCCCCGGCAACGCATCCACCTCGTGCAACCTGGCCTCACTGACCGGTTGCACCACCATCTGGGCGATCCGATCACCACGCGCGATGTGGATCGGCGTGGACTGGTCGGTGTTGAGCAAGCACACCACGATCTCACCGCGGTACGCCGCGTCCACTGTCCCCGGCGCGTTGACGATGCTCAGCCCCTGACGTGCCGCGAGGCCACTGCGCGGATGGATGAAAGCGGCGTATCCCGGAGGCAGCGCGATGGCGATGCCGGTGGGCATGAGTGCGCGATCACCGGGACCGAGGACGAGATCTTGCCGTGCCGAGAGGTCCATCCCAGCATCCCCGGGCCTGGCATACGACGGCATTGGCAGATGCGGATCAAGTCGCTGGATGAGGACGTCTACGCGGCCACCACCGGTCATGGGTTCACCTCGTGCACCCAACTGGGCCCACCCTTGCGGCGATCCTCGATGGCGGCGGCGATCTGCTCGGGGTTCCCGTTGTCCAAGAAGTGCTCAAGCGGCACCTGCAGGAAGAGCGCAGCGGCGGTCACGGCCACGTCCCCACCGGGCGCGTTGAGGCGTGCCTCCCCCTCGGTGTAAATCTTGCGTCCCACGGCCCCGGCAATCCGAGTCGCGATGTGCAACGTCGTCCCGACGGGCACCGGGCGCCGATAATCCACCTCGAGGTGCACGGTCACCGCTGGCACGCCGAGGTGGCGATTGAGCACGCCCATGGCCTCATCCATCGCTGTCGCGATCATCCCTCCGTGGGCCAGACCCGGCGCCCCCTGGTGATAACGGCTCACCTCGAGAGTGCTCGACATGTCGAGTCCGACGCCCGCGACGGCACGAAGGTGGAGCCCCCCGGGGTGATCGGCGCCACAGCCGAGACACCAGCGGTAGTGACTGGGTACGACCTCGCCCGGCTTGGGCGCCTGAGCGCTGCGCGCGGGCATGGTGGCGCGCTCCGGTGGGATCGTTCTACGCTCCGGCCCCCGGGGTCGCGGTTCAGCAGCCATGGGGCGGACGATACCCGCCAGCCCGACCTGACAGGCTGGGGTCGTGGACGGTTGGCACGAGGGCAGCGACGGTTCACGCCCTGCTTACTCCGAGCGGCTGTGGCCCGGACCTGTGCTCCTGATTATGTCCGTGGTGGTCATAGCCCCCGTCGCCATCGCCTACGGAGCCGTCTTCGGGGCCGCACTCGGATGGACGCTGGGCATTCTCATCATCGGACTCGCCTGGGCTTGGTTGCTGGGCTCGGCTCCGCTTATCCGGGTCGACGAACGCGTCTTGCGCGCTGGGCGAGCCCGCCTCCCCCGTGAATTCATTGCCAATCCCATCGCGCTCGACGGGCGAGGAATCTCGCACGAGCGGGCTCACGGCGATGTGCGCACCTTCATGGTCCTGCGACCGGGAACCACGCGTCACGCGGTGCTCCTCGACGTCACCGATCCTGCAGATCCACATCCGCGGTGGATCGTGCAAACACGCAGACCCCAGGCGCTGATCGAAGCGCTGGCCACACCGCCGATGGACACTCACGGATCTCCACATCACGACCCAGCGTGACGCGTGACCGTCGTTCGACGACGAGAGCGCCGTACGGCAAAGTAGGCTGCGCCCAACGTATCGAGAGGTGAATGATGAGCGATGTGACCGCAAGTTCCACCGAGGAAGTGCACTCCCACCCCGCGCACCCGGTTCTCCGAATGACCGCCCCCCTGGTGGCGCTGGGCGCGTCGTGGGCTGCATCCAAGGCTCTTGCGGTCGCCTATCGATCCATCACCGGGCAGGAGCCGCCCGTACCGGAGGACCGCACCGTGACGTTCGCTCGAGTCCTCACCTGGACCGTGCTTACTGCGACTACGGGCGCGGTGATTCAGATGGTCGTCTACCGCGCGGCCGGGCGTGTCCTACCTGACTCAGGCGACTAACTGGCTCAGGCGACTAAGCGCCCCGAGTCGGGCGACTAGGGCGCTACGCGCACTCTTTGCAGATCGGACCGTTCTTGCCCTCGTGATCGAGTTGGCTGCGGTGGTGCACGAGGAAGCACGACGAGCAGGTGAACTCGTCAGCCTGGCGCGGCAATACCCGCACGGTGAGGTTCTCGTCGGACAGATCGGCACCGGGTAGTTCGAGGTTCTCGGCGAGTTCGGCCTCGTCGACATCGACCGTCGACGCAGCTTTGTCCACACGCCGTGCCTTCAACTCCTCGAGGCTGTCCTCGGCGAGTTCCTCGTCGGTCTTGCGAGGTGCGTCGTAGTCGGTCGCCATGTGGTGAAAGCTCCCAGCCGGTTGTGGTCCACTGCCGGGGACTCCGGCGGCGCTATTGTGCCTGAGGGACCCTGGGGGCCGCACACCTACCCCCGGGCTCCCCGTGAGCGGGCCGCTCCGCCCGCCCTGCCACCCGCACCACTCGCTGGAGCGCCGAGGAGGAACGTTGCCGATCTACGCCCTAGGTGACCGCGAGCCCACCATCGATCCCGAGGCCTTCGTACACCCCGACGCGGTCATCATCGGTGAGGTCCAGGTGGGACCGGAGTCTTCCGTCTGGCCGTCTGCTGTTCTGCGCGGCGACCACGGGCGGATCACTATCGGCGCCCGGACCTCGGTGCAGGATGGCGCCGTCATTCATTGCAGCGAGCAATGGGACACCACGATCGGCGATGACTGCACGATCGGCCACCTCGCACATCTCGAGGGCTGCACCGTCGAGTCCGGCTCCTTGGTCGGCTCCGGCGCGGTCGTGCTTCACAACGCCACACTCGGTGCCGGCACCCTGGTGGCTGCTGGCGCGGTGGTCTCGCCCGGCACCCACATCCCCGGTGGTGCGCTCGCGCGTGGCGTGCCCGCCCGTATCGTCGAGGGTGGGGCGGATCCCGACCTACTACGTCACGCCACACGCACGTACGTCCACAACAGTCATTGGTACGCCGCCGAGCTTCGTCGCCTCGATTAGGCGCAGGACCTCGACGACTAGGTAGCGACGGCAGAGTCGCCCGGGCCAACGCTCAGTGCACGCCACAGCGCACTTTCAATACCTGGCGCGGCGGCAAAGGCCATCGTGGCATCGGGCCAGTCGCCATCCCCACCCCTCACCCGCGCCCCCGCCTCATGGGCGATGAGTGCCCCCGCTGCGTAGTCCCAGGGGTTCAGACCGCTTTCGTAATAGGCGTCAATCTCACCGTGCGCCACCAGACATAGATCCAACGCCGCTGATCCCAGCCGACGAATGTCGCGCACCATCGGGAGCAACGTCGCCACGCGCGCGGCCTGTGCAGCACGACGTTGACCCGAGTAGCCAAAGCCGGTTCCGACAAGGGCCATCCCCAAGTCCTGGACGGACGACACACCAATCGAGCGTGTCTGGCCACCCACGAAACACCGGGCACCGGCACCTCGGGACGCAACGTAGCGTCGCCCCAGAGCGGGCACGTCGACAACTCCGGCCGCCACCTCGCCCTCAACCTCGGCAGCAACGCTGACCGCCCACAGCGGCAGGCCGTAGAGGTAGTTCACCGTGCCGTCCAGCGGATCCACAATCCAGCGCACGCCGGACTGGCTCGGACTGCTGGCACCTTCCTCACCGAGGAGACCATCACCGGGGCGAAGGTCGGCAAGCATGGTGGTGATGAGGGTTTCGGCGCGGCGGTCCATTTCGGTCACCGCGTCAGTTGGGGAACTCTTCGAATCGACACGCAGGGCTACGGGACGTTCTTCGATCAGCAAGGTACCGGCCGCCTCAGCCACCACCTCCGCGATCGCGAGCAACTCAGACGGGTCCACAGTCACCTCGTCACTGTGCCACTAGCCTCAGCCCGTGCGACTTGTGGGGCCCTACGCCGAGATCCTCCGAATCCCGGGGGCCGCGTCGTTCAGTGCGGCCGCGTTTATCGCCCGCCTCCCGATCGCCATGGCCGGGTTGGGCATCGTGCTCATGGTGAGCGCCGAGCGCGGCTCCTACGCCGAGGCAGGTCTCATCGGTGGTGGCTACACCGTCGCGAGCGCACTCATGAGCCCCCTCGGGTCGCGCGCTGTCGACCGCTGGGGCCAACGTCGCGTCATCCGGATCCTCGTCGTTGTCCACGCGGCCACCTTGGCCCTGCTCGCCTTGCTCACCATGTCAGGCTGGCCGTTCATTGCCCTCCTTGCAGTGGCCATCGTGGCAGGCGCCACTCAACCCGCTACGGGCGCGCTCGTGCGGGCGCGCTGGGCCCACCTGCTGGCGGACGACCATCGGCTCGGCACCGCGTTCGCTTTCGAAAGTCTGCTCGACGAGTTGATCTTCGTTGTCGGTCCACCACTCGCCACGTATCTCGCCGTCGCGGTTTCCGCACCGGCACCCGTCCTGATCTCCGCCCTGCTCGTGGCCGTGGGCTCCGCCCTCTTGGTCATTCAACGCCGCAGCGAACCCGAGCCCAAAGTCTCCGTGGAGCACGTCGACATCCGGCCGATACGTCACACCGGCATGCCCATCGTGCTGTTCTGCCTTCTGGCGATCGGGGGTGTCTTTGGCTCAATTGATGTCGCCACCGTGGCTGCGGCGGATGCCGCGGAATCACGCGCGACCGCGGGCCTCATCCTCGGCGGATACGCTGCGGGCTCCATGGTGGCGGCCCTGTATGTCGGTACCCGCAGTTCGAGTCGCCCGGACTACCTGCCACGACTCCTGGCCGGGGCCGCTGTCCTTCTCGCCTTCGTCACCCTCCCACTCGCCCTGGCGAGCACTCTGTGGGCCCTGGGAATCTTCGCCTTCATCGCGGGCCTCGCTGTCTCACCGGTGCTCATCGCGTGCTTCACGCTCGTTGAGCGTCTGGTCCCCGCGCGCCAACTCACCGAGGGCCTCACCTGGGCGATCTCCTCCATCGGTCTCGGCGTCGCGACCGCCGCCAGTGTCACCGGCTGGTGGGTCGATGCCAAGGGGAGCCAGACCGCTTTCTGGCTCACCACGGTGGCGGGTTTCGCCGTCGCATTAGGCGGCCTTCTCGGATTCCCCGCGTTGCGTCGTGGGGTATCTCCCACCAAGGGACCCGGCGTCGGATAACGTCTGGGGGTCATCGCAGGAGGGGAGAGAGCGCTGAACCCGCTCACGCCGCGCGAGATCCAGGCGCGCATTCGTACGGGAGCCACTCCGCAGGAGCTGGCTGACGAGTCGGGCATGCCCCTCGCCGCCGTGGAGAAGTACGCCGGTCCTCCCCTGGCCGAACGCGCGTGGACGGTGGAACGCGCGCAGGATGCAGTGATCCGCCCTGGCGAGCGCACGCTGTCGGCCGTGATGGGAGCAGAGGCCGCGTCGCGCGGCGCCGAGCCCGACTCCATGGCATGGGACTCGTGGCGCCGCCCGGACGGCCGTTGGGCCGTGGTGGCCACCTTCGACGCGGGTGGGTCGAGCCGGAGTGCGACGTGGATCTTTGATCCACGATCCAAAGCCGTCATTGCCGACGATGCTGAGGCGTCTCGCTTGGCCACCGAGGATGTCGTCATTCCACTGCGCCCGGGACGCCGGCACCACACCCAGATCATCCCGACCGGCACCCGAGATTCCGATCGCTCGGAACTGCGCGGAGCAGTGACCGATCAGGGCTTCGACGCAGAGCCGGTGGTGACGAAGCACACTGACGACTCGGACGGCGAAGACATTGAGGTCGACGACGTTGTTGCCGAGGTGATCGAGATTGCAGAGGCACCCTCGGCGGAGCAGGCTTCGACCGAAGAAGCCGCACGCGCCGAGGCTGTGCAGGAGGCGTTAGATGTCCCCGCCGAGACTCCGCGCAAATCCAAGCGTGGCCGTCGCGCAAGTGTCCCGAGCTGGGACGAGATTCTCTTCGGCTCCCAGGGCGACGACTAGCCGAACGGCAGCGGGTCGCGTGACACGTGCTCTCGACCCGCCTGACGGGCCGTGATCCCTCGGCGGTGATGCTGCCGACAGAGCACCTCGTAGGCGACCTCACCGGCACCCACGTCGCCCACGACCACCTGGTCGCCATCGCGCTGGATCTCACCACCGATGGTGCGCGCCTGATGTGTGGCCCGTCGCCCACACCAGCACAGCGAGGCCACTTGGAGGACCTCCACGCGATCGGCGAGTTCGATCAGCCGGGACGATCCGGGGAAGAGCTTGGTCCGAAAATCCGTGGCGATGCCAAACGCGAAGACGTCGATGCTCAGGTCGTCCACGATGATCGCGAGTTGATCGATCTGATCCGGGGTGTAGAACTGCACCTCGTCGCAAATGAGGTAGTCAACACGTCGTCCCTGAGACAACAGGTCGACCACCACGCGACGAATATCAATCTCCGCGTTCACCTCGATCGCCGCCTTCTGCAAACCCAGCCGACTGGAGAGCGTGGAGGTGCCCATGCGATCGAGTTGGGTGAAGATCAGCCCGGATCGACCGCGCGACGCATGATTGTGATCGGTCTGGAGCGCCAACGTCGACTTGCCGCAGTCCATCGTCCCGGAGAAGAACACGAGTTCAGCCACGTGAAGCCCTTCCTCTCGACAGGATCAGCGGCACCCGCAGATCATCCTCGGTCAAGGATCCATGCTGCCCGAGCAGTGACGACACAGGACGGTCAACCTCCTCGCTCACCAGGGCGACATCGCCGCGGGCGAGGGCCAGCACATCGCCAATGCGATCCACATGGTCCGCGACGACCGGTCCGAAAAGTCCCGCCGTGACAGCCTCGTCTCGCGTCATCACCCAGGCGGCATCACCGAGTGCGATCTGCCACGATTCGGCAACCTCGGACGCGGCCCCGTCACGACAGTAGACATGACGCATGCGCGGCTCCCCCGCGAAGAATCGAACGCCGTGCCGGAACCGGTGATCCCCGTCGAGATCGATACGCCGAACACAATCGATCATCCCGTGATCGGATGTCACCGCAAGGAGGTGATCGTCGGGCAATACGTCGAGGAGCCGAGTGACGAGCGCCTCGACGTGGCGAAGCTCCTCCCGCCACGCCTCAGATTCCACACCGTGCACGTGACCGGTGCGATCCAGATCAGGCCAGTAGGCGTAGGTCAACGCCGCGGACTCGCGCGCCGCCTGGGCCACCTCGGCGACGCGTTCACCGAATCCATCAGCCCCGCGATAGCGGCCCCCGCGAAGCACGGCCCGCGTCAAACCACTGTGCTCGTAGGCACGCGGGGAAACCGAAGAGACCGAGAGTCCGTGGCGTTCGGCTCGCTCCAGAATCGTGGCGTCCGGTTGGACGGCGAGCGGGTGCGGCTCATCGCGCCAGGTCAGCGGATGGAGCAGGTGGCCCGTCTCGGGGAGGTAGAACGCCGCGCCCATGATCCCGTGTTCCCCGGGTGCGAGCCCGGTCCCGAGCGAGGCGAGTGACGTCGGGGTGGTCGTGGGGAACGTGGCACTGAGCGACCCGGCCCCGAGGCCAGCGAGATCCGGCACAAGGTCCTGATGCGCGCGCAGAGCGCCCCAACCGAGACCGTCCACGAGGAGCACCGTCACTCCCCGGGCCTCGGGAAGGCTCACACCCATCCCCAGCGTGTCACTCACCCCCGGCATTCCCAGGAGCGCCGCTGCACTGGGCATGACCTCCGAGAGTGTCCCCTCGCCATACGCGGGCGGAGTCAGGGTGTCCGTCATCGCAGCCGCGCGGCCGTGGCCTCCGACAACGCTGCGGCGAAGGCGAGCGTGCGGGACACGACGTCCGGACCGTCGGCGGCCTCCGACACGCGCAGCGACAGATCGTCATTGCTGGCCGCACCGGTGTACCCGTGATCGGCCTCGCACTCGGGATCGCCACAACCGGCCGGCTCAAGATCGATGCGTGAAACCGCACCCCATCCGATCGTGAGCACGACCTCACGCATCGGTCCCCCCGCCTTATGGCGCGCCGGATTGGCCACGACTCGGGTCACCACCACCGAGTCCACCTTCTCCAGGCGCACGGCCTCGGTGGACGCTGAAGCGTAGGGGTGCGGACAACTGTCGTCGGGCCCGTGCTCATCGGTATGTCCCACGATCAGCCGAGTCGGCGTCAACACCAGGACCGTCACGTGCCGCCGCAACTCGTCCCGATCGAAAGTCGCCTCATGATGGACGACGTACGACGCCAGGGGTTCACCCGCTAGGGCAGTCTCCAACGCATCGGCTACGAGCGCCGGGTAGTAGCCGCTGCGCTCAATGTCTGTGCGCAAACGCCCATGCAGGGTTGAGGCATCGCTCATCCGTTCATTCTCGCATCCGACGTCGAGGACAGTTCAATGTCTAGGCGCACGACACCATCCTCGTAGTGCCGCTGAACCGGAAGGCCGGAGTGCGCGAAGGTCGTCATCATGCGCCCGTTCTGCGGCAACACCTCCGCGACGAAGCGGGTGAAGCCACGGTCACGAGCAGCATCGACGAGATGTCGGAACAGGGCGCTGCCGAGGCCGTGACCCTGATGATCGTCCCGGACCAGGAAGGCCACTTCGGCACTCAGTTCGTCTATCCGGTCAAATCTGCCGACACCCACGATGTCCCCCTCCTCCACCGCGACCAGGGCAACGCGATTGCGATAATCAACCCTGGTCAGGTGGCTCACATCAGCATCGGACAGTTCTGGATGCGGAGCGAAGTACCGCAGATAGATCGAGGTATCCGACAGCGCCCCGTGGAAGGCGCGCAAGCCCACCCCGTCCTCCGGGGTGATGGGGCGGACCGTGACCTCACGCCCATCACGAAGGTGATCCTCGGTCACCCACGAGGTCGGGAATTCCGGATCCGACACGAGGGTCACGCTATCGCCTCGGGACCGATAGCGTTTCTCATGTGAAGGAAGCGCTGACGCTATCGCCCGAGGTCGAGCAGGCTCTGCGGGACGGCGTCCCCGTTGTCGCCCTGGAGTCGACCATCGTGAGCCACGGCCTTCCCCGCCCGGAGAACCTGCGGGTCGCCCGCGAGGTCGAACGCACGATCCGCGAACGCGGCGCCGTCCCGGCCACCATCGCCGTCATTCGGGGCCGAGTCGCTGTGGGACTCGACGACGAAGCCCTGGAGTTCATTGCCCAGGACGACGACGTCCTCAAGGTGAGCGTGCGCGACCTCGGCAGCGTCGTCGGTCTCGGCTTGTCCGGTGCCACCACGGTGGCGTCCACTTCCCATATCGCCGCGCGTGTCGGCATTCGCGTCTTCGCCACCGGAGGCCTGGGCGGCGTTCACCGAGAGGCGCGGGACACCTGGGATGAGTCCGCGGACCTCGACACCCTCTCCGTCGAACCGATGGTGGTGGTGTGCTCCGGGGTGAAGTCGATTCTCGATGTTCCCGCAACCCTGGAGCGCTTAGAGACACTCAACGTCGGGGTCGTCGGTTTCGGCACCCACCAATTTCCGGGGTTCTACCTCACCGATTCCGGTGTCCGCATCGACTGGCGAGTCGACACTGCTGACGAGGTGGCCGCGATCATGGACGCGCGCACTGCGCTCGGCATCCGCGGGTCGCTTGTGGTCGCCCACCCGCTCCCGGAGGACGCCCAGCTCGATCCGGTGCTCCACGACCGGACATTGGAGGAGGGCTTGGAACTGGCCCGCGCCTCTGGAGTTCGCGGCAAGGAGGTCACGCCCTTCCTCCTTGACTACTTCCATCGCGCTACGGCGGGGGCGAGCCTGGAGGCCAATACCGAGATCATCCTGCGGAACGCCGACCTCGCCGCACAGATCGCTGTCGCGTCACGGCGGGACGCCTGACGGTGGCAGAAGACTCCTTCCCCATCACGGTCCTCGGCGATCTCATGATGGACCTCATCGTCCGCATTCCCCACGCACCCGCGGCGGGGACCGATACTCCTGCCCAGATCAGCCATCACCTGGGTGGGGCCGCCGGCAACGTCGCCGCCTGGCTGGCAGCGGTCGGCTCGGAGGCGATGGTCGTGGGCCGCGTCGGTGCGGACGCGTTCGGGGACCAAACACTCCGCTCGCTAGCCGATGCCGGTGTGGGCCTCCTGATCGAGCAGGACCCGCAGCGGGATACCGGGATCTGCGTGTCGCTCGTGACCCCCGATGGGGAGCGCACGATGCTGCCAGATCTCGGCGCCAATGCGGGGCTGCTCCCCGAGCACCTCACCCAAGACGCGCTCCCCTCGGGAGGCCATCTCCACCTGTCGGGCTACTCGCTCCTCCACGCCGAAACGCGCTTCACCGCACTGGGAGCCCTGGACATCGCCCGGCACAAGGACATGACGGTAAGCATTGACGCCTCGTCGGTCGACCCCCTCCGCGAGGTCGGTGCCGCCACCTTCCTCGGGTGGATTCGCCCATGCGCCGTGCTCTTCGCCAATGCCGCCGAAGCCGCCACACTCACCGGACTCCAGGACCCCGAAGACGCCGCCCTCGCCCTGCGCGAATGTGCAGCCGTGGTCGTTGTCAAACTCGGCCCCGGCGGTGCCCTGGTCGCCCACGGCCAGACCGTGACGCGCAAACCGGCTATTGGCATCGAGGCGGAGGTCCTCGACACGACAGGCGCGGGCGACGCGTTCACGGCCGGGTTCCTCAGCCGCTGGGTGCGCCGTCAGGGCATTGATGCCGCCCTAGAGGCTGGCCTCGACACGGCCGCCCGGGCTGTCGCCTCTGTCGGGGCCCGACCGTAGTCTCAAGCCCTACATCTCGCACCAGCGTTTAGGAGGCTGCCTCGATGGCGAAGCGGACCAGCAAGCCCGCACCCGCTGCCGACCGCATCATTGACGTCGACGTCGACGGCGAGATGCGCAGTTCCTTCCTCGAGTACGCCTACTCCGTGATCTACAGCCGGGCCCTGCCCGATGCCCGCGACGGCCTCAAGCCAGTCCAGCGGCGGATCCTGTTCCAGATGAGCGAGATGGGGCTGCGTCCCGATCGCGGGCACGTGAAGAGCGCCCGCGTCGTCGGCGAGGTCATGGGCCGACTTCATCCACACGGGGATAGCGCGATCTACGACGCCCTCGTACGCATGGCACAACCCTTCACGCTGCGCTTGCCGTTCATCGACGGCCACGGCAACTTTGGATCCCTCGACGATGGCCCGGCCGCCATGCGCTATACCGAATGCCGCCTGGCGCCATCGGCACTGTCGATGACCGCCGACATTGATGAAGATGTTGTGGACCTCGTCCCCAACTATGACGGCCGAGAGTTCGAACCCGAGGTCCTCCCGGCGGCCTTTCCGGCGCTGCTCGTCAACGGCGCGGCCGGGATTGCCGTGGGGATGGCGACCTCGATGGCACCGCACAACCTCGGCGAGGTGGTTGCGGCCGCTCGGCACCTCGTGCTTCATCCCGATGCTGATCTCGACGCACTTCTGCGGTTTGTGCCCGGTCCCGACCTTCCCGCCGGTGGACTCATCGTCGGACTAGACGGCATTCGTGAGGCCTACGCGACCGGCCGCGGATCCTTCCGTATGCGCGCGACCACCCGCATCGAACAGGTCACTCCGCGCCGTCGCGGCATCGTCGTCACCGAATTGCCCTGGGGAGTCGGCCCTGAGCGGGTCATCGAGCGCATCAAAGACCTCGTCAACGCCAAGAAGCTGCAGGGCATCTCCGACATCGTCGACCTCACCGACGGCGAACACGGGCTGCGCCTCGTCATTGAGTTGGCCCCCTCGGTCAACCCGGACGCGATGCTGCTGCAGCTACAAAAGATGACCCCGCTCGAGGAGAACTTTACGGTCAACGCCGTCGCCCTCGTCGATGGCGAGCCGAAGACTCTTGGGCTTCGCGAGCAGTTGCAGGTCTTTGTCGAACACCGACGCAGCGTGGTTCGTCGACGCAGTGCCTACCGTCGGCTGCGCGCAGAGCAGCGCCTTCACCTAGTCGAGGGACTCTTGATCGCGATCGTCGACATTGACGAGGTGATCGAGGTCATTCGATCCAGCGATGACGCCGGTATGGCGCGCGAGCGGCTGATGTCGATCTTCGATCTCACCACCGAACAGGCGACCTACATTCTGGACATGCCCCTTCGTCGATTGACGAAGTTCTCTCGCATCGAACTCGAAACCGAACGCGACGAATTGAGCGGCCGGATCGAGAGCCTCACCACCATCTTGGAAGATGACGAGGTCCTCCGCGGGGTCATCGCCGATGAGCTGCTCGCCGTTGCCGAGCAACACGCCACACCGCGCCGCACCATCCTGCTCGAAGACTCCGGCGCCGCGGTCAGGGCAGAGGACCTCTCGCTCGAGCTACCCGATTCCCCGTGCCACGTCCTCCTGGCCGGCACGGGCTTGATTGCGCGGACGGCCACGGCCGAACTCGGCGAAGGCGGCTCCCGGGGGAGCCACGACGCCATCGTCGCTCACACCACATCCACCGGCCGCGGTGAGATCGCCCTGGTCACCAGCCTCGGCCGAGCCGTGCGCATTCCCGTGCATGACCTGCCCATCCTGCCGACGACAGCCCACGCTCCGTCGCTGGCCGGCGGCGCTCCCCTCGGCGCGTTTCTTGATCTTGCGGCGGGCGAACGTGTTGTGGGTCTCCTCGACGTGACCGATCCCCCCGCGGTGGCGTTGCTCGGCACCGCGGGGGGCACCGTGAAGCGCACCGCTGTCGAAGGTCCGCCCACCCGCACCGCGTGGGATCTCATCGCCCTGGCCGATGGCGATGAGGTGGTGGGGGCCGTCGAGGCCACGAATGAAGACGACATCGTCCTCATCACGTCGGACGCCCAAGCCTTGCGTTTCCCGGCCCAAGCGGTGCGACCACAGGGGCGTTCAGCCGCGGGCATGGCCGGCATACGCCTCCAACCCGGGGCGCAGGTGGTCTACTGCGGGGCGGTTCCCGGCGATGCCGTTGATCCGGTCATCGTCACCGTGACGGGGAGTAGTGACGCCCTCCCAGGCACCGCCACCGGAACCGTCAAGATCAGCAGTTTGGACGACATCCCCCTCAAGGGTCGAGGAACCGGCGGCGTGCGGTGCCACCGATTCCTCCGCGGGGAGGATCACATTCACCTGGCGTGGTGCGGGGTGGGCCCGGTGATGGCCGCCTCCCCCTCGGGGGCGCCATTAGAGATCAACTTCAGCCCGAGCAAGAGGGATGCCTCCGGGCTTCCGGTGCCCGGAGTGATCGCTGCACTTGCCGGCCCAGTCCGCCTCGAGGCGCCGTGACCGCCTGTCGCCTCGTCGACGAACCGCTCGCCGGTACCGCGCCACGAGCCGATACCTGGTGGCTCGTTGAGGACTCAGGACCCTGGGGTGATCGGGCCCCGGCCACGAGCAGGCGTCACGGGGTCCGTGATCTGGCCAGCGATGCCCTCCGTCGCGTCCTCCTCGTGCGACCCACGGTGCGCCGCAAGGACGCCGAGGATCGAGCGCTCACCATCTGGATCGTCTCCGGCAGCGGGGGCCTGCCGCGGCGTCACGTCACCTCGCATCCGGCCGAGATTGTGGACTGGCCCGTATCGGGGGACCCGAGCGCCCAACAGGACGACGAGACAGCAGACGCACCCACGCTGCTGATCTGCACCAACTCCGCGCGCGACGCCTGCTGCGGCATCGCCGGCCGCGAACTGGTGCGTCACCTCGGAGCGAGGATCGGCGTGTGGGAGTCTTCCCATCTCGGCGGCCATCGATTCGCCCCAACGGCTCTGCAGACACGACAGGGAATGGTCTACGGCCGGCTCACCCCCGAAGCCGCCATCGTCACCTTGGATGCGGACGCCCTCGACCCGGCCCTCGGGGCCTTTATGCGCGGCTCTCCCGCACTTGATCCCGCGGCCCAGGTCGCCGAACTCGCCGTTCTCACCCAATGGGGCATCCGCGGCGCAGTGACCGCGACGACGGACACGACGGTGGGCATGGATCTTGGCGACGGGCGCCGCGCCACCGTCACGGTGCGGCCTGTCCCTCTCAACCCGCGGCCGGTGTCCTGCGGCGCCGAGCCCACGGCGGGTACCGCCTGGGAGGCTACCCAGGTCGTCTAGCGGGATGCGGCCAGAAGATCCTCACGCGTGTGCACCGTGGTCCGGTCTCGACCGGCACGTGCGCCGAGAGCGCGCTCGGCCTCATCGATACGGCGCCACCCGTCATGATCGACGACCTGCCAACCGGTCAGCGCCGCATCCACGGCAGCCGCCGTGGCACCCCCTGCAGCCCCGAGCAGTCCGGCCTGCGCATCGGCGAGAAGACCGCTCACCGTCTGCACGGCACACTTCTTGTTGGTCCCAATGATCCCACTGGGGCCTCGCTTGATCCACCCGGTGACATAGAGGCCGGGAATAGGTCCCCCGTCGCCGAGAACCCGTCCCTCGTCATTGGGGATCACGTGGCGGGAACCGTCAAACGGAACATCGTCGAGGGGTAGACCCCGGTAGCCCACACTCCGGATCACCACGTCGACGGGGAGCGTGGACGTCTCGCCGGTACCGGTCGCGCGTCCCTCGGCATCGATGATGGTCCGCTCAAGGACGAGCTCTTGCACACGGCCGTCGCCGCGGATCTCCACGGGCCGTGAACGAAAATGCACATGAATCATGCGCGGCTGGTCCGCCACCGAACGCTCCAACCACTCGGCAATGACTGCAACGTTGCGGGCGGTGGCCTTGTCAGACGCGATGGCCGAGGCGCTCGCCGGATCATCGACCTCGGCACCTCCATCGACGACGATGCCGCATTCACTCAGCTCGCCGAGCTCGCGCAGTTCCTTCGTCGTCCAATTGGCCTGCGCCGGTCCGCGCCGACCAATGAGGTGCACCTCGCGCACCGAGGACGCACGCAAGGCGTCGAAGACGTGCTGGGGCATGTCGGTGTGCTCGATTTCGCCGGGTGACTTGCTGAGGACGCGCGTGACGTCCACGGCAACATTGCCCACGCCGATGACCGCGACACTGCGTGCGCGAGCAAGGAGGTCGGTGAACTCATCGGGGTCCATGTCCGGATGCCCCGTGTACCAGTTCACGAAGTCCGTGGCGGCAATGCTGCCTTCGAGATCCTCGCCCGGAATCTGAAGTTCGCGATCGCGCGAGGCGCCATAGGCAAGAATGATCGCGTCATAGAACTGTTCCATCTGGGCCCAGGTGAGATCCGTGCCGACCTCGACATTGCCAAGGAAACGGACCCCCGGACGATCGAAGATCGCGTCCAGCTTGTCGCGTACGGAGCGAATGCTCAGGTGGTCAGGCGCGACGCCGTAGCGCACCAGCCCGAACGGCGTCGGAAGGCGGTCGATGACATCTACGGTGACGGGCACGTCATCTTGGGATGCCAGGGCGTCGGCGGCATACAACCCGGAAGGGCCAGCGCCCACGATGGCTACGCGCAGCGGACGATCCATGTGCTTCTCCTCGTCAGGGCGATCCGGCGTCGAGCCCCAGAAGCGCGCGCGCTTGGGCGAAGCCCGGTCCGGGATCCACCGGGTTGAGATAGACCGTCTGCATGCCGATGGTCCGCGCGCCCTCGAGGTTGATCGGCTGATCGTCGATGAACACGCACTCTTCCGGAGCCACTCCCATCCGCTCCACCATGAGTTCGTAGGCACGTGGATCGGGCTTCATCACCCCATCGGTGCGCCCCTCGACCATGAAGTCAAACTCGGCGAGGACCGTCATGGTGTCCACCCATTCCTGGTCGTGGAAGGAGCGAAGATCGTTGGTGAGGAGCCCCACGGGAATTCCCGCCGCCTTGGCCTCGGCAATGAGGGCTCGTGCCTCGGGCCGGGTGAGCTCCTCGACGCTACCCCGATAGAGGTGCGCCATAAAGGCCGGCATCTCGGCAGGTTCACCCGTGAGGTCGGCGAACTCCTCACAGCGGCGGCGCCAGTACTCAGTCTCCTTCATCTCGCCGGACTGGAAAACCCGCCAGTCAGCGTCCGCATCCGGGTCAAACGGACCCGTCCACGTCAGGGTTCCCGGGGGCAAACTCATCGACCGCTCCCCCGCCGCGCGCAACTCAAAGGGGGTCAACAGCACGGGGCCGCCAAAGTCGAAAACCAGGGCGGTCAGTGTTCCTCCTCGGCGATGGTGACCATGCCGTAGCGCACCACATCACCGAACCAACCGCACTCACCACACCAGGTCATGAAGACACGCTGATCCGAGGACCAGTACTCCGTGGAGATGCCTCCATGGATCTCGATGCTCGACGCGCACATGGGGCAATACCGAGGTCGATCGAGCAAGTGCCGCTCGGCGTCACCGGCGAACCATGACCCGGGCGACGGCAGACGATGCGGATCCGGGGGCATCTCACTCAAGGCGACACTCCAGGACTGCGTCGAGTCAGACTCATGCATCTGCGCCGGCCTTCTCGCGGCGAGCCCAGGCGTCCTCGTGGAGATCAAGCAGCTGCTGCTTGATCGGGCTGTAGCGCATCGAGCCCATGTTGATGAAGGCCGCCGCGAACTCTCGCTCGGCACCGAACTTGTCCCGCTCACACGGAAGGGGGATGACGTCGTGCTTCTCGCGGATGGTGCCGATCGGATCCTCGCCTTTGGCGACCTTCTTCATGTTCTCCTTGAACATCTTGCGAAGCATCGCGACGCCGGCGTCCGAACGACCCAGGTGCTCCTGAGTCCGATCCGTGATGGCACCCTGCGAGACCCAGGCCATGATGTCCTGGCCCTCGATGTAGTCGGTGATGAATCGACCCTGCTCATCACGCCACTGGTACTCGTAGACCTCGGGGCGATCCTGCGCCTCCCACGCGCCACCTTCGGGATGGTGCAGGGAGTAGAACAACTTCCAGGTCGTGGTCTCGTCGATGGGGACGCGGATCTGCATCTGGTCGATGCCGGCACCACCCACGCGCATGTAGAACGGGAAAACGAGCGGGTGCCCCACCTTCCAGTCATCGTTCTCCTCCGTGCCCCCCTCTTGGACTCGTCGCTTGAGGATGCCCCACTCCATCTCCTCGAAGCCGACCTTCAGGTGCTTCTTCTGGAAGGACTTGGGGGCATCGAAGCCCTGCGTCTGACCGAGGAACTCGAAGTAGTAACCGTGCAGCCACTCCACGTGGTGCGGATCCACGGAATTCTCCATGATCTGCAGCCAACTGCAGGGCAGGGTCGAGTGGCCGACATCGCGGATGCCGTCCTCGACGAAGACATCGAATCGGGGCAGTTCGGGGGCGGGGTCAGGACCTACGTACACCCACACCATGCCACCCATGACCTGGGCCTTGCCAGCCTTCTGCTTGACCCGGTCACGGAAGTTCTGGTTGTCGGCCTCAGCAGGCTGCTCAAGACAGTTGCCATCGAAGTCCCACTTCCAGCCGTGGTAACCGCAGCGGATGCCGTCCTCGTGCACGACACCGTAGGTGAGAGACGCGCTGCGATGCGGGCACTGCTCCAGCACGATTCCGTACTTGCCACTCTTGGGTGTCTTGAACAGCGTCCAGTTCTCACTGAGCAGCCGGACCGTCTTGCTCGGCACGGTGTCGAAATCCTGCTCAAAGGCGATCGGGTACCAGTAGCGCCGCAGCAACTCCCCCATCGGAGTCCCGGGACCGATGCGGGTGAGTTCTTCGTTCTGCTCAACGGTCAGCATGGTCTTCCCTTCCCATTGCCGGTGCCTCGCACCACCGGATCTTGCCAGTTACGTTACAAATGATCGGTCCTCGACGGGGCAGGCTCGTCCCGTGGGGAGGGACGCACCCGGAGAAGGGGACTTTGGTCCCCTCCCCCGGGCCGCGCCACTGTGTAGAGCGGTGGATCGTCCGTTCAACCTGCTCAGTTGAACTTCGTCAGTCGATCTTGGTGACGACGCCGGTGTTGCCGTCGACCCGGATGCGATCGCCAGTCGAGATGGTGCTCGTGGCGAACGACGTCCCGGTGACTGCTGGCAGTCCGTACTCACGGCACACGATGGCGGCGTGACTCATCATGCCGCCGGTATCAGTGACCGTGGCCGCGATCTTGCCGAAGATCGGGGCCCAGGACGGAGCCGTCAACGGTGCAACCAGGATCTCGCCTTCTTGAACCTCGGCGATTTGATCCGGCGAGAAGATGACACGAGCCACACCCTCGACCACACCCGGTGAAGCGGACATCCCCTTCAGGCTCCCGTCGGCATTGTCCGCCGCGCCAAGCCACCCGTCGACCGACTCCGAGGTGACGCCCCAGAGCATGACGGTGAACGGTTCGGTGATCACCTCCGGCGGCGTGCCGAGAGCAGGCGGTGGCTTCTGCTTCTTGCAGGCCTCCACCATGGCGCGGCGCTGCTTGATGATCGGCGGCCAGTACTTCGGGCCACGAGCGGGCTCAGGCGCAGCCCAGGAGGTGTACAGATCGGTGATGGCATCGTGCACTTCGCCGCGATGCATGTAGAAGATGTCATCCGGTTGCTCGATGAAGCTCTCCTTGACGAAGACCGAACCAATCGCACGCATCTTGCGCCAGATCACCGAGTGGGTCCAGTGCTCGACGTAGAAATTGTGGTTCTCAACGTACGGGAACACAACGCGCGCGAGCCCGAGCTTGCCCTGGAAGGCCTCGCGATCCTCATCACTCGCAAGCAGCTCGGTGTACTCCGCCACGATCCGATCACGCTCAGCGTGAATGGCTTCCAACGGACGAGCGATGTCTTCACCCTTGTTCAGCTTGTCGATGTAGTTCTTGATGAAGTCGAAGGGGACCTCGACGTTCTCGATCCAGATCTTGTCCTTGTGGTAGAAACCGGAACCGGTGGAGAAGTTGAACCACGGCTCCGCAGACTCCTCAAAGGAGGCGATCCAGGCCCGGCCAGCTTCGCTGCCCTTGAGCGTCTCGCACGTCGTCTCGACATCACCCGAGCCGAACGCGTCGGCCACACCTGACTCCTTGGCCAGGCGCGCGAGGCGCTTGAGCTCCTCGTCGGGCCGGAAGAGATCGACCTCGACACCGGCCACCATCTTGGCGATGGCCAGGTCCGGGATGTTCGGCCATGCGGTCTTGCAGAACCCGAAGAAGTCCAGGTAGGCCGCGTAGCCGAGGTTCAAGAACTCGAAGTGGTAATTCCAGATCTCGGCTACGGCCGTGAGCAGGTCGTTGTAGGCCTTGTAAAGATCGAATCCGCTGGTCTTGCCGTGGCCTTCCTGCACGACGGAGAAGTCCTCGAAGTCCGGGAGCGGCTCGATCTCGATCGCCTCGAGGCGACCGACCAGGGCACGAACCTTCAGCATCCACTTGTCGTAGAGGTCATTCCAGTTCATGAAGTAGTAGCCGGCACGCTCCATGAACATGCCCGCACGCTTCTCAATGTCGGCCGGGTCGGCCGGCACCGGCGACAGGTAGACGTAGCCGTTGAGCAGACGCACGCTGAGTCCGTTTGCCGGAGGCACGATGAAGACGCGGCTGTTGTACTGGCTCAGCGCCCCGAAAGCGAGGTCGATGATCGACGCATCCCATGGAGGCAGCGGATCCGGCCAGTGCATTCCGTCCTGAAACCAGAAGACGGAGTCTTCATAGTCCTTGCGGTCCTCGCTGAACACGAGGCCATAGGGATACAGACTCGTCCAGTCCGAGGCACCTTCCGGGGAGGGAACCTCGAACGGGCTGGGGAATCTCTCAGTCATGCGCTCTCCTCAGGGTCGATCGGGGGACATCACTTCTTGCGGGCGTGCAATGGATTGACCAACGTGGAGACGATGCTGGCCATGAAGTCAGAGGGATTCTGCCCCTCCGTGATGCGCTGTGGTGCCTTCTTGCTCCAAACGGTCTCCGGACGGGCTTGGAGAAGAATGATGTTTTCGCCGTCCGGGAGGTCGAGGTCGACGGCCCACTCGATGTCCTGGGGGCTTCCGTAGTGGCGCTCCGCCGATCGCGCCAGGCGGGCGATGGCCTTGATCTCGTCGTCGGTGAGCGACGGTTCGCTCGCCTTGGCAGCGTCACAATCGACCTTTTCGACCGTGTCGTGATCCGTGAGCACAAACTCCGACTCCTTGGTGGAGACATTGCGCTTGCTTACCTCGAAGAGCACCTTGTCCACCAGGAAGTTGTCTGGCGTGATCTCACCCGACACCACGCCCTCGCCGAATCCCCATGCTGAGTCGATGGCCACGACGGAGCGGTCTCCGTCCGAGGGGTTCAATGTGAAGGCCACGCCGGCCGACTTGGGTCGCACCATCTTTTGCACCACCACGGCCATCTCGACGGAGCGATGCTCGTAGCCCATCACCACGCGATAGCACGTGGCGCGATCGGTGAACAGGCTCGCCCAGCAACGACGTACGGCATCCACAACATCGTCTCCACCGCGCACCCACAGGTAGGTGTCGTGTTCGCCGGCGAAGGACGCATCCGGGGAGTCCTCGGAGGTGGCCGACGAGCGAACCGCGACCGGCAAATTCACCGTGTCTGCCATACGGCATAGCTCGTCGTAGGACCGGCGGATCTCCGCTTCAACCTCTCCCGGCAGCGGCATCGTGCGAATCGCATCCCGCACCTCACTACACACCCGCGACACCATGTCGGTGTCCTCGGTGTTGAGACCGTGGAGGAGGCGGGCCAGCGTCGCGTCAAGGTCCGCCTCGTCATGGGCCCGCCGATAACCGCCCGTCGTGATCGCGAAGCCGGGGGGGACGGGCAGGCCCGCTCCCGTCATCTCGCCGAGACTCGCGGCCTTGCCGCCGACATCAGCCTTCATACCCGGCCAGTAACTCTGGAACCACATCGTGGTGCTCACGCCTACTCCCCCCTTCGCGAGGCTGGCACTGCTTGGCCCTCGAGTCCGGCCCACCAGTCTGGGAAGTCGTCGAGGTTGGGCACGGGGACTTCCTGCACGCGGTTGCGGTAGAGCACGACCGCTTCCTTGGAGTCCTTGAGGATCCGCACCCGCACGAACTCGGTGTTGAACGGCTCGCCCGGGTCGTATCCCATCGCCCACGTCGCGAAGGCACGGATCGGCCCGGAATGGGTAGCCACGATCGTGGTGTGACCCGGGGATTCCGCATGCATACGCAGAATGCCCGCCCAGAATCGTCGAACACAGGCAACCGGCGGCTCGAAGGTGAGCATGGGCATGGTGAGCCAGTGCGTAATGGGGTCACCGCCCCCGGATTGGATTCCCCAGAACCGATCGACGTCAACCAGCCATTGCGGACGTCCGCCGTCGCGGAGCCGCTCGTACATCTCCATCTCGGAGTGGTACTGCCGGAAAGCTTGCGTGACGTCGCGGAATCCATCTGGAGTGGCGACCTGGAAGTTCCGAAACTCCTCGTAGGGGCGAATCTCGCCGATGTCAGCTTCGCGACCGAAGAGGACGAGCTGATCGAGAAGCCCTCGGCGGATCCCCTCCGCCGTCTGCCGTGCCCGGTTGGTGTCCGCGCACCCCATGGTGACCGTGTGCCCGGTCATCACACGACGGGCCAGTTCCTGGCCACGCCGATGCGACTGCCACGAGCCCATCGGCGTGAGCCCTGACTCCGTGGAGTAGCCCTGGGTCTCACCGTGACGCACGAGGTAGATGTCGGTGGCGACCGCGGGCATGTGCTCCCGGGCCTCAGGGATGATCTCGCGCGTGCGAGTGACCTCCGCCCAGGCCCGGGTCGCGCCCAGCTCCGCGCCCTCCCACAGCGGGACGGGCGCTTCCAGTGAATTGCCATCTTCGCGACGCTCGCGGAAGCGCCGCAGGTAGAGCGGCGTGTTGTCGTCGGCCTCCTCGGGCGTGGCCGTCGGTGTCGCGGTGCGCGCCTGTCGCTCCTGGTACCGCTGGAGGTACGCGGGAGCATCGGGTCGCTCAGTCCGCGGCAGTGAGACCTTGGCGGTCTCGTGGCCTGCATCGATG
The DNA here is from genome assembly GCA_030827125.1 of Candidatus Nanopelagicales bacterium. Lineage (GTDB taxonomy): Bacteria > Actinomycetota > Actinomycetes > S36-B12 > S36-B12 > Mxb001. The sequence continues at coordinate 277,445 of JAURFD010000002.1, forward strand.
GTCGTCATGGAGTCCTGCCTCTCACGTGTGCACCGTCAGGAACCGCTGGTCGACGACGCCGTCGTAGTAGAAGAGGGCGCGTCCCATCTCACCTTCGGTCCAGGTGACCGGCTCGTCGTCGGGGTCGGTCCAGTAGCCGCCAGTGAAGACCTCGTTGCGGTTGCCCGCCGGATCAAAGAAGTACAGGCAGTGGCCCCGCGTCGCCCCGTGACGCGTGGGATTCGTATCGATCCGTACGCCGTGATAGGCCATCACGTCCGCGGCATCGCGAATCTCGTTCCAGTCGTCGACCCAGAAGGCGAAGTGATGCAGGCCACCGTCGGGGCCGGTCACGAGCGCAATGTCGTGCGAACTGTGGGAGACCTCGAGCCACGTCGCGATTTGGAATCCGTCGTCGCCGACGACCTGCTCGGTCATGTGGAAGTCGAGGACATCCTGGAGGAACCGTGTCATGCCGCCGACGTCTTCCACCGTGATGAAGATGTGGTCCAATCGTGGCGGAGCGACACCCACCAAATTGAGCGGCTTGGGTGGTGGATTGAACAGCGGCAGCAGATTGCCGACCAACTCCATGCCGTGGATGAACTCCATCTGATGGCCCGAGGGGGTCGTAAATCGGATGGCCTTGCCTCCGCCCGGACCCAATGCGATGCCCTCGACCCGCTCAACGGCGATGCCCGCCTCCGCGAGACGGGCCGCGTAGAAGTCGAGATCGCTCTCGTCCTCGACCTTCCAACTCATGTACGTCAAACCGTGCGCGGGTTCGTAGTTGAGCACGACTGAGTGGTGCTGCTGCTCGTCCCAACACTTCAGGTAGACACGCTCGGGCGTGCGTGCGGTCTCGATGAGCCCGACGACCTCGGAGTAGTAGGCAGTCGCGAGTTCAAGGTCGGGAACCTTGATTTCGACGTGTGAGAGCCGAAGGATGCCCATCAGGTGTGCACCGTCAGGAATCGGTTGTTGACTTCGCCCTCGTAGTAGAAAACGGCGCGGCCCACATTGTCCTCCGTCCAGGTGATGGTGGGGAAGTCCGGATCAGGCCGGTAGCCACCGGTAAAGACCTCGTTCCGGGTACCCAGCGGATCGAAGAAGTAGATGGTGTTGCCGCGTGTGATGCCGTGGCGCGTGGGACCGACGTCGATGGAAATCCCGTTGTAGGCCAGGATGTCCGCCGACTTGCGGACATGATCCCAATCGTCGAGCCAGTAGGCGAAGTGATGGAAGCCGCCATTCTGGCCCGAGACCAGGGCAATGTCATGCGGTGAATGCGACCGCTCCATCCAGGTCGCGGTCTGGTGGCCGTCTCCGTCGAGCAGCTGCTCGGTGACGCGGAAGCCGAGGACATCCGTGTAGAACTTCGTGGCTTCACCGACCTCTTCGCACTTGACCAAGAGGTGGTCCATGCGGGGCGGTGCAATGCCCTTGAGCCCCTCGACGAACGGGGCGGGATTCGTCAGGCTGGTGAGCCGGCCCGTCTTCTCGACGTCGTACACCAACTCCATGATGTGACCCGACGGAGTGTCGAAGCGGATCGACTCGCCCTGGCCCACGGACTCGCCCTTGCTCAAGCGCTCCACCGGATAGCCATAACGCGAAACGATGTTTTCGAGATCCGCCAGGTCATCCTCACGCTCGACCCGGAACGACATAAGGTCGAATCCGACGCGAGGTGCGTAGCGCAGTCGAAGTGAGTGATGGTCTGTTTCGTCCCAGCACTTGAGGTATACCGAATCCTCATCGCGACCGGCCTCGATCATTCCGATGACCTCGGTGTAGTAGGCCGTCGCAAGATCCAGATCGGTAACGGTGAGGTCGACGTGCGCCAACCGCATGATGCCCATGCCTGCTCCTTCGCCGTGTGCCCGTGACCCTGGTTGGGGTGGTGGCCAAACCGTAGAGAGAATGCGTCCCGCATGGAAGGACAATGTTCCCCTCCGCGGGATTCACTGCTAACGTCCTCGCATGGCGTCCCTCGCGACCCCCCAGCCCGAAGACATGCGCTCCGCGATGGCGGCCTACGTGCACGGCCTGCATCGGGCCTACCTCGACGCGGCTGAACTGCTCACCCCCGGTGATCGCGGCCGCATGCCCCTCGTGCGCGAGGGTCACATCACCGTCGCTGCCGTCGGCACCCGCGTCCTCCACGTCATCGGGACAGCCGAGACGCTTGCCCCGGCGCAGGGTCCGGAGGTGGCCATCGACGACGACCTGCCGGGCCTGTCGTGGACCTTGCGATTCTTCGATCCCGTGATCATTCCGGCCCTCGGCCTACTCGACGAAACGGAAAATCCGGCGTTCGAGGATGTGCGCCGGCACCTCGGCTTGCCCACGATCCTTTACCACCTCGCGGTGCCACCCGGCTCCAGTCTGACGCCCCACCACGCTTCCCACGCGGGGACGGGACTCGCTCATTCACATGCCGCCGCTGGACGCGACTTCGACGCGCTCCGCGCCTACGCGCCGGGTCGCGAGGCCCTCGTGGACGAGATGCAAGGTGCGCAGCTCGCCGGACTGCGCCGCGCTCACCTCCTGCTCGCCCGACAACTCACTCCCACTCTCGACGACCTCCCCGTGGATCCGCCACCGGAGTTTGACCAGGTGCGCCGCCTCACCGTGGAGGCACTTCGCCCCCGCAAGCAGGGACGGCCGTGACCGAGAACTTCGCCGACGACCCACGCAAGAGCCGGTCCACCCTGTCGAGCGTCCGCAATGCCGCCCGTGTCCTGCGCGAGTTCGGCCACGGTGACCGCGAACTCGGCGTGACTGAGGTTTCGCGACGGCTCGGCATCGGCAAGAGCACGGCGCACCGCCTGCTGAGCACGCTCGCCGAGGAACGCCTGCTCGAGCAGGATCCCCGCACCGGGTCATACCGACTCGGCCTGGCGATGTACGAACTCGGCGCCTCCGTGGCCATGCACAACGACCTTCACGAAGCCAGCGCCGCCGTCTTGGACCAGTTGCGCAACGCCACACGCGAGACGGTGCAGATCGGCGTCCTTGACGGACGTGAGGTCGTCTACATCGAGCGGCGCGAGTCGCCCCAGACCCTGAGGCTTTTCGGTCGTGTCGGCCACCGCAACGACGCGCATTGCACCAGCACCGGCAAGGTACTCCTCGCCTACCTCACACCGGAGAACCTGGATCGAACCCTGCGCGGCTGGACACTGCGTCGCCACACCCCCGCCACGATCACTAACGAGGCGGCCCTGCGTTCCACCCTTGAGAACATTCGGCGGCAGGGCTGGGCAGAGAACGTCAATGAGGCTGAAATGGGGGCGGCATCGATAGCGGCACCCATCCGCAACGCCCGCGGTGATGTCGTCGCGGCTATCTCGATCGCCGGACCGGTGCAACGACTTGGCAGCGACTCCCTTCGTCGCTTCTCCCGTCCGGTTGTTGACGCAGGGCTCGCGGTGAGCCAACGACTCGGATACCGCGATCGAGTGACGCGATGACGACGACCGACGACGAGCACGACCAGCGAAAGGACCGCACGTGAGTCGACCCACTCCCGCCGATATCGAGGCGATGTCGCACGACCTGCTCAAGGCGCGGGCCGACCGTGTCCCCATTCCCGCGTTCACGGACCGCTTCCCGGACATGACCGCGGAGGATGCCTACGCGGTGCAGCAGGGTCTCGTCGCGGGCCTGATGACCGAGGACGAGAGCATCATCGGCTACAAACTCGGCCTCACCAGCCGCCCGATGCAGCAGATGCTCGGCGTCGACCAACCGGACTACGCACCGGTACTCGGCTCCACGGTCTACGCGGATGGCGCCGACGTCCGTATGGATGACTTCATCGATCCCAAGATGGAGGCGGAGATCTGTGTGGTCCTCGGGTCCGAGCTATCGGGTCCTCGGTGCACCGTCGCCGAAGCCTGGGAGGCGACATCGGGCCTCATGGCCGCCCTGGAGATCGTCGACAGCCGCATCGCGGACTGGAAGATCAAGCTGGCCGACACCATCGCCGACCTTGCCTCCAACGGTGCGGTTGCCTTCGGGAGCCGCGTGGTGCCCCTGGGTGACTATGACCCAGCACTGCTGGGCATGGTCTTCACCGCCAACGGCGACCTCGTCGCGACGGGTGCCGGAGCTGCGGCCCTGGGCGGGCCCATCGACGCGGTCGCGTGGCTGGCGAACACACTGCATCCGCTCGGCGTCACCTTGCCGGCGGGCTCCATCATCATGACCGGCGCACTCCACGCGGCTGTGCCCCTCCAGCGCAATGCCGTATGGCGGGCGGAGTTCGATCGCCTCGGTCCCATCACCCTGCGTACCGTCTGATCGGGAAAGGATCACCATGCCTCTGCGTTGCGCGATCATCGGATCCGGAAACATCGGTACCGATCTCATGGTCAAGATGCTCCGGAGCGACCGTCTGGAACTCACGGCACTCGTGGGAATCGACCCCGCCTCGGACGGTCTGGCCAGGGCCAAATCCCTGGGCCTTGACGCCCCTCACGAGGGGCCAGACTGGGTCATCGACCATGCCGACGACTTCGACATGATCTTCGACGCCACCAGCGCCTACGTCCACGTCCGGTACTACAAGAAGTACCGCGAAGCCGGCATCACGGCTATCGATCTGACGCCGGCGGCCCGCGGTCCGAAGGTGATCGCCGCGGTCAACCTCACCGAGCACCTCGACTCCGACAACATCAACATGGTGACGTGTGGCGGCCAGGCCACGACGCCCATGGTGCACGCGATTCGTCGCGCGGCACCCTCGCTACCGTACGCCGAGATGGTGTCGACCGTCTCGTCCAAGTCCGCGGGTCCCGGAACTCGGCAGAACATCGATGAGTTCACCAAGACCACCTCGACGGCGTTGCGCGAGATCGGCGGCGCCGACCACTCGAAGGCCATCATCATCTTGAACCCGGCCGAGCCCCCCATCATCATGCGCAACACCGTCTTCGGCGCGCTTCCGGAGGGCACCGACCATGAAGCCGTCATCGAATCCGTCTACGCGATGGAAAAGGATGTCGCCGCCTATGTGCCCGGCTACCGGCTCAAGAATCGCCCGGTCATCGAAGAGGGTCCCTACAACACCCCCGGTGGCGTCGTTCCGCATCGCGCCGTGGTTCTCCTCGAGGTCGAGGGTGCCGGCGACTACCTCCCGCCCTACGCGGGCAACCTGGACATCATGACCGCCGCCGCAATGCGCGTCGGTGAAGCCGTCGCCGAACACCGAGGAGTGAGCGCATGACCGCCGCCGACTACCGCCTCATCGACTCCACTCTGCGCGACGGATCGCATGCGATCAGTCACCAGTACTACGCCGATGACGTCATCAAGATCGTCGCCGGGCTCGACCGTGCCGGCGTCCAGGTCATTGAGATCGCCCACGGGGACGGACTCGGCGGCTCCAGCTTCAACTACGGCTTCTCGGCCGTGCCCGAGAAGGAGTTGATCGCTCGGGCCTGTGAGACCGCGACCAACGCCAAGATCGCCTGCCTCATGCTGCCCGGCATCGGCCTCGCCGACGATTTGCGCGAGGTCAACGAGCTGGGTGTCTCCGTCGCGCGCATCGCTGTGCACTGCACCGAAGCGGACATCACCGAGCAACACATCAAGGTCGCCAAGGAGCTCGGCATGGAGTCCATCGGCTTCCTCATGATGGCGCACATGAACTCCCCGGAGGGCCTGGTCGAACAGGCTCTGCTCATGCAGTCGTACGGCGCCGACACCATCTATATCGCCGACTCCGCCGGCGCCATGACGGTCGATGACGTTCGCCGCCGCGTCAACGCCCTGGTCGGGGCCTTGGATGTTCCCCTTGGCGTCCACGCTCACAACAACCTGTCCATGGCGGTCGCCAACTCCATCGCGGCCTATGAGGAGGGTGCGAAGAATCTCGACGGCACCTCCGCAGGGTTGGGTGCCGGGGCCGGCAACTGCCCCACCGAGATCCTCGCTGCCGTCTCTACCAAGTACGGCATCGAGACGGGCGTCGATCCGCTCATTCTCATGGACGTGGCGGAGGAGATCGTGCGCCCGATCATGCCGCGCCAACAGGTCATCGACCGCGCGGGCCTGCTCCTCGGCTACGCCGGCGTCTACGGCAGTTTCCTCCTCCACGCCGAACGCGCCGCTGAGCGTTACGACGTCCCCGTGGCAGAGATTCTGCTCGAGCTCGGCCAGCGCCAGGTGGTGGGCGGCCAGGAGGACATGATCATCGACGTAGCACTCGAGTTGGCGCGCAAGCACGCCGAAGAGGAAGTGACCGCATGACGACCATTCCCGCGCAGGAGGCCTCCTGCCGCCTGATCAACGCTATGCACACACGAACCGCCACGACCGCCCTAACCGGCGACTACGGAGACTTCGACGTGGCCACCGCCTATGACCTCCAGGCCCTCGTGGTTGCCGATCGTGTCGCACAGGGTCACCAGGTGGTTGGGGCCAAGCTCGGACTCACCAGCGAGGCCAAGCAGAAGCAGATGAACGTGAGCGAATCCGCCTACGGCTGGCTCACCAACGACATGCGCATCGAACCGGGTGCGCCTCTGGAGACCACTCAGTTCATCCAACCGCGTGTCGAGGCCGAGATCGCCTTCCTCCTTGGCGATGACCTCGAAGGCGCCGATGTCGGCGCGGCCGACGTACTCGCTGCAACCGCGGCGGTCATGCCCGCCATCGACGTTCTGGACTCCCGCTACGCGGGTTACTCCTTCACGCTGCCCGACGTCGTCGCCGACAACTCCTCCTCCGCGGGTTTCATCACCGGATCGCAGCTCGTGGATCCCCTCGGCATTGACCTCCGCCTGCTCGGAGTTGTCCTGGAGGTCAACGGCCAGGTGGTGGCGACCGCCGCCGGCGCCGCCGTCCTCGGCCACCCCGCATCCTCGGTCGCCTGGCTCGTACGCGCGCTCGCGCGCCGGGGTGAGGGACTGACGGCCGGCATGACCGTGCTGTCCGGTGCCTGCACCGCCGCTTTTGCCGTGCAGCCCGGTGACTGTGTCGTGGCGCGCGTCGCTCGGCTCGGGACCGTGGAGGTCACATGCCGTTGATCCAGGTGACCATGGTCCAGGGGCGCACCCCGGAGCAGAGGCGCGCCCTCATCCGTGGCCTCAGCGATGCTGCCGCCGCCGCACTGGATACCCCGTGACGGATTCACGATGACGACTCGGGTCGGGGCCTCATGGCACCGCACGATCAGTAGTGAGACCGCTGCCACCCCAACGCGTGTCGTCGTCGCCGGTCGCCCGGTGCTCGTCCACGTGGTCGAGGGCACGCCGTACGCCGTGGCAGATTCCTGCCTGCATCGTGGGCTCTCCCTCGAAGGAGGACGCTGCGTCGACGGCGTCATCACCTGCCCGGAGCACTGGTGGCGCTACGACCTGCGCACCGGGGAGCACCTCGGGACACCCGGCGAATATCTGCCGACCTACCCCGCACGACTCGCCGAGGATGGCGTCATCGAGGTGGAGGTGGAAGACGCCGCCCCCACCGTGTCTTTGCGGGAAACACTGCTGGCACACGCACGCGCGGGACGAGCCGGTCAAGGGGCGGTCACGGAGGGGACCGCTTAGGCTGTCCCCATGTCCTCCTTCCCGGCTGAGACGTTTACCGATGTCCTTGCCGCCAACGCGGAATTCGCCAGCGATTTCGAAGGGGCAGGGCTGACAGGCCGAGCGCGACAGGGGCTCGCCGTGATCACGTGCATGGACTCTCGGATCGATCCTCTACGCGCACTCGGTATGTCCGCCGGCGACGTCAAGATCCTCCGCAACGCCGGAGCGCGTGTCACCGACGATGTGCTTCGGACGCTCATCCTGGCTGGATACCTCCTCGGCGTCCACCGCGTCCTCGTCATGCCTCACACGGAGTGCCGCATGGCCGGCACTTCGGAGGCCGCCATCCACGATGTCATCGCGGCGGAATACGGCGTCGACACGCGAAGCCTTGAGTTCCACACGGTGCAGGACCAACGCGAAGCGCTAGCCCGAGACGTCCAGCGCATTCGAAGCCACCCGCTGCTGCCTCCCGGCATTGTCGTGGGTGGCGCCATCTACAGCGTCACCACAGGGCTCCTGGATCCCCAGGAAATCTAGACGTGGCGAGGCTCAGGCGTCGATGCGATCGCGATCGAGGGCGTGGGCGACCGACCGACTCGACGCCATGGGACGATGCGACTCGTCGATGGGATGCCATGGGACGATGGGACTCGTCGATGCGATG